>NZ_CP168079.1:3281429-3981054 GCF_050915955.1 Pseudomonas sp. UBT | reverse complement strand
GCCGTAAGGGCGGAACCCATGTCAGCCGTGACCCAAACAACGGATATGTACTCAGCGCCCCCCCCGACAACCACAGCACTCAACCCGTAAAAAAAATGTGTAGATACCTATGCTCATCGCAGGCAAGCCCTGCTCCCACAGGAGAATGCATTCCAGCATGAGAACACGGTCAACGGTGGGAGCTGGCTTGCCTGCGATAGCGCCAGTAAGGGCGGCACAAGACTTCAGGCCCTATAGGCCCGCATAAACAACCCCACCACTTCCTGCACATGGGCTTCGGCGGCTTCCTCATTCAGTGGCCCGCCGCAGCCATACAGCAAGCAGAAATTCGCCGTGCCCTTGAGCAGGCAAAAGAAATGCTCGGCCGCCGTCAACGGTTTGTCGATGCTCAGGGCGCCGCTCTGGTCGATCCGGCTGAGCAGGCGCTCCATGCCCTGCAGCATGCGCATGGGACCGGCTTCGAAGAAAATCTGCGAGAGTTTCACGTCCTGATTGCCGGTGGTCATCATCAGGCGATGCAGGTTCACCGACTCCTCGCTGTTGATCAGCCGATGGAACCCCCGCGCGATGTTCAACAACACAGTCTCCACCGGCATGCCTTCGGGCAATTCGAAGTACATCACCGGCAATTGCTCCTCGCACTTGGCCACGACGGCGGCGGTGAACAAGGTCTCTTTGTCGGTGAAGTGGCTGTAGACCGTCAGTTTTGACACGCCGGCCTCCAGGGCCACGGCATCCATGCTGGTGCTGGCGTAGCCATTGCTCAAAAACAGAATTTTAGCTGCTTCGAGAATTGCCTGGCGTTTTGCCATGTCCTTGGGACGCCCGGGGCTATTGGTGTTCACTCGATTGTCGGACATTTTCACCTTTAATACTGGACTGGCGAGTTTGGTATTAATAACATACCGGCCAGTATAATTATTCCTAGCTCCATTTGCGAAAGGTCCTTCAGCATGCGCAGCACTTTCCTGCCCCTTGCGTTGCCTGTCAGCCTGGTCTTCCTATTGGCCGCCTGCGGCCATGAAGAAGCGGCCCAAACCACTGTCCGCCCGGCGATGGTGGTGCAACCGCAGCCTTCCGCCCAGGCAATGGACAGCTACCCGGGTGAAGTACGTGCCCGTTATGAGCCGGATCTGGCCTTTCGTATTGGCGGTAAAGTCAGCAAGCGGCTGGTGGAGGAGGGCGAGCGGGTCAAGGCTAACCAGCCGCTGGCAGAGCTCGACCCGCAGGATGTGCGCCTGCAACTGGAAGCCACGCGTGCCCAGGTTGCCGCCGCCGAGGCCAACCTGAGCCTGGTGCGCGCCGAGCGTGACCGCTACAAGACCCTGATGGACCGTCAGATGGTCAGCCGCTCGCAGTACGACAATTCCGAAAACCTTTACCGATCCGGTGAAGCGCGCCTGAAGCAGATAAAGGCCGAATTCGATGTATCGAGCAACCAGGCTGGCTATGCGGTGCTGCGCGCCCCACAGGACGGTGTCGTCGCCAAGCGCGCGGTGGAAGTCGGCCAAGTGGTGTCCGCCGGCCAAACCGTGTTCACCCTGGCCACCGATGGTGAGCGCGAAGTGCTGATCAGCCTGCCCGAGCAAGGCTTCGGCCGGTTCAAGATCGGCCAGCCGGTGTCGGTGGAGTTGTGGAGCCAGCCAGACCAACGCTTTACCGGGCGCATCCGTGAGTTGTCGCCCGCAGCCGATCCTAAATCGCGCACATTCGCTGCTCGCGTCGCCTTCACGGGTGGCAAAGTCCCGGCCGAACTGGGCCAGAGTGCCCGAGTTTTCATACAGGCTGACGGCGTAATTCCTCTGTCGGTACCGCTGTCTGCCCTGAGTGCGGAGAACGGCGCGTCCTTCGTTTGGCGTGTGCAACCTGACAACACGCTGAAACGCACACCGGTGCGCATTGGCGCCTTTGGCGAGAAAACCGTGCCGGTCCTCGAAGGCTTGGCCCCCACCGACTGGGTGATTGCAGCGGGCGTGCATGTGCTTCATGAGGGCCAGCAAGTGCGCCCGGTGGATCGCTCCAACCGAGTTGTGAATCTGGCGGCCAAGGAGTAGTCCCCGATGGGTTTCAATCTTTCCGAATGGGCGTTGCGTAATCGCCAGATCGTACTGTTCCTGATGATCCTGCTGGCTGTGGTCGGCACTCTGTCCTACACCAAGCTGGGGCAAAGCGAAGACCCACCGTTCACGTTCAAGGCCATGGTCATCAAGACCAATTGGCCCGGGGCCACCGCCCAGGAAGTCTCGCGCCAGGTCACCGAGCGTATCGAGAAAAAACTCATGGAGACTGGCGACTACGAGCGCATCGTTTCCTTCTCGCGGCCCGGTGAGTCGCAAGTCACCTTTGTGGCCCGCGACTCGATGCACTCCGCGCAGATTCCGGACCTGTGGTACCAGGTGCGCAAGAAGATCAGTGACATTCGCCAAACCTTGCCGCCGGACATCCAGGGGCCGTTTTTCAACGATGAGTTCGGCACCACCTTCGGCAATATCTACGCGCTGACCGGCGATGGCTTCGACTACGCCGTGCTCAAGGACTACGCCGATCGCATCCAGATTCAACTGCAGCGTGTGCCGGATGTGGGCAAGGTCGAGCTGCTTGGGCTGCAGGACGAGAAAATCTGGATCGAGCTGTCCAACCTCAAACTGGCCACCCTCGGCCTGCCCCTGGCGGCAGTGCAGCAGGCATTGCAGGAGCAGAACGCCGTGTCTACGGCCGGCTTCTTTGAAACCCCGACCGAACGTGTGCAACTGCGCGTGTCAGGCAGCTTCAAAACTGTGGATGAGATCCGCAGTTTCCCGATTCGCGTGGGTGACCGCACGTTCCGCATTGGAGACGTGGCCGACATCCACCGTGGCTTCAACGACCCACCGGCACCGCGCATGCGTTATATGGGCGCGGACGCCATCGGCCTGGCCGTGGCCATGCGTGATGGCGGCGACATTCTGGTATTGGGCAAGGCCCTCGAAGGCGAATTCGCACGCCTGCAGAAGAACCTTCCGGCTGGCATGGAACTGCGCAAGGTGTCGGACCAGCCGGCGGCAGTGAAAACCAGCGTCGGTGAATTCGTCCAAGTATTGGCCGAGGCGTTGGCCATCGTCTTGCTGGTGAGCTTTTTCTCACTTGGGGTGCGCACCGGTATGGTCGTGGCCCTGGCGATTCCGCTGGTGCTGGCGATGACCTTTGCAACCATGTATTACCTCGGTATCGGCCTGCACAAAATCTCCCTCGGTGCGTTGGTGCTGGCCTTGGGGTTGCTGGTCGACGACGCCATCATCGCCGTGGAAATGATGGCGATCAAAATGGAGCAGGGTTACGACCGGATCAAGGCCGCCAGCTTTGCCTGGACCAGCACCGCGTTCCCCATGCTGACTGGCACGTTGATCACGGCGGCGGGCTTCCTGCCGATTGCCACCGCACAATCGAGCACCGGCGAATACACCCGTTCGATCTTCCAGGTGGTGACCATTGCTTTGCTGGCCTCTTGGGTCGCTGCGGTGGTGTTTGTGCCGTACCTGGGAGAAAAACTCCTGCCGGACCTGGCGAAAATTCACGCGGCCAAACACGGCACCGATGGCCCCGATCCTTACGGTACGCCGTTCTACCAGCGCGTAAGACGTTTGGTTGAATGGTGTGTGCGTCGACGCAAGACAGTAATTGTCCTGACCCTGCTGCTGTTTATCGGCTCGGTGGCGCTGTTCCGATTTGTGCCGCAACAGTTCTTTCCCGCTTCCGGTCGCCTGGAGTTGATGGTTGACCTGAAACTGGCGGAAGGCGCTTCCCTGAGCAACACTGCCGACCAGGTCAAACGCCTGGAAGCCTTGCTCAAGGAGCATGCAGGCATCGAAAACTATGTGGCCTACGTCGGCACCGGTTCGCCGCGTTTCTATCTGCCCCTGGACCAGCAACTGCCGGCTGCAAGCTTCGCGCAATTTGTGGTGCTGGCCAAAACCATCGAAGAGCGCGAAAGCCTGCGCACCTGGCTGATCGAAACCCTTAACGAGCAATTCCCCGAACTGCGCTCGCGGGTCACGCGCCTGGAGAACGGCCCGCCCGTGGGCTATCCGGTGCAGTTTCGTGTGACCGGCGAACACATCGAAGAAGTCCGCGCCTTGGCCCGCAAAGTGGCGGCCAGGGTGCGCGAAAATACCCATGTGGTTAACGTGCACCTGGACTGGGAAGAACCGAGCAAAGTTGTCTACCTCAGTATCGACCAGGACCGCGCCCGTGCCCTTGGCGTAAGCACCGCCAACCTGTCGAAATTCCTGCAGAGTTCACTGACCGGTTCCACCGTCAGCCAATTTCGCGAGGACAACGAGTTGATCGAAATCCTCCTGCGCGGCACCGTGCATGAGCGCACCGAGTTGTCGTTGCTGCCGAGCCTGGCGGTGCCGACCGACAATGGCAAAAGCGTGGCGCTGTCGCAGATTGCCACCCTCGAATACGGCTTCGAAGAGGGCATTATCTGGCATCGCAACCGCCTGCCGACCGTCACCGTGCGCGCCGACATCTACGGCAAGGAACAACCAGCGACGCTGGTGCAGCAGATACTGCCAACACTCGCAGGCGTGCGTGCAGAACTGCCGGACGGCTACTTGCTCGAAGTTGGCGGCACGGTCGAGGATTCCGCCCGTGGCCAGAACTCGGTCAAGGCCGGTGTGCCTCTGTTCATCGTGGTGGTGCTGACTCTGCTGATGCTGCAACTGCGCAGTTTCTCACGCACTGCGATGGTGTTTCTGACGGCACCGCTGGGCTTGATCGGGGTGACCTTGTTCCTGCTGGTATTCCGCCAGCCCTTCGGCTTCGTCGCCATGTTGGGGACCATCGCCTTGTCGGGGATGATCATGCGCAACTCGGTGATCCTGGTGGACCAGATCGAACAGGACATCAAGGCTGGATTGGCGCCATGGCAGGCGATCATTGAAGCCACCGTCCGACGCTTCCGCCCTATTGTGCTGACAGCCCTGGCGGCGGTGCTGGCGATGATTCCGCTGTCACGCAGCGTGTTCTTCGGGCCGATGGCGGTGGCGATTATGGGAGGATTGATTGTGGCGACGGCGTTGACCCTATTGTTCTTGCCAGCCCTGTATGCTGCGTGGTTCCGAGTGAGGAAGGACGTCGCGTAATCATGCTGGCCACCGTTTCAGCCCTGATGTTGTTGTTGCTCGCCCCAGGCCCGACCAACACCCTGCTGTTCCGTGCGGGGGTGTTGTTCGGGTATCGGGCTTCGTGGACGCTGGTCTTTATCGAATGCCTGGCCTACTTGTTACAGGTGTCGGTGTGGGGCGTGGCGTTGCTTTATCTCGCGGCCTATTCGCCAGGGATGTTGAACATCACGCAACTGGCGGCGGCCTGCTACTTGTTGTATGTCTCGTTCAAGCTGTGGCAGCGCAAAAGCAGTGCTATCACTGCGACCGGGGATGGTTTTTCCGGCCTGTATTTTTTCTGGCTCACCGTGATGAACCCCAAAGGCCTGCTGATCGTTTCGTTTATCGCACCGGCCAGCGCCTTTGCTTCGCTGCAAGGCTATATAGGGTTCATGACCACCCTTGCGTTGGTGGTGATACCGGTAGGGGCTGCGTGGATCGTGCTGGGCAGCCGCTTTGAAGGCATTCAGAAGACGTGGCTCACTCCATTGAAGATCAACCGCGCGACATCCGTGGCCATCGGCTGTTTTGCAACGATCATGATCGGGCGGCTGGCGAGTTCGGTCATTCATTGATTTACATGCTGATGCAAACAGGCATCGGCGGCTGTGGAACGTTCGCCTTTTTCACTCCACTCAGCATTGCCTGATGGACAGGCACGGGTTTCGACTTCGCCTGTTGGGGGTCGGGCCTGATTCAATGAGTTTATGGAGTGTCATATGTCGTTTTGTACTGCGATTGCTGCTTTCAAAGAGGCGTTTTTCGAGGCATTGGTGGGCAATCATTTGCCTTGCAAACAGGTTGAGACCACCAGGGCGAAGAGACCGGTGTATGGACAGCCCGGGCCTCGCCGCCCTTATTCCGCCCAGCCAGTTGTAGGGCATACCCAATCCGCCAAGCCGAGCCACGGTAAACCGCACCCACAGCCATACCCGATCTGTGAGCAGCCATTGCCCTATAGGCCTTTGTATCCGCTGTTTCGCTAGCGCAAGACAACTGCGCCCAGGTGTGTCAGGAACTACCTTGGCGCAGAAGAGTGAAGGGTGACTCTGAGATATTACAGCGCGCCAAACACCTTCTTCGCCAGGCTGGTGGCCGCAGCCGCCGGGTTCTTGCGAATGGTTTCTTCCTGCTGCGCAATCATTTTGAACAAGCCGTCCAGCGCCTGTTCGGTCACGTAGCTTTCGACGTTGGCACTTTTGGCATCAACCGCGCCAAATGCCGCGGCCTTGCCCGCCAGGGCGTTGTACTGCTGTGCCACGCCAACCTTGTCGGTAGCGGCCTTGACGATCGGCAGGAACTTGGCGCGGATCTCTTCGCGGCTGCTTTTGTTCAGGTATTGAGTCGCCGAGTCCTGGCCACCGGTGAGGATGCCCTTGGCGTCGGTCACGCTCATGTTTTTTACCGCATTGACCAGAATCGGTTGCGCCTGGGTCACGGCAGTTTCAGCCGCCTTGTTCATGCTGGTTTCCAACTGTGTGACTTGATCACCCATGCCGAACATCTTCAGCTTGTCGGCCACTTTGCCGAGCTTGCCTGGCAGACCGATTTTCACTTCCGGGTTGTTGCTGAAACCACCGGGTACGCCCAGTTGTTTCACGGCGATCTGTGCGCCCTGGGTCAGTGCGTCCTTGAGGCCGCCGCTGGCGTCGCTCTGGGACAGGCTGCCAAGCGACAGCGCCATGGCGTTGGCGCCAAGCAGCAGGCCGGCGCACAGGGCTGTGAGGCGAAGGGAGTTACGGAGCATGGGCGCTTCCTTTTGATCGGGCTTATGTTCTGGAAAATATCAGTGTGCGACCGCATCCACCCGCAGGCGCAGCGGTTGTGGGTCTTGACCATTAAGCTGCACAGCGTGCCGTTCGGTGGTGATAAACAGTAGCTTGCCATCCAGCTCGATACGAGCGCTCACCGAGTAAGTGTGCCCTGGCTTGATGTGGGCCGGGTCGTAGCTCAGGTGAAACGGCAGTGGCACCTGGCCTTTTACCGGGCCTTTCTGTTCGGCGAGGGTCACGGCCGGGGCGTCCATCAAGGACACGTCCTGCAGGATGACGCTCAAGGTGGCGGCGGGCGGGAGGGCAATGCGTTGCAGGTAGAACACTTCGCCGTCGAGGCTGGCTTTGGCGGCAGGGTTCATGGATTGGCAGGCTCCGAGCAGGGCGGTCAGGCCGAGGAGGATGATCTTTTTCATGGTACAGCTCCTTTTCAAAGGCGCCGGAATCCGCCCGACGCCTCATTCAATCTAGCGGCTTTCTTCAGGTTTGACCGGCTCAGGTTCGACTGGCGCCTCGGCTGCGCCATCAACGCGATGCAACGCCACCTGCCGGATCGACAGGCGAATATCGGCTGGCAGCACGCGCTTCGCTGCGCCTTCAGCCAGTTCACCGAGCAGGTCGTGGTAGCTCAACTTGCCGGCTTCATCGCGGCGCAGCACATCTTGCTCCAGCAAAGTCTGGATGAAATGTCGGAAAAGGCTCTTGTCGAAGAACTCCGGGGCATTGAGGCCATGCAGGATCGACAGGCGCTGGGCCATGATCGTGCACAGGTCTTCCAGCTCCTCGGCGCTGATGCTGTTCTGGCCGCTGTTGAGCAGCAGCGAGATCGCCATGTAGAAGCGTTGCAGGGTCTGGGCGATGCTCTTGGACAGCAGCGTCAGCAGCACAAAGTGCCGCGAACTGGGGGCCGGGCGCAGGTAGACGTCGTTTTCGAAACGCAGCAGGCCTTGCTCGACAAACGCCTCAAGCCACTGGTCAACCACCGCGTCCAACTCCTCCAGCGACCAGCGGATAAACAACTCCGATTGCAGGTACGGATAGAGCGCGCGGGTGTAACGCAGGATTTGTTCGCGACTCATCCGCGAGCTGCTTTGGAAGAAGCTTGCCAGCAGTGCGGGCAGGGCGAAGATGTGCAGCACGTTGTTGCGGTAATAGGTCATCAGGACGGCATTCTGCTCGTCCAGGTACAGGATCTTGCCAAGGGCGTCACTTTGCTCGGACAACAGGTCCATGTCCTTGACGTGCTTGATCAACGCCATGCCATCGCCTTCCGGCAAGGTGGTATGCGGCGAGTACGGCACGCGGCGCAGCAGCGCGAGGTACAGGTCCAACTGACGCGCCATGGCCTGTTCGTCCAGGGCCAGGCGGGTGGTGGACAGTAGCGCCAGCGCCACCAGGTTCACCGGGTTGACTGCGGCGGCTTCGTTCAAGTGGCGCGCCACCTGCTCACCGAGGCGGTTGGTGGTTTCGTTGAGCCAGGCGGGTTTGTAGTTCGGCCCCAGCTCCTGGCTGCGCCAGTCAGGTTGCTCGGTGTCGAGGAACTCGGCCAGCTTGATCGGTTCGCCGAAATTGACCGCGACTTGGCCAAAGCGCTGCTTGAGCGCGCCGACCACTTTGAAAATATCAAAGATCGATTCTTTCTTCTTGCTCGCGCCACGCAGCTCGCCGAGGTAAGTGCGGCCTTCCAGCACACGCTCATAGCCGATATACACCGGCACAAACACGATCGGCATGCGCGAAGAGCGCAGGAAACTGCGCAGGGTGATTGCCAGCATTCCGGTTTTCGGTTGCAGCATGCGCCCGGTGCGCGAGCGCCCGCCTTCCACGAAGTACTCCACCGGGAAACCCTTGGTGAACAGCGTGTGCAGGTATTCGTTGAACACCGAGGTATACAGCGGGTTGCCCTTGAAGGTGCGGCGCATGAAAAACGCACCGCCACGGCGCAGCAGGCTGCCGATCACCGGCATGTTCAGGTTGATGCCGGCGGCGATGTGCGGCGGGGTCAGGCCATTCTTGAACAGCAGGTACGAGAGCAGCAGGTAGTCGATATGGCTACGGTGGCAAGGCACGTAGATCACCTCATAACCCTGGGCAACCTTTTGCACACCCTCGATGTTATTGACCTTGATGCCGTCGTAGATCTTGTTCCAGAACCAGCTCAGTACCACTTCGAGAAAGCGGATCGCGGTGTAGGTGTAGTCCGAGGCGATCTCGTTGCCGTAGCGCAGGGCTTGGGCCTTGGCTTTTTCCGGGGTGATTTTTTCGCGTTCGGCCTCTTCACTGATGGCTTGGCGCACCAGCGGCATATTGACCAGGCCCTTCACCAAATTGCGGCGGTGGGACAGGTCAGGACCGATCACGGCGGTCTTCAGGTTACGAAAGTGCACACGCAGGATGCGCTGGGCCATCCGCACGGTGCGTTCGTGACCTTTATTGTGCTCGATCAATTCACGCAGGTTGATAGGCGCGGAGAATTGTACGCGGGTCTTGCGACCCAGGATCAGGATGCTCAACAGCCGGCGTAGACGGCCGGTGACGGCCCAGCTGTCGGCAAACAGCAGTTTCCATGGGCTGGACTCGCTCTCGGGCGACTGCCCCCAGAACACGCTGACGGGAATGATTTGTGCATTCTCTTCGGCGTGTTCGGTCAGGGTGTTGACCAGCCGGGTCAGGGTCGGCGGCGCGCCGCGCTTGTCCTGGCGGCCAAGCCAGTCCGGCTCCGGCGTGAGGTAGAAGAATGCGGCGGGTTCGATCAGCGGGCCTACCGATACCGGCAGCACCGGGCGCGGCAGGCCGGCCTTGGTGCACTCGGTATCGACCACGGCCAATTCGGTGAGGGAGGGCGATTGCAGGACGTAGAACACCGGCCGGCTGCGGTCGAGGTTAAGGGTTAGGGACGACTGGTTGATCGTCTCGGAGCGAACCCAGAGGTACAACAGTCGGCGCAAGGTGCCAAACACCAGACGGCGGAACGGGGAGCGGGTCATAGGCGTGCTGCTTCAAGTGGAAAAAACCGAGCAGGCGCTCGGGTGGGTAGTGTGCCGTATTCGCCGAAAATCGGCAAAAAAGCGGCGATGTAAACTTGAGTTGATCGTTTTTGAGCCTGTCTTATACTCGGCAGTTCAATGCGAACGACTCAACAATAAAAATGCATGTGGGAGTAAGACAGATGGCAACGCGCGAAACCGGCAATGTGAAGTGGTTCAACGATGCAAAAGGCTATGGCTTTATTCAGCGTGAGGACGGCAAGGATGTGTTTGTGCACTACCGCGCCATTCGCGGTGATGGCCACCGTTCATTGGCCGAAGGCCAGCAGGTGGAGTACGCCGTGGTGACCGGCGAGAAGGGGTTGCAGGCGGAGGATGTGGTCGGCCTGTAAGGCCGAGCCGCAAGTGACAAGCCTCAAGCTGCAAGCGGTTTTGCTTGAGGCTTGAGGCTTGTAGCTGCTCTTAAGCCGTTTTCCAGGTGATCTGCTCTTCACCGTCCACGCTGATGCGAATCCAGGTGTCAGCGCTTTCCTCGCCTTCTTCCTCAACCCAGCTACCCGGCGCGCAACGCACTTCGACGTTCAGCGCAGCAAACGCAGCGCGGGCGCACGCGATGTCGTCGTCCCACGGGGTCTGGTCGCTTTCCAGGTACAGGCTGTTCCATTTGCCGACGGCTTTTGGCAGCCAGGTGACCGGCACGCTGCCGGCCTTGCACTTGTAGGTCTGGCCTCTCTGGACCCAGTCGGTGCACGGGCCCAGGGCGGCGCCCAGCCAGGCGGCAATGGCCTTGTAGTCGACGTCGGCGTCCTTCAGGTAAATCTCGATATCAGGTTGGCGCATGGATGTTCCTCGTTGCGGGATTCGAAAATCCATTCGCGGATGCTTAAAAGTCGGTTATTGAAGCACGAAATAATCGTAGCGCATCGACACAGTGACCTGCAGCGGCTCGGCGGTCTCAATCACTTCGGCGCGGCGCTCGGCACTCGCGCGCCAGCCGTGGGGCGTCATCGCCAGCAGGTTGGCGCGGTCTTTGGGTTCGGCCAGGCTCAGGGTGAACGCCAGGGTTTCGCTGTGGGCCAGGCTCATGCCGTCCGGCACCAGGGCCAAATGCTTGTCGTCGGTGTATTCACGCACTTCGTCGTACAGGCGCTCGCGCAGTTCCATCAGGTGGCCCGCGGTCGGGCCAACTTTCATCAAGCCGCCACCGGGGCTGAGCAGGCGTTTGGCCTCCTGCCAGTCCAATGGGCTGAACACGCTGGCGAGGAACTGGCAGCTGGCATCGGCCAACGGCACGCGGGCCATGCTGGCGATCAACCAGGTCAGCGCCGGGTTGCGTTTGCACGCGCGCTTGACGGCTTCCCTGGAGATATCCAGCGCGTAGCCGTCGGCATCGGGCAGGGCTTCGGCGAGTTGCGCGGTGTAGTAACCCTCGCCACAGCCGATGTCCACCCAACGCTGTGGCGCGCGCTCGGCGGCCAGTTCGGCCAGGCGCTTGGCCACCGGGGCGTAGTGCCCGGCGTTGAGGAAGTCGCGGCGTGCTTCGACCATGGCCAGGTTATCGCCCGGGTCGCGGCTGTTCTTGTGCTGCACCGGCAACAGGTTCAGGTAACCCTGGCGCGCACGGTCGAAACGGTGCCCGACCGGGCACGCCACGCCATTGTCCACCGCGTTGAGCGGTGCGCTGCAAATGGGGCAAGCGAGCATCAGGCGAGCAACTTGATCAGGGTTTGGTAATAGATTTCGGTCAGCACGTCGAGGTCGCTGGCCAGGATACGTTCGTTGACCTGGTGGATCGTCGCGTTGACCGGGCCCAGCTCGACCACTTGGGTGCCCAGCGTGGCGATGAAACGCCCGTCGGACGTACCGCCGCTGGTGGAGGCCTTGGTCTCGCGGCCGGTAATTGCCTTGATGCTGGCCGATACCGCATCCAGCAACGCGCCCGGTTCGGTGAGGAACGGCAGACCTGACAGCGCCCACTCTACGTGCCAGTCCAGGCCATGTTTGTCGAGGATCGCCGCAACGCGCTGTTGCAAGCCTTCCACGGTGGATTCAGTGGAAAAGCGGAAATTGAACACCGCCGTCAGGTCACCGGGGATCACGTTGGTGGCGCCGGTGCCGGAGTTGAGGTTGGAAATCTGGAAGCTGGTCGGCGGGAAGAAGGTATTGCCGTCGTCCCAATGCTCGGCGGCCAATTCGGCCAGGGCCGGTGCGGCCAGGTGGATCGGGTTCTTCGCCAGGTGTGGATACGCCACGTGGCCTTGTACACCGCGCACGGTCAGGGTGGCGCCGAGAGAGCCACGACGGCCGTTCTTGACCACATCGCCCACCAGGGTCGTGCTCGACGGTTCGCCGACGATGCACCAGTCCAGGCGCTCCTTGCGTGCCGCCAGCCGCTCGATCACAGCCTTGGTGCCATGGTGCGCCGGGCCTTCTTCATCGCTGGTGATCAGGAAGGCTACCGAGCCCTTGTGGTCCGGGTAGTCGGTAACGAAACGCTCGGATGCCACCAGCATTGCCGCCAGGCTGCCTTTCATGTCTGCCGCACCACGGCCGCAAAGCATGCCGTCTTCGTCGATCAACGCGTCGAACGGGTCGTTCTGCCAGGCCTGCACCGGGCCGGTCGGGACCACGTCGGTGTGGCCGGCAAAGCACAGCACCGGGCCTTCATGGTTGCCGTGGGTGGCCCAGAAATTGTCCACGTCCTCGATGCGCATTGGCTCAAGCTTGAAACCGGCGTCGCCCAGGCGCTGCATCATCAGCTTCTGGCAGTCGGCGTCGATCGGTGTGACCGACGGGCGACGGATCAGGTCGATAGCGAGTTGAAGGGTCGGCGAAAGGTCGGCATGGGCCGTCATGGGGAAACTCCGGGAAGCGTGTAAGGGGCGCGCAGGACGAATGTGGAATACAGATCTTGAAACGGCGCAGGTTCAATGTGGGAGCTGGCTTGCCTGCGATAGCATCGCCGCGGTGTACCTGCCAGACCGCGGCGTCTGCATCGCAGGCAAGCCAGCTCCCACAGAAAGCAGGGCTGGGCCAAGTCTCACAAAACGGCCGTTATCTTATAGCAAAACGGCGGCCAGAGGCCGCCGTTTAGTGCATTGCGCAAGTTTTTACTCTGCCGTTGCCGGCTCACCCTTCGGCGCCGGTTTTGGCAGCGACGAGAGGAACGCCATGATCAACGCCGCCACGTACGGCAGCGATTGCACCAGCAGCATCACTACCCAGAAGCGAATGTCATTGCTCGGCAGGCCCTGCACCAGGTAGATCCCCAGCGCCGCGCCCCACAACAGCAGCATGATGAACATTTCTTCGCGGGCTTCGGAAATGGCTACCCAGAAGCCGTGGTTATCCGCGTTTTTCGGTGTACGAAAGAACGGAATACTGGTGGTGAAGAAACCATACAGCACCGCCTTGGCGATGGTGTGAGACAACGCCAACCCGGCCAGGGCCGCGCAGAACGCGTCCTTGAGGTTCACGCCGACTGCACGGCGGTATAGAAAGACGATCTTGCCCACCTTGAACACGAACAGCGCCAAGGGTGGAATCGCGAAAATCAGCAGCGGCGGATCGACACGGGTCGGCACGATGATCATCGCCGCGGACCACAACAAGGCGCCGACGGTGAAGAAGATGTTCATGCCGTCCGCCACCCACGGCAACCAGCCCGCCAGGAAGTGGTAGCGCTGGCCACGGGTCAGCTCGGTGCCCTTACCGCGCAAGAGGCTGGCGGTGTGACGCTTGATGATCTGAATCGCCCCGTAGGCCCAGCGGAAACGCTGTTTCTTGAAGTCGATAAAGGTGTCCGGCATCAGGCCTTTACCGTAGCTGTCGTGGTAATACGCCGCCGACAGACCTTTCTCGAATACGCGCAGGCCCAGTTCGGCGTCTTCACAGATGCACCAGTCGGCCCAGCCGAGTTCTTCGAGCACCGAGCGACGGGTCATGGTCATGGTGCCGTGCTGGATGATCGCGTCACGGTCGTTACGGGTGACCATGCCGATATGGAAGAAGCCTTTGTATTCCGCGTAGCAGAGCTTCTTGAAGGTGCTTTCGTTCTGGTCGCGGTAATCCTGCGGCGACTGCACCACGGCAATTTTCGGGTCGGCGAAGTGCGGCACCATGTGCTTGAGCCAGTTCGGCGACACGCAGTAGTCCGAGTCGATCACCGCAATCACTTCGGCATCCTTGGCGGTATGCGGGATCAAGTAGTTCAGCGCGCCGCCCTTGAAACCGGCCAGGGGCGAAACGTGGAAGAACTTGAAGCGCGGCCCGAGGGTTTCGCAATAATCGCGCACCGGTTCCCAAACAGCGGGGTCCTTGGTGTTGTTGTCGATGATCAGAACTTCGTAGTCCGGGTAATCCAGGGCGGCCAGGGCGTCGAGGGTCTGTTTGACCATCTCCGGCGGCTCGTTGTAGCACGGCACATGGATCGACACTTTCGGGCGGTAGTCCGAATCCCCTTCCACTGGCAGGAATTCACGTCGGCGTTTGTGAGTCCATACCGCTTCCGCCAATTCGTGGGCTTCGGTCAGCAACACGATAAACACGCCCAGCGCGCCGAGTGCCAGCAAGATCCCGACGGTCACACTGAACCAGGTGCTGTATTGCTGGCTGTAGTCGTAGCCGATCCACACAAGCACCGACCCGCACAGGAAGGCGATAAAGGTCAGGAAGGTCCGGCCACGCTGGCGCAGGGCCGAGCCGTCGATCATCAGCAAGGTCAGCGACAGCAGCGCGAGCACCACCGAGCCGATGGCCAGCACGCGCCATTGCGGGATCGCGACCACAGGGCCTTCAAAGTTGAATTTCTGCTGGCGCGCGGCGTTGTACACACCCCAGTAAGCACCGGCTGAACCTTCGTCGCTGACTTTCCACGGCTGGTCGAAGGCCTCGATCACGAAGTAGTTGTAGCCCTGGCGGTTCAGCTTGTTCACCAGCGTGCGCAGGTAAATCGCCTGGTCTGCCGGGGACGTTTCATTACCCCCACGCATGCGCCCGTTGCTCGGCCAGCCAACCTCCGACAGCAGCAGTGGTTTTTTCGGGAACAATTTCTTCAGGTCCCTGGCGCGGTCGAGTACGTACTGGCCGGCCTTGTCCATCGGAATAAATTCCCAGAACGGCAGGATGTGCGCGGCAATCAGGTCGACGTGCTTGGCCAGTTGCGGGTTCTTTTCCCAGATGTGCCATTGCTCGGACGTTGTCACCGGTACTTTCACGGCGCCGCGCACGCGATCGAGCAACACGATCAGCGCTTGCGGGGTAATTTCTTCACGGAACAACGCTTCGTTACCGACCACTACCCGCACGACGCTGCGCGAACTGTTGGCCAGTTCGATGGCGCGCTGGATTTCGCGTTCGTTACGTTCAAGGTCCGGGCTGATCCAGATACCCAGGGTCACGCGCAGACCGAACTCTTCGGCCAGCTTGGGGATATCCCCCAGGGTGCCGTCGACCGAGTAGGTACGGATGTTGTCCGTCAGCTTGCTCATGATCTCGAGGTCGCGACGCATTTCTTCGTCGCTTGGGTACTGGTCTTTCTGCGGGAACTGGCCTTGCTGGAACGGCGAGTAGGAAAACCCGGAGATCTGTTCGGGCCAGTTGGGGGCAGTGACCGGGCGGTTGATCAGCGCCCAGAAACCGGTGAACAGCGCGGCAATTGCCAGCACCACCACCAGGTTGAGTCCAAATTTACGCGATGACATAGCGATTTCGGGTTCCAAAGGGTGTGGAACGAAAAGAGGTGTCGGCCTACGCCGAACGGCGCGCATCCTACACCGGCCCGTCCCTGAGCGTATAGCAGACAGAGAAAAGCCGGACGTTAGTCAGCGAAACACCCTCTAAGTTCTTTACTTGTAGCTTGTCGCTTCGAACTTGTCGCTGCTTAGTCCATAATGCGCGCCGGTTTTTGGGGTAATGGTCATGAGCACAGAAGATCCGCGGTTTGCAGGCGTCGCCCGCTTGTATGGCATTGAAGGCCTGGAACGCTTGAAAGCGGCCCATGTGGCGATCGTCGGCGTCGGCGGCGTAGGGTCCTGGGCGGCGGAAGCCATTGCCCGCTGCGGGGTGGGCGAGATTTCGCTGTTTGACCTGGACGATGTCTGCGTCAGCAACAGCAACCGCCAGTTGCACGCGCTGGACAGCACCGTGGGCAAGCCCAAGGTCGAAGTGATGGCCGAGCGCCTGCGCGGCATCAACCCGGACTGCACGGTGCATGCGGTGGCGGACTTCGTCACGCGCGACACCATGGCCGAGTACATCACCCCGAATATCGATTGCGTGATCGACTGCATCGACGCCGTCAACGCCAAGGCGGCGCTGATTGCCTGGTGCAAGCGCCGCAAGATCCAGATCATCACCACCGGCGGCGCGGGCGGGCAGATCGACCCGACGCTGATCCAGGTCTGCGACTTGAACCGTACCTTCAACGATCCGTTGGCGTCGAAAGTGCGCTCCACGCTGCGCCGCGATTACGGTTTCTCCCGCACCGTGACCCGCCATTACAGCGTGCCCTGCGTGTTTTCCACCGAGCAGCTGCGCTATCCCAAGCCGGACGGCAGCATCTGTTTGCAGAAAAGTTTTGTCGGTGACGGCGTGAAGCTGGACTGCGCCGGTGGGTTTGGCGCGGTGATGATGGTGACGGCCACCTTCGGCATGGTGGCGGCGACCAAGGCAGTCGACAAGATTGTGGCCGGGGTGCGCAGGCCGTCCGAGCGGGTCAAGCCCGCCTGACTCTCGTTGCCCTGCGCAATTCTAAAATGTGGGAGCTGGCTTGCCTGCGATGCAGGCACCTCGGTCTTTCAGGGGGGGCCGCGCTGATGCAATCGCAGGCAAGCCAGCTCCCACATTTAGTTCTGTGTACGGCTTAATTCCCGCATCCGCTGCAGAACGGCATTCAAGCCATTACTGCGCGACGGCGACAACTGTCGCGACAGGCCCAACTGTGCAAACCAGTCAGGCAGGTCGACGGCCTGCAACTCGGCCGCCGACAGCCCATTGACCCGCGCCAGCAGCAACGCCACCAACCCACGAATCATCCGCGCCTCGCTGCTCGCGGCAAACTGCCAGTGACCGGCCTGCAAGTGGCCGACCAACCACACCAGGCTTTCGCAGCCCTGCACGAGGTTGGCGTCGACCTTGTCCGCATCCGCCAAAGCCGGCAACCGCTCGCCCCATTGCATCAGCATCCGGGCGCGTTGCTCCCAGCTGCCTACGGCTTGAAACGACTCAAGCGCGCTGACGGCCTCCACCGGCAAGCTCATCGCAACATATCCAGCGCCTGGTCCAGCGCTTCAAAGAAACGCTCCAGGTCATCCGAATCGTTGTAAAGCGCCAGGGACACGCGGATCGCTCCGGATAAGTGCATCGCCTTGAGCAGCGGCATGGCGCAATGGTGCCCGGCACGTACGGCTATGCCTTGCTCGGTCAGCAGGTGCGCAAGGTCGGCGTTATGCACGCCTTCCACCACAAAACTGGCCAAAGCTACCTGCGGCGAGCCCAAGACGCGGATGCCATTGCGTGCCTTCAACCCGCGCAGCAGGTAGTCGTGCAGCGCGGCTTCATGGGCGACCACTGCCGGCTGATCCAGCGAACTCAGGTAATCCAGCGTAGCGCCCAGGCCAATCACGCCGGCAATCGGCGGCGTGCCGGCTTCGAACCCCAGTGGGGCAGGGCGGAAGCTGGCGCTTTGGTAGTCCGCCTGTTGCACCATCTCGCCACCAAACTGCCAGTGACGCAGGTGATGCAGGGCTTCGTTGCGCCCATACAGCACGCCAACGCCGTCGGGGCCGTAGAGTTTGTGGCTGGAAAACACATAAAAGTCGCAACCCAGGGCCTGCACATCGTGACGACCATGGACGATGCCCTGGGCGCCATCGACCACGGTCAGTGCGCCGTGGGCCTTGGCGAGCGCCAGCAAGGCCTCCAGCGGTTGCCAGGCGCCAAGCACGTTGGACAATTGGCTCACCGCCAGCACGCGAGTGCGCGGGCCGATCAATTCGGCGGCGGCTTGCAGATCGATTACACCGTCATCACCCAGCGGCAATACCACCAGCGTGAGTGCGCGACGTTTGGCCAATTGCTGCCAGGGCAGCAGGTTGGCGTGGTGTTCCAGGGCGCTGATGACAATCTCATCGCCCGCATTGAATAAATGCTCCAGGCCATAAGCCAGGAGGTTCAGCGCAGAGGTTGCGCCGTGGGTAAAGATGATTTGCCCGCTGTCACCTGCGTTCAACCACTGCGCGACCTTGCTGCGACTGTCTTCAAAGGCCTGGGTCGCATGGGCGCCGGGCAAATGCTGGGCACGGTGCACATTGGCTGCGCCGTTAGCGTAGTAATGGCTGATGGCGTCCAGCAGGGCTTGGGGTTTTTGCGTGGTCGCGGCGTTATCCAGGTAGGTCTGGTCTTGCCGTTGCAGGGTGGCGATGGCCGGGAAATCGGCGCGCCAGGGAGAGGGCACAAGCATGGTGTTCAAGACTCGTATAAGCGAGCCGCGACCCGAAGGCGCGGCCCGCTAGTGGCATCGAGTGGCTGCTTAGTTGTGAGCGTGCAGCGCTTCGTTCAGTTCGATGGCCGATTTGTGGGTTTTGCACTCCACGGCACCGGTCTCGGAATTACGGCGGAACAGCAGGTCAGGTTGACCGGCCAGCTCGCGCGCCTTGACCACTTTGACCAGTTGGTTCTGCTCGTCCAGCAGTGCAACCTTGGTCCCGGCGGTTACGTACAGGCCCGATTCCACAGTGTTGCGGTCGCCCAGCGGGATGCCGATACCGGCGTTGGCGCCGATCAGGCAGCCCTCGCCTACCTTGATCACAATGTTGCCGCCGCCCGATAGGGTGCCCATGGTGGAGCAACCGCCGCCCAGGTCCGAACCTTTGCCGACGAAGACGCCAGCCGATACACGGCCTTCGATCATGCCCGGGCCTTCGGTACCGGCGTTGAAGTTGACGAAACCTTCGTGCATCACGGTGGTGCCTTCGCCCACGTAGGCGCCCAGGCGGATACGCGCAGCGTCAGCGATACGCACGCCGGCCGGGACCACGTAGTCGGTCATTTTCGGGAACTTGTCCACCGAGAACACTTCCAGCAGCTCGCCACGCAGGCGGGCTTCCAGTTGGCGCTCGGCCAGCTCGTTGATGTCGATCGCGCCCTGGCTGGTCCATGCCACGTTCGGCAGTTGCGGGAACACGCCCGCCAGGCTCAGGCCGTGCGGCTTGACCAGGCGATGGGACAGCAGGTGCAACTTGAGGTAGGCCTCAGGCGTGGAGGTCAGTGCAGCGTCTTCGGCCAGCAGGGTCGCGACCAGCGGAGTGTGGCTTTCAGCCAGGCGGCTCAGCAGGGCGGCTTGGGCTGTGTCGACGCCTTTGAGTGCGTCGGCCAGTTGCAGGGCCTGGGAGACGGTGAACGTGATGGCCTGGTTACCTTCGGTGTAACCCAGGATCGGTGCGATGGCAGCGATGATTTCGGCCGACGGGTTGAGCAGCGGTTGTGCGTAAAACACTTCCAGCCAAGCACCTTGGCGGTTCTGAGTGCCGACGCCGAAGCCCAGGCTGAACAGGGAATTGGACATGCTGTTACCTCTACAAAAATGGAAGGCTGGCCTACTTGAGGGCTGCCGAATAACTATCTGGCTTGAAGCCAATCAGGGTTCTGTCACCGAGATCAAGCACCGGGCGCTTGATCATCGAGGGTTGTGCGAGCATCAATTCAATGGCTTTCGACTGATCGAGATCGGCTTTGCGTTCGTCTTCGAGTTTGCGAAAGGTGGTGCCCGCACGGTTCAAAACCACCTGCCAACCGTGCTCGTTGCACCATTGGGTCAAGTGTTCGCGGTCGATACCGGCCGTTTTGTAGTCGTGGAACTCATAGCTCACAGCGTGCTCATCGAGCCAGGTGCGGGCCTTTTTCATGGTGTCGCAGGCTTTGATGCCGAAAAGGTGCAACGTTTTGCTTGAAACGGTCAAGGAATTGCCCCCCTTTGGGCCAATGGAAAACGAAAGGTCACGGATTATGCCATGCCTAGAGCATTTGGGTGCCGCTGGTCAGCATCGTGCGACTTTTGTGCAAAAGCCAGCGCGCAGCATAGGCAGGTAACATAGCCGGGTAATATGGCACTTCAACGGCCAGTTGTTGCCTGATGTGTGTCGTTGCAAGTCGATTGTCCGGGAAACCCGCGTGATGCAAACCGCTTATACCGTTCTTATCCTACTGATGCTGGTCAGTGTTTCGCGTCTTGTCGGGCGTGTGATCCCTCTGCCTTTACCCTTGGTGCAGATCACTGCGGGCGCCTTGTTGGCCTGGCCTACGTTGGGGCTGCATGTGGCGCTGGACCCCGAACTGTTCCTGTTTCTGTTCTTGCCGCCATTGTTGTTCTCCGATGGCTGGCGCATGCCCAAGCGCGAGTTGTGGCGATTGCGCGGCCCGATTCTGACGTTGGCGGTGGGGTTGGTGCTGTTCACCGTGGTCGGCGCTGGCTACTTCATTCATTGGATTTTGCCTACGATCCCGTTGCCAGTGGCCTTCGCCCTCGCAGCTGTTTTATCACCGACGGATGCTGTGGCGGTGTCGGCCATTGCCCAAAATCGTTTGCCCAAGCCGCTGATGCACATGCTTCAGGGCGAAGCGTTGATGAATGATGCCTCGGGCCTGGTGACCTTCAAGTTCGCCCTCGCGGCGGCATTGACCGGCGTGTTCTCCCTGGCGGATGCCAGCCTGACCTTCGTGCTGGTTGCCGTGGGTGGCCTGGCGGTGGGTGTAGCGCTGAGCTGGCTGGTCGGCCGGCTACGTACATGGATGATCGCGCGTGGCTGGGACGACCCGGCCACTCACGTGGTGTTCATGTTGCTGCTGCCGTTTGCCGCGTATGTATTGGCTGAGCGCCTGGGCGCCTCGGGCATTCTCTCCGCAGTGGCGGCGGGCATGATGCAAAGCTGGCTCGATCTGTTGCCACGCCAGACCAGCACGCGCTTGCTCAATCGCAGCGTCTGGTCGCTGCTGGAGTTTGCGTTCAATGGGCTGATTTTCCTGCTGTTGGGCCTGCAACTGCCGGACATCATCAAGGCCGTGGTCAGCCATGAGCCGACGCTGTGGCCCGCCTTGTTGTATCGCTGCATGGAGGTCGTGGCGATCTTCCTGGTGCTGGTGGTGCTGCGTTTTATCTGGGTGCAGAGCATCTGGCGATTGTCAGGCCTGCTGCGGCGGCTTCGCGGCAAAAGCGAGCTGACCCTGGTGCCGACCGCCCGTTCCTGCTGGCTGCTGACCGTCGGTGGTGTGCGCGGGGCGGTGACCCTGGCGGGTGTGATGTCGGTGCCTTTGCTGCTGGCGCCGGGGCAGGACTTTCCCGAGCGTGACCTGCTGATTTTCATCGCTGCCGGCGTGATTCTGCTATCGCTGGTCGCCGCCTGTATCGCCTTGCCGTTGCTGTTGCGCGGCATCGAACAGAGCCCCGATGAAAAGCGCCACAACGAAGTGCGCGAGGCGTGGAAAAAGACCGCCGTGGCCGCAATCCATGCCCTTGAAGCCGAGGAGCCTGCAGAAACCGAAACCCCGGACGCCGCCCAGGCCGCGCTGGCCGCTGAGCTCAAGGCGCGGCTAATGTCGGAATATCGCCATCAATTGGAAGTGTTCAACGACTCCGCCGAAGCCCAGGCGCTGGCGCAGCAGATGGACCAGTTGGAGCGCAAATTGCGGCTCAAGGCCCTGCGCGCGCAGCGCTTGGAGTTGTACAGCCTGAGCCGCCATCACCAGATTGGTGATGATGTACTGCGTGAGGTGTTGGCGGACCTGGATATGAGCGAAGCGAGTCTTGGTATGCAGAAGTAGCGGAGGGCTGCGCCGTTGCCGAAGCAGACCGGAGGGCGCCGCCTTGCAAGTGGGGAGCAGCGAATTACGGATTAGGCTGTTGCCGACTTTTCAGGTGGGTAAATAGACATCATGAATGCTTTATCGCCTTCTGATAGTTCTTCGTTAAAGGGGACTTCATATCCATCCGTGGTGACCCATGCTGGCGTTTTATAGTGCATGATTGATTTTGGGTCGTACGCGGAACGGGTCGTGAGGTCGGGGTCAAAGGGGTTTAGAACGTTATGATCAATTTCTGCTTTTGAAAGTCCAAGTCTCACACCCTCTTCGTACCACCTGTCTTTGTCCCAGTTTATAGTGTGGTCCGGATGTTGGTGTTCATGCTCCAGCCCCAGTGCATGACCAAATTCATGGCGTATTGTTTGGTTCAACATGTCGGCCGTTTGTTCTAGGTCAATGTGCATCGTGGGTGAGTCTTTTGGAAGTCGTTGTGCTTGCGTGCCCACGGCTGAATGACTGTCAGTCCCATCTTTTTTTCCGGATATTCTAATATCACCGTCATTGGTTTCAATGAACTTGAATTTCAGATTTGTATGCGGCTGCCAAAGGTTTATATTTTTCTTTACGTAGTCTTTTGCTTTTTCCGGCATGTCGAACAGTGAGATGGTAATGGTCGAGTGCTGTGGCCATAAGTCTCGCGTGCTTGCGATGCCGCGTGTATGCCTGATTGATGCCGGTGGTTCTATGTCGGAAATCGGAAATGCGGAGGGTGTGTATGCAGTGAGCACGGGCTTGTTGATCATCAATTTCACCTGGGGCGTAGTCAGTAAAAGGGTCAATTCAATTACGGCTTTCCTTGTTGGTTGATTCAAAATATTTAGTTCCATTGGCAGCGACTGAAAGCCCTCGCCAAGGTGGTTGTCTGGCTGCACCCCATTGCAGAGTGCAGGCGTGTGCTGCGTTATCGGTTGCGTGTGATAAACGCGCGAATCCGCTCGGCCGCCTCCACGCGCCCGGCGCCTGAGTTAAAACCGTCCACTTCTCGCGACAGGTATGAACCTGGCACCACGGTCACGTGTTCTTCAACGAACAAGTCCAGGCAGAACGCTGCATCGTCGCCATTCACTTTCGGCCACAGGTAGCCTCCGTCCGGGTTTTGCACATCCAGTACCGGCTTTAGAATCGCCAGCACGGCGTCGAACTGTTCAACGACTCCGCCGAAGCCCAGGCGCTGGCGCAGCAGATGGACCAGTTGGAGCGCAAATTGCGGCTCAAGGCCCTGCGCGCCCAGCGCTTGGAGTTGTACAGCCTGAGCCGTCATCACCAGATTGGTGATGATGTACTGCGGGAAGTATTGGCGGACTTGGATATGAGTGAGGCGAACTTGGGCAGTATTAAATAATTCAGGCGTTGATCATCGCCCGGATCGAGGTGTTGAGGAGCTTTCCGAAAAATGAATTATCCGTTGGGTAGAGTGACTGTATGAAGCGCTTATCGCCTTCAGACAGGTGTGTGCTGGAAGGGATGGGGTTGCCGTTGCTGAGCCATGAGGCAGGAAATCCGTAGTGCATGATGGAGGTCTTATCATAGGGCGAGACCTTTACTTTATCGTGCGGGAGTTTCTGGATGATGTTGTGATCGGCTTGCCATTGGAATTTCCCCCACGATTCATAATCGTCGTAAATGGTTTGATTATTGAATTCCAATGGTTGATCAGGGTGCTGGTGTTCATGTTTCAAACCCAGGGCGTGGCCGAACTCATGCTGGACCCTGGCCGCGATATTCGCCGGCGAGCCTTTAAAGCCAATGCTCATTGTGGGCGTCGGCTGCGCTACCTTTTTGGCATCTGTGCCAATCTTTGACCATGCGTTGCTGGTGTCATTGTTCGCGATGATTCTGATGTCGCCGTTGGGGGTATCAACAAATTTGAAATAGAGATTGGTGTGGGGAGCCCACTGATTAATGTTGTGCTTTACCCACTTCTTTTGTTATTGCGTCATGTTCAACAAAGAAATGTTCAAGACTGAATGTTGAGGCCATGTTTTGTCGGGGTCGGCTACGCCGCGTTTATTTCTGATGAGGGCGGGGTGCGGGGTTTCGATGGGGTCGGCAGCAGTGTCGTGCAGCGCATAGGCAGGGGCGAAATGGGGCGGGATAGGAAGCGTCATGGGTTTTCACCGAAGCGTTTAAGTCAGATCAGCTTGGGTGGGGCTTTTACGGGTTTCTGTTCCAGATTTTGGTTTACCGGATGAGTCTGTAGTGGCCGCCTCCACGGTGCGGAGGCGGCACGTGTATCAACCGCGGCGCTGGATAAAGTCGCGAATCCGTTCGGCGGCTTCTACACACTCGGCCAGTGGCGCAACCAGTGCCATGCGCACGCGCCCTGCGCCTGGGTTGAAACCATCGACTTCACGCGACAGGTACGAGCCCGGCACGACGGTCACGTGTTCTTCCACGAACAAGTCCCGGCAAAACGCCGCGTCATCACCTTCGATATTCGGCCACAGGTAGAAACCGCCGTCCGGGTTTTGTACATCCATTACCGGCTTGAGAATCGCCAGTACAGCGTCGAACTTTTCCCGGTACAGGTCACGGTTGGCCTGCACGTGCGCTTCGTCCTGCCAGGCGGCAATGCTTGCCAGCTGCGTTTGCACTGGCATCGCGCAGCCGTGGTAGGTGCGGTACAGCAGGAAAGCCTTGAGGATGTCGGCGTCGCCGGCGACAAAACCGGAGCGCAGGCCCGGCAGGTTGGAGCGCTTGGACAGGCTGTGGAACACCACGCAGCGCTTGAAGTCCTGGCGGCCCAGTTCGACGCAGGCGCTCAGCAGGCCCGGCGGCGGGGTTTGTTCGTCGAAGTACAGCTCGCTGTAGCACTCGTCGGCGGCGATCACGAAGTCGTACTCGTCGGCCAGGGCGATGAGTTTTTTCAGTGTTTCTACCGGGATCAGCGCGCCGGTCGGGTTGCCCGGGGAGCACAGGAACAGGATCTGGCAGCGTTTCCAGACGTCCGGCGACACGGCGTCGAAATCCGGGTTGAAGCCGTTGGCGTCAAGGCACGGCAGGTAGTGCGGCTTGGCCCCGGCCAGGAACGCCGCGCCTTCGTAGATCTGATAGAAAGGGTTCGGGCTCACCACCAGCGCATCTTCACCGCGATTGACCACGGTTTGGGTGAAGGCAAACAGCGCCTCGCGGGTGCCGTTGACCGGCAGGATATTGCGCGCCGGGTCCAGCCAGCCGTTGGGCACGTTGAAGCGGCGTTCGCACCAGGCGCCGATGGCCTCGCGCAGCGCCGGGATGCCCAGGGTGGTCGGGTATACGGCCATCTGGTCGAGGTTGTTGCTCAGCGCTTCGGCCACGAATGCCGGGGATTTGTGCTTAGGCTCGCCGATGGACAGTGCGATCGGACGTTTGCTCGGGTTCGGCGTGACGCTACCGAGCAGGGCGCGCAGTTTCTCGAACGGGTAGGGCTGCAGTTGGTTCAGGGCGTTGTTCATCGCAAATCTCGTCAAATTCGGTTGAAAGCATGCGGTCTGTCAGGCAAAGCAATTCAAATGTGGGAGCGGGCTTGCTCGCGAAAGCGGGATGTCAGTCACTGTAGATGTCGACTGAACCACCGCATTCGCGAGCAAGCCCGCTCCCACACAAGCCCGCCCATACAGTGAAATTGAGTGTTCATATTGTCAGTCTGGACAGCTCGACACCGGGTTCCTGGGTCACGCTCAATTGCTGCACGATAGCTTCCTGTAAACGCCGGCACAGCTCCGGGTCGGACAATGGCTGGTTGTCGGCATCGGTAATGAAGAACACGTCTTCCACGCGCTCGCCGAGGGTCGCGATCTTGGCGTTTTGCAACGAAAGGTCGAACTCCAGGAAGATCCCCCCGATTCGCGCCAGCAAGCCTGGGCGATCCGGTGCGCTGAGTTCCAGCACCGTCACTGGGCGCTGGGCGTCGTTTGAAATGGTCACCTGGGGCGCAAAGGCGAAGTGCTTGAGCTGGCGCGGCACCCGGCGCTGGATGATGGTCGGGTAGTCGTCCGGGTTGCGCAGGGCTTCGGTGAGGCCTTCGCGGATCTTTTTCACGCGCACCGGGTTGTCGCCAATCGAGT
Source organism: Pseudomonas sp. UBT (assembly GCF_050915955.1). NCBI lineage: Bacteria > Pseudomonadati > Pseudomonadota > Gammaproteobacteria > Pseudomonadales > Pseudomonadaceae > Pseudomonas > Pseudomonas sp. UBT. The sequence goes on along the minus strand of NZ_CP168079.1, from coordinate 3,955,246 downwards.
CGCCTTCGGTATCAAGCACGATGTAGGTGTCGAGGGTGAACTGGCTGCTCGAGGTGATGACCCGAGCGTCATGGATGTTCAAGTTGAGCTGGTCCATGGCGGCCACCGTCACGGCGAAGAAGTCGTGCTGGTCGGGCGCGTAGATGAAGATCTGCGTGCCGCCCTCGAATTCGCGCTGAGTGGTTTCCTTGATCAGCACCAGCGGGCCGCCATCGGCCGGCTGCTGCAGGATCGCATCACTGTGCCAGGCCACGTCACCTGCGGTATGACGCAGGAAGTAATCGTCACCCAGTTGCGACCACAGCTGCTCGACATCATCCGGGTCATTGCCGCCGCGCACGAGGATATCCAGGGCCGCGCTTTGGGTGCGGCGGATCTGCTCTTCGCGGTCCACCGGGTTTTCCAGGCCACGGCGCAGTGCGCGCTTGGTCTCGGTGTAGAGCTGGCGCAGCAGGCTGGCGCGCCAGGAGTTCCACAGGGTCGGGTTGGTGGCGTTGATGTCGGAGACGGTCAGCACATAGAGATAGTCGAGACGGGTTTCATCGCCGACGATTCCGGCGAAATCGTGGATCACCTGCGGGTCGGACAAGTCCTTGCGTTGCGCGGTCGTTGACATCACCAAGTGGTTCTGCACCAGCCAGACGATCAGGCGGCTGTCCCACAGTGGCAGTTGATGGCGCTGGCAGAACGCCTCGGCATCGACCGCGCCGATCTCCGAGTGGTCACCATGACGGCCTTTGCCGATGTCGTGGTACAGGCCGGCCAGGTAAATCAGCTCGGGCTTGGGTAGCTTGGCCATCAGCTTACTGGCCAGCGGGAATTTCTCTGACACCTGGGTGTACTGCAACTTACGCAGGTGTTTGATCAGGTTCAGGGTGTGAGCATCCACCGTGTAGATGTGGAACAGGTCGTGCTGCATCTGCCCGACGATAAAGCCGAACTCCGGCAGGTAACGCCCGAGGATGCCGTAACGGTTCATCCGCCGCAGGTTGCGGTGGATGCCGATCTTGCATTTGAACAGCTCAATAAACAGGCTGGTGTTGCGAATGTCGTTGCGAAAGTCGTCGTCGATCAGGTGACGGTTTTCCCGCAGCAGGCGGATGGTATCGGCACGTACGCCTTTGATTTCCGGCTGCTGGGCCATCAGCACGAAGATTTCCAGCATGGCGAAAGGCGTGCGACGGAACACGTTGTCGTTGCGCGCCTCGATGTAGCCGTCGTGCAACTGGAAGCGAGAGTTGATCGGCTGCGGCGGTGCTTCGTCTTCGGGGGCCAGGATCACCTCTTCGAAGTGCTGGATGATCAGGTCGCTGAGCTGGGCAATGCTCATGACCACCCGGTAATACTGCTGCATGAAGCTTTCGATGCTGGTTTTTGCATCTTCGCCTTCAAACCCGAGCAGGGTGGCGATGGAGCGCTGATGGTCGAACAGCAAGCGGTCTTCGGAGCGCCCGGCGAGCATGTGCAGGGCGTAGCGCACCTTCCACAGGAACTCCTGGGACGACGCCAGCAGTGCGTTTTCGCTTTCTACCAGGAAGCCTTCACCGGCGAGCGCGCGCAGGTTCAGGGTGCCGTATTGGCGACGCGCAACCCACAGGATCGTCTGGATATCCCGCAGCCCGCCCGGTGAGCCTTTGACGTTGGGCTCCAGGTTGTATTCGGTGTCGTTGTATTTGTGGTGCCGGGCTTTCTGCTCGGCACGCTTGGCCAGGAAGAAGTCCTTGCTCGGCCACATGTGGGCGGTGCTGGTAACTTCCAGCATGCGCTGGCGCAGGCGCTCGGGGCCCGCGACGGTGCGGCTTTCTATCAGGTTGGTGATAACCGTCAGGTCGGCGCGAGCCTCTTCGGCGCATTCGTCCACCGAGCGTACGCTTTGGCCGACTTCCAGGCCGATATCCCACAGCAGCGTCAGAAAACGCTCGATGGAATCGCGAAAGATCTCATGATCGGCGCTGTCCAGCAGGATCAGCAGGTCGATGTCGGAGTAGGGGTGCAGTTCGCCGCGACCATAGCCGCCAACCGCCACTAGGGCGATATCGGCGTCTTCACTCCAGCTGAACTGCTCCCAGGCTTTTTGCAGGATGTTGTCGACGAACCAGGCGCGGTCCTCGATCAGCCGACGAATGTCCCGGCCGCTGCGAAAGCGCTCATCGAGCACCTCGCGGGCCTGGCGGATAGCCTTCTTGAAGGCGGCAATGGGGCTTGCCTTCAGTGCCAGTTCGGCCTGGAACTGGCCACGGTCGAAGAGTTCGGGATCCACCTGGGGCATCGATCGGCTTTCCTTTCTATCTATCAGTCAGTCACAGGGTTGCTGGGGAAAACCGAGGCAACAATTCAAGCCGAAACGCGTGGGATCGTGTCGTCTGCGCGCAAGGTGAAGATCTCGTAGCCGGTGTCGGTGACCAGCAGGGTGTGTTCCCACTGGGCCGAGAGCTTGCGGTCCTTGGTGATAGCGGTCCAGCCGTCGCCCAGCACCTTGGTGTCGGCCTTGCCCTGGTTGATCATCGGCTCGATGGTGAAGGTCATGCCCGCTTTCAGTTCCATGCCGGTACCGGCGCGGCCGTAGTGCAGGATCTGCGGTTCTTCATGGAACACCTTGCCGATGCCGTGGCCACAGAATTCGCGGACGACCGAGAAACCGTTCTTTTCAGCGTGCTTCTGGATCACTTCACCGATATCGCCCAGGCGGCAGCCGGGTTTCACGATCTCGATAGCCTTGTACATGCATTCCTGGGTGACCTGGGACAGGCGTTCGGCCCAGACCGGCACGGTACCTACGTGGAACATGCGGCTGGTGTCGCCGTGATAGCCATCCTTGATCACGGTGACGTCAATGTTCAGGGTGTCGCCGTCCTTCAACGGCTTGTCACCCGGAATGCCATGGCAGACCACGTGGTTGATCGAGGTGCAGATCGACTTGGGAAAGCCCTTGTAGTTGAGCGGGGCAGGAATGGCTTTTTGCACATCGACTATATAGTCGTGGCAGATGCGGTCCAGGGCTTCGGTGGTGACGCCAGGCTTGACGTGTTCGGCAATCATTTCCAGCACGTCGGCAGCCAGTTTGCCGGCAACGCGCATGCCGGCGATGTCTTCGGCGGTTTTCAAGGTAACGGTCATACAGGCTCTCTCTAGCGCGACGCGCTGAAATCAATTCGGTTTACGGGCGTGCGACAAAAGGTTACAGAATTCGCACAAGCCCCAAAAAACGTGATTCTAACAGACGCGCGCGGCAAATCATGAGCGTCTGACGATCGCTTCTCTCTATAAGGTGGGGGCATATTGGCTCTATTCAAAGGCTTACGCAAAAGCGGAAGACGCCAAATGTGATTGCGGGTTTCGTTTTCGTCCTTCGTGTGGTATAAAATGCGCCGCTTTCCGGGGATACCCCGCAAAGCTTAAATCCACACACGTGTCGACACGATGACCTGGGTGCCGGAGGCGAATGCCGCTGGTTGGTCATTGGGATACGTGGAGGCCAAACCCGACTTATTAAGGAACTATCATGTCCCAAGTCAATATGCGCGATATGCTGAAGGCCGGTGTGCACTTCGGTCACCAGACCCGTTACTGGAACCCGAAAATGGGTAAGTACATTTTCGGCGCGCGTAACAAGATCCACATCATCAACCTTGAAAAAACCCTGCCAATGTTCAACGAAGCTCTGACTTTCGTAGAGCGCCTGGCCCAGGGCAAAAACAAGATTCTGTTCGTCGGCACCAAGCGTTCCGCTGGCAAGATCGTTGCTGAAGAAGCAGCACGTTGCGGTTCGCCGTACGTCGATCACCGCTGGTTGGGCGGCATGCTGACCAACTTCAAAACCATCCGTGCTTCCATCAAGCGTCTGCGTGACCTTGAAGTGCAAGCCGAAGACGGTACTTTCGCCAAGCTGACCAAGAAAGAGGCGCTGATGCGCACTCGCGACCTGGAAAAGCTCGATCGTTCCCTGGGTGGTATCAAGGACATGGGCGGTCTGCCTGACGCACTGTTCGTTATCGACGTTGATCACGAGCGCATCGCGATCACCGAAGCCAACAAGCTGGGCATCCCTGTTATCGGCGTAGTCGATACCAACAGCAGCCCGGAAGGCGTTGACTACATCATCCCAGGCAACGATGACGCAATCCGCGCTATCCAGCTGTACATGGGTTCGATGGCTGACGCTGTAATCCGTGGTCGCAACCACGTTGCTGGTGGTACCGAGCAGTTCGTTGAAGAAGCTCCGGTAGCCGCAGCTGAGTAATTGACGCCCTGGCGTTGACTCAGTAAGCAAAAAGGGGGCTTGGCCCCCTTTTTGCCACCTCGAAAACCATTTGTTGGCGCCCACTTGTGGCAGCGCATCATTGCTCTGTAACGTGCAGCGGCCTACAACGGAGATTCGGGAAGAATTGATCGCCCGTTTGATCGGGTGGAATGGTTGAAAACCTATCCAAGAGGATTTTGAAATGGCAGAGATTACTGCAGCGTTGGTTAAAGAACTGCGTGAGCGTACCGGCGAAGGCATGATGGATTGCAAAAAGGCCTTGACCAAGGCCGGCGGCGACATCGAAAAAGCCATTGATGACATGCGTGCTTCCGGCGCCATCAAGGCTGCCAAGAAAGCAGGCAACGTCGCTGCTGAAGGCGCTATCGCTCTGGTTGAAGACGGTAAAGCCGCAGTTCTGCTGGAAGTGAACTCGCAGACCGACTTCCTGGCTCTGCAGGACGACTTCAAGGCATTCGTTGCTGCCAGCGTCAAGAAAGCATTCGACGACAAGCTGACCACCGTCGAGCCGTTGATCGAAGCTCAAGAAGCTGATCGCCTGGTACTGGTTGGTAAGGTTGGCGAAAACGTCAACATCCGTCGCCTGGCTCGCATCGAAGGTGATGTGGTTGGTGGCTACCTGCACGGCAACAAAATCGGCGTTGTGGTTGCCCTGAAAGGCGGCGACGTTGAGCTGGCTAAAGACATCGCTATGCACGTAGCGGCCAGCAATCCTGAATTCCTGCTGCCATCGGAAGTCTCCGCTGACGCAATCGAACGCGAAAAAGCCGTGTTCCTGAGCCTCAACGCTGACAAGATCGCCGGCAAGCCGGAAAACATCGTTGAAAACATGATCAAAGGCCGTATCAGCAAGTTCCTGGCTGAAGCGAGCCTGGTTGAGCAGGCGTTCGTCAAGAACCCTGAGATCAAGGTTGGCGAACTGGCCAAGAAAGCCGGTGCTGAAATCGTTTCCTTCACCTACTACAAAGTAGGCGACGGCATCGAGAAGCCGGTCGACAACTTCGCTGAAGAAGTTGCTGCCCAGCTGGCTGCCGCCAAGCAATAAGACAGTTTTTAACTGTCGCCCGAAAGAGGCTGCCCGCTCACGCGCGCAGCCTCTTTTCAAATGGGAAGGCCAATTTTATTTGGTTTCCCATCGGAACTGGCTTACAAGGCCGTGTTCCGATGGCGCTGTGATAGCGTCCAGCTAGAGTGAACGCAAGCCGTAAACGGCTCGCCAAGAATTTTTAAAAAATACGCCGCAGGAGAGATTCGCAATGGCTCAGCAGGGCAGTGGTTATCAGGCTCGCTATAAACGCATTCTACTCAAGCTTAGCGGCGAGGCCCTGATGGGCTCGGAAGAGTTCGGGATCGATCCCAAGGTACTCGACCGCATGGCACTGGAAGTCGGCCAGCTGGTGGGCATCGGTGTCCAGGTCGGCCTGGTGATCGGCGGCGGTAACTTGTTCCGCGGCGCGGCACTGAGTGCCGCGGGTATGGATCGGGTTACCGGCGACCACATGGGCATGCTGGCCACTGTGATGAACGCCCTGGCCATGCGTGACGCCCTGGAGCGTGCCAATATCTCGGCAATCGTGATGTCGGCTATTTCCATGGTCGGCGTGACCGATCACTATGATCGCCGCAAAGCCATGCGCCACCTGAACGCTAAAGAAGTAGTGATCTTTGCTGCCGGTACCGGCAACCCGTTCTTCACCACGGATTCGGCTGCTTGCCTGCGCGCCATCGAAATCGATGCTGACGTAGTGCTCAAGGCCACCAAGGTGGATGGCGTATACACCGCAGACCCATTCAAAGACCCGCATGCCGAGAAGTTCGATCATCTGACCTACGATGAAGTGCTGGATCGCAAGCTGGGCGTGATGGACCTGACGGCTATTTGCCTGTGCCGCGACCACAAGATGCCGCTGCGCGTATTTAACATGAACAAGCCCGGCGCCCTGCTGAACATCGTACACGGCGGCGCGGAAGGGACTCTGATCGAGGAAGGCCAACAATGATCAACGAAATCAAGAAAGACGCTCAAGAGCGTATGCACAAATCCCTGGAGTCTCTGGCCCATGCATTTGGTCAGATTCGTACCGGCAAGGCCCACCCAAGCATCTTGGGTAGTGTGATGGTGCCGTACTACGGTACTGACACCTCTATCACCCAGGTGGCCAACATCACCGTTAAAGACTCGCGCACCCTGCAAGTCGTGGCCTTCGAGCGCAACATGCTCGGCGCTGTCGACAAAGCGATTCAGAGCGCTGGCCTGAACCTCAACCCGACCAACCTGGGCGAGTTGTTGCTGATCTCCATGCCTGCCCTGACCGAAGAAACCCGCAAGGGCTTCACCAAGCAGGCACGCAGTGCGGCTGAAGATGCGCGGGTTGCAGTGCGTAACATCCGTCGTGATGCTTTGGGCGACCTGAAGAAGCTGGTCAAGGACAAGGAAATCAGCGAAGACGAAGAGCGTCGTGCCGTCGCCGATATCGATAAGCTGACCAAAGATGCCGAGGCCCAGATCACCAAGGCCACGGAAGAAAAAGAAAAGGACCTGATGGCCGTATAAGGGGTCAGGACGCCTTCATGGAAAAGACCAAGCAGACTGTGCCCTCCGCGGTGCCGCGCCATGTCGCGATCATCATGGATGGGAATAATCGCTGGGCGAAAAAACGCTTTATGCCGGGTGTTGCCGGGCATAAAGCGGGTGTCGATGCGGTGCGCGCCGTGATTGAGGTGTGTGCCGAGGCCAAGGTCGAAGTGTTGACTCTGTTTGCTTTCTCCAGTGAGAACTGGCAGCGGCCGGCCGAAGAAGTCAGCGCCTTGATGGACCTGTTCTTCAAGGCCTTGCGTCGTGAGGCCAAGCGCCTCAACGACAACAACATCAGCCTGCGCATCATTGGTGATCGCTCGCGGTTCCATCCGGAACTGCAAGCGGCCATGCGCGAAGCCGAGGCCATCACCGCGGGCAGCAACCGTTTTGTATTGCAGATTGCAGCCAACTACGGTGGCCAGTGGGATATCGCTCAGGCTGCACAGCGCCTTGCCCGCGAAGTGCAGGCCGGGCATCTGCGGCCTGACGACATTACGCCCGAACTGTTGCAAACCTGCCTGGTAACCGGCGACTTGCCGCTGCCAGACTTGTGCATCCGTACCGGCGGCGAGCACCGCATCAGCAATTTCCTGCTGTGGCAGCTGGCCTATACCGAGCTGTACTTCTCCGACCTGTTCTGGCCGGACTTCAAACACGATGCCATGCGTAATGCGCTGGCCGATTTCGCTTCCCGTCAGCGTCGCTTCGGTAAAACGAGCGAGCAGATCGAAGCTGGAGCCCGGGTTTAAATGCTTAAACAACGAATCATCACAGCATTGATCCTGCTGCCGATTGCCCTGTGCGGTTTTTTCCTGCTCGACGGTTCCAGCTTTGCGCTGTTTATCGGCCTGGTGGTGACCCTGGGTGCCTGGGAATGGGCGCGCCTGGCGGGCTTCAACGCACAGTTGCCGCGTGTGGCATACGCCGCGGTTGTGGCGCTGTTGCTGTTCCTGATGCATACCCTGTCGAGCATCGTCGTGCCTTGGGTATTGGGGGCGGCGGTATTGTGGTGGGCGCTTGCGACCTTCCTGGTGCTGACCTATCCGCGCACCAGTGGCCAGTGGTCCAGTGTTGCCAGCAAGCTGGTGATTGGCTTGTTGATTCTCCTGCCGGCCTGGCAAGGGTTGGTGGAAATCAAGAATGCGCCGATGGGCAACTGGTTGATCATGGCGGTGATGGTGTTGGTGTGGGGTGCCGATATTGGTGCCTATTTCTCCGGCCGTGCCTTCGGCAAACGCAAGCTGGCGCCCGCCGTCAGCCCAGGCAAGAGCTGGGAAGGCGTTTACGGCGGCTTGGCGTTGACGTTGCTGATCACGCTGGTAGTCGGTGTTGTACGTGACTGGTCGCTGAGCGAGATATTCCTGGCGTTGTTGGGCACAGCAATCGTGGTGTTTATTTCGGTGGTCGGCGACCTTACGGAAAGCATGTTCAAGCGTCAGGCCGGGATCAAGGACAGCAGCAATCTGCTGCCGGGCCATGGCGGCGTGCTGGACCGTATTGACAGTCTCACCGCGGCGATTCCGATTTTTGCCGTGCTGTTGTGGATGACTGCTTCGTGAGCCGCCTGCAGCAGGTGACCGTACTGGGCGCGACCGGTTCGGTCGGGCTGAGTACGCTGGATGTGATCGCGCGACACCCTGACCGCTATCAAGTCTTTGCCCTGACCGGCTTTACGCGGTTGAGCGAGTTGCTGGCCCTGTGTGTGCGCCATGCGCCGCGTTTCGCGGTAGTGCCTGAAGCAACTGCCGCGCGAGGCTTGCAGGACGATCTGCGGGCCGCCGGCCTTGCCACACAAGTGTTGGTGGGCGAGGAGGGCTTGTGCCAGGTGTCGTCCGACGCCGAGGTGGATACGGTAGTGGCAGCCATTGTCGGGGCGGCGGGTTTGCGTCCGACACTGGCGGCAGTGGATGCTGGCAAGAAGATTTTGCTGGCCAATAAAGAAGCGCTGGTCATGTCCGGCACACTCTTTATGCAGGCGGTACGCAAGAGCGGCGCGGTGTTGCTGCCTCTCGACAGTGAGCACAACGCGATTTTCCAGTGCATGCCCGGTGATTTTGCCCGTGGCTTGAGCCAGGTAGGTGTGCGGCGGATTCTTCTTACGGCTTCCGGTGGTCCGTTCCGTCAAACTCCGCTGGCTGATCTTGAACATGTGTCGCCTGACCAGGCCTGCGCCCACCCGAACTGGTCCATGGGGCGCAAGATCTCCGTGGATTCGGCGAGCATGATGAACAAAGGCCTGGAGTTGATTGAGGCTTGCTGGTTGTTCGATGCGCAGCCTGATCAGGTCGAGGTGGTAATCCACCCGCAAAGTGTGATTCATTCACTGGTCGACTACGTCGACGGTTCCGTGTTGGCGCAGTTGGGTAATCCCGACATGCGTACGCCGATTGCCAACGCTTTGGCCTGGCCGGAACGGATTGACTCCGGTGTTGCACCGTTGGATCTGTTCGCCATTGCTCGCCTGGACTTCGAAGCGCCGGACGAGCAGCGCTTCCCGTGCCTGCGTTTGGCCCGGCAAGCGGCGGAGGCGGGTAACAGCGCGCCGGCCATGCTGAATGCGGCCAACGAAGTGGCTGTGGCGGCGTTTCTCGACCGGCGCATCCGTTTTCCGCAGATCGCGAGTATCATCGAGGACGTTTTGAGTCTTGAACCGGTAGTGGCTGTGAATGATTTAGGGGCAGTGTTCGAGGCGGATACAAAGGCCCGTACCCTGGCCGGACAATGGTTGAACCGCAACGCGCGTTAGTCTGTGGGCAGGTTTTAGCCTTCAGGTACTGGATTGGAATGCGGAGAAATTAGATGAGTGCGCTCTACATGATTGTCGGCACCCTGGTTGCTCTGGGTGTGCTGGTTACCTTCCACGAATTCGGCCACTTTTGGGTGGCGCGTCGTTGCGGCGTCAAGGTACTGCGCTTTTCCGTCGGTTTCGGCATGCCGTTGCTGCGTTGGCACGACCGTCGTGGCACCGAGTTTGTGATTGCAGCCATTCCGCTTGGCGGCTACGTCAAGATGCTCGACGAGCGCGAAGGTGAAGTGCCTGCAGATCAACTGGACCAGTCCTTCAATCGCAAGACCGTTCGTCAGCGTATCGCTATTGTTGCAGCCGGCCCGATCGCCAACTTTCTGTTGGCGATGGTGTTCTTCTGGATCTTGGCCATGTTGGGCAGCCAACAGGTACGCCCGGTGATTGGTGCGGTCGAGGCGGACAGCATGGCGGCCAAGGCCGGCCTGGTCGCTGGGCAGGAAATTGTTTCCATTGATGGCGAGCCGACCACGGGCTGGGGCGCCGTTAATTTGCAATTGGTGCGCCGCATGGGTGAAAGCGGCACCATCAATGTGGTGGTGCGCGAGCAGGATTCCACCACCGAAACGCCCCGTGAATTGGCGCTGGACCACTGGCTCAAGGGTGCGGATGAGCCTGACCCGATCAAGTCCCTGGGGATTCGCCCATGGCGTCCGGCGTTGCCGCCGGTGCTTGCCGAGCTCGATTCGAAAGGCCCGGCTCAAGCCGCAGGTCTGAAAACCGGCGACCGTCTGTTGGCGCTTGATGGTCAGGCGCTGGGCGACTGGCAGCAAGTGGTCGATCTGGTGCGTGTACGCCCTGATACCAAAATTGTGCTGAAAGTTGAGCGCGATGGTGCTCAAATCGACGTCCCTGTGACCTTGTCGGTTCGCGGGGAGGCCAAGGCAGCCGGGGGTTATCTGGGTGCTGGGGTGAAAGGTGTCGAATGGCCGCCCTCGATGGTACGGGAGGTCAGCTTCGGGCCGTTGGCCGCGATTGGCGAGGGTGCGAAACGCACTTGGACCATGAGTGTGCTGACCCTCGAATCGCTCAAGAAGATGTTGTTCGGCGAGCTCTCGGTAAAAAACTTGAGTGGGCCGATAACCATTGCTAAAGTGGCGGGCGCTTCTGCCCAGTCGGGTGTCGCGGATTTCCTGAATTTCCTGGCTTATCTGAGTATTAGCCTTGGAGTTCTGAATTTGCTGCCCATTCCAGTACTGGATGGGGGGCATCTGTTGTTTTATCTGGTCGAGTGGGTGCGTGGTCGCCCCTTGTCGGATCGGGTGCAGGGTTGGGGGATACAGATCGGTATCAGTTTGGTGGTCGGGGTGATGTTGTTAGCTCTGGTCAACGATCTGGGACGACTGTAACGCTTCGCTGAATTGCGAATCTGCCGCATTTTGCGGCAGTTTGTTTATTGCCAGTTGGAATAAGAAAGGACTTCATGAAACGTCTGCTGCTAACTGCGGTTCTCACCGTATTGATGATCGCCGAAGTTCACGCCGAGTCCTTCACTATCTCCGATATTCGCGTCAACGGCCTCCAGCGGGTTTCCGCAGGTAGCGTCTTTGGTGCCTTGCCGTTGAACGTCGGGGAACAGGCGGATGATCGTCGCCTGGTGGAATCCACTCGTGCGCTGTTCAAAACCGGGTTCTTTCAAGATATCCAACTGGGTCGCGAAGGCAACGTCCTGGTCATCACTGTCGTTGAGCGACCTTCCGTCGCCAGTATCCAGATCGAGGGTAACAAGGCGATCTCTACTGAAGACTTGATGAAGGGCCTCAAGCAATCCGGCCTGGCCGAGGGCGAGATCTTCCAGCGCGCCACCCTTGAGGGTGTGCGTAACGAACTTCAACGCCAGTACGTTGCCCAGGGCCGCTATTCAGCGACCGTGGAAACTGAAGTGATCCCGCAGCCTCGTAACCGTGTCGGCCTCAAGGTCAACATCAACGAAGGCACCGTGGCGGCGATTCAGCACATCAACGTGGTGGGCAACACCAAGTTCGCTGACGACGACCTGATTGACCTGTTCGAGCTCAAGACCACCAACTGGTTGTCGTTCTTCAAGAACGATGACAAGTATGCCCGTGAAAAGCTGTCCGGTGACCTGGAGCGTCTGCGTTCCTACTACCTGGACCGTGGCTATATCAACATGGATATCGCTTCGACCCAGGTGTCCATCACCCCGGATAAAAAGCACGTCTACATCACCGTCAACGTCAACGAAGGTGAGAAGTACACCGTTCGTGACGTGAAGCTCAGCGGCGACCTGAAAGTACCGGAAGACCAGGTCAAGTCCCTGTTGCTGGTGCAGAAAGACCAGGTTTTCTCGCGCAAGCTGATGACCACGACCTCCGAGCTGATCACCCGTCGCCTGGGTAACGAAGGCTATACCTTCGCCAACGTCAACGGCGTGCCTACCCCGCACGATGAAGACCACACAGTGGACATCACCTTCGTTGTCGACCCGGGCAAGCGTGCCTACGTGAACCGTATCAACTTCCGTGGCAACACCAAGTCTGCGGACGAAGTGCTGCGTCGTGAAATGCGCCAGATGGAAGGTGGCTGGGCGTCGACTTACCTGATCGACCAGTCCAAGACCCGTCTTGAACGCCTGGGCTTCTTCAAGGAAGTCAACGTCGAAACCCCGGCCGTACCGGGTGTGGATGACCAGGTTGACGTGAACTACGCCGTTGAAGAGCAAGCGTCGGGCTCGATCACCGCCAGCGTTGGTTTCGCACAGAGTGCCGGCCTTATCCTCGGTGGTTCGATTACCCAGAACAACTTCCTCGGTACCGGTAACAAGGTCTCCATTGGCCTGACCCGAAGCGAATACCAGAGCCGCTATAACTTCGGTTATGTCGACCCCTACTGGACAGCTGATGGTGTGAGCCTGGGCTACAACGCCTTCTACCGCACCACCGACTACAAAGACCTCAACGTTGACGTTGCAAGCTATGCGATCGACAGCCTCGGTGCCGGTGTCAATATCGGTTACCCGATCAGCGAGACTTCGCGCTTGACCTTCGGCTTTACCGCGCAGCAGGACAAGATCAAGACGGGTGTGTACACCACGGATGAGATCTTCGACTTCGTGCGCCGAGAAGGTGATCAGTTCCTGAACTTCAAGGCTTCGGTTGGTTGGTCGGAATCCACCCTGAACAAAGGTGTGCTGGCGACCCGTGGTCATTCTCAAAGCCTGACTGCAGAAGCCACCACGCCTGGCAGCGACCTGTCGTTCTTCAAGCTCGATTACCGTGGCCAGTTGTTCCAGCCGCTGAGCGATAACTACACCATGCGCCTGCACACTGAGCTGGGTTATGGCGATGGTTATGGTTCGACCAGTGGGTTGCCGTTCTACGAGAACTACTATGCAGGCGGTTTCAACTCGGTTCGTGGTTTCAAGGACAGTACCCTGGGCCCACGTGGTACGCCGAGCCGTGGTCAATTGGTAACCGGTAACCAAGGCACTACCGTTGACTCCAACAACGACCCTCTGGCATTCGGTGGTAACGTGCTGATCCAGGGTGGTGCGGAGCTTCTGTTCCCGCTGCCGTTCGTCAAGGATCAGCGTTCGTTGCGGACCTCGCTCTTCTGGGACGTGGGTAACGTGTTCGACTCCAAGTGCCAGCAGATCACCAACCCGAGTGGCGTGAAGTCGCAGACTGAGTGCAACGACATCAGCCTGAGCAACCTCGCCAGCTCCGTAGGTGTGGGTGTCACTTGGGTGACCGCGCTTGGCCCATTGAGCTTTGCTCTGGCCATGCCGATCAAGAAACCGGATAACGCTGAAACCCAGATTTTCCAATTCTCCCTCGGCCAGACGTTCTAAGCGTCTGACCCAAGATAACGACAACGGATTCTGTAGGAGTACATCGTGCGTAAGTTGACTCAATTGGTTCTGCTGGCCACTGTGCTGGTAACCACACCGGCCTTCGCCGAAATGAAAATCGCCGTTCTGAACTATCAGATGGCTCTGCTGGAATCCGACGCCGCCAAGCGATACGCCGTGGATGCCGAGAAAAAGTTCGGTCCGCAACTGACCAAGCTCAAGACTCTGGAAAGCAGCGCCAAGGGCATCCAGGACCGTTTGGTAGCGGGTGGCGACAAGATGCAGCAAGGCGAGCGTGAGCGTCTGGAGCTTGAGTTCAAGCAAAAGGCCCGTGACTACCAGTTCCAGTCCAAGGAGCTGAACGAAGCCAAAGCCGTTGCTGACCGTGAAATGCTCAAGCAGCTCAAGCCGAAGCTCGACAGCGCAGTGGAAGAAGTCATCAAGAAAGGTGCCTTTGACCTGGTGTTCGAGCGCGGCGCCGTGATTGACGTCAAGCCTCAATACGACATCACCCGTCAGGTGATCGAGCGCATGAACCAGCTGAAGTAAGCCATGACCGCGACTATTAAACTCGGCGAGTTGGCCGAGTTCCTTGGGGCCACCTTGCGTGGCTCCAAGGAGAAAGAAATCACTGGGCTAGCCACCTTGCAGGAGGCTGGCCCAGCTCAGTTGAGCTTCCTCGCAAATCCCCAATACCGTAAATACCTGGTCGACAGCCAAGCAGCAGCCGTGCTGTTGAAGGCTGCCGATGCCGAGGGGTTTGCCGGGGATGCGCTGGTGGTTCCCGACCCTTACCTGGCGTATGCCCGGGCATCGCACCTGTTCGATCCAAAGCCTAAAGCTGCCGTCGGTGTTCATCCTTCAGCGGTGATTGCTGACGATGCCCAGGTCGATCCTGCGGCCAGCATTGGCGCCTTTGCAGTGATTGAGAGCGGTGCGCGTATTGCTGCGGGTGTCACGGTGGGCGCTCATTGCTTTATCGGCGCGCGCTGTGAAATTGGTGCCGATGGTTGGCTGGCCCCTCGCGTTACGCTTTACCACGACGTGCGTATTGGTGAGCGGGTGGTGATTCAGTCGGGTGCCGTGATCGGTGGTGAAGGGTTTGGTTTTGCCAATTCCAAAGGTGTCTGGCACAAGATTGCCCAGGTCGGCGGCGTACTGATCGGCGATGACGTGGAAATTGGCGTCAACACCGCGGTGGACCGTGGGGCCTTGGCCGATACCGTGATAGGTAACGGCGTGAAGCTCGATAACCAGATCCAGATCGCCCACAACGTGCAGATTGGCGATCACACCGCCATGGCGGCATGCGTAGGGATTTCCGGCAGCACCAAGATCGGCAAGCATTGCATGCTCGCCGGTGGCGTTGGGCTGGTGGGGCATATCGATATTTGCGACAACGTCTTCATTACCGGCATGACCATGGTGACCCACTCGATTACCGAGCCTGGCGCCTACTCTTCCGGTACGGCCATGCAGCCTGCGGCTGAATGGCGCAAGAGTGCAGCGCGCTTGAGGCAACTTGACGACATGGCTCGCCGCCTCAAACAGCTGGAAAAGCGTGTTGGGGACGTGACCCCTGGCGGTAATGCTTCATCAGAAGGCTGATACCATTTCCATATCAAGTGTGCACAGCCGCTAGACTGCCTCCTTGATTTGCTAGCGGGGCGTGCGTTTAGTCCGCCCGCCCCCAATCTTTATTACAGGCTTCCCCCCGAAATGATGGACATCAACGAGATTCGCGAATACCTGCCTCACCGTTACCCGTTCCTGCTGGTGGATCGTGTAGTGGACCTCAATGTCGAGGAAAAGCGCATTCGTGCCTACAAGAATGTCAGCATCAACGAACCGTTCTTCAATGGTCACTTTCCTGCGCATCCAATTATGCCGGGCGTGCTGATCATCGAAGCGATGGCCCAGGCTGCCGGTATCCTTGGTTTCAAAATGCTCGACCTCAAGCCTGCCGACGGCACGCTTTACTATTTCGTGGGCTCCGACAAGCTGCGCTTCCGTAACCCGGTCACGCCGGGTGACCAGTTGATCCTGGAAGCCAAGTTCATCAGTTGCAAGCGCCAGATCTGGAAGTTCGAGTGCCAGGCCTCGGTGGACGGCAAGCCGGTGTGCTCCGCTGAGATCATCTGTGCGGAACGCAAACTATGAGTTTGATTGACCCTCGCGCAATCATCGATCCGTCGGCCGTTCTGGCCGCCGACGTTGAGGTCGGCCCCTGGTCGATCGTCGGCGCAGGTGTTGAAATCGGCGAGGGGACTGTCATCGGGCCACACGTGATCCTCAAAGGTCCGACCCGCATTGGCAAACACAATCGCATCTACCAGTTTTCCTCGGTAGGCGAAGACACCCCGGACATGAAGTACAAGGGTGAAGAAACACGCCTGGTAATCGGTGATCACAACATCATCCGTGAAGGCGTGACCATTCACCGTGGCACCGTGCAGGATCGTGCCGAAACCACCTTGGGTGACCACAACCTGATCATGGCCTATGCGCACATCGGCCATGACAGTGTGATCGGCAACCATTGCATCCTGGTCAACAACACTGCACTGGCTGGCCATGTGCACGTTGACGATTGGGCGATCCTGTCCGGTTTCACCCTGGTGCATCAGTATTGCCATATCGGCGCCCACAGCTTTTCCGGCATGGGGACGGCGATCGGCAAGGACGTTCCTGCATTCGTCACGGTCTTCGGCAACCCTGCCGAAGCCCGCAGCATGAACTTCGAAGGCATGCGCCGTCGCGGTTTCAGCGAGGACGCTATTCACGCCCTGCGCCGTGCCTACAAGGTGGTTTACCGCCAAGGGTTGACGGTCGAGCAGGCCCTGACCGAACTGACCGAGCCGGCAGCGTTGTTCCCGGAAGTCGCGGTGTTCCGCGACTCTATCCAGGCATCGACCCGTGGCATCACCCGCTGATCATGGCTAATCTGCGTATCGCGCTGGTGGCCGGTGAAGCTTCCGGCGATATTCTGGGCGCAGGCCTGATGCGGGCCCTCAAGGCCCAGCATCCTGCGGTGGAGTTTATTGGCGTGGGTGGCCCACTCATGCAGGCCGAAGGTCTGACTTCCTACTTTCCCATGGAGCGCCTCTCGGTCATGGGGCTGGTGGAAGTATTAGGCCGTCTGCGTGAGCTGTTGGCGCGGCGTAAGCTACTGATTCAGACACTGATCGAAGAAAGGCCTGACGTTTTTATCGGAATCGACGCGCCGGACTTCACCCTCAATATCGAACTCAAGTTGCGTCAGGCCGGTATCAAGACCGTGCATTACGTCAGCCCGTCCGTGTGGGCGTGGCGCCAGAAGCGCGTGCTGAAGATCCGTGAAGGCTGCGACTTGATGCTGACCTTGTTGCCATTCGAGGCCAGGTTCTACGAAGAGAAGGGCGTGCCGGTGCGGTTTGTCGGGCACACGCTGGCCGACACCATTCCGTTGCAAGCGGACCGCGCTGCCGCGCGTGCCGAACTGGGCTTGCCCGACGGCCCGCTCGTAGCGCTGATGCCGGGCAGTCGAGGTGGCGAAGTCGGTCGCCTGGCCAGCGTGTTTTTCGATGCGGCCGAACGCCTTCAATCCATGAAGCCTGGTATTCGCTTCGTCTTGCCGTGCGCGAGCCCGCAACGGCGTGCACAAATCGAGACGCTGCTTGAGGGGCGCAATCTGCCGTTGACCTTGCTCGACGGCAAGTCGCACCTGGCCCTCGCAGCCTGTGATGCGGTACTGATCGCCTCGGGCACAGCGACCCTGGAGGCGCTGCTGTACAAGCGCCCAATGGTCGTGGCCTATCGTCTGGCGCCGCTGACGTTCTGGATTCTGAAGCGCATGGTCAAAAGCCCTTACATTTCCTTGCCCAACTTGCTGGCCCAGCGCTTGCTGGTGCCTGAGTTGTTGCAGGACGATGCAACGCCTGAAGCGCTGGCGCAAACGCTACTGCCGTTGATCGACGGTGGTGAAGAGCAGACCCGTGGGTTTGACGATATCCACCGCACTTTGCGCCGTGACGCGTCGAACCAGGCGGCTGACGCCGTATTGACCTTGATCGGCCAAAAACAGGACGCTTTATGACAACGCAAATGGGCCTGGACTTCAGCCTGGTCGCCGAAGCTCACGCGCTGGTCGCCGGTGTTGACGAAGTAGGGCGCGGCCCGCTGTGTGGCGCCGTCGTGACGGCGGCGGTGATTCTCGACCCGAACCGCCCGATTCTCGGCCTCAACGACTCGAAAAAACTCACCGAAGCGCGCCGTGAAAAGCTCTACGACGAGATTTGCGAAAAAGCCCTGAGCTGGCATATCGCCCGTGCCGAAGTCGAAGAAATCGACGAGTTGAATATTCTCCATGCGACCATGCTGGCCATGCAGCGCGCGGTGGAAGGCCTGCACATCACCCCTAAACTGGCGATGATCGATGGCAACCGCTGCCCTAAATTGACGATGCCGTCAGAAGCCGTGGTCAAGGGGGACAGCAAGGTGCCGGCCATCGCCGCCGCGTCGATCCTGGCCAAGGTCAGCCGTGACCGTGAAATGGCTGCTTTCGAATTGATCTACCCCGGCTACGGTATCGGAGGCCATAAAGGCTACCCGACCCCCGTTCATCTGGAAGCCCTGGCTCGTCTGGGCCCCACGCCGATCCATCGGCGCTCGTTCGCCCCGGTTCGCCTGGCTTACGAGGCGCGGGAAAGCCTCAGCGAGGTTTAGTCGCGAGGCTGATGTTTTTGCCAAGGCCCGGTACAATCCGGCCTTTAAAGCGCAGTAGCTTTAAATGCCGGATTTCCGGGCTTTGTTGTTTCTACGTTTAAGACAGGATCACTATGCCGGCTTCATTCGTTCACCTACGCCTGCACACTGAATACTCCCTGGTCGACGGCCTGGTACGGATCAAACCCCTGGTCAAAACCCTGGTGGGCATGAATATGCCTGCGGTCGCGGTTACCGATCAGAACAACATGTGTTCCCTGGTCAAGTTCTACAAGAACGCCATGGGCGCCGGCATCAAGCCCATTTGCGGCGCCGACCTGTGGCTGTCCAACAAAGACCCGGATAACCCCCTGAGCCGCATCAGCCTGCTGGCGATGAACGGCGTGGGTTATCGCAACCTCACTGAACTGATTTCCCGCGGCTTTATCGACGGCCAACGTAACGGCTCGATCATTATCGAGCGCGAGTGGGTGGCCGAAGCGAGCGAGGGCGTGATCATGCTCTCGGCAGCCAAAGAGGGTGAGATCGGTATCGCGTTGCTGGGCGGCAACCCGCAGGAAGCCGAGGTGCTGGCCCGCGAGTGGATGCAGGTGTTCCCGGACCGCTTCTATCTGGAAGTCCAGCGCACCAATCGCCCCAATGATGAAGAGCACCTGCACGCTGCCGTGGCCCTGGCTGACAAGCTGGGCGCGCCGCTGGTCGCAACCAACGATGTGCGTTTTATCAAGAAAGAAGATTTCGAGGCCCACGAAACCCGCGTGTGCATCGGCGAAGGCCGGGCTCTGGATGACCCGCGTCGTTCGAAAAACTACAGCGAGGAGCAATACCTCAAAAGCGCTGACGAGATGGCCGAGTTGTTCAGCGACCTGCCCGAAGCCCTGGAAAACTCTGTCGAGATCGCCAAGCGCTGCAACATCGAAGTGAAGCTGGGCAAGCACTTCCTGCCCAACTTTCCGATTCCCGATGGCATGACCATCGATGAGTACTTCCGCAAGGTGTCGTTCGATGGCCTGGAGGAACGTCTATCCGTTCTGTTGCCCAAGGACACCACCGAAGACTACGACGCCAAGCGCCAGGTCTACGTTGATCGGCTGAATTTCGAGCTGGATATCATCATCCAGATGGGCTTCCCCGGTTACTTCCTGATCGTTATGGACTTTATCCAGTGGGCCAAAAGCAACGGCGTACCGGTAGGTCCTGGCCGAGGGTCGGGTGCTGGTTCGCTGGTGGCCTATGTGCAAAAGATTACCGACCTCGACCCGCTGGAATATGACCTGCTGTTCGAACGGTTCCTGAACCCGGAGCGGGTTTCCATGCCCGACTTCGACGTCGACTTCTGCATGGACGGTCGCGACCGTGTCATTGAGTACGTGGCTGAGAAATACGGCCGCAACGCTGTAAGCCAGATCATCACCTTCGGTTCGATGGCGGCGAAAGCGGTAATCCGAGACGTGGCTCGAGTGCAGGGCAAGTCCTACGGCCTGGCGGATCGCCTGTCGAAGATGATCCCGTTCGAAGTCGGCATGACCCTGGAAAAAGCCTACGAGCAGGAAGAAATCCTGCGTGACTTCATCAAGGTCGATGAAGAAGCCGCTGAAATCTGGGACATGGCACGCAAACTCGAAGGCGTGGTGCGTAACGTCGGGAAACACGCCGGTGGTGTGGTCATCGCGCCGACCAAGCTGACCGACTTTTCGCCGATCTATTGCGATGAAGAAGGCGGCGGCCTGGTAACCCAGTTCGACAAGGATGACGTGGAGGCGGCCGGCCTGGTGAAGTTCGACTTCCTTGGCCTGCGGACCCTGACCATCATCGACTGGGCGCTCAAGACGATTAACCGCGAGCGCGCGAAGGTTAACGAAGAACCGCTGGATATCGCGTTTATCCCGCTGGACGACAAGCCTACCTACCAGTTGCTGCAAAAAGCCGAAACCACGGCGGTGTTCCAGCTTGAGTCGCGCGGCATGAAAGAGCTGATCAAAAAGCTCAAGCCCGACTGCCTGGAAGACTTGATCGCACTGGTGGCGCTGTTCCGTCCAGGCCCACTGCAATCGGGCATGGTGGACGACTTCATCAACCGTAAGCACGGCCGCGCCGAGCTGGCGTATCCGCACTCCGACTACCAGTACGAAGGGCTCAAGCCGGTACTGGCGCCGACCTACGGCATCATCCTGTATCAGGAACAGGTGATGCAGATTGCCCAGGTCATGGCCGGTTACACCCTCGGTGGTGCGGACATGCTGCGTCGCGCCATGGGTAAGAAAAAACCCGAGGAAATGGCCAAGCAGCGTGGCGGTTTCATTGAAGGTTGCGCCACCAACAATATCGACGCCGACCTCGCCGGTAACATTTTCGACCTGGTGGAAAAATTCGCCGGTTATGGCTTCAACAAATCCCACTCCGCCGCCTACGGCCTGGTCTCGTACCAGACCGCGTGGCTGAAAGCCCACTACCCGGCGCCGTTCATGGCCGCGGTACTCTCGGCGGATATGCACAACACCGACAAGGTCGTGACCTTGATCGAGGAAGTGCGCACGATGAAGCTGCGCCTCGACGCACCGGACGTGAACGCCTCGGAGTTCAAGTTCACGGTGAACGACGAAGGCCGCATCATCTACGGCCTGGGCGCGATCAAAGGTGTGGGCGAAGGCCCGGTGGAGGCAATCACCGAGGCGCGCCAGGATGGGCCGTTCAAGGACCTGTTCGATTTCTGTGCGCGGGTCGACCTCAAACGCATCAACAAGCGCACCCTCGATGGCTTGATCCGCAGCGGCGCACTCGATCGTCTCGGCCCGTACTTCCATGATGAGCCGAAGGCTTATCAGGCCAACATCGACCGCAACCGTGCGGTGCTGCTGACCGCCATGGAAGAAGCGATCAAGGCCGCCGAACAGACTGCCCGCACTCACGACAGCGGCCACGCCGACCTGTTTGGCGGGTTGTTCGTCGAAGCAGACGCGGACGTGTACGCCAACCACCGCAAGGCCAAGGAGCTGACCCTCAAGGAACGGCTCAAGGGCGAGAAAGACACCCTGGGCCTGTACCTCACCGGTCACCCGATTGACGAGTACGAAGGCGAAATCCGCCGTTTCGCCCGTCAGCGCATCATCGACCTGAAACCGGCACGGGACACCCAGACCGTCGCCGGCATGATCATCGCCCTGCGGGTGATGAAAAATAAGAAGGGCGACAAGATGGGCTTTATCACCCTTGATGACCGCTCGGGCCGGATCGAGGCGTCGCTGTTTGCCGATGCCTTCCACTCCGCCCAGTCGTTGCTGCAGACCGATGCCATGGTGGTGGTGGAAGGGGAGGTCAGCAACGACGACTTCTCCGGTGGCCTGCGCCTGCGGATCAAAAGGGTGATGAGCATGGAAGATGCGCGTACCAATTTGGCGGAAAGCCTGCGTTTGAAGGTCAAGACCGAAGCCCTCAAAGGCGATCAGCTACGCTGGTTGGGTGACCTGCTTAAACGCCACCGCGGCGCGTGCCCGGTGACCATGGAGTACACCGGCAATGATGCCAAGGCCATGCTGCAGTTTGGGGAGACGTGGCGAATTGATCCCGCTGATGGCTTGATTCAAGCTTTGCGTGACCAGTTCGGGCGAGACAACGTCTTCCTCCAATACCGTTGACGGTCAGATGCGTCTGATCTCGACTGAACATTTAATCTCGACCTAAACGCGCCTCTCCCTTAAGGTAGGGCGCGAATAGACAACCGGCTGGCCAGGCACCCCTTGGCCGTCGACCCAAGACGGACGCTTATGAACCCGAATTTTCTTGATTTCGAACAGCCGATCGCTGACCTGCAAGCCAAGATCGAAGAACTGCGCCTGGTCGGCAATGACAATTCGCTGAACATCGGCGATGAGATCGCTCGCCTGCAAGACAAGAGCAGCACGCTCACCGAAGACATCTTCGGCAAGCTGACCAGCTGGCAGATCGCGCGTCTGGCTCGCCACCCGCGCCGTCCCTACACCCTGGACTACATTCAGCACATCTTCACCGAGTTCGACGAGCTGCACGGCGACCGCCACTTCTCCGACGACGCGGCCATCGTGGGCGGTATTGCTCGCCTGGACGACCAGCCGGTAATGGTCATTGGTCACCAGAAAGGCCGCGAAGTGCGCGAGAAGGTACGCCGCAACTTCGGCATGCCGCGCCCTGAGGGCTACCGCAAGGCCTGCCGCCTGATGGAAATGGCCGAGCGTTTCAAAATGCCGATCCTGACCTTCATCGACACCCCGGGTGCCTACCCAGGTATCGACGCCGAGGAGCGCAACCAGAGCGAAGCGATCGCCTGGAACCTGCGTGTGATGGCCCGCCTGAAAACCCCGATCATCGCCACCGTGATTGGTGAAGGTGGTTCCGGCGGTGCGCTGGCCATTGGTGTTTGCGACCAGTTGAACATGCTGCAATATTCGACCTACGCGGTGATCTCGCCGGAAGGTTGCGCTTCGATCCTGTGGAAAACCGCCGAAAAAGCGCCGGACGCTGCCGAAGCCATGGGTATCACTGCCGATCGCCTGAAAGGCTTGGGCATCGTTGATAAAGTCATCGCCGAGCCATTGGGCGGCGCTCACCGTGACCCGGCTGCGGCTGCGGCGACCATCCGCGCTGAACTGGGCTCGCAACTGGCGATGCTCAAGAAGTTCGATAACGAGGCGCTGCTGGCCCGTCGTTATGAGCGCCTGATGAGCTACGGTCTCTGATCAAACACTGATCTGGCAGACAATGCAGTACTAATGTGGGAGCGGGCTTGTGCGGGGGCTGGCTTGCCTGCGATAGCATCAACTCGGTGTAACAAATAACCCGAGTTGCCTGCATCGCGGGCAAGCCCGGCTCCCACACAAGCCCGCTCCCACATTTGCTTTGTGTATGCTTGGCTACCGTATTCCAGTTCTGCGCCGGTATTTTTGATGACCCCAACTCTACCCGCCAAACTCCTGCAAACCCTGGCCCCGTGGCGCAACGCCACGGCCTGGCATATCGCGTTCTCCGGTGGGCTCGACTCCACCGTCCTGCTGCACCTTCTCGCCACCCTGGCAAACACCGAAACCCTTCCACCGCTCAACGCCATCCATGTCCACCATGGCCTGCAAGCTGCCGCCGACGCCTGGCCCGGCCATTGCCAAACGGTATGTGACGGCTTGGGCGTGCCCTTGCGGGTGATGCGCGTGCAAGTGCAATCGGGCGCCAGCCTTGAGCGAGCGGCGCGTGATGCGCGTTATCAGGCGTTTACCGAGGTAGCCGGGGCGGGGGAAGTGTTGCTCACCGGCCAGCACCGCGACGATCAGGCTGAAACCCTATTGTTTCGCCTGCTGCGCGGGGCCGGCGTGCGAGGGTTGGCCGCAATGCCCGTGCATCGCCCGTTGGCGGATGGACATTTGGTGCGACCCTTGCTGGATGCCTCGCGTGCTGAGTTGGAGGCCTACGCCCAGCAACACCAGTTGACGTGGATCGAAGACCCTTCCAACGCCGATTCCCGGTTTTCCCGCAATTACCTGCGCCATCGTGTTGTCCCGGTGCTGGCGGAGCGTTGGCCTCAAGCGGTCGCAAGCCTGGCCCGCACCGCCGAACACCTCAGCGAAGCCCAAGGCCTGCTGGACGAATTGGCATTGATGGACCTGCAAGCCGCCGACCAACCCTCGTCATTTCCCTGGTTGTCCTTGCCGTCGTTGGCCCTTGCGCCGTTACGCGAGCTTTCCGATGCCCGTCAGCGCAATGCCCTGCGCAAATGGCTGAACACTCTTACTCGTTTACCCGACAGCGACCACTGGGCCAGCTGGTATTCCCTGCGCGACGCCAAGGGCGACGCGCAACCGCAGTGGTGCCTGGCCGACGGCCAGCTGCATCGTTGTGGCGAGCGCATTTGGTGGCTGCCTTCCGCGTGGTCGGAATTTTCCGACACGTCAGTGAGCTGGTCGCAGCCGCAAAACCCTCTAGAGTTACCTGGCAATGGCCAGCTGAGATTTGCCGGCAAGGCCCCAACAGGCCCATTGGTGATCCGTTATCGTCAGGGCGGCGAAATCATTGACGTGCCAGGCCGAGGCCGGCGTGACCTTAAGCGTTTGCTTAACGAATGCGGGCTGCCGGGCTTCATGCGTGGCAGATTGCCGCTGCTCTATCAGGGTGAGCAATTGCTGGCCGTCCCCAGCCTTGCGGGGTTATGGGTGACATCGTCTGGCGACTGGCAATTACATTGGATGCCACAGAGATGCGATCAAGGTTTGAGCTGATAGAGCCTTTCCGGTAGACTACGCTCCCTTCTTGATACAACTTCTGTGGATTCGACTGAATCGCAGCAGTTGCCGATTACCAAGCAGTCTTTGCTGGGCGATTCCAAAAAATGTGTAGCGATCAACGTACCGGTGTTTCATTGCTGGTCTGTCACAACGCGGCGGTTTTTTTGAAAGGTGCACTGTGATTAATGCAGGTGATCGGGGGCTTCGGCCTTCCTTCGCTTTCCCCGGCGGCTCGGACCGCTTTAACGCAGACTTCTAGGGTTTTTCATGACGCGCTACATATTCGTCACGGGCGGTGTTGTTTCTTCATTGGGGAAAGGCATTGCCTCCGCTTCATTGGCGGCCATCCTGGAGGCGCGGGGACTTAAGGTCACCATGCTCAAGCTGGACCCGTACATTAACGTTGACCCGGGCACCATGAGCCCGTTCCAGCACGGTGAAGTGTTCGTCACACACGACGGCGCCGAGACCGACCTGGACCTGGGCCACTACGAGCGGTTCATCCGCACGACCATGACCCAGAACAACAACTTCACCACCGGCCGTGTCTACGAGCACGTGCTGCGCAAGGAGCGCCGTGGTGACTACCTGGGTGCAACCATCCAGGTGATCCCGCACATCACCGACGAAATCAAGCGCCGCATCATCAAGGGTGCAGGCGATGCCGACGTGGCGATGGTCGAGATCGGTGGCACCGTAGGTGACATCGAATCCCAGCCGTTCCTCGAAGCCATCCGCCAGTTGCGTTTCGAAGTCGGCGCCAAGCGCGCGATGCTGATGCACCTGACGCTGGTGCCGTACATCGCTACCGCCGGTGAAACCAAAACCAAGCCAACCCAGCACTCGGTCAAGGAACTGCGTTCCATCGGCCTGCAGCCGGACGTGCTGGTGTGCCGCTCCGATCACCCGATCGATATTTCCTCGCGTCGCAAGATCGCGCAGTTCACCAACGTTGAAGAGCGTGCGGTGATTGCCCTGGAAGACGCCGACACTATCTACAAGATCCCGGGCATCCTGCATTCGCAAGGCCTGGATGATTTTGTGGTCGAGCGTTTCGGCCTGCAGTGCAACGGCGCGGACCTGTCCGAGTGGGAAGCTGTGGTTGATGCCAAGCTCAACCCTGAGCACGAAGTCACCATCGCCATGGTCGGCAAGTACATGGAGCTGCTGGATGCGTACAAGTCGCTGATCGAAGCGATGAGCCACGCCGGTATCAGCAACCGTACCAAGGTCAACCTGCGCTACATCGATTCCGAAGACATCGAGAACCAGGGCACCGCCCTGCTCGAAGGCGTTGACGCTATCCTCGTTCCCGGCGGTTTCGGCCTGCGTGGCGTGGAAGGCAAGATCACCGCTGTGCAGTACGCGCGTGAAAACAAGGTGCCGTACCTGGGTATCTGCCTGGGCATGCAAGTGGCCGTTATCGAGTTCGCCCGCAACGTGCTGGGCTGGAAAGACGCCAACTCCACCGAGTTCGATCACGCCAGCGGCCACCCGGTCGTAGGCCTGATCACCGAGTGGGAAGATGCCACCGGCGCTGTTGAGACCCGTACTGAAAGCTCCGACCTGGGCGGCACCATGCGCCTTGGCGCGCAAGACTGCCTGCTGGAGCCGGGCTCGCTGGTTCACGATTGCTACGGCAAGGATGTGATCGTCGAGCGTCACCGTCACCGCTACGAAGTGAACAACAACCTGCTGCCGCAGATCAAAGAAGCCGGCCTGAAAGTCTCTGGTCGCTCCGGTGATGGCAAGCTGGTGGAAGTGGTCGAGGCGCCGGATCATCCGTGGTTCGTGGCGTGCCAGTTCCACCCTGAGTTCACCTCGACCCCGCGCGACGGTCACCCGTTGTTCACCGGTTTCGTTAAAGCAGCACTGACGCAACATCAGAAGAAGGCGTAAACCTGATGGCCCAGAAGATCATTCGCGTAGGCGACATCGAGATTGCCAACGACAAGCCCATGGTGCTGTTCGGCGGCATGAACGTGCTGGAAAGCCGCGACATGGCGATGCAGGTCTGTGAAGAGTACGTCAAGGTGACCGAGAAACTCGGTATCCCTTACGTGTTCAAGGCCAGCTTCGACAAGGCCAACCGTTCGTCCGTGACCTCCTATCGCGGCCCAGGCCTTGAAGAAGGCATGCGGATCTTCCAGGACATCAAGCAAGCCTTCGGCGTGCCGATCATCACCGACGTCCACGAGCCTGAACAGGCTGCCGTGGTCGCCGAGGTGTGCGACATCATCCAGCTGCCGGCCTTCCTGTCGCGCCAGACCGACCTTGTGGTCGCCATGGCCAAGACCGGCGCTGTGATCAATATCAAGAAAGCCCAGTTCCTCGCGCCTCAGGAAATGAAACATATCCTGAGCAAGTGCGTGGAAGCGGGTAACGACCAGTTGATCCTCTGCGAGCGTGGTTCGAGCTTCGGCTACAACAACCTCGTGGTGGATATGCTCGGTTTCGGCATCATGAAACAGTTCGAATACCCGGTGTTCTTCGACGTGACCCACGCGCTGCAAATGCCCGGTGGTCGTGCCGATTCCGCTGGCGGGCGGCGTGCCCAGGTACTGGACCTGGCCAAGGCCGGCATCAGCCAGTCTTTGGCGGGCCTGTTCCTGGAAGCCCACCCGGACCCGGACAACGCCAAATGCGACGGTCCCTGCGCCCTGCGCCTGGACAAGTTGGAGCCATTCCTGGCCCAGCTCAAGCAGTTGGACGAACTGGTCAAGAGTTTTCCGACGGTAGAGACCGCGTAAGCGCCATTTCTCCGGTAGACTTTCCCTCGCTTTACGCTCAGGCCTGCGGGCCTGAGCCTTGTCGCCTGCAAGCCTGCCCCGTTGTTCCACCCTTGCGGTCGGTCAAAAGATTTCCTTCAGCTGCGTCGTTTTCGTCAACTTTGGAGTGTTTACAACAATGGCAAAAATCGTCGACATCAAAGGTCGTGAAGTTCTCGACTCCCGTGGCAACCCCACCGTCGAAGCCGACGTGCTTCTCGATAACGGCATCATCGGCAGCGCCTGCGCGCCGTCCGGTGCTTCTACCGGTTCGCGCGAAGCGCTGGAACTGCGTGATGGCGACAAGAGCCGTTACCTGGGCAAAGGTGTACTCAAGGCTGTAGCCAACATCAACGGCCCGATCCGTGACCTGTTGCTGGGCAAGGACCCGCTGGACCAGAAAGCCCTGGACCACGCGATGATCAAGCTCGACGGCACCGAAAACAAAGGCAGCCTGGGCGCCAACGCCATCCTCGCCGTGTCCCTGGCCGCTGCCAAGGCCGCCGCACAGGATCAGGACCTGCCGCTGTACGCCCACATCGCCAACTTGAACGGCACTCCGGGTGTGTACTCGATGCCGGTGCCGATGATGAACATCATCAACGGTGGCGAGCACGCTGATAACAACGTCGACATCCAGGAATTCATGGTGCAGCCGGTTGGCGCCAAGACCTTCTCCGAAGGCTTGCGCATGGGCACCGAGATTTTCCATCACCTCAAAGCTGTGTTGAAGGCCCGTGGCCTGAGCACCGCCGTGGGTGACGAAGGGGGTTTCGCACCGAACCTGGCGTCCAACGAAGATGCACTGAAAGTGATCTCCGAAGCCGTGGCCAACGCTGGCTACAAGCTGGGCACCGACGTGACCCTGGCCCTGGACTGCGCTGCGAGCGAGTTCTACGAGGACGGTAAATACAACCTGGCCGGCGAAGGCCATGTGTTCACCTCCGAAGGGTTTGCTGACTACCTCAAAGGCCTGACCGAGCGCTACCCGATCATCTCGATCGAAGATGGCCTGGACGAGTCTGACTGGGCGGGCTGGAAAGTCCTCACTGACAAGATCGGCGAGAAAATCCAACTGGTCGGCGACGACCTGTTCGTGACCAACACCAAGATCCTGAAAGAAGGCATCGACAAGAAGATCGCCAACTCGATCCTGATCAAGTTCAACCAGATCGGCACCCTGACCGAAACCCTGGAAGCCATCCAGATGGCCAAGGCCGCGGGCTACACCGCCGTGATCTCGCACCGCTCCGGCGAAACCGAAGATTCGACCATTGCCGACCTGGCAGTGGGCACCTCGGCCGGCCAGATCAAGACCGGTTCCCTGTGCCGTTCCGACCGCGTTTCCAAGTACAACCAATTGCTGCGTATCGAAGAGCAACTGGCAGGTAAAGCCAAGTACAACGGTCGCAGCGAGTTTCGCGGCTGAGTGTTAAATGGTAAAAAGTCGACGGGTTGCGTCGGAAAAATCTCGATAGAGTGAATTTCGACGCTAATCTGATGGCTATCAAGCACAAGCCTGGTTCATCCAGGCTTCGTGCTATCAGTTGCTTCAAAAGTTTTGCATGGCTGTCTTTTTTTACTGGATACCCGGATTTCGATGCGCAGTCCCAATTGGTTGTTCCTCGTCTTGCTCTTATTGCTGGCTGGCCTGCAGTACCGCCTATGGGTCGGTAATGGCAGCTTTGCGCAGGTGAAAGAGCTGACCCAGCAAATTGCCGATCAGCACGCCGAAAACGAAATCCTGCTGGAGCGCAATCGCGTCCTCGATGCCGAAGTGCTTGAGCTGAAAAAAGGTACGGAGACCGTTGAAGAGCGGGCTCGTCATGAATTGGGCATGGTCAAGGAGGGCGAAACCCTCTACCAGTTGGCCCAATGAATCAGTCTTTACCGGCCTTCTGGGCCGTGATTCCTGCCGCGGGCGTCGGTGCCCGTATGGCCGCGGACCGTCCCAAGCAGTACTTGCAACTGGGCGGGCGCACTATTCTCGAACACAGCCTCGGCTGTTTTCTCGATCATCCTGGTCTCAAGGGGCTGGTGATCAGTCTTGCGGTAGATGACCCCTATTGGCCAAGCCTGTCGAGTGCCAACGACTCTCGCATTGTGCGCGCGGACGGCGGCGACGAGCGCTCGGGTTCAGTACTCAATGCGTTGTTGCAACTCAATGCACTCGGCGCCAGCGATGACGACTGGGTGCTGGTGCACGATGCCGCGCGCCCTAACCTGAGCCGTGATGACCTCGACAAGCTGTTGGCGGAACTCGCGGATGATCCGGTCGGCGGCTTGCTCGCCGTACCGGCGCGCGACACCCTCAAGCGTGTCGACAAGCACGGCCGCGTGGTGGAAACCGTGGATCGCAGCCTGATCTGGCAGGCGTACACGCCGCAGATGTTCCGCCTGGGCGCCTTGCACCGTGCCTTGGCCGACAGCCTGGTCGCAGATGCAGTGATCACCGACGAAGCCTCGGCCATGGAATGGTCGGGCCAGGCACCACGCCTGATCGAAGGGCGCGCGGACAACATCAAGGTCACTCGTCCCGAAGACCTGGAGTGGCTCAGGTTGCGGTGGGCAAACCGCAGATAGTCAGTGACACCGCGTCGACTTCATCGCAGGCAAGCCAGCTCCCACAGTTGAAATGCAATTCCCTGTGGGAGTCGGGCTTGCCCGCGATGAGGCCCGAACAGTCGCCCTAAATTACGCGCTGTACTCCGGCCGTTCAGCCAACCCCTCCTTCAAAAAATCCACCAGCTTCCTGACCTTCGGCGACAAATGCCGTTGCTGCGGATACAACGCCCACACCGCCGTGTTCGGCGGCTGATTCGCTTCCAGTATCGACACCAGCGCACCACTGTGCAGATGCTCCAGCACGTAATAGTCCGGCAACTGGCATAACCCTACGCCTTGCAATGCGGCATCCAGTACCGCTTGCCCACTGTTGCAGCGCCAGTTGCCTTGCACCCGCTGGGAAAATTCGCGCCCGTCCTGCGCCAGTTGCCAAATGTCCGAGCTACCAATCAGGCAGTTATGCCGACTTAATTCCGACAAACTATGTGGCCGACCATACCGAGCCAGGTAGGACGGCGACGCGCACAGGTACATACGTCGAGGGGCCAGGCGACTGGCTACCATGCGCGAGTCTTGCAGGCGACCCAGCCGGATCGCCAGGTCCAGGCCTTCATGCACCAAATCCAACTGGCGATTGCTCAGCTCGATGTCCACGCGCAATTGCGGATAGAGCCCCATGAATCGAGTGACCAACGGCACGATAAAGCGCTCGCCGTACGCCACCGCACAGGTCATGCGCAACATGCCCTTGGGTTCGCTGGTGAGGTCGCCCACGGCGCGCAAGGCTTCTTCGCGACCGTCCTGCAAGCGCTGGCAGTGCTGCAGGAAGGTCTGGCCGGCTTCAGTCAAGGTCACCTTGCGCGTGCTTCGATACAGCAACCGCGTTTGCAGCCGTTCTTCCAGGCGCGCCACTTGCCGGCTGATGTGCGACGACGAAACCCCCAGCCGCTCGGCCGCCGCTGTGAATTGGCTGCATTCGGCCACGGCGACGAACTCATCGATGCCTTCCCAGCGGTTTTCCAACATGTTGATTATCCCTGTACAGCAATAAAGTTTTGCTTTTGCCTGGATTATTAATCACTCAGCCATGTTTTACACTCACTGCCTCAGTTTTTAACTCCCTGGAGAAACCCGGATGATCAAGTCCCGCGCTGCCGTAGCCTTCGAAGCGAAAAAGCCCCTTGAGATCGTTGAAGTGGATGTCGCCATGCCCAAGGCTGGCGAGGTGCTGCTGCGGGTGGTCGCGTCCGGCGTGTGCCATACCGATGCCTACACCTTGTCGGGCGCCGACCCGGAAGGCATCTTCCCGTCGATCCTTGGCCATGAAGGCGGTGCGGTGGTTGAAGCGATCGGCGAGGGCGTGACCTCGGTCGCTGTCGGCGACCACGTGATCCCGCTTTACACCCCGGAGTGCGGGAAGTGCAAATTCTGCCTGTCGGGCAAGACCAACTTGTGCCAGGCCATCCGCTCCACCCAAGGCAAAGGCCTGATGCCCGATGGCACCACGCGCTTCTCCTACAAGGGTCAGCCGATTTTCCACTACATGGGTACCTCGACGTTCTCCGAGTACACCGTGCTGCCGGAAATTTCCGTCGCCAAAATCCCTAAAGAAGCGCCGCTGGAAAAAGTCTGCCTGCTGGGCTGCGGCGTCACCACCGGCATCGGTGCGGTGATCAACACGGCCAAGGTCAAGCCAGGTGACACCGTGGCGATCTTCGGTCTGGGCGGCATCGGCCTGTCGGCGGTCATCGGTGCGGTCAAAGCCAAGGCGGGTCGCATCATCGCCATCGACATCAACCCGGCCAAGTTCGAAATCGCCAAGCAACTCGGCGCCACCGATTGCATCAACCCGAAAGACTACGACCGCCCAATTCAGGACGTGATTGTCGACTTGACCGACGGCGGCGTGGACTTTTCCTTCGAGTGCATCGGCAATGTGCAACTGATGCGTGCCGCTCTGGAGTGCTGCCACAAGGGTTGGGGCGAGTCGGTGATCATCGGCGTTGCGGGTGCCGGCCAGGAAATCGCCACTCGCCCATTCCAACTGGTGACCGGTCGCGTCTGGCGCGGTTCGGCGTTCGGCGGCGTGCGCGGTCGTACTGAGTTGCCAAGCTACGTGGAAATGGCCCAGACCGGCGAGATCCCGCTGGACACGTTCATCACCCACACCATGGGCCTGGAAGACATCAACAAAGCGTTTGATCTGATGCATGAAGGCAAGAGCATTCGTACCGTCATCCACTTTTGATGCAGCTGCAAGTTGCAAGCTTCACGCTGCAAGAAGGCGTACGCCCACTTGCAGCTTATAGCTTGCCGCTTGCCGCTGGGAGCATTCCCATGACCCTGGAAAATATCTCCTGCCAGAAGAGTTTTGGCGGCTGGCATAAACGCTACAAACACAGCTCCCACGTGCTCGGTTGCGATATGACGTTTGCCGTCTACCTGCCGCCGCAAGCGGAGCAGGGTGGCACGTTACCGGTGCTGTATTGGCTGTCCGGGTTGACCTGCACCGACGAGAACTTCATGCAGAAGGCCGGCGCCCATCGGATGGCCGCCGAACTGGGGTTGATCATCGTCGCGCCGGACACCAGCCCCCGCGGGCCAGGTGTACCGGGCGACCCGGATAACGCGTGGGATTTCGGCCTGGGTGCGGGTTTCTACCTGAATGCCACCCAGGAACCTTGGGCCAAGCACTATCGGATGCATGACTACGTGGTGCAGGAATTGCCGGCGTTGGTTGAAGCGCATTTCCCTGCGTCGGATAAGCGCGGCATCAGCGGCCATTCAATGGGCGGCCATGGTGCGTTGGTGTGTGCCCTGCGCAACCCTGGACGTTACCAATCGGTGTCGGCATTTTCGCCGATCAACAACCCGATGGACTGCCCATGGGGCCAGAAAGCCTTTTCCCGTTATTTGGGCGAAGAACGCTCGAAATGGCGCGAGTGGGATGCCTGCGTACTGATCAGCGAAGCCTCGGAAAAGCTGCCACTGTTGGTCGACCAGGGTGATCGCGATGATTTCCTGGCGGTGCAACTCAAGCCTGAAGCTTTGCAACAGGCGGCCAAGGCGGCCAACCATCCACTCGAACTGCGCCTGCAGCCGGGTTATGACCACAGCTACTTCTTTATCGCCAGCTTCATCGAAGACCATTTGCGACACCATGGTCGTGCTTTGCTCGGTTAATGTGAGGCAAAAGTAGGTAGAATCACGCCCTGAATTAAATCGGGGCGTTTTTTTATGCGTATTGGCCACGGCTACGATGTGCACCGTTTCGCTGAAGGCGATTTCATCACCCTGGGCGGCGTGCGCATTGCACACCACCATGGGTTGCTGGCTCATTCCGACGGCGACGTTGTGCTGCATGCCTTGAGCGATGCTTTGCTCGGCGCGGCCGCGTTGGGTGATATCGGCAAGCACTTTCCGGACACCGACCCTTCCTTCAAGGGCGCGGACAGCCGTGTGTTGCTGCGCCATGTGGTCGGCCTGATCCACGCCAAGGGTTGGAAAGTCGGCAACGTCGATAACACCATCGTGGCCCAGGCGCCGAAAATGGCGCCCCACATTGAGTCGATGCGCGCACTGATTGCCGCGGACCTGCAAATTGAATTGGATCAAGTGAACGTGAAAGCCACCACCACCGAAAAGCTCGGGTTTACCGGTCGTGAAGAGGGCATCGCGGTGCACTCCGTCGCCTTGTTGCTGCGCGCATGAACGACCTGGAACTGTTGGGCCCGCGGGCCTATGGCGAGGCGCTGGGCAGCGCGGTCCTGAAGGCTACGGCGGAAGATTTCCAGGTCGACGAAGTGCTCGATATCCCGCTGATCGGCGACGGTGAGCACCTGTGGCTGTGGGTTGAAAAGCGTGGCCTGAATACCGAAGAAGCTGCACGGCGAATCGCCAAGGCCGCTGGCGTGCCGTTGCGCACCGTCAGCTATGCCGGGCTCAAGGACCGCCAGGCGTTGACCCGCCAGTGGTTCAGCGTGCAACTGCCAGGCAAGGCCGACCCGGACATGAGCGGTGCGGAAAACGACACCCTCAAGATCCTTAAAAGCGCCCGCCACAAGCGCAAGCTGCAACGCGGTGCGCATGCGGCCAACGGCTTTACCCTGCGCCTCACCCAGTTGGTCGGGGACACCGCCGCTATCGACGCGCGTTTGCAGCTGATTGCCCAGCACGGCATTCCTAATTATTTCGGCACCCAGCGCTTTGGCCACAACGGTGGCAACGTGGTGGACGCCCGTGCATGGGCGGCGCGCAAGGCCTTGCCTGAACAGCGCAATGTGCGTTCACGGCTGCTGTCCACCGCGCGTAGCTTTCTGTTCAACAAAGTGTTGGCCGCGCGTGTCGCCGACGGCTCCTGGCAGCGTGCCCAGGTGGGCGACCTGTTGGCGTTTACCGACAGCCGCAGTTTTTTCCCGGCGGGAGAGGTTGAATGCAGCGACCCACGCCTGGCGATTCTGGACCTGCACCCGACCGGGCCGCAGTGGGGCGAGGGTGATTCGCCGGCGACCGGTGCAACCCATGCGCTGGAACAGGCGGTCGCCGCCAGCGAAGCCGACCTGCGCGATTGGCTGGTGAATGCCGGTATGAGCCAGGAACGTCGCATTCTTCGACTGCCCATTGGCGGGTTGACGTGGCATTATCCCGGTCCTGACATTCTGCAATTGGAATTCGTCCTGCCGGCCGGATGCTTCGCCACTGTGTTGGTGCGCGAGCTTGTTGATCTGGTGTCGGTGGGGCCGACGGACAACCCATGCGTATTCTGATATCAAACGATGACGGTGCCACCGCACCCGGTCTTGCCGCGCTTTATGCAGCGCTGGAAGATTACGCCGAGTGCGTGGTGGTTGCCCCGGACCAGGACAAG
Organism: Pseudomonas sp. UBT; assembly: GCF_050915955.1. Classification (NCBI taxonomy): domain Bacteria; kingdom Pseudomonadati; phylum Pseudomonadota; class Gammaproteobacteria; order Pseudomonadales; family Pseudomonadaceae; genus Pseudomonas; species Pseudomonas sp. UBT. Next base: position 3,920,644 of record NZ_CP168079.1, on the reverse strand, counting down.
AGCGGCGCCAGCAGTTCGCTGACGCTCGACCGTCCGTTGCACCCGCACGTTCTGGCTAATGGCTTTATCAGTGTGAACGGCACTCCCACCGATTGCGTGCACCTGGCAATCAACAGTTTGTTGGAGCAGGAGCCGGACCTGGTGGTATCGGGCATCAACCTCGGCGCCAACCTGGGCGATGACGTGTTGTATTCCGGTACCGTGGCGGCAGCCCTTGAGGGGCGATTCCTGGGCCGCACCTCGTTCGCCTTTTCGTTTGCCTCGCGGCAATTGGATAACCTGGCGACGGCGGCGTACTTCGCGCGCAAGCTGGTGGAAGCCCACGGTTCGCTGGACTTGCCGCCGCGTACGGTGCTCAACGTCAATATTCCCAATTTGCCCCTCGATCATATTCGCGGCATCCAGCTGACGCGCCTGGGCCATCGCGCCCGGGCGGCGGCGCCGTTGAAAGTGGTCGATCCGCGTGGCAAGGAAGGCTATTGGATCGCCGCAGCGGGTGACGCCGAGGACGGTGGGCCGGGCACGGACTTTCATGCGGTGATGCAAGGTTATGTTTCGATTACCCCGTTGCAGCTTGATCGCACCTTCAGTGATGCCTTCAGTAGTCTGGATGGCTGGCTCGAGGGGCTGCGTTGATGGCGCGTGAACAAGACGACCTGTTGCGTCGTGGCATCGGGATGACCTCCCAGCGTACCCGCGAGCGTTTGATCCAGCGCCTGTACGAAGAAGGCCTGTCCAACGCCCAGGTGCTGGAAGTCATCCGGCGCACGCCGCGGCACCTGTTTGTCGATGAGGCCCTGGCCCATCGCGCCTATGAAGACACCGCGTTGCCGATTGGCCACAACCAGACCATCTCGCAGCCTTATATGGTCGCGCGCATGAGTGAACTGCTGCTGGCGGCTGGGCCGTTGGACAAGGTGCTGGAGATCGGCACCGGTTCGGGTTACCAGACTGCGGTGCTGTCGCAACTGGTGGAACGGGTGTTCTCGGTGGAGCGCATCAAGGTCCTGCAGGATCGCGCCAAGGAGCGCCTGGTGGAGCTCAACCTGCGCAACGTGGTGTTCCGTTGGGGCGATGGTTGGGAAGGTTGGCCTGCGCTGGCGCCTTATAACGGCATTATCGTCACGGCCGTCGCGACTGACGTACCGCAAGCGTTGCTCGATCAACTGGCGCCTGGCGGGCGGTTGGTCATCCCGGTGGGCTCCGGCGAAGTGCAACAATTGATGCTCATTATCCGAGAGGAAGAAGGTTTTTCCCGGCATGTGCTGGGCGCTGTGCGCTTCGTACCGTTACTCAATGGCCCGCTGGCCTGATCATTTATTCGCAAACAGTGAATTCTGTGGGTGGGGATGTGTCTTACAGCGGGGCTTATAGAGTCAACATGATTGGAAGCCGTGATTAAACATGATGAATTTTTCGTTTCAGTCGTGTGCCGGTAAAAAGCCAATGCCCAGTTATACTTGCGTCATATTTCAAGCCTGATACAGGCGTTCATGTTCAGCCACCACAAAGGGAGCGGCGGGTGAGTCTCACAGGTCTTGCGCAGCGTATGAGTAAAACAAGCTTTCAGCGACTGGTGCTTGGCCTTGTCTTGAGTTCCTTGTTGGCGGGTTGCTCAAGCTCCCCATCCAGCAGCGCTCGGGTTGTCGACCGAAACAGTGCCGTGCCGCAAAAGCCGACGGTCACCACCGGGCAATATGTGGTGCGAAAGGGGGACACGATGTTCTCGATCGCCTTCCGTTATGGGTGGGATTACAAGGCGCTCGCAGCGCGTAACAATATTCCTGTGCCCTATACGATACATCCGGGGCAAACCATCCGCTTCGATGGGCGCACGGGTTCAACGCCTACGGCAGTTGTGACAAATTCCGGATCTTCGCCGTCGTCTTCGAGCAGGACGACCATCATCACACGGCCTGCAGGCGCCGCCACGTCTACGGTTGCGAGCAAGCCGGCACCCGCGCCGTTGCCGCCTGCGGGGCCTGCTCCGACCGGTTGGGGATGGCCTTCAAACGGTGTATTGATTGGAAAATTCTCTTCAAACGGTAGTTTGAATAAAGGCATTGATATCGCCGGGGATTTGGGACAGCCTGTTTTAGCTGCGTCTGATGGGACAGTGGTTTACGCCGGGAGTGGTTTACGGGGCTACGGCGAACTGGTCATCATCAAACACAGCGATACCTACGTCAGTGCTTACGGTCACAACCGTAGGCTGTTGGTTCGGGAGGGGCAGCAGGTCAAAGTCGGACAGACAATTGCCGAAATGGGGTCAACTGGTACAGACCGGGTGAAACTGCACTTTGAGATTCGCCGCCAAGGGAAACCTGTAGATCCGCTGCAATTCCTACCCCGTCGTTGATGTGTTGCACAGCCTGTTCCCTCGCGTAGAAGGAACAGGCTCCAGCGTTGCCAAGGATATAGGCGTCGCTCGAGCTTGAGGTCGAACTCACCAAAGGACTATAACAATGGCTCTCAGTAAAGAAGCGCCGGAGTTTGACATCGACGATGAGGTTCTCCTTGAAATGGAGATACTCACCGATAAGGAATCGATGTCGAATGATGAAGGGTCTGCTACACCTTCAGTTCGCACCAAATCCAAGAACGCCACCGCGTTAAAGCAACACAAGTACATTGACTACACGCGGGCGCTCGACGCAACGCAGTTGTACCTCAATGAGATCGGCTTTTCCCCTCTGCTGACTCCCGAAGAAGAAGTCCATTTTGCGCGCTTGTCGCAAAAGGGTGATCCGGCTGGGCGCAAGCGCATGATTGAAAGTAACCTGCGGCTGGTGGTGAAAATCGCCCGGCGTTACGTCAATCGTGGTCTGTCCCTGTTGGACCTGATCGAAGAGGGCAACCTGGGCTTGATCCGGGCGGTGGAGAAGTTCGACCCTGAGCGGGGCTTCCGCTTTTCAACTTATGCCACCTGGTGGATCCGCCAGACCATCGAACGGGCGATCATGAATCAGACCCGTACGATTCGGTTGCCGATCCATGTGGTCAAAGAGCTCAACGTCTACCTGCGGGCGGCGCGTGAGCTCACACAAAAACTCGATCATGAACCTTCGCCTGAAGAAATCGCCAACCTGCTGGAAAAACCGGTGGGGGAGGTCAAGCGCATGCTTGGCTTGAATGAGCGTGTGTCTTCGGTCGACGTCTCGCTGGGTCCGGATTCGGATAAAACCCTGCTGGACACCCTGACGGATGATCGCCCGACGGATCCTTGCGAGCTGTTGCAGGACGATGATCTTTCCCAAAGCATTGACCAGTGGCTGTCTGAACTCACGGATAAGCAGCGTGAAGTGGTGATTCGCCGCTTCGGCCTGCGTGGCCATGAGAGCAGCACCCTGGAGGATGTAGGCCTGGAAATTGGCCTGACCCGTGAGCGGGTGCGGCAGATCCAGGTAGAGGGCCTCAAGCGCTTGCGTGAGATCCTCGAGAAGAATGGCTTGTCGAGTGAGTCGCTGTTCCAGTAAAGACGCTATACGAAATGTGGGAGTAGGCTTGTGTGGGAGCTGGCTTGCCTGCGATAGCATCACCTCGGTTCATCAGTTACACCGAGTAGATGCTATCGCAGGCAAGCCAGCTCCCACATAAAGCTCACTCCCACATTTTTTTGTGCCCGGAATTCTATTGGCGTAGAGCCAAATTCCAGGCATAAAAAAACCCCGCTTTTAAGGGCGGGGTTTTTTCGACTAAGTCAGTACAAGTTAGATAACTTGAACTTCTTCAGCTTGCATGCCTTTCTGACCGCGGGTAGCGATGAAAGAAACCTGTTGGCCTTCTTTCAGGCTTTTGAAGCCGTCGGATTGGATAGCTTTGAAGTGAACGAACAGGTCGTCACCGGATTGTGGAGTGATGAAGCCGAAGCCTTTTTCATCGTTGAACCACTTAACGGTACCAGTTTGGCGATTAGACATGGTGTATCTCCTTGGACAAAGTTAACTGCGACTCAGGAAAAGCCCTGGCCGAGACTGAGTGCAAAGAGCAGGAAAAATTCTTGGAGATGGTTGGATCGAAATTCAACATATCGTGTAGAGATTCTCAGTGACACAAGCAGCACAGTGGCGCCACCTTAACCCTTTTTCAGGAACGTGCCAATGGTATTTCCGAAGGTTTCTCTATTTTCGTGACTGGCGGTGGTATTTACAGTCATCAATCGCTGCAGCGCGGGCCCCGGCCCGACGGGCTGTGCCCTATAGCAGGCCGTGCATTCATCAAGAAAAAACCCACGCCCTTTGAACCCCACGGCTGGCCCCGGTAAGATGCCCAACAGAATTTTTCCACCTCGCTATTCAGGACACCCGCCATGAGCATCAAATCGGACAAGTGGATTCGCCGCATGGCGCAAGAGCACGGCATGATCGAACCCTTCGTTGAACGCCAGATCCGTGGCGAAGGCGCGGCTCCCGTGATTTCCTACGGTGTATCCAGCTACGGCTACGACGTACGCTGCGCCGATGAATTCAAGGTGTTCACCAACATCAACTCGGCCATCGTCGATCCAAAAAACTTCGACGAAAAGAGCTTCGTCGACGTCAAGAGCGACGTGTGCATCATTCCGCCAAACTCCTTTGCCCTGGCGCGCACCGTGGAGTTCTTCCGTATTCCCCGTGACGTGCTGACCATCTGCCTGGGTAAAAGCACCTACGCGCGCTGCGGCATCATCGTTAACGTGACGCCGCTTGAGCCAGAGTGGGAAGGCCATGTGACCCTGGAGTTTTCCAATACCACCACGTTGCCAGCCAAGATCTACGCCAACGAAGGCGTGGCGCAGATGCTGTTCCTGCAGTCCGACGAAGCCTGTGAAGTGTCCTATAAAGACCGCGCCGGCAAGTATCAGGGCCAGCGTGGCGTTACTCTCCCACGAGCTTGATCGAAAGGTCTTACACGTAAAGGGAATTAGTCCGCGGGAATTGACTCTATTGGGTGTACTGCCTCGGTGCGTGCAAAACGCACCGAGCCACGCTTGAGGAGTCCTTTATGAAGATTGACCCGCGTATCAGCGCTGAACTCGCCCGGCTTGAACCCAACCAGATTGGTGTTTTGGCCTGGTCCCTGATGGCCGACCCTGCGTATGCGGGCGGCATCCCTGGTCAACCAGACGAAGATTGGCCCCAGCAGCCCACCGAGCCCGGTGAGCCGACGCTTCCGGATGAGCCGCCACCCGCGCCTGTCGCCTGATTCGTCAGGGCAAGGGACATGGCCGGCACGTCAGCGCACCGGCCAGACGTCCTCATCGCCGATCACAAAGATCTGTTGATCCATGCTCTGTTCCACTGCAAAGCCACCTGTAAAGGCGCCAAACGCCGGCAGCAAGCTGATACGCGAGCCGATCTGAAAGCACGGCAGCCGTAGACTCTGGCGGCCTTTGCCACGCAACCGATACATCGGATGCACATGCCCCGCCAGTACATGGTGGCTGGCGTGGGCGTCCGGCTCATGCTGCAACGCAAACGGCCCCATCAGCAGCGGCTCGGGAACCACCTCAATCCTCAAGTCGGCAGGCGGGTCGCCTGCGCGTTTATCGTGATTGCCACGAATCAAGGTCAGGCTCAGGTCGCGATTGCACGCTCGCCAGGCTCTCAAGGCGCTCAGGGTGCCGCTGGCGTGAGAGCCGGGGCCGTGCAGGAAGTCCCCGAGAAAGATCACCTGCGCGCACGGCAAGGCCGACAACAGCCGGTCCAGGCGTTGAAGGTTTTCCGAGGTCGTGCCCTGTGGCACCGGCTGCCCCAGGCTGCGATAGGCCGACGCTTTGCCAAAATGCGCATCGGCAATCAGCAGGCACTGGCGAGCAGGCCAGTACAGCGCCTTCTCAGCCAACAACCACACGTCCTCACCCTCAAGCATCACTGAGTACACCCTTAGCGCTCCCCGTTATCCGCGACTTTTTCCAGGTCCCTGACCATCCGCGCAATGCGCTCCGACAGCTTTTCCGAACTCATGCTTTCGCGCATCCGCTCAACCAGCAGTGGGAAGGCCAACGGTGTCGGCCGTTCGATCACATGCAGGTCCAGCTTCAGCGCCACCAGATGGCGCAGAGTGTCTTCCAGGCGACGAATATCCAACTCGTCCCGCAGGACTTCTTCCCCGGCCTGGGCCAGCAGCAGATTCTGCGGGTCATATTGCTTGAACACTTCATAGAACAAGCCGCTGGACGCCTGCACCTGACGGGTGCTTTTCGGCGCGCCGGGGTAGCCAGCAAACACCAGCCCGGCGATGCGTGCGATTTCGCGAAAGCGGCGCAGGGCCAGTTCACCCGCGTTTAGGCTGGCCGCTACATCCAACAACAAGTTCGCCGGACTCAGCAGCGCCTCGTTCAGTAAACGAGGCCAATCCACCGGCGTGGCACTCAACAGTTCCAGCCCGTAATCATTCACGGCAATCGAAAAGGTCACCGGCTGCAGTTGGCTGACCCGCCACGCCAACAAACTCGCCACCCCCAGATGCACCTGGCGCCCCGCAAACGGGTAGAGAAACAGGTGCCAGCCCTCCCGCGATTTCAGGGCTTCGGCCAGTAAATGCTCGCGCGTTGGCAGGCCCGACCAGCGCAACTGGGTTTGCAGTAACGGTTGCACCGCCCGCATCTCCGGGCCGTCATAACGCCCGTGCGCGGCGGCATCAAAACGCTCAACCACCGCTTGGGCCAACTCATTGGAGAGCGGCATGCGCCCGCCATTCCAGCGCGGCACGGCAGCTTTTTTCGCGGTGCTGCGTCGCACATAGGCGGTCATGTTTTCCACCCGCACCAGCTCCAGCAAACGCCCGGCAAACAGAAAACCATCACCGGGTTTGAGCCGGGCGATAAAGCCTTCCTCGACACTGCCCAGGTTCTTGCCGCCACCGCCCTTGCTCCAGAATTTCAGCTGAATACTCGCGTCGCTGACGATAGTGCCCACGCTCATGCGGTGACGGCGCGCCAGGCGGGCATCCGGGACACGCCAGATACCCTGTTCGTCGGGCTCTACACGGCGATAATCCGGGTAGGCAGTCAGTGACAGGCCACCATGGCGCACAAACCCCAGCGCCCAGGCCCAATCAGCGTCTGTGAGGTCGCGATACGCCCAGGCACCGCGCACCTCCGCCAGCAGCGCCTGGGGGGTAAAACCACCGCCCAGGGCCATGCTCACCAAGTGTTGTACGAGCACATCCAAAGGTTTGTAAGGCGATTCTCGGGCTTCGATGCGCCGCTGGGCAATCGCATCCTGGGCGGCGGCGGCTTCCACCAGTTCGAGGCTGTGGGTTGGCACCAGCGTCACCCGTGACGGCCGTCCCGGCGCATGCCCCGAGCGCCCGGCGCGCTGCATCAAGCGCGCAACGCCTTTGGCCGAGCCGATCTGCAGCACCCGCTCCACCGGCAGGAAATCCACGCCCAGGTCCAGGCTGGAAGTACACACCACCGCTTTGAGCTGGCCGTCCTTCAAGGCCCGTTCCACCCAGTCACGCGTCTCCCGGGACAGCGAGCCGTGGTGCAGGGCAATCACGCCGGCCCAATCCGGACGCGCTTCCAGCAACGCCTGGTACCAAATCTCCGACTGCGCCCGCGTATTGGTAAACACCAGGCAACTGCTGCTGGTATCCACTTCGGCCACGACCTGCGGCAACATTTTCAAACCGATATGCCCGGCCCAGGGGAAACGCTCAGCGATGGGCGGCAAGAGGGTGTCGACCTTCAGCTCTTTCGCCGTTTGCCCCTGCACATTGATGCCGCCGCCTTGTGGGACCAGGACCTCCAATGCGTGGGCCTGATTACCCAGCGTTGCCGAAATCCCCCACACCACGAGTTCCGGATGCCAGCGCCGCAAACGCGCCAACGCCAGTTGCAGTTGTACGCCGCGTTTATTGCCGATCAGTTCATGCCACTCATCCACGATCACCATGCGCAGGTGCGCCAGGCTCGTCTCACTGTCGGCACGGGCCAGCATCAACGTAAGGCTTTCCGGTGTGGTGACCAGTGCGGTGGGCTGGCGACGAGTCTGGCGTGCGCGTTCGCTGCTGCTGGTGTCGCCGGTGCGCAGGCCGACGCTCCAGGGAATCTGCAAGGCCGCAAGCGGCGCTTCCAGGGCGCGTGCAGTGTCGGCGGCCAATGCGCGCATGGGCGTGATCCACAACACGGTGAGCGGCTCAGCAGGCGCTTTGCGTTTGCCGATGGTGGGCGGGCGAGTGATGGCGAAACGATTGAGGGCGGCAAACCACAGCGCGTAGGTTTTACCCGCGCCGGTGCTGGCATGCAGCAACCCCGATCGGCCCTCTTTGACCGCTGCCCATACGGCCTTTTGAAAGGCGAACGGCTTCCAGCCCTTGGCGGCAAACCATTGTTTTGCGAAGTCGACGGGTTTTGCCATAGGGCGGCTGACGCTCTGGAGGTTCTCTTTCAAAGACCCTCCAGGCGCCGCAAAGGTTTACTTCAAATTACCGCTCAAAAACTGCTGCAGGCGCTCACTCTTCGGGTTGCCCAGCACATCCTCGGGCGTGCCTTGCTCTTCCACCAGGCCCTTGTGCAGGAACAGCACCTGGCTCGACACCTTGCGGGCAAAGCTCATTTCGTGGGTGACCATGATCATGGTGCGGCCTTCCTCGGCCAGCCCCTGAATCACTTTAAGCACTTCACCCACGAGTTCCGGGTCGAGGGCCGAGGTGGGTTCGTCGAACAGCATCACCTCAGGTTCCATGGCCAGGGCGCGGGCGATGGCCACCCGCTGCTGTTGGCCACCGGACAGGAACGCCGGGTATTGATCGGCCACGCGCGCCGGCAACCCCACCTTGTCCAGGTAGCGACGGGCACGGTCTTCGGCGTCCTTCTTGCTGCAACCCAGCACCCGGCGCGGGGCCATGGTGATGTTTTCCAGCACGCTCATGTGGCTCCACAAGTTGAAATGCTGGAACACCATCGCCAGCCGCGTGCGCAGGCGTTGCAGTTCGGCGTCGTCGGCCACGCGCATGCCGTGGCGGTCGCTGACCATGCGGATCTGCTGGCCGTCGAGGGTCATCGCGCCGTCGTTGGGGGTTTCCAGAAAGTTGATGCAGCGCAAAAAGGTGCTTTTGCCCGAGCCACTGGCGCCGATCAGGCTGATCACGTCACCGGTCTTGGCCTTGAGCGAAACACCTTTGAGCACTTCATTGTCGCCATAGCTTTTATGCAGGCCTTCAACGGTCAATTTGTACATGGGGCGTGCATCCTCAAGGCGAAAGTAGGTAGCCGCTGCGGTAGGCCTCATGGCCTGCGACATGGCTGATCACCATCCCGGCAGTGGCCATGCGCCGCAGCGAACGGGCGTAAAGCAGGCCGGCGTTTTTGCAGTGCACGGGCGTTACGCGGTCAGTAATAGGGTCGATGATTTCAGCGATCAGTTGCCCAGCCTCCAGGTATTCACCGGGCAGGGCGCAAAACACCAGCAAGCCGCCGACAGGCGTAGTGACCGGCTCGACACCCGCCAGCGGGGTGGCCGGGTAAGACAGGTCGGGCAATGGCGCTGCGTCGCCGGCAATGGCGCCGAAGTGAATCAAGTAGTCGATGATCGCCTGGCAATCGAGGCTGGCCAGGCCGTGGTTGACGTCGCCTTGGCCGCGCAGTTCGACGGTCACCGAAAAGCTGCCCATGGGGATCGGGAAGCGCTCGCCGAAGCGCTGCTGCAACTGCCACCACACCAGGGTGAAACACTCATCAAAGGACTGCCCGCCGGAATCGGTGGCGAGCAAGTTGGCTTCCGAGCCGATATAGCGTGCCAATGGCTCCACCTGCGGCCATGCGTCGGGCGTGGTGTACAGGTGCGCCACGGCTTCGAAGTCGCAATGCAGGTCCAGCACCATGTCAGCGTCGCAGGCCAGGCGTTGCAGCACCAGGCGTTGGGATTGCAACTGGGTTTCGGCGGTGTGCGCCGCAAGGGCCAGGCTCAGTGCGTCGCGAATGAGTTCGACGTTGTGCTTGGGGTCCTCTCCCAGCAGGTCTTCGACCTGATTACCAACCTCGTCGCTGAGGTCGACAAACAGGCGATTGAAGTTCTGCCCGCTTTCCAGCTCGTAGCGACCCAGTGGAATGTCCATCAACACCTGCTCCAGGCCCACCGGGTTGGCGATGGGCACCAGCACGATTTCGCTGCGCAAACGCCCGGCCGTCGCCAGTTTCGCCAGGCACGCCTTGAGGTGCCAGGCCACCAGCATGCCCGGCAGTTCATCGGCATGCAGCGATGACTGGATGTAGACCTTGCCTTCAGCCTGTTCCGGGCCGAAGTGGAAACTGTGAATCTGCCGCGCCGTACCTGGCACCGGCGCGATCAGTTCGTGTACCTGATGACGCATGAATGCTCCTTAGTGGCTCGGCCCGAGGAAGGCCAGCCAGCGGCGCTCTGCCAAACGAAACAGACCGACCAGGGCAAAGGTTACGGTCAGGTAGATCAGCGCCGCGATACCGAATGATTGAAAGGTCATGTAGGTGGCCGAGTTTGCGTCCCGGGCAACCTTGAGAATGTCCGGCACCGTCGCGGTAAAGGCCACCGTGGTCGAGTGCAGCATCAGGATCACTTCATTGCTGTAGTACGGCAATGAGCGGCGCAGGGCCGACGGCATGATCACATAGGCATACAGCTTCCAGCCGCTCAGGCCATAGGCCTTGGCCGCTTCGACTTCACCGTGGGCCATGCTGCGGATCGACCCGGCGAAAATCTCGGTGGTGTAGGCGCAGGTGTTGAGTGCGAACGCCAGGATGGTGCAGTTCATCGCATCGCGAAAGAACGCATCCAGCACCGGCTGTGCCCGCACTGCGGCAATGCTGTAGATCCCGGTGTAGCAGATCAGCAGTTGGATATAGAGCGGCGTGCCACGAAACAGGTAGGTGTAGAACTGCACCGGCCAGCGAATAGAGCGTTTGCGCGACACGCGGGCGATGGACAGCGGGATCGACACCAGAAAACCAAAGACCAGCGAGGCGCTGAGCAGCCACATGGTCATCGCCAGCCCGGTGATGTGCTGGCCGTCGCTATAAAGGAAGGGGCGCCAGTATTGCTGCAGAAGTTCGATCATCGCACGGCCTCCCTGGACCCAGCGGAGTAGCGACGTTCAAGCCGACGCAGGACGAAGTTTGAGGCGCTGGTGATCAACAAGTAGATCAACGCGGCGAGTACCAGGAAGTAGAACAGTTGATAGGTGCTCTTGCCCGCATCCTGTGCGGCCTTGACCAGGTCCGCCAGGCCGATGATCGACACCAGCGCGGTGGCCTTGAGCATCACCATCCAGTTATTACCGATGCCCGGCAGGGCAAAGCGCATCATCTGCGGGAAGGTCACGAAGCGGAACCGCTGCCCGCGAGTAAGCCCATAGGCGGTCGCCGCTTCCAGTTGGCCACGTGGCACCGCGAGGATTGCGCCGCGAAAGGTCTCGGTGAAATAGGCACCGTAGATGAAGCCCAGGGTGATAACCCCGGCGCTGAATGGGTCAATTTCGATGTAGTCCCATTCCATGAAGTCAGTAAAACCGGTCAGCCAGATTTGCAGGCTGTAGAAAATCAGCAACATCAGCACCAGGTCGGGCACGCCGCGAATCAAGGTGGTGTAGAGCTGGGCGGGGATGCGGATCAGGCTGACGCTGGACAGTTTCGCGCTGGCGCCGATCAGGCCCAGCAGGACGCTGACGGCCAGGGAGGCGACCGACAGTTTCACGGTCATCCACGTACCTTGCAGCAACAGCGGGCCGAACCCCTTCAAACTGAAGGCACTCAGCCCCAGGGTTTGCAAAAGATCTTCAAACATGAATTCAGGACCTATGGCGATAAAAAAGCGCCCACCTGAAACAGGTGGGCGCCGGGGTGTTATTTACCGCTGTACAGGTTCAGATCGCCGAAGTGTTTCTTCTGGATGGTGGCGTAGGTGCCATCATCGTGTAACGCTTTGATACCTTTATCGAGCAGGGCCTTGAGGTCTTTGTTACCTTTTTTGATACCGACCGCAGTTTTGGCTGGCAGCAGTGGGTCGTCGATGGCCTTGCTGACTTCGTAGTCAGCGCCCGCTGGCGACTTCAAAAAGCCCAGTTCGGCTTGCAGCATGTCCTGCACCGAAGCGTCGAGACGGCCGGAAGTCAGGTCGGCGTACACCTGGTCCTGGTTGGCGTAAGCCTTGGTGGTTACACCGGCTTTATCCAGTACGGCCTTGGCGTAGGCTTCCTGGATGGTGCCTTGCTCGTAACCCACGGATTTGCCCTTGAGCGACTCAGGGGTGGAGTAGTTCGCGCCTTTCTTGAACACCAACGAAGTCGGGCCGGAGAACAGCTCGCTGGAGAAGTCGATCGCCTTTTCACGGGCTTCGGTCACGGTCATCGAGGAAATCACGCCGTCGAACTTGTTGGCGTTGAGGCCTGGAATCATGCCGTCAAAGTCACTTTCGACCCACTTGCACTTGACCTTCAGCTCGGCGCAGATCGCATTGCCCAGGTCGATATCGAAGCCTACCAGGCTGCCGTCAGCGGCCTTGGATTCGAACGGCGCGTAGGAAGGATCGACACCAAAACGCAATTCCTTGTATTCCTTGGCTGTAGCAACACCAGCAGCCATGCACAGAGCCAGTGCAGAAAGGGTCAGCAATGCTTTTTTCATTATGTAATCCCTGGAAACCAAGATAAGCGCTTGTGGCGCGTTTATGACTGTTACTGAACGGTGTCAGACGGATCACAAGTAGCAATTTCTGCACCATAGTTCCGAATGTCGTTCCGAATGATCGTTTTAAAAGGAAGGACGAGGGAGTTCTTAGTGTAGGAGATGCCCGAAAACGGGCATTGATTTTTCAGTGCACCATTTCGAGGCGTCCGAGGATAAAAATGTCGGAGCCAGGCTTGCCTGCGATGGCGGTGGGTCAGCTAACTCCTCTTCAGTTGACTTACCGCCATCGCGGGCAAGCCCGGATGCCACGATGATTGATGGTGTTGGTGAAGAAGAGTCAGGCCAGTAAGTCCTGCAGCGTTCCCAGATTGTCGGCCTCATCCACCGCCTTATCCTGGCGCCAGCGCAGCATCCTGGGAAACCGCACTGCAATCCCGCTTTTGTGCCGCTTGGACAGGGCGATCCCTTCGAACCCCAGCTCAAACACCATGCTCGGCGTCACACTGCTGACCGGGCCGAATTTTTCCACCGTGGTTTTGCGCACGATGGCGTCGACCTTGCGCATTTCTTCGTCGGTCAGGCCTGAATACGCCTTGGCGAAGGGCACCAGCGTGCGTTCAGTTCCGGGCGGGCCGTCCCACACCGCAAAGGTGTAGTCGCTATACAGGCTGGCACGTCGGCCATGGCCGCGCTGGGCGTAAATCAACACGGCGTCGACGCTGAACGGGTCGACTTTCCATTTCCACCACACGCCCATGTCCTTGGTGCGGCCTACGCCGTAGAGGCCATCACGCGCCTTGAGCATCATGCCTTCCACGCCGAGGCGGCGAGAGCTCTCACGTTGTTGGGCGAGGTCCGCCCAACTGTTACCGGTCAGCAGCGGCGATGGCAGCAGTACCGGTTGGTTGCACTGGGCAATCACGTGCTCAAGCTGGGCGCGGCGCTCGGCCTGGGTGTGGCTGCGCCAATCTTCGCCCTGATACTCCAGCAGGTCGTAGGCCAATACAGCGACCGGTGCCTCCTCGAGGATTTTCTTGCTCAAGGTTTTACGGCCAATGCGCTGTTGCAGCAGTGCGAAAGGTTGCACTGCGTCCTTCCACACCACGATTTCGCCGTCGATCACGGTGCCATCCGGCAGGCCACTCACCAGGCTGTGCAGTTCAGGGAATCGCTCGGTGACCAGCTCTTCACCCCGAGACCAGACCCATAGGCGACCCTCACGCTTGACCAGCTGCGCGCGGATGCCATCCCATTTCCATTCCACCTGCCAGTCGGCGGGCGGGCCGAGCAGGGCGTCGAATTGCTCCACCGGTTGTGCCAACCCATGGGCGAGGAAAAAGGGATAAGGCTGTCCGCCGCGTTGCGCATGTTCGTCGCACGATTCGGCGGCGATCAGCTTAAGGTAACCTTCGGCTGTCGGACGGTTAGACAGGTCGGTGTAGCCCACCAAGCGCTGGGCCACCCGTTTGCTGTCGAGGTCGGCCATGGCGGCAAGGGCGCGGGTGACCAGCAATTTAGACACGCCCACGCGAAAACTGCCGGTGATCAATTTGATGCACACCATCAGGCTGGGTTGATCCAGCTGCGCCCACAACGCGGGCAGGCGTTCGGCCAGTTCCAGTGGTGGCAGACCGCGCAGGGGCAGGAGCTTTTCTTCCAGCCATACCGCCAGACCGTCTTCTGAGGTGTAGGTCGATTCCGGTAACAGCAGGGAAATGGTCTCCGCCAGGTCACCGACTGACTGGTAACTCTCCTCGAATAACCAGGGTTCGATGCCCGACGCTTCGGTGGCCATGTCCCGCAGCAGGCGCGTGGGGACCAGTTGACGAGGCCGCCCGCCGGACAGGAAGTACACCGCCCACGCAGCATCCTGTGGCGGTGCTTGGCGGAAGTAGGTTTGCAGCGCGGCGAGCTTGGCGTTGCTGGAAGTGGTGGCGTCGAGGTTGGCGTACAACTCGGCGAACGCTTTCATGCCGTGGCCTCTTCTTCATCATCACCGTATTCGGTGGTGAAGCCCTGGGCGTCCAGGCCTTTTTCGCGCAGGTGGCGCACCAATACGCCTACGGAGCCGTGGGTGACCATCACCCGTTCGGCGCCGGTTTGTTCGATGGCCCACAACAGGCCGGGCCAATCGGCGTGGTCCGACAGCACAAAGCCCCGGTCCACACCGCGCCGTCGCCGGGTGCCGCGCAGGCGCATCCAGCCACTGGCGAACGCATCACTGTAGTCGCCGAAGCGGCGTATCCAGCTGCTGCCTCCGGCGGAAGGTGGCGCAATGATCAAGGCTTGGCGCAGCAGCGGGTCGGTTTTTTTAAAGTCGCCGGCGTAAAGGGTTTCGGGGATGTAGACGCCGGCCTCGCGGTACACGCGGTTCAACGGTTCGACCGCACCGTGGCTGAGGATCGGGCCGATGCTGGCATCGATGCCATGCAGGATGCGTTGGGCTTTGCCGAAGGAATAACAGAACAGCACGCTGGCCTTGCCGGCGGCGATATTGGCCTGCCACCAGGCATTGATCCCGGCGAAAATCTGCGCCTGGGGCTGCCAACGGTAGATCGGCAGGCCAAACGTGGATTCGGTGATAAAGGTGTGGCAACGCACCGGCTCGAAGGGGGCACACGTGCCGTCGGGTTCGACCTTGTAGTCACCGGATGCCACCCAGACTTCGCCCTGGTATTCCAGGCGCACCTGGGCTGAACCGAGCACATGCCCGGCGGGGTGAAAGCTCAACGTGACGCCGTGGTGTACGAGTTTTTCACCATAGGCCAGGGTTTGCAGGTTGATGTCCTGGCCCAACCGCGAGCGCAGAATGCCTTCGCCGGGCGCGGCCGCCAGATAGTGCTGGTTGCCCGTGCGGGCGTGATCGCCGTGGGCGTGAGTGATGACCGAGCGCTCCACCGGCCGCCAGGGGTCGATGTAAAAATCTCCGGCGGGGCAGTAGAGGCCTTCGGGCCGGGCGATGACAAGGTCCATGGGCGTGCCGGGGGCGATGGGCTTATCAGGTATGAGGGGACGGTGGGGCGAGAAGTTCTATCGGAATGCATAAGGTCAATGTGGGAACGGGCTTGCTCGCGAATGCGGTGGTTCAGCCAACTATTCAGTGACTGATCGACCGCATTCGCGAGCAAGCCCGCTCCCACATTTTTGATCCGGTTTCTTCAGTAAGAAACCGGGTTACTTGCCAGGCGTCAGGGTCAACCGGGTCTTCCCATACACCTTGTCAAAGTTCTGCGGCTGCATCGGGAAGCTCAGGTATTGCGCCTTGAGCGACGGGTCGATGCCATTCGCATAGTTCGGGCTGGCCGGGTTGCCGGACTGGCCGATGCCGCCCTGGCCCATCATCGGTTCGGCCTGGCCGAAGTCGATGATCATGCGCAGCGCCGGCACTTGGGTCGTCGCGAAGTCTTGGCCCCAGCTGTAAGGCGCCGGGTTCAGGGTGTTGTGGTCGCCGCCACTGGCGAATGGGCCACGAATCACTTGGCCGCTGGTGTTTTTCCAGGTGGTGCTGTGCAACTTGCCCCACTGCCAGGCCTTGTGATCGCCACCGAGTTGGCTGTCGCCGGCGCTGATTGCGGCGGCGAGGCTGCGGGCAAGGATCGCCGGCTTGTCTTCTTTTTGCGCGGTGCGCACGTCATCCCAGAACGGGCTGTCTTCGCGGCCCAGCAGGTGGTCGGCGTTGGCGGAGTAGGACACGTTGGCATTGCTGATAAAGGCTTTCCAGCTGGCGCTGTTTTCCGGGCCGAGTTCGTCGAGGAAGATCTGTTTGGTGCTTTCCTGCAGGAACAGCTCGTAGATCGCCGCGTCGGCGGAAGTCGGCGCCAGACGGCCATCAAAGGCCATCAGGCGATTCAGCGCCTCGCGTGCCTTGGCCGCTTCGGCCGCCGGCAATGCATCGATTGCCTGTTTCAGCGGCTGGGCCATACCCGGCGCCTGGAACATGGTCTTGAGCTTGGCGGCGAATAAGGTGGTCTGGTCGTACTGCATGGCGATCATGCTGCGGGTGTCATGCTTGCCGGCGTTGGCCAGTTGCGCCAGACGCTCGCTGCGCTCCGGTGCATCCCAAGAGTTGGATAGCTGCATGCCATAGCCGCGTGGCGCGGTGCGTTGGTTGGCGGTGCCGATCCAGCCTTGGGCCGGGTCTTGATCGTACGGGTGCAGCATCGCGTCGGCGTAACCGTCCCAGTCAAAACGCGCGTCCCAGCCCGGCGAGGGCAGCAGGCCTTCGCCTTCGCGGCGGTTGGGGAAGCGGCCGGTGACTTGCCAGCCAATGCTGCTGGCGTCGGCGAAAATCATGTTCAGTGCGATGGCGCGGATTTCCCGGGTCGCATCCGAGGCCTTGCCGGCACTTTGTGCGCGGGACAGGTCGAAGAACGCATCCAGGCTCTTGTCATCCTTGAAATCGGCGGTTTGCAGGGCCAGGCCGAAACCGCTGGTCAGGGCCTGGCTGCTGTTGAGCAGGGCGCCGTGGCGGGTTTCGTACACCACTTCGCGAATCGGCCGCTGGCCCTTGGCGAGGTAGGTTTCATTACGCACGGCGGCCGGCAGCCATTTGCCGTTGTTCTCGTAGTACAACGCGCTGCCCTGGCGCTTGACCTTCTCCAGGAACAGGTCCTGGGTATCGCCTTTGACCGCACTCATGCTCCACGCCACTTTGCCGTTGAAGCCCGACAGCAGGGTCGGCAGCCCGGCAATCGAGGCGCCGACCGCCTGGTATTTCGGCGCGCGAATCTGCACGTAGTTCCACGGCGACGGTGCTTGCGGCTGGGCCGCGAGGTCGCTGGCCAGCAAGCTTTTTCCGCTGCGGCTGCGTTGCGGGCCGATGGCCCAGTTGCTTGACGTGGTGACGGCCAGAGCATTCAAGCTGCTCAGTTGCTGACCGACGCTTTCCAAACCGGCCAGGCCGGTGATCTGGCTGAGGTTCACGCCTTTGAGCTTGTCGGTTTCGGCCAGTGGGATCGGTTCATCCGGCGCGCTTGGGGTGAGCCAGGCGAGTTTGTCGACACCGACTTTTTGCGCGAGCACCAGCGATGACAACTCCTCCTGCAGGTTGCTCGACTCGCTGAAATTCAGCAGGCAGAACAGCAGCGCCGAATCTTCCGGCTTCCAGTACTCAGGCTTGTAGCCCGTCTGGGCCAGGTCCGGCGGCAGCTTGTCGCGGTAGCGGAACAGGTAGGCGTTGACGCCACGGGCATACACTTCAAAGAAGCGCTTGAGGCGCGGTGACGAGGCGTTATACAGCTCGCCGGCGCTTTTTTTCAGGTTAACGGCGCGCATGAATCGGTCGACATCCAGCACCTCTGGCCCGGACATTTCCGCCAGACGGCCCTGAGCCAGCAGGCGCAAGGTGACCATCTGCGTGATCCGATCGCTGGCGTGCACATAACCAAGGCTGAACAGCGCGTCATGGAAGGTGTTGCTTTCGATCAGCGGCATGCCCTGGGCATTGCGGCGCACCGAAACATTCTGTGCCAGGCCTTTGATCGGCTGCACGCCGGCAACGGGAGGCAGGGTGTCCTGGGTGCTCTGGATCTGGCAACCGGCCAGGCTTAATGCACTGGCTACTGCCGCGGCAACGCCGAACCGGGGAAGAAAATGTGAGAGGGCTGGCGAGGCCATGGCAAAGCTCCTGCGGGGGGTAGCGTCATTAAAGGCGCTACGTTAGTGAGCGCGGCGAAACGACGCAAGCAGGAGTTTGGGTCTTGCACAAATCAAATGTGGGAGCGGGCTTGCTCGCGAATGCGGTGTGTCAGTCTATGAAGGTCTGACTGAACCACCGCATTCGCGAGCAAGCCTGCTCCTACATTTTGACCGAGGAAGACTTTGAATCAGGATTTCGGCGGATTCACTTTCTGTACCAGTTCATACGCCCGAACCGTCGCCGGCCGCTCTTTGATGCGGTTGAACCAGCGATGAACATGGGGGAAATCCTCCAAACGCTGGCTCTGCCATTTGTGGGAAACAATCCACGGGTAAATCGCCATGTCAGCAATGCTGTACGCCTCGCCCGCCACGAATGGGCGGTCCGCCAGGCGCCGGTCCAGCACGCCGTACAGACGCGCGGTTTCATCTACATAGCGTTTAATCGCGTAGGGGATTTTCTCTGGCGCGAACTGGCTGAAGTGATGGTTCTGCCCGGCCATCGGCCCCAGCCCACCCATTTGCCAGAACAGCCATTGCAGCGCTTCCTGGCGACCGCGCAGGTCTTTTGGAATGAACTGGCCGGTTTTTTCCGCGAGGTACAGCAGGATAGCGCCGGATTCAAACAGCGAAATCGGCGCGCCGCCGTCGGTTGGGTTCTGATCGACGATGGCCGGAATGCGGTTGTTGGGAGCGATCTTCAGGAAGTCCGGCTTGAACTGGTCGCCCTGGCCAATGTTGATCGGGTGCACCTTGTAGGGCAGGCCGGCTTCTTCCAGGAACAGCGATACTTTGTGACCGTTGGGGGTAGTCCAGTAATACAGGTCGATCATGAAGCTCTCCAAATGAGCGAATGCCTGTAGGTATAGGTGATGTTCGAGGCGCAAAAATTCAATGAAACATTTAGGTCTACCGTTAGAAGCATTTCACACCGCGCCGTCCACCAGCATCTGCAACGACTGTTGTCACCGCTCAATCCGCACCTGCACGCCATACACTTCGGCAAGTGGAAAGCTCACGCAATGCCGAGACGGGCGGGTATGGGCTGGGGTTGAGCATTGCGCACGCCATTGCTCGGGCGCATGAAGGGCGGTTGAGTTTGAGTAATCGCGAAGGCGGGGGATTGGAGGTGGTGTTGCAGTTGTGGCGCAAATCCTGAGTTGGCAACACAGGACAAATGTGGGAGCTGGCTTGCCTGCGATAGCGGTGGTTCAGTTGACACATCGTTATCTGTCAGATCGCCATCGCAGGCAAGCTAGCTCCCCCACTGACTGCAATCAGGGCATCAGGCCCCGTGGCACTTCTTGAATTTCTTCTCGCTGCCGCATGGGCAAGGATCGTTGCGACCAACGTCTTTCAAGGCGTTGCGCACCGGCTCCTGGTGAGCGTGGCCGCAGTTCGGGCCGTGGACATGGCCGTGGTCGTGATCATGGTGATCGTGATCGTGATCGTGGTTGCAGTCAGGACCATGGACATGGGGTTGCTGAGTCATCGATGTCGCTCCGGAATAAAATCGCCGGGGATTATCTCGCCATTATGGGCGACCTGCACGTCATTACCGATGAATAATCCGGTTTTCAGCTCGCCCTCCAGGCGATAAGGGACGGGCTTGGTGGGGTTTTTCAACATCTGCACCACATCGCGTATCTGTGGCCAGAGGTTGGTACGCACCGACACCCGGAAAAACCCATGGCTTCGCGGCGGTATGGTCAGCCATTCGTTGGACTCGCCTTCGGTCAGTACAAAATCGCCCAGGCTGACTTTGTAGATCAACCCGCGCACGGTGAGGTCCGCGTCGTCGCGATTGTCCACGCGAAAGTACAGCTTGAACTTCTGCTCCAGCAACTTGGCCCGTACCAATTCGACTTTCACCAGCGAGACGTGAGGCGCGGGCGCGTCGTCTTCGAACCACGACGCACAGCCGGTCAGACTCAGGGTCAACGCCAGCATCAAACTGTACATCCGGAGCATGGCGTTATCCTTGAGTTGATTAGAGGTAGCTGGAACAGCACTTCTTGAATTTCTGCCCACTGCCACACAAACATACATCATTGCGCCCGGCCTTCACCTCAACCGTCGGGTCAATGAAGTACCAGCGCCCATCATTCTGTACGAAAGAAGATTGCTCACGGTGGCTGTGTTCTCCGCTGCCGTCGTGCCAGCGTGCGGTAAAGGTCACGAAGGCATGTTCCGGCTGGCCGCCGAACACCTCCGAGCTTTCCACCTCAAGGCCCAGCCAAGTGCTCTGGGCACTCCAGGCGCCGATGGCGGCGCGGTCCAGGCCGGCTTGCTGCGCAGGCACGGTGGTGGCCACCAGGTAGTCCACCAGGCCCAGCACATAGGCGCTGTAGCGCGAACGCATCAGCGCGGAGGCGCAGGGCGCGGGGTGGCCGGCGTGATAATGGCCGCAGCAGGCATCCAGCAGGTTGCCACTGCCGCAGGGGCATATGGATGTACTCATGGTTACCACCAATACTTTCCGAAGTTTTCCGGGTTGGCCCAGAAGCGGGCGTTGAGCCAGTCCGGCACCTGTTTATAGTCAAGCAGATCATAGGTGAACAGCGTCAGAACCTGCTCATCGCGCTGGAACCGCTCGCCGGCTTGCAGAGCCAGGGAGAAGAAGTCGGTGTCCTTCCAGCCGCAGGCGCTCAGGTCCACCAGCACGGCAATGCGGCTGCTGTTGAGGTTGCGAATGCCGCCCAGCAAGGTCAAGCCTTGCGGTTTTGACAGGTGCTCCAGGCAATCGACCACCAACGCCAGGTCAAAACGCTGCGCCGCCAGTTCTGCCGGTAACGGCCCGGGCGGCGCGATCGCCACTTGGGTCTGCGGATGCTCGGCTTGAAAGGCCTCCAGCGCGGGAAACTGGCTGGCACCCAACAGCAACAGGCGTTTGGGTTGGTGTAAATCGAGCAAGGCGGCCAGGGCTTGCTGGGGTGTACGGGAAGAAATGCCAGCGGTCATCAGAGATCCTCACATCAGGACCCTAGAGACTAGCGCGGCTGAGCGTGCGGGCCTAGAGCGGGCGGCGGCGAAAAGTCCGGCAAGTGCAGCGATCCTCAATGAAACCGGGGGTGTGGCGTACTGGCGCAGATGAAAAGAGCGGTCTTTACTCCACCCATCGGCCCCCGCCGATACCCTCAGGAGAAAGCACATGAGCATCATGCGGACAGCTCTACCCTTGGTTCTGCTAACCGGAGTATTGACAGGTTGCGCAGGGTTGCAAAAAACCGATTGGCCTACCTGTGCAGCCGTCGGTGGTGTGACCGGCGCTGCGATTGGCGCCACAAAAAGTTCTGCGTACGCGGGCTATGGCGCATTGCTGGTCGGCGGCATGGCCGGCGCCTATTGCTGGGTACATGGTGACGGCGACGAAGACGGCGACGGTGTACCTGATAGCCGCGACAAGTGCCCAGGCACGCCGAAAGGCGTGCAGGTCGATGCCAACGGTTGCCCGCCCGCGCCCGTGCAGGCAGCAGTGGTTGAGGAAGTCGTCGTGGTTAAGGAAGAGACCATCGTGATTCGCGATGTGCACTTCCAGTTCGACTCGGCCAGGCTGACGGCGGCGGATAAAACCAAACTCGACGTTATTGCCACTCGCCTGAAAAAAGAAGCCCCGAGCGCGCAACTGCGGGTCAGTGGGCATACCGACAGCGTCGGTAAAGACGCCTACAACCAGAAACTCTCGGAAAAACGCGCCCACTCGGTCACGGACTACTTGATCAGTTCCGGTGTACCGCGCAGTAACTTTGTGTCGGTGACCGGTGCGGGCGAAAGCCACCCGGTAGCAGACAACAAAACCGCTGAGGGGCGTGCATTGAACCGCCGCGTGGAAATCCAGATCAACCGCTGACCATCCTTGCCCCTGTGCGAGCCACAGGGGCATTGCCGGCGATCCCCATCAAGTTTTTTCATCCTTCACTGGCAAATCGCCTGCAGAAGTCGGTACTGTGCGCCCAAAGAATAATAGGCAGGGGCATGCGGGATGAAAGTGTTTTGGGGGCTGGGAAAATGTCTGACGTTGCTGTTCTGGGGCGTGGTGCTGGTCAATCTGTTCCGGCCGCTGACTAATCCGTTCCACCTGTTGGTCAGCCTGGCCGGCAGTCTGTTGTTTCTTACCCACCTGTTGGAGCTGCTGTTGTTCAACAGCAGCGTGAAGCACCGTGCCCACCCCTGGCGTGACCGCTTGCAGATTCTGCTGGTGGGGATGTTCCATGTGCGGGGCCTGTCGGCGCCTGCAGCGTTTAATGAAACGAACAAGGAGGCCAATCATGCGTAAGGTTTTTCTGTTGGCCCTGTTGGTCAGCCCTATCGCCCTGGCCCAGAGTGTCAGTGTTGAAACCAACTCGCTGATGCGTTTGCCCAGCAGCACCAGCGTTTTGCAGCTTGAACGCCTGGATGTGGCGGACTACGGCACATTGTTGGTCCCGGCTACGATCAGCCAGGTCAGCGTGGATGAGCTGCACCTGGGCCGCGAAGCGCGTATCACCATCGCCCCCGGCAATACCGCGCTGCAATTGCAGGTGCGCAATGCGCAACTGGAGCATGGCAGCCAGATCACCTCGCGCGGCGCCCCGGGCACCCATGAACGGCCGGCCAAGGCCGGGCGGGACCTGGTCCTGCGCATCAATGCCCTGGCCGCCGACGAATTATCGGTGGATGCCCGAGGCGGCGCCGGTGCCCAAGGGTATGCCGGCCTGGATGGCGCCAACGGTGTGGACCCGGGTTGCACCTGGGGTTCGGCCGGGCGTGGCGCCAATGGTGATAACGGCGGCGATGGCCTGCCAGGCGCGGCAGGGGCGCAAGTGCGGGTCGAGTTGCCGCAGAGCTTCCCGGCTGAGCAGATCAAGGTCTGGGTCGATGGCGGAGCGGGCGGTTTGGCGGGGACAGCGGGTAAGCCCGGCAAAGGTGGGCAGTCCAAAGGTTGTGTGGTGTATCGCGCCGATGGCGGCGATAAGGGGCGGCCAGGGCTGGAAGGGCAACCGGGGCCGGCTGGGCCTGCAGGTGCTGTGACTATTCAGCGGCTCTGAGTCGACGGGTCTGACGCCATCGCGGGCAAGCCCGGCTCCCACAGGTGATTGCATTTCAATGTGGGAGCCGGGCTTGCCCGCGATGGCGGACTCAAGGTCGCCTCAGAACATCGGGCGAGCCGAAGCAATTGCTACTACCACCAGCCCCACAATCAAATTGATCCCCACCAGCTTGCGAATCTGCCCCAGCGCAGCCGCACCCGCCGGCCAATCCTCAGCCGCCACCGCTTTCCGCAGTTCCGGGAACTTCAACGCCTGGATGCGGATAAACAGCGCCGTCATCACCAGATATAAGCCCATCATCACCTGCACATAACGCGGCGCGGTTTCAAAACCGCTGAAGCGCAATTGCAGCAGGCCGATGCCGCTGATCGGCAAAACCAGCACCGCGACCCAGACCCATACGAAAAAACGTTGAAACACATTCGCCCACAGCTTGAGCCGGGCAGGGCCCTCAAGTGCCGCCATGGCGGCGGGGCGCAGGATCATCCAGGCGAAAAACATACCGCCGACCCAGATCAGGGCGGCCAGTACATGCAGGGTGTAAGCGAGGCTAAACGCGGTCATTGTGGTACTCCGTTCTGCGCGGGATTAATTAGCGGGGTATGATAGCGGCCGATCCGAACCACTGAAAATTTATCCAGCGTTTTTTGCGCCCGACAATCCATGATCAGCACTGAACTCAAAACCACGATCCAGGGCGCCTATTCGCGTTTTCTCGAAGCCAAGAGCTTGAAACCGCGCTACGGCCAACGCCTGATGATCGCCGAAGTGGCCAAAGTCCTCGGGGATATCGACACCGACGACGAAGGTCGGCGCAGTGGCGACCCCGCGGTCGTGGCCGTCGAGGCCGGCACCGGTACCGGCAAGACCGTGGCCTACAGCCTGGCCGCGATCCCTACCGCCAAGGCTGCCGGCAAGCGCCTGGTGATTGCCACCGCCACTGTCGCCCTGCAAGAGCAGATCGTCTACAAAGACCTGCCCGACCTGATGCGCAACAGCGGCCTGAACTTCACCTTCGCCCTGGCCAAGGGCCGTGGCCGCTACATGTGCCTGTCCAAGCTCGACGTATTGTTGCAGGAAGGTCACGCACAAACCGCCACGGCTTCGCTGTTCGAAGAAGAAGGTTTCAAGATCGAGGTTGATGAAGTCAGCCAGAAGCTGTTTACCAGCATGATCGAGAAGCTCGCCGGCAATAAATGGGACGGCGACCGCGACAGCTGGCCCACTGCTTTGGAAGATGCCGACTGGGCGCGCCTGACGACCGATCACAGCCAATGCACCAACCGCCATTGCCCCAACTTCGGGCAGTGCGCCTTCTACAAGGCCCGCGAAGGCATGGGCAAGGTCGATGTGATCGTTACCAACCACGACATGGTCCTGGCTGACCTGGCCCTGGGCGGCGGCGCCGTATTGCCGGACCCGCGCGACACCCTTTACGTATTCGACGAAGGTCACCACCTGCCGGATAAAGCCATCGGCCACTTCGCCCACTACACACGCCTGCGCTCCACCGCCGATTGGCTGGAAACCACCGCCAAGAACCTCACCAAACTGCTGGCCCAGCATCCGCTGCCCGGCGACCTGGGCAAGCTGATCGAGCAAGTGCCGGAGCTGGCGCGGGAGATCAAGACCCAGCAGCAATTCATGTTCAGCGCCTGCGAGCAGGTTGCCGACTTCAAGCCCGGTGAGGATGTGGAAGGCCGTGAGCGGCCACGTCACCGCTTTGTCGGCGGGCTGATCCCCGAGCACATGCGCGAAATGGGCATCGAGCTGAAAAAGGGCTTTTCGCGCCTGACCGACCTGTTCACGCGTTTGACTGACCTGCTCAAGGAAGGCATGGACGGCGAGGTCAACATCGGCATCGCCAGCAACCAGGCCGAAGAATGGTACCCGTTGTTCGGCAGCCTGCTGTCGCGTTCCCAAGGTAACTGGGAGCTGTGGACCGCCTTCACCGTTGAAGACCCGGAAGACAACCCGCCGATGGCGCGCTGGCTGACCTTGTCGGAAAGCGGCGCGCTGTTTGATATCGAGGTCAACGCCAGCCCGATCCTTGCCGCTGAAATGCTGCGCCGCAACCTGTGGAACGTGGCCTACGGCTGCCTGGTAACGTCGGCCACGCTGACGGCCCTGGGCACCTTCGATCGATTCCGCATGCGTGCCGGCCTGCCGAAAAAAGCCGTCACCGCCGTGGTGCCGAGCCCGTTTCATCACGCCGACGCGGGCGTGCTACGGGTGCCGGACCTCAAAGCCGACCCGCGCGACGCGCCGGCCCACACGGCGGCGATCATCCGCGACCTGCCGGAGCTGGTCGAAGGTTCGCGCGGCACGCTGGTGCTGTTTTCCTCGCGTAAACAGATGCAGGACGTGTTCGATGGCCTCGACCGCGACTGGCGCAAGCAAGTGTTTATCCAGGGCAACCTGTCCAAACAGGAGACCCTGAACAAGCACAAGGCGCGGGTCGACGGTGGGGATTCCAGCGTGTTGTTCGGCCTGGCCAGCTTCGCCGAAGGCGTGGACTTGCCCGGCGCCTACTGTGAGCACGTAGTGATCGCCAAAATCCCGTTTTCGGTGCCGGATGATCCGGTCGAGGCGGCCCTGGCCGAATGGATCGAAGCGCGGGGCGGTAACCCGTTCATGGAAATCTCGGTGCCTGATGCGTCCTTGAAGCTGGTCCAGGCCTGCGGTCGCTTGCTGCGCACCGAAGAGGACCGGGGCACCATCACCTTGCTTGACCGCCGTTTGGTCACTCAGCGCTACGGCAAAGCTATCCTCAATGCCTTGCCGCCGTTCAGGCGCGAAATTTCTTAAGCCACCGTGGGCGAACTCGCCCACTTCGTGGTCTATCTCACTGCCAACGCTTTATGTCATCAGGCCAGTCACCGGCCGTTTGGGAGAACCTTGTTCGTATGATTCGCACGCTGCCCGCTCTGTTTGCCTTGTTGTTCACCGCGCCCTTGATGGCTGCGCCTGCCGGGCAACAAACGCTGTTCAACTTCGTCCGGCCTGCCGATGTGGTCAAGGTGGCGACCCAGGACGCCAGCTTGCCCCAATACAATGCCGAACAAACCGCCGAAGGCGAAGTGCTGCGCCGCATCACCTTCAACCCGGCGGCCGAACCGAGCCTGGTGCTTAGCCCGCAGACCGGCGTGTGGGACTGGTCGCAGTCCGGCGCCATGAGCCTGCGTATCCAGAGCGCCATGGACTGGGCGCTGACCCTGTACGTGAAAGTGCAGAGCACGGACGGCAAGACCCTGGTCAGCCGCATCGACCTGCCGGCCGGCCCGGTGCAGACCTTGTTGATCCCGCTGCAAGCCAACTCGCCGCTGAGCCAGGGCATGAAGGCCGGCCCGCCGATGCCAATCACCGTAGATGGCCAGCGCGTACTGCTGGCCGGCAGCGCCGGTGAGATTGACCGCAGCCAGGTGGCGTCGGTGACGTTGTCGATGATCAAGCCCAATGCTGCCCAAAGCATCCTGCTGGAACGCTTCGGCGTGCAGGACAGCGAGCCGGTGCTGAAGGCGGCCTACAGCGAATTGGTCGATGCCTATGGCCAGTCCACTCGCACGCGCTGGCCGGAAAAAGTCAGCAGTGACGAGCAACTCAAGGCCGCCGCCGCCAAAGAGCAACAACAGCTCAAGGGTTGGTTGGCCGAGCGCGATAAATCAGCGCTTGATCAATATGGTGGCTGGAACAAAGGCCCGGCGTTTGAAGCGAGCGGGTTTTTCCGCACCGAGAAGCGTGACGGTCGTTGGTACCTGGTGACGCCGCAAGGCCATCCGTTCTACTCCCTGGGCGTCAACACCGTGGCCCCGGACAACAACCAGACCTACGTGGCCGGGCGCGAGTGGATGTTTGCCGCGTTGCCCAAGGTCGGCGAGCCGTTCGACAAGTATTACGGAAGCGGCGATAACCGTGGCGGCAACGGCGCCGACCAGGGCCGTGGCTTCAATGTAGGGCGTTGGTACGATTTTTACGGCGCCAATTTGCAACGTGCCTACGGGACTGATGGGTTCGACCAGAAGCGCTGGGTCACCCACACCCTCGACCGTCTGCAAGCCTGGGGTTTCAACACCGTAGGCAACTGGAGCGACGAAGCGTTGGCCACCGCCGACCGCGTGCCGTACACCTTGCCGCTGTCGATTGTCGGTGACTACGCCAGCATCAGCACCGGCACCGACTGGTGGGGCGGCATGCCCGACCCGTTCGACCCGCGGTTTGCCATGGCCACCGAGCGCGCCGTGGCCATTGCGGCCCGCGATCACCGCGATGATCCCTGGCTGATCGGCTTTTTTGCCGACAACGAGCTGGCCTGGGCCGGTCCGGGTGATGATCCGAAATCCCGTTACGCCTTGGCCTACGGCACCCTGCGCATGACCACCGACGTACCGGCCAAGCGCGCGTTCCTCAAGCAACTGCGCGACAAGTACCGCAACGAAGATGGCCTGTCGAAAGCCTGGGGTATCCATTTGTCCGGCTGGGAGCTGATGGAAGACCCTGGGTTCGAGCCGCCGATGCCGAGTCCCGAGCATCCGGAAATCGAAGCTGACTTTAAATACTTCCAGAAGACCTTCGCCGATGCCTACTTCAAGACCATCTCCGACTCGCTGAAATGGCACGCGCCCAACCATTTGTTGCTGGGTGGCCGGTATGCCGTCAGCACGCCTGAATCCGTGGCGTCCTGCGCCCAGTATTGCGATGTATTGAGCTTCAACATGTACACCCTCAAGCCCCAGGACGGTTATGACTTCGCCGCCTTGCACGCGCTGGACAAACCGGTGCTGATCACCGAGTTCAACTTTGGCTCGGCAGACCGTGGCCCGTTCTGGGGCGGCGTCACTCAACTGGCCCGGGAAGAAGACCGCGGCGCGGCGTACAGTAACTTCCTCAAACAGGCCATGGCCGAGCCGTCGATTGTCGGTGTGCACTGGTTCCAGTATCTGGACCAGCCGGTGACCGGGCGTCTGCTCGACGGCGAGAACGGCCACTTCGGGCTGGTGGGCATCACCGATGTGCCGTTCCAGGGCTTTGTCGACAGCGTGCGTAAAAGCAACCTGGCAGCGGTGGATCAACTGGGCAAAGAGGCTGAAAAGGCCAAGGCGGCCAGCGCGGTGCGTGAGCATGAAGGCGGGAAGTCGGGGCATGAAGGCAAAGGCCCGGGGCAGGGCGCCGGGCATGCTGGCGGGCACGCTGGAAATGGCCATTGATTCATCGTTGACGGGTTCACAAAACCCCCAAGGACTGGAACAATGTCAGCCAATTCTTACGGTGTTTTCCAAGGCGGCTTAGGTGCAGATTCAGGGTCATTACGAGCTCCAGTTCGAAGCGGTACGTGAAGCGTTCGCCGCGTTGTTCGATGACCCGCAGGAGCGTGGTGCCGGGCTGTGTATCCAGATCGGCGGCGAAACCGTCGTCGACCTGTGGGCGGGTACCGCCGACAAGGATGGCGCTGAGGCCTGGCACAGCGACACCATCGTCAACCTGTTTTCCTGCACCAAGACCTTCACCGCCGTTACGGCCCTGCAATTGGTGGCCGAGGGCAAGTTGCAACTCGACGCCCCTGTCGCCAACTACTGGCCCGAGTTTGCGGCGGCCGGTAAAGAAACCATCACCTTGCGCCAGTTGCTCTGCCACCAGGCCGGGCTGCCGGCGATTCGCGAGATGCTGCCCACCGAAGCCCTGTATGACTGGCAATTGATGGTCGACACCCTCGCGGCCGAGGCCCCGTGGTGGACGCCGGGCCAAGGGCATGGCTACGAAGCCATCACTTACGGCTGGCTGGTCGGCGAATTGCTGCGCCGTGCCGATGGGCGCGGGCCGGGTGAGTCGATTGTGGCGCGGGTTGCGCGGCCCCTGGGCCTGGACTTCCATGTCGGGTTGGCGGACGAAGAGTTTTATCGTGTTGCACATATAGCGCGCAGCAAAGGCAATATGGGCGATGAAGCCGCGCAACGGTTACTTCAAGTAATGATGCGCGAACCGAACGCCATGACTACGCGTGCATTTGCCAATCCACCGTCTATTCTGACCAGCACTAATAAGCCCGAATGGCGGCGCATGCAGCAGCCAGCGGCAAATGGTCACGGTAATGCGCGCAGCCTGGCGGGTTTTTATAGCGGTTTGTTGGACGGTAGTTTGCTCGAAGCGGACATGCTCGAACAATTGACCCGCGAACACAGTATCGGGCCGGATAAAACCTTATTGACCCAAACCCGTTTCGGGTTGGGCTGCATGTTGGATCAGCCGCAATTGCCCAACGCCACGTTCGGCCTTGGCCCACTTGCGTTTGGGCACCCGGGCGCCGGTGGTTCGGTGGGGTTTGCCGACCCTGAACATGATGTAGCGTTTGGTTTCGTGACTAATACACTGGGGCCTTATGTACTTATGGACCCGCGTGCACAGAAGTTGGTCGGAATATTGGCCGGTTGTCTGTAAAGAGCTTGCTGTTTCACGTTTTTTTGTTACAAAGGCAAGTATAAGAAGGCGCTGAACGAAATTTTGTAACTTTAATGTTCTGTAAGCGTCTGTTTAACGGGTCACCCAGACCCCCTGGTTTTTTCTCATTTTGTGGATATCTCATGTTATCGAACAAGTCCTTGGCACTGGCGCTGTGCCTCACTATTACTGGCTGCGCACAAACTCCACAAAATGATGCCGAAGGTGGGCATTGGTGGTCATTTGGATCTGATAAGGCTGCTACCAAGGACGCAGTGACCCAAAACGACGCCAAACCGGATGCCAAACCTGCTGCGGGCGCCAAGCCTGTCGCGCCGGTTGCTGCCGCAGCTGCCGCTCCAGCGCCTGCCGCTGCCGCCGCACCTGCTCCGGTCGCCAAGGCTGACACCGGTTCCAGCTGGTGGCCATTCTTCTCAAAGAGCGCTGATGAAAAGGCCGCGGATGCCAAGGCCGACTTGAAAGCCGACCTCAAGGCTGCAACCCCGGCTTCTACCCCGGACGCTGCGCCGGCTGTCGCCAAGACCGACACCGAGACCAAATGGTGGTGGCCTTTCGAAAGCAAGCCGAAGCCACTGGCCAAGGTCGATGTGACCAACGTGCCGATGCCGGACCCGAAAATCACCCAAGCCTGGCTGGACGACTATGAGCCGCGCCTGCGCGCCGCCATCAAGGACAGCAACCTGCAACTGGAGCGTCGCGAGAACGTACTCGTGGTGATCGCGCCGGTTGATGGCTCCTACAACCCGAAACGTCCAGCCATGTTGCTGCCGGTTACCCTCGGCCCGTTCACTCGCGTTGCCAAGGCGGTTGAAGGCGATCCGAAGACCGCTGTGCTGGTGCTCGGCCACGTCGACACCAATGGTGCCGAACCGGTGAGCCAGGCGTTGACCCGCGAGCGCGCGCAGTCCATCGCTTCGATTTTCAGCCTCAGCGGTTTGAAACAGGATCGCCTGATGATGCGTGGCATGGGTGACCTTATGCCGCGTGCCGCCAACGACAGCAACCAGGGCCGTGCGCTGAATCGTCGCATGGAAATCCTGTTCACTCAGCGTACAACTATGTTGGCGTTGCTGAGCAAGTACAACTCGGGCAAACCACCGGTCGCTGACATGGTCGCTGTGCAAACTGCGCCAGCCCCTGCACCGGCTCCGGCTGCGAAAAAAGCGGCTCCGGCGAAAAAGGCCCCGGCCAAGAAAGCCGCCGCCAAGCCAGCTGCGAAAAAAGCCGCTGCCAAGCCTGCCGCGAAGAAAGCAGCACCGAAGGCTGACGCCCCGGCTGCAAATGACCAGGCGAAAAACTGATCCGTTGAAACAGAAGGATAAAGCCGCATGACCCAGGCACTGGCCGATATGCGCCGTGACTACACACGTGACGGTTTGAGCGAGGCCCAGGCACCGGGCGAGCCGTTTGCGTTGTTCCACCAATGGTTTGGCGAGGCGGTAAAAACCGAGCAGCCACCGGTGGAGGCCAATGCCATGACGTTGGCAACGGTTGATCAGGACGGTCGCCCGCACTGCCGCATCCTGTTGCTCAAGGGCCTGGACGCGCAGGGCTTTACCTTCTTCACCAACTATCAGAGCGCCAAGGGTGAACAACTCGCGGCGCGACCGTTTGCGGCCATGACTTTCTTCTGGCCCACTCTGGAGCGCCAGGTGCGCATCGAAGGGCGGGTGGTCAAGGTTACGCCTGAAGAGTCGGATGCTTATTATCAGGTTCGGCCTTTGGGCAGCCGTCTTGGCGCCTGGGCGTCGCCGCAAAGCAAAGTCATACGTGACCGTGAAGAGCTGCAGGACCTGCTCAAGGCGACCGAACAGCGTTTCAGCGATACCCAGCCCGACTGCCCCGAGCATTGGGGTGGCTACCGTTTGTTGCCCGAGCGCATCGAGTTCTGGCAAGGCCGCGCCAGCCGCCTGCATGACCGTCTGAACTATCGCCTGCAAGCTGGCGAATGGACGCGCGAGCGCCTGGCGCCCTGAGTTTCATCTTTCTTCATTCCCTCTGAATGCTGACCCTCACACCGAAGTCTCCACACAGGAGGCTTCGGCGTGTTCGCTTGCGCGACTACAATGAAGAACGCTTTCATGACGATCTTCGGAATAAGGCGAGCGCTACCGTTCGTCGATTTTTCTGGTACTGGCAGTCTGTACTAGGGCTGAATGAAAGCAATTTTCTGGCGTGCTTGCCGTGACAGGCGCCAAGCTGCGGCGTCTAATGAATACCTGTCCTTTGGAGTTGATGCTATGCGTAAGTCCGTTTTACTAGTTGCCTGCTTTACCACCCTGTCGTTGCTGTTGGGTGGCTGCGCCTCGAGTCTGACCGGCGACTCGTACTCCCGTGACGAAGCGCGTCGTGTACAGACCGTTCGCATGGGCACCATTGAATCCCTGCGTCCGGTGAAAATCGAAGGCACCAAAACCCCAATCGGCGGTGTTGCCGGTGCAGTGGTTGGCGGCGTTGGCGGCAGTGCTATTGGCGGTGGCCGTGGCAGTATCGTCACTGGCGTTATCGGTGCTGTTGCCGGTGGTCTGCTGGGTTCCGCCGCTGAAGAAGGCCTGACCCGTACCCAGGGCGTTGAAGTCACCGTTCGTGAAGACGATGGCAGCATGCGCGCCTACGTTCAGGCCGTTGATCCCAACGAAGTCTTCCGCATCGGCGACCGTGTGCGCATCATGACCGTTAACGGCACCAGCCGCGTTACTCGCTAAGCGCCGGCGGTAGAAACACAAAAAACCCCAACCGGGTGACCGGTTGGGGTTTTTGTTTTAGGGGGCAGGATGTCTACAAATTGAAGCTAGCGCTTTTAGCTTCATTAGACAGGGCACTGCTGCTCCATTGCTCGGTCGACTAAAAGCCCCGCCAGTTCCAGTAACTGCCCAATGGCTAACAATTGGCTGCGTGTTTTTCCGTCCACGGTGTCTGCCAAATCAGAGGTCAGCCCGCTGGCGCCTATCAGGGTTTCGTATGCATTTACCAACAAGGCCTCTGTGTTGGCGGCTGAGTTGATCGAAAACTGTGGCCCGTAACGATTTGACCAGGCGGTGTCGGGCTCGAAATGATTGGCTGGAGCCGCCCCTGATCGCCGCGACGCGATGGAAGGTGGCAGCTGTAAGCAGGTTCGCGGACCAAGAACTTGAAACTCGGCATACCCGAAGGTATCCCGCGCACAGCTGCCATAACACGAGGCGCCAGCCACAGGAGTCGCTGACGAAAAACGATGGCAATGATGCATCAAGTTAACAGGCCGCTTCGGCTAAAACCGAAGCGGCCTTTTGGTTTTTTACCCTGTCACTTCAAATCTGGAAGTGCTTCACCATCGTGTTCAATTCATGCGCCAGGCTGGCGAGGGATTGCGAGGCGGCGGTTGTTTGGGTCGAGCCTTCAGCGGACTGAATCGACAGTTGTTGAATATTCAGCAAATTGCGATCAACCGCCCGGGCAACGTCGGCTTGCTCAGCAGCCGCCGTGGTAATCACCAGGTTTCGGTCATTGATCTCATTGTTGGCGGCAAGAATATCCGCCAGCGCTTGCTGTGCCAGTTCGGCCAAGCCAAGGGTTTGCTGGGTCATGGTGCTACTGTCGAGCATGGTGTTGACGGTACTGGCCGTGTTGGTCTGGATACTGCCAATCATTTGTTCGATTTCCTGGGTCGATTGGGCAGTGCGGTGAGCCAGGGCGCGCACTTCGTCGGCGACCACGGCAAAACCACGGCCGGCCTCACCGGCACGCGCAGCTTCGATGGCCGCGTTCAGTGCCAGCAGGTTGGTTTGCTCGGCAATGGTGCGGATAACATCAAGCACTTTGCCGATACCCTTGGCCTGCTCAGCCAGACCGCCCACTTGCCCGGAGCTGACCTCCACGCCACGGGTCAAGGCCTGGATGGCGTTCAGCGCCTCGACCATGCGCTGCTGGCCTTTCAAGGCAATGCTTCGCGACTCCTGGGACAGGTCGGATGTCGAGGCCGCGTTCCTGGCGACCTCTTCAATGGCGGTGGTCATCTGGGTGACGGCAGTGGCCGCCTGTTCGATCTCGCCATGTTGCTGTTGCAAGTCCCGGCTGCCTTCGGCGGTGACGGCATTCAGTTCTTCGGCCGCTGCGGCCAATTGGCTGGATGAGCCGGTTATTTGTCGCAGGGTCTGCACCAGGTTGTTGCGCATGGTCTCTTGTGCCCGGAGCAGGCGGGTGGCTTCGTCGTTGCCCGTAGGGTTGATGGGCTGGGTGAGATCGCCCCTGGCGATGGTTTCGGCTACGTGTACCGCTTCAATGATGGGGCCGGTAATGCTTCGGGTCAGCAACCAGGCCACCAATACGGTGCCGCCACTCACCAGCAGAATCACGATTGAGATGCCATTCACGGCATGCTGGTAGGCCGCTACGGAGGTCTGGCCAGCTTGTTCTGCGCCTTTGTTGGCCAGGTCTATCAGTTGGTCGAAGTTCTTGGTCATCTGCTCATAACTTTCTCGAATACTGTTGAGAAAGTCGCGGGCGCCGGCCTTGTCGCCCGAGCGCGAGCGTTTGAGCATCTCGGCGTGATTCTTCGCGTACGCATCGAGGCTTTGGTTGAACACATCGAGGCGTGATTTTTCCTCAGAGGTGCGCAGCAGCGCTGCATATTGGGCAAGCTGCTCCTTGACGCTTTTCAGGCGGCCGGCGGATTTGTCTTCGTAGGTCTGCATGTCGGCATCGCTGGACGACAGGATGTGCGCCATCTCTCCCAGGCGATAACGGTCGAGCGAAGCATTGGCCAAGGCCAGGATCCTGACGCGCTGCATCCAGTTGTTCTGAATGTCGGCAGCCTGTGACTGGACTTCGCCAATCTGTTTGAGCGCAAACAGGCCGAGAAACACACTCAGTGATGCAATAGCGGCGAAGCCGATGAAGGCTCTGGCAGCGATTCTTATATTTCTCAGGAACATGGGAATGTCGCTCGGGCTGGAAACGCGTTGGAGGCAGTGTCGGGCGGGTGTCCCAGGCGCGGACGGTGAGATCGCCATACCCACTAGTCGGCGGCTAACCGAAAGTCTTTAGGCGTGGCAGCCGGATTACTGGCTAAACGTTGGCGGCGCAAAAAGAAAAACCCCAACCGGGTGACCGGCTGGGGTTTTTGGGTGTTTCAGGTTGGGGTCAGGCTTTCTTGCGACTCGCCATCGCCGTCACTGCATAGCCAATACACGCCGCCAGGATCGACCCGGTCAGAATCCCCATTCGATCCTCGCCGGCGAATTCGCTGGCGCCCGGCACAAAGGCCAGGGAGCCGACAAACAGGCTCATGGTGAAGCCGATACCGCACAGGATCGCCACGCCGAACACCTGGCCCCAGTTCGCGCCACTGGGCAGGGCGGCAAGGCCGGTCTTGATGGCCAGCCAGGTGAGGCCGAACACACCAACGGTCTTGCCGATCAACAGGCCGGCGGCGATGCCCAGGGGCACGTGATGGGTGAAGCTTTCCATGCTCACGCCGGTGAGGGATACGCCCGCATTGGCGAACGCGAACAATGGCAGGATGGCGTAGGCCACCCACGGGTGCAACGCGTGCTCCAGGGTCAGCAATGGCGAAGGTTCGGCGTTTTTGGTGCGCAGCGGAATGCAGAACGCCAAGGTCACACCGGCCAGGGTGGCGTGGACGCCGCTCTTGAGCACACAGACCCACAGGATCAGCCCTATGATCATATAGGGCCCGAGTTTGATCACGCCCAGGCGGTTCATCGCGATCAAGGCAACCAAGCAGGCGCCCGCACCTGCCAGGGCGGCGCCCGACAGGTCGGCTGAATAGAACACGGCGATGACGATGATTGCACCGAGATCGTCGATGATGGCCAGCGTCATCAGGAACAGTTTCAGCGACACCGGCACGCGCTTGCCCAGCAGCGCCAGGACGCCGAGTGCAAAAGCGATGTCGGTGGCCATGGGGATCGCCCAGCCTGCGAGCGCGGCAGGGTAATCCTTGTTGATCGCCCAGTAGATCAGCGCGGGCACCACCATCCCGCCAATGGCCGCCGCACCGGGCAAGACCACTTGCGACGGCTTGGACAGGTGGCCGTCGAGCAGCTCGCGCTTCACCTCCAGGCCGATCAACAGGAAGAACAGGGCCATCAGGCCATCGTTGATCCATAGCAAGGCGGGCTTGGCGATTTTGAGTGCGCCAATCTGCGCCACTACCGGGGTGTCGAGGAAGGCGCCGTAGAGGTGCGACAACGGTGAGTTATTAATGATCAGCGCCAAGGCGGCAGCGGCGATCAACAACAGACCGCTGGCGGCTTCCAGCTGGAAGAAACGGGTGAAAGTGCTACGCAGAGGCAAGGGATGCTCTCCAATCCAGGTTCAATAGGTGGGTACCCTAACCCGTACCGTTAGTTGTTAAAACAAAAGTTATATTCTTATTTGTTATAAGCAACGGTCAGGATCGGTGATGCGCCGAAGCCTAGCAATTGTGTGTCTAATTGAGACGTCACTGTATCTGTGTGCAGTGTAGGAAACCCCCTAAAATTGGGGCTGAAATCTTTAGAGACGCACCCTATGAGCGACCACCGTAACTGGGCCCGTGAAGCCATTCGCATCATTGAGGCGGACTTTCAGCGCAGCGCCGACACACACCTGATCCCTTTGCCATTGCCGGGGTTGCCGGGTATCGAGTTGTACTTCAAGGATGAGTCCAGCCACCCCACCGGCAGCCTCAAGCATCGGCTGGCGCGTTCGCTGTTCCTGTATGCCTTGTGTAACGGCTGGCTCAAACCGGGGGCGCCGGTGATCGAGGCGTCCAGCGGTTCGACGGCGATCTCCGAAGCGTACTTTGCACGCTTGCTCGGCCTGCCGTTTATTGCGGTGATGCCGGCCACTACGTCGAAGGAGAAGATTGCGCAGATCGCCTTCTACGGTGGCAAGAGCCATCTGGTGAATGATCCGACGCAGATATACGCCGAGTCCGAACGGTTGGCGAAGGAAAGTGGCGGTCACTTCATGGACCAATTCACCTACGCCGAGCGGGCCACGGACTGGCGGGCGAACAACAACATCGCCGAGTCGATCTTCCAGCAGATGCGCTTTGAGCATTACCCCGAACCGAGTTGGTTGATTTCCAGCCCCGGCACCGGCGGCACGACCGCCACCCTGGGACGCTATGTGCGTTATCGCCAGCATTGCACCCGCGTCTTGTGTGCCGATGCCGAGCGCTCGGTGTTCTTTGATTACTACCAGACAGGCGACGCCAGCCTGCGCCTGGATTGCGGTTCGCGCATCGAAGGGATCGGCCGGCCACGGGTTGAGGCGTCGTTTCTGCCCAGGGTGATTGATGCGATGGTCAAGGTGCCGGACGCGCTGTCACTGGCCGCCATGCATTACCTGGCCGAACGGCTGGGGCGGCGGGTTGGCGGGTCCAGCGGGACTAACCTGATCGGCGCCTTGATGGCCGCGCAGCAGATGAAAGCGGCGGGGGAGTCGGGGTCGATCGTGGCGATTTTGTGTGATGGGGGTGAGCGCTATGCCACCACTTACTATGATCAGGCGTGGCTGGCGGGGCAGGGCTATGCACTTGACGGTTTGATCGCGGCCGTTGCGGCGAGTGTCGAACGGGGCGAACCGCTGCCGGAGAGCGTCCTGCGCGCAAACATCTGATACGACGCAAAACCCAATGTGGGAGCGGGCTTGCCTGCGATCGCAGAGTCTCAGTCGCCGAATTTATCGACTGAACCACCGTCATCGCAGGCAAGCCAGCTCCCACATTGGAACTGCAGTCTGTTCAGATTCTGCGTCAGGCCTCTATACCGAGCATATCCCGCGCCAATGCCTCGGCAATCCGAATTCCGTCAACACCCGCCGACAGAATCCCACCGGCGTAACCAGCGCCTTCACCCGCCGGGAACAGGCCTTTCACGTTCAAGCTTTGCATGGACTCGTCGCGAGTAATCCGCAGCGGTGACGAGGTGCGCGTCTCGATACCGGTCAACACGGCGTCGTGCAGCGAGTAGCCTTTGATCTGTTTCTCGAACGCCGGCAATGCTTCACGAATCGCTTCAATGGCGAAGTCCGGCAATGCCAGGGCCAGGTCACCGAGTGCCACACCCGGTTTGTAGGACGGCTCCACGCTGCCGATGGCGGTGGACGGCTTGCCGGCGATGAAATCACCCACCAGTTGCGCCGGTGCCTCGTAGTTGCTGCCACCGAGGATGTAGGCGTGGGACTCCAGGCGCTCCTGCAACTCGATGCCGGCCAGCGGGCCACCTGGGTAGTCCACTTCCGGTGTGATGCCGACCACGATGCCGGAGTTGGCATTGCGTTCGTTACGCGAATACTGGCTCATGCCGTTGGTGACGACACGATTGGGCTCGGAAGTGGCCGCCACCACCGTACCGCCCGGGCACATGCAGAAGCTGTAGACCGAGCGGCCGTTCTTGGCGTGGTGCACCAGCTTGTAGTCGGCAGCGCCGAGCTTTGGGTGCCCGGCGTATTTGCCCAGGCGCGCCGCGTCGATCAGCGACTGCGGGTGTTCAATACGGAAACCCACGGAAAACGGCTTGGCCTCCATGTACACGCCACGGCCGTGGAGCATGCGGAACGTGTCGCGGGCGCTGTGGCCGAGGGCGAGGATCACGTGCTTGGAGAGGATCTGCTCACCGCCATTCACCACAACGCCGTTCAACTGGCCATCTTCGATCAGCACGTCGGTGACCCGCTGTTCGAAACGCACTTCACCGCCCAGGGCGATGATCTGCTCGCGCATGTTTTCCACCACGCCGGTCAGGCGGAATGTACCGATGTGCGGCTTGCTGACGTAGAGGATTTCTTCCGGCGCACCGGCTTTGACGAACTCGTGCAGCACTTTGCGACCGTGGAATTTCGGGTCCTTGATCTGGCTGTAGAGCTTGCCGTCGGAAAAGGTCCCGGCGCCGCCTTCGCCGAACTGCACGTTGGACTCCGGGTTGAGCACGTTTTTGCGCCACAGGCCCCAGGTGTCCTTGGTGCGCTGGCGCACTTCCTTGCCGCGTTCGAGGATGATCGGCTTGAAGCCCATCTGCGCTAGCAGCAGCCCGGCGAAGATCCCGCACGGACCAAAACCCACGACGATCGGCCGTTCAACCAGGCCTTGCGGCGCCTGGCCCACCACCTTGTAGCTGACATCCGGTGCCGGGTTGACGTTGCGATCATCGGCGAACTTGAGCAGCAGTGCGGCTTCGCCCTTCACGTTCAGGTCGATGGTGTAGATGAAGCACAGCTCCGACGATTTTTTACGGGCGTCGTAGCTGCGTTTGAACAGGGTGAAATCGAGCAGGTCATCACTGGCGATGCCCAGGCGCTGCACGATGGCAGGCCGCAGGTCTTCTTCGGGATGGTCGATGGGCAGCTTGAGTTCGGTGATTCGTAACATGACGGGATCCGGTAGGCGGCGGGAAAAGAGGCCGGCTGTTTTGCAAACCGGCGATTATAAGCCCCAATGGCGGTATTTCGTCATGTTAAAACAGCGCTGGGCTGATTCAGTCGTCCCGAGAGCCGCCGAACGATGCGCAACCCCGTTGTACCTGGCCGTTGACTCGCAACTCGGCGGTCATGTGTTGCAAGCTGCCGCTGACGCTGTCGATGCAGCGTTGCGGCGCCACCCACAGTTCGATGTGTTGGTTGTTGGCTTCCGTCATCAGGTTAAAGCGGCCGTCGCCCATTTGCTCTTCTACATAGGGCACCGCCAGTGGTGGCTGGCCTTCACGCTCGAGCACCATGCCCTTGGCGGTGACGTTCATCGCCCAGGCGGGTTTGTGACCGTTGGCACGCAGGGTCATGCGCTTGAAGTCCGGGTCATTGCAGGCCGAGGTCGAGCGCTCTACTCGATACAGCTGCTGAAGGTCTACCGAACCCTGTGTGCCGCTGGCGACACCGGAGAACTTGCCGCGCAAGTCGGCAAACAGCACACCCTGTTGGCCGGCCAGGGAGGCGGCCTCCTGCAGGATGCTGGTGCCGCCGGTGTCGTTGACCACGTAGTTGCGTTTGTCGCCGCAAGGCTGGAACAACAGTTTGCCGGCCACCGCCGTCAATTCACCCTGCATGCGGGTCAGCCCCGCAGTCGACGGTTTGGCCGGCTCGCTCTCGAACATCTGGCAAGCGGTGAACAGGGGCAGCAGGGCAAACAGAGCAAGGGTACGGGCGGCGCGCATTTATCGGGTCTCCAAACAATTGCCGCCACGTTACGCAGGCTGACGCCGCACCACAAGCCCGTCGGCCGGCTTCAGGAATTTCTGACAGACACAAAGTTCAGCCGACGATAAAGGTCTGGCCGGTTTGCAAGCCCTCGACACTTTTCGCGTAGGCCAACGCCACATCAGCACCGGGTGCAGGTTTGTAGCCACGGAAGTAGGGCGCGTAGCTGCCCATGGCTTCCAGCAGGACGGTCGGGCTCACGGAGTTGACGCGCAAGCCCCGTGGCAGCTCGATCGCGGCGGCTTTGACGAATGCATCCAGTGCGCCGTTGACCAGTGCGGCAGATGCACCGGTGCGGATCGGGTCACGGTTGAGAATGCCGCTGGTGAAGGTGAACGAGGCGCCGTCGTTGGCGTATTCGCGGCCGATCAACAGCAGGTTGACCTGGCCCATCAGCTTGTCGCGCAGGCCCAGTTCAAAATCGGTTTCGCTCATGTCACCCAACGGCACGAAATTCACACTGCCGGCCGCGCAGACCAGGGCATCGAACTTGCCGGTCTGTTCGAATAGCTTGCGGATTGAAGCGCTGTCGCTGATGTCCACCTGGAAGTCGCCATGGGTGCGACCGATGCTGATCACGTCGTGACGCTGGGCGAGTTCTGCCTTGACGGCCGAGCCGACCGTGCCGCTGGCACCAATCAATAGGATTTTCATCGTGCTGTTCCTCCAGGGGTAAGTGAGGTTTCAGTCTAGTGTGGCTTTTCGGGTGGATAAACGTGCTAATAGGCAACCTTTGGTTTTCAAATGGAAACAATCCATGAGCGATATGGATGACCTGGCGGCGTTTGCCGTGCTGATCGAAGCCGGCAGTTTCACCGTGGCGGCCGAGCAGTTGGGGTGCAGCAAGGGCCAGTTGTCCAAGCGCATCAGCCAACTGGAAGCGCGGTTTTGCGTGGTGTTGCTGCACCGCACCACTCGCAAGCTCAGCCTGACGGCAGCCGGTGCGGCGTTGTTGCCCCAGGCCCAGGCGCTGGTGGTACAAGTGGAGCGCGCCCGACAGGCATTGGCACGGCTCAAGGACGATCTGGCCGGGCCGGTGCGTATGACGGTTCCGGTGTCGTTGGGGGAAACCTTCTTCGATGGTTTGCTGCTGGAGTTTTCCAAGCAGTACCCGCAGGTGCAGATCGAACTGGAATTGAGCAACAGCTACCGGGATCTGGCGCGGGATGGCTTTGATTTGGGCGTGCGCATGGGGGCCATCGAAAACGACCGCCTGGTGGCCAAGCCATTGCTGGCCTGGCATGAGATGACGTGCGCCAGCCCGGCTTATCTGGAACAGCACGGCGAGCCGCTGACCCCGGCGGACCTGGCAGCCCATACCTGCCTGCTGAACAGTCACTACAGCGGGCGTGAAGAATGGCTGTACCACCAGCAACACGACCTGCTGCGTGTGCGGGTCAGCGGCACATTTGCTTCCAACCACTACAACCTGTTGAAAAAAGCCGCACTGGTGGGCGCCGGCATCGCCCGCCTGCCGTCCTACGTTTTACCTGCGGAACTGGCTGACGGCCGATTGCGCTGGCTCCTGCGCGATTATCAGACGCGCAGCATGCCGATGTATCTGGTTCACCCGTATCAGGGTGGCTTGCCGCGCCGCACTCAGGTGCTCGCCGATTACCTGGTGGATTGGTTCAAACGCAGCGGTGAAGCGTTGGACCGGCTTTAATGGTAGCGACGTGCTATCAGGTGATCGATCGACAGGCGCCCCGGGCCTTTGGCGACCAGCAGTAGCAGCAAGGCGATCCAGGTGCCGTGGGTCGGGTAGGCGTCCGGGTAGACAAAGAGTTGAATGGTCAGGGTCATGCCGATCAGGGCCAGGGCCGAGAAGCGTGTGGCAAACCCCACCAGAATCAACACCGGAAAAAAGTGCTCGGCAAAGGCGGCCATGTGCGCGGCCACTTCCGGCGACAGCAGAGGCACGTGATATTCACTGCGAAACAGCGGCAGGGTGGAGGCGGCGAGTCGTGGTTCGCCCAGTTGGAAGGTGCCGCTGATCAGGTCGATGGCAAAGCCTTCGACTTTGGTCTGCCCGGACTTCCAGAAAACTGCTGCAATCGAAAACCGCGCGAGAAAGGCGATCAGGCTGTAGGGGATTTTCTCGAAAAGCGCGATGACCCGTTTTACCAGGCACGAAGGGGATGTGTTCATGGCGATACCTTTTGTTCTGTGTGCAAATGAGTGATGGCGTCGTAGCTGATCAGCAGGGTCAGGCACTGGTTCAGGTCGAATTCGCTGGAGGCTTCCAGGGCCTGGGTCACAGCCATTTCCAGGCCAGCGCCGTGGTTGAGGCTGTTGATGAACGCGACCGAACCCGCGTCTATGGCGAATACCTTGACGGCCAGCCCCTGGCGTAACACCAAGGCACTTTGGGCGTGCCAGGCATTCAAGCTGGCAATGGCACCCTCGGTCTGGTGCGCGGCCCAGATGGCGACAATCGCGTAGGCGGAGTTCAAGGTGGCGAGGGAGGGGTGCAGTTGCAGGCGTAGTTCGCCCACATGGGTTTGGGCTTGCAGTGCCTGCAACAAGGTCTGTTGTTGCAGTGGCTCAATGTCCGCCGCGTGGTAAGCGCACACCCGCAAGCGTTCCAGGCGCGCGACATCGGCCAGGTAGGGCACGCTGGCAGCCGGCTCGAAGCCCTGGATAAAGTCGGCAAAGCTGCTGCCGTATTCACTGATCAGTGGGCTGTTGGGCGGGCAGGCCTGCACATAAAGGGTGGCCATGGCGCGAAAGAATGCCTCGCCGACCAATTGCAACGTGACCGGATAGGCCGTCACCAGCGCATTGATTAACGCGCTGTGGACATTGTTGCGATACACCGCAAAGCGGCTGGCCGGATCGGCGCCATTGCTGCTGAACAGGCCATCGGGGCAGATCGGGTCGGGTGCGAGCAGGGCACTGGCAAATGCTGCTTGATGGCTCATGGGTTGTTCACCTGCGACAGATGCCAGTCGGCGTGTTGGGCTTCAGCGTGCAGTACGCTGAAGGCCGGCACTTGGTTATCGCGCTCAATCAGCGTGGCCACCGGGCCGGTACGCGCGAGTACCTGTTCGTATAACTGCCACACGGCGTTATCGATGGGTGCGCCATGGTCATCGATCAGCAGGCGATCGCCCAGGCTGTCTGTGTCTTCGGCAAACCCGGCCAGATGAATCTCTCCCACGGCGCGCA
Source organism: Pseudomonas sp. UBT (assembly GCF_050915955.1). Lineage (NCBI taxonomy): Bacteria > Pseudomonadati > Pseudomonadota > Gammaproteobacteria > Pseudomonadales > Pseudomonadaceae > Pseudomonas > Pseudomonas sp. UBT. The sequence continues at coordinate 3,877,591 of NZ_CP168079.1, read as the reverse complement.
AAGGCAGTGCGTCAATGTAGGAAAGTGGATCTCGCTGGTGATTGATGCACGACACATAGACGTTGTTGACGTCCAGCAGCAGGCCGCAACCGGTGCGGCGGATGATCTCGCTGATGAAGTCTGTCTCGTCCAGGGTCGAGCGTTGGAATTGCAGATAGGTCGACGGATTCTCCAGCAGCATCGGCTGCTTGAGGGTGCTTTGCACCTGATCGATGTGTTCGCACACCCGTTTCAGGGTGGCGGCATCGTAAGCCAGGGGCAGCAAGTCGTTGAGAAACACCGGGCCATGGCTGGACCAGGCCAGGTGTTCGGAAAAAGAGTGGGGTTGATAGCGTTCGATCAGCGTGGCCAACCGTGCCAGGTGCTCACGGTTCAACGGGCCTTCGCCGCCGATGGACAGGCCCACGCCGTGCAACGACAGTGGGTACTGCTCGCGGATCAAACCCAGGTAGTGATGGAACGGGCCGCCGGCCACCATGTAGTTTTCGGCGTGCACTTCAAAAAAGCCGATGTCGGGTGAGGTCTCGAGCACTTCGATGAAGTGCTCGTTCTTCAACCCCAGCCCGGCCCTGTAAGGGAGGCCGGGCGCCTGAGCAGGTGAGACCGTGTGTTGGGGGGAAAGCGTCATCATCATTACTCAGGCTGAGGGCTGTTTCAGGACTTGGCGGTGAAGGCAGCTTCCTGGCCGAAACCGGTCGGCGAGGTGGCGCTTGGGGTTTTGGTACAGGTGCCGGCTGGGACCAGTTTCCAGGCGTTGGCCTGGTCTTTGACTTTGGAAGTACCCGCGCAGGAGGTGCCGGCGCCTGCAGCACAATCGTTCTTGCCGGCTTCGGCGACACCAAAGCATTTCTGCATGTCATCGGCGGCGTGCGCGGTGCTTGTAAGGGCGGACAGGCTCAGGGCCGAACCCAGGGCCAGAACGAGGGCGGCGGCGGACAGCGAACGGGATTTAGTAGTCATGGTGTAACTCCAGCAGTGAGGTTGGGTAAGGAAGCGTTTTTGCTTGCTTACCCCTCTAGAGTTGGGGCACCGCCATGCGTTACAGCGGCTGACAAAAAAATTTCAGTTCGCCAGTGACAGCGAGGTGGTCGCCAAGATCATTCAGGGCCAAGGATGGGCCGGGGGCAAAGGCATTACGGTGTTACTTGGGATCAATTGGCAATTTGCTGTTGCAGCATTCGGCGATCCTGATATTGCCTACGCCAAAGCGTTGCTGGATGTAGGGCGTGTAGGGCATGCCCTGTTGTTGGAGGGGCAGCATCAAGGGCTGGCGGCGAGAATGACGCCGGCTGTACACGAAGAAACAGCGTCAAATATGCTGCGCCTGACGGAAGAAAGGGATGTTCTTTATGCCATCCGGCTGGTTTTTCCAGGCTGAGTGCGTTGCAAGGAGTTGCAAAAATGAACGGACTTTCGCCGCTGAAGGACGCCTACGAGCGAGAGGGTTATGTCGTTGTTCGCGAGTTACTCGATCGCCAGAAATTGGCACTGCTCGCTGAAAAAGTAATCCAACAATTGCGCAAGCATCGAATAACCGATGGTTTCACCGAGATTGGCCAGCCGCGCTTCAAGGAACCAGAGCAAGCTGATCCGGACTTTCTGAAGTTTGTCGACGTCATGCGCAGCGAATTGACCGAAGAACTCTTTCAAGCGCCCAAGGTGATTGAGGTGATGAAGCTGCTCTTCGACACCGATGAGGTGTTCGTTCATCCGATCAAATGGGTGCGCGGTTTGGCACCCTTGGATTCTTCCATGCACTCCTCACCGGGCGTTCACCAGGACTTTCCGGAATTGCAGGGCAGTGGCCAGCAGGTCACCCTGTGGGCACCCTTTTTTAATGTCGATGAGCGGTCGGGATCGCTGCCGGTTTACAACAAAAAACCAGGTGAAACCCTGTTACCGCTCGAGCTGGCACTCAACCCATCAGGATGGCAAGTCTGCCCCGACGTGCTGGGCGCAAAAAACGTCTTCGCATTACGTCCGGGTGATGTACTGCTGTTCAATACGTTTACCCCGCACGGGGGGGCGACCAATACCGGCAAAGGTTGGCGTTGCAGTATCGAGGCACGGTTTCAGCCGCTCGCTGAGCCTTTGGCACTCAGTAATTTTGCCAAGCCGCTGTTGACCCAGGATTGGCAGACGTTCTACGAAGGGTGGCGGACCTGGGGGTTTTACTGGCGGGACAGGCATCCGCCGCTTATTCCCTTTGATCCATCCTGGGAGCATTGGCGGGATCTGACCGCTATTGGGGAAGCGGTTAAAGGTAACAAGAATGCGATGGCGGCCCTCGAAATCGCTGCCAGATTCGGTATGTCCGAACCCGTCAAGTCCTGTGCCCAGTGGTTGCTCGAGTCCTTTGAACGTATTTACGACCAATAAGGTAATGTGGCTGTGAAGAACCGCTTTGCAGATTTTTTCATCAGCAGAAATTTCTCATTCTTGTGGCTGGGGCAAGCCCTCTCATCGTTTGGCGAGTTCGTTTTCGAGAGCACCGTCATTGTGTGGCTGGTGACTGACTTGTTTCACGACAGTGCGTTCTTGCCGACGGCTGTAGGCCTGGCGGTGGCGGCCTCTGCTATTCCGCGTGTATTGGTGGCCCCACTGGCCGGGGCTTGGGTCGATCGGATGGCCCCGCTGTACGTGATGATCGCGGCGGATGGGATTCGGGTGCTCAACTTCCTGATCTTTTTCGTGATCTATTCACTGGCCGGGCTGGACCCGATGCAAGTGCTCGTCGGCGTTCTGCTCTTGTTGTTGGTGAACAGCACGGCTGCACAGTTTTTCAACCCGTCACGCCAGGCGATCATGCAAGTGGTCATCCCTTCGGCACGACGTGTTGAGGCATCGGCCAAGGCGATGTTTTCCCTGACGGGCATTTCAGTGTTGTCGGCGTCCCTTGGGCCGGCATTATTTGTGTGGGTGGGCCCCGCCCTGGCACTGCTGATCAATGTGCTGGCTTTTGCCTGTTCGGCCCTGTGCATAGCGTCTACCCAGGGCCTGCGCCGGACCTTGCTGGCCGAGCAACAGCGGCTGCCCTTCTGGCATGGAGTGCTCGCAGGGCTACGGTTTTCCTGGGGGCACGCCTCGATTAGGACGTTGTTGATCGGTGTGGCGTTATACGGGTTTTCCTTGGGGGTCAATAACGTCGCATTGTCCTTGTATGCATTCAAAACCTTGGGCTTGAGCCCTTATGAATACGGCCTGATTCTCGCGGCGTTCCCTGTCGGCGGGTTGATTGCTGCCGCGCTGGTCCGGCCGGTGTTGAAGTCATTGAGCACGCGCCAGGCCTTTACCCTTGCGTTGCTGTGCATGGGGTTCAGCTACCTGGCATATTCGCTGCATCCGCCGTTTTACTTGGCCTGGGCGCTGATGTTCAGCTGTGGGTTGTTCTTCTCGGTGTTTGCGATTGTGCAAGGGCCGATGCTCCAGGAAGACGTGCCGGAAGGTTACATGGGGCGTGTGTCCGCAACGGTCACGCCGGTGCTGGCCATCGCCTCATTAACCGGTACGCTGGTGTGCTCTCAGACGTTAAATGTGGCACAGCGTGTCATAGCCTATTTCGACGCGCCGCTGGATGTGTACGGCGCGTATATCTTCCTGGCGGCGGGCTTGTTGCTATTGGGCGGGGCATTGATGCTGGCAGGCCAGCGCGCGAGTAAGGGGGAGTTGGTCGCGACGCTTTGAACCGCGATAAAAAAAACGGCCCGAAGGCCGTTTTTTTGTTACCTCAATGGCTCAGCCACCGAGATAGGCTTCACGCACCTTCGGATCCGTCAGCAATTGCTCCCCGGTGCCCTGCATCACCACCCGGCCGTTTTCCAGCACGTAGGCGCGGTCGGCGATTTTCAGCGCCTGGTTGGCGTTCTGCTCCACCAGGAATACCGTCACACCGTCCTTGCGCAGTTGTTCGATGATATCGAAGATCTGCTGGATGATGATCGGTGCCAGTCCCAGTGAAGGCTCGTCCAGCAGCAATAGCTTGGGCTTGCTCATCAGCGCCCGGCCGATGGCGAGCATTTGCTGCTCGCCGCCGGACATGGTACCGCCGCGCTGGCTGAAGCGCTCCTTGAGCCTGGGGAACAGGTGCAGCACCTTGTCCATCTGCTCTTGGTAGTCGCCCTTGTCGGTAAAGAACCCGCCCATGGCCAGGTTCTCTTCCACGGTCAGGCGCGAGAACACACGGCGGCCTTCGGGCACCACGGCAATGCTCTTGCGCATGATCTCGGAGGAGGCCTGGCCCACCAGTTCTTCACCCATGTAGCGGATGCTGCCGCTGTGGGCCTGCGGCGAACCGCACAGGGTCATCAGCAAGGTCGACTTGCCGGCACCGTTGGCGCCGATCAGCGTGACGATTTCACCTTGGCGCACTTCCACGTTGACGCTGTGCAGCGCCTGGATCTTGCCGTAGAAAGTGGAAACGTTTTCGAATTGCAGCATTTTACGCTTCCCCCAAATAGGCTTTGATCACTTCGGGATTGTCGCGGATCTGTTCCGGCGTCCCGTTGGCCAGCGGCGTGCCCTGATTGATCACTACGATGTGGTCGGAAATGCTCATGACCAGTTTCATGTCGTGTTCAATCAACAGCACCGTGGCGTTGTTTTCCTCACGCAACACACTGATCAGCGCCTTGAGGTCTTCGGTTTCCTTGGGGTTCAGGCCAGCGGCCGGTTCGTCGAGCATGAGGATCCGCGGGCGGGTCATCATGCAGCGGGCGATTTCCAGACGACGTTGCTGACCATAGGCCAGGGTGCCAGCAGGACGGTTGGCAAACTCGGTGAGGTTGACCTTGTCCAGCCAGTACTCGGCGTACTCCATGGCTTCGCGCTCGCTTTTGCGGAACGCCGGGGTCTTGAACAGGCCTGCAAAGAAGTTGGTGTTCAAGTGACGGTGTTGGGCAATCAGCAGGTTCTCGACCGCTGTCATGTCCTTGAATAACCGTACGTTCTGGAAGGTGCGCACCACGCCCTTGCGGGCGATCTCGTGACCGGCCAGGCCCTGGATCGGCTGGCCGTCCAGCAGGATGCTGCCACCGCTCGGCTTGTAGAAGCCGGTGAGGCAGTTGAACACCGTGGTCTTGCCGGCGCCGTTCGGGCCGATCAGCGCCACCACTTGTTTCTCTTTTACGGTCAGGGCCACGCCGTTGACCGCCAGCAAGCCGCCGAAGCGCATGCTCAAGTTTTCGACTTTCAGGATCTCGCGGCTCATTTGCGCAGCTCCATGTGTGGACGTTGCATGGGCAGCAGGCCTTGAGGACGCCAGATCATCATCAGCACCATCATGGCGCCGAACATCAACATGCGGTATTCGCTGAACTCACGCATCATTTCCGGCAGCAGGATCATCACGATCGCCGCCAGGATCACACCCAGTTGCGAGCCCATGCCACCCAGTACCACGATGGCGAGGATGATCGCCGACTCGATAAAGGTGAACGACTCCGGGGTCACCAAACCTTGGCGAGCGGCGAAGAAGCTGCCAGCGAAACCGGCGAATGTTGCCCCGAGGGTGAATGCCGAGAGTTTGATGACGGTGGGGTTCATGCCTAACGCACGGCAGGCGATTTCGTCTTCGCGCAACGCTTCCCACGCACGGCCAATCGGCATGCGCAACAAACGGTTGATCACGAACAGTGCCGCCAGTGCCAGCAACAACGCCACCAGGTACAGGAACACCACTTTGCTCACCGGGTTGTAGTCGATCCCGAAGTACTCGTGGAAGGTCTGCATGCCTTCGGCTGCGGTGCGGTCGAAGGACAATCCGAAGAACGTCGGCTTGGGGATGCTGCTGATACCGTTGGGGCCGCCAGTGATGTCGGTGAGGTTGCGCAGGAACAGTCGGATGATTTCACCGAAGCCCAGGGTCACGATCGCCAAATAGTCACCGCGCAAGCGCAACACCGGAAAGCCCAGCAGGAAGCCAAACGTGGCCGCCGCCATACCGGCCAGTGGCAGGCAGATCCAGAAGCCCCAGCCCAGGTAGTGCGACAGCAACGCGTAGGTATAGGCACCCACGGCGTAGAAGCCCACGTAGCCCAGGTCGAGCAGGCCGGCCAGGCCGACTACGATGTTCAGGCCCAGGCCCAGCAACACGTAGATCAGGATCAACGTTGCGATATCCACCGCACCACGGGAACCGAAGAACGGCCAGATCAACGCAGCCACGATCAGGCCGATGATGATGTAGCGCTGGGTGCGCGGCAGGGTCAGGAATTGGCTGACCTTGGGCGACACCAACGGGCCACGGTTGCCCTTGAACAAAGCACCGACCTGCTGGGTGAACAGCACGCGCAGGAACATCAGCACCGAGCACAGGGCAATGATGGTCAGGGTCACGGGACCGGTGCCATGCACTTCCAGGTTGATGCCGACGATGCTCAGCTTGAGCCCGAGTACCGGAAAGGCCACGGCCCATACCAGCAAGGCGCTGAAAAACGCCGATTTAAGATATCTGCTCATACTTTCTCAACCTCCGGACGGCCCAGAATGCCGGTCGGACGGAACAACAGCACCAGAACCAAGAGGCCGAACGCCACGACGTCCTTGTATTGGTCGCCGAAGATATCGGCGCCGAAGGCTTCAGCCACACCCAGCACCAGCCCGCCGAGCATCGCGCCCGGGATACTGCCGATGCCGCCCAGGACCGCCGCGGTAAAGGCCTTGAGGCCTACCAGGAAACCGGCGTTGGGGTTGATCACGCCGTACTGCATGCTCAGCAGCACAGCCGCGACGGCCGCCAGCGCGGCACCGATTACGAAGGTCAGGGCGATGATGTTGTTGGTGTTGATGCCCAGCAGGTTGGCCATCTTGATGTCTTCGGCGCAAGCCCGGCAGGCGCGCCCCAGACGGGAGCGGGAGATGAACAGGGTCAGGCCCAGCATGGCCACCAGGGTGACGACGAAGACCAGGATCTGCATGTACGAAATCAGCACTTCTTGTGCGCCACCTGGGCCGAAGGAGAAGCTCCCCGGGATCAGGTTGGGAATGGACTTATCCTTGGAGTCCTGGGACAGCAATACGGTGTTCTGCAGGAAAATCGACATGCCGATGGCGGAAATCAGCGGGATCAAACGGTTGCTGCCACGCAAGGGACGGTAGGCAACACGCTCGATACTGTAGCCATAGGCACTGGTCACGATGATCGATGCAAGGAACGCAGCGGTCATCAACAGCGGCAGGGAATGGATACCCATCATGGCCAGCCCGGCAAGGGCGATGAAGGCCACGTAGGAACCAATCATGTACACCTCGCCATGGGCGAAGTTAATCATTCCAATGATGCCGTAAACCATTGTGTAGCCAATGGCTATCAAGGCATAGGTGCTACCAACGGTCATGCCGTTAACCAGCGTTTGGAAAAAATGATAGATCTCAGGCATTACAGCGCTCCTAAAAACCCGATACGCATTTCACTGGTGGAGTCATTTCCGGCTCGGTGCCCTGTTCTATGAGCAGGTTGCACGAAGCGTTTGCCAGCGAACCGCTGGTGACGGTTTTAAGATTTTCAGGTGAGCCAGCGCCCGGATCGCGGGTGTCAGGCCCATAAACCTCGTAAAACAAAGCCCACTGCTTGCACAGTGGGCTTGTTGACCAGTAACGCCTGGCTTACTGAGGGGAAACTTCGGTTTTTGGTTTGCCGAAGTGCCATTCGTAGACCACGAACTTAAAGTCCTTCAGGTCGCCCTTGGCGTCAAAGCTCAGGTCGCCCGTTGGGGTCTTGAAAGTACCGGCGTGGATGGCAGCAGCCACTTTGGCGGTGTCTTCGCTCTTAGCGGCAGCGATACCACCGGCGATCACTTCAACAGCCGAGTACGCTGGGAACACGAACGGACCGGTTGGGTCCTGCTTGTTCTTGGTGAACTCTTCAACGATTGCCTTGTTGGCAGGATCGGTGTCGAAAGACTTCGGCAGGGTCACCAGCAGGCCTTCGGAAGCGCCCTGGGCGATTTGCGAGATGGAGTCGTTGCCGACGCCTTCAGGGCCCATGAACTTGGCGTTCACGCCTTTTTCCTTGGCTTGGCGCAGGATCAGGCCCAGTTCAGGGTGGTAGCCGCCGTAGTAGACGAAGTCGACGTTGGCTTGCTTGAGCTTCTGGATGAGCGAGCCGAAGTCTTTGTCGCCAGCGTTGATGCCTTCGAAGAGAGCAACTTTCACGCCTTTCTTTTCGAGGGTCTGTTTAACGGCGGTGGCGATGCCTTCACCGTACTGCTGCTTGTCGTGAATGACCGCAACCACTTTCGGCTTCACGTGGTCGGCGATGTAGTTGCCTGCTGCAGGACCCTGGGCGCTGTCCAGGCCGATGGTGCGGAAAATCAGCTTGTAGCCACGGGAAGTGATTTCCGGGCTGGTGGCAGCCGGGGTAATCATGATCACGCCTTCGTCTTCATAAATGTCGGACGCTGGCTGAGTGGAGCTGGAGCAGAGGTGACCGACTACGAACTTGACGCCGTCGTTGACCACTTTGTTGGCTACGGCCACGGCTTGTTTAGGATCGCAAGCGTCGTCGTATTCTTTGGCTTCGAGCATTTTGCCATCGACGCCGCCCTTGGCGTTGATGTCGGCAATCGCCTGCTTGGCACCCATGAACTGCATGTCGCCATATTGCGTTACAGGACCGGTTTTAGGGCCGGCGATGCCGATCTTGATGGTGTCAGCTGCGAACGAATGGCCGGCAACCCCAGCCAGGACCATAGCGGCAAACAGTTTGGAAATCTGCTTAGTAGCCTTATTCATAGTGCTCCACTCTTACTGTTGTATTTTTTATAGTTCTAGCGGCCTTGTGAGCTGCAGAACCGGATCAGATATCTCGGATATCCCCCCGGCATTCCCTGGCAACTGTACCGGTACAGTGTAGAGCGCCGGTTGATCGCTTGAAAAGCTGGCTGCTGGGGGCAAAACCCGGGTATGTCGCTTAAATGAAAGAAAAAGACAGAATTGCGGCGGGGTTATGCCAGAGTCTCGGGCAATCCTTGGCTTTTCTGACACTTTCTATCGATGCCTCATTTGCAACTGGGTTTTTCTGCCTGAGCCCGGACGTTATGATTGCGCCGATTTTTACTTCAGGTGAATTCCCATGACGCAAGAACCTAGCACCCTCTATGCCAAGCTGCTCGGCGAAACCGCCGAAATTTCCTGGAAGGAGCTTGAACCGTTCTTTGCCAAGGGTGCCCTATTGTGGGTCGACGCCGACCTGGATTTGATCGAAGCGGCCGAGGGAATGGCCGAGGATAACCGTGAGAAAGTCGCTGCGTGGCTGGCTGCGGGGAGCCTTGGCGAAGTGTCTGCGACGCGGGCATTGGACCTGGTGGAGCGGGATCCGGGCTTATGGGCGGTGGTGGTTTCGCCGTGGATTTTGATCCAGGAAAGGGCAGCGTAAGAAGGCTCTGCACGAAAAAGGTGCGCGGTTTCAGCCTGTAGAAGTGTGTAGCGGAGTAACCGCAAGCGCCGTGATGGCATCTTGCCGTAGAGAAAGGTCACAGGTAAGGGTGACGTGCGCGTCACGGGAACAGTTTTGTGAGTGGCGCAAGGCCGGGGGAATTGTTTCCGGGTGTGGCAAAGTTGCAGGTTTGCGGTGGCTGGCAGAGCGCTTTCGCGAGCAAGCCCACACCCACATTTGTACCGGGTATTTCCTGTAGGAATACGGTCAAAATGTGGGAGCGAGCTTGCTCGCGAAGGGCGCGACCCGGTCTAGGCAGTCTTGCCAGTATGGTTGTTCAACGAAATCACCTTGGTCTTGCCAATCCGGTGACGATAAATCTCACGCAAATACTTGATCGCCTTCTTCACACAATCCCGTGACAGGCGAATGTCATTGATCGACACAAACTTATCCTTGTCGTTGATCAACTCCCGATACTTCTTCTCATACATCGGTTTGATCGCGTACCAGTTGGTGTCCAGAATCTTCGCCGGGTTTTCGAACTCGTTGAGCAGCTCATCAATCCGGTCTTCATCGAAGTCCTCATGGATGATGAAGTCCAGGATCGAATTATCCAGCGTGTCATCAAACCGGTACGGGTTACGCGCAAAGCAACGCTTGATAAAGGCCACGATCAACGTCAGGAAGTCATCCGACAGGCACGGGCTCTTGGCGATCAGCGTTGTCAGCGACAAGTTGGCCGACGCCCCGATCACCAGCGCATAACGCTTGAGCGTGGTGTTGGGAAACAGGCTATTGAGGTGCGTCTTGAGCCGGTTCAAGTCCATGTAGGACAGCTTGTAGTCCTTGGGCAAGGACACAATCGACACCACCGACGAGCAGTTCTTGAAGAAGTGCAGGTCATGCAGGGCGGCTGCGTCGTAGCCGGAATTCTTGTATTGCTCCAGTGATGCCTTGTAGCGCTTTGACTCGATCGGCAACAGGCTGATGCCTTCGATGGCCTGGGTCACTTTGTTGAAGTGCGGCAGGTCGATGGAGCGGAAAAACAAGTCATCGATATTCAGCCGCTGTGGTTCTTTATCGAACACCTTGAACTTGTCATTCGACGGCACCGGGGTTTCCGGCACCACGGACTCGGCATAGGCAATCGCTACCGGTCCTGCCAGGCTCATAAACAGGTCGTTGGCATCCAGGCGGATGGTTTCGCCAATGTCGATACCGGCACGCCGGAAGTAGTTCTGGTCGTAATCGGTCGTCACCGCCTGCGCAGTGAGGATGTTGAAGATCTGCTGGGAGATGTACTGGTTGGCGTGTTTTTCCATGGCATTGACGTCAATGTTCTGGATATTGCCGTCATCGCTCTCCTCGGCGTAACGCATGATGTCGTTGGAGATCAGCATCATTGCGTTCCATGGCCGGATACGTCCCTTCACACTGGCTTCGCTGCTGTCTTCATTGTCGAAGTTGTAAGAGAAGTCCCATTCTTCCGACAGGTATTTGCACAACAACCGCCCAGCGTTGATGTGCAAGGCCTCGGACATTTCGCTGCGGTGATCGGAGATATTCGGCAGCACACAGATGCCGCTGGTGAAGATCGGCTCGAAGACAAACGCGTGGCCGCTCTTGCTGTCGTGCTCGTCGGCGGGTTTGGTGTCGAACGTCTTGTTCATGTACGAGTGCTGCTGGGCCAGGCCAAACTCCGAGGCCATGCCCGAACCCGTACCGCCGCCGGCGCTGAAGATCGAGAAGTACAGGCGCGACTGGTTGGCCTTGATGCCGCAGGAGTCGATCAGGTACGAGTGAATCATCTTCCAGTCAGGGCTGGAAAAACGCTGGGTGTCTTTATTGAGGATGATCTTGGCCAGGTACTGGCCCAGGATCGGCGCGTTACCGGCGCCACCGGCATGGACTTCCGAGAGGTCCATTATTTTCATCTTGCTGTAGTCGCGCAGGAAACCGCTTTTTTCGCCCTTGCGCGAAAAACGAATGCGCCCGGCGATGTCCTTGTCCAGGTCACCCAGCATCACCAGCGGTTCCACCAGGAACACCGGCTTGGTGGCCTTGCCGCCGCCCAGGCGCAGGTTGTTTCGGATCCATTGGGCCGGGCTATAGCCCTTGTCCGCCGATTTGTCTTCCGTGCTGAATTCGTTCAGGTAGAACTTGCGCGCGTTGTACACCAACTCCGCCACGTCCAGCGCGATGTTCGAACCGCAGCGGCCCAGGCCGATCAGGCACACCGAGGGAAATTCCTGCTCGTTGCGCGGGTCGCCGTCACCTTCTTGCTGGGGCGGGCGCGGGAACACCATGTCGCGCAGGCCGTCGAGGTTATCGAGGATGCGGTCGGTATTGGTTTCGGTGAAGTACAAGTACTGCTGGGTGGCCAGCGGGCGGGCGCTGCTCAATGACTTGGAACCTGAGGATTTTTCCGCAGGAGCTGTCGGCAACACGTCAAGGATCTCGGTGGCAGAGTTATTTTTGGAAGTCATTGGGCGCCATGTACCTGGACAGATGGCTAAAAAATCAAGGAGCCATCATTGAATGAGAGTTCGCGACTTTACAGTGCGTCTGAGTCCGGGACCGTCGGGTTTAACCCTGGTTTTTCAAGGGGGAATCGTGGCCGGACTCTGATGAATCGGCCGTTCGTCGGCGTTCTTTAGTCAAATGATGGCGAAATGCCAAAGAATCGGCGTCAGCGAATTGGCCTTACAGTCGACGTAGGGGTGATACGGGCTGGAGTAGTGGGGGCTTTCGGCACAGGGGCCTCTTTGTTGCCTTCCACGCTGAAAGGGTAGAGCGGGTTGTGCATCTGGATGCCCTGGATTACGCCGACGATGTCGCTGAAGGGGACCGCCGGACTCAGCAGGTAGCCCTGAATGAAGTCACCGCCATGTTTGAGCAGCAGTTCGAACTGTGCCTGGGTTTCCACGCCTTCGGTGACCACCTGCAGGTGCAGGGTGTGGGCCATGCCGATAATCGCCTGGACGATCTCGATATCGGCGGTGGACTTGGGAATGTCCTGGATAAATGAACGGTCGATCTTCAAGGTATTGATCGGTAGGCGCTTGAGGTAAGCCAGCGATGAGTAGCCGGTGCCAAAATCATCGATGGCGAGCGAAACCCCCAAGGCACGAATTTGCCGCAACAGCGCGAGCGTGCTGCTGATATTGCCCATCAGCGCGTTTTCGGTGACTTCCAGTTCCAGGCGGTTGGCGGCAATTCCGGCGAAGCGCAGGGCTGCTTCGATTTCATCTGCCAACTCGTCACGGGTCAGGTTGAGGGCCGAGCAGTTCACTGCCATGGTCAGTTCACTGTAGCCCCGGTCGGTCAGCAGGCTTAAATCATGGCAGGCCTGACGCAACACCCAGTGGTCCAGTTCGGCGATCAATCCATTGCTTTCGGCGATGTCGATAAACCGGTCCGGGGCCAGCAGCCCGTGTTGCGGATGTTGCCAGCGCACCAGGGCTTCCAGGCGAGTGACCTTGCCGAGTTTCATGTCGAAGATCGGTTGATAAAACAGCACCAACTCGTTGCGGCTACGCAGGGCTGCGCGCAATTCCTCTTCCAGTTGCAGCTCAAGGAAAGCACGGGTCTTAAGGTTGGAGCTGAAGAAGTTGAGGTTGTTGCGCCCGGCGTCCTTGGACTGGTACAGCGCCAAGTCGGCGGTTTTCAGCAGCTCTTCGCAGGTCAGGCCGTCTTCGGGAAACAGGCTGATGCCGATGCTGGTGGTCATTACCATGCGCCGACCGGCGAGTTCGACCGGCTCCTTCATCTTCTGCATGATCCGCTGCGCCATGTGCCGCGCTTCGTCGCGGTGGTGAATATTGATCAAAATGCAGAATTCGTCCCCACCAAACCGTGCGACCACGTCTTCGTGGCTGCGTACCGAGCCTTTGATATGCCCGGCCAATACCGTTAACAGCTGATCGCCGGCGTCATGACCCAGGCTGTCATTGATACGCTTAAAGTGGTCGATATCGAGGAATATCACCGCCATCATGCCGTTATTGGCCGTTTTTTCAGCGACTTTCTCAGCGAAAATCTGGTTGAACCCCCGGCGGTTGAGCAGACTGGTCAACGCGTCGTAATGGGCAACCTGTTGCAGTGAGGCACGGGCCTGGTCGAGTTCGCTGAGCAGGGCGTTGACCCGGCGCAGGTCGCGTTCCTTGTGCTGCAGCTTTTTGTCCGCCAGGGCGGCACTGACGCTGCTGCCGATCACCAAAAGGGTGATAACCGCCACTGACAGGCCAAGTTGAATGGGGTTGTTGTCCAGCGGTAACGCGAGGTCGGCCCCGCTGGGCACCAGCATTTGCATAGCGGCCATGCCGGTGAAGTGCATGCTCAGGATCCCGGCGCCCAGCACCAGGCTCGCAGCGTACTTGAGCAATTGGTGGAAAACGCCGGCGCCGTTGCGCAGGTAGCACGACAGCAGCAATGCGGTCAGGCTGGCCCCAATGGCAATGGCGACCGATGCCAAGAACAGCCCCGGCTCGAAATACACTTGGGCCTGAGAGCGCATGGCCGACATGCCCACATAGTGCATCAAGGCGATACCGAGCCCCATCCACACCGACGCCAGTAAATACTGCTGAAACCGCAGGTGGGCATGACTGAGGGTTTGCATGGCAAACAACGAGGCAATCAAGGCGATCACCAGCGAGGCGAACGTCATGATCAATTCGTAATGAATGGCAATAGGTGCCTGGAAAGCCAGCATGCTGATGAAGTGAGTCGACCAGATACCGCCCGCGAGGCAACCTGCACCGAGCCAGCGCCAATGGCGGCGGGCAGTAGGGTCCTCTACATGGCCGACACGTTCAGCCATGTCCAACGTACCGAACCCGGCCGCGCAAGCGACCAGGTAGGCCAGCAACACCAGAAAGGGGTTATGACTGCAATTGAGTAATAAGTGCCCGTTCTCTGGAAGGTCGGTAAAAAAATACATACCTAGCCATTCCATAGCATGTCCCGTCAAAGTCAGTACGTCATTGCCTTGAGCAATGGCCTATGAACTCCAGTATAGAAGCCTCGCGGGAATTGCCAGGGATAATGGCACTTTGACTACAATGATTTTGGCATGCCGGTCATAGCGTTTGCTGCTAAGCGCTGATGGGCAGTTCCAGCTCGAAAGGCGCTTCCAATGGCGGCAAGCCAAAGGCGGCACGTGCTGAATCGCAGTCGACGTTTTGCTCGCCCTGGCTCCACGACGCGTCGAACTCGCGGCAGGGGCTCGACCGTTGCTCATAGATTGTGCAGCGGGTGCCTTTGCCGACTTCCCCTTCAAGGCTGCAGCAACGCGCGGGTTTCTGGTCGGTACCGATCATCGCCACGCGTGTGGGATTGATCTGAACCACCAAATCATCGGGCACCGTGCCCCCCGATGAGGCGCACTCTCCCCAGAAGAAAGACACACGAAAGTATGAACAGCAGGCACCGCAACTCAGACACGGACTGGCTTCGGACATGGGCGTCATCGATAAGAAAAGTAGGATGGGGTGTTACAGGAAGGCTCGCCATTCTAATCTTGCCATGGCGGTTGGGAAGGGGGGTGAGCACTTATATTTTCGTAGGAAAACCCCCGCAGTTCCGGGTGAAGGTCCGAGCGAAATTACGCCCTATCAGCTTTACGAATCATTACAGACAACGGCCGCCTGCCTGACTATGTTGCAGATACCTGAGCAGGATGCATCGGGCATCGCAGCTCTCATAACAATAAAAGAGACGGACCCATGCAGAACTCGACCCAAGCGGCGAATGCCTGGCGCATTCTGTTCCTGCTGTTCCTCGCCAACCTGTTCAATTTCTTCGATCGCACTATTCCCGCCATCATCATCGAGCCGATCCGCATGGAGTGGCACCTGAGCGACTTTCAGCTCGGAATCATCGGCACTGCCTTCACCATTGTCTACGCCATCGCCGGCCTGCCGCTGGGACGCATGGCCGATACGGGCTCACGCAGCAAACTGATGGGCTGGGGCCTGTTCGCCTGGAGCGGGTTGACGGCGATCAACGGCATGGTCGGCAGTTTCTGGACCTTCCTGCTGGTGCGCATGGGCATCGGCATTGGCGAAGCCAGCTATGCACCGGCGGCCAACTCGCTGATTGGCGACCTGTTTCCCGCCCACCGGCGCGCCCGGGCCATGGGCATTTTCATGCTGGGCCTGCCTTTAGGGCTGCTGCTGGCATTCTTCACCATTGGCGCGATGGTCAAGGCGTTCGACAGCTGGCGCGCGCCGTTCTTTATCGCCGCCGTGCCGGGAATGATCCTGGCGGTATTCATGTTCTATATCAAAGAGCCCAAACGCGGCGCCGCAGAAACCGTGCAGGTCTCCCAGGAACGCGTCGACCGTCCGATCCGCCGCGTGCTGGCAGTGCCGACCTTCCTCTGGCTGGTGTTGGCCGGGCTGTGTTTCAACTTCGCCACCTATGCGTGCAACTCGTTCCTGGTGCCAATGCTGCAGCGCTACTTCCTGATGCCATTGCAGGACGCCGCGGTTGCCACCGGGGTGATCGTCGGCTTGACCGGCTTGGTGGGCCTGACGCTGGGCGGCTGGATTGCCGACAAGATCCATCAGCGCGTGGCCAATGGCCGACTGCTGTTCGCGGCGTGCAGCCTGATCATCTCCACCGTCACCACCGCCTGGGCCTTGCATGCCGGGCGCATCGAGATTGGTGTGTTTGTGGCGCTGTTCAGTGTGGGCTGGTTGTTCGCTTATAACTTCTACACCTGCGTGTACACGGCGATTCAGGACGTGGTCGAACCGCGCCTGCGCGCCACGGCGATGGCGTTGTTCTTTGCCGGGTTGTATTTGCTGGGTGGTGGCATGGGGCCGGTGGTGGTGGGCGGGCTTTCTGATCACTTTGCTCATTCGGCGATGTATGCCGATGGGGCTGCGCAGATGACTGAGGCTTATAAGGCTGTGGGCTTGCACGACGCCATGTACCTGATTCCGGTGGCGCTGTTCTTGACCATGCTGTTTCTGTTCCAGGCGTCGCGCAGTTTTGTGCGTGATGCCAAGCGGATGAAGGATGGGCTGGGGGCGGTGGAGGTGCCGGCTGCTGCGGCTACGGCCTGACGCCGAGGTGACGCCCTCGCAGGCAAGCCCGCTCCCATCTTTGACCGAGTTGCCAAGTCGATCACCGAATAATGTGGGAGCGGGCTTGCTCGCGAAGAGGCCCTTAAAGGCAACGATATTCTCAAAAGCATGCAAAAGGCCCGCATTGCGCGGGCCTTCTTTTTAGCAGGGCAGGGCGGTCATCAACCCGCCACCAACACCCGAATCGCTTCCAGTCGCAGCGCCGCTTTGTCGAGCATGGCCAGGCCTTGCTCGCGTTGCTGGCGCAGGGCAACCAGTTCGCTGTCGCGTACGGTCGGGTTGACCGCTTGCAGCGCGGTCAGGCGCGCCAGCTCTTCGTCGGTATCCGCTGCCAGGCGGCGCTTCGCCTCGGCCACACGCTCGGCGTGGCGCGGGGTGATCTTTTCTTCGCCGGCGTTGATGCGCGGCGTCAGCTGATCGCGCTGGGCCTGCACGAACTTGTTGGCGCTGGCGCGTGGCACGCTTTCCAGTTGGTCGTTCAGGGTTTCAAACGACACGCGGCCGGACAAGTCATTGCCATTGGCATCCAGCAGGCAGCGCAAGGCGGCTGGTGGCAGGTAGCGGCCCAGTTGCAGCGAGCGCGGCGCAACCACTTCACTGACGTAGAGCAGTTCCAGCAACACGGTGCCCGGCTTGAGCGCCTTGTTCTTGATCAGCGCCACGGCGGTGTTGCCCATGGAACCGGACAGCACCAGGTCCATGCCGCCCTGCACCATTGGGTGTTCCCAGGTGATGAACTGCATGTCTTCGCGCGACAGCGCCTGGTTACGGTCGTAGGTGATGGTCACACCTTCGTCGTCACCCAGCGGGAAGCTGGCGTCGAGCATTTTTTCGCTGGGCTTGAGGATCAGTGCGTTTTCCGAATGGTCTTCGCTGTCGATGCCGAACGCGTCGAACAGGGTTTCCATATAGATCGGCAGGGCGAACTGATCGTCTTGCTCAAGGATGTCTTCCACCAGTGCATCGCCTTCACCCGCACCGCCGGAGTTGAGCTCCAGCAAGCGGTCGCGACCGGTGTGCAGCTCTTGCTCCAGGCGCTCGCGTTCGGCACGGGCTTCGTCGATCAGGGCTTGCCACTCGCCGTCGTCGGCGTTTTCCAGCAGCGGCAGCAGGCGTGGGCCGAACTGATGCTGCAAGGCGTTACCGGTCGGGCAGGTATTGAGGAACGCGTTCAGCGCCTCGTGGTACCACTGGAACAGACGCTCTTGCGGGCTGGTTTCCAGGTATGGCACGTGCAGTTCGATCACATGCTTCTGGCCGATTCGGTCCAGACGGCCGATCCGCTGTTCCAGCAGGTCGGGGTGGGACGGCAGGTCGAACAGCACCAGGTGGTGGGAGAACTGGAAGTTGCGGCCTTCACTGCCGATTTCGGAGCAGATCAGCACCTGGGCGCCAAATTCTTCATCGGCAAAGTAAGCGGCAGCGCGGTCACGTTCGAGGATGTTCATGCCCTCGTGGAACACCGTGGCCGGGATGCCGGAGCGTACGCGCAGGGCGTCTTCCAGGTCCATGGCGGTTTCGGCGTGGGCGCAGATCACCAGCACTTTGGTGCGCTTGAGCATTTTCAGCTGGTCGATCAGCCACTCGACGCGCGGGTCGAAGCGCCACCAGCGGTTTTCTTCCTCAATGTCCGGCTGCGACTGGAAGCTGACTTCCGGGTACAACTCGGCGTGTTCGCCCAGCGGCAACTCGAGGTATTCGTCCGGGTTCGGCAGCGGGTAGGCGTGCAGCTTGCGTTCCGGGAACCCTTGCACGGCGGCACGGGTATTACGGAACAGCACGCGGCCGGTGCCGTGGCGGTCGAGCAACTCACGTACCAGGCGTGCGCTGGCTTCGGTGTCGCCATCGTTGACGGCGGTGAGCAGCGCTTCACCTTCGTCACCGAGGAAACCCTGGATAGTCTTGTGTGCGGTCGGCGACAGGCGGCCCTTGTCCAGCAGCTCCTGCACGGCCTCGGCCACCGGGCGATAGTTCTCGCTTTCGGCGCGGAAGGCGTGCAGGTCGTGGAAGCGGTTCGGGTCCAGC
Source organism: Pseudomonas sp. UBT (assembly GCF_050915955.1). NCBI lineage: Bacteria > Pseudomonadati > Pseudomonadota > Gammaproteobacteria > Pseudomonadales > Pseudomonadaceae > Pseudomonas > Pseudomonas sp. UBT. The sequence goes on along the minus strand of NZ_CP168079.1, from coordinate 3,859,096 downwards.
AGGCGCAGGCGCGCGAAGTGGCTGTCCTGGCCCAGTTGCTCCGGGGTGGCGGTCAGCAGCAGAACGCCGGGAATGACTTCGGCCAGTTGCTCGACCAGCGAGTACTCAGGGCTGGCTTTCTCTTCGTGCCACACCAGGTGGTGCGCTTCGTCGACCACCAGCAAGTCCCAGCCGGCCGCGAACAGCGCGTCCTGGGCCTTCTCGTCGTCAACCAGCCACTCCAGCGCCACCAGCGCAAGCTGGGTGTCTTCGAACGGGTTGGCAGCATCGCTTTCGATAAAGCGTTCTTCGTCGAACAGTGCAACCTGCAGGTTGAAGCGGCGGCGCATTTCCACCAGCCACTGATGCTGCAGGTTTTCCGGGACCAGGATCAGCACGCGGTTGGCGCGGCCCGACAGCAACTGGCGATGAATCACCAGGCCGGCTTCGATGGTTTTACCCAGGCCCACTTCGTCCGCCAGCAATACCCGTGGCGCGATACGGTCGGCGACTTCACGGGCGATGTGCAGCTGGTGCGCGATCGGTTGCGCACGCACGCCGCCCAGACCCCAGAGCGAGGACTGCAATTGGCGGCTAGTGTGTTCAAGCGTGTGGTAGCGCAGGGAGAACCAGGCCAGCGGGTCGATCTGGCCGGCGAACAGACGGTCGCTGGCCAGTCGGAACTGGATGAAGTTCGAGAGTTGGGTTTCCGGCAGGGTAACCTGCTCGTTCTGCCCATTGAGGCCGTGGTAGACCAGCAGGCCGTCGACGTCGTCGACTTCCTGTACGGTCATTTTCCAGCCTTCGAAATGGGTGATGGAGTCACCCGGCGAAAACCTCACACGAGTGAGGGGCGCATTCCGTAGCGCATACTGACGAGTGTCGCCAGTGGCCGGATAGAGCACGGTCAACAAGCGGCCGTCCTGTGCCAGAACGGTGCCTAACCCCAGCTCTGCTTCGCTGTCACTAATCCAGCGTTGCCCCGGTTGATACTGCTGCGCCATGCTGCCTGACTCCCGCCGTGAAAAAGCCGACTATTCTAACGGAACACGGCTTCCAGACCAAAAGGATTAGGTGCAGCTTCGAGCTTTAAGCTACAAGCGGCAAGAAAAAGGGTGTTAGGTTGGCCCTATAGATGACGATTGGTTCACAAGTTGGCGGCTTGGGGCTCAAGTCGCCACCCTCGCAGCCGACAGTCTGCTGAACAGGAGACTAAAACCCATGCTGCCACCAATGCTGCCTTTGAGTGTTGTGCCGGTCACATCGCAACTTGACCCGGTGCGCCAGAAGCCGGATATCCCGCCTGTGGTGCCAGTACAGCCGGGCTCCAATGAAAGCACGATCGACCTGAAGAAGGGCGACGCCGAGCAGTCGACGCTGTTGTTGCGTGAAGAACAACGCCGCCAGCAGGAACAGCAGAAGCGTCGGCGTGAAGCCGACGAAGACCCTGAGGAGCACCTGGCGATCCCCGGCGATGTATTGAATGCCGACAATACCGTGCCGGTGGTGCCGCTGATCGAAGATGCGCCGCGCCAGGGTTTGTGGGTCGACGTCGAGGTTTAATCGCGCAACTCATACAGCGCCGCGAGCAGTCGTTCGATGTCGTGCTCGGTGTTGAGCGGGCTGACGGACACCCTCGCGATACTGGTCAGGCCACGAGCCTGCATGTCCAGTGGGGTGTAGGCCACGCCATTGGCACCGATATTGATGCGCTTCAGCCCCAAGCGTCGTTTGAGTTCGAAGGCATCCCAGCCAGCCAGGTTAAAGGCGATCAGTCCTGAGTGGTTGACGCCCAAGTCGTGCAGGGAAATTCCCGGAATCTGACGCAAGGCTTCCCGGATTTGCCCGCTGATCTGCAAGACCCTTTCCCACGTCCTCTCTACGCCCAGTCGATTGACCTCCTGTAATGCATTGCCTAAACCCGCCAGTAAGGCGTAGGACACTTCGCTGGTTTCAAAGCGCCGGGCGTCGTTGCGCAGGTGGAAACCGTCGACGGTCCAGGGGGCTGAAAACACATCGCGCTGGGCCGGATTCAGGCGCTGTAGGAAGTCCGGCCGTACATACATCAGCGCCGTACCGCGTGGCCCGCGCAGGTGTTTGCGCCCGGCTGACTTGAGCAAATCGCAATGCAGCGCCTGCACGTCTACCGGCAGTTGCCCCACGGCTTGGCCGGCGTCGATGAAATAGGCGATGCCGTGGCGCTTGGCCACTTCCCCGATCGCCTGGGCGGGGTTGATCAGGCCGCCGTTGGCCGGTAGCCAGGTCAAATCGATCAGCTTGACGCTGGCATCGATCATCGACTCCAGCGCCACCGGGCAGACCGCGCCGGTTGCATCGCAAGGAATGACGTCCACCTGGGCGCCGGACTGCACTGCCCGTTGCATACTCGCCAGGTTGCCGCCCCATTCATGGCGGCCGACCAGAATGCGTTCGCCTGGTTTCCAGGGGCCCAAGGCCTGGAACGCCATGCTCCACGCGGTCGAGCCACTGCTGGCAAAGGCAATCGAGGCAGTGGGCGCATTGAGCAGTTGCCCGGCCGCACGCCGGGCTTTTTCGATCAGGACGGCGCCATGCTCGCCGGCCTCCATCGGGCCGTCGCGGGCTTCGCGCTGTAATTGGTCGATGATCGCGTCGAGGGTGGCCTGGCTGGGCAGCGAGGCACCGGCGTGGTTGAAATGCACAATGCCCGACTGGCAGCCGGGCGTGTCGTCGCGCAGTTGCTGGACTTCGAGCGGGCTCACGGTTGCAGCTCGAAAATCGCATCAACCTCCACCGCCACGCCCGCCGGCAGGCTGGAAACACCTACGGCAGTACGCACATGCCGGCCCTTGTCGCCGAGGGCGTTGACCAGCAGGTTCGAGGCGCCGTTGGCCACCACGCTTTGGTGCTGGAAGTCGGCGCTGCTCGCAATGAACACCCCCAGGCGCAAGATACGCACCGCGCGCGCAAGGTCATCACCCAGCGCATCGCTCAGTTGGCCCAACAGGCCCAGCGCCGCCAGTTCTGCCGCCTGGGCGCCTTCTTCATCGCTGAGGGATTCGCCCAGTCGACCGACGTAGGCGGGTTTGCCATCGATCATGGGGATTTGCCCGGAAATGAACAGCTGGTTCTGGCTGACCACATGATTGATGTAATTGGCCGCCGGCTGGCTGGGCGTTGGCAGCGTCAGGCCAAGGGCTTGCACGCGTTGGCGGATGGAGTCGGTCATGTTGAATCCTCTTGGGGTGGGAGGTTTCAGCATGTTTGCTGTGGCGATGGGCGACAAACGGATAGATCTCACTCGACGTATCGAAATAACTCACGCGTCGGCGCAGGTTTCCTTCAGCCATTGGCTGAAGCACTCGGCCGCTTCGCTGGTGGGGCCTTGGGGGGTTATCAGCCAGTAGCCGATTTCGCTGTGATAGGGCGGCCATTCAAAGGCTTCCACCAGGCTGCCGTCCGCCAGCTTGCGCTCGATCAGGCGGTGACGGCCCATGGCGATGCCCTGGCCGGCCACGGCGGCTTCGACCACGATGTTGTAGTCGTGCAACATCACGCGCGGATGGTGCTTGAGGTCGACTTGGAAATGCGCGGACCAATCCGTCCACTCGAAGGGGCGGTGCGAGGTGGCCATCAACAGCGCGCCGTTGGCCAGCTGGTTGGCCTTGAAGGCCGGGCTGCACACGGGTGAGATCACTTCAGGCATCAGCCGGGTGGTTTGCACATCAGGCCAATCGCCCTTGCCATAACGGATGGCCAGGTCGACCTCGGCGGCGGCGACGTTGGCTAATTGAATCGCCGGCAGCAACTCCACCTGGATATGCGGGTAGCGGTTGAAAAACCCGGCCAGGCGCGGTGCCAGCCACAGGGTGGCGAATGATGCCAGCAGGCCGACACGCAACACCGTGGCGCGGGGCGCCACTCGTTGGGTGCGGGTGGCGGCGGCAATGGCGTCGAGGGCGGGGCGGATTACGTCGTAGTAACGTTGGCCATCGGCGGTCAGATCGATCGCACGGGTGCGTCGGATAAACAGCGGTTTGCCCAGGTGCTGTTCGAGCTTTTGCACTTGGTGGCTGAGTGCGCTCTGGGTTACCGACAACTCATTCGCGGCCTTGATAAAACTCAAGTGCCGCGCCACCGCCTCAAAAGCGCGCAGGCCCAGCAGCGGCGGAAGGTCATTGTGCAGTGCCAACTGAGTGCGCCTACAGGTAAGTGGGGAAAGTGTCGATTTTGGGCGATGTGCTTCCTTTTGTCGCCCGCAGATTCATCTGTCGTAGTTTGGGGATATGTCTTACATCCCCCCGGGCAGCTGTGCGCAAAGCTCTGTGTCTTTTTTTGAGACGGTAGAGCGATGAAAAACCCTATAAAGGCAAATGTGATCGGGTTGGCTATTTCAATGGGCCTTTGCGCGGCCGCAGCAGCGAATGAGTCACCGCTGGTTGGGGCCTGGAAGCTGGTCGGCTATCAGGTCGAGTCCCAGGATACCCGTGAGAAAATCCCGGCGATGGGCAGCCGTCCTTCCGGGCGCGTTATTTTTACCGCAGATCATCGAGTGGCTTTCGTGTTGACCGGTGAGGGAAGAAAAGCCGGCTCTACGGACGCAGAAAAATCAGTGCTGTTGAACACGCTGGTGGCTTATACCGGTATTGAGCGGGTCGAGGGCAATCAATGGTGCACAGAGGTTGATTCTGCCTGGAATCCGGAATGGGTGGGGACGGTGCAATGCCGCGATTTTCAGGTCCGGGGCGACACGTTGGAAGTGCTGACGCCGTGGCGCCAAATGCCGAATTGGCCGGGGACTACACGTTCCATCATTACGTTTGAGCGTGATAAATAAGCGCCAGCAGAGGGGAAGTACGAGGATTTTTACCCTGGCATTTGCCGTCGAGCGGGAGAGGCCGCATTATTGAGCCCTTCCCGCCACGACGTAAGCCCCGCCATGAGTGAAGACGACAAACTGATCGACCTGAATGCCGAACGCGCCAAACGTGTGCATGACTTGAATGACAAGCGCCTGAATGAAGTTCGCCAGGCATTTGAGCAGGCGATGCCGCTTGGCAAAGTTAAGAAAAAGCCCAAGAACAAGCCGAAAAAGCGTTGAAACAACCTGCATCTGTTGATGCAGGTCAGTTATTACCCTTCTTTAAGCCCCGTCGCGGGCGACATTGATCCCGGTCAATTTTCCAATCCGCCTTCTCTATTAACTTAGCCCTATCGCAACAGGGCATGAGCAGGAGGCCGGTCATGTTTTTCGATAATGTGGTGTTTGCCGGGGTGCTGACTGTCGGCCTCATGGTGCTGTTTTTTGTAGGGTTTGGAATTTTTATCTGGAAAGACGCGAATAAGCGTAAAGAACCCTAAGTCTTTCCGGATTACATGAGCACGCAAGGCATTTTGGGCGACTTCGGTCGCCCTTTTTTTTGCGTCGAATTTAGTCGTACTCATTAATAGACGGCATAAAAAAAGGTGCGGTCCTCATTGAGGTCGCACCTTCTTTTTCAACGGTTCGCTATCAACTACCCAGCGCCTTTGACGCTAGCCAGAACAACCCGGCTGACAGGCCTACGGTTGCCGGCAAGGTCAACACCCAAGCCATCAGAATGGTCTTCACCGTGCCGCCTTGCAGGCCGCTTTTATTGGCAACCATGGTGCCGGCAACGCCGGAAGACAGTACGTGAGTCGTGGAAACCGGCAGGCTGAAGATGTTGGCCAGGCCAATCATGCTCGCCGTGGTGATCTGCGCCGACATGCCCTGGGCATAGGTCATGCCCTGCTTGCCGATCTTCTCACCGATGGTCAGCACCACACGTTTCCAGCCCACCATGGTGCCCAGGCCCAAGGCCAGTGCCACCGCAAGGATCACCCAGAACGGCGCGTACTCGGTGGTGGCGGTCAGGTCTTTGCGCAGCTTGTCGAGGTCGGACTTCTCACGCGCATCCAGGCCCGGCAGCTTGCCGACTTTCTTCGCGGTGTCGTCGAGGCACAGCAGGTAGCGGCGCACTTCAATCCGGTGGTCGGAGGTCAACGAATGGTAGTCGGACACACCTTTTAGCGTCTCCATCAGCGCGCTGATGGTTGGCTCAGTCTGTTGCGGGTTGCACTGAAACTTGCCCGGCAGGTCGTCCTTCACACTTTTACCCAGTGCCAGGAACTCGCCGAGCGTGGCGTTGTTACGCTGGTAGAACTGGCTCAAATGCACGGTGGCGTCGCGAGTCCGTTCGATCTGGTAGGTGGTGCTGCCCAGGTCGAGTACGAACTGCGCCGGCACGATACCGATCAACACCAGCATGATCAGGCCGATCCCTTTCTGACCATCGTTGGAACCGTGCACGAAGCTCACGGCCATTGCGGAAATCACCAGCACCAGGCGGTTCCAGAACGGCGGGTGCTTCTTGTCGTCAAGCTTGCGGCGCTGGTCCGGGGTCTTGTGCATTTTCGACAGCGGGCGCCACCACTTCAGGCCGAGCAGCACCAGGGCGGCGACCAGGAAGCCAGCCATCGGCGAGAACACCAGGGAGGCACCGATATCGACCGCTTTCTGCCAGTTCACACCGTCAGCCAGGGGGATATCGTTGATCAGGGCATTGGCCAGGCCGACACCGAGGATCGAGCCGATCAGGGTGTGGGAGCTGGAGGCCGGGATACCGAAGTACCAGGTGCCCAGGTTCCAGGTGATCGCCGCTGCCAATAACGAGAAGACCATGGCCAGGCCATGGCCGGTATTCACATTGATCAGCAACTCCACCGGCAGCAAGTGCACGATGGCGTAGGCGACACCGACACCACCGAGCAACACGCCGAGGAAGTTGAACACCCCGGAGAAGAACACGGCCAGGTGCGGCGGCATGGCTTTGGTATAGATGACTGTGGCCACCGCGTTAGCGGTGTCATGAAAGCCATTGATGAACTCGAAGGCGAGGACAAAGGCAAGGGCGAGCAACAGGCTCACTAGAACCCAAGCATCCAGTCCGCTGAATAAATCGATCATGAAGGTTTTCTGACCCGGTCGTAAGGGGGCGCGATTATGCCAGAAAACCTCAGTAATCGATGCATTAGCTGCTCATCGGTAACAATCTTCATTGAAAAAATATCGGCGAAAGCGGCGCATCCCAGGGTTTTCGGGGGTTTGGCAAGTCTTTGATTTATAAAGTGCCGGGTCGAAAAGACGGGGTTTTGTCATGCAAACGTCATGTCTGAAACATTTGTATGAAATTTCGCTGATCGCAGCAGGACGCTGACCAGTCTCGTGTCAATGCGAGGTGCCCTCCGCCGGTGGTAGGCCGGCAGAGACAGCAAGACCCTGGAGACTCTGATCGAAGCGCTTAGGGCTCTTCGGCTTTGAGTTCCTGTTCAATCTTTTGGATTTCCTGGGCAAATGCCTGATCCAGCAAACTGGCGCGCTTGCGCCATGGTTTGCGCTCCGGCTCAGGCTGCGCGGCGTAGGTGGTGACTTCCCCGCCGTAAACGTCCTTGTAACGTTGTTCCTGGCGCTCAAGTTCCGCGCGCAGTTCGTCTTTCGTCACAGTGTTACCTAATTGAGATGAGTTGAGTTTATTGATTGTGCAGTGTCATGCCTGAAAGGCGTCCTCGGGGTGTTTCAAATTGAACGGTAGAACCATTCAAGTTTGAAAGGCGGCCAAAGGGCAGATCTTTTAAGCGAGTACGTGTGACCTGTGATGCATGCGACGGGCATCGCCTGGTGAGCTCCAATCCCGATTGTGATACCGGGCTGACCTCTGCACAGGTTGCATTATAGCGGCGCATTTGAATAACACTATCATCAAGAAGTTAAAAAGCGTCAATGTTGTGTGAGGGTTTTGTTACATGCGAGCGTCGGTATTTGCAAAAAGCGCCGTCATCAATGTGCACGTGTCTAAATGTCAGCATGAATACTCGAACTTTATGGCGCTATCAGACAAACCCTAAACTTGGGGTGTATGGGCTTACCCGCGCGAGCCCATCAAATTGCGATAATCGCATGATCGTCCGATAATCGCCCAATGTTGCCGGTGGCGCCTTGTACATCCCGGCTGGCGCGGCTTGTAATAGCGGCCAACCCTCCCAGCGGTTGAAAATAAGAGAAGGACCCTGAAATGAACGATCAATTGCGCAACTCCTTCGCGTCAGTGGCGCCGCCGATCGTGGCTTCACCGGCCAAGCGCATCCAGGCGTTTACCGGTGATCCGGACTTCATGACCTCCCTGGCCCGTGGCCTGGCCGTGGTCCAGGCGTTTCAGGAGCGCAAGCGCCACCTGACCATTGCCCAGATCAGCCACCGTACCGAAATCCCCCGTGCCGCAGTGCGTCGTTGCCTGCACACCTTGATCAAGCTCGGTTATGCCACCACCGATGGGCGCACCTATTCGCTGTTGCCCAAAGTCTTGACCCTGGGCCATGCCTATTTGTCGTCCACGCCACTGGCCGTGTCGGCCCAGCCGTATCTGGACCGCATGAGCGAGCAACTGCATGAAGCCTGCAACATGGCGACACTGGAAGGCGACGACATCCTTTATATCGCGCGTTCCGCCACCACTCAGCGCCTGATTTCCGTGGACCTGTCGGTGGGCGGGCGCTTGCCGGCCTATTGCACCTCCATGGGCCGAATCCTGCTCGCGGCGCTGGATGACGCCTCGCTGCAGGACTACCTCGACCACGCCGAGCTGCACACCAAGACCAGCCGTACCCTGACCACCCCCGAAGCGTTGTTCGAGTGCCTGCAACAAGTGCGTCAGCAAGGCTGGTGCATCGTTGACCAGGAACTGGAGCAGGGCCTGCGCTCCATCGCCGTGCCGGTGTATGACGCCTCCGGCCAGGTGTTGGCCGCGCTCAATGTCAGCACTCACGCCGGGCGGGTCAGCCGCAGTGAGCTGGAGCAGCGTTTCCTGCCGAGTATGCTCAGTGCCAGCCGCGAGTTAAGTGCGCAACTGTTTGCCTAAGGTGTTCGGTGACCGCACAGATCCAGGCTTGATCAATTGACGGTGTTTCCCAAGGCTTATTAATGTGCGGCAGCGCTATCAGCGTCGCCCCAATAATAATGACGGCCCCAGGTCGTCAGCCCGCCATCGGTGTGGAAATAACAATAATGAATCAGCCTTCTGTCGGTATTAACCTGGACGTGCAGTCCTTTATCAATGCCCAGCCGCTGTCGCGCTATCAATGGCGCGTGGTGATCCTGTGTTTCCTGATCGTGTTCCTTGATGGCCTCGACACTGCCGCCATGGGGTTTATTGCGCCCGCGCTGTCCCAGGACTGGGGCATCGACCGCGCCAGCCTCGGCCCGGTGATGAGTGCTGCGTTGATCGGCATGGTGTTCGGCGCACTCGGTTCCGGCCCGCTGGCTGACCGTTTCGGCCGCAAAGTCGTATTGGTAAGCGCGGTCCTGGTATTTGGCGCGTTCAGTTTGGCTTCGGCCTACAGCGCTAATGTGGATCAGTTGCTGGTGTTGCGCTTCCTGACCGGTCTGGGCCTGGGCGCGGGTATGCCGAACGCCACTACGCTGCTCTCCGAATACACTCCCGAGCGCCATAAATCGCTGCTGGTGACCAGCATGTTCTGTGGATTCAACCTGGGCATGGCCGGTGGCGGGTTTATCTCGGCCAAGCTGATCCCGGCGTTCGGCTGGCATAGTTTGCTGCTGATCGGCGGCATCCTGCCATTGATCCTGGCGGTGGTGCTGCTGGTGTGGCTGCCGGAATCGGCGCGCTACCTGGTGGTGCGCAATCGCGGCACCGACCGAGTGCGCAAGGCCTTGTCACCCATTGAGCCCAGCCTTGTCGCCCAGGCCAGTAGTTTCAGCGTGCCCGAGCAAAAAACCGTCAAGGCCCGCAACGTGTTCGCGGTGATCTTCTCCGGCACCTACAGCGCCGGCACCTTGTTGCTGTGGCTTACCTACTTCATGGGCCTGGTGATTGTTTACCTGTTGACCAGTTGGCTGCCAACCTTGATGCGCGACAGTGGCGCCAGCATGGAACAGGCCGCGTTTATCGGTGCATTGTTCCAGTTCGGAGGGGTACTGAGTGCGGTGGGTGTGGGCTGGGCAATGGACCGGTTCAATCCGCACAAAGTCATCGGTATTTTCTATCTGCTTGCCGGGGTGTTTGCCTACGCGGTAGGGCAGAGCCTGGGCAATATCACACTGCTGGCGACCTTGGTGCTGATCGCCGGGATGTGTGTCAACGGTGCGCAATCGGCAATGCCATCCCTGGCCGCACGCTTCTACCCGACCCAGGGCCGCGCCACGGGCGTGTCGTGGATGCTCGGCATTGGCCGCTTCGGCGCGATCCTCGGCGCGTGGATGGGCGCCACGTTGCTGGGCCTGGGCTGGAACTTCGAGCAAGTGCTGACGGCACTGGTGATCCCGGCCGCGTTGGCGACTGCGGCAGTGGTGATCAAAGGCATGGTCAGCCACGCGGATGCCACATAAGGATGGTCGCCATTCTTGTGGGAGCTGGCTTGCCGGCGATGCAAACGACACGGTCCAACAGGTGAGCCGAATCGATGCAATCGCGGGCAAGCCAGCTCCCACATAGACCGCACCGACGGGCGAAGGGCTGTTTTTCAGAAAAGATTAGCTAGACAACAATCCGTTCGATAATCGAACACTGAGTCGATTATCGGATTGTTCGGCCCATTGCCCCGGCTTAACCTTCAGGCACTTCGGCGCCACCTCAGCGCCTTTTTCGATCCACACCGGGAGCCCAACCCCATGGCTGAAATTCTCGCGCTGCGTGACGCCGTGAAGCAATTCGTGAACGACGGCGATACCGTCGCACTCGAAGGCTTTACTCACCTGATCCCTACCGCAGCGGGTCATGAAATCATTCGTCAGGGCAAGAAAGACCTGACGCTGGTGCGTATGACGCCTGACCTGATCTACGACCAGTTGATCGGCGCCGGCTGCGCTCGCAAGTTGATTTTCTCCTGGGGCGGTAACCCGGGTGTGGGTTCCCTGCATCGCCTGCGCGACGCCGTCGAGAAGCAATGGCCGCAACCGTTGGAGATCGAAGAACACAGCCATGCCGACCTGGCCAATGCCTACGTCGCCGGTGCCTCGGGCCTGCCGTTCGCGGTGCTGCGCGCCTACGCCGGTTCTGATCTGCCCAAGGTCAACCCGTTGATCAAAACCGTGATCTGCCCGTTCACCGGCGAAGTGCTGGCGGCGGTGCCGTCGGTCCGTCCGGACATCACCGTGATCCACGCCCAAAAGGCCGACCGCAAGGGCAACGTGTTGCTCTGGGGCATTCTCGGCGTGCAAAAGGAAGCGGCGTTGGCGGCCAAGCGTTGCATCGTCACGGTGGAAGAAATCGTCGATGACTTGAACGCACCGATGAACAGCTGTGTGCTGCCGACCTGGGCGCTGACTGCGGTGTGCCACGTGCCCGGCGGTGCGCACCCGTCCTACGCCCACGGTTACAACGAGCGTGACAACCGTTTCTATCAGGCGTGGGACACGATCGCCCGTGACCGTGGGACCTTTACCGCCTGGATCGACGAATACATCCACGGCACCGCCGACTTCAGTGAATTCCAGGCCAAGCTGGCCGCCGCGCAGGAGGCCAAGTAATGGCTTACTCGACCAATGAAATGATGACCGTCGCCGCCGCGCGCCGCCTCAAAAACGGCTCGGTGTGCTTCGTCGGCATTGGCTTGCCCTCCAAGGCCGCCAACCTGGCGCGCCTGACCTCGTCGCCGGATGTGGTGTTGATCTACGAATCCGGCCCGATCGGTGCCAAGCCGTCTGTATTGCCCCTGTCTATTGGCGATGGCGAGCTGGCGGAAACCGCTGACACCGTGGTACCGACCGGTGAGATTTTTCGCTATTGGCTGCAAGGCGGGCGCATTGACGTCGGCTTCCTCGGCGCCGCCCAGGTCGACCGCTTCGGCAATATCAACACCACCGTGGTCGGCGATTATCACCATCCCAAAGTGCGCCTGCCAGGTGCCGGTGGCGCGCCGGAGATTGCCGGCTCGGCCAAGAGCGTGCTGATCATCCTCAAGCAGTCGGCCCGTTCGTTTGTCGACAAGCTGGACTTCATCACGTCGGTCGGCCACGGCGAAGGGGGCGATTCGCGCAAACGCCTGGGCCTGCCGGGTGCCGGTCCTGTCGGGATTATTACCGACCTGTGCATCATGGAACCGGAGGAGGGCAGCCACGAGTTTGTGGTGACCGCGTTGCACCCGGGCGTGACCCGTGAGCAAGTGATCGCGGCCACCGGTTGGGCGATTCGGTTTGCCGACCAGGTGAGCACCACCGCCGAACCGACCGACGTAGAACTCACCGCCTTGCGTGACCTCGAAGCACGCACCGCTGCCGCCCATGGCCAAGCGCCTGGAGAAGCCTGATGCGCGACGTATTTATCTGTGACGCCATCCGCACGCCCATCGGCCGGTTTGGCGGTGGTTTGTCCACGGTACGCGCCGATGACTTGGCCGCGTTGCCGATCAAGGCATTGGTCGAGCGCAACCCCTCGGTGGATTGGACTGCCGTTGATGAGGTGATTCTCGGCTGCGCCAACCAGGCCGGGGAAGACAACCGCAACATCGCGCGCATGGCGCTGTTGCTGGCAGGCCTGCCGGAGAGCATTCCGGGTGTGACCCTCAACCGCCTGTGCGCTTCGGGCATGGACGCCATAGGCACAGCGTTTCGCGCCATTGCCAGCGGTGAAATGGAGCTGGCGATTGCCGGTGGCGTCGAGTCGATGTCGCGCGCACCGTTCGTGATGGGTAAAGCCGACGCGGCCTTTTCACGCGCCATGAAACTGGAAGACACCACCATCGGCTGGCGTTTTATCAACCCGCTGATGAAGGCCCAATACGGCGTGGATGCCATGCCGCAGACCGGTGATAACGTGGCGGACGACTATAAGGTGTCACGCGCCGACCAGGACGCCTTTGCCCTGCGTAGCCAGCAACGTACCGCCGTCGCGCAAGCCGCCGGGTTCTTCGCTGAAGAAATCGTGCCGGTGCGCGTCGCCCATAAAAAAGGCGAAACCGTTGTTGAGCAGGATGAACACCCGCGCGCGGACACCACGCTTGAGGCCCTGGCCAAACTCAAACCGGTGAATGGTCCGGACAAAACCGTCACTGCCGGCAATGCTTCCGGCGTGAACGATGGCGCGGCGGCGCTGATTTTGGCCTCGGCCGAAGCGGTGAAGAAACACGGCCTCACCGCCCGCGCTCGGGTATTGGGCATGGCCAGTGCCGGTGTCGCGCCGCGCGTGATGGGCATCGGCCCGGTGCCGGCGGTACGCAAACTGGTGGAGCGCCTCGGGCTGGCGGTCACCGACTTTGACGTGATCGAACTCAACGAAGCCTTTGCCAGCCAGGGCCTGGCGGTACTGCGTGAGTTGGGTATTGCAGATGACGCGCCGCAGGTGAACCCGAACGGCGGCGCCATCGCCCTTGGCCATCCCTTGGGCATGAGCGGCGCGCGTTTGGTCTTGACGGCGCTGCACCAGCTGGAAAAAACCGGCGGCCGCAAAGGCCTGGCGACCATGTGTGTGGGCGTCGGCCAAGGCCTGGCCCTGGCGATTGAACGCATCTAACAAGAGAGGATTGCTCCATGAGTGACAAGCCTGGATATCGGCGCCCGCAAGCGGGCACTCAACCGGATTACCTGCACCCGGCCTACCAGTCGACGAACCTGCGTTCGCCGTCCAAACCGTTGGTGTTCCTGCCCCATTCCTTGTCGGAAATCACCGGCCCAACCATCGGCGCCGAGCGGATTAACGAGAAGGATAACGACCTCACCGCCCAGCACGACGGCGAGCCCCAGGGCGAACGCATCATCATCCATGGCCGCGTGCTGGATGAAAACGGCCTGCCGGTACCGGGCATTCTGGTGGAGATCTGGCAGGCCAATGCCGCCGGTCGCTACAACCACCAGCGTGACCTGCACGACGCGCCGCTGGACCCGAACTTCACCGGCACCGGGCGCACCGTCACCGATGCCGAAGGTTGGTATCAGTTCCAGACCATCAAGCCCGGCGCCTACCCGTGGGGCAACCACCACAACGCGTGGCGCCCGGCGCATATCCACTTTTCGCTGTTCGGCCCGAGTGTGCTGACGCGTCTGGTGACGCAGATGTACTTCCCCGGCGACCCTTTGCTTGAATATGACCCGATCTATAACTGTGTGCCGGACACCTCGGCCAAGCAGCGCTTGATCGCCCGCTTCGACCTGGAAAAAACCATTCCTTCCTATGCCCTCGGCTACCGCTGGGACATCGTCCTGCGCGGCCGCGACGCCACGCCGATGGAGAAATGAGATGACACTCAATGCGACCACGTCCCACACCGTCGGGCCGTATTACCACATTGGCCTGACCTGGCTGAACCGCGAAGACTTGACCGTGCCCGCGACACTGGGCGAGCGCGTGGCGATCAGCGGGCAAGTGGTGGACGGCAACGGTGATGTCGTCAACGACGCCATGCTCGAAGTCTGGCAGGCCAATGCCGCCGGCAAGTACGACCACCCGGAGGATGAGCAGGAAAAGGCTGTCGACCCGCACTTCGAAGGCTTTGGCCGGGTGCCGGTGGATGCCGAAGGGCGTTTTCGGTTTACCACCATCAAGCCGGGCAGCGTGCCGGGGCTCGCGGGCACCACCCAGGCGCCGCACCTGGTGGTGCTGGTGTTTGCGCGTGGGTTGGTGAAGCACTTGCTGACGCGGATTTATTTTGAGGGTGAAGCGCTCAATGGCGATGACCCTTTGCTGGCGTGTGTGCCCGCAGAGCGGCGCAGTACCTTGATAGCCAAGGCGGATGCAAACGGTGTGCATCAGTGGAATGTGATTTTGCAGGGCACGGATAAGGAAACGGTGTTCTTCGACTACTGAGTCGGCTTAAGGGCCCATCGCAGGTAGGCCAGCTCCCACAGGTATGTGGGAGCCGGGCTTGCCCGCGATGAGGCCCTTTGCAGCAACCGATATCCAAAAGTCTGCTTGCGGAACATGGTTGTTGCAAAGTATGTCTAGGCTATAACCGTTCCCACTGAGTGAAAAAACATGACAACAAAAACGAGTCACTACACCGGAGAAGAACGCAGCAAACGGATTTTTGCGATTGTCGGTGCTTCCTCCGGCAACCTCGTCGAATGGTTCGACTTCTACGTCTACGCGTTCTGCGCCATTTACTTCGCCCCGGCGTTTTTTCCGTCGGACGACCCAACGGTCCAACTGCTCAACACCGCCGGCGTGTTCGCCGCCGGGTTCCTGATGCGGCCTATCGGCGGCTGGCTGTTTGGCCGGGTGGCCGACAAGCACGGGCGCAAAAACTCGATGATGATTTCGGTGCTGATGATGTGCGCCGGCTCCCTGGTCATCGCCTTTTTGCCCACTTACAAAGACATTGGCGCCTGGGCCCCGGCCTTGCTGCTGGTAGCACGGCTGTTCCAGGGGTTGTCAGTGGGTGGCGAATACGGCACCACCGCAACCTACATGAGTGAAGTTGCACTCAAGGGCCAGCGCGGTTTCTTCGCTTCGTTCCAATACGTGACGCTGATCGGCGGCCAATTACTGGCGGTGCTGGTGGTGGTGATCCTGCAACAAATCCTCACTGAAGATGAATTGCGCGCCTGGGGCTGGCGGATTCCGTTTGTGATCGGCGCCATTGCCGCGGTGATCTCCCTGTTGCTGCGTCGCACGCTCAAAGAAACCACCAGCAAGGAAATGCGTCAGGACAAGGACGCCGGCAGTATCGTCGCGCTGTTTCGCGACCACGGTAAAGCGTTCGTGACGGTGCTGGGCTATACCGCCGGCGGCTCGCTGATTTTCTACACATTCACCACTTACATGCAGAAGTATTTGGTGAACACCGTGGGCATGCACGCCAAGACGTCGAGCTACATCATGACCGGCGCGCTGTTCCTGTATATGTGCATGCAGCCGCTGTTCGGTATGTTGGCGGACAAGATCGGCCGACGTAATTCGATGCTCTGGTTTGCTGGCCTTGGCACCCTGTTCACCGTACCTATCCTGCTGACCTTAAAAACCGTCACCAGCCCGTTCCTGGCCTTTGTGCTGATTACCCTGGCCCTGGCGATTGTCAGCTTCTACACCTCCATCAGCGGCCTGGTCAAAGCGGAGATGTTCCCGCCCCAGGTGCGTGCGTTGGGCGTGGGCCTGGCCTATGCGGTGGCGAATGCGGTGTTCGGCGGTTCGGCGGAAGTCGTCGCGCTGAGCCTGAAGTCCATCGGCATGGAAAACACTTTCTATTGGTACGTCACCGCGATGATGGCGGTGGCCTTCCTGTTCAGCTTGCGCCTGCCGAAAGAGGCGGCGTACCTGCATCACGATCTGTAAGGGATGAGTTATGACACTGCGCACGAGCAATCAACTGTTCGACGCTTACTTCACCGCTGACAGCATGGCCGAGGTGTTCTGCGATCAGGGACGTTTGCAGGGCATGCTGGATTTCGAAGCGGCGCTGGCCCGGGCGCAGGCCCAGGTCGGGTTGATTCCGCAGGCCGCCGTTGCACCGATTGCCCAGGCGTGCCTGGCGTCTTTGTATGACGTGGATGCCCTCGGCGTGGCGATTGCCACGGCGGGCAATTCAGCGATTCCGCTGGTGAAGGCGCTGGGCAAATTGATTGCCAGTGAAGACGCAGGGGCCGAGCGTTATGTGCATTTGGGCGCGACCAGCCAGGACGTGATGGACACCGGCCTGGTCCTGCAATTGCGGCGCGCGGTGGGGTTGATCGAAACGGACCTGGCGCAATTGGGCGAGGTGCTTGCTGCTCAGGCCCAGCGTTATGCGCAGGTGCCGTTGGCCGGCCGGACCTGGTTGCAGCACGCCACACCGGTGACGCTGGGGATGAAAATTGCCGGTTGGCTGGGCGCAGTGACGCGCAGTCGTCAGCGCCTTGCCGAACTGAAACCACGTTTGCTGGTACTGCAGTTCGGCGGTGCGTCAGGAACCCTGGCGGCGCTCGGTGAACACGCCATGCCCGTCGCCGAAGCCTTGGCGGCTGAGTTGCAACTGAGCGTGCCCGAGCAACCCTGGCACACCCAACGTGACCGACTGGTGGAATTCGCCAGCGTGCTCGGCTTGATCGCCGGCAGCCTGGGCAAAGTGGGGCGTGATATCAGCTTGTTGATGCAGACCGAGGCGGCGGAGGTGTTCGAGCCGTCGGCGCCGGGTAAAGGTGGCTCGTCGACCATGCCGCACAAACGCAACCCGGTCGGCGCGGCTGTGCTGATCAGCGCCGCCACACGTGTACCGGGTCTGGTGGCGACGATGTTCAGTGCCATGCCCCAGGAACACGAGCGCAGCTTGGGCCTCTGGCATGCCGAATGGGAAACCCTGCCGCAGATTTGCCGGTTGGTGTCCGGCGCCTTGAAACAGGCGTTGCTGGTCAGCGAAGGGTTGGAAGTCGACCCCGAGCGTATGGCGCACAACCTTGATTTGACCCAGGGCCTGGTGCTGGCCGAAGCCGTCAGCATTGTGCTTGCCCAGCGCCTGGGGCGCGAGACCGCGCACCACCTGCTGGAACAATGCTGCAAACGCGCCGTCGCCGAACGGCGGCATTTGCGCGCGGTGCTGGCGGATGAGCCGCAGGTCACCGCGGAGCTGTCGGCGGCCGAACTGGACCGTCTACTCGACCCGGCCCACTACCTGGGCCAGGCCCACACTTGGGTCACCCGTGCGGTGACCGACCATTTTGCATTGACCGCGTAAGGAGACCGCTGTGGCCTTTGTACAACTCGCCGAGGGCGAACTGCATTACCAATTGGAAGGTCCGGTCGACGCGCCGGTGTTGGTGCTGTCCAACTCGTTGGGCACCGACTTGCATATGTGGGACATCCAGATCCCGGCCTTCACCGAGCATTTTCGTGTGCTGCGGCTAGACACCCGCGGCCACGGCAAATCCCTGGTAACCAAAGGCCCCTACAGCATTGAGCAACTTGGCCGCGACGTGATCGCGCTGCTGGATGCGCTGGATATCCAGCGTGCGCATTTTTGCGGGCTGTCCATGGGCGGCCTGATCGGTCAGTGGTTGGGCATCAATGCCGGTCACCGCCTGCAGCGCCTGGTGGTGTGTAACACCGCCGCGAAGATCGGCACCCCGGACATCTGGAACCCACGTATCGACATGGTGTTGCGCGATGGCGCGGCAGCGATGGTTGCACTTCGCGATGCTTCAATTGCACGCTGGTTCACCGCCGATTTCGCCGCCGCTAACCCGCACCAGGCCAGGCAGATTACCGACATGCTCGCTGCCACCTCACCTGAGGGTTACGCCGCCAATTGCGCGGCGGTGCGCGACGCGGATTTGCGTGAGCAACTGCCGAAAATTCAGGTGCCGACCCTGGTCATTGCCGGCACCGAAGATGCTGTCACCCCGCCAGCCGGTGGTCACTTTATCCAGCAGCAGGTGAAGGGCGCCGAGTACGCCGAGTTCTACGCGGCGCACCTGTCCAATGTTCAGGCCGGCGCTGATTTCAGCAACCGCGTGCTGGAATTCCTGCTGGCCCGCTAAGGAGCTTTTTGTGGACGAGAAACAACGTTATGCCGATGGCCTGCAAGTGCGCCGCGACGTGCTGGGCGATGCCCATGTCGACCGCAGCCTCAATGCCCTGACCGAGTTCAACAGCGAGTTCCAGGAAATGATCACCCGCCATGCCTGGGGTGATATCTGGACGCGCCCCGGCCTGCCTCGACATACCCGCAGCCTGATCACCATCGCCATGTTGATTGGGATGAACCGCAGTGAAGAGTTGAAATTGCATCTACGTGCTGCCGCCAGTAATGGCGTGACCCGCGCCGAGATCAAGGAGGTGCTGATGCAGAGCGCGATCTACTGCGGGATCCCGGCGGCGAATGCGACGTTTCACCTGGCCGAGTCGGTGTGGGATGAGTTGGGCGTCGAGTCGCGCCAGCAGAACTGAATGTGAAATGCGCTCAAATGTGGGAGCGGGCTTGCCCGCTCCCACACGCATTTCGGTGTGTCAGTGTGAATCCGCGTCCCATATCCAATTCCACACCCCTGGCAGATGCACTTCTTCATTTACAGCCTTCACCGTACGCGCCAGCGCTGCACGTTCCAGCACGGCAGGGTCGGTGTAGAACGGCTCGGCGGCGGTTTTCATGCCGTTGATCCGGGCACTGTCCATCAGGATCTGTAAGTACTCCTGCATATGCCGCGCGGTGTAGCGGTTGATATCGTGGAAGGTCACCACGACCGGTATCACGCCGTCCACCGTCGGCAGTTCGCCCAAGGCGATGCGTTCGCGTACCACCGACAGTTGCCGATACAAATTCGCGCGGCGACGCGGGCTGCCGTTGAAGCCCCAGATCTTGCCGTCATTGGCACTCAGGTCCGTCAACAATACGTGCATGCCGTGGCGCTGGTAGGCGGTGAAGGTGCGCCTGTCGTAGTTCCAGAAGGGCGGGCGTACCAGCGCCGGTGAGGCACCGGTGATCGACGCAATGTCGGCCGCGCCCTGGGTGAGCGTGCGTTCAAGTTCGGCGTCATTCAGCCAGCGGTGGTTGGTATGAAACGCTGTGGCTGTGTGGAAGGCCAGGACATGCCCGGCGGCGTATTCACGTTCCATGGTCTTGCGCCCGCGCGGGCTACCGCCGGAACGGGACGCTTCGGTCTGCAGGAAGAACACCGCCTTGATGCCTGGCAGCACCGGGTTTTTCGCAAGGTCAGCCATCACCGAGCGGCTTGGGTTGTTATAGCCGGAGGCGCTGGGGCCGTCATCGAAGGTCAGCAGAAAACGGATCGGCGCCTGGGCCTGCAGACGCTCGGCGGTCTGCGGCGTCAAGGCGATGGGCGCACCAATACAGCCGCTGAGGCTCAGCGCCAGGGCGATTGCGATGGCGAAAGATTTCATGGTGTGCACGGGCTCGAATGGAGGCCGCTGCTGGGCGGATCAGCGGCGGCAGGCGCGAACCATACAGTAAGTCCGACGCCGGTTTACAGCAGACTTATCGGGTAGCTGACGATCAACCGGTTTTCGTCGAACTCGTTGTTGCTGTAGTCCCTGCGCATCGTGGAATTGCGCCAGCGTACGTTGAGGTCCCTGAGTGCGCCGCTTTGCACGGTGTAGCCCAATTCGCTCTCGCGGCCCCATTCCTTGCCGTCGGTGATGGTGCCGGTGTGCACGTTACTGCCGCTGATATAGCGGTTCATCAGCGTCAGGCCCGGTACGCCGAGGGCGGCGAAGTTGTAGTCGTGGCGCACTTGCCAGGATTTCTCCTGGGCGTTGTCGTAGCTGGAGTTGTAACTGTCGTTGGCCAGGGTGCCACCGCTGGTGCCGTTGACGCGCATCCACGCACTGTTGCCGGTGAGTTTTTGCAGGCCGACGTAGAACGTGTTGCCCCCGTAGCGGGCCGAAAACAGGCCGGACCAGGTTTTGTTGTCCAGGTCACCTGCGCGGGCGCTGCCGTCATCCGTGCCATAGAAAAATCCGAGATTGGCGCCCAGGGTCCAGTCGCCGACGGGCTGGCTGTGGGTCAGGTTGATGTATTGCTGGCGGTAGATGTCCTTGAGCTGGGCGTTCCACACGCCGATTTGGGTGCGCTTGTCGTTGAATGCGTATTCGCCGCCCTGGAAGTTGAAACGGTCGGAGGTGAAAGCGGCTTTGCCGGACATCGACATGTCCGACATGCTGCTGTCGTCGCGCGGGCTGTTGGCACGGAACTGGCCGCCATAGAGGGTCAGGCCGGCAATTTCCCTGGAGGTGATCTGGCCGCCGCGCAGGGTTTGCGGCAGGGAACGGCCGTCGTCGGCGCGCAGGATAGGCAGCACCGGCATCCACTCGCCGACCTTCAGTTCGGTCTTGGAAATCCGCGTTTTGAAGGCAACGCCGAGTCGCCCGAAGTTATCCGCCGGGCGACCGTCGTGGTCCAGCGGCAACAACTGGGTGCCGCCGGTGCCGCGCCCGCCATCAAGCTTTTGTGAGTACAAACCCAGCACGTCCAGCCCGAAACCCACTGTGCCCTGAGTAAAGCCGGACTTGGCGTCGAGGATGAAACTTTGCGTCCATTCCTGCGCGCCGCCCTGGGTTTTGGTCGGGTTGGTGTAATTGCGGTTGAAGAAGAAGTTGCGCACGTTGAGGTTGGCGCTGGCGTCTTCGAGAAAGCCGTGTTCCTCGGCGACCACGGGAAGGGCAAGACTGGCGACAGCGGTCGCCAGCAATAGCTGGCGCGGGTGGAAAGTGCTCATGGCGTTGGACCTGTTGTTATTGGGGTTATGCAGGTGCCGGCCATGGTGCTTGGCGGTGTGGGGGCGATGAAAGTGGGGGAGGGCGGGTTGTGGGCGATGATCGAACGTAATTGTGCTGCGTCAACTCGTCAGCTTCTGGCGTACCGGGGCGGCTGTCTACTGTCAGGTTTGACAGTAGAAGCCTTGCGTTCAAGCGCCTATTTTCGAGGCGGTAGCAGTTGCTTTCCAGGGGTTTAAGGGAGAAGAGGTCATGAACTTTGGATCATATATGGGTAAGTGTTTAACGTCTTCGGATGAGTTCGACGCGAGCTTGATCATTCGGCACAAGAAGCCGATTCCGATTAACTTCGATAACCTTGAGTTGGAGTCCTATATCGAGGGCTATCAGCTGCGCATTCGCTTGGGGATTGAAAACAGCCCTGGCTCGAGAAATGAATTGACCCTTGAGGCCGATCAGCTCCTGTTGAAACCGGGAGTGACGTATCCCATCGGTCCGAAATCCTTGCCTGTACGGGCCAGCTTTGGTTTGGAAGGCTACGTTGAGCATCTCCCCAGCATTTATTGGGGCAATTTAGACGTCAATAACATTTACACCGACAAAGCCGGCAAGACATCGATCAATGTCAGCTTCTCGATCGGTTGGGATGACAAACATGGCAAAGAGATGGAGATCAAGTGCTCGATGCTTCAGGTCAGTACATAGGCTCATTCGGATGATGACCAAAATGTCGGGATATAAAAAAACCGCTTCCTGTGAGGGAAGCGGTTTTTTTCACAACAGCACTATCAGAACAACTTGAGTGCCGGTGCTTCTTCTTTCAACGGCTCGTTCTTCGCGGTCTGCTCATTCCAGCCACCGCCGAGGGCCTTATACAGGTTGACCTCGCTGTTCAGCTGCGCCAGGCGGTCGGTGATCAGCGATTGCTGGGCACTGAACAGCTGGCGTTGGGCGTCGAGGAAGGTCAGGTTGCTGTCGACACCAATGCGGTAGCGACGCTCGGCCAGGCGGTAGTAATCCTGGTTGGCGGCGACAAAACCACGCTGGGCATCCAGCTGCTGCTTGTAGGTCTCACGCGCGGCGAGGCCGTCGGAGACTTCCTGGAAGCCGGTCTGAATCGCCTTCTCGTAGTTGGCCACGTTGATCTCTTTCTGGATCTTCGAGTAGTCCAGGCTTGCGCGCAGGCTACCGGCGTTGAAGATCGGGATGTTGATCTGCGGCGCGAACGACCAGGTACCCGAGCCGCCTTTGAACAGGCCGCCCAGGGTCGGGCTTGCAGTTCCGGCGCTGGCGGTCAGGCTGATGCTTGGGAAGAACGCAGCGCGGGCCGCGCCGATATTGGCGTTGGCAGCCTTGAGGTTGTACTCGGCCTGCACAATGTCGGGACGACGTTGCAGCAGGTCGGAGGGCAACCCGGCCGGCACTTCGCTGAGCAGGTCATCCGACAGCGGCTTGCTGGCGATATTCGCCGGCAGGCCGGTGCCCAGCAGCAGGGTCAGGCTGTTTTCGTCCTGAGCCACCTGGCGGGTGTAACGCGCCAATTGCACGCGGGCATTTTCCACCGAGGTGCGCGCCTGGCTGAGGTCGAGGGCCGAGGCCACGCCGACTTCGTTGCTGCGCGTGGTGAGCTTGTAGCTCTGCTCGAATGCGCCCAGGGTGTCCTGGGTCAGCTTGAGCAGTTCCTTGTCGGCCTGCCAGGTCAGGTAGGCGTTGGCCACGCTGGCCACCAGGCTGATCTGAGTGCTGCGACGTGCTTCTTCTGTGGCGAAGTACTTTTGCAGCGCTTCTTCACTCAGGCTGCGCACGCGGCCGAACAGGTCCAGCTCATACGAGCTGATCCCCAGGCCGGCCGAGTATTGGCTGGCAATGGTGGATTCGCCGGTCTGCGACAGTTTGGCCGGGGTGCGCGAACGGCTGCCGCTGCCGGTTGCCGATACGGCCGGGAACAGGTCGGCACGCTGGATCTGGTATTGCGCCGCATAGGCGTCGATGTTCAGGGCCGCGACACGCAGGTCACGGTTGTTCACCAGCGCGGTCTGGATCAGCTGTTGCAGGGCAGGGTCATGGAAAAACTGCTTCCAGCCCTGCTCGGCAGCGGCCTGGCCCGGCGCCTGGGCCGACGAATACGCCGGCCCCTGCGGGAACTGAGCAGCCACCGGCGCTTCGGGGCGCTGATAGTCAGGTATCAGCGAGCAGCCACTGAGCACGAATGCCGTGACGGCTAGGGAAAGTAGCGACTTGCTCATTGGCCAGCCTCTTTAGGAGTTTCAGTAGTAACCGTCTTTTTACGTTCGCCCGCGGCCGATACGGTCGCGAAGAACAGTGGGACCCAGAAGATCGCCAGGACGGTGGCGGTGATCATACCGCCAATTACGCCGGTACCGATGGCATGCTGGCTGCCTGAGCCGGCGCCGGTGGAGATCGCCAGTGGCAATACGCCGAGGACGAACGCCATGGAGGTCATGATGATCGGCCGCAGACGCATGCGGGACGCCTCGATGGCCGCCTCGACGATGCCTTTGCCCTGTTCGTGGAGCTCTTTGGCAAACTCCACGATCAGGATGGCGTTTTTCGCCGCCAAGCCCACCGTCACCAACAGGCCCACCTGGAAGAACACGTCGTTGGACAACCCGCGCATGCTGGTCGCCATCAACGCACCCACAACCCCCAGCGGCACTACCAGGATCACTGCGATCGGGATCGACCAGCTTTCGTACAGTGCCGCGAGGCAGAGGAACACCACCAGCAGCGACAAGGCGTACAGCGCAGGTGCCTGGGAGCCGGACAGGCGTTCTTCATACGACAGGCCGGTCCACGCATAGCCGACACCTGCCGGCAGTTGCTTGGCAATACGTTCGACTTCGGCCATGGCGTCACCGGTACTGTAGCCCGGCGCCGGCGTACCGAGGACTTCCATCGCCGCAACACCGTTGTAGCGCGAGAGTTTAGGCGAACCGAAGATCCACTTGCCCGAAGCGATGGCGGACAACGGCACCATCTTCCCGGAGTCGCTACGCACGTACCATTTGTTCAGGTCTTCAGGCGACATGCGGCTGGCGGCTTCACCTTGCACGTACACCTTCTTCACCCGACCGCGGTCGATGAAGTCGTTGACGTAGCTGCCACCCAGGGCGATCGCCAGGGTCTGGTTGATGTTCGACAGGGTGATGCCTTGGGCACTGGCCTTCTCGTCGTCGACGGTGAGCTCGTACTGCGGCTCATCGTTCACGCCGTTGGGGCGCACACCTGCCAGAATCTTGCTTTGTGCTGCCATACCCAGGAACTGGTTACGCGCCGCCATCAATTTATCGTGGCCGACACCGCCCTGGTCTTGCAGGAACACGTCGAAGCCGGTGGCGTTACCCAGTTCCAGTACAGACGGCGGAACGATGGCAAATACCATGGCGTCCTTGAAGGTCTGCATGAAGTAGCCCTGGGCGCGCTTGGCGATCTCGAACACAGAGTTGGAAGCGTCACGCTCGCCCCATGGCTTGAGCATCACAAAGGCCAGGCCCGAACTTTGGCCACGACCGGCGAAGTTGAAGCCGTTTACGGTAAACACCGATTTCACGCCTTTGCCTTCGCCCGGCTCGCCTTCCTTGTCGTTGAGCAGGAATGTACGCATATCGTCGATGACTTTTTGCGTACGTTCAGCCGTAGAACCTACCGGCGTCTGCACCTGGGCAAAGATCACGCCCTGGTCTTCATCGGGCAGGAACGCCGCAGGGATGCGCATGAACAGCCAGATCATGCCGGCGATGATCAGTGCGTACACCAGGAACGCCGGGATCTTGTGCTTGATCATGTTACCCACGCCGCGCTCGTAGCTCAGTACGCCACGGTCGAAGGTGCGGTTGAACCAGCCGAAGAAACCACGCTTGGGTTGGCCGTGTTTTTCCGGGTCGATCGGCTTGAGCATGGTGGCGCACAAGGCCGGGGTGAAGATCAGCGCGACCAGTACCGACAACGCCATGGCCGAAACGATGGTGATGGAGAACTGTTTGTAAATCACACCGGTGGAACCACCGAAGAACGCCATCGGCAACAGAACCGCCGACAGTACCAGGGCAATACCCACCAGGGCGCCCTGGATCTGGCCCATGGACTTGACCGTCGCCTCCTTGGGCGACAGGTGCTCCTCGGCCATCACCCGCTCGACGTTTTCCACCACGACGATGGCGTCATCCACCAGCAAGCCGATGGCCAGGATCATGCCGAACATGGTCAGGGTGTTGATGGTGAAACCGAACGCCGCCAGGATGCCGAAGGTACCCAGCAACACCACGGGTACGGTCATGGTAGTGATGATGGTCGCGCGGAAGTTCTGCAGGAACAGGAACATCACCAGGAACACCAGCACGATCGCTTCGACCAGGGTATCGACTACGCCGGAGATCGATTCGGTCACGACTGGGGTGGTGTCATACGGCACCACCGCCTTCATCCCAGGCGGGAAGAACGGTTCGAGCGACGCGACGGTGGCGCGGATGGCCTTGCCGGTGTCGAGGGCGTTGGCGCCCGAAGCCAGCTTGATCGCCATACCGGAAGCCGGCTTGCCGTTGAACTGCGCAGCGATGCTGTAGTTCTGGCCGCCGAGCTCAATACGGGCAACATCCTTCAGGCGTACCTGTGAGCCGTCGGTATTGACCTTCATCAGGATATTGCCGAACTGCTCGGCAGTCTGCAGGCGGGTCTTGCCAATGATAGTGGCGTTCAGCTGGGTGCCGGGCAGGGCAGGCAGGCCGCCCAGTTGGCCGGTAGCCACCTGCACGTTCTGTGCGGAAATCGCGGTGCTCACATCCACCGGCGTGAGCTGGTAGTTGTTCAGCTTGCCTGGGTCCAGCCAGATACGCATGGCGTACTGCGAACCGAACACCTGGAAGTCACCTACACCCGCGGTCCGCGAAATCGGGTCCTGGATGTTCGACACGATGTAGTTGGACAGGTCGTCCTTGGTCATGCTGCCGTCTTCCGACACCAGACCGATTACCATCAGGAAGTTCTTCACCGACTTGGTCACGCGGATACCCTGCTGCTGCACTTCTTGCGGCAGCAGTGGGGTCGCCAGGTTCAGCTTGTTCTGCACCTGAACCTGGGCGATATCCGGGTTGGTACCCTGGTTGAACGTCACGGTGATGGTCATGCTGCCGTCGGAGTTACTGTCCGAGGAAACATAACGCAGGTTGTCGATACCGTTGAGCTGTTGCTCGATGACCTGCACCACGGTGTCCTGCACGGTTTGTGCGGACGCACCTGGGTAGGTCACCTGGATGTCGATGGCGGTCGGCGCGATGGCCGGGTATTGGTTAATGGGCAACTTCATGATCGAAAGTGCCCCGACCAGCATGATCACCAGGGCAATAACCCAGGCGAAAATGGGGCGGTCGATAAAAAATTTCGACATGGATTACTCCCCTTTGCCAGCAGCGGCAGCAGGAGCAGCAGCACTGCCGGCGTCAGCAGGCTTAGCGTTGTCGGCCGGCTTGACCTTGACCTCGACGCCCGGCTTGACGTACTGCAAGCCTTCTGTGATCACACGGTCACCGGCGTTCAAGCCTTTTTCCACCAGCCAGTAGGCACCGTACGTACGGTTGGCCACCAGCTCACGCTGCTCGACCTTGTTGTCGGCGTTGACGATCAGCGCCGTTGGAGTGCCCTTCAGGTCGCGGGTCACGCCTTGCTGCGGTGCCAGGATAGCCTTGCTGTTCACGCCGGCTTGCAGCTGGGCGTGGACGAACATGCCCGGCAGCAGGGTGTGTTCAGGGTTCGGGAACACGGCGCGCAGAGTCACGGAACCGGTGGTCTGGTCGACCGACACTTCGGAGAACTCCAGCTTGCCGTCCTGGCCGTAGGCGGTGCCGTCTTCCAGGGTCAGCTTGACCTTGGCAGCGTTTTCGCCGGCTTTTTCCAGC
This sequence comes from Pseudomonas sp. UBT, assembly GCF_050915955.1. Lineage (NCBI taxonomy): Bacteria > Pseudomonadati > Pseudomonadota > Gammaproteobacteria > Pseudomonadales > Pseudomonadaceae > Pseudomonas > Pseudomonas sp. UBT. Next base: position 3,832,059 of record NZ_CP168079.1, on the reverse strand, counting down.
TGACCGCTTGCCAGGTCGCGGCGCAGTTTGAGCATTTCTGCCGAGGACTGCGTGACGTCGACGTAGATCGGGTCCAGTTGCTGGATCACGGCCATGGCATCGGCCTGGCCATTGCTCACCAGTGCGCCTTCGGTCACCGAAGAACGACCAATACGCCCGGAGATCGGCGCGAACACTTTGGTGTAGCGCACGTTGATCTGGGCGGTTTGCACGTTGGCTTCCGACGTCATGCGGTTGGCAACGGCCGTGTCGTATTCCTGACGGCTGACGGCTTGCTCATCGACCAACTGCTTGTAGCGGTCGGTGATCGACTTGGTTTGGGTCAGGCTCGCTTGTGCGCTTTTCAGGGTGGCTTCATACACCGACGGGTCGATCTGGTAGAGCTGTTGCCCTTCCTTCACGTCGCCGCCTTCCTTGAACAGGCGCTTGAGAATGATGCCATTGACCTGAGGACGAACCTCCGCGATGCGGTAAGCCGTGGTGCGGCCCGGCAGCTCGGTGGTCAGGGTAAAGGCTTGCGGTTGAATGGTGACCACGCCGACCTGAGGGGTTTGAGCGGGCGGAGCCGCTTCTTCCTTTTTACATCCGCTGAGCAGCGATGCCAGGGCGACGGCAGTGACCAGAGCGGTAACAGCTGGCTTAAGTTGCATGAAGATCCTCGGGTCAGGCGCGCAGAATGCGCACAAGAAGTGTGGAAGGGTAAAAAACAAGCTGTGAGTAGATAAGTAGCTTGCTACGCAATATACTTACGTTCATGGTTGTTTGTAAACTCTTGACAGGCTTCGCGGATTGTTGACAAAGCAACCGCCAAAGCCTCGATTTTAGTACGTTCGGCGCCCATGACGGTGTCGTCCCACAATTATTCAGATGATCGTTACCGCCTATTAAAGCAGCGTTACCGATAGTCCCACGTGTTTTGATTGAGGTTTTACTGCCATGGTTCGTCGCACCAAAGAGGAAGCTCAGGAAACGCGCAGCCAAATTCTCCAAGCCGCCGAACAAGCCTTTTATGAGCGCGGCGTTGCGCGGACTACGCTGGCGGACATCGCCGCGTTGGCCGGGGTGACGCGCGGGGCTATCTATTGGCATTTCAGTAACAAGTCCGATTTGCTGCAGGCACTGCTCGACACGCTGCACGAACCGTTGGACGAGTTGGCCCGGGCCAGTGAGAGCGAGGATGAAGTCGACCCGCTTGGCTGTATGCGCAAGTTGTTGATTCATTTGTTTCATCAGGTGGCTCTGGACCCGAAAACACGGCGCATCAACGAGATTTTGTTTCATAAGTGCGAGTTCACCGATGAAATGTGTGACATGCGTCGCCAGCGCCAGACCCATAGCCTGGAATGCAACCTACGTATCGGCCTGACCTTGCGTAACGCGATCCATCGCGGGCAACTTCCGGAAAATCTCGACACCACCCGTGGGGCGGTGTGCATGCATGCCTATATCAACGGGATCATTGGCCAGTGGCTGCTGGTGCCCGATAGCTTTCAACTGCATCAGCAGGCTGAACGCTGGGTTGATGCAGGGCTGGACATGCTGCGCCTGAGTCCCAGCCTGCGCAATTAAGACAAAATGCGTAATTACGTCCAGTTGTGTCAACAGTAAAGACGAGACACAGTCGATCGTCCCTTCGAGCGATTGGTGGGGTGACTTTATATACGGGCTGGCGGGCGGTTGATAGGTAGCCGCCTAAGTATTTTGTAGCGATATTGTTGCAAGGCTGTGAAGGAATGTTTCCCAGCGCTGGTGCGCATTCCAAATGTGTAAGCGGGTTTGCCCGCGAATACGGTCTGTCAGCTACAGGTGTGCTAACTGATCCACCGCATTCGCGAGCAAGCCCGCTTACACACCAGCCCGCTTCCACCTCAGATCTCTGGTGTATTCCAGGGCGCAGTAAAAAGCCCCGGTTCCTGCGAACCGGGGCTTTTTGCGTTTCAGACGATCAGAGCGCCAGTGTCGGGTAGTCGATGTAACCGACCGGGCCCTTGGCGTAGAAGGTTTCCGGGTGCGCTTCATTCAATGGCGCATCGGCCTTCAGGCGCGCCGGCAGGTCCGGGTTGGCAATGAACGGTACGCCAAACGCCACCGCATCAGCCTTACCGGAAGCCAGCCAGGCATTGGCGCTGTCTTTGGTGAAGCGTTCGTTGGCGATGTACGGGCCGCCGAAGGCTTTTTTCAGTTGTGGGCCGAGGCTGTCGCCGGCTTCTTTTTCACGCGAGCAAATGAACGCGATGCCACGCTTGCCCAGTTCGCTGGCGACGTAGGTGAAGGTTTCGGCCAGGTTGTCGTCGCCCATGTCATGGGAGTCGGCGCGCGGTGCCAGGTGCACACCTACACGGCCGGCGCCCCAGACTTCGATGGCGGCGTCAGTCACTTCCAGCAGCAGGCGCGCACGGTTTTTCAGGGAACCACCGTAGTTGTCGGTACGTTTGTTGGTGCTGCTCTGCAGGAACTGGTCGAGCAGGTAACCGTTGGCGCCGTGGATTTCCACGCCGTCAAAGCCTGCGGCCTTGGCGTTTTCGGCACCGACGCGGTAAGCATCGACGATGTCGGCGATTTCAGCAGTTTCCAGGGCACGCGGCGTTGGGTAGTCGGCCAGCGGACGCACCAGGCTCACGTGGCCTTTAGGCTGGATGGCGCTTGGTGCCACCGGGGTTTCGCCGTTCAGGTAGGACGCGTGGGAGATCCGGCCAACGTGCCACAGTTGCAAGACGATCTTGCCGCCTGCGCCGTGTACGGCCTTGGTCACATTGGCCCAGCCGCGCACCTGGTCGTTGGACCAGATGCCCGGAGTGTCCGGGTAGCCCACGCCCAGCGGCGTCACGGAAGTGGCTTCGCTGATGATCAGCCCGGCGGAAGCGCGTTGCACGTAATACTCGGCCATCAGCGCGTTGGGCACGCGACCGGCATCAGCGCGGCAGCGGGTCAGCGGCGCCATGATGATGCGGTTCGACAGTTCCAGGTCGCCCAGTTTGATCGGATCGAAAATAGTCGTCATGGGATAACACCCTTCTCTTTAAGTGGATTGATCAGTTGGTCGCAGGGGCCAGGTCGGCATCGCCGCTCTGACGGAAAGTAATCAGGGTCACCAGCAGGGCAAGAATCGCCAGGGCCGCAGCGGCCAGAGGCACGCTGGTCAGGCCGAAACCGTGGGCAATCACACTGCCGCCAACCCAGGCGCCCAGGGCGTTGCCGATGTTGAAGGCGCCGATGTTCAGGGTGGACACCAGGTTCGGTGCCGCCTTGCCGAAGGTCACCACGTTGATTTGCAGCGCCGGTACGGCGGCGAACGAGGCGGCGGCCCACAGGAACAGGGTGATTTCAGTCGGGATCACCGCGACGCTGGTCCAGGTCAACACCGTGGAGACCACCGCCATGCTGATGAACACGCCGATCAGGGTTGCCGCCAGGCGCTTGTCCGCCAGCTTGCCGCCGATGATGTTGCCCACGGTCAGGCCCAAGCCGATCAGCAGCAGGGTCCAGGTCACGCCTTTGGGCGACACGCCGGTGACGTCGCCGAGCAGCGGCGCGACATAGGTGAAGAGGGTGAACATGGAGGCGGCGAACAGCGCGGTCATGGTCAGCGACAACCAGATGCCGGCGCCCTTGAGGGCGGCCAGTTCGGCGCGCATGTCGAGTTTTTCTTCGTCGCGCTTGGCCGGCAGGAAGCGAATCAGGCCGATCAGCGCCACCACCCCAATGACGGTCACTGCCCAGAAGGTCGAGCGCCAGCCGGCTTCCTGGCCCAGCGCGGTACCCAGCGGCACGCCGAGTACGTTGGCCAGGGTCAGGCCGGTGAACATCAAGGCTACAGCGGAAGCACGCTTGTTGGCCGGCACCAGGTTGGCGGCGACCACCGAACCGATACCAAAGAAGGCGCCGTGGCACAACGCGGTGACCACACGGGCAACCATCAGCACGTTGTAGTCACTGGCCAGGGCACAGAGCAGGTTGCCGACAATAAAGATGCCCATCAACGCTACCAGGGCGGCCTTGCGTGGCAGCCTGGCGGTGGCCAGTGCCATGAAGGGCGCGCCGATGGCCACGCCCAATGCGTAGCCAGTGACCAGCCAGCCGGCGCCGGGAATCGACACGCCCAGGTCCGCCGCCACATCGGGCAGCAAGCCCATGATGACGAACTCTGTGGTGCCGATGGCGAAGGCGCTCAGGGCCAGTATGAGTAGCGAGAGGGGCATTATCGTTTCCTTGGTTACAGCGGTTCGATGATTTCAGCGCTGAGTTCAGTCGTGAGCGCCGCGAGGAACGCTTGGATCACTTCCTCATTACGCTTGAAAAAGTGCCACTGTCCGGCCTTCTGGCTGCTGATCAACCCGGCCCGTTGCAGGGTGGCCAGGTGGGCCGACACGGTCGACTGGGACAAGCCGCAGCGCTGGTCGATCTGCCCGGCGCAGATGCCGTATTCGTGGTTGTGCAATTGCTCTGGGAACTGCACTTTCGGGTCTTTGAGCCAGGTGAGAATGTCTCGTCGTACTGGGTGTGCCAGTGCTTTTATTATTTCGTCGAGGTCGATGGACATGGCGGGTGCTCGGTTTCGTAAAGCGTTATATCGCGATGAGGCGAACTTTAAATCGGTATATCCCGATATACCAATATGATTTTGGTCTTAGGCCAGGCCAAATCGATATATCGGGTTATAACGATACGTTGACGGCAGTGCTAAACTGCGCGCCATGAATTATCTCGCACATCTGCACCTGGGCGGCCAACTTCCTGCGCAACTGCTGGGCAGCCTCTATGGTGATTTCGTCAAAGGCCGCCTGCAGGGGCAGTTCAGCCCGCAAATCGAGTCGGCGATTCAGTTGCATCGCTCGATCGACCGTTTCACCGACAGCCACCCGTTGGTAGGGGCGGCGTTGTCACGCTTCAGCCTGACCCGCAAGCGCTATGCCGGGATCGTCCTCGATGTGTTTTTCGACCATTGCCTGGCGCGGGATTGGGCGCTGTATGCCGACCAGCCGCTGGAGCACTTCACGTCGCAGGTGTATCGCGTACTGGCCGCCGAACCCCAGTTGCCGGGGCGGCTGGCGCAGATTGCGCCGTATATGGCAGCGGATGATTGGCTGGGATCGTACCGTGAGTTCGCGGTGATGGAGCAGGTGTTGCGTGGGATCTCGCGGCGCCTGACACAGCCCCAGGAATTGGGCCATGCGATGCAGGAGTTGCGGGTTTTGTATGAGCCGTTGAGCGAAGACTTCCGGGTGTTCTACCCCGAATTGCAGAAATTCGCACAAGCCCATCTGGCTACAGAGATCTAAACATGTGGGAGCTGGCTTGCCTGCGATAGCGGTGTGTCAGCCACCAATATACTCACTGGCAGATCGTCATCGCAGGCAAGCCAGCTCCCACATTTTTGATTGTGCTCACACAGTTTCAGGCAGCAAACGCCGGTCGCACCGCCACCTGCTCAGTTTCCGGCAACGGCCCGAACAACGCCTTTTGCACCGCCTGCTGCGCCTGGAACGCTAGCGCTGCGCGTTCCTGCCCGGCGCAGGCAATCGGTGTGAGCACATGGATTTCCACATCGCCCTGGTCATTGCCAAACAGGCGCATCAGGTGCGAGAGCAAATCGTCATCGCCAATAAACGGTGCCAGCGGGTCCACTTGCCCGTCGCGCAGGTAACGAATTGCCACCGGTTGCAGCGACACGTCCGCGTCAATCGCACTGGCCAGCAAGCGCCCGTGAAAGGTACGCAGGCTGCGCCCGTCGGTGGTGGTGCCTTCCGGGAACATCAGCAGCGGGTGCTGTTGCTCCAGATGACGGGTCATCTGCTTGCGGATCAACTGGCTGTCGCCTGAACCCCGACGGATAAACAGGCTACCGGCCTTGGCCGCCAACCAGCCGGCCACCGGCCAGGTGCGCACTTCGGCCTTGGACAGAAACGACATCGGCGCCACAGCGCCCAGCAACGGAATATCGGTCCAGGACACGTGATTGCTCACCCACAGCATTGGCTGCGTCGGCAGTTCACCGTGCACTGTCACGCGAAAGGGCAGGGCGTTGGTCAGCCGCGCCATAAAAAACCGCGACCAGCGCTGGCGCCGCACCATCGAATTGGCCACACCCAAACGCTCGAACACACCAAACACACTGGCCATGCTCAAGCCCAGCGCCACCACCAGCAGCACCCGGGCGATGCGCCCGTACACGCGCAGGCGGCCCATTACATGGCCGCCTTGAAGTGGCGCGCGTAACGCGGGCACAACTCATCGCGCTTGAGCAGGATGAACACGTCGGCCACCTGGAAATCTTCATCCCAGCACGGCTCGCCGCAGATCTTCGCACCCAGGCGCATATAGGCCTTGAGCAGCGGCGGCATTTCCGCGATGACGTTGGACGGCAGGTCCAGCGCCGGCAGTGGTCTTTTCGGCTCGGCGCGCAGGTGTTCGTTGCACAGGTAGCGTTCGCGCAGGCGCTGCATGATCGCGTGGGCCTGGATGCCGCCGTCGTGCATCGGGATGCTCGCGCAGCCCATCAGGTAGCTGTAGCCGCCCTGATTTAACACCTCGGCCAACTCGCCCCACAACACGGCAATGGTGCCGCCATTGCGATAGGCCGGGTCGACGCAGGTGCGGCCGATCTCCAGGATCGGGCCTTGCAAGTGCAGCAAGCCATGCAGGCTGAATTCTTCTTCGCTGTAGAACCGGCCCAGGGTGCTGGCGGCCTGGTGATCGAGTAAACGGGTAGTGGCCACCAATCGACCGCTGTTCAAGTCCCGCACGCCAATGTGGCTGCAGTGAACATCATAGTCATCCATGTCCAGACCCAGTTCCGCGCCTTTCAGCTTGGCGTTGAACTCGCCGCTGAACACGTTGAACCGCAAGGCCTGGGCTTCCTGCAATGCCTGCGCGCCAATCAGGCGTTCGGCTTGCAGACGGCGTTCATTGCCGGTGTCGCTGATGCGGGCGATCTGAGTCATGGCGAATCTCCGAGTGCCAGCCACGTTCCGGCCGGTCGACTTGTTTGTCCAAACTCAGGCTATGTAGGCTCGGTGTCATCTCCATGAAGTTCCAGTGACGCTTAGATGACAGCCGCGGCAGGGCGTCTTCTACCGGATGCAGCGCGATCCAAATGTGGGAAGGGGCTTGCTCCCGATGACGGTGGATCAGTTACAGATAAGCTGACTAAGCCACTGCCATCGGGAGCAAGCCCCCTCCCACAATTAACATGCATCCACTCAAGACTCGCGTAGCAAAACTGTCACTCATCCAGGCTAGGCTCGCGGGCTTGAATGCCCCCCTTGAGTTTGTGTCCATGGTCCGAGGCCTGTTGTGCGTTGCCCTGCTGTTAGCCACCGTCACCGCCCGCGCCGAAACCTGGCCTGACAAGGATTGGGCCAAGGGCACACCGCTCGACGGTCCCGCTGTCGAAGCCCTCAATGCCTACGCTTTTCCAACCCGTGACGACGCCACCCGCCAAGGCATTCGCACCGACGCGCTGCTGGTGATCCGCGATGGCGTGATCATCTACGAACGCTACGCCGCACCCACCACCGCCAGTACCCCGCACCTGAGCTGGTCGATCAGCAAAAGCCTGATGGCCACGGTGCTCGGCGTGGCCTACGGCGAAAACCGCTTCAAACTCACCGACCCGGCGGCGCGCTTCTACCCGCCGATGAAACAACACCCCAAGGTCACCCTGGCCGACCTGCTGCACTGGGCCTCGGGCCTGGACTGGCAGGAAGACTATGAATACGCCCCGCTGAAATCCTCGGTGGTGGCGATGCTCTACACCCGTGGCCGCGCTGACATGGCCGAGTTCGCCGCCGACACCGAGGCCGCCGCCGCACCGGGCCAGGCTTTCAGATATTCCAGCGGCGACAGCAATATCTTGTCCGCCGCCCTCAAAGGCATGCTCGGCCACAAGGCCTATGTGAATTACCCGTGGGAGGCGCTGTTCAAGCCGCTGGGCATTCACAACGCTACCTGGGAAACCGATGCCGACGAGACCTTCGTCGCTTCGTCCTACGCCTACCTCACCGCCCGCGACCTGGCCCGCGTCGGCCTGCTGATGGTGCGCGACGGCCGTTGGGGTGAGCAGCAATTGCTGCCTAAAGAGTGGGTCGCCTTCAATCGCCAACCCTTCGACAAATACAAAGCCGGCCAGGACGAAGCCGTGCCCGGCGGCCAATGGTGGCTCAACCGCGAAGTGCAGGGCGCCGCCCGACCGTGGCCCGACGCCCCCGCCGACACTTTCGCCGCCCTGGGCCACTGGGGCCAGGCGTTGTTTGTGATGCCGGATGAACACCTGGTGATCGTGCGCTACGGCGATGACCGCGACGGCAGCTACCGCCATAACGAACTGCTCAAACGCGTGCTTGCGGCGGTGCAACCATGATCCGCCGTCACCCGTTTATCAGCGTCTTCCTGCTGCTGTTACTCGCCCTGCTGGGTTGGATCTGGCACGAGCGCGTCAACCTGCAAGCCTTCCCCGACATCATCGCGGCGTACACGGCCAAGGAATATTGCTCGTGCCGGTATGTGGAGAACAATCCGGCTGCTTATTGCCTGGGGTATGTGAAGCAGTACGTGCCCGTCAGCCGCTTCATCGACACGCCGGAACGCAGTGAAGTGACGGCGAGTGGGTTGGGCCGCACGCACACGGCAAGGTGGCTGGGTGAGCGCCAGGGCTGTCGCCTGACCCCCTGAAACACCCAAATCTCCTGTGGGAGCTGGCTTGCCTGCGATGACGGCGGCACAGGCAACGGTGATGTTGACTGACTTGCCGCTATCGCAGGCAAGCCAGCGCCCACATTGGATTTGCGCCGTTTGTGATATTGCGCTTAAGGTTCGTCCAGGTTTTTTTCCCCATGAGTCTTTATGTTCAATGCCAAACCTCTGGCTTTCACGCTGCTGACCTGTGCAGCCCTGCCTGCCCACGCCGATTGGTACCTGGATAACGAATCCTCACGGCTGTCGTTTGTCACCACCAAAAATACTGAAATCGCTGAAGTGCATCGCTTCCTGGTGTTGCACGGCAAAGTCGACAGCCAGGGCGCAGCGCAATTGGAAGTGGAGCTGGAGTCGATCAACAGCGGCATCCCGCTGCGCGATGAGCGCATGCGCAATGAACTGTTCCAGATCAAGACCTTCCCCGAAGCGTTGATTCGTGCGCAGATCAACCTGCAACCCATCAATGACCTGGCCCCCGGCGCGCAGGTGGAATTGCGCCTGCCGCTGAGCGTCACCCTGCGTGGCAAGACCCAAACCTACAGCGCCGAGTTGTTGGCCACCCGCCTGGATGACCGCCGTTTCCAGGTGGTGACCCTGGAGCCGGTGGTGTTGCATGCCGAGGATTTCGAGCTGGCGCCGGGCGTGGCGGCGTTGCGTAAGGCGGCGGGGCTTAAGTCGATCAGTTTGTCGGTGCCGGTGGGTGCGGTACTGATCTTTACGGCGCGCTGAGATGAGCGGCGCAGTGTTTCCGTGGCGCAGCGCCAACCGGTTCGAGTTGCTGGTCGACGGGCCGAGTTTCTTCCCGCAGATGCTGGTGGGCATTGCCCGCGCCGAGCAGCAAGTCGAGTTGGAGTTGTACCTGGTGGAAGCCGGCGCATGCGCCGAAGCCATGGTGCAGGCGTTGGTGCTGGCCGCCGAACGCGGCGTGCTCGTGCGTTGCCTGTTTGATGATTACGGCAGTTTGGCGTTTACGCTGGGGCTGCGCAAACGCCTGACCGATGCGGGCGTGGAGCTGCGGTTTTACAATCGCTTGAGCTGGCGGCGGTGGGTGCGCAACCTGTACCGCGACCATCGCAAACTGTTGCTGATCGACCAGAGCATCGCGCTGGTGGGGGGGACGGGCGTCACGGATGAGTTCTGGACGCCGGGGCAGGACACCGCCGAGTGGCATGAGGTGATGGTGCAAATCAGCGGCCCACTGGTGCTGGACTGGCAAGCACTGTTCGAACGCCAATGGCATGCCAATGTGGCGCGCCGCGCGTGGAAGCCCTCTACCCATTTTGGTTTGCCGCGCCTGCCCAAGGTGCCTGCGGCCGGGCCGGGTCTTGGCCGCGTGGCCTATGCCGACGCCCGCCAGCACCGCGATATTTTGCAGTCGCTGATTCGCGCATTGAACAGTAGCCAGCAACGCATCTGGCTGGCGACGCCGTATTTTTTGCCGACCTGGAGCGTGCGCCGTGCCTTGCGCCGTGCGGCCGGACGCGGCGTGGATGTGCGTTTGCTGCTCACCGGCCCACGCACCGATCACCCCTCCGTACGTTACGCCGGGCATCGTTATTACCCGCGTTTGCTGCGTGCGGGTGTGCAGATCTTTGAATACCAGCCGTGCTTTCTGCACCTCAAAATGGTGCTGGTAGATGATTGGGTGAGCATCGGCTCGTGCAATTTCGACCACTGGAATTTGCGCTTCAATCTGGAAGCCAACCTGGAGGCATTGGACCCTGAGTTGACGCTGGCCGTGGCGGGCAGTTTCGAGCGCGATTTTGCCCAGAGCCAGGCGGTGAGTCTGGAGGCGTGGAAGGCGCGGCCGTTGTGGCGGCGCGTGAAGCAGCGGGTGTGGGGGTGGATTGATCGGTTGGTGGTGAATCTGTTGGATCGGCGGGGTTAACCCAGCCACTGAAGTCAAATGTGGGAGCTGGCTTGCCTGCGATAGCGGTGGTGGATGTTCCACCGCTATCGCAGGCAAGCCAGCTCCCACACTGACCGCCTTTACAGTTTTAGATCAGAGCAGCTCGAATGTCTGCTGCTGCACATCCTGGGAGTCCAACCCGATCTGTACATTGAACTCGCCCGGTTCTGCGGCGAACTTGAGCTGGGTGTTGTAGAACTTCAAATCTTCCTCGGTGATGGTGAAGTGCAATGTGCGTTCTTCACCGGCTTTGAGCATGACTTTCTGGAAGTTCTTCAGCTCTTTGATCGGGCGGATCATCGAGCCGGCCACGTCCTGGATATACAACTGCACCACGGTTTCGCCGTCTACCTTGCCGGTGTTTTTCAGCGTGACGCTGGCGTCGAGCTTGCCGGTTTTATTCAACGTGGTGGACGACAGCGCCATGTCCGACAAGCTGAACGTGGTGTAGCTCAGGCCATAACCAAACGGGAACAGGGGGCCGGTGACGTCATCGAAATACTGCGAGGTGTAGTTGCCCGGCTTGCCTGGGGTGAACGGCCGGCCGATGCTCAGGTGGTTGTAGTAGGTCGGAATCTGCCCCACCGAGCGTGGGAAGGTGATCGGCAGCTTGCCTGACGGGTTGTAGTCGCCGAACAGCACGTCGGCGATGGCGTTGCCGCCTTCGGTGCCGGCGAACCAGGTTTCCAGGATCGCGTCAGCCTGCTTGTTCTCATCGAGAATCGACAGTGGGCGGCCGTTCATCAATACCAACACCAAAGGCTTGCCGGTGGCTTTAAGGGCCTTGATCAGGTCACGTTGGCTTTGTGGGATGTTCAGGTCGGTACGGCTCGAGGATTCGTGGGACATGCCACGGGACTCGCCCACGGCAGCCACGACCACGTCAGCGTCCTTTGCGGCTTTCACCGCTTCGTCGATCATCACTTGCGAAGAGCGCGTGTCATCCACCACTTCCGGCGCATCGAAGTTGAGGAAGTTGAGGTAGTCGACCACCGCCCTGTCGTTGGTGATGTTGGCGCCACGGGCATAGATCACTTTGCCTTTCTCGCCGATCACGGCGTTCATGCCGTCCAGCAGGGTCACCGATTGTTCAGGCTTACCGGCAGCCGCCCAACTGCCCATCATGTCGATCGGCGCCTTGGCCAATGGCCCAACCAGGGCGATGGTTGCGGACTTTTTCAGCGGCAAAGTGTTGTTCTGGTTTTTCAGCAAGACCAGGCTGCGCCGCGCGATATCGCGGGCATCGCTGCGGTGCAGACGGCTGTCGGCATAGGTGTCGGCCGGGTCATCCTCGGCCTTGCCGATACGCAGGTACGGGTCTTTGAACAGGCCCATGTCGTACTTGGCGCCGAGCACTTCACGCACGGCATTGTCGATGTCGCTTTGCTCGATCTCGCCGGACTTGAGCAGGCCGGGTAATTCCTTGCCGTACAGCGAGTCGTTCATGCTCATGTCGATGCCGGCCTTGATCGCCAGCTTGGCGGCTTCACGCCCGTCCTTGGCCACGCCGTGCTTGATCAGCTCGAAGATCGCGCCGTGGTCACTCACGGCCAGGCCTTTGAAGCCCCAGTCCTTGCGCAGCAGGTCGTTCATCAGCCAGGTGTTGGCCGTGGCGGGTACACCGTTGATCGAGTTCAACGCCACCATCACGCCGCCGGAACCGGCCTTGATCGCCGCGTGGTACGGCGGCAGGTAGTCCTGGTACATCTTGACCGGGCTCATGTCGACCACGTTGTAGTCGCGACCGCCTTCCACCGCGCCGTACAGGGCGAAGTGCTTGACGCTGGCCATGATGCTGTCGGCATTGGCGGGGCTGGTGCCCTGGAAGGCCTTGACCATCACTTCGGCAATGCGCGAGACCAGATACGTGTCTTCGCCGAAGCCTTCGGACGTGCGGCCCCAGCGTGGGTCGCGTGAGATATCGACCATCGGCGCAAAGGTGATGTCGAGGCTGTCGGCGGCGGCTTCCTGGGCGGCGATACGCCCGGAGCGGCCGATGGCGTCCATGTCCCAGCTGGAGGCCAGGGCCAGGCTGATCGGGAAAATCGTGCGGTGGCCGTGGATCACGTCATAGGCGAAGAACATCGGGATCTTCAACCGGCTGCGCATGGCCGCGTCCTGCATCGGACGGTTTTCCGGGCGGGTGATCGAGTTGAAGGTGCCACCGATGCGGCCGGCGGCGATTTCCTTGCGGATCAGCTCGCGGGGCATTTCAGGGCCGATGCTGATCAGGCGCAATTGGCCGATCTTTTCATCCAGGGTCATCTGCTTGAGCAGGTCGCTGACGAAGGCGTCCTTGTCTTTAAGCGCAGCAGGCTTTGTTTCTGCCCATACGGGGTGAGTGGCCAGAGTGGCAACAAGGCCGAGCAAACACAGCTTCTTCATGAATATCCTTTTTCGGCTCACTGCACAGCGATTACGCTGATCGGCCAAAATGTGGGGAGCGTCTATTGTTGTTCGGGTGTTGTTCAGATAAATACCGCACACTTCTGAACTCTACATCGCGCTGGGCATCTTTTAGCTGATTGGCTCAATGCATTCCAGTGGTGGTGGCGGATTATGCCCCAAGCGCGCGGTTTATAGGGTGAGTCGTCAAATTCCATCAAGTTTGGGCAGGAGAGACACCATGCAAGTAGCACAACATTACCGCTGGGGCTTCAAGGCCGCGGCTCTGCTACTGATCAGCAGCGTGCTGAGCGGTTGTGGCATCAATACGATTCCGACCCTGGATGAACAGGCCAAAGCCGCCTGGGGCCAGGTGCAGAACCAATACCAACGCCGTGCTGACCTGATCCCCAACCTGGTGGAAGTGGTCAAGGGCTACGCCGCCCATGAACAAGACACCCTCACCGCCGTGATTGAGGCGCGGGCCAAGGCCACCTCGATCCAGGTGGACGCCAGCACCCTCGACAACCCGGAAAAACTCAAGCAATTCCAGCAAGCCCAGGATGGCCTGAGCGGTGCCCTCAGCCGTTTGATGGTGGTGTCCGAGCGTTACCCGGACCTGAAGGCCAACCAGAACTTCCTGGCGCTGCAATCCCAGCTTGAAGGCACGGAAAACCGTATTGCCGTGGCCCGTCGCGACTTCATCCAGGCAGTGCAGGCTTACAACACCGAGATCCGCACCTTCCCGGGTCGCCTGTGGCATAGCGTGATGTACAGCGACTTGCCGATCCGCGCCACGTTTGAAGCCACCAGTGCCGACGCCGATAAAGCGCCGCAAGTGAAGTTCAAATAAGGCTTCTCTGAGGTGTCGATGCGTTTATTACGGATAGGCTTGGCGCTGTGGTTGCTGGCGTGCGTCGGTGTGGCCCAGGCGGCGCTGACCTTTCCGGCGTTGACCGGGCGGGTGGTGGACGCCGCGCAGATGATCGACCCGGCAACGCGCGCGCAAATTACCCAGCAGTTGCAGGCGCTGGAACAAACGTCCGGCGACCAGATCGTGGTGGTTACCGTCCCCGACCTGCAAGGCGTGCCGATTGAAGACTACGGTTACCAATTGGGTCGCCAATGGGGCATCGGCCAGAAGGGCAAGGACAACGGCGCACTGTTGATCGTCGCGCGTGATGAGCACAAATTGCGCATCGAAGTCGGTTACGGCCTTGAAGGCGTGCTGACCGATGCGCAGTCATGGGTGATCATCAACCAGGTGATTGCGCCCAAGTTCAAGGCCGGTAATTACAGCCAGGGCATCAGCGACGGCGTGGCGGCAATAGTGCAAGTGGTGGGCGGTGAGCCGCTGGCGGTGCCGGCCCATGTGGCGGATGCGAATTTCGCCAAGGATAATCCCGGGTTTTCCATCGGCTTGTTTATCCTGCTGATCGGCGTGTTATGGCTGTGCAATCGCTTGGGCCTGCCGGTTGGCGCTATCTTGCTGGCGATCCTCAGCAGCAGTGGGCGCGGCGGCGGTGGCGGTGGCGGCGGTGGTGGCTTCCGAGGCGGCGGCGGTGGTTTCGGCGGCGGCGGTGCCTCAGGTGGCTGGTAATGAACGTGCGGCGGGTAATGACAATAACTAGAAAAGAGCATCTACAACCATGGCATTACTGACTGAACACGAGCAGCGCCAGGTCGCCGAAGCGATCGCCCGGGTTGAAAAAACCACCGACGCCGAACTGGTCACCGTGCTGGCGGCCCGCGCCGACGATTACGCTTACATCCCGCTGCTATGGGCCAGCCTGATTGCGTTGGTGGTGCCTGGCGTGGTGCATTACTTGTCGGGCTACCTGACCATGTACACCTTGCTGTTGGCGCAATGGGCGACGTTTATTGTGCTGTGCCTGGTGTTTCGCCTGCCCAAGGTCACTACCCGCTTGATCCCGCGTTCGGTGCGCCATTGGCGCGCGTCAAACCTGGCACGCCGGCAGTTTCTGGAGCAGAACCTGCACCACACGCTGGGTGGCACCGGCGTGCTGATTTTTGTCTGCGAGGCGGAGCGTTATGTGGAAATTCTGGTGGACGAGGGCATTTCCAAACACCTGGATAACAGCAGTTGGGATGGCATCGTCAAGGCGTTTACCCAGCAGGTAAAACAGGGGCAAACGCTGGCCGGGTTTATTGCGTGTATTGAAGCCTGTGGTGAGTTGCTCAAGGTGCATGTGCCGGTGACGCAGACGCGTAACGAATTACCGAACCGGCTGATCGTGCTCGAATAACCCAAATTCCCCTGAGCCTATTTGGGCGCTGCTTTTCTGTGGGAGCCGGGCTTGCCCGCGATGGCCTCACCTCGGTTTGCCTGATGGACCGCGGTGCCAGCATCGCAGGCAAGCCAGCTCTCACATTTGATTTGCGGCGGCTGAGTGACCGTTGATCAAATAACCCCGTGCCCTCAACGCCTATCCCCCCTAAAATGCCCGGCATTCCCAGCCCGAGGCGTTTTTGTTCATGTCCGTCACTGCTCAACCTGCCAGCCCTGCGCCGGATCATCACGCCCAGTTCATCGAACTGCTGAGCGCAAGCCTCGCGCAGCATGCATTTATCAAGCTGGTACTGGCCAAGTACGTCGGTGAAGAGGTCGAGTTGCAGCGGCTGATCATCAAGCCAGTGACGGTCAAGGAGCAGCCGTGCCTGTCCTTCGTCTACCGATACAAGACGCGCGACATCACCAAGAACTTCCCGCTGGCGGACGGCGTGGCAGCGATTGCCGAGCTGCTGCCGGCGTCGTTCAAGAACGCGCACTTGCTGTCGCTGACGGATGAAGCCCAGTTGGAGTACAGCAAGAAGAACAAAAGCTCGCTGTTCAAAAGCAAGCCGCAGCAACTGCGTGAGGCGCCGTCCGCGGAGCATAACCGCGAGAAAAATCGCTTCCTCGACCTGACGCGGCCGTTCCTCGCTGACCTGGGCGTAACCGACGCCAGGCAGGCGCTGATCCCATCGATGTCGCGCAAGTGGAAGCAGATCAATAAATTCATCGAAGTGTTCAGCCATGCGCTGACTTCGTCACCGTTGAAACTGGACCGGCCGGTGCGTGTTGCCGACTTTGGTTCGGGCAAGGGCTACCTGACCTTCGCCATTCACGATTACCTGCGCAACACCCTCAAGGCCGAGGGCGAGGTCACAGGTGTTGAGCTGCGCGAAGACATGGTGACCCTGTGCAACGCCGCCGCCGCGCGCCTGGAACACCCGGGGCTGGTGTTCAAATGCGGTGATGTGCGCAGCGTCGCGCCGAGCGAACTGGACGTGATGATCGCCCTGCATGCCTGCGACATCGCCACCGATTACGCGATCCACACCGGCATTCGCTCCGGCGCCTCGATCATCATGTGCTCGCCGTGCTGCCACAAACAGATTCGTCTGCAAATCCAGAGCCCGGTGCTGCTCAAGCCGATGCTGCAATACGGCCTGCACCTGGGCCAACAGGCGGAAATGGTCACCGACAGCCTGCGGGCGTTGTACCTTGAAGCCTGCGGTTATGAGACCAAGGTGTTCGAGTTCATCTCGTTGGAACACACCAACAAGAACAAGATGATCCTGGCGGTCAAACGCGCCGAGCCGTTGGACAACGCGCAGTTGCTGGAAAAAATCCGGGAGCTGAAGGCGTTCTACCAGATCAGCGAACACTGCCTGGAAACCTTGCTGCGCGCGGATGGTTATTTGAGCTGAGAGCGCTGCAAATCAAATGTGGGAGGGTGGGCTTGTGTGGGAGCCGGGCTTGCCCGCGATAGCATCGCCTCGGTTTTCTGACGGACCGAGTTGCCTGCATCGCAGGCAAGCCAGCTCCCACACAAGCCAGCTCCCACACAGGCCTGCTTTCACATTAAATAGCGTTCGGCTTGGGAAGGGGCGCAGCCTGCACCGCCGTCTTGCGTCCCAGCATCACTGTCACGATCACACCACAGGCAAACAGCCAGGTAATCGGCTCGATGTGTTCACCAAAGAACAACGCCGAAAACGCGATGGTGAAGAAAATCTGCAACAGCTGAATTTGACTGACCCGTGCAATGCCGCCCATGGCCAGCCCGGCGTACCAGGCAAAAAATCCCAGGAACTGCGAGAACAGCGACACATAGCCAAACGCCCACCAGGTGCGCATGGAAATCGGCCCTTGATGCTGCGCCGCCAGGTACCACACCGGGCCGATCAACACCGGCGTCGATAGCACCAGCGCCCAGCAGATCACCTGCCAGCCGCCCATCTCTTTGGCCAGCCGGCCACCTTCGGCATAACCCAGGCCGCCCACGGCAATGGCGCCGAGCATCAACAAATCACCCGCCTGGATACTGCCGGCGCCGGTGATCAACGCGTAACTCAATACCAACGCACTGCCCAACGCCGCACAGGCCCAGAAGGCTTTCGACGGCCGCTCGTGGGACAGCCACGCCGCGTACAGCGCCACGCACAGGGGTTGCAGGCCGTTGACCAGCGCGCCATGGGACGCCGGCAAGGTTTGCATGGCCCAGGCCGACAGCACCGGGAAACCGAGAATCACGCCGGCGATGACCAGGCACAACCCGCGTACCTGGGCCCAGGTCGGCCAGCGCTCACGGCGCCACAGCAACAGCGCCGCTGCCGGAACCGCCGCGAACAACGCGCGACCCAGGCCGTTGAGCAACGGGTGGATTTCCTGCACCACGATGCGGGTGAAGGGCAGGGTCAGGCTGAAGATGATGACGCCCAGCAGGCCGAGGGCCATGCCGGTGTTTTCGCGCGAGCTCATGATGGGGACCGAAATCTGCAGGGCTTCAAGGGAAGCCCATCTAGCCACAACACCTGCCGGTAGCGGGCCTACAGCTGGGTGCGGATTTATCCGTACAGTTTCAATCGCTCTGTTGGCAGTGCCGCCGCCTTAGCAGCCTCGCTGGGGCTCGACAGTTCCCACAGTAGATCGCCAGCGAATGGAGATCCAATGTGGGAGCTGTCGAGCTTCAGCGAGTCTGCGAAGGGATCGCCTCGGTTGTGCTGACCGACCGAGAAATGCACCCCTAACCTCAGAAGAACCGCGTGACGCTGATCTTCGCATCTCGGCCTTTGATGTAGGCGCGGTCGCCGCTCAGGGCCGGGCGGAAGTTGTTGTTGAACAGGTTGTCCACGGTGAAGTTGACCTCGGTACCTTTGAGGTAAGCCTGTTGCGGTTTCCATTTGGCGAACAGGCCTTGGGTGTTGTAGGCCTTGTTGCCGTATTGGTCGTAGAACAGGTCGCCCAAACTGCTGCCGGGGCCGCCGGAATATTTGTTACTCGGCAAGCGATCGGTCGCGCCGATGAACTGGCCCATCCAGCCCACTTGGGCATCCCAGGCTGGAATGTGAGTGCCCAGTACCAGCACCCATTTGGTCGGTGGAATATCACGTGCCGGCACGTCCGGGCCCCATGGGTTGGTGTAGGCGCCTTCATGTTCACCTTTGGCGTAGGCGAACGACACCGAACCGAACAGGTAGGTGGAGTTGTAGAACGATTCGAGCTCAAAGCCCTTGATGGTCAGGCCGCCGATGTTGCGGTAGTTGGGCATCGCCCCCGATGGGCAGGCGCTGGAAATGGTGCCGCCATTGATGGCCTGGTTCTGGCAGCCGACGCCGGTGGCCTTGAAGATTTCGTCTTCGACTTTGTTGTGGAACACGGTGGTGCGCACTTGCAGGTTGTCGTCCTGGGCAAGCACGTTATCGTAGCTGACGACACTGCCCACGGTGATCGACGTGATGCGCTCGGGGTCGAGGTCAACGCTGGTGGCCGTGCGGCTGCCCAGGCCTTGCACTTCGTACTGTTCGTCGATGACCGGTGCGCGCCAGGTTTTGCTCCAGTTGGCGAACAGCCCAAAGTGCGGGGTGACGTTCCAGAACAGCGCCAGGCGCGGTGACCAGCCGGTGTAGGTGCGGTCGCTGTAATCGTGGCCGAAGGACGGATCGGGGTTGTTGTAGTACGGCGCATCGTTGCCTTCGCCGCGGTTGCGCACGTGGTCGTAGCGCAGGGACGGGGTGATGGTCACATCGCCGACGGTCACCGCATCCTGGACAAAGAAGCTGTGGGTATCGACCTTGCCGTGGGGCATGAAACCCGGCTGGAAATGCCCATAGTTATAGCGCGCGGTGTTGTACGTGGCACCAGGCATCCACATCTCGGTTTCGCGGATGTGCCTGCGAATCTGCCCGCCGACGGTCACCGCATGCTGCAACGGCCCGGTGTCGAACAGGCTGACGTTGCGGATGTCGAGGTGCTTGTCGGTGTAGGCGGTGTCCATCTTGCGCCCGCCGGTGGCCAGTTGGAAAAACGCGCTGGCGTCGCGCTCGTCGGTCTGGTCGGTGTTGGACTGCGAATATTTGACGGTCAGGTCCACCAGCGGATTATCCAGCGGCGTGTATTCATACTTGCCCGACCAGGTGGTGTCGACAGTGTCGCGGTGGGCTAAAAAACGCTTCAACGCACCTTCGTAGCCGTAGCGGTCGATGTTGGCCTGGGTCGGCGGCGTCGGGTAGCTGGCGGCGGAGAAGGGCGTCCAGCGATTGCTGTGGGAACGCGAGTAGGACAGGCCAACGCTGTGCTCATCGGTGAAGTGCGCGTTGACCTTGAACAGCTTGCCGTCCACATCCTGGGCACTGTTGGGCAAGCGCTGCGGGTTGACCGGGTACTCGTTGTTGTCGTTGGGCAACTTGGCGGCCACCTTCATATCACCCCCGTCGCGCTGGGTCAGGTAGGCCAGCGCGTCAAAACGGCCGTCGTCGGTGCGGCCATACACGGCACTGCTGTAGACCTGTTCGTGGTCGTTGCTGGAGTAACCGTATTTGAGCATTGCGCCGCTGTTGCGACCGTCCTGGAGCAGGTCCGGGGCGTCCTTGGTGGTCATGTTGACCGTGCCGCCAAAACCGCCGTTGCCGGTGAACGGCGAGTTGGGGCCTTTCTCGACCTCGATGCTTTTGATCAACTCCGGCTCGATAAACACGGTGCCTTGCTGGTAGCGCTCGAAGCCGCTCTTGGTGGCGCCGTCGACGGTCAGCGGCACGTCTTCGGCATCGCCTAAACCGCGGATGTTGATGGTCTGGCCGCCGGGTTTCAGCGAGCCGCCCTGGCTCACGCCGGGCAAGGTCTGCAACAGGCTGGGGATGTTGTTGGACTGGTAGCGGTCGATGTCGGCCTGGGTCAGGGTGGAGCGGTTGACGGTGCTGGCGTCGACTTCGTTACCCGTGCCTATCACGCTGAGGGCGTCGAGCTGGATCGCGCCGCTGTGGGTGGTCTTGCCTACGTCGGGGCGCACGACGTAAGTGGTTCCGACCCTGATCAGGGTGAATTCGCCGTTTTTCAGCAAGGTGCGAATCGCCACTTCCGGGGTGAACTCACCATTGAGCGCCGGCGCCTGCACGTTCTTGAGCAATGTTTCATCGAACAGCAGCTGGATTTTCGCCTGCTGCGCCACTTGGCTCAACGAGGTGGCCAGAGACTGGGCGGGCAGTTGCAGCTTGAACGTCTCGGCCTGGGCACTGAGGCTGAACGCCATGCAGGTAGCAATCAGGGACGGTCGAAGAAACAGGTGCGAAGCGTGGCAAGGCGCGCGAAACATGGAATCCCCCGGGGTGGCTAAATAGCCAAAAAGGTGTGCGTATCAAACACAGTCGGGAGGAAGACGGCGCAGGCAAAAAATTCCACACCTGCGAATGCAAAATATTCTCAAATGGAGGGCGAGCCTTACTTGATCGGTTCGATTCTCACGATGCCATCGGCCGACGCCACGGTTTTTACCGGGAGCAGGGCAGGCAGGGCATTGAGCAGGGCGTCCGGGTCATTCACATCCAGATTGCCCGAGAGCTTCAGTTGCGCCACGGCTTTGCTGACCTGCAACGGTGCCTGGGGCCGGTAGAGGCTCAGCTCATCAATGAGGCTGGCCAGGTCGCGATTGCGAAAGGACAGGTGCCCGCTGCGCCAATCGGCGACGTCTTCGCCCGTGAGGGTTTGCTGTTGAACAGTGCCTTTGGCGTAGCTGTAAGTTGCGCGTTGCTGCGCGCCGAGCAAGGTGACGGGGCTTTTGGCGTCCGCCGCGAAGGCGACCTGGCCATGGGCGACGCTGACCACCAGTTGTTGCTGGCTGCGCCGCACATCAAACCCGGTGCCGACCACCCGCACGTTCGCCTCGCCGGCCTGCACGTACAGCGGCCGCTCCTTGTCGGCAGCGACCTCGATGTACAGCTGGCCCTTGTCCAGATGAAGGATGCGTTGATGGGCGCTGAAATCTACCCGCAGATGGGTGTTGGCATTCACATACAGCGTGCTGCCATCGGGCAGGTTGAGCGTGCGCATGCCTTTGGCATGCCCGGCGATTTGGCTGTGGTAGAGCTCGCGAGGCGCGCCGATGTGCGTGGTCAGCACTGTGCAGACCAGCGCGGCCGCCACGGCCAGGGCGGGGCGCCAGAACGAGGGTTTACGCGTGGGCAGTGGCACGGGTTGGTTCAGTTGCTGCAACTGGGCGAGGTCGGCCCACAGTTGCTCGAATTCGGCATAGGCGCGTGCATGGGCGGGCTCAGCCTGCCAGGCGGCAAAGGCTTTGCGGTCGGCACGCCCCGCGTCATTGCGGTTGCGCGCGAACCAGCTGGCGGCTTGGGCGTCAATGGAGTCGCTCGCTTCGATGTCCAGGGCGTCGATGTCGCTCAAGCGGTTCATTCTGGCTGCTCCGTGCCGGGGTCAATGTGAAGACGTCGCTTGCAATGCAGCAGGGCAAAAGCGATGTGCTTTTCCACCATGCTGGTCGAAATGCCCATGCGCTCGGCGATCTGCGCCTGGCTCAGGCCTTCGAAGCGGTGCAGCATAAGGGCTTCTCGCCTGCGGGGCGAGAGTTCGGCGAGGACTTCTTTCAACTGTTCCAGGCGTTGCAGGCGCTGCGCGGCGGCCATCGGGTCATTTTGCTCGTCGGTGACCGGCTCGGCGTCCCTGTCGGCCGGCTCAGCGTGGGCGGTCTGCCGTACCTTCTGTTTACGCCAGTGATCGCGCAGCAGGTTGCGCGCCATCTGGAACAGAAACGCCCGTGGCTGCTCGACCTTCGCGCGGTCGCGGTAGTCCAGCCACTGGGTAAAGACATCCTGGGTCATGTCCGCCGCGTCGCTGGCGTTGTCCGTGCGCTTGCGCAGGAAATACAGAATATCTGCATAAAACCCGCGAAAGGCATCGGCCGACAACGGGTCGGGCTTGGGACGAGACATGGCTATCCTTCTTGACGAAGCACGACGTAGAAAAGCCATGAATGATATCGAGAACTATTGTCATTTGTCGCTGTGTAATGAATGAACTCGGTCAAAATGTGGGAGCTGGCTTGCCTGCGATGCAGGCACCTCGATTTGTCAGCTAAACCGAGGAGATGCTATCGCAGGCAAGCCAGCTCCCACAGGAGGCCACGGCTCTATCGCAGTAATGTCCTTAGCTGCTCGACCCCCGCTTCACCCAATGGGAACACCGGCAACCTTGGATCACCCGCTTCCAACCCGGTCAAACGCAACCCAGCCTTGATCGTCGCCGGCAAACCTCCCTTGAGGATGAATTCCAGCAGCGGTAACTGGCGATAGAACAGGGCCCGCGCCTTGGTCAGATCATTGGCCAACACCGCCTCGTACAACGCCAGGTTGAGCTGCGCGATCAGGTTCGGCGCCGCCGTGCACCAACCCTTGGCACCTGCCGCGAAAGCTTCCAGCGCCAGCGGGTTGCAGCCGTTGTAAAACGGTACGTCGCTGTGGCGATGCAACTGGTGCATGCGCTGAATATCCCCGGTGCTCTCCTTGACCATGGTCACGTTTTCGACCTGCTTGATGATGCGCAGAATCAACTCCACCGACATGTCTGTGCCGCTGGTAGCCGGGTTGTTGTAGAGCATGATCGGCACGCCGACGCTGTCGCCAATCGCGGCATAGTGGGCGAGGATTTCTGCTTCGCTGAGTTTCCAGTACGAGGCCGGCAGTACCATCACCACGTCGGCGCCATTGGCCTCGGCATAACGGGCCCGACGCACGGCCTTGGCGGTGGTCAGGTCGGACACACTGACGATAGTCGGTACGCGCCTGGCGATTTTCGCGAGGCTGTAGGCACTGACTTCATCCCACTCGGCGTCGCTCAGGTAGGCGCCCTCGCCGGTACTGCCCAAGGGCGCGATGGCGTGCACGCCACTGTCGATCAAACGGTCGATGGAGCGGCCCAGGGCGTCGAGGTCAATGCGTTGACCGTCGGCGCTGAACGGCGTGATGGTGTAGCCGATGATGCCGTGAATAGTGGGTGTGGACATGGGAAGTCTCCAGTCGAAAAAGGGCAATCAGTTCAAGCAGTCGGCGTGTTGGCGCAGGCTCTGCCGGGCGTAGTAATTGAACGCGGCGCCGTGGCGCTTGGGCTTGGAGATCCAGTCATGGGCCTCGCGCCCCAGCGCCGGCAGGATCGGCTTGATCGTGCCCGCCGCCATCGCCAGCAACTGCAACTTGGCCGCGCGCTCGATCAACTGCGCGATCACACAGGCTTCTTCGATGCTCGCCCCGGTGGACAGTTGGCCGTGATGCGAGAGCAAAATCGCGCGTTTGTCGCCGAGCGCCGTGGTGATGATTTCCCCTTCTTCATTACCCACCGGCACCCCCGGCCAGGCTTCCAAAAAAGCGCAGTCTTCGTACAGCGGGCAGAGGTCCATGTGCGACACCTGCAGCGGTACTTCCAACATCGACAGCGCGGCAATATGAGTGGGGTGCGTATGGATGATGCAGTTCACATCCGGCCGCCCACGGTACACCCAGGTGTGAAAGCGGTTGGCCGGGTTGGGAATGCCGTGGCCTTCCAAAACTTCCAGGTCCTCATTGACCAGCAATAGGTTGCTGGCGGTGATTTCGTCAAAACCCAGGCCCAGTTGCTGGGTGTAATAAGTGCCGGGCGTGGGGCCACGTGCGGTGATCTGCCCGGCCAGGCCGGAGTCGTGGCCGTGTTCGAACAGAATGCGGCACGTGAGCGCCAGCTTTTGCCGGTCGGTCCACGTATTATCCGCCAGGGAATTTTGCATCTGGATCAGCGCTTGCTTGACCAGTTGGTCTTTTGAGAGTGCTAATGTCTTGGCCATATCGTTGTCCTTTGGGTGGTTCAATGGACGTCGGATTTGCGGGTCTCCAGCGCGAGCAAGGCTGTTGGGTGAACGCAAATGACACTAAAGATGCTATATGACACTTTGTGTCATTGGCAAGCGCAGCTCTCGCTTTTCTGCATGGATTAACCGCATCAAATGTCTATCCGTTTGAAATTATTGAGAAAAAAACTTGGCGTAACTTTGGAGTCCTTGGCTGAAAAGTCCGGGATGACCAAGAGCTACCTGTCGAAAGTCGAGCGCGGGCTCAATACGCCGTCGATTGCCGCCGCGCTGAAACTGGCCAAGGCCTTGAACGTGAAGGTCGAAGAACTGTTCAGCGAAGACAGCGTCAGCCTCGACAGCTACAGCCTGGTGCGTAGCCATGAGCGGCCGGACACTGCGCCGGGTTATGCGGTGCTCGCGCATCAGGTCAGTGAGCGCAGCCTGCTGCCGTTCATCATCTACCCGCCGGCTGAGTTCACCGACAAGACCTTCAAGGAGCATCTGGGGGAGGAATTTTTATTTGTGCATGAAGGCCAGGTGGAAGTGGATTTCATGAACGAGCGGGTGATTCTGGAGCGGGGTGACGCGCTGCACTTCAACGCGCAAAAGCCCCACCGGCTTCGCTCGGTAGGGGAGGTGCAGGCGCAGTTGTTGGTCGTGGTGCACAGTGCTGAAGAATGACTGCGATCACTAGTTGAAATGCAGTCAATGTGGGAGCTGGCTTGCCTGCGATAGCGGTCTGCCAGTTGACACACGGTTTGCTGACCCACCGCTATCGCAGGCAAGCCAGCTCCCACAGTTGACCTTCTTTGTTGCAGGTGATCAGCGCTCGACCGGCACCGAGAGCGCCGAATTACCCAACGGATGTGTCCGTGCCGCAAAAAACTTCAGCGCCACACCGCTGCCCTCGAACAACGCCGAATACCGGCGCTTCTGCTGACGAATAAACCCGTCGCTGCGCCCCGATACCGAAATCGCCAGCGTGGTCAGCCTGGCCTGGCGAAGCGCATCCACCAGGTGTTTATCCTGCGGCCCCAAATCATGGCCGAAGATGCACAGTGCGCCCTCATGGTTGAGCAACTGCTCATAACAGAACGACAGATAGTCCGAGCTGCGGATGGTCTTGAGCTTCTCTTCCACCTTGCCTTCGCTGACAAACAGCGGCACATCGTCCAGGGTCTTGATCGTATTGTTGATCGCAAAACTGCTGAGCAAGGTGCTGTCGGTGGAGGGCAATTTGCGCGCCGTACCGTCGAGGTTGCGCACCAGGTGCAGGCCGCCGTGCAGGTAGAGGATGCGCGTGGCCTCGGTGTGAGTGTTGCGCAGGTCGAAGCTGGCGTCGGCGCTGCGGAACAGGTCATCAATGCCCGGGGTGTGCAGGATCGCCCAGTAGTTGAGCAGGTCGTAGTTACTGGTGAACACGGTGGCGTAGTTGGCCAGTTCCGCGTTGATCGTCGCCAGGGTCGAGGGCTGCACCAGGCGCCATGGAATGTGCACGGCGTGGATGGTGTTGATCAACGCTTCCTTGATCGCATAGTAGCGATTGCGCGGCGCGGCTGAGCTGACCGCCAGTGCTTTGTTGACCCGGCTGGTGGTTTTCAGTGCGCCCAGTGCTTGTTCGAAACTGCGGGTTTGCAGGGCGTCAAACACACTCAGCTCGGATTGGCTCAGGGGTTTTTCTTCGACGGTGCGCGCGTTTTCGAACAGCGAGTCGTAGGCAAAGTCTTCCCAAATCGCCCGGCTGGCGCCGTTGCCGATCAGAATCCCATTGAAGTCCACGCTGCTGCGCAGCGCGCTCCAGTCTTCAAGGTGGGCGTCAATATCCTGGAAATCCATCATTGCGGCGGGTCTACTCGAAATCGGCTGGGTGGTGACTTTATCACGAGCCGGAGTTGATCTTGGTCAAGATGCCGCAGGCGAGTCAGGTTGATCCTGTTGGCATAACGCCTCTGAGGATTCGCCATGAGCAGCACCTTTTTCATACCCGCCGTCAACATCATGGGCACCGACTGCCTCGACGAAGCCATGACCGCCATCCGCAACTACGGCTTTCGCAAGGCGCTGATCGTCACCGACGCGGGTCTCGCCAAGGCCGGCGTGGCCAGCATGATCGCCGAGAAGCTGGCGATGCAGGATATCGACTCGGTGATTTACGACGGCGCCAAAGCTAACCCCAATGTGGAGAACGTCGAGAAAGGCCTGGTGTTGCTGGAAGCAAATGCCTGTGATTTCGTCGTGTCGCTGGGCGGCGGTTCGCCCCATGACTGCGCCAAGGGGATCGCGCTGTGCGCCACCAATGGCGGGCATATCGGCGACTACGAAGGTGTCGATCAGTCCAGTAAGCCGCAACTGCCACTGGTGGCCATCAACACCACCGCCGGCACCGCCAGCGAGATGACCCGCTTCTGCATCATCACCGACGAAACCCGCCACGTGAAAATGGCCATCGTCGACCGCAACGTCACGCCACTGCTGTCGGTCAACGACCCGGCGCTGATGGTCGGCATGCCCAAGGGCCTCACCGCCGCCACCGGCATGGACGCCTTGACCCATGCCATCGAAGCCTACGTGTCCACCGCTGCCACGCCGATCACCGACGCCTGCGCGATCAAGGCCATCGAACTGATCAGCGCCAACCTGCGCCTGGCGGTGCACGATGGCACCGACAAGGCTGCACGGGAAAACATGGCCTATGCGCAATTTCTTGCCGGGATGGCGTTCAACAATGCCTCCCTGGGTTTTGTGCACGCCATGGCCCACCAACTCGGCGGCCTGTACGACTTGCCCCACGGCGTGTGCAACGCGGTGCTGCTGCCGCATGTACAAAGCTTCAACGCCAGTGTCAGCGCCGAACGCTTGAGCGACGTGGCGCGTGCATTGGGCGCCGATATCAAGGGCATTACTCCGGAAGAGGGCGCCCAGGCGGCTATCGCCGCCATTCGCACGTTGGCCCAGGATGTCGAGATTCCGGCCGGGCTGCGCGAGCTGGGCGCCAAGCTGCAGGACATTCCGCTGCTGGCGACCAATGCGTTGAAGGATGCCTGTGGCCTGACCAACCCACGGCGGGCCGATCAGCGTCAGATTGAGGAGATCTTTCGCAGCGCGTTCTAAAAGGAGCAGTCGCATGCTGCAAGCGTTAAGCTACGAGCTGAACTGCATTCAACTTGAGCATGAAGCTTGCGGCTTGCCGCTGAGGTCCCCCAATGAGAGTTCTCCTATTCGGCGCCACCGGCATGGTCGGCCAAGGCGTGCTGCGCGAGTGCCTGCTGGCGGCTGACGTCCAGGAAGTCGTCGCCGTCGGCCGCACCCCGTTGACCCAGGAGCACGGCAAGCTGCACCAGGTGTTGCACAGCGATATGCTGGATTTCCAGCCCCTGGAAAACTTGCTGCAAGGGTTTGACGCGTGCTTTTTTTGCCTCGGCGTTTCGTCGGCAGGCATGAATGAAACCCGGTACACCCACCTCACTTATGACCTGACGCTGGTCGCCGCCAGTACCCTGGCGCGGCTCAACCCGCAAATGACGTTTATCTACGTGTCCGGTGCCGGCACCGACAGCTCCGAGGCAGGCAAGTTGATGTGGGCGCGTATCAAAGGCAAGACAGAAAACGCCTTGCTGCGCCTGCCGTTCAAGGCGGTGTACCTGTTTCGGCCGGGGGTTATCCAGCCCTTGCATGGCGTGCGCTCGAAGACGCCGTTGTACCAAGCCTTCTATACCGTGCTCGGGCCGTTGCTCTCGTTTGTGCGTCGCGCCAAGCCAGGCTGGGTGGTAAGCACCGAGACCGTCGGCCAGGCCATGTTGGCGGCGGTGCGCCACGGTGCGCCGCATGCAGTGGTGGAACAGGCGCAGATCAATCGCTTGGCCTCCGAGCGTCGCTGATGTTGCACAAGAGCCTGGTGCGTCGCCTGGACCTGATCACCTTGCAACTGTTCGTTGCGGTGTTCGAAGAAGGCACGCTGACCCGCGCGGCTGCCCGTGAAGCCATTGCGGTCTCGGCGGCGAGCAAGCGCCTGATGGAGTTGGAACAGGTACTGGGCGTGAGTTTGTTTGTGCGTCGCGCCAAGGGGATGGACCTGACCGCTGCGGGCGAAACCCTGTTGCACCATGCGCGGCAGATGCTGTTCAACGTCGAAAAAATGGGCCTGGAACTGGGTGAACATAGCCACGGTGTGCGCGGTTATGTGCGGATGCTGGCGAATCTGTCGGCGATCATTCAGTTCCTTCCGGAGGACCTGCGCGATTTTTCCGCACGGCACTCCGAAGTGAAAACCGACCTGGAAGAGCGCCCCAGCAATGGCGTGGTGCAAGGCGTGCTGGATGGGGTCGCGGACCTGGGGATTTGCTCCAGTGACACCGACACCAAAGGCCTGCCCAGCGTGATTTATCGCCACGACAAACTGGTGGTGCTGATGCCGGCGGATCATCCGTTGGCCACACGCCAGACCTTGGCATTCGCTGAAACCCTCGACAGCGATTACGTCGGCCTGCATGCCGCCAGCTCCATCAATATGCGCACCCACGCCGCCGCACGCGAGGCGGGCAAGATGCTGCGCCTGCGCATCCATGTGCCGGGGTTTGATGCGATGTGCCGGATGGTCCAGGCGAATATGGGCATCGGCATCCTCCCGCAAAAGGCCTATGAACTGTTTGGTCGTGCGTTGGGGTTGCACGCCGTGCCGCTGACGGATACCTGGTCGGATCGCCGCTTGATCGTGGTGGTGCGCGATGAGGCGCAGTTGTCGCCGGTCAGTCGGTTACTGTTCGATTATCTGAGTGTTCGTGTTTCGCGAACGCTCCTTGCCAACTGACGGTTGGATTTATCGTCCCCTTGTCCTCTAGCCTTGGTCGCACATTCCAAGAATAAGAGGCACACCCCATGACGGCTCCGTTGAGCGGTATCAAGGTGATCGAGATCGGCACCCTGATTGCCGCGCCGTTCGCCGCCCGGCTGATGGCCGAGTTTGGCGCCGAAGTGATCAAGATCGAAGCCATGGGCCAGGGCGACCCGCTTCGCAAATGGCGAAAGCTGCACGAAGGCACGTCGCTGTGGTGGTACCTGCAATCGCGCAACAAGAAGTCCCTGGCGCTGGACCTCAAGTCCCCTGAAGGCCTGGGCTTGATCAAGCAACTGCTCGGTGACGCCGACGTGCTGATCGAAAACCTGCGCCCCGGCGGCCTGGAAAAGCTCGGCCTGGGCTGGGACGTGTTGCACGCCCTCAACCCCAAGCTGACCCTGGTGCGTATCTCCGGCTACGGCCAGACGGGCCCTTATCGCGACCGCCCGGGCTTTGGTGCCATCGGCGAGGCGATGGGCGGCATCCGCTACACCACCGGCAACCCGGATTCGCCTCCGGCGCGGGTGGGTGTGAGCCTGGGCGATTCCCTCGCGTCACTGCACGGTGTGATTGGCGCGTTGATGTCGCTGCTGCGGGTCAAGACCGGGCAGGGCGACGGGCAGATTGTCGATGTGTCGCTGGCCGAA
This sequence comes from Pseudomonas sp. UBT, assembly GCF_050915955.1. Classification (NCBI taxonomy): domain Bacteria; kingdom Pseudomonadati; phylum Pseudomonadota; class Gammaproteobacteria; order Pseudomonadales; family Pseudomonadaceae; genus Pseudomonas; species Pseudomonas sp. UBT. The sequence goes on along the minus strand of NZ_CP168079.1, from coordinate 3,802,476 downwards.
AGTGTGTTCAACCTGATGGAAAGCCTGGTGCCCGAATACGACATGCTCGGCCATGTGCGTGAGCGCAGCGGCGGCGCCTTGCCCGGCATTGCGCCGTCCAATACCTACCTGACCGCCGACGGCGCATATGTGGTAATCGCCGGTAACAGCGACCCGATCTACAAGCGCCTGATGCATACCATTGGCCGCGCCGACCTGGCCGAAGCGCCCGAATTCGCCCACAACGATGGTCGCGCAGCCAAAAGTGGCTTGCTCGATGCGGCAATCACCCACTGGACCAGCAGCCAGCCCATCGACCAGGTGCTCAGTGCCTTGCAAGCCGCTGAAGTGCCGGCCGGGCGTATCTATTCAGTGGCTGATATCGTCAGCGACCCGCACTACCAGGCGCGCGACATGCTGCTCAATGCCGAACTGCCCGGTGGCGTTTCAGTGAAGATGCCCGGCATTGTGCCCAAGCTTTCCGAAACCCCTGGCGCCGTGAACTGGCAGGGCCCGACGCTTGGCCAGCACACTGACGACATCCTCGCTGGCCTCGGCCTGACAGACGCTGATATCCAACGCCTGAAAACCTCGGGAGTGGTGCAATGATCACGGACTATTGCGACCCGCTGATCGTGCAGGAAGTGTCCCCGCGCGATGGCTTGCAAATCGAGCCCACCTGGGTCGAGACGGCCGACAAGATTGCGTTGATCGACCAGCTGTCCCTGGCCGGTTTTTCGCGGATCGAAGCCGGTTCGTTTGTCTCGCCCAAGGCCATTCCCGCCTTGCGCGATGGTGAGCAAGTGTTCCAGGGCATCCACCGGCGCCCCAGCGTTATCTATGTCGCGCTGATCCCCAACCTCAAAGGCGCGCAGCGCGCCATTGAGTCGCGGGCCGATGAGCTGAACCTGGTGATGTCCGCCAGCCAGACCCACAACCTGGCGAATATGCGCATGCGCTGCGAGGCCTCGTTGGCGGCATTTGAAGACATTGTCAGCTTTGCTGCCGACTACCCGGTGCATCTCAATGGCAGCATCGCCACCACCTTCGGTTGCCCGTTCGAAGGCAGGATTGATGAAGACCGTGTGCTGCAAATCGTCGATGCCTACCTTGCGTTGGGCATCCAGGGCATCACCCTGGCCGACACCACGGGCATGGCCAATCCGCGACAGGTAGAACGCCTGGTCAAGCGCGTGTTGCAGCGCGTCCCCGCCAGCGACTTGACCCTGCATTTTCACAACACCCGCGGCTTGGGTTTGTGCAATGTGCTGGCGGCTTACGAAGCCGGCGCCCGCCGTTTTGATGCGGCCCTGGGCGGCCTCGGCGGCTGCCCGTTTGCGCCGGGTGCGTCAGGCAATATCTGCACCGAAGACCTGGTCAACCTGTGCGAGGAGGTGGGGATTCACACCGGCATCGACCTGCCGCACTTGTTGCATATGTCCCGCCGCTTGCCGGCCCTGCTCGGCCATGAGCTGCCCGGCCAGGTGGCCAAGGCGGGGCGCAATTGCGACCTGCATTCACCACTCGCTTACATCGCCACGCTGTAACGCCGCACCAGACAACAAAAACAATCGGGCGCCTTTGAGCAGCCCGCTGGAGAGAAAGCATGAGCACTAATACGTTAGAGGCAGGCGTGCGCCCGGCCGCGGAAATCGATGCCGAAAAAGCCCTGGTCAGCAAGGTCGCCTGGCGCCTGATGCCGCTGATCATGGTGTGTTACCTGTTCGCGTTTTTTGACCGCATCAACATCAGCTTCGCCAAGTTCCAGTTGCAAACCGACCTGAGCCTGAGTGACACCGCTTACGGCCTGGGCGCCGGGTTGTTTGTGGTGGGCTATGTGATTTTCGAAGTGCCGAGCAACATGATGCTGTACAAGGTCGGCGCCCGCCGCTGGATCGCGCGGATCATGATGTCGTGGGGCCTGGCCACGGCGGCCATGGTGTTTGTCACTGCCGAATGGCAGTTCTACGGCCTGCGCTTCATCATCGGTGCGATGGAAGCGGGGTTTGCGCCGGGCGTGCTGTATTACCTGACGTTGTGGTTCCCGCAGCACTTTCGCGGGCGCATCACCTCGTTGCTGTTCCTGGCTTCGGCGTTCGCAGGATTGGTCGGCGCGCCTTTCTCGGGGCTGGTCTTGGAACATCTCGACGGCGTGCTACAGATGCGCGGCTGGCACTGGTTGTTCCTGCTCGGCGGCTTGCCCTGCATCGGCCTGGGTTTTCTGGTGCTGACGTTGCTCAAGGACCGGATTGAAGACGCCCACTGGCTGAGCTCGGCAGAGAAGACGTTGCTGTCCAGCCGTATCGCCCAGCATGAGCCGAACCCGCACGGTGGTTCACTGCTGTCGGCGATCCGCATTCCTGGGTTCCTGATGCTCGGGTTTATCTACTTCCTGATCCAGGTGGCGTCCTATGGCCTCAACTTCTGGGCACCGCAACTGATCCGCAGCGCGGGCACCCAGAGCCCGGTGATGATTGGCCTGCTCACGGCGATTCCGTATGTGTGCGGGGCAATCAGCATGGTGGTGGTCGGGCGGTTGTCGGACGCCACGGGCGAGCGCCGCAAGTTTGTCTGCGGCTTGGTGGTGCTCGGTGCGATTGGCTTTTTCAGTGCCGGGATCTTTGCCGACCACACCACCTTCCTGATCATCGCCCTGGGCATGTTGGGCGCCGGCATTATCGCCTCGATCCCGACGTTCTGGACCCTGCCCCCCAAGCTACTGGCCGGCGCCGGTGCCGGTGCGGCCGGAGGCATTGCGGTGATCAACACCCTGGGCCAGTTCGGCGGCATCGTCAGCCCGGTGATGGTGGGGCGGATCAAGGACCTCACCGGCAGCACCACCCCGGCGCTGTATATGATCGGCGTGTGCGCACTGTTGGCGGCGGCGCTGCTGCTGTGGGGCTTGCCGCAAAAGCTGCGCACGTTGGATCGGGGTTGATCAGCCCGCCGTTGCCAATGCCCGGGCGGGCGTGCTGCTGAATTGAATCAACGCCACCCCGCCCATCAACAACAACGCCCCCAGCACACGGGGCGTTGTGAGTTGGCGCTCGACCAGGCCGAACAGGCCAAAGTGATCGAGCAGCAGCGAGGCGAGAATCTGACCGGCCATGGCCAGTGCAATAAACCCCGACGCGCCCAACTTGGGCAGCAACATCAACGCCAGGGAAATAAAGCACACGCCAAATGCGCCACCGGCCCACATCCACAGCGGTGCCTTGCTGATAAAGCTCAGGCTCGGCAGCGGTAAACGCAGGGCCAGCATCACCGGCAGCAACACGATTATGCTCACCAGCAGGGACGCCAACGTGGCCCACAACGGGTGACCGAGGCCGCGCCCGAGGTTGGCATTGATCGCACTTTGAAACGGCACCACCGCTCCCGCAATCACCGCCAGCGCCAACAAACCTACCCAATGCAACGTCGTCATTTCGAATCTCCCAGAGGTTTTTCTGGACTCTAGGCTATTCGTCGCGCAAATTTAAATTCAAAGTTCTTATGCCGAGCATGCATCTGATGAATGATCTTCGCCGCATCGACCTTAACCTGTTGGTGATTCTGGATGCCTTGCTCAGCGAGCAACACGTCACCCGCGCTGCCGAGCGTTTGCACCTGAGCCAGCCGGCGGTCAGCCACGCGTTGGCCCGACTGCGAGACGTGTTGAGTGACCCATTGCTGGTACGCCAGGGCGGCACGCTGGTGCCGACGGCGCGTGCCCTGGAATTGGCGACGCCGTTGGCCGAAGCCTTGGCCCAGGTGCAGGTACTGTTGGCGCCGAATCGCTTTGACCCGGCGTCAGCCAAACGCAGGTTTCGCGTGGCGATGTCGGACTACAGCGCGGCCATTTTTCTGCCTGATCTGGTGCGCACGTTGCGCCGTGAAGCCCCCGGCATCGACCTGCAAATTATCCAGGCCAGCCGTGAAGGGATGGTGGACGGCGTGCTCAATGGCGATATCGACCTGGCTGCCGGCGTCTTCCCCGATATGCCCGCCGAACTGCGCACCACGCCTTTGTTCGAGGAGCATTACACCTGCCTGGTGGACCGCCACAGCCTGGCGCAAAGTGGCACGCTCGACCTGCCCACCTACCTGTCGCGCCCGCATGTGCTGCTGGAAATGCGTGGCAGTGGTACCCCGGAAATCGAGCGCGCGTTGACGGCCATTCGTGAGCGGCGGCATGTGGCGATCAGCCTGCCGCACTGGGGCGTGGCGCCGCAGTTGATCCAGGGCACGGACCTGATTCTGACCGTCTCATCCAGGGGCTTGCTCAACATTGATCAGCAGCAGCTGTTGGCCGTGCCGCCGCCGTTTCATATTCCCTCGTTTGCCTTTGAACTGGCGTGGCATGCGCGCCGGGGTGGGGATTCGGGTTTGCAGTGGTTGATTGGGCAGGTGCAGGGTGTATTGTCCGAAGGCCTCCAATAACAGGAACAACACCATGCTCTCAGGCCTCAACCACCTGACCCTTGCCGTGACCGATTTGAACCGCAGCGTCAGCTTCTACCATGAGCTGTTGCAGCTTCAGCTCGACGCCACCTGGGACAACGGCGCCTACCTCTCGTTGCCCGGTCTGTGGCTGTGTTTGTCGCTTGATCCATCGCGCCTGTCGGCACCCGCGGCTGAATACACTCACTACGCGTTCACGGCGGATGCCGGTGATTTCAGCGCACTGGTGGCGCGCCTGCGAGCCGGCGGTGTGCAGGAGTGGCGCGACAACCGCAGTGAAGGTGCCTCGTTCTATTTTCTCGACCCCGATGGGCACAAGCTTGAGGCCCATGTCGGTGACTTGGCGTCGCGTCTGCAAGCCTGTCGTGTCAAGCCTTACGCAGGTATGAAGTTTTACCCGTAGCACCAGAACGTGCAGAATCCCTGCACCTCTAAACCGTCTGTCAGAGTCGCGCCCATGACCCCATCCTTGCTGCTCGCCGTCCTCGCTTCGGGTTTTATCTACGGCATTACGCCTGGCCCGGGGGTACTGGCCGTGTTCGGTATCGGTGCTGCGCGCGGCCGTCGCGCCGGGGCGGGTTTCCTGTGCGGGCATTTGCTCGGGGATGTGGTGTGGTGCAGTACGGCGCTGATCGCCATTGTTGGCGCACGGGAAGTCGGTAGCAGTGCATTTGATGTGTTGGGTGTGCTCAGTGGGTTGTATCTGTTCTGGCTCGGCTGGCGCGCCATTCGCACTCAACGGCGTAGCAGTGATGCCCCTCAGGGCGCTGCGCGGCATCCGTTTTGGCACGGCATTTTGTTTGGCTTGACCAACCCGAAGGCCTACCCGGTGGCGGTGGCGACTTTCACTGCATTGCTGTCCAGCCGCGCCGAGCTGCTGACCTGGGCAATGCTGCCGTCCTTGATCTTCCTGAGCTTTGTCGGTGGTCTGCTGGCTTACGCGATTCTGATCGCTGTGGTCGGGGCTCAGCGCGTACGTACGGTGTATCAGCGCCATGAAATCCTGATCACCAAGCTCTGCGGCGTGATGTTTATCGGCTTCGCCATTAACGCGCTAGCGCACGCATTACCGGGCCTGTTTGGCAGCAAACCGGCGTGAGGCAACGACGACCGTTCGTCGCACTGGCAAGTTTTTTCTAAACCTTTGCCGCCCTGAAAATTCGAATTCAGGGCGAGGTGTGTGTTCTCGCACCTATTTTTGCCCTGGAGGAACCCATCATGAGCCGCATGGCTATCCGGTTACGCACCGCCAGTTTCGCGATGCTGCTGGGCCTCGGCGCCAGCAATGCTTTCGCCCAGTCGCCTGCTGAATTCATCGAGCAGGCTTCGGCCAAAGGTATGGCCGATATCGAAACCAGTCGCATGGCCCACGCCAAAACCTCGTCCCAGGAAATCAAGGACTACACCATCGAGGTGATCAATGAGCGCACCCTGGCCAACCAGCATCTGGCTGCGATTGCCAAGAAGCTCGACTTGCCGGTGGCACCGCGCGAGAAGATCGTCGACAAAGCTGAAACCCTGATGCCTGAACTCAAGGACGGCGACTCCTTTGACGCTGCCTACACGGCGCAGCAGGTCAAGGAAAACGAAGACGCCATCGCCTTGTTCAAACGGGAAGGCGCGGCATCGGATGTACCGGAGATAAAGGCCCTGGTAGATGAGACGCTGCCTAGATTGGAAGAGCGTCTGCAGAAGGCCCGTGCCTTGGCATCGACCTACGGTAAAGGTCATCAGGGCGACGGTTGAAGCCGTCACTTGAAATGAAAAACGGCGGTTGGAGCATCTCCAACCGCCGTTTTTTTATGCCTGGTTCAGATCGGTTTTACTCGGTACTGCATCGTCTACTGCTTCACCGCAACTGCTGTTCAGGCTGACACTGCCCGTCGCCCCGATGCTGCGGTATTCGTTGCGCAGTTTTTCCAGTTCTTTGCGGTCCAGGCCATCCAGGCTCAGCACGGCGTTTTGTGCATCCTTGGACACGCGCAGCAGCTCATCAATCTTGATATGCAGGATGTCATTGTCGCGGTTTTGCGTGTTCTGGATCAGAAACACCATCAGGAAGGTAATGATGGTGGTCGAGGTGTTGATGATCAGCTGCCAGGTGTCGTTGTAATGGAAATAAGGCCCGCTCAGGCTCCACAGGAAAATCAGTGCGACGGCGGCGTAGAACGTCCGGGCACTGCCTGCCCAGCGGGACAGAGACTGCGAGACTGCGGAGAATTTCATGACCGTTTTCCTCAAAGGGTGGGTGATGAAATTATGGACCGCAGCCGCGCTTTGAAATTTCTTTTTACAATTAAAGGGTGAGCAACGTTGTACGTTTTTGTCGCCCGTCACTAGAACGCCAGTTCTGCCTGGCCTGCACCTTCCAGCGCGAGCAAATACTGTTTGGCCTCCAGCCCACCGGCAAACCCGGTCAGCCCGCCTGAGGCGCCTATCACCCGATGGCAGGGCGCAATGATCGAGATGGGATTGCGCCCGTTGGCAGCGCCCACTGCACGCACGGCTTTCGGGTTACCAATCTGCTGGGCGATCTGGCTGTAGCTGCGGGTTTCGCCAAAGGGGATGGTCAGCAGCGCCTGCCAGACTTGCTTCTGGAACTCAGTGCCGGTGAAGTCCAGTTCCAGTTCGAATTGGTGGCGGGTGCCGGCGAAATACTCCTTCAATTGTTGCTCGGCTGCCAAGAGCACAGAGCTGTCGTTAGCCTCGCGCAACTCACCCAGGCGCACGCGGTTGGCGCGCTCTTTTTCCCAGAGGATGGCATTGAGTTTGCCATCGCGCGCCACCAGGGTGAGCTGACCGACGGGGGAGGGCATGAGCTTGTATTCGTAGGGCATGAGCGGGCTCCTCGAAGGGGGTGCGTTTTGAGCTACAGCACTACTGTAGTTTCAGCGGCTGGAGTGGAAACTACGTTTCTTGCGATCAAATTCTCCCGCACTCAGACGTTCCAATACACCCAATGAGAGTAATACGGGTACCCGTAGAGCCAGGAGATCCTATAAAGCCCCATGAGTATAGAGACCTCACCCATTGCAACCCACGACATCACATTGAGCAGTGTGACGATCCCAGCGAACACGCTAACGCGTCGGCTGGCGTGTCGCCTGGCATACCGCACGCCATAGGCCGACGCTGCAATGGCGCCCAACCCCAGGATCAATCCAAGGGGAAATGGCAGCCTTACAAATGTGACCAACAGCGGCAAAACCAGTACCCAGCCCACCACTTGGCGCAGTACGGTTTTCGGTGTGTGTTGTACAGGTTCAAACATTGCGGTAATCCAGATCCGAGGGCTGACGAGCAGGCATCTTTGCGCTTCTCGGTCGCCGCCGCAGTCAGATGATGCTGAAGGGCAACTACCCGTCCTGTTGCAATACCTTGAGCGCCGCGGATGCCAGAAACCCCGAACGGCTTTTTTCTTCCGGGTGATTCAGCACGTATTCATCAATACGATTCAACAGATAACCCGGCAGGGTAATGTTGAGTTTCTGAGCCTTGCCCAGGTACTTGGTGACATCAATGTCCACCACGGCCCACGTGCAGCCGGCGTACTGTGGGTTTGCCGCGTGCAGGGTAACTTTTTGCGCGGTGGGGATCGGCGCGCCATCCTCCGCGAGGATTTCGAAGTGCCCTTCGATCGCTTCCCGGGCCATGGCCATGGCGTCGTCGAGGTCTTCCCCGGCTGAGTAGCAGCCAGGAATATCCGGGACTTCCACACCCCAGGCGTGATCCTCGTCGCCGGTTGAAATTGCGATGGGGTAAAGCATGTCTATTGCCCTCCAGGGACGGTTAGCTCAACAGAGCCTGTTTCAAAATGCTCTTGGCGGTTTTGTCCAACAGGTCCTTCTTTGGATGAGGAATTGTCACCAGCCCCGGTTTTGTCGGGTGTTTGAAGTGATGATGACTGCCTCGGGTGCGCACCAGGTACCCGCTGTCCGCAACAATGTGACCTATCAAATATCGACTATCCACATCACCTCCTTGTGGTGTGTGTTGGTGGTGACTATAACCACTGAATATAAATTATCAACACTCTACCTACCAACGGTCGATGACTGTTGTTTCGGTAAGCGTTGTAGGCAGTGTATGAGCGCGCAGGAATGGCGTTGGAGAGAGGTATTGCGAGGTTTTTCGAAGGGTTACCGGGTGTGTGAAGACTGCGCAAGAACCGCGAGAAACGCATCAGCCAATACGCTTTTTCTTGCCGTAGGGGTCAGCACCAGCAACTGAGCACAGGCATCTACCTCAGCCATCGGCTTATACGTAACGCCCTTATTCATCAAGCCCTGCGTGCATTCCGGCACCAATGCCACGCCTTGCCCGGCGGCCACCAGCGCAATGATCGAGGTGATCTGCCGTCCGGTCGGCCCGGCACGCAGGGGCACACCGTGGTGTCGATAAAGTTGCTCGATGGACTGGTTCAATCCCGACCCATAATCCGACGGAAACAGAATCAACGGGTACGCACTGAGCTGCGCCAAACTGACATCAGGCTGGCCGGCCAAAGGGCTGTCGCTGGATACGGCCGCCACCAAGCGTTCCTCACCGAGCGATCGTGCTTGTACCTCTTGATTCTGCGGCAATAGGCGACTTAGGCCGATATCCAGCCGCCCGTCAGCCACTTGCGCGCCGAGGCTGCCGGACGCGCATTCCACCAAGGTCAACTGCACCTCGGGAAAGCGTTGTGCAAAGGCCTGGATCGCCTGGCTGAACAGATCCGACAAGGCGATTGAGCTGACGTAACCCAGCGACAATTGCCCCGCAGTGCCCGCCGCCAGTTTGCCGGCGATGACCTGCGCCAACGCCACCTGCTCCAACACCCCGCGTGCATAGGGCAGGAACGAACGGCCCTGAGCGGTGAGGGTCACCGTGCGGCTGGTGCGATCAAACAGCTTGAACCCCAACTCCGCCTCCAGCGCTGAAATCTGCCGGGTCAGCGGCGGCTGCGCCAGGTGCAGGCGAAGTGCTGCGCGGCCGAAGTGCGATTCTTCGGCGACCGTCAGAAAGTAACGCAGCTTGCGTAGGTCGAGCATCCTGATCCCTGGGTATTGATCGGTTCGAAATCGGTATTGGTTTAAGACCCGCCAGCCATTCTATAAAGACCTCACAAAATAAAACGAGAGGTTTCATGAAACCGCGCCTGCATTGTGCCCGTCTTGCCCTGTTCCTGTGTGGCTGCGCGGCGTTTCTTAACCTCTATGCCACCCAGAGCATCCTGCAGACCTTTGCCGCGCAGTTTCATATCAGCGCCAAGGCCGCGGGTTGGAGCATCACGGTCACCACCCTGGCCGTTGCAGTCACTGCACCCTTTGTCAGCCGGCTGACCGGGCGCTTCGAGCAACGTACCGTAATCAGCGTGGCCGCGCTGTTGTTGGCGGTGCCCGCACTGATGACCGCGTATGCCGACAGCTTTGCCGAAGTACTGGTATGGCGGTGCGTGCAAGGTCTGTTGATTCCGGTTGTGTTCGCGACCAGTGTGGCCTACATCGGTGACCGTTGGCGTGGCGGCACGGTCACCGAAGTCACCAGCCTTTATGTGGCGGGTACCGTGTTGGGCGGGTTCGCCGGGCGCTTCGTCACCGGTGTGATGACTGAGTACGTAGGCTGGCGGGAAGCCTTCGAATTGTTGGCGGTACTGAGCCTGATGGTGGGCGGGTTTATCCAGTTCCTGTTACCCGCTGCCCGGTCGCGAACCGAGCGATTTAAAACCTCATCCTCGGGCGTTTTCCGCAAACCTTTGTTGGCCGCCTACGCCGTAGGTTTTTGCGTGTTGTTCTCCCAAGTCGCGGCCTTTACTTACGCGGGTTTGTACCTTGGCTTGCCGCCGTTCAACCTCGGGCCTGCAGCGTTGGGCACGCTATACATGGTGTTTTTGCTGGCCTTGATCGTGATTCCCATCGCGGGCCGCCTCAGCAAAGCCCGGCCCCACGCCGAGCTGCTGGGTCTCGCTGCCGTGCTTGGCGTCAGTGGCTCGGCGCTGACCCTGGTGCCTTCGCTGGGCTGCATCGTAGTGGGCCTGGCGCTCAGTTCCACGGGCGTGTTCCTCGCCCAGGCCGCTGCCAATGCGTTCATCACCGCCACCGCCGGTGACAACAAGGCTGGCGCCGTGGGGGTTTACCTCACGTGTTACTACCTGGGCGGCAGTTGCGGTGCCATCGCACCGGCATTGATCTGGGAACAGTGGGGCTGGGCCGGCTGCGTGGCACTGATTATCGGTTTTCAACTGCTGACCCTGCTGATCGCCCTGACCGGCTGGAAGCCTCATCAACCTGAGTTGATTCAAACCCCATGAACGACGCCGTCGCCGTGCCTGCCCGCGAAACATCCATGCGCCGCCGCGCGCTGATTACCGGTTGCAGCGCCCACGCCGTACACGATGGCCTCACCGACGTCATCTATGTGCTGCTGCCGATCTGGCAGGCGCAGTTCGCCTTGTCCTACACCCAAATCGGCCTGTTGCGCGGCGCCTACTCCGGGATGATGGCCGTGTTCCAATTCATGGCCAGCCGCGCCGCCAAACGTTGGGGCCGTGTCCCGCTGCTGGTGGGTGGCACCGCGTTGGCAGGTATCGCTTACTTATTGGTGGGGCAAGCCACCGGGCTTGGCATGTTGTTGCTGGCGTTGCTATTGGGTGGGCTGGGAGCGAGTACCCAACACCCGCTGGCCTCTTCGATGATTACCGATGCTTATGAGGACGGTGGCGGGGTCAAGCAAGCGTTATCGCAGTACAACTTTTCCGGCGACATCGGCAAAACCCTGATCCCGGGGTTGGTTGGCTTGCTGCTCACTGTCATCAGCTGGCGCGCCAGCGCCACCCTGCTGGGGCTGCTCGGGTTGGCGGCGGCGGGGTTGCTGTGGTGGTGGGTGCCTACTCAGGTTGGCGAATCCGCCGCCACAAAAAACGCCAGGCCGCTCAACGGAACCGGCTCGGTCATTGGCCTGCGTGCGCTGATCCTCACCGGCACCCTCGACAGTGCCGTGCGCATGGGCTTCCTCACGTTCCTGCCGTTCCTGCTGCAAGCCAAAGGTGCGGGTACGGCGGGTATTGGCCTGGCCTTGACCCTGCTGTTCATCGGCGGTGCGTTCGGCAAATTGTTCTGCGGCTACCTCGGTGCCCGCATCGGCATGATGAAAACCGTATGGCTGACGGAAACCAGCACTGCACTGCTGATCGTTGCCGCCGTGTACCTGCCGCTGAGTGGCTTGATGGTGATGTTGCCAGTGTTGGGCCTGGTGCTGAACGGCACGTCTTCGGTGCTCTACGGCGCCGTACCGGACCTGGCCGGCGCCGGCAAGCGCGAGCAGGCTTTTGCGGTGTTCTACACCGGCACAATAGGCGGCGGGGCGCTGGCGCCGGTGGTGTTTGGCGGGTTAGGCGATGCGTTGGGTGTGCCGCTGGCGGTGATGGTGCTGGCGGGGATGTTGTGGGTGACGTTGCCGTTGGCGTGGGTGGTGCAGCGGGGGATAGCCGTGGACCGTTGACTGGCTCGTTTCGGATGGAAAACTCAGTTCCGTCCTACGTAATTGCATGGGCTGCATGGTTGTAAAGTTCGCGCTTCAAAAATCCCGGCGCACTTTTCGAATGCCTATCAATCAGTGACGAGTGGCTGTTGCGTGATAGGAAACGATCCGAATAAGCTTGCTATACGCCAATGACGTATGGGCGTAGGTGTGATATTTGTCGAATCACCCGTATTTACCGAGGACCTGCCAGCGCTACTGAGTGAGGAAAGCTACGGTGAGTTCCAGGAATTTCTTGCCGAAAACCCGACTGCTGGTGATGTCATCCAAGGGACCAATGGTCTGAGAAAGATCCGCTGGGCTGTACAGGGGAGGGGCAAGAGGGGTGGTGTCAGAGTGATCTATTACCACCTCTGCATGGCCTATCAAATTCGATTGATCCTGATCTATCGAAAGGGCATCAAAGATGATCTCTCTGCGGTGTAAAAGAGCGTGCTGAGCGAAATTAACCGAAGGTGGGAGTGATGGAGAAAAAACTGTTCAATCGTCTGGTCGAAAGCATGACCCAGATGGACGAAATCGCACGGGGTGAGCGCGCCCCATCCCGCGAGTTTTTTGTTGATGCGTTGAAGGTAAAAGAGATTCGACAAGCCACAGGACTTTCACAAGCACGCTTTGCGAAGGCAATTGATGTGCCGGTGGGAACGCTTCAAAACTGGGAGCAGGGGCGACGTGAACCAGAGGGGCCGGCAAAGGCATTATTGCGTGCCTTATACAATGATCCGGATCACGTATTGGCCGCTCTGGGGCATCGATAAGTCTCTGAAAAGAATAATTTCAGTTCGATGGAAACCGTCTATTTGCGGGGTTTTGTGTTCGTTTGGCCTGAGTCAGCGTTTCGCGAGCTTGTGCGATAAATGCGATTGCTCTGAGATGCTCAGCAATATCAGCGTCAGTCTGGACTTGAGCTAAATATTCGTTAATGGCTTCTTTACTGTCTAGCACGCCAGCCATGTCAAACGGTGTCAGTTTTCGCTTCATGTTAGCCACCTTGTTTAGCCAGTCGGCCGGTATGGCTAAGAATAATGATGTGCGCGAGACGTTGAGTTCAAACGTATCTGCAGGGTGTTCTGTTGCCGGAGGTTGCAACTCGTTGGGTGAGTCGGGAGTCGTTTCGTATCTTGCGGCATTGCCTACACAACGCTCAGAATCGTCTCAGTTGTGCGTCTTGGGCGAGCTCTTTAAGGTTCGTCTGCCGCTGCCCATCAGCGGTCGGGTTTAGTAGCCCGATGAAAATTTATCCGGCGTACGGCTGTCCTTACCGTCAGGCACTTTCATGCCTGTGCTTATTGGTAACTGTACGCAGGGCGTCTTCGGGCGCGCCGGTTTTCGGATGAATTTCCCCGGTCTACTAACCTGCGTACAGCTGCCACCCTTACTCTTTGAGGGGTGGTCCTTACCGAGGATCAACCGATGTGTACCGATTCCTGTAACCCCACCGCAACCCTGTTCAGCGTCCGCCCCGAAGCCAACACCGAAGCGTTGCTCGCCAACGCCTACGAAACCATTGCCGGTGCTGGCGCCATGACTAACGAGTTCGCCGACAGCCTGCCCGCCCACCATCGCTACCTGGCCCTGGCCATTCAGCAAATGATTGAATTGGGGCTGATGCTGGTGGAAGCGGCGCAGGACCGCGTGGACCGCGCCGCGTAGGTTCTTACGCGCACCGCAACAGGCTTGCCTTCCCAGGCCGCCCATACCAAGGGGGAGGGGAGCCAAAAAACGCAAGTCACCTTAAAGGGACGAGGTCAACGTAAACGGAATGCGCAACGCGCCGATCGGCCCTTCCCGTGCCCCGCACATTTCATCGTGCACGCACTGCTGCACCAGCACGCAGGGAAACGGCGGAACCCGTTGCAACAGGTCGCGCAAATGCGTGGTGGAACCGATACGCATCGGCTTGGCATCATCGTCCAGCAACGTCATCTCGACATGATCCAACCTGACGCGCGCGATGTAGAAACCACCCTCAAGCGACAGCAGTTCCAGCTCACGCACTTCGCCTTTTACCGCCAGTTCGGTCAGCATTTTCATATTCATGATTCACCCTCACTCTCGGTCGTTCATTGGCGACGGAAGAACAACGTGATCTGGCCCCATTCGACGCCGAATTTGGTCATGCTGGAACGGTTGATCAAAGTGTCCTCGTCCATCAAGTACATCCAGTCATCCAAGCTGACTTCGTACACCGAACCGTCCACCGGCAGGTTGAGCCGGTAGCGCCAACGCAGTGCGTTACCCGCCACTTCGCCGATCGCCTCGCCGACTACATCACCGGCGCGCCCGCGCCAGCGGCCAGGGCCATCGGGTGTCAACGTCCACACTCGCTGCTGGCGCGTGCCATCGCTGTACAGGAACCGCTCGTCAAGAATTAGAGCGTTGCCCTCGCGCCGGCTGGTGATATTCACTTCAAAGCGCTTGGCCACTTCCCCCGAGCGCTTCTGGAAAATCCCCCACGCCTTGACGGGTTTGCTGAAGAAGCGTTGCAGATCCAACTGCGGCTGCTGGTCGGCGTAGTGGTCGACCCCTACGCTGCCGCAACTGGTTAGACTCAACACCAGTAACAATGAAACCAGTAGACGTGTCATTGCCCGGCTCCGGGATCGTACGTGGCGAAGTGCCAACGCTCAGACTTGATACTTGTACAAAAATATTGATTTGTACAGGTTTGACCGGACGAATGACCGATGCCTCAAATCGCGCCCATAAAAAAACCGGTCACCAGGGACCGGTTTTTTACGCATCCCTCGTCAGAACTATCCTGACGTGAGTGCACTATTTGAGTGGAGCGGGTAGAGGGAATCGAACCCATCCCTATCTGTCACGTAAGTCATTGAAAAATATCGCCTTGATGAGGTCATTGTAGGACACGTTTGTAGGATAGAGAAGGTCTCATTATAAAGTTTGAAAGTCCTAAAGCCGGGGGCGTGGTGGCAGGGCGTGGTTGAATTCTCTAGCACCTTTCTTCACCTGGCCTTATACATGGGGGGGGCGAATTTTGACCGACTCAAATCGTTCGTCCGAAAGTGTATGCTAACCCGCTGTTCTGGCGCCAAATTCAACGGAATTACGCACTCAGAAGCACGGTAACGGACACCGTGGGGTTGGCGTAGCATCTGCTGGTAGGAGCATCTGAAAGAATTTGTGATGTCTGTCGGAAAGCGAGTCCATTGCAGGTTAAAAAATCAGGGGAAGGGCATTCGATGGATAGAAAAATAGCGGTAGCTAGATGTCACGAGATTCAGCTTGCTATGAAGGACAAGGAAGTAGCTCGATTTGAAACTATTCCTGAGATCGGCATGGCAGTCCAGTTGGCTCTGCACATACGCGGTCTCCCTGTGATTGAGTATGAGCTTTTAAAGCTAGTGGCTACGACGTTAATTGGTATCCCAAGGTTGGCCGTTGACAGAATCGTAACCCTTCTGGATGAGGTGGAGTTTGTAAGGCTTATTAAAGATGGGAAAAGGATAAAAGCGGTCCTTCCCACAGTTCCTTATTTTGAGGAGCTGTATGAAGGGTTGGGTGAATATCTTGAAACTGAAAGCAAAATAGACGAGTTCGAAAGTCTTACTTTGGAAATTGTCGATAAACTTGCGGCTTCTCCATATAACGCAGACGCTTTAGCAGGCAAGCTAGGCGCGGACCGGAAGGATTTCGATAGCAGTATTGAACTTGGCACGAAAGGTAGCTTTTTAATCAGTAGGCGACATCGTTCAAAAGATGTCCTTATGAATCCAACTTATTTTTCTGAAAATGGAGATGTTTTCGCTGATCATGTAGCTAAATGTGGTGCCAAAACGGTTCAAAGAACTTTGGAGTTATTAAAGGCCGCACAGGGCTGGCCGTTGTCCCTCATAATTAAAAGTGGGGAGATTGCAGGGAATGCAGTTTCAGCTGATGAAATCGCCTTGCTCAGCCGTTTAGCTCAAGATGGAATCGTTAAGCCACCTTCGATTAAAACTACACATGCAGGCCAGTCGTTGTTCATGTTTACTCCCACCCCAGGTCATGTGAATATTAGTCCGCTGAAAAGAGAGCAGTATGAACGCGCTCTAGCTATTGTTTCTGCTGTCAGGCAAGGCGAGTTGCTGCCAAATAAATATCGGATAAGAAGCCCAGGAGCTGTGCTGTATACGCTAAAGAGTGAGTTGCAGCTTAAACCGACTAGTGACTATGCTGAGCAATACCAGAATCTTGAGCATCTAAGGATAGCTCGTCTTGAAAAGCTGGATAACGGATACAGGCAACTCAAGATCGTGGATACGCCGGAGAATCGTGAGTCGCTCAATATTGCATATCAGTTGGTGCAAGGAGAGAAGATTCCTGAGCTTCTTGTAGATCAAGAAGCCATCATGGCTATGGGCGGAACTCAGGAGTATGTCGAGTCACTTGTGAGCTCAAGAATTATGCGTGACAAGGGACAAATTACCTTATCTGAAGAAAGTGGTCATGAAATCACACAACTTCTTCTTGAGGGTTTTTGAATGCTTAAAGATCGTGCTCAAAAGGCTACTGCGCTAAAGCTGTGTGTGTCTAAGCGCTGGTTGCCACAGTTAGAAGTGGAAATTGAGTCAACTAATCGAGTTGAAAAATCAAAATATCTACTTACTGATCTCGATGTTCTTGCAGTCACAGGTTCACCCACAGGTCAGCATATAAAACTTGTATTTGATTGTAAGAGTGGGTTGAGAGAGTCTGCAATAGGTCGGGCGTTTTGGCTTCACGGGGTTATGGCGAAAGTAAATGCTGATCATGGGTTTGTTGTAATTAATTCAAAAATAAAGTTAAGTCGTGATCATCGGCTTAGTGCCTCAGATATAGGGGTTTCACTTCTGCAGGAGAGTGAGTTCGACGACCTGGCAGTTGGCATGGGTGGAACTACTCATGTATCTGAGAATGAGGCTATCTGCTCAGATATTTCCGTATGGGAAGAATTTCTTAGTATTCCCGGAAAATACCCAGTGTTTGCCGACTATTTCTCTTTTTCACGTTCGAGTTATTGGGTTATAAAAGACTCTGGTGAGCAATGTAGAAAAACTGTTGCCAAGCTTAGATCGATTAGGTCTGAATTAGATCCGTCTAAACCGGAGCATCTTGCGATTTTTGGTGACTGTGTTTCTCTATTCATGCTTTCAATTTCCAGTTTGGCTAATAGGTTGTTTTTGATACTTATGAGACCCGCTTCAAGGGAAGAATTTTCTTCTCTATTGTTGGCATTCTTATATGGTGGATATGAAAATTTACAAGCCGCATTGAAAATTCGGAAACTCGCAACTGGTGCTGGAGCAGAGGATATGGTGAGTATTTTTCCGGACACTGAGCGATTTGAACAGTTGGTGAGAGAAGTGATTCAGGCACCTCAGCAAGCATTGCCAGCGGCTCTATTGGCAAGAGAAATGTCATTTGGTTCACTTAAAAGTCAACCAGTAACACAGTTGCAGCTTTGTATCTCGGAGGAGTCTCCTTATGCGCCAAAGTTTTTGTTGTTGGCAGCTGAGTATCTTCAGAGATCGTTAAAATTGCCTCCTGAGTTTGGGGCTATATATTCAGAGGCGGCGATGAGTCTGCTTTCGAGCAAAATAAAATAACTTCAGTAGTGCTTCAGTAATGAGGTCATGGCCAGCAATGACCCATTGCTGGCCCTGTTGAGATTGATGGTGCGTTTAGTTATGTGGGCGGTTAGGAGGTCTGCTGGCGCGCTTGGCAGGGTTGATACCGAGCTAGTCTGAGAGCTAAATTAGATCCGGTTGAGAATCGTCAAAATAAAACTAGGGAGAAGGCCTCTTGATTAAAGGAATCGCAAAGATCAAAGGGCTTGGTGTCTATGAAGATTATACCAAACCTAATGACACCAAAGATTTTGGAGTAAAGAATCTCATATATGGGTGGAATTACTCCGGTAAGACGACTCTCTCAAGGCTTTTTTCTTTACTCGAAAGTAAGACCGCCAACCCTGATTTAAATGGCTGTTCGTTCAGCTTTGAGACTGATGGGGAGCCAATCACGGAAGCAAATTATCATGCTTCAGGACTACTGGTTCGCGTCTTTAATTCAGATTTTATTCGAGATAATCTCCACTTCGGTGGTGAGGATTTCAAGCCGGTTTTGTTACTGGGTAAAGATTCAGATGTTGCTCAGAAGAAAATTGATGGTATGGAGCAGAGAATTAAAGATTCTCAAGAATTCACGCGGAATGTTGGAGTCAGTATTCGTAGTATTGAAAATACTATTTCGCTGGCTAAGACTGAATCAGCAAAACAGATTCGTCAAACGCTCAAGATTGACCCTTACACCGCAACACAGTTGAGTGGCGACATGCTGGGCGTAGGCGTGCTGGACTCACAGCTTCTATCTGATAAAGATTTTAGTGATAGTCTGGAGTTGGCGCTTACGCCTGATAATAAAAAGCCTAGCACCGTTGAACGACTCTCCGCTTCACTGTTAATTGAAGGATTACACAAAGAAGCAAGTTTGGTGCTAACTGCCACTCCAACGTTTTCAAATACGATCAAGCATCTAGAGGATAATCCAAGTGTTGAACGTTGGGTTGAATCCGGTCTTCCCCTCCACGATGAAAAGGAAAACTGCGAGTTTTGCGGGAGCAAGATTGCTGAGGATCGTATCGCCGCACTACGAGCACATTTTTCTAAGGACCTGGGGGACCATAAGCAAAAGGTTGCCAATCTTCTTTTAAGGGTTCAGGCTGCTCAGATTAAGCTTACTCTCCCAAAAGAAATAGAATTTAACCCGCAGTTTCGGGAGAAATACAAAGAGTTGCTAGTTACGTTGGCCCAGACGTTGAATGATTTCAATCAGTCTGTTGTAACGCTTACTGAGGATATTCAGCGTAAGGTAGATACTCCATTGAAGTCAGTAGAACCTACTTTGCTAATCGATGGCGTTTCAACGGCCGTCACTGAAGCAATTAGTAAGGTTAATGCTCTTATTGATGAAAATAATGAGCTGGCAGCAGACTTCTCCAAATCCAAAGCTTCCGCCATCAGGCGGGTAAAATATCACTATGTTCAAGAGCTTGTTGATACCCTTGAGCGGTCGGGGGGTGGAAAGAAAACTACTCGTTTGAAGAGGTGGCAGGAGCGAATAACGAAATTCGTGACAACTCTGCAAAGAGAAATTGATAAGCTTCAAGCCTTAATCAGTAACGCCCAACTTGGTCGAGAAAAAGTTAATGAGCGCCTTGCTTCAATGCTTGGTAGCGAAGCTGTGCAGATGAGTGTTGTTAAAGACGCGGTGGGCCAGGAGCGTTTCCAGCTTATTCGAAAGGGCGGTAAAATTGCTAGGAACTTGAGTGATGGTGAGCGAACAGCGATAGCGTTCTCTTATTTTTTGACCAAGCTTCAAGAGTTAAAGCCTGAGCAGTTTGAGCAGACTATTGTTTATATTGATGATCCTATTTCCAGTCTTGATGCTAATCACCTCTTTCAAATCAATGCAGCAATTAAGGAGAACTTTTTTTGGAAGAATGCGGAAAACAAATGGACCACACGCTGCAAACAATTTTTTCTTTCTACGCATAATTTCCAGTTTTTTGATTTGGTTCGAGAATTAGAACCGAAAAGCCAACCTAGAGCTCAGCTCTATTTTTTGAGAAAGGTAAGTTCCACTCAGTCGATTTTTGGTGATATGCCTAAATCGCTTTGCAAATACTCTTCGGAATATCACTTTCTTTTTGAAACGATATTCAAGTTTCGATCCGCTCAAGACAAAGGCGCTTATGAAGCTTTGATGCTTTTGCCCAATGCGGTCCGACGTTTTGCGGAGCTTTACACCTATTCCAGAATCCCTGTAGATATTGACGGTCTATCGGTCGATAGGCGTGCAGAAATACTTTTCGGTCCGGAAGCCTCAAAACGGATTTTGAAGGTGCTCCACTATTTCAGTCATGGCAATAACATGGAGAAATTTCTAGGAAATAACGAATTGATCTTTGACGTTGAGCACGCAGTCAATGACCTGTTGGCTGAAATTGAGCAAAAAGACCCCCAACACTGGAAAGCTCTGATGGACGCTGTGCAGTAATGCTAAGAGAGCTTCTGCCATGTTGACCGATGCCAACCGCAAGAGAGTGCCGGTAGATACTTTGATCTAGCCGGCTGAGAATGCTTTAAAGCTGGTCCTATCCTAAACGTCCAACTTCAGAGCGCAGTCGCGTAATGGTCCGTTGGATCTGGGTCAGCCCCCATTGGCCGCCTTTAGGCGTTGGGATGCCAATCATGTTTAGCTCTGCCACCATTGCCCGCTGAGATAAACCTCTTACAGCCATCCCATCGAAGAGTGGGCGTAACCGCTCCACGAACGCGGTGGCGGTCTGCTGGCGCAATTCCATGTTGGGTTTCAAGTTGGCGGCGCCCGCTGCCCCGAGCACCACTCCACGAGCTTTGGCCGCCACCAATGCTTCTTTTGTCCTCTGACTGATGCGCTTCGCTTCGTGTTCGGCAAACGCGGCCATGATGTGAATGGTCAGCTCATTTGCCTCGGGCATGTCACAAGCTAAGAACTTTGCCCGAGACTCCATGAGTCCTGATACGAAATGGACGTTCCTTGCTAGGCGGTCAAGTTTTGCAATCACCAGAATCGCACATCGTCTACGGCAGAACTCAAGTGCAGCTTTCAAAGTAGGGCGCTTGACCAAAGCGTCCGACCCCTTCCCGGTTTCTACCTCCTGATATTCAGCGATCAGTGTTCCACCTGCTCCTCCTACGAAACGCTCGACGGCATTGCGTTGTGCATCTAGCCCCAACCCGGAAGCACCTTGCTTCTGAGTCGAGACACGGAGATAGCTGACAAAATTTAGCCCTGACATTGGTAAGCCTCACTCGTGACCACACAACAAGACGTTCGTTTAATATGTGGTCAGCTTAGCCTTTGGCATGCAAAAGCACAAATAAGTTGTGCTGTTTTGTGTTTTCTTGCTACGCTCAATTTCTAAATAGCGAGATGGGCGTAAAACATGGCAAACGTATTTAAGGTCCGCACGACAGAGCTGACTGGCACCGGACGAACTTCTCTCCGCTTCGAGGAAACCACCTGGGCAGCAATTGATGCCCTTGCGGTCAATCGAGGTATCCGCTGGCAAGACTGGGCTCGTGACGTGATTGCACAAAAGCCGGGAGCGCCAAACAAGTCTGCGGCGATCCGGGCTGCTCTCGCTGACGAGCTGTTAGCCGAGCAATTTTCTGCGCTGGCTGAAGATTCTGCCTCTGGGACTGCCGAACTCAAGGAAGTGCATGAGATAGCCGGGACAGGCTACTACCGCTTGGACGACGATCAATTAGCCAGTGAACTGGCGGATGCCAGCATCGACACCAAAGACGACAGCTTTGGTTCTTTCGTGTTGCACATTGGCCGCCGCTCGACCTCATACGGCGGGGCGTCGTTTGTGATTGTTGAAAATATGCTGAAGGGCCACTTGCACCTGATGATTGCCCCGACTGTTGAGTCATAAAAGGCGGAAAAAACCATGAAAGTGAAAACCGTAACGGCTAGCGAAGTCGCATACATACTTCGCCGTGATCTCGGCGCGGTCCGAGCTTGGGACGACCTGTTGGCCGATATGAGACGAGGAAAAAGCACTTACTTTGGGTTGGTTCTGACTCCTTTTCTTTCCAGTCACGATGGAAAAGCATCACGTCCCTATTACAGCCTTACGGACATCGCTGACTTTACCCGTGCGGCCCTATCGGTCTCGCCATCATCGACCGCGCTGATACCTGTCCAAGTGCACGAATTTGAAGTCGGTCCAACTGACAAGAGACTTTGGAAAGGGCGTGCGCTGGTGTGAACAGGACGGCGACCGGGGCAAGCCGCCAATCCTTCAAGGTTGCCGCGTGCATTGATTGGCTCGACGTTGTGATTGAAACGTCGAGGCCATCACAACATCAACACGTCCAAGAAGTGCTTAGAGAGATCACAGGGGGCAAGCTTTGGGTTGAAACAATCAATAAGCAGGCAGGTAACGTAGGGACAGCGTTTCGCCTGCGCTTTCACGATGTGTTGGCGAATGATCACCAAAAACTACAGCAAACGCTTGAGGAGCTTTCAGCTGACTACCCCTTTGTGTCGGCTCCAAGTATCACAGCGGTTGAAGTGGCTTGCGACTTCCGGCACAAGACCGGCTCGATACCCGAAACTCTGGCAATGACCTACAGGTTGCAATCAAGCCTTTTCGCCGATGGGACTAAGCACCGCCAGTTTGACCCCATCACTGCCCAGAACCGTTATCTCGACCATTATGGGGATCGACTCGATCCGAACCTGAATTTTCGCATTGGCAACAAAGAAGACCCGGTCTCCTGGCAGATTTACTTGAAGAGCACCGACAACAACAAACAATCAATTCCGGAAGCCCAATGGCGGGCACGAGTAGAGGTAACGCTTCAAGGTTTGGCTCTGCATGAATATGAGCTGAACCTGCTGTCTGATCTTCAGAGTTTTAGCTTCGATAAGCTTGCCGGTCTGTTTCGTTTTCGACGACCAGTAGTGCCAGAGAAGCAAGCTGGCGGCGACCTCTTCAAGCTGGCGGCAATCAAGATAAATCGCAAACTGCATGATGCAACCCCAGAACGGGGCATACACAGCTTCGATAAAGTCGGGCGGCGTGATAAGTGGCGCAAGACGCGCGCGGAGAGTCGGCACCTTGAAGCTGACAGTGAGCTTCAGGGGGCGGTGAAGGGCGCGCTCCGCCGACTCACCCTGTAGAATGCTTGCGCAAAAAAAAGGGACAAAAGTCGGCCCGCAATCCGCCCGAAATCCGCACCAGCACAGGACATTGATCCTGCCGTCCTAATAACTGTGTAATTACCAAAGCATCTACGTGATGCACCCACAGTGACTCTCAAAAAAGTGAACCCTTAGAAATATCAGCCCCCCTCTAAGGGGTTGCTTGTGTTGTCGGCGGAAGAAATTGACGAAAGCTTATACTTGGCCCCGAAGGGGCCTGCCTGAAGTCACCTGAGGTCTGAAGGTGAGGGTTATCATAGTGAATGTGACATGCCGAAAGCCTATGCGGCAGTTTACCTATGGGTCGACTTAAAACGGAGGTTAGCTGTATCCAGCGCAGAATCTGGGTTGTAGCGATTTTCGTGCAACGTAACGCATTCGTAACGCACCAAAAAAACGGTGCATTTGAACCCTAATGCGCCCGGTCGGTTGAGTCAGGCCCTGGATCGACGGTTACCTTGATGTGCTCTTAGGGTTTTCAGCCTTTCCCCAGCGCACGGCTGAAACTCGACTCCAATTCCCAGCGTCGTTGGGCCTCCGCCATCGTGCAGTTTTCATGGTCCGGAGATACTTCAATGCTTCTTCGAACGAGCTGAAGCGAAGTTCGGAGTATTTGTCGCCCACCCGGTATGACCCATCCCTTGGGCTCGCAAGTCCTCGATGAAAGCAGGAACCGTCAAAAGCAAAGGGCACCTCCTCTGCGGCTTCGTATGGAGCCACTAGCGCAACGATCTCGAAAAACGCAGCCGGATCTATACCCAGAGCATCTGCAAGCCCCTCAATCGCGTCCAGCGATGGATTTGCCATGCCTCTTTCTATCCGGCTGACATAACTGCGAGCGACTGCTGCATGGTCTGCGAACGCTTCCTGGCTGAATCCGCTCGCGAGCCGAAGCTGTCTGAATCTCTGGCCGAATCGTTGACGTAATGAGTTTTCCATACCCAGTATTTGGCTAGTATTGGACACTCAGAGGCCACGCTCTATTCGTGACATTTCAAACCCGTCAAGGAGGTCCACGCATGGCTAGATCAAATCAGCTTCATCGATTGAAAGGAGTTCAAAAGGTCTGTGCGGTAGTGTTTTTTGGAATTGCATCGGTTGCAAATGCAGGGGCTGGAGCAGAGAGAATTCCGGTCCCTGAATCGAGAGCTGAGCAGACGAAGCGCGCCGTCAAAGCCATTTTGAAAGATCCTGAAAGCGCTCAGTTTCGCAATCTATACACGAAGAGTTGGACCGGTAAGCCGAGCCCCAAGGACCCTGTGTGCGGGGAAGTTAACGCGAAGAATAGCTACGGGGGATACATTGGCTTTACCCGTTTTTATCAGACCGATCCCAATAGCCCTGCGGTCTTATGGGCAACCGAGGATTGGATGAATTCGTCATTTGGTTTCATTTGCGACTTACACCCTTAGTCGCGCAGGGCCCCTGTCGCCGCTCTGAAAGCTCATAGGTTTGCTCCAGAGCTAACGCTGGCTCCCTGTTGCTGGGGAACATTGCTCAAGCTCGATCCTGGGCGACGCCCAGCTGTCCTCTCTGCTTTCGCCCGAACCAGGCCCCCCAGTCACATTGGAAGAGGTTGAGCTGCTGTAGGCACATGATGTTGAGGCATTTCGCCTACATCATCATGCGCTAACAGCGCTCCTGTCCGGGCTCACTAAGCGGCTGCATTGAGTCCGCAGACGCTTCTGTTTTAACGATATCTATGGCTTCTTCGTTAGCGAAGGTGTCGGCTTCGCTTTTCTCCTCAGTCCGTCCTTAACCGCAGCGAGTCCATCGGTAACGACAAATGGTGTGATCGGAGGAAGCTTGAAGTCCAGTTGCTTCACGTAATCCAGTAGTCTTTCAGCATCAGTATCTTTTCGATACCGAACGGCTGCAACTGAATCGCCTCTGCTATGACCCGCTAACTGGGCTTGAATGTCGGGTGGAACCTCTAGTTCATTCAATGCAGTGATGAACGTGTGCCTGAACGAGTGAAAAGTGCGTTTGCCGTCTCTCGGAATAGCGAGCTGCTTGCCTAGAAAACGCTCATTGAACCAGCTCCCAGCTGGTTTACCGTAACCCTTTACTTCATCACGCTTGAGCTCGGGGAAGAGTCGAGAATAACCTGCTTTTGAGAGAGCTTTAATATAGATCGGAAGACCCAGCTCGATGAGATGAGGGTGCATCGCGACGATACGCTGCGAGTTGACAGTCTTTAATGATTTGTCTGGTTCATCCGCATCCAGCTTGTCTGGACCATCGAGGTTGAAGTCCAGGTAATACACCCCGGTCGCCGTCACCTTGAGGTCGGCGATGTAGAGCTGTGAGAGCTCGTTCAGCCTTGCGCCGGTGTAGATTCCCAGCAACGGCAACCAGTAAAAGTGTGGCCGGAAACTATGGAAGCGTCCCTGTTTGTTGCGTTCACCTGTGCCGGTTGAGAACCAATGAGCGGAAAAGATTTTATGAAGATCCGTCTTGTCAAACTGGGAGCGGTCGTCCTGAGCTCGGGTGATCTTTTTCTGTTTCTCGATAGCTCCCTTTGCAGGATTGTGGGTGAGAATCATGTTGTCGACCGCCCATGCGAACATGCTTGAAAGTGTGTCCCCGTAGCGTTCAACACTCGCAGATGAAAGACGCATCTCTCCATTCTCATCGGCTAGGGCGAGCAGTCGATTCAAGTCATCAGTTCCGTGTCGGCGTGCGGCGTCATACTTGTTCGCAGGCATTTTCCGTAGCTTGGCTTCGTAGTCCCAGATTAGTTGCCGATCTAAGGCGCCCAGTGGAGGGTCGTTCATCAACTCGACAAATGCGCGGCATTGCGTTGCCATTCTCTTTCGCTGATCGGACTTCCAGGTCGTCTGTTTTTTTGTCAGGAACTGTTCCACCAATGAAGAAACGAGCTGTTTTGCGCGATCCGGTCTACAGCACTCGCAAGGCAGCGCTGGGGAGGCCGTTGGGGCTGAAATAAATGCCGTGGGTGCTGACGTGGCAGCTAGCAATACAGGTTTGCCTTCCAAGGCTTTTACCCAAGGAGCCCTGATTCTTTCGGCTTGAACCTTCGTAATGAAGACAGAGCTCGTAGTAAGCCGGATGCCAGGTAAGGCGCAGAATGCCGCTGCTAGAGTATTTGTTTTGAAGCGAAATGCGGTTTCGTCGGAATAACCGTATTCGATGATATTTGAAACTGTGTGGGAGCGATGGAATGGTTTGAGATAACCCGTGAACGTTCGTAGGGTTCCTTCCTGAAAGGCGCTATTCAAGACGAATCCGTCGGTGTCTATTTCACGATCTAGAGTGGTGTAATCGTCAACCCAGTAGATTGGTTGGGCGTTCAGCCTGCATGCGACAAAAATATTGTTGTTTAGAATCTCTTGAAGCACCAGCTCGGCTGCAACCTCGAAGGTCTCACAGAAATCTTGAATGCTGATGAACCCGACTCCCGCCAGTAGCGGACTACCTTCTAATACTTTCGTCTCGTTCACTTGATTCAGCTCACTTATGCATGAATGCCATCGCGCCATTAGGTGCAATGCTACAGCCTTCGCCGCGCTGAGATCAGTGGTTCGGGTAGATGCGTGAATTTCTCTCTGACCCAATTGAACGCGATAGCGATCCGGGACGGTAATCCGAAGGACGTAGATTCCGCTCGAACGGCGGTAAAGATTGTTTCGTTGCGTCACGTTGTAGGAGCCCTTTGTAGGAGGACTACGTGACTATCTCGTTTTCTACACACTAGATTTCTAGGAAATCAATGAGTTAGAAGAGAAGTGGAGCGGGTAGAGGGAATCGAACCCTCAACTAAAGCTTGGGAAGCTTTCGTTTTGCCACTAAACTATACCCGCTCAGAGCGGCTGACTTTGTACCAGATGTTCGCCGGGATTTGAAGTTTTTCTTCGAAAAATGTGTGGGTTGCGTTCATCCAGCCAGTCGAC
Organism: Pseudomonas sp. UBT; assembly: GCF_050915955.1. NCBI lineage: Bacteria > Pseudomonadati > Pseudomonadota > Gammaproteobacteria > Pseudomonadales > Pseudomonadaceae > Pseudomonas > Pseudomonas sp. UBT. The sequence goes on along the minus strand of NZ_CP168079.1, from coordinate 3,775,879 downwards.
GAACGGACCTCATGCTCGCGCAAGCTTGCGTGGGAGCGGGCTTGCCTGCGATGGCGTCACCTGAGTGCAACCGATACACCGAGGCGCTTGCATCGCGGGCAAGCCCGGCTCCCACATAAGCGGTTCAGATCGCAAAGGCATGCTGCGTCTGCCCTGGGTGATAGCGCAATCGGCTAACCTGCCGCTCCGGTTTCAAAAAGCCCACCACGGCCTCTCGGCTATCCCGGCATGCCGCTTTGTGTTCCATGTCCAGAAAATGCCCGGTCGCCTGGATGGTGCTGAAGCTGCTGTTGGCCACATGCAGGCCAAACAACTTGGCGTCCTGTGCGCTGGTGTATTCGTCCCATTCGCCATTCAAAAACAGCACTGGAATGTCGATCTGCCGGGCCGCCTTGAGGTAGCACAGCCGATCGCTGTTGAGTACGTGGCTGATGTGGAAGTGCATCTGCCCATATTCGTGCTCGGCCAGGCTACTGACGTGTTTGTAGTTAAAGCGTTTGAACAGCGACGGCAGGTGTTTGCCTATGGTGCTGTTGACCAGGTGGCCGACGCGGTCGCGGTCGAGGTTGCCGAGGTAGTCGACGCCGCGTTCAAGGTAGTCGCGCATGGGCGCGTTGATCACTGGGGAGAACGAGCTGATCACCGCCTTTTCCACGCGCCGCGGCCGGTGGGCGAGGGCAACCAGGGTGGCCGCGCCGCCCCAGGAAAACGACAGCACGTGTTCAGCGGCGAAGTGGTCGATGAGTTCCAGCAGCAGCTGGCCTTCGATTTCCTTCGTCAGCATCTTCTCATGGCGATTATGGATTTTGGAGCGGCCGGCGTAGGGCTGGTCGTACAAAACCACGTTGAATTGCGGGTACAGGCTTTTCACGGTTTGGGCGAAGGACGCCGTGGTGGCCATGGAGCCGTTGACCAGGATAATGGTCTTGGCAGCTGCGTCCGCGCGATAGAACTCCGTGTAAACCCGATACTGACCCTGTATATCCAGCACAGCGATTTCTGGCCTCATGTCGTAAGACTCCTGGCAAGCGGGTAGTGCGCGCAGATCACTCTGCACGAGCTTTGTGACAGGTAGGCATACGCCTGGAAGAGGAGGGCCCATGTCGGTCCGATGGCGGCTGGCCGAGAGGTGTTGTTATGGCGGGCTGTTTGCCTGGGAAGCCCGTAGATCAAGCGCGGGCGGGGCAAGGTGTTTCTTGGAGGTTATAGGCGACTCGCCAGTCATAATTTGGCTGACGTCTTGATTCAAGCAGCACAGCCGCCGCCTCGCAAGGCAATAGGCTGGTTTTTTGCCATCACCGGCCGAACGGTCGTCAGACTTGGGCGATTTCGTCGTCACTCAGCGCCCGATATTCACCCGCTGCAAGGGATGTATCCAGCTCCAAAGGCCCCATTCGCTCACGGTGCAAGCCGATCACCTTGTTATCAAAATGCCCGAACATACGCTTCACCTGATGATAGCGGCCTTCGATGATGCTCAGCCGCGCTGTCCTTGGCCCTAGCAGTTCCAGCTCGGCGGGTTGGGTGGTGAGGTCTTCAAACGCGAAATACAGACCCGCAGCAAACGTCACCGCGTACTCCGGGCCGATGGCCTGCTCGGTTTGTACGAGGTAAACCTTGGGCAATTTGGTCTGCGGCTGGGTCAGGCGCCGTGACCACTGGCCGTCGTTGGTGATCAGCATCAGCCCGGTGGTGTTGAAATCCAGGCGGCCGGCAATATGCAGTTCGCCCTTGTCGGGTTCATCCAGCAAGTCGAGGACCGTGGCGTGTTGCGGGTCCGAGGTGGCGCTGACGCAGCCTTGAGGTTTGTGCAGCATGAAATAACGTGCCGGTTTGCCGGCCTGCACAACCTCATCGTCAACGCACACGCGGCTGAATTCGCGCACGTCATGGTGCGGATCGCTGACGGCCACACCATCGACCGTCACCCGTCGCTCAACCAGCAGCAAGCGCACTTGCTGGCGATTGAAACGCGGCAAATTGCTGAGGAAACGATCAACGCGCATTACGCTGAACCCGCCTCACGCAGTTGCGCCTCCACCTGCGCGCAACGCGGGCACAGGCAAGCGGTGTTGCGCAGTTCATCGGGCAGGGCTTCGAGTACCGCCGGGTCAATGGCGACGCTGTAGCACCAGCAGGCCTGGTCGGCGGTGCGCGGGTCGGCCAGGGCGCAGTCGTTGCGGGCACCACAGGCGGGGCAGAGGTTTGGCGTGGTCATCGGTCGGTTCAGGCTGTATCGGGCAGGGCTATGCAGTTCCCCGCACGATACAGCGCCGCCGCGCTATTGCAAGCTGTGCAGGTAGCCACGCCAGCCGCCGAAGTGGCTGATATCCAGGGCACCCGTCAAACCGTAGGGCTCGCAGATGAACCCACTTTCCCAGCGCCCGTCCGCCAGTTGCACCTTGCCGATGCCCAAGGGCGCGGGGATGCCGGTCAGGAAAGACCCGAGTTCGCCGCTCGGCAGCTCCCACACTTCCACCTCGATGGCCACGCCGCCCTCGCTCACCCGCAGCATGCCGGGGCGATAAGGTGGCCCGCCGGCCAGGGCGAACAATTGATAGTCCGCTGAGCTGTGGGTGCGCTCCAGCAAGCGGGCGCCCCGGCGTAATAATTGCGGGTTAAGCGCCAGCCCTTGCAGGTGCGCGCCGCACACCACCAGCCGCGTGACGTCGTGGCTGGCGCTGCTTGCCGGTGCGTCCAGCGACGCATCCTGCTGGCGTTGCAACGCATCGGCTACACCCAGCAGGTATTGATCGGTAAACGCCCGACCAAACAGCGTCACGCCCCAGGGCAAACCGTTTTCCATCAAGCCGCTGGGCACGGCGACGGCCGCGTAGTCGAGCAAGTTCATAAAGTTGGTGTAGTAGCCCAGTTCGGCATTGCGCAGCACGGGTTCGGCACGCAGTTCTTCCAGCGTGACCGGGCGACCGATGGTCGGCGTCAGCACGCAATCGAGTGCTTTCAGCAAGAGGTCACATTGCGCTTTCAAGCTTTGCAGACGGTACTGAGCGCGGAAGGTGTCGACGCCGCTCACCGCTGGCGCCTTGGCCAACACGGCACGAATCACCGGCAGCACCGCTTCTGGAACACGCGCCATTAATTCACCCGCGACGCTGTAGCGCTCGGCCACCCACGGCCCTTCGTAGAGCAGGCGTGCGGCTTCGAGGAAGGGCGACAGGTCCAGCGTGACGGGCTCGCCGCCGAGGGCAATCAAGCGCGCAATGGCCTGCTGGAACAGCTGTGGGCCTTGCTCGCAGCCGAAGAATTCCAGGTCCTGCTCGCGGGGTACGCCAAAGCGAAACGGCTTCGGCGTTCCGAACGCCGAGGCATCATTCCAGGCCGGGTTCTGGCGGCTGTAAGCGTCCAGCGGGTCCAGCCTGGCGGTCAACGCCAGCAACTGGCTGGCTTCACGCGCGGTGCGGGTAAAGGTGGTGACGCAATCCAGCGTACGGCACGCCGGTACCACGCCCGCCGTGGAAATCAGCCCTTTACTCGCCTTGAGCCCCACCAGGTTATTCAGCGCCGCAGGCACCCGCCCGGAACCGGCGGTGTCGGTGCCCAGGGCAAAACTCGCCACGCCCAGGGCGACGGCCAGCGACGACCCCGCGCTGGAGCCGCCCGATGGATACTCCGGCAACACACTGTTGGGGCAGGCGCCATAGGGCGAGCGGGTGCCATTGAGCCCGGTGGCGAATTGATCCAGGTTGGTCTTGCCCAGCGGCACCGCGCCCAGGGCGATCAGTTGCTCGACAATCGTCGCGCTGCGCGTCGGCACATAGGCAAAGGCCGGGCACGCCGCTGTGGTGGGAATGCCCGCCAGGTCGATGTTGTCCTTGATCGCAAACGGCACGCCGAACAGCGGCAGTTCGGACGGTTCGCGAGCGTCCAGTGCCGCCAGGTACGGCTCCAGTTCCGCCACGCTGAGCAGGTGGATAAACAGGTGATAGTCGGGGTTCAACTGCGCAGCTTTTTCGCGCAATTGCAGCACCAGATCGCGGGGTGTGGTGTCGCCGCTGAGGTAGGCATTGCGCAGGTTGTCCAGTTGCAGATTCATGGCTTGTCCGCCTGTCGAAAAAGAAAAGTCAGTCACGTTCCAGCACCACCACCCGTTGCCCGGCGCTGATGCCGCTGCCGGGTTGCACCGGAATCTCGCGCACGGTACCGGCGAAGGGTGCCACTACCGGGATTTCCATCTTCATGGACTCAAGAACCACCAGCACATCGCCGGCCGACACTTGATCACCCGTCGCCACCTGGACTTGCCAGAGGTTGCCGGCGAGAGGGCTGTCGACGCTGACTTCGTTGGCCTGTAGAGGCGCGTCTGCGCCGATTGGCGCGGCCAGTTCTTCACTGTCGTAATGCGCCTGGCCGCTGGCGATCCAGCGTTCGCGCTCGGCATTAAAAGCGTGCTGCTGGTGCGCGCGAAATGCGTCGATACTTGAGGCCTCCCGCGCGAGAAAATCCTGGTAATCCGCCAGGTTCAACTGGCTGTGCTCGATGCCCAGCTCAAAGCGCCCCAGAGGGAAATCGCGACGAATTTGCACTAACTCATCGCTGCTCACCGGGTAGAACCGTATCTGGTCAAAGAACCGCAACAACCACGGCTTGCCGTCAAACGCTGCAACTTCCCGGTAGCGGTTCCACATCTGCAACGTGCGCCCGACAAACTGATAGCCGCCCGGGCCCTCCATGCCATACACGCACAGGTAAGCGCCGCCGATGCCCACCGAGTTTTCGGCGGTCCAGGTGCGGGCCGGGTTGTATTTGGTGGTCACCAGGCGGTGGCGCGGGTCCAGCGGGGTCGCCACCGGCGCGCCGAGGTAGACGTCGCCCAGCCCCATCACCAGGTAGCTGGCGTCGAACACGGTGTGGCGTACTTCATCTAGGTTGGCCAGGTCGTTGATGCGCCGGATGAACTCCAGGTTGCTCGGGCACCACGGCGCGTCCTTGCGCACGGTGGTCATGTATTTTTCGATCGCCAGCTGGCACGCCGGGTCGTCCCACGACAGTGGCAAATGCACGATGCGCGAGGGCACTTGCAGGTTCGGCGTGGCGCACACGGCGGCCCAGTGCGTGGTGATCAGCGGCAGCAGGTCGGCCAGTGGCAGTTGTTCGGGCTGGTAGTGGATTTGCAGGGAGCGGATGCCCGGCGTCAGGTCGATCACGCCGTGCAGGGCGCGGGCTGCAAGCGCCTGCATCAGGGCGTGGGCGCGAAAGCGCAGTACCAGGTCGAGTTCGGCGGCGCCAATTTCCAGCAGCAGGTGGGTGTCGCCGGCGAGGCGCGCGACGAGGCGGGTGTCGGCTTGGCCGATGTCCAGCACCACAGGCGACTCGAGGTTAAGTGGAGGGTGGCCAGTGTGGGCGCCGGGCTTGCCCGCGATGGCATCACTGGGGTCTGCTTGAAGTACCGAGTGGCTGCTATCGCAGGCAAGCCCGCTCCCACTTTGATCCCATTTCAAGGCGAGATCACGGGCGGTCTGAATGTTCACCGGCTCGAAGCGCAGCTTGTCACCAGCCTTGAGCTGCCCCAGCTGCCAGAGGTCCGCCTCGATCACCGTCACCGGGCACACAAACCCGCCCAGGCTTGGCCCATCCGGTCCGAGGATCACCGGCATGTCGCCAGTAAAATCCACTGCCCCTATCGCGTAGGGATTGTCATGGATGTTCGACGGGTGCAGCCCCGCTTCGCCGCCGTCCGTGCGCGCCCAAACAGGCTTCGGCCCGATCAGCCGCACGCCGGTGCGGCTGGAGTTGAAATGCACTTCCCATTGGGTGGCGAAGAAGGTGTCGATGTACTCGGGCTTGAAGTATTCCGGCGCACCGTGCGGGCCATAAATCACTCGCAGCGTGCGTGTTTGCGCCAAGGGTTCGGCGACCAGGCGTTGCCCCGCGCTTGTGTCCTGCAATGGCAACACGTGCAGCACATCACCCGCGCGCAAAGCCCGCCCGCCATGCCCGCCGAACTGGCCAAGGGTGAAGGTGCTTTTGCTGCCCAGGTAGTCCGGCACTTGCAGCCCGCCACGCACGCACAGGTAACTGCGCGCGCCTGGTCCTGCGAGGCTGCCAAGGCTTAAGACCGCACCGGGCTCAATCAACAGCGCGGTATTCATCGGCACCGCTTGCTCGTTCAGCAACAGTGGAATATCGGCGCCCGTCACTGCCACAACGGCAGCACAATTGAAGCGCACCGTCGGCCCGCTCATGGTGATTTCCAACGCGGCGGCGCCGTCGCTATTGCCCAACAGGCGATTACCCAAGCGCAGCGCACGGCTGTCCATCGGCCCGGACGGCGGCACGCCGACGGCCCAGTACCCGAGGCGCCCCGGGTAGTCCTGCACACTGGTTTGCGTGCCGGCGCTGAGCACCTCAAAGGTGTCGGCGCTGTAGACCAGGCCTTCCAGGCAGCGCGTCCATGGCCGACCGCTGGCGAAGGGCGTGGCCAGCAAAATCTGGCGCAGGTAGTCGCGGTTGGTTTCCACGCCGTAGAGCTGGCTGTCGCTCAAGGCCTGATGCAAATCCAGGCGCGCCTGTTCGCGGGTCGGCGCCCATGTAATGAGCTTGGCGATCATCGGATCGAAGTACGCTGGAATCTCGCAACCGGCTTCTACCCAGGTATCGATCCGCAACCCCTCGGTAGCCGGGAAGTCCACGCGGGTCAACAGGCCAGGGCTCGGCTGGAAATCCTTGCCCGGGTCTTCCGCATACAGTCGCGCTTGAATGGCATGGCCACGGGGGTGCAGCGCAAGCCCACTCAATGGCGGTAATTCACCCGCCGCCAGTTGCACCATCCAGCGCACCAGGTCTACGCCCCACACTTGCTCGGTGACGCCGTGTTCCACCTGCAGGCGCGTGTTCACTTCTAGGAAATAGAAGTGGCCATCGGCGCTGTCAAAGATAAATTCCACGGTGCCAGCGCTGCGGTAGTTCACGGCTTTGGCCAGGGTGATAGCGGCCGAGCACAAGGCCTCAGCCATGCCTTCGGGCAGGTTCGGTGCGGGGGTTTCTTCGAGGACTTTCTGGTTGCGCCGTTGCACGGAGCAGTCGCGCACGCCGAGGGCGATCACCTCTCCAGTGCCGTCGCCGAACACCTGCACTTCCAGATGGCGAGCGTGCTCGATGTACTTCTCGATGAACACACCGGCGTCGCTGAAATTGTTCTGCCCCAGGCGTTTGACTGCCTCGAAGGCGTCGCTCAACTCGGCTGCGCTGCGACACACGCGCATGCCAATGCCACCACCGCCGGCGGTGCTTTTGAGCATGACTGGATAGCCCACCGTGTCGGCCGCTGACAGCGCTGCATCAAGGCTGTCCAGCAGCTCGGTGCCTTCCAGCAACGGGATCTGGTGTTGCTTGGCCAAGGCCCGCGCGGTGTGCTTGAGACCGAATACGCGCAGTTGTTCAGACGTCGGCCCGACAAACGCGATACCCGCGTTTTCGCAGGCTTCGGCGAAGGCGGCGTTTTCCGAGAGGAAGCCGTAGCCGGGATGAATCGCCCTGGCCCCACAGGCCTTGGCGGTGGCGAGGATTTTTTCCACCGCCAGGTAGGTACTGGCCGCCGCGCCTTCACCGAGGCTATAGGCTTCGTCGGCCTGCTGGATATGCAGGCTGGCCGCATCGGCTTCGGCGTACACGGCGACGCCTTTGACGTGCAGCTCACGCAAGGTGCGCAGGATGCGGCAGGCGATGGCGCCACGGTTGGCGATCAAGAGTTTTTCGAACATGGCAAAACCCTGCGGGCCGTCCCGCCAATTGGGGTACGCGCCAGGGTCGTCCATGGCGCAAATCTCGGGTGGTGAAAGCGGTCAACTGTGGGAGCGGGCTTGCCCGCGATGGCGGTGTGTCTGTCCCCTTATTTATTGGATGATTCACCGCCATCGCAGGCAAGCCAGCTCCCACAGGGAACCTTCAGCGTTTTTGCAGGCACTGCCCGGCGCGGGATTGGCACAGCGTGAACAACCATTTACGCAGGCGCTTGAGTTTCAGTTCCATACCAGTAACTCCGCAGGGGTCGGGTTGTAGGCGTTGCACGGATTGTTCAGTTGCGGGCAGTTGGAAATAAGCACGATCACATCCATTTCCGCGCGCAGGTCGACGTACTTGCCGGGGGCGGAAATACCGTCTTCAAAGGTCAACCCGCCGTCGGCCGTGACCGGCACATTCATGAAGAAATTGATGTTCGGCCCGATGTCGCTTTTACCCAGCCGACCGTCGTGGGCGCAGGCGCGCAGGTAGTTATCGCGGCAGCTGTGCATGTAGCGTTTTTCCAGGGCATAGCGCACGGTATTGCTCTCTTGGGCACAGGCGCCACCGAGGGTGTCGTGGCGCCCGCAGGTGTCGTCGACGAGGGTCAGCATCGGCTGGCCAAGGTTGGAATACAGCACGCTGCCGGTGCCCAGGTACACGCTGTTTTGCCGACGTAACGTGCGCTGCACGTCGTAGCGCTCGCGCGGGTTTTTAAGGCTGTAGAACAACGTGTCGACAGCCTGGTTGCCTTCAAGGTCGAGGATGCGCAAGGTCTGGCCGGCCTTGACCTCCATCAGCCAGGGCTCGCCGGCGGGAATAGTGGCGCGGTACACGGCCGCGTCCGGGTGTTTCAGTGCGATAGACATGGCAGCTCCTCAGGCGAACAGGCGGTCGGTGTTGATAAAGCCGCGCTCGTTTTCCGGGCGCGAGGTGCGGCAGTGTTCGGCGACACTGGGGTCGGCGTTCATCCAGCTGAGTTTCAGCGGCTGTGGGGCGTAGTTCGGGTTGGGGTCCATCGGGTGTTGCAAGGCGGTCAGCACCACCAGCGTGTCCATCGGCGCGTAGAGCTCGATGTAGTCGCCAGCCTTGGAATTGCCCGGCACGAAGTGCAAGCCACCGTCGCTCTCTACGCTGACGCGGCTGAACAGGTTGAGGGTCATCAGCAGGTCGGACAGCCCCAGCCCCCACTTGCCCAATTCCACCAGCAGGTTATCGGTGCCGTTGCGAAAGAAGCCGTTGCGCAGCTCCTGATAGCGGCCCTGGCCGTATTTCTCGGCCACTTCGGACGCACACAACACACCGCCGATGCTGTCACTCCAGCCGCAGGTGTCGGCGGTAATGGCGGCCAGCACGCGGCCCATGTCCGAGTACAGGCAGTGGCCGCTGGTGAGCTTGGCGGTGTGTTGGCACTTGAGGCTGTCGGGCAGGTTCAGGCGCTCAGTTTTTTCGTTGGCGTTGAGCAGGGTCAGGCTGACGTTGGCACCGCCACGAATGTCGGTGAGGCGCAGCAGTTGGCCGCGCTTGAGCACGAAGGAGCGGTGGCCGCCGCCGGGCAGCATCTCTTGCGCGAACGGGGGGAACAGTTGAGTGGAATCGGTCATTTGGAAGTGGCTCCAAGTTCGGCGGCGAGCGCTTTGCGGCGCTCGCTGTTCAAAGGGATGTCGTAGGTGATGCGGGCGCCATAGGCGCCGGGGGCGTGGGGGTCGAGGCGAACCTTGTCGAACACCAGCAAGCGCGTGCCGAGGCTGAAGCCTTCACTCAGGTCGTGGGTGACCATGAACACCGTCAGCCGGGTTTCGCGCCACAGCGCCAGCAGCAACTGGTGCATGTCTTTACGAATGCCCGGGTCGAGGGCGCCGAAGGGTTCGTCCAGCAGCAATACGCGAGGTTTCATGATCAGCGCCTGGGCGATGGCCAGGCGTTGTTGCATGCCGCCGGAGAGCTGCGCCGGGTATTTGTCCAGCGCGTGGCCCAGGCCGACCTTGAGCAGCAGTGCCGCAGCCTGTTCCCGTGCGTGGTGTTTGGCGCTGCCGAACAGCCGCCCCAGCAACGGCGAGCGGGGTAGCTCAAGGCCGAGGGCGACGTTATCCAGTACGGTCAAATGCGGGAACACAGAGTAGCGCTGGAACACCACGCCACGGCTCGCATCCGGCTCGGCGGCGAGCGCCTGGCCATCCAGCAGAATCTGGCCCTTGCTCGCAGTTTCCTGGCCCAGCAGCAGGCGCAGGAAGGTGGATTTACCGCAGCCCGAGGTGCCGACCAGCGTGCAGAACTCACCCTCATCGACCTGCAGGTTGAGCCCTTCAAGTACGACCTGGTCGCCATAGCGCTGCCACACATTGTTGACGCTGATAAAGCTCATGCCCGCGCTCCTTCGTACCAGGGGAACGCACGCCGGGTCAGGGTTTTGAGGCCCCAGTCCATCAGCCAGGCGAGCAGGGTGATCCACACTACGTAAGGCAAAATCACGTCCATCGCCAGGTAGCGGCGCACCAGGAAAATCCGGTAGCCCAAACCGTCGGTGGAAGCGATGGCTTCGGCGGCGATCAGGAACAACCACGCCGAGCCGAGCATCAACCGCAGTGAGATCAGCAGGCGCGGTAGCAATTGCGGGAGCACTACGCGCAGCATCAAAGTCCAGGTGGAGGCGCCGAGGGTCTGCGCCTTGACCAGCAACTCGACGGGAATTTCCCGGGCGCGCTGTTCCAGATCGCGCGCCAGGGCCGGTGTGATGCCGATGACGATCAGCATCACCTTGGACAATTCCCCCAACCCGAACACGATGAACAGAATCGGCAGGATCGCCAGCGGCGGCACCATCGACAGCACCGTGAGCAACGGCGACAACGGCGCGCCAAACAGCGGCAGCGTTCCGGCGGCGATGCCCAGGCACAGGCCGGCGAGGGCACTGATACCCAGGCCGATGGCCAGGCGGCGCAGGCTCGACGCGCTGTCTTGCCACAGCACGTATTCACCGGTGCGGGTGTCGGCGCTGAACGCCAGGCGCTTTATGGCGTCGCCCATTTGTACGGCGCTGGGCAGCAGCTTGTCGTTGGGGTTGTCCGCCAGGCGCTCGGCCGAGCCCAAAAAGTAGGCGAACAGCAGCAGGGCGAACGGCAGCATCACCAACAACAGGCGGCTGGAGCGTTCCGGGTGACGGTTGATCAGGCGCATGGCCGGGTCCTCTTACAGCGTGCCGTCGGCGGCCATCTGCACGTAGCGGGGGTCGAACTGCAGCTTGAGGTTGGTTTTGTCGCCGCTGGTCACGCCGTTGGCGAAGCTCATGCCCACGACGCTGGTGTCCTTGGCACCTTCGCCGAGCAGGCCGTGTTCAAACGAGAACTCGGCGACCTTGCGCATGGTGGCGGGCAACTGCGCGCTGGTGGCGAAGGCCAGGGCTTCCTTGGGCGTGGCGAACAGCTTGGTGGTGTCCAGTTGCGACTGGAAACCCTTGAGGTCGGTACCCGAGGCTTTGGCCATGTGCTCCAGCGCGTCGGTGCTGGCAGCGTTTTTGGCGTTCATCAGCGCAACCACTTCGAACCAGGCGCCGGTCAACGCTTTGCCCAGCTTGGGGTTGTCTTTGAGGGTCTGGGTGTTGACCACCATCATGTCCATGATTTCGCCGGGCACTTTGCTGGAGTCGAACACTTCGGTGACGCCCGGTTTGGCCTTGATCTCAGAGAGCATCGGGTTCCAGGTGGTGACGGCTTGCACCTGGTCGGTGTTGAAGGCCGCGGCGATATCGGCGTCGGAGGTGTTGACTACTTTCAAGTCTTTTTCGGTGAGATCGGCCGACTCCAGGGCGCGGGCCAGCAGGTAGTGGGACACCGAGAGTTCCACCAGGTTGACGTTCATGCCCTTGAGGTCCGCCACGGTCTTGCCGGTGCCCTTGATCACCACGCCATCGTTGCCGTTGGAGAAGTCGCTGACCACCAGCGCGGTGCTGTCCACGCCTCCGGCGGCAGGAATGGTCAGGGCGTCCATGTTGGTCATGGTGCAGCCGTCGAACTGGCCGGCGGTGTACTGGTTGATGGATTCGACATAGTCATTGAGCTGCACCATGTCGATCTTGATGCCGTACTTCTTGGCCCACTTGTCGAGGATGCCTTGGCTGCCGGCGTACTCCCACGGCATCCAACCGGCGTAGATGGTCCAGCACACACTGAAGTGGTCTTTGGGGGCGGCTTGGGTGTGAACGCTCATCAAGGCGGCAAAGGCGGCGGCGAGCAGGGCGGGTAAACGGATTGAGGGCATGGGGCTTCTCCAGTTGATCAAGGGCGAGCAGGAGCAACGCGGCACCGTGAACGGTGGCTTGTCTCCCGGGCTTTTATCCCGCCGTGTAACCTCAACTGGAGGTCGCCAACTCTCGGACCAGCCACTCGCGATCAGCGAGCCGGAACCCTAGTCAGCCATTGCAAATTGTGGTGCCGCGAACCTGTAATAAATCCTGCACGAGGGAGGTAAAGCGAGAGTCGTGCCAAGTGAGGCAAGCGCCCGGCTTTTCAGCCGGGCATGGGCACCGTGGGGCTTGCGCGCGAAGGGTTGTGCGTCAGGTCGGTGCGCCGGCGCACAGTAATGAGGCGATTACCGCTGGAACTTGCTCGCCAGGCCATTCAGCGTGGATGCGGCAGTGCTGACAGAAACCCGGTTTCTGGAAAAGGTCAGTCCCAGGGGGTTGGCGAGCCGGACGACACCTGGCTGCAGCGCAGATGTACCAAGTTGTTACAGAAACGCACCAGATTCGGTTTTTGATGTCAGATGTTTCGTCATTCAGTGAAAGATGAATGCCGCCCTCCAGCGTCGCTGGAGGTGCTCTCCCGCGGTCCAGGAGGCCGCCATGTATCGACGACTGCTGCTTAGCGCTTTATTCGGCCTGACCCTTTCTGCGTGTGTGCCTTATTACGATGGCGGCGCCACTTACTATCGCTCGGAGGTCTATACCGCACCGGCGCCGGCCTATTACTACGGTGGCCCCACCTACTCGTATGGACGCAGTTACTACGCGCCGCCACGTTACTACCAGCCAGCGCCGCGTTATTACCCAAGGCCTGCTTACCGGCCGTACCCGAACCAGGGCTGGGGAGGCGGTCACTGGGGCAATGGTGGCCGAGGTCGTGGATCTGATCATGGAGGGGGGCGCGGCGGCCACCGGTAGCAGGTCTGGACGTGAGGCGGCGCATCAAGCGCCGCTTTTTTTGCGCTGCGGTTTATCGGTACTGTCAGTTTTAACAGCTATCGTCAGTGTTTCAGATGCAGTTCACTGTGGGAGCGCCGTTGTGCGTGTCCAGGGAACCAGTGGGCTAATGGAACCAGCGCCTCATGATCAAACAATTAGTGTGTGCAGTCTTTTTTACGGCAGCCGGGATTACACCGCTCAAGGCAGAGCAGGGCTGTCCGTATCCCTCATCGGTCAAATATGCGGACGGTTATTTCCAAGCCTCCAGCGGACAGTCACTCTGGCAAAGCCCCAAGGTCGACGTGGATGATTTTGCCGATCGTTTCATTGGCGCACTCTTCACGCCGGGCAAAGGGCAGGAGCGGGAAAACGGCCACCTGGACAAGTGCCTATACCGCATGGGCAACGGCCAGATGATGGCTTTGCGGTATGACACGCCGGGGAAGCTCGACACCATGTCACTCACGGCCACTTTGCATTGGCAACTCACCACTGATCCGTTGAATCAGGACGTCTACATCTGCCAGGACAGCCAGCCGGACAATTGTTCATTCACGGTCAGGCGGCTGCACTGATCACCTGTCAGTAGTCTGATAAGTCGGCCAGTGGGTTTCTGCCCTCCCACGCCTTGGTAAAGTGCGCCTGGACTACGGCGTCCGGGACTGTGTTGATATCGGGCCAATGCCAATGGGGCTGCTGGTCCTTGTCGATCAAACGCGCCCGCACGCCTTCGCTGAACTCCGGGTAACGGCAGCAATTGAGACTCAGGGTGTATTCCATCTGGAACACTTGGGCCAAAGACAGGTGCCGAGCCCGCTGGATCTGTTCCCACACCAGGTGCGCAGTCAGCGGGCAACCTTCACTGAGTGTCTTGCCGGCGCGGCTGAAGAGTGGGTCGGCATGTTCGCGCAACGGGCTCAAGGCTCGCCAGGCACTCTGCACATCACCCACATCGAGCCATTCATCGATTTGCGCACGGCGTGGTAACCATTGCGCCTCGGGTTGCTGGCTGACGGCTTCCTGGGCCAGCGCCTTGAGCAGGCTGTTGAGCTGCATGGCGGTTTGTTCCTGCCAGTTCAGTTGCAGCAGGCCTTCGATCAATTCTTCTTGCTGGTCATCGCGCAGGAAACGGTCAGCCAGGCCCAGGTCCAGCGCATCACGACCATTGATGTGCGCACCGGTGAGGCCAAGGAATAAACCGAGTTTGCCCGGCAGCCGCGACAGGAACCAACTGGCCCCGACATCCGGGTACAGGCCGATGCTGATCTCGGGCATGGCCAGGCGGCTGCTCGGTGTGACGATACGCACCGACGCGCTTTGCAGCAGGCCCATGCCACCGCCCAACACATAGCCGTGGCCCCAGCAAATCAGTGGTTTTGGGTAGGTATGCAGGCGATAGTCGAGGCGGTATTCGGCAGCGAAGAACTGCGCGGCCAGGGCAGGCACTTCGCCGGGGAGTTCACGGCAGGCCTCGGCCAGGCTGCGGACTTCACCGCCGGCGCAAAAGGCTTTTGGCCCATTGCCGCGTAGCAGCACGCAGACGATATTCGGGTCTTTGGCCCAGGCATCCAGGCGATCGCTCAAGGCCAGGATCATGGGCAAGGAGAGCGCATTGAGGGACTTTTCAGCGTCCAGGCTGGCGATGCCGAGGCGGGCACCGTCGCTGCCGGTCAGCTCTTCGAAGTGCAGGTTCATCGTGACCTCAATCGAGAAAGTGAAGATTCAGTATGATCGCTTCAACGGAAAGTGCCGGTTGTGTATCAGATCAATTGACAAGCGGGGTCGGCTTTCCTAGGGTTCGCCCATTCTTTTTTACACGATGAACACACCATGACCGAAGGCGACCGTATCAAACTCGAACCCAGCTGGAAACACGCCCTGCGGGATGAGTTCGACAAGCCCTACATGGCCGAACTGCGCGAATTCCTGCGCCAGGAGCATGCCGCCGGCAAAGAAATTTACCCGCCGGGCCCGCTGATTTTCAATGCGCTTAACTCCACGCCGCTGGACAAGGTCAAGGTGGTGATCCTCGGCCAAGACCCGTACCACGGTCCTGGCCAGGCCCATGGTCTGTGTTTTTCGGTGCAACCGGGTGTGCCGACGCCGCCGTCCCTGGTGAATATTTACAAAGAGCTCAAGCGCGACCTGAACATCGACATTCCCAACCACGGTTGCCTGCAAAGCTGGGCCGATCAGGGCGTGCTGATGCTCAACACCACCATGACCGTGGAGCGCGCCACTGCCAACGCGCATGCGGGTAAAGGCTGGCAGTTCTTTACCGACCGAGTTATCGAAGTGGTCAGTGAGCATCAGCCGCACCTGGTGTTCCTGTTGTGGGGCGCCCACGCGCAGGGCAAACAAAAGCTGGTGGATGCGACCAAACACCTGGTGCTGACGTCGGTGCATCCGTCGCCGCTTTCGGCGTATCGCGGGTTTCTGGGGTGCGGGCATTTCAGCCGGACCAACAAGTTTCTTGAGCAGAATGGTGAGGCGCCGATTGAGTGGCGGTTGCCGCCACTCTAAGGTTCAACACCGTCCAATGTGGGAGCTGGCTTGCCTGCGATGGCATCCCCTCGGTCTGACTGAAACATCGAGGTGCCTGCATCGCAGGCAAGCCAGCTCCCACCTTGGAATTCAGTGAAGGCTTTAAACTTATTCCGGCTGGCGGTTCCAGTGCCGGAACAGCGGCTCCGCCAGAAACAGCACAAACAACAAGCGCATGACCTGCATTGCCGTTACCAAAGGCACCGACAGTTGCAAGGTCTCGGCGGTGAGGCTCATTTCGGCAATGCCGCCCGGCATCATGCCCAGCGTCAGTGAGCGCAAGTCCAACTGCGTCAGGGCGCTCAAGCCCACTGCCGCCAATGTCGCCAGCGCCATGGTCAACGCCGTACCTACCAGCGTACGGGCCATGAACGACGGTGCCCGACGAAAGAATTGACGGTTGAAGTGGCAGCCCAAACCGCTGCCGATCAGCCATTGACCGATCTGGCTGCCGCCGTCGGGCAAGCCGATATGCAAGTCCCAGACAACACTGGCAGTCGCGCTGACCAGCAGCGGCCCGAACAACCACGGGTTGGGCTGGCGCAAACGCTGCCAGCCCCAGGCCACCAATGCGCCAAGCGGAAACAGCAGCGCCAGCCACGTCCAGCTCACGGGCGCCGGATGAAACTGCGGCGCACCGCCTTCCAGCAAATACTTGAAAATCGCCGGCACACACAGCACCACCACCAGCACGCGCAAACTCTGCCCGGCCGCGACACGGCTGAGCACCGCGCCGTTGCGTGCGCCGAGGTTGACCATCTCCCCGGAGCCGCCCGGCATGCTGGAGAAAAACGCAGTGGCGCGGTCTTCACCGCTGCGGCGCATCAACCACACGCCGACGATGCTCGACACGCTGGTGATCAGCGCGCCGAAGAAAATCAGGCCGAAGTGGCTCATCACCTGCTCGATCACCACCGGGGTGAAGTGCAGGCCGATGCCGATGCCCACCACCCATTGGCCGCATTTGCGCCCGCCGGGAATCTCCGCCAACTGCCACGGCGTCAGGCAGCGCACCAGAATGATCGCCAGCAACGAGCCGACCATATACGGCAAAGGCCAGCCGACGAGGCTGGCCAGGTAACCGCCGGCCAGGCCGACCAGCGGTGTTGCCCACCATTGTTTAAAGGTGACCTCAGACATCGGCCAGGGCACGACGCTGCAGGGCACGTTTACGGTAGATACGCACCAGCGGGAAGGCCAGCATCAGCACGGTCAGCACCCACACCCCGAAGGTGATCGGGCTTGACCAGAGGATGTCCAGCGCACCGTTGGAGATCGACAGTGCGCGGCGCAGGTTCTGCTCCATCAGGCCACCGAGGATAAAGCCCAGCAGCACCGGCGACAGCGGGAAGTCCAGCTTGCGCAGGAGGTAGCCGAAGATGCCGATGCCGACCATCAGGAACAGGTCGAAGGTGGTGGCGTGAACCGCGTACACACCGATTGCAGTGATGATGGCGATCACTGGCACCAGCGCCCAGTTCGGCACGGCGAGGATGCGCGTGAAGATGCGGATCATCGGGATGTTGAGGATCACCAGCATGATGTTGGCGACAAACAACGACGCGATCAGGCCCCAGACGATGTCCGGCTGTTGTTGGAACAGCAGTGGGCCGGGGGTGATGTTGTACAGCGACAGGGCGCCGATCATCACCGCCGTGGTGCCCGAACCTGGCACGCCCAGGGTCAGCATCGGCACCAGCGCGCCGCACGCGGAAGCGCCGATCGCGGTTTCCGGCGCAGCGAGGCCGCGCATGTCACCCTGGCCGAATTTGCCGCTGGCACCGGCCAGGCGTTTCTCGGTCATGTAGGCAACTGCTGACGCCAGTGTTGCACCGGCACCTGGCAATACGCCCATGATGAAGCCCAGCAGGCCGCAGCGGATGTTAACCACGAACACCGAGGAAGCTTCCTTCAGGTTGAACATCATCCGCCCGGTGGCCTTCACCGCTTCCTGGCCACGGTGGGTTTTTTCCAGCAGCAAAAGAATCTCGCTGATGGAGAACAGGCCCAGCACCAACACCACAAATTGAATGCCGTCGGTGAGGTGGATGTTGTCGCCGGTAAAGCGGTACACGCCGCTGTTGGCGTCGATACCGACGGCCGAGAGGAACAGGCCGATCAGCGCTGCAACAAATGTCTTCAGCGGTTTGTCACCGGCCATGCCGCCGAGGCAGACAATCGCGAAGACCATCAGTACGAAATATTCCGCCGGGCCGAAGGCAATCGCCCATTTGGCCAACAAAGGCGCAAATAGCACCATGCCGCAGGTGGCGATGAACGCGCCGATGAATGAACTCCATGCCGACAACGACAGCGCTACACCGGCCAGGCCTTTGCGGGCCATCGGGTAGCCGTCGAGGGTGGTCATCACGGTGGAGGCTTCGCCAGGGATGTTCAACAGGATCGAACTGATACGGCCGCCGTACTCGCAGCCCAGGTACACCGCTGCCAGCAGGATCAACGCCGATTCCGGCGGCAGGCCCAGGGCGAACGCGATGGGGATCAACAAGGCCACGCCGTTGATCGGGCCCAGGCCCGGCAGCAGGCCGACCACGGTGCCGATCAAGGTGCCGCACAGGGCGGTCACCAGGTTATAAGGGGTCAGTGCAACGCCAAAGCCCTGGCCCAAATAGCTGAACGTATCCATATCAGTTCTCCAGAACTTCAAGCAGGCCGAGGGGCAGCGGTACATCCATGGCTTTATCGAACAGCAGGTAAAGGCCGATAGCCATCAAGGTGACGATCACCACGCTCGGCAACCAGCGGCCGCCATACAGGCGCGCCATCGGGATGCCGATGAGCATGCTGCTGAGGATGAAACCCAGGGACTCGAAGGTCGCGGCAAACACGATCAACAACGTGACGCAGATACCGATCTTGACCAGCGTGTCGCGGTCCAGGGCAGGTTCTTCCTCGGTGTGCTTGGTCGGTTGTGGGCGAAACAGCATGTAGATCAGGCCCAGGCTCATCAGCCCGAGCATCAGCAGTGGGTAGGCACGAGGCCCGACCGGCTCGTAGGAAAATGCCGCCTGATACGGCCAGGCCATCAGCGCGAGACCGGCGCAGGCCAGCAGCATCACCGAGGCGAAAATGCGTTGTAAGAGCATAGGAAACTCCTTGGAGACTCTTGTAGGCGCAAGCTTGCTCACGAAGAACGCAAGGACGCCGCGTGTATCCAGGCAGCACGCGTCATCGTTGAAGTCTTTCGCGGGCAAGCCCGCTCCCACGGAGGGGCGTTTACTGGATCAGGCCGAACTCTTTGGCCAGCACTTTGTAGTCAGCCACCTGTTTCTTCACGTAGGTGTCCAGCTCCGGGCCGGTCAGGGCGAACGGGAACAGCTCGCGCTGGTCACGCAGCTTGGCGAAGTCTTCGGAGGCCAGCAGTTTGTCGAACGCGTCTTTCCACCAGGCGTAGTCGGCGTCGCTGACTTTTGGCCCGAGGTAGAAGCCGCGAACTACCGGCCAGACGATGTCGTAGCCTTGCTCTTTGGCGGTAGGAATATTCTTCATTTCCGGCTCGTCCAGGCGCTCTTCGGCGAACACGGCGAGCAGGCGCATGTCGCCGCTGAGGATGTGCGGCATGGAGTCGGAAATGTCGGTACTGCCCACCTGGATATGGCCACCGAGCAGGGCGGTGGCGATTTCGCCGCCGCCTTCGAGGGCCACATAGCGCAGTTCACGCGGGTTGATCCCGGCGGCCTTGGCAATCAGTGCGGTTTGCATCCAGTCCTGGCTGCCGACGGTGCCACCGGAACCGATCACTACGCTGCCTGGATCTTTCTTCAAGGCTTTTACGAGATCGTCGAGGGTCTTGTAGGGCGAATCGCTTTTGACGGCAATGGCACCGTAACTGGTGCCCACCGCCGCCAACCAACGCACGGCGCTTTCATCGAAACGACCGAATTTGCCTTGGGCCAGGTTCAACAGTGAACCGCTGGACCAGGCCACCAGCGTGCCCGCATCCGCCGGGCGCTGTGCTACCACCGCGTTATAGGCCACCGCGCCCACGCCGCCGGGCATGTAGGTGACGCGCATCGGCTTGCTCAGCAACTTCTCGTTGACCAGCGCGCTTTGCGCCAGTTTGCAGGTCAGGTCAAAACCACCGCCGGGCGAGGCCGGGGCGATGCACTCCGGGCGTTTGGGTTCGTCGGTGGCCAGCAGTTGGCCGGCGAACAGCATGCAGCCGGCGGCGAGGGCCAATTTACGCAGTGAATAGGTCATTTTTATCTCCGTCTTTGTTGTTATTAGAGGCTACTTACCAAAGTGCGAGGCTATAACTCACCAGCACGCGTACTTCATCCGCATCACGGGCCGAATAGTTGGAACGGTACGTGGCGTTACGCAGGCGCAGGGCGACATCCTTGAATGTGCCGCTTTGCACGATGTAGCGGATCTCGCTGTTGCGTTCCCACTCTTTGCCGGTCTCACCGTTCCTGAGCTTGATGTTGTCACCCGACAGGTAACGGCTCATGAAACTCAGGCCGGGAATCCCGAGCTTGGCGAAATCGTAGTCGTAGCGCGCTTGCCAGGAGCGTTCTTCGGCGCCGGCAAAGTCGTTGATCTGCACGAAGTTGACAAGGTACGGATCGCTCCCATCCACGTAGGGAAAGGCGCTATCGCCAGACATGTGCTGGTAGCCGGCGCTGAGCTTGTGGCCGTTGAGGGCATAGCTGAACAGGCCGTTGACGGATTTGTTGTCGATCTTGCCGCCACGGGCGCTGCCGGTGTCATCGCTGATGGCCAGGCGCAGGTCGGCGCCGAAGGTGCCAGGGCCCATCGGGCGTGAGGCCACCAGGCCGAGGAAGTGCTGGCGGTAGACGTCGTCGAGTTGGGCGAAGTGGTAGCTGCCGGTGATCTTGTCGGCGAATTTGTAGTCCACGCCACCGAAGTTGAAGTGCTTGCCGGTGGCGCCGCTGACGAAGCGGCTGTTCTTGTTGTTGAGGGCGATGTCTTCGTAGTCGGTGGAGTCGCGGTCCTTGGCTTTGTCCAGGCGGCCACCGGTAAACACCAGGTTCTTGAATTCTTTGGACGTGAGCAATCCGCCGTTGAAGGTCTGCGGCAGAATGCGCCCGTCATTGGGCTTGAGGATCGGCAGTTCGGGGATCAGCGCGCCGATTTTGAGCTCGGTGGCGGAGATTTTCACTTTGCCGGTCAGGCCGAGTTTGGAGTATTCGTCGACAGCCCGACCATTGTCGGTGGGCAGCAAGCCAGAGCCGGTGCGGTCGGGGCTGGAGTCGAGCTTGACGCCGAGCATGCCCAATGCATCCACGCCGAAGCCGACGGTGCCGTCGGTGTAGCCCGATTGCAGGTTAAGCATGAAGCCCTGGGCCCATTCATCGCGCTTGGATTGCTGCGCACTCGTACCGTCGCGAAAGTCGCGGTTGAAGTACATGTTGCGGGTTTCCAGGGTGCCGCTGCTGTCTTCGAAGAAGGCAGCCTGGCTCAGCGGCGAGAAGCCGGCAAGGGCAGTGGCACTGGCAAGGGCGGTGTGGGCAAGGCGAGAAAAACGAACAGGCGGGCAAGCCTGGGGCTGTGTCGACAGCATCGTTGTGCACTCCGTTATTGTTCTTATTTTGGCGAAAACGCTTCGAGGCGTTTTTCTGGCGCTACGGATCAGGTAGCTCGGCGGGCATTACCCACCGTGGCTGGATGCTAAAGGGCGAAGCTTTCACTAACCTTTCAGCTGTCTTTCAATGTTTTCGGGCTTCACAGGGCAGGCGGCGCCTGTAAACTGCCCGCCAAAGCGTGGCGTCGACCATGCCCGAATGAGGTGAAAAACCATGCGTGTCCTCTTGGTTGAAGACCATTTGCAACTCGCCGAAAGTGTTGCCCAGGCGCTCAAGAGCACGGGTTTGACCGTCGACGTGTTGCACGATGGGGTGGCCGCGGACCTGGCCTTGAGCAGCGAGGAATACGCGGTGGTGATTCTCGATGTAGGGCTGCCGCGCATGGATGGTTTTGAGGTGTTGGCGCGTTTGCGGGCGCGTGGGAAAAATCTGCCCGTGCTGATGCTCACGGCGCGCAGTGATGTGAAAGACCGCGTGCATGGCCTGAACCTGGGTGCCGATGATTATCTCGCCAAGCCCTTTGAACTGACCGAGCTGGAAGCACGGGTCAAGGCACTGTTGCGCCGCAGTGTGTTGGGCGGGGAGCGCCAACAGGCGTGCGGCGTGCTGGTCTACGACCTGGATACCCGACGCTTCACGGTTGGCGGCGAACTGATGACATTTACTTCCCGCGAGCAGGCGGTGCTTGAAGCGCTGATCGCCCGGCCCGGCCGCGTGATGAGCAAAGAGCAACTGGCCTCTCAGGTCTTCGGCCTGGATGAAGAAGCCAGCCCCGACGCCATCGAAATCTATGTGCACCGCCTGCGCAAGAAGCTCGATGGCCAGCCCATCGCCATTGTGACGTTCCGCGGCCTCGGCTATTTGCTGGAAGCGCGCGATGCATAAGCCCAGCAGCCTGCGCTGGCGCCTGCTGTGGAACCTGGCGCTGTTGCTGGTGGTGTTGATGCTGGCCAGCGGCATGAGTGCCTACTGGAATGGGCGCGAAGCCGCCGACACCGCCTATGACCGCACCTTGCTGGCCTCGGCGCGTACCATCGCCGCCGGGTTGACCCAAGTGGACGGCACCCTGAGCGCGAATGTGCCTTATGTGGCGCTGGACACCTTCGCCTACGACAGCGCCGGGCGCATTTATTATCAGGTCAATGACATCAATCAGAAGCTGATTTCGGGCTACGAAAACCTCCCGGGCCCGCCGCCCGGCACGCCGCGCACCGACGACTACCCGGCGTTGGCGCGTTTCTATAACGCCATGTACCAGGGCCAGCATGTACGCGTGGTCAGCCTGCTCAAAGCGGTCTCCGAGCCGAACATGAATGGCATGGCGGAAATTCGTGTCGCGGAAACCGATGAGGCGCGCGAGAGCATGGCCCGCAGCCTGTTGGCCGACACGTTATTGCGTTTGGGGATGTTGGCCGTCGGCGCGTTGCTGCTGGTGTGGTATGCCGTGAGTGCGGCGCTGCGGCCGTTGGAGCGTCTGCGTACGGCAGTGGAAGAGCGTCAGCCTGACGACTTGCGGCCGTTGCCGCTGGTGGAGGTGCAACACGAGTTCGGCCCTCTGGTGCGTTCCCTCAACCACTTCACCGAGCGTTTGCGCGGCCAGTTTGAGCGGCAGGCGCAGTTTATCGCCGACGCCGCCCACGAACTGCGCACCCCGCTGGCGGCGCTCAAGGCCCGGCTGGAGCTGGGCCTGCGCAGCGACGCTCCGGCGACATGGCGCAGTACGCTGGAAACCGCCGCCCAAGGCACCGACCGTTTGACTCACCTGGCCAACCAATTGTTATCGCTGGCGCGCATCGAAAATGGCGCGCGGGCGATTGCCGAAGGTGGCGCGCAATTGCTCGACCTCAGCCAGCTGGCGCGGGAGCTGGGTATGGCCATGGCACCGTTGGCCCATGCGCGCGGCGTCGCCCTGGCGTTGGAGGCGGATGAGCCCGTGTGGTTGCGCGGTGAGCCGACCTTGTTGAATGAGTTACTGAGCAACCTGGTCGACAACGCGCTGGCCCACACACCCTCGGGCGGCAATGTGATCCTGCGGGTTTCGGCGCCAGCCATTCTGGAAGTCGAAGATGATGGCCCAGGTATCCCGCTGGATGAGCGGGACCGGGTATTTGAGCGTTTTTATCGCCGCAGCCAGCAGGGCATGGGTTCTGGTTTGGGGTTGGCGATTGTCGGGGAGATCTGCCGCGCGCACCTGGCGCAGATCAGCCTGCATGATGGTGAGTTGGCGGGATTGAAGGTGCGGGTGAGTTTTATCGCGGGTTGATCAGTAAAACATCGAGCGCGCTTCATCCAACTCGGCACGCAGGGCCTCGCTGTAGGGGTCGAGCCGCAACTTTTTGATCGCCGGCAGGCTGGAAACGGGCACATTCGCCAGCGGATGATCGGTGCCTCGGTGGCAATACAGCACGGCGACCTGCACCAGATCGATGTAGTCCAGGCTCGCGGAGTCGCGCTCCAGGTCCAGGTATTGCCCGGGCAGCTTCGCCAGCATCTCCGGGAAGTCCCAGCCACCGAGCAGTTTGTCCCCAAGCAACGGGTGGATGCTCTCGATGACGTGGTTGAGGCTGACAGGGTCGGCGAGCAGTTCGTAATGATCTTCGGCGTACGTGAGAATGGGCAGCACGCCAATCTGATGCACCAGCCCGCCGAGGGCCGCCTGGTCCGGTTTGAGATGGCTGTGGCTGCGGCACAAGACATAACTCACACCGGCCACTTCCAGGCTACGGCGCCACACTTCGCGCATTTTCAGCTCAACGACTTCGGAGCGGGCGTGGAAGATTTGTTCCATCACCAGGCCGATGGCCAGGTTGCTGCTGTAGTTGGTGCCCAGCCGGGTGATGGCGGTGTGCAGGTCGGTGACTTCCTGGGTCGCGCGCAGCAGCGGGCTGTTGACCACTTTGATCAGGCGCGCCGACAGGGCGGTATCGCGACCGATCACTTTGCTCAAGTGGCTGATGCTGATCTCCGGGTCTTCGGCGGCCTGACGAATTTTCAGGGCCACTTCCGGTAATGTCGGCAGAACCAGGTCATCGTTGTCGATGGCCATCACCAAAGCCTGTTGGACTTTTTCCGCCAGCTTGTTCATTCATGCTCTCTAGGGTGTTGCAAAAAAGGTACGGCGATTAACGCTGGATCTCTTTATCGCGATCCAGTTGGTAAGGCACGTCGAGCAGGTGCAAACCGGGTCCTTCCAGGGTGCCTAAGTGCACATCGCCGCTCTCGGCTGCTTCGGCTTGCAGCACGGCCAGAAGTTCAATCGATTGATCAGCTTTTGCCGCGATCACGACTTCCCCGATCGCGCTGTTGTGGTTGGGCGAGAACAGCGCAGTGCCTGGCTCGGGCAGTTCGGCCGCATTGAGGCTCAAGCGGTAGAGGCGACGCTTGAGCTTGCCCAAATACTGCATGCGCGCGACGATTTCCTGACCGGTGTAGCAGCCTTTCTTGAAGCTGACGCCGCCGACGGCCTGCAGGTTGAGCATCTGCGGGATGAACAGTTCGCGGGTTTGCGGCATGACCTGGCCGATGCCTGCGCGGATCTGGCCCAGCAGCCATTCATTCAAGTCAGCGTGTTGCAGTTGGCTGGCCAATTGATTGCGTACGGTTTCCGCTTGCTCGGCCGGCACCCAGAGTTCAGCGCGGGCGGGTGAGACGCGAATGGCGATCAGTGTGTCTGTGCGGGCGACGCTGTCGGTTTCGGCTGGCAGCTCAAGGCCGAGACTGGCCAGGGCCTGGTCCGCATTCGACAGGCCGAAACGTACCCAGGCGGCGCTTTCGTCGGTGAGCTTGGATTTGGAGAACACTGCGTATTTTTTCAGATCGGCCAGTTGCGGTTCGAGCAGTTCGGTGGCCATGGCCATGAGCACGCCATCACCTTGCAGGAGGATGCGAAAACTCGACTGCATGCGGCCTTTTTGCGTGCAGCGCGCGCCCAGGCTGGCCTGGGTGTCGCTCAGGTAGTTGAGGTTGCAGGTCAGTTGCCCTTGCAGGAACTTGGCAGCGTCGGAGCCGCGGACGGCGAGAACGCCTTCGTGGTGCAGGGCGCAGAAAAAAGCAGAGTCGGCCATGGGTCATCGCAGGTCAAAAAGTCATGTGTGCATCATAGAGGGGCGTTCGGTAAATGGATAGTTTCCGTATGAGGCGACCAAAGCCGACTGGTCCGCTGCCGTCGGGGCTGTATACTTGGGCCCTATTTGAGGAGCGCTCCATGGTCGAAGAAGTAGAAATCAATCGCCTCTACTGGCACAGCCGTCGCGGCATGCTGGAGTTGGATGTGTTGTTGGTGCCTTTCACCAGAGAGGTGTACAAGACGCTCAATCAGGTGGATCGCGAACTCTACGAGCGGCTGCTGACTTGCGAAGACCAGGACATGTTCGGCTGGTTCATGGAACGCGCCGAATCTGAAGATCCGGAGCTGCAGCGCATGGTTCGTAAGATTCTGGACCGTGTCCAGCCCAAGTAATCGCTTCGAATGCCGCTGGCAGGCCTCTCGGCTGTTGCTGGCGGCGTATCTGCTTGCCCAGGTGTTCGCGCTGGGTGCCTTGCTTGTTGTTGACTTACCTTTCTCCAGCGTTGGCATTTTGTTGTGCCTGGCTCACGCTGCGTGGGTCCTACCGCGTCATATCCTGCTGACCCACCGTTCGTCGATTCGTGGCCTGCGCCGCGACGAAGATGGCTGGCAGTTGTTCAGCCATGAGCGAGGCTGGCACAGTGTTCAGCTACGCCCAGATAGCCTGGCATTGCCGCTGATCGTGGTGCTGCGCTACCGGGTGCAGGGCGAATGGCGGGTGCGCTCGATCTGTGTGCCGATGGATTCGCAGGCCGCCGATGTGCATCGGCGCCTGCGGGTACGCTTGAAGTTCAGCCGCCGTAGGTGGTTGGCACCAGAATAGTGTCGCGGGCCTCAGGCAGCATCTGCGGGTAGTCGAGGGTGTAATGCAGGCCGCGACTTTCCTTGCGCTCCATGGCTGAGCGGATCATCAGTTCGGCGACTTGGGCCAGGTTGCGCAACTCAATCAAGTCGCGGCTGACCTTATAGTTGCTGTAGAACTCGTCAATCTCATCCAGCAGCAACCGCACGCGGTGTTGAGCGCGTTGCAGGCGCTTGTTGGTACGTACAATGCCGACGTAGTCCCACATGAAACGGCGCAGTTCGTCCCAGTTGTGGGCGATGATCACGTCTTCGTCCGAGTCGGTCACCTGGCTGGCGTCCCAGCGCGGCAAGGCAGCGGGCACGGGGATGCGTGGCAGTTGCTCGAGGATATCGGCTGCCGCAGAGCGGGCGTAGACAAAACATTCGAGCAGTGAGTTGCTCGCCATGCGGTTGGCGCCATGCAGGCCGGTAAAGCTGGTTTCGCCAATCGCATACAGGCCGGGTACGTCGGTGCGGCCATGCTGGTCGACCATCACGCCGCCGCAGGTGTAGTGCGCGGCTGGCACCACGGGGATCGGGCCTTTGGTGATATCGATGTTGAACGCCAGGCAGCGCTCGTAGACGGTGGGGAAGTGAGTCTTGATGAAGGCTTCGGGCTTGTGGCTGATATCGAGGTAGACGCAGTCGATGCCCAGGCGCTTCATTTCGTGGTCGATGGCGCGGGCGACGATATCCCGTGGTGCTAATTCTGCGCGTGGGTCGAAGCGCTGCATGAAGCGCTCACCATTCGGCAGTTTCAGATGTGCGCCTTCACCGCGCAGGGCTTCGGTGATCAGGAAACTCTTGGCTTGCGGGTGATACAGGCAGGTGGGGTGGAACTGATTGAATTCCAGATTGGCCACCCGGCAGCCCGAACGCCAGGCCATGGCGATGCCATCACCGCAGGCGCCATCGGGGTTGCTGGTATAGAGGTAGACCTTGGCCGCGCCGCCCGAGGCGAGAATGGTGAAGCGTGCGCCGTAGGTGTCGACTTCACCGCTGGCACGATTGAGTACGTAGGCGCCGAGGCAGCGTTCGCCGTCCAGGCCCAGGCGTTTTTCCGTGATCAGGTCGACGGCGACACGCTGCTCCAGCAATTCGATGTTGGGGCGTTGGCGGGCTTGGTCGAGCAGGGTCTTGAAGATCGCCGCGCCGGTGGCGTCGGCGGCGTGGATGATGCGGCGATGGCTGTGGCCGCCTTCACGGGTCAGGTGAAACTCGAAGCCGCCGTCGTCACTGCCAGCGTGTTCGTCGCGGGTGAACGGCACGCCCTGATCGATCAGCCATTGGATGGCTTCGCGGCTGTGCTCGACGGTGAAGCGCACGGCGTCTTCGTTGCACAGGCCGCCGCCGGCGTTGAGGGTGTCCTCGACGTGGGATTGCACTGTATCGGTGTCGTCCAGTACCGCCGCTACACCGCCTTGGGCCCAAAATGTCGAGCCGTTGGCCAGATCACCCTTGCTCAGGACGGCAATGCGCAGGTGGCCGGGCAGGGTCAGTGCCAGGCTCAAGCCGGCCGCGCCGCTGCCAATCACCAGAACATCGTGTTGAAACTGTTGGCTCATTTGAAGGATTCCGCAAAAAGCGATCCACAGGGGTTGGCGCAAATAGGACGCCTGGATCGGCGAATCAAAGGGTCACACGGGCCACTAGTATATAGAGGGGGGGAGCGGCACAATAGCCGGGCATTCGTGGCAATGTGAAATTACGGTGCACGGCGAGGGGCTGACTGACTGGTTATTGAGGTGGGAACTTTTTGCATAAGCCCCGACTCAATAGCAGGTTGCCCGAAAGCTGGGAAAACGTTGAGTTTATTGGCCCGTCGGGAGCATTGGACGCGTCAGAAGACCGGCGACAAGATTATTCGCGCAGCCGGCCTAGCCCGCGCTGCGTTTTTCGTGTGTGCCAAATCAGTGCATGCCGGAAACTTGCTTGGAGGGGGAGAACTTTTGCGAAAAGTCCTAGTCTATGTTTGCAAGCCTGATCGTTTAGTTATGCAAGCCTCCTTCAAGTACAACGAGGAGTGTTCATGCTAACCCAGGAAGAGGATCAGCAGCTGGTCGAGCGCGTTCAACGCGGCGACAAGCGCGCATTTGATCTGCTAGTGCTGAAATACCAGCACAAAATTCTCGGGTTGATCGTGCGGTTTGTGCACGACACCCATGAAGCGCAGGACGTTGCACAGGAAGCCTTTATCAAGGCGTACCGTGCACTTGGCAATTTCCGCGGTGATAGTGCGTTTTACACGTGGCTATACCGTATCGCCATTAACACGGCGAAGAACTATCTGGTGTCTCGCGGGCGCCGCCCACCTGATAGCGATGTAAGTTCAGAAGATGCAGAATTTTACGATGGTGATCACGGCCTCAAAGATCTCGAGTCGCCGGAGCGTGCGTTGCTGCGCGACGAGATCGAAGGCACCGTTCATCGCACAATTCAGCAACTGCCAGAAGATTTGCGTACGGCGTTAACTTTACGCGAATTCGATGGTCTGAGTTACGAAGACATTGCGAGCGTCATGCAGTGTCCGGTGGGGACTGTAAGGTCACGGATTTTCCGGGCCCGGGAAGCCATCGATAAAGCCTTGCAACCGTTGTTGCAGGAAAACTAAAGACAGCGGCGACAGCCAAGAGAGGAACCGCCATGAGTCGTGATGCCCTGCAGGAATCGCTGTCCGCAGTGATGGATAACGAAGCGGATGAACTGGAACTTCGTCGAGTGCTCAATGCATTTGATGATGCCGAAACCCGTGATACCTGGTCTCGTTACCAAGTCGCTCGGGCGGTGATGCACAAGGATCTTCTAATCCCTCGTCTGGATATTGCTGCGGCCGTTTCTGCCGCGCTGGCTGATGAAGCCGTTCCGGCAAAAGCTGCTCGTGGCCCTTGGCGTAGCCTGGGTCGCCTGGCAGTTGCTGCCTCGGTGACTGTTGCCGTGTTGGCCGGTGTTCGCCTGTACAACCAGGACGAAATCGCCGGTGCCGAACTGGCCCAGCAGACTCAGCAACCGGTCATGGCCGGTCCGCAAGTCAAAGGCCCAGCGGTACTGGCCGGCTACAAGGAAAGCTCTGATACCACTGGTCCCATGGCCAATGGTGTACTTCAAGGGCAATCCGGCTGGCAGGACCAGCGTCTTCCAGGCTACCTGCGCCAACACGCACAGGAATCGGCACTGAAAGGCACTGAAAGCGCTCTGCCATACGCTCGTGCAGCAAGCCTGGAAAACCGCTAAACCGCTAAGGGGCCCTATGCGCGCCATACCGCTCCTTACGCTTTTGCTCAGTGGTTGTTTTGCACTATCCGCCCATGCCGACGAAGCCCAAGACTGGCTGACTCGACTTGGGCGTGCAGAGCAGCAGCAAAGCTTTGCAGGTACGTTCGTCTACGAGCGTAACGGCAGTTTTTCTACCCATGACATCTGGCATCGTGTCCAGGACGGTCAAGTCCGTGAGCGGCTGTTGCAGCTCGATGGTTCTGCCCAGGAACTGGTGCGGGTAAATGGAAGAACTCAATGTGTCAGTGGCACATTGGTTGCCGGCCTTGGCAATTCGCCTGACGCGCCTTCGCGCGCACTCGACCCGCTAAAACTCACCCAATTCTACGAACTGGCCGTCATTGGCAAATCTCGTGTGGCTGGTCGTAATGCGGTGATTGTGTCGATCACTCCACGCGATCAATACCGTTATGGCTTCGAGTTGCACCTGGATCGTGACACCGGGCTGCCGCTTAAATCTTTGTTGCTCAATGATCAGGGCCAGTTGTTGGAGCGCTTTCAGTTCACGCGGCTGAACACGTCGCCAGCACTAACGGATCGCGACTTGCAGCCCAGTGGCGAGTGCACGGCTGTAGCGGTTTCGAACGGTAAAGCGCCCGAAGTACCCGCCACCCAGGCATGGCACTTGGACTGGTTGCCCCCTGGCTTCCAGCTCACCAACAGCATCTCGCGAAAAGATACCCAGACCAAAACCACCGTCGACAGCCTGATGTATGGCGACGGGCTGGCGCGCTTTTCAGTGTTTCTTGAATCGACCGATGGTGCGAGTGTGAGCGAAACACGCACCCAGCTCGGTCCGACTGTTGCCGTGTCTCGCCGCCTGAACACCGTAGATGGCGAAGTCATGGTGACGGTTGTCGGAGAAATCCCTATCGGCACCGCTGAGCGTATCGCGCTGTCGGTGCGCGGCGAAAAGACCGCCGCCAAGCCGTGAATCGTTAATCTTATGTTCATCCTGATCTTTCAATGTGAGCCGATGCTTGGTTGGGAGCTGTGAGCATGAAATCTCTGGATCAGTATTTTCACTTGCAAAAAATCCACATGTTTTTTATAGGTCAGGGCCTGTAGGTCCTGACCTTATTTTGTTCGCGGAACAAGGAAGCCGGTCGCAGTTTTCGGCGTTTCTTGAACCCTGTCGCTCAACCCTGCTCGTCGTAACGGGAGCTGTATGTCGATACCACGTTTGAAGTCTTACCTATCCATAGTCGCCACGGTGCTGGTGCTGGGTCAGGCCGTGTCCGCGCAAGCGGCCGAGCTGCCTGATTTCACCCAACTGGTGGAGCAGGCTTCGCCTGCCGTGGTGAACATCAGCACCACGCAGAAACTGCCGGAGCGCAAAGTCTCGAACCAGCAGATGCCGGACCTTGAAGGCTTGCCGCCAATGCTGCGCGAGTTCTTCGAGCGTGGCATGCCGCAACAGCGTTCCCCGCGTGGTGGCGGTGGCGGTGGCCAGCGTGAAGCTCAGTCCCTGGGCTCGGGTTTTATCATTTCGCCTGATGGCTATATCCTCACCAACAACCATGTCATTGCCGACGCTGACGAGATCCTCGTTCGCCTGGCTGATCGCAGTGAGCTGAAAGCCAAGCTGGTCGGTACTGACCCGCGTTCTGACGTAGCCTTGCTGAAAATCGATGGTAAAGACCTGCCGGTGCTGAAACTGGGCAAATCCCAGGATCTGAAAGCCGGGCAGTGGGTGGTCGCTATCGGCTCTCCGTTTGGTTTCGACCATACCGTTACCCAGGGCATTGTCAGTGCAATCGGTCGTAGCCTGCCTAACGAAAACTACGTGCCGTTCATCCAGACCGACGTGCCGATCAACCCGGGTAACTCCGGTGGTCCGCTGTTCAACCTGGCGGGCGAAGTGGTCGGGATCAACTCGCAGATTTACACCCGCTCCGGTGGCTTCATGGGCGTGTCCTTTGCCATTCCGATCGATGTGGCCATGGACGTTTCCAACCAGCTCAAAGCCGGTGGCAAGGTCAGCCGTGGCTGGTTGGGCGTAGTGATCCAGGAAGTGAACAAAGACTTGGCTGAATCGTTCGGCCTCGACAAACCGGCCGGTGCGCTGGTCGCGCAAATCCAGGACGACGGCCCGGCTGCCAAAGGCGGTCTGCAAGTGGGCGACGTGATCCTGAGCATGAATGGTCAGCCGATCATCATGTCGGCCGACTTGCCGCATCTGGTCGGTGCCCTGAAAGCGGGCAGCAAAGCCAAGCTGGAAGTGATTCGTGATGGCAAGCGCCAGACCGTTGAACTGACCGTTGGCGCGATCCCGGAAGAGGGCGCAACCCTGGATGCTCTGGGCAACGCCAAACCGGGCGCCGAGCGCAGCAGCAATCGCCTTGGCATTGCCGTGGTTGAGCTGAGCGAGGAGCAGAAGAAGAGCTTCGACCTCAAGAGCGGTGTTGTGATCAAGGAAGTTCAGGACGGCCCAGCCGCCTTGATCGGCCTGCAACCGGGCGACGTGATTACCCACTTGAATAACCAGGCGATCAACTCCACCAAGGAGTTCGCCGACATTGCCAAGGCGTTGCCGAAGAATCGCTCGGTGTCGATGCGCGTACTGCGTCAGGGGCGTGCAAGCTTCATCACCTTCAAGCTGACCGAGTAACTCGCCAGCCTGCATCCCAACAAAAAGCCCCGTCTTCGGTTAACGAAGGCGGGGCTTTTTTGTGGGCGATGAGTTTAGCTCATCATCCCTTTTACCAAGCGTTCTTGCTCGATCAACTCACGCTGGCGGGCATCTATTCGTGAGGACAGTGGGAAGTTGCTGCCGGCGCGGCGCTTGGCGAAGTCCAGTTGTTGAATGGCCTGCTTGAAGTCACCCACCAATGCAAAGTACTCGGCGCGGGCCTGATGCAGGCCGATGATGTTGCCGGACAGGCCACGTGTCTCGGCAACCTGGTACCACACATCCGGATCATCCGGACGTGATTTGAGTAGCCCGTCCAAGGCCTTTTCCGCATCGGCGATACGGTTCTGCTTGATCAGCAAGTCCACCCGCACCTGATTCAGCGGATAGTTGCCGGGGTACTGGGTGAGCATCCGATCAGTGCGTTGCTGGGCATCGGGCAAGCGGTTATTGGCCATATCCAACTCGATCTGCGCCAGGTTGTAGGTGATGTCGTTGGGCGCCTTGGCCAGCAATGGCTGCAAGCTTTCCCGTGCCTCTTTGTACTGAGTGCCTTTGATCTGGGCTATTGCCAGGCCATAACGCGCCACGTCGTTTTTCGGGTTCTCGTCCAGCTGCGCCTGGAAGCGCTTGGCGGCGAGGCCCGGGGTGTCTTCGTATTGCAACTGCACCCGTGCGCGAATCAGCTGATAGCGCAAACTGTCTTCCGTGCCGCCGGGTTTGGCTTGCTCGGCGCGGTTGCGGGTGTCGGCGATCCGCGATTCGGTCACCGGGTGCGTCAGCAGGAATTCCGGCGGCTTGGCGTCGAAACGGTATTGGCGCATCAGGCGTTCAAACATGGTGGGCATGGAGCGCGGGTCGTAACCGGCTTTTTCCAGGTTGAGAATGCCGATACGGTCAGCTTCCTGCTCGTTCTGGCGGGAGAACCGGCGCTGCTCCTGGATGGCCGCCGCCTGGCTGCCGGCAATCGCGGCAATCCCCGCATCGCCCGCACCCGCTGCGGCAGCGATAATCCCGCCGAGCAAAGCCGCCATCATCGGTAGCTGCATGCGCGACTGAGCTTCCACGCCACGGGCAAAGTGGCGTTGGGACAAGTGAGCCAATTCGTGGGCGAGCACCGAGGCATATTCACCTTCGGTCTGGGCATTGAGGAACAGGCCGCCGTTGACCCCGACAATCCCGCCTGGCGCAGCAAAGGCGTTGAGTTGCGGGCTGTTGATCAGGATGAATTCCAGGCGTCGGTCATTGACCTGGCTGGTTTCCACCAGCTTGTACACGCTGGTTTCAACGTAATCCTTGAGTTGTGGATCATTGAGCTGCGAGACCTGGCCCCGCAGGTAGGCAAGCCAGGCACGGCCCAGTTGGAATTCCTGTTGCGGAGAGACAATGGCAGAACTGGCGTCGCCAAGTGACGGCAGGTCGTCAGCGAAGCCCGGAGAGGCCAGCAGGCAGGCCAGCGTCAGCAGGGTAGGGCGCAAAAAAGTCATGCACAGAGCCTTTCGACAAAGAGCTTACTGTAGCCGGACACTGAGCTTCGGACCAGATATTCTAAGCACCCCAATCGCCTGTCCGGAGTAAACCATGACCGACGCTGTAGCCTTTGATGCCGAACTCGATGCCAGTGGCCTCAATTGCCCGTTGCCTTTGCTCAAAGCCAAGTTGGAACTCAATCGGTTGGCCAGCGGTGCAGTGCTTAAGGTCATCGCCACAGACGCTGGCTCCCAGCGCGATTTCCGGACCTTCGCGAGGTTGGCCGGGCATACTCTATTGCACGAAGAAGACGCCGCCGGTGTGTACCGTTACTGGTTGCGCAAGGCCTGAGCCGTTTGCCCCTTCACCCGAGGTTGATTGATGTTCAAAGTGTTACGAGACTGGATTCAGCGCTACTTCTCCGACGAAGAAGCTGTCGTGCTGGCGGTCCTGCTGTTCCTGGCCTTCACGGCCGTGCTCACCTTGGGCGGCATGCTCGCGCCAGTGCTGGCAGGGATGGTGCTGGCTTACCTGATGCAGGGCCTGGTCACTACCCTGGAGCGGTTGCGCTTGCCGGGCGGCGTTGCGGTGGGCCTGGTGTTCGCCTTGTTCATGGGGTTGCTGGTGGTGTTTATCGTGGTGGTCTTGCCATTGCTGTGGCATCAGTTGATCACCCTGTTCAACGAGTTGCCGGGGATGCTCGCCAAGTGGCAGTCACTCTTGCTGTTGTTGCCGGAACGCTACCCGCACCTGGTGTCGGATGAGCAAGTGCTGCAAGCCATCGAAGTGGCGCGTGGCGAGATCGGAAAATTCGGGCAGTGGGCGCTGACGTTTTCCCTGTCCAGCCTGCCGCTGCTGGTCAACATCATGATCTACCTGGTGCTGGTACCGATCCTGGTGTTTTTCTTCCTCAAGGACCGCGCAATGATCGGCCGCTGGGTCAGCGGTTACCTGCCGCGTGAACGCGCGCTCATTACCCGCGTGGCCGAAGAGATGAACCGGCAGATCGCCAACTACATTCGCGGCAAAGTGATTGAGATTGTTATCTGTGGAGGCGTCACCTACATCGCATTTGTCGCGCTCGGGCTGAACTATGCGGCGCTGCTGGCGTTGCTGGTGGGCGTGTCGGTGGTGGTGCCGTATGTCGGCGCGGTGGTGGTGACGGTGCCGGTGATGTTGATCGCATTGTTTCAGTGGGGCTGGAGTGACCAGTTCATCTACCTGATGGCGGTGTACGGCATTATCCAGACCCTGGATTGCAACGTACTGGTACCGCTGCTGTTTTCCGAGGCCGTCAACCTGCACCCGGTGGCGATCATCTGTGCAGTGTTGTTGTTTGGTGGGTTGTGGGGATTCTGGGGCGTATTCTTCGCGATTCCCCTGGCGACGTTGTTCAAAGCCGTGCTGGATGCCTGGCCACGAAAAGAACCGGTGGTTGCGCCTTTGTTGTAACGGTTGGGGCGAACACCCAGTGTTCGCCCCTCACGCGTCAGGCCTTGTCCAGGGCCTGTGCCGCCGCCAAAACGGCGTCCACATGGCCCGGCACTTTCACGCCGCGCCATTCCTGACGCAGCACGCCCTCCTTGTCGATCAGGAAAGTGCTGCGATCAACCCCCAGGTATTCCTTGCCATACAGCTTCTTCAGCTTGACCACATCAAACAACTGGCAAACCGCTTCGTCCTTGTCACTGATCAGCTCAAAGGGAAACGCCTGCTTGCTCTTGAAGTTCTCGTGGGATTTCACGCTGTCACGCGACACGCCAAACACTTCGGTGTTGGCGGCCTTGAACGCCGCGTACTGGTCACGGAAACCCTGGCCTTCAGTGGTGCAGCCCGGGGTGCTGTCCTTCGGATAGAAGTAGATCACCACCTGCTTGCCCTTGAGTGCAGCGAGGCTGAAGGTCTGGCCGCTGGTGGCCTGGGCTTCGAAATCGGCCACGGGTTTGTCGATGGCTACCGGCATGAGTTCTTCCTTACATTGGGTTTTGTGGGCGCCACGGCTCGATCAGCGCATCGAGGTTCAGGGCATCGGCGAAATCCAGGAACTGGTCGCGCAGCCAGCTGATCTGCACGCCGGCCGGCAAGGTCACGGTGAACGTTGCGTTGAGCATGGTGCCGCCGGTTTGTGGCGCCTGGTAAGTGTCGCAGGTCAGGTTTTCCAGCTCGACGTTATGGTCGATGAAGAACTGGCACAGCTCGTTGACGATGTCCGAGCGGTAGGCCGAGCTGACGTACGCTACATAAGGCAGGGCTTGTGGGCGGTTTTCCAACGCCGCACTGCGCACCACGTTGACCGTGAAGTCGTGCTTCTTCGCCAAGCCCGGCAGGCCGGTTTCCAGACGCGCCAG
Source organism: Pseudomonas sp. UBT (assembly GCF_050915955.1). Classification (NCBI taxonomy): domain Bacteria; kingdom Pseudomonadati; phylum Pseudomonadota; class Gammaproteobacteria; order Pseudomonadales; family Pseudomonadaceae; genus Pseudomonas; species Pseudomonas sp. UBT. The sequence continues at coordinate 3,740,217 of NZ_CP168079.1, read as the reverse complement.
GGCATCCCAGGTGCCGGAAATCTGCAGCACCAACGCACTGCACTCGCCATGGCGGGTCAGGCGGGAGGTCACAACGGCGCAGCGGTTTTCATGGCTGGCGCGGCACAGGACGTTGGTCAGCTCCATGGGGTTGGCGCCGAGGGCACTGATAACAAGGAATTGTTCGCGAACTGTGGGGGTGGACATGCAGCCTTCCTAAAACGATGAGCGGTCGATACGGTGAGGGCTGTATCGATCAAAGCATGAAGGGTAGCGAAAAGCGTCGCCAAGGGATAGGAGGTGGCGTTTTCATTGCGTGATCGGTCTGATTTCAGCGTGCTTCAAGCAACGCTTCGGCTCAATGATGGCATTGCCCGTCGTTTAGTTGATCCAGAACGCATCCTCAGGCGGTACTTCGCTTGTACAAGCATCTTGGCGCCAGTACCATTACGGCTCTCTTTTTCCGGCAGGAGCGGTTGCATGATTGCGGGCAGTATGGTGGCACTGGTCACACCCATGGATGCACAAGGTCATCTCGACTGGGATAGCCTGGGCAAACTGGTGGACTTCCACCTGCAAGAGGGCACCAACGCCATTGTGGCGGTCGGCACCACAGGTGAATCGGCCACCCTTGATGTGGAAGAACACATTCAGGTGATCGAATTCGTGGTCAAGCGCGTCGCGGGTCGTATCGCCGTGATCGCCGGTACGGGCGCCAACTCGACGCGTGAAGCGATCGAGCTGACCAAAAACGCCAAGAAAGCCGGCGCCGATGCTTGCCTGCTGGTGACCCCGTACTACAACAAGCCGACCCAGGAAGGCCTGTACCAGCACTTCCGCACCATTGCCGAAGCCGTTGATATCCCGCAGATCCTTTACAACGTGCCCGGCCGCACTGCCTGCGACATGAAGGCCGAGACCGTGATTCGCCTGTCCACCGTACCGAACATCATCGGTATCAAGGAAGCCACCGGCGACCTGCAACGCGCCAAGGACATCCTGGCCGGCGTGAGCAGCGACTTCCTGGTGTATTCCGGTGACGACGCCACGGCGGTCGAACTGATCCTGCTGGGTGGCAAAGGCAACATCTCGGTGACCGCCAACGTTGCCCCGCGTGCCATGAGCGACATGTGCGCCGCTGCCATCGCCGGTGACGCCGTGAAAGCGCGTGCGATCCACGAGCAACTGATGCCGCTCAACAAGACACTCTTTATCGAATCCAACCCTATTCCCGTGAAATGGGCGCTGTTTGAGATGGGCTTGATGCCGGACGGTATCCGTCTGCCGCTCACCCGGCTCAGCGAAGCCTGTCACGAACCGCTGCGACAGGCCCTGCGCCAGTCCGGCGTCCTGGTTTAATTGAGGAAGCACTACGCATGAAGCGATTGGCCGGACTTTCCGCACTTGCCTTGATTATCTCCAGCACCAGCGGCTGCGGTTGGATTTGGGGCCCGGATGGCTACTTCCGTGACCGCGGTAGCGATTACCTGGAAGCACAAGCAACCAAACCGATGCAACTGCCGCCCGACGTCAATGTCGCCAAGCGCCTTGACCCGTTGCTGCCGATCCCGCGCAACGTCGCCGACGACACCGCCAAGGGTGAGTACGTGGTGCCGCGTCCACAGCCGATCTCGGCCGTGGCTGACGCCAGTGACTACAGCCTGCAGAAGAGCGGCGACAACCGCTGGATCATCGCTCAGCGCCCACCTGCCGAAGTCTGGCCGGTGGCGGTGCAGTTTTTCCAGGACAACGGTTTCCGCATTGATCAGCAGCGTCCGCAGACCGGTGAGTTCACCACGGCGTGGCAGCACGGCAGCGAACTGTCCGCCAACATGGCCAAGCGCCTGCAGGCCGGTGGTGTAGCCGCCGACAGCGAAGCCCGTGTGCGTGTGCGTATCGAGCCAGGCGTGCAACGCAATACCAGTGAAGTCTACGTGGTCAGCGCCGAGCGTCCTGCCGGCAGCACTGCCAACGTCGATTTCACCCCGCGTTCGGTCAACATGGGCGTTGACGCCGCGCTGGTCGACGAGATGCTGGCCAGCATGAGCCGTATCTCCGAGAAGGGTGGTTCAGTCTCCCTGCTCGCCGCCGGTAACTTCGACACGCCTAACCGCGTCAGCCTCACCGAAGACGGCAGCGGCAACGTGGTGCTGACCCTGGGTGAAGACCTCGACCGCGCCTGGGCCAGTGTTGGCCGTGCGTTGGAGCAAGGTCCTTGGCGCGTTGAAGACATCAACCGCAGCCTGGGCCTGTACTACATCAACGTGGCTGAAAAGGCCGAGAAGAAAGACGACGAGCCAGGCTTCTTCGGCAAGTTGTTCGGCAGCAAGCCGACCAAGGAAGAGATCGAAACCCGCGCCGAGCGTTACCAGGTTCGTCTGAGCAAGGTTGGCGAGAGCGTGCAAGTCACTGTCGAGAAGAACATCAACACCGTTGCGCCTGCTGAAACAGCACGCAAAGTGTTGGGCGTGATTCAGGACAACCTGGGCTGATCCGATGCGCTTTGCCGTTCTCGGCAGCGGTAGCCAAGGGAACGGCACGCTGGTCGCTCATGACGACACGTACGTGCTGGTGGATTGTGGTTTCTCCCTGCGGGAAACCGAGCGGCGCCTGCTGCGCCTGGGGGTAAACCCTGCGCAGCTGAGCGCGATTCTGGTGACCCACGAACATGCCGACCACGTGCATGGCGTGGGTTTGCTGTCTCGGCGCTACAATCTTCCGGTGTACCTGAGTCGCGGCACCTTGCGCGGGATGCGCAAACCCATAGAACCCGCAGGTTTCCTGGCCGGTGGCGAGACGCTGCAGATTGGTGCGTTGAGCATCAATGTGGTTGCCGTAGCGCACGACGCCCAGGAGCCGACGCAATACGTATTCAGTGACGGTGAGCGGCGTTTCGGCGTGCTCACCGACCTGGGTTCCTACTGCTCAAAGGTACTGGACGGTTACCGTGACTTGGATGCATTGATGATCGAGTCCAACCACTGCCGAGACCTGCTGGCACGTGGTCATTACCCGTACTTTCTCAAGCAACGGGTGGGCGGCGAGCTGGGACATTTGAACAACCACCAGGCGGCGTACCTGGTGTATGAGTTGGGCTGGCAAGACTTGCAACACCTGGTCCTGGCCCACCTGAGCAGCAAGAACAACCTGCCGCAGCTGGCCCGGCAATGTTTTGTCGACACCCTCGGGTGCGACCCGGACTGGCTGCAACTGGCCGATCAAGATTCAGGGCTCGACTGGCGACACATCGCCTAGCCCACCATTTAGCAAGCGGAGCCCATCATGGAAAAACGTGAAGAACTCTACCGCGGCAAAGCCAAGTCGGTGTACAAGACCGACGACGCCAACCGCCTGATCCTGCTGTTTCGTAACGACACCTCGGCGTTCGACGGCAAGCGCATCGAACAACTTGATCGCAAAGGCATGGTGAACAACAAGTTCAACGCCTTCATCATGCAGAAACTCGAAGCGGCCGGCATTCCGACCCAATTCGACAAACTGCTGGGCGACAACGAGTGCCTGGTGAAGAAGCTGGACATGATCCCGGTCGAATGCGTCGTGCGTAACTACGCCGCCGGCAGCCTGGTCAAGCGCCTGGGCGTGGAAGAGGGCCTCAAGCTCAACCCTTACACCTTCGAGCTGTTCCTGAAGGACGACGCCAAGGGCGACCCGTTCATCAACGAATCCCACGTCGTGGCGTTTGGCTGGGGCACCGCCGAGCAGCTGGCACGCATGAAGGAGTTGTCCCTCAAGGTCAACGACGTGCTGAGCAAGCTGTTCGACGACGCAGGCCTGCTGCTGGTCGACTTCAAACTGGAATTCGGCGTGTTCCACGACGGCTCCATCGTCCTGGGCGACGAATTCAGCCCGGACGGCTGCCGTCTGTGGGACAAAGACACCAAGAAGAAGATGGACAAAGACCGCTTCCGCCAGGGCCTCGGTGACGTTATCGAAGCCTACGAAGAAGTCGCCAAGCGCCTCGGCGTACCGCTTTAATCGACGCAAGCATCTGATAGAACGGAAAAAAATCGCTTTTGGGGTTTGCTTCCGCGAAACACACTGTTATGATGCGCGCCGTTGGAGAGATGCCAGAGTGGCCGAATGGGACGGATTCGAAATCCGTTGTACCTTCACCGGTACCTAGGGTTCGAATCCCTATCTCTCCGCCATTACATAGAAAAAGCCCCGTCGCTGAATAAGCGACGGGGCTTTTTTGTTTTCAGATGTTCGTACTTGTTTCTACCACTCCTGCCTCCCTGTTTTCTTGCGTAAGCCGCATTTCAGTCGTTCTCTGGGAGCGCAGCCCTGTTGGAGTGGGCCTGCAGAAGGGGCTGCTTATCTGGCGCTTATGCCTGTCGGCAGCCTTCATCGCCTTTGACTGTCTCTTGTTAGCGGTATCGACATCTGGTGCCTGAAAAGGTTGTTAGGGTCTACCTGGTTTTTCAGGGAAATCAACTCATCTACCAATCCCGAGTCTCCATAGTAAAGTTCCAGCCAACTGTCATCAGGCCTGCCGTTTACCACTAGCATGTCGACATCCGGATAGTTGATATAGCAGCCTTCATATCGCCCCTCGACGCCCGGTCGCTGATTGGGTTGACTGGCGTGGACGTCTTCGTAGATTTTATTGATCCATGCGAGTTGAATATTGTCTTGAGCGGGGTCAGTCCAGTAGGTTTGATATTGAGACTTTAATATTGACTTACGCTGTGGAACAGCCGTGTTTCCTTGGCCCAGGCTATTGATTCTCCCACCATAAGAGTCAATTTGGACAAGGGATTGGCTGAATGTCCCATGTTGGGAAGGGGTGCTCAGATTATTATAAAAAGCATCGCATTCTTCGTCGGTAAAGTTATCCACTTGGTAGGCGGACTTATATTTTCCTCTTTGATTGTTTCCTGACCCATTAATCATCTGGGTGATATAGAACCAATCCATGAGCAATCCAGGCGACGCTTGGCTGATAGCTCTGCCAGCCATGCTATGCGGTCTTGGCGCGATGTTGGGTAATACGAAACCGTCGTAGAACTTGCCGTGCCCCGGTGCGGCACTGTTTATAGCCGAGAGGAAATCGTTAAAGGGAGCATCTCGCTCGTGATCGCCCACCAGGCCATCGCATCCCGTGTATTGGATGGCAAGAATGATTTTGGGGTTGGCGTCGATGTGATTCAGTTTCAGCAGGCTGAATAGACCACCGTTGGCTTTTGATAAAATAGGCGAGGTTGCATCTGAATCGTTTTTGGCGAACCAGTCGTGATAGCCACGCAAAAATGTTCTAAAACTAATGTTGTCAAAGTCAGACCAGTCCCAGGAGAGCGTTGTCCAATAAGCTTTTTGTGGCGCCTCGGGCAGGTCGTTGAAGTAGTAACGAATAATGATGCCGAAATTTCCGCCACCGGCTCCGCAGCAAGCCTTGAAAAGTTCTCGATGCAGCTTGAGATTTGAATGGGGGGTGACATGGATGGGGACTAACGATCTGCCGCTATTGGCGGGGTCCGGAATCAGGATGTCCACGCCGGTTACCCAGTCGACCGTCAACCCCTGAAGGCGCGACAGTAAACCGTAGCCACCGCCGCTGATGTGGCCTCCGAGCCCCACGGAGTAACACGAACCGCCAGGTATCGTCTTGCCACTCTGTTTGTACATTGCCACATAACCATCCCAGTTCTGGCTACCTGTGAAAGCAGCGTATTGGTAATGGGTGGGGGTATGACTGTCATGTTTATAGAGCGGTTGAATATTGCCATCCGTATCATGAGAAAAACCTTTAAGTTCGCCCACGTCAATAATGGCTAGATTTTCGTTGTTTAATTGGTTCGACACGAAGCCTTCATAGCAATGTGCTCCGCTCCTTACGGTGATCCGAAAGCCTTGTGAGAGGGCTTCATTCGCAGCGTCCAGTACTTCTTCTGGTGTTTTGCACACGTAGATTCGTTTCGCTCCCGTTCCGGGACTTGGCGGCCAACGGAGATTGAAGCCTTTCTGTAAGGTTGAAAATGTCTTGTTGTCTTCCGTTATTGTAATAAAACTCGAGTTGCCTGTTGGGGTACTCATACTTGTGCGCCTCCTTGCAAAAAATATGTGCCCTGCGCTGCGCAAGTGTCCTGACTGTTAGTGCTCAATCAGAATGTAAGTGCGTGTTTCACTAGGCGTATCTCACCTTAGTCTATATTTTCACGCTGTCCATGCTTCTTGCTAAAGCGCTTAGCCTGATATTTTTAGGTGGGTATCCGAAAGGTTATCGGTTGCTAATCGTCATACACTACTGTTTCGCCCGTGTGCTTGGCGGTAGAGAAGGGTGAGGTGTGTGTCGGTCGGCGTTCGCCGCCTTGTGTTTTCTTCTTTTGTCGTCGAATTTATTTTTTATGATGGACAATCTAAAAGCTTGCGCTAGCCTTAGGGGCTCACTCTAGAGTGAGGCGCCAATTCATCAAAGAGATGAGGTGTCAATAATCTCGGGCCATGTACGGCTCCTAGTATCGTTCTGAAGGAATAGAACAATGTCTAAGATTGATTTTTCATTGCTGAAGTCAACCATAAATGATTCAGCTTCTTTGATGCCTGACATCGCCAATAAAAAAATCCTGATGGGCTTTTGGCATAATTGGCCAGCGGGCCACAGTGACGGTTATCAAGGTGGGCATTTCGCTAATCTAGAACTGGTGGATATACCCAGGGACTACAACGTTGTTGCCGTGGCTTTTATGAAAGGCCAGGGCATTCCTACGTTCAAACCCTATAACCTCTCCGACGACGAGTTTCGCCGCCAGGTGGGCGTGCTGAACAGTCAGGGCAGGGCTGTCTTGATCTCGTTGGGCGGTGCCGACGCTCATATCGAGTTGCACAAAGGGGATGAACAACCTCTGGCCAATGAGATCATCCGCTTGGTTGAAACATACGGCTTCGATGGGTTGGATATCGACCTTGAGCAAAGTGCCATTGATTTCGCTGACAACAAGACGGTGCTGCCGACAGCCTTGAAACTGGTCAAGGATCACTACAAGGGTGAGGGCAAGCATTTTATTATCAGTATGGCGCCTGAGTTTCCCTATCTCCGGGCGGGCGGCAAGTACGTTGATTACATTCAGGCGCTCGAGGGCTACTACGATTTCATTGCGCCTCAATACTACAACCAAGGTGGCGATGGGATCTGGGTTCAAGAATTCAATAACAGTCAGGGCGTCTGGATTGCGCAGAACAATGATGCGATGAAGGAGGACTTTCTTTACTACCTGACCGAGAGCCTGGTAACCGGCACTCGGGACTACATCGCCATCCCCGCGGACAAGTTCGTCATTGGCTTACCGACCAACATTGACGCTGCGGCGACAGGCTATGTCATTGAGCCTGCTGCGGTGGTTAATGCGTTTAAACGTCTCGATGCTGCGGGCCATTCCATCAAAGGACTGATGACCTGGTCGATCAACTGGGACAATGGCGTCAGCAGGGACAATGTTCCCTACGATTGGGAGTTCTACAATCGCTATGCCCCGTTGATTCACGGTGATACAGGTATCGGCGACCGGCCAACGGCTCCCGCCAATTTGTCCTATAAGGACGTGACTGAAACCCGCGTGACCTTGAGTTGGGGGGCCGCAGCGGGCCCTCGTCCAATTCAAACATACACGCTGTACCGCAACGGGACCCCCATAGGTCAGACGGCGAACTTGACGCGGGAAGACTCGGGTCTAACCCCGAACACGCAGTACAGTTACTTTGTTACGGCAACCGACTCTTTGGGAAAAGAGTCGCTTCCCAGCATGAGCCTGAGCGTTAGAACCGCCGGAGACGTAACCGACCCCGAGTATCCTGAATGGCAATTGGACCATCGGTATCGCAAGGGGGATGGCGTGACTTACGAGGGCAACAGGTACTTGTGCCTGCAAGAGCACGCATCAAACTCAGGCTGGACACCACCCGTCGCCTTTACCCTGTGGTCGAAGGTCGCAATCAAACGACGAGCTTAGAGCGGTAGGAAAAAGCCCGGCAGAAGTGCCGGGCTTTTCTTTGCCTTTGAATAGGGCTATTTCGTTTCTGTCGTCCGGTTAGCCAGGCTGGGCCGCCAAGCTATTGCTCACATTACGCCCCAGCACCAGCACCGTTACAAAGCCACAGCCCACCAACGCTGTCGCCAGGCTCAACAACACCGCGCTACCCATTTGATCAACAATTTGGCCGCCGAAGAACGACCCCAAAGCGATGATCACCTGGAACAAGGCAACGAACAGTGGCATGCCGCGTTCGACGTCCTTGGGGGCGACGACAAACATCCAAATACTGGCGCAAGCCGGGAAGGCGCCGAAGGCGAAGCCCCAGAGTGCGATCAGCATTGCGGCGCCGGTCATGCCGGTGGCGAAGTAGGGGAACAGGGCGGTGCTGGTGCCGATCATCAGTGCGACCAGCAACAGGGTGTGACGCACGCTGCGGTTGGCGGCGAAACCGGCAAAGACATTGCCCATTACCCCGGCCACGCCGTAAAGCAGTAGCAGTGAGCCAATTGTCGGGCCGTCGAAGCCGGAACTGTTTTTGAAGAAGGGCGCAACATAGGTGTATGCAGCAAAGTGCGCCAGGCCGATCAGCAAGACAGCGATCAAGCCGACCCGTGCTTGCGGGTTGATAAACAAGGCTGGCAGATCACGGATCTGAATAGCCTTTTCCGGGGTGAGTCGCGGTAGCAGGAATACCTGCGCCAGCAGCACCGGTACGCCCACGATTGCGGTGACCAGAAAGGTCATGCGCCAGCCCATCAGGCCACTCAGCCACGTACCCACGGGCACGCCCAGTACCGTGGCCAGTGTCACCCCCATCATGATGATTGAGGTCGCCTTCGCTACGCCTACGCCCTTGGGGGCCAGGCGGCCGCTGAGAGCGATGGCCGTTGCCCAGAAACCACCGATGCTGATACCCAGCAGCACGCGGCCGAACAGCAGCAGGTTGAAGTCGCTGGCGTAGGCCACGACCGTGTTGGCGATGATCATGATCAGCGTCAGGCCAATCAGCAGGTAACGCCGGTCCATGGCGCCAATGCTCACCGACAGCAAAGGCGCGGCGAGGGCGGCCATGATGCCGGGCAGGGTGACCATCAGGCCGGCATGACCGGCACTGATGCCGAGGTCGCTGGCGACGTCGTTGAGTACGCCCACGGGCAGAAACTCACTGGTCACCAGGGCGAAGGCACCCACGGCAACCGAGAGAATCGCCAGCCACTGCTGTTTGACACTCTGTTGATTATGTTCAGGGCGGCCGCTGGAGGCCTGGCTGACGCTTGGCATGGTGTTGGGTTCCATAGGGGAATGTCGCTTGAAATCAAGCGATGCACGGGCAGGAAAAGTGGAGGCGATTATAGGAATTAGTTTTGCTAATCACACAGGCGATCGTTTCGATAATAACCATCAGTGCAATCGATTCGACGCCCTACGGGACGATTGCGCTTTTCGTACCGGTTTCTCCAATGTTGCCTACAAACAGCGCGTTGCGGCTCTCACGGTAACTGCCTATCTTGGTTTTGAGGCATTTTCAGGTAGAAAATCCCACACCGCAAAGGACATGCAGCATGAGCAAAAACACCAAAAGAACCTCCGATAACATGGCCAGTCTGGCCGCGGAAACGCTCAGCAACCCCAATTCCTCAGCCATTGCCAAAAGCCTTGCTGCTTCAGCGTTGGCTCAGAGCGGTACCGATAAGCAGACGAGTGCAGAGATGGAGGAGAAAGCCGGGAAGGCGCTTCAAAGCGATAAATACAGCGACGCTACAAAATCCCTTGCTGCCTCGGTTCTCTCCCAAGCCAATAAAGAACGGGGAAACTGAATGGCACGCTCCGCCATTACCTGAAAAAGCCCCGTAGCCAAATAAGCTATGGGGCTTTTTCGTAGCCGGGTGTCCCGGTTTTCTCGGCGGGCTCGCCTCTATTATTTGCGTCTCAGTGAATGGCGTCCGGCTGCTCGGCGCGAATCGCCCAAGGGCCGGCAGTCACCCGAGGCTTAACCTGCTGATGGAAAGGGCGCATTGTGCTATCTGCTGCTGTACTTCCCTATCGTTACGGAGCATGACCACCATGAAGATCCGCCACGAACACGCCGTTGGATACCGCACTGCACTTTTATTCGGGGCTTGCCTGGGCGCAGCTTTGCTCGCAGGCCAAGCCTATGCCTCTGGTGATGAATCGGCACCGCCCAAGCCCAACTGCCCCAAAGGCCAGGTCTGGGACACCAAGACCGGAAAATGCGTGCTGCAAACCAGCAAAGCCACCTCAGACACCGACCGTACCGACTATGCCTACCGCCTGGCGAAAGATGGGCGCTATGACGAGGCGCTGGCCTTGCTTGATACCCTGCAAAACCCGAATACCGCCAAGGCCCTCAACTACCGCGGCTACGCCACGCGCAAACTGGGGCGTACCGATGAAGGCATCAGTTATTACCTGAAGTCGGTCGCGCTCGACCCCAACTACGCCCAGGTTCGCGAGTACTTGGGTGAGGCCTACGTGATCAAGGGCCGCGTCGACTTGGCACAAGAGCAATTGGTGAAAATCAAAGCCTTGTGCAGCACCACCTGCGAAGAGTACGAAGACCTGGCCGAAGCCATTGCTGCCGCGCCACAGGCTTGAAAAAGATGAGTGAACCCGCAGGGTACAGCCATCACCCGTGATGGCTGTATTTCGTCGCGACTAGAGCGTGTTGTTCTGACAACAGCCCCCGGCTGAGGACTGCGTAATGGCGGTATGATATCCTTGTGCCATCACGCATTGTGATCGTCACGGAGGATGTTATGAAGACGTTGTCGTTGGTAGGGTTGCTGGTGGTACTGGCCGTTAGCCCGATGTTCGCGGTGGCGTGCCCGAAAGGCACGCACCCGGTGGGTGGCACTGGGTCGCACCACAAGGGTGGGACTTGCCAGTAGCCATTGTTTGGGCTTGGGCTGGGCTAGTGCTGTAGGCTGTCGCTGGCAATCGCCAGCGATGTGCTCACCAGTTTCAATACTCGGTTACGACCACCTTCTGCCAGTAAATAAGTACCGTCCCCCGTTCGCACAATCGACTGCGGCGCCTTCAAGAACGACAGAATCGTCTGTTGCTGCCCCTGTTTGTCGATCAGCAGCAACCTTGCCCGATGCGTCGAGTCTTCATTGACCCACAGCCCGCGTTCATCGCACATCAAAAACGTCGGTTTGTTCAGGCCCGCCATCACCACAGGGTCGCTGCCGTCTTCGGTCAGCTCCCGTACCACGCCTTTTTTCTTTTCCGTGTAGAGCATTCGGCCATCGGTGCAACGCGTAATGGATTCGCCCTCGTGCAACTGGTCGCGCACGACGGTCAGGGATTGGTCGCTCCAGCGATAACGCAATAGCCGCCCATTGTCCTTGCGGTCTTCGATGGCGTAGAGGTCATCACCCTCGACCCACAGGCCTTGAACGTTTTCACCCCGGAACAGCTCAGTGACGACACCCTCCTTGAGAAAGCTGACGGGGGCGTCGCCGGTTTCCTGGCTGAACACCCAGCCGCCGTGCGTTGCGAACATGCCGTCAGGTTTGGACAGGCTGCCGACCACCACTTCGCGTTGCCCGTCGGGATGGATGCGCACGATGCTGCCTTTCGCATCGTTGAGTTCCTGGCTGACCATCAGCGAGCCGTCAGGCAAAGGCATCAGCGAGGCCGCTTTGGGCACATCGCTGTGCACGGTTTGAACACTCCAGCCGGCCGCCGCGCTCACGGGGTAGAAGCTTTGCCAGGCGAAAAAGCCCAAGGTTGCACTACCCATCAAGCCGATCAGACTTAACCCCCATCGCAGAAATTGATGCAGGGATCCGGTGTCAGTCATTTTTATCTTCCTTGTTTATTGATCAAGCTGTCGGTCAGCGTCGGCGAGATTCTCACGCGTCTCCCGAGGGGGCGTGTGCGCCGTGACTCTGGAACCGCGCGGCATAATCCTGGCCACCGTAAAACACTCCCAGGATCGACACCGCATGAGTATCGGCGGCGACCCTGAATGCGATGGCGGTGGTATGCCGGTAATGGGTGATGCGCAACGTGGGTAGCAGGTCGTCACGGCGGGTGCCGCGCAAGGGCAACACGCAAAGGCTTTCGCAGTAGCTGATGAGGTTGTCAACAAAGCGTGCCGCTACCACTGGGGATTCGGTATCGCTGATGTAGTCTTCGAGGGCGTCAAGCTGGGCTAACGCCTCAGGCGCAAAGGCTACCGAATGACTCACGGTTTTTCGGTACTCTTTCGCTGACGTTTTGTCGTCATGTGTTCGCGAACCTGCTCGGCGGACAGTGCCCCGCCAGGGTCGGCCGTGAGAGCGGCAGCCGCAGGGATCACCTGGTCGCGCAACCAGTCCTCCATCGCGCGGTCACGCGCCAGCAGCACCCTCAGGCCGTCGCGTATGACTTCACTCTCGGTCGCGTATTCACCGGCAGCGACCTTGGCTTTGACCAGGGCGGCCATCTCGAGTGGCAGGGTGATGCTCATTTGCTGGGTTGAGCGCATGTCGACGTCCGCAGGTGTTGAGTAGGATTCAATCCTACTGGTCCATTGGCGTGTTGCAAGAAGCAACTGACCGATACCGCTCGATGGCGTCTCGTCGTCGGTCCAAAAAGGGTGGGGGTTCTGGCAGGTTTCCATGAGCGTCTTTCTCTCCCGTTGAGTAGGTCAGGTCGAAAGTATTGACGCTTTTTGCCGACTGTGTGGCGCCGGCGAGCGAATAACCCACTGATATGTATGACTTCATATTTGTAGCAGGGTTATTAATACAAACCGGCCCCGTCACGCATGGCGCCCCATCCCCGCCCATACGATAATGCCCCTCAAATCGACCACACTGGCCTTCCCGTGAACATCAACTTCGACCTCAACGACCTCCAAGCCTTCCGCGCCGTGGTGGACAAGGGCAGTTTTCGGGGTGCCGCCGAGGCCATCCGTATCTCGCAACCGGCTCTCAGCCGGCGTATCGAAAAGCTTGAGTCCGCCCTCGATGTAAAGTTGTTCGAGCGCACCACGCGGCGGGTCAGCCTGACCATGGTCGGGCGAGCGTTCCTGCCCCAGGTGGAGCGCATACTCGACGACCTCGATACCGCCTTGATGGGCATCAGTAACGTGGCGTCCACGCGCATGGGTAACGTCACCATCGCCTGTGTGCCGTCCACCGCTTACTACTTCATGCCCCACGTAATCTCCGAATTCCACAAGCTGTACCCGAAGATTCGCCTGCGGGTGCTGGATGCCAGTGCCGGTGAGGTGTGCAACGCGGTGGAAAGTGGCGAGGCGGATTTCGGCGTGAGTTTCAGTGGCAGCCTGGCCGACGAGGTGGAGTTCGAGCTGCTGTTTCAGGAGCGCTATGTGCTGGCCTGTCGGCGTGGTCATCCGTTGGCCGAGCGCGCGAGCGTGACCTGGGCCGAAGCGTATGAGCACGACTACATCACCGTGGACAAAACCTCAGGCAACCGCTTCCTGCTGGACCAGGCCTTGCGTGGCGTGCGCGTGAAAAAACCGAGTATTTGCGAGACCCACCACGTGACCACAATGATCGGGCTGGTGGAGGCGGGGTTGGGGGTGGCGATGGTACCGTCGATTGCGATGCCGGCGGGCACCCATCCCATCCTGGTGAGTGTGCCGCTGGTCGAGCCGCAGGTGATGCGCCATGTGGGCCTGATAAAACGCCGCGGGCGGACATTGCCGCCAGCGGCGCTGGAGTTGGAACGGTTGGTGCGGGAGATGCCGTTTCGGTCAGCGTGATACCGAGTCCAGGCCGGTGGATTGCACCACCGGTTGCGCTTCGGGCGAGGCCAGGTAATGCAGCAACGCCTTGGCCTGGGCCGGGTGGTCGGCGTTGACCGGTATGCCCGCGGCAAAGCGCGTCACCGACTGCACGTCTTCCGGGATCTTGCCGACGTAGGTCACGCCCGGCACCGGCAACAATTCCGCCACCTGCTGCAAGCCCACCTCGTAATCACCCTTGGCGACCTGTTCGGCAACCGGGAGGCGTTCGATCATCGTGCCTTTGGCCGGCATGCCGAGCTTCTTGAACAGCTCCTTCTCGACATACACACCGCTGGCGCTGTCCGAGTACGCCACGGACTTGGCCTTGCTCAGCACTGCTTTCAACTCGGCATCGGTGCCGATTGCAGGCTTGGCCGCGCCTTCCTTCACCACCATGCCGATGCGCGAGTCCGCCAGTTCGACGCGGGACGCAGGGTCGACCTTGCCCTGTTTGATCAAGTCATCCAGGGCATAACCGACCATGATCACCACGTCGGCATGTTCGCCACGGGCCAGGCGGTTGGGAATCGCTTCCGGCGCCTTGCCCATCGACGGGCCGAGGATAGTGTCGAGGGTGTCACCGCTTTGCTGGGCGTATTGCGGGCCCAGCAATTTATACGCGGCGGTGAAACCACCGGAGGTCATCACCTTGAGCTCTTCGGCCTGTGCCGTCAGCGCCAGGGCGCCGAGGGCCAGGGCCGTCAGGGTTTTGAACCACGGCTTCATCACGCAGCCCCCTGCATCACCTGCCCACGGGTATTGGCGCGACGATACAGCGCGAGGGTCGAACACAAGGCGCACAACGCGGCAAACATCATCCAGTAGGCCGGCGAAGCCTTGTCTTCGGTGATGTGAATGAACCAGGTGGAGATCGCCGGGGTGAACCCACCGAAGATCGCCGTCGCCAGGCTATAGGCCAGGGAGAAGCCCGCCACGCGCACTTCCACCGGCATGATTTCGGTCAGGGCCGGAATCATTGCGCCGTTGTACATGCCGTACAGGAACGAGAACCACAGCAGGGTTTCCAGCATATGCGCGAAGCTTGGCGCGTTCACCACGAACGACAGCGCCGGGTACGCGGTGATAACGGTCAGGGCGGTCATCGCCACCAGCACCGGCTTGCGGCCGAAGCGGTCGCTCAGGGTGCCGCCGATCGGCAGCCAGACAAAGTTCGACACGGCTACCAGCAACGTCACCAGCAGTGCATCGGAGGTGCTCAGTTGCAGCACCGTCTTGCCGAAGGTCGGCGCATACACGGTAATCAGGTAGAACGCGGTGGTGGTCATGGCCACCATCAGCATGCCGCCGATGACCATGGTCCAGTTTTTCACCAGGGTCGCCAGCACTTCGCGCATGGTCGGGCGATGCTTGCGATTGGCGAACTCTTCGGTTTCCTGCAGGTTACGGCGCAGCACGAAGATGAACGGGATGATCACGCAGCCGATGGCGAACGGAATGCGCCAGCCCCAATCGGCCACCACGGCCGGTTGCATCCAGACGTTCAGGCCATAGCCCAAGGCGGCCGCGACCACGATGGAGATCTGTTGGCTGCCCGACTGCCAGCTGGTGTAGAAGCCTTTGCGCCCGGGTGTGGCCATTTCGGAGAGGTAAACCGAGACACCCCCCAGTTCTGCACCGGCAGAGAAGCCTTGCAGCAAGCGGCCCAGCAACACCAGCAACGGTGCCCACAGACCGATGGTTTGATAACCCGGCACCAGCACGATCAGCAAGGTCCCGCTGGCCATGATCGACAGCGTCACGATCAACCCTTTGCGGCGACCCACGTCGTCGATATAGGCACCCAAAATGATCGCGCCCAGTGGACGCATCAGGAAGCCTGCACCAAAGACGGCGAAGGTCATCATTAATGACGCAAACTCATTGGCGGCGGGGAAGAACGCGGCAGCGATATAGGTGGCGTAGAAGCCGAACAGAAAGAAGTCGAACTGTTCGAGGAAGTTGCCCGAAGTAACGCGGAATACCGCACCAACTTTCGAGCGGGCAGAGTCGGGCCGGGAAGGGCTAGTCATGGTTTTGTGTCTCCAGCGTTCTTTTTAAAGTGCTTGTTTCGCTTAAGACCGCGGATAGTGGCTGACACATTTAGAAATGATAAGTGAGTAATTTGGATGTATTGATGCGTCAAGGCTATCAATCGTCCGTCGCGTCAAAAATCCACACCCTGTTCTATGCTTAAGGTGTGACCAATTCTTACGGATGGGAGGTGGCAATGGCTAACGAACAGAAGCGTCAGGATGAGTCGGCGCGCGTGCAACCCGAGCGCCGGCATGAGGAAGAAAAGCCGCAGACCTGGAAGCATCCAGATGACGGGCATGAGCTTTCCGAGCGGGATCAGGAGCGCCCGCTGAAACCCTGAATATCCAGGCAATGATGATCAAACGGTGGGAGCTGGCAAGCCGGCTCCCACTTTAATTCCATTTTCAGCCTTGAATCGGCGTACACAACTCCACCAACGTGCCATCCGGGCAACGCACATACGACACCACTTGCCCCCAAGGCTTGGTGCTGGGCGGCGACAGCTCCTTTGCGCCATGCATGAGCGCCTTGGCATGGGCGACGAACACATCTTCGGTCACGAACCCAACCTCCATTCCCAAAGGCTTTCTAGAGGCATGCGCCGCTATGTGCCCGCCCTCGAAATTCAGTTCGCCCAATTCATGGGCGGCAAACGAGAGGGTGGTGTCGCCGGTTTCCAATTCGCCATAGGTGCCCGATTCATGCAGGAAACGGCGACTGAAACCGAAGGTCTTTTCGAAGAATGCCAGTGATGCGGCCACGTCCGGCACATAGATGATGGTGTAGGCGAATTTCATGGTTAAGCAGTCCTTGCTCAGAGAGTCAGCGTGTTAAAAGGCAGGCATCGGTTTATCAAGCCAGGGCGGAAACAGGGAAGCCCAGCGCCAGTACCCAATAGGCCACCACTGCCGCCAGGCACAGGCCGATAAACACCCGCAGCAAGGTCCTCGCCGTGGGGTGTGCGAGAAACCTGACAACCCAGAGGCAGTACCCGGCCACGACAATGGCCAAGGCGAGAATGACCAGCACGAGCGTGTTCCTGTGACCTTCAAACGCTGATTTATAGCGCCAAAGCCACCCGATGAACAGTGTGCACATAGACGCAGCCCCCTGGCCTTTCTAAACTGCGGCTTGTCTTGGGGAAAGGGGCGGGCGCCGATGAATCGCAATGAATTACGCAAGGCCGACATCAACCTGATGGTGGTCTTCGAAGCACTGATGCTCGAGCGCAATGTGACGCGTGTGGCAGAGAAGCTGTTTCTCGGCCAGCCCACCATCAGCTCGGCCCTCAACCGTTTGCGCACCTTGTTCAATGACCCGCTGTTTATTCGCGTCGGCCACCGCATGGAGCCCACTGCCCGTGCAGAAGAGATCATCCAGCACCTGTCGCCGGCCCTCGATTCCCTGTCGTCGGCCTTGAGCCTGACCCACGATTTTGACCCCACCCAGAGCACCATGACCTTCCGCATCGGGCTGTCCGATGACGTTGAGTTCGGCCTGCTGCCGCCCTTGCTGCGGGCCTTGCGCCAGGAGGCGCCTCTGGTGGTATTTGTGGTGCAGCACGTGGATTACTGGCGTATCCCCGACCTGCTGGCTTCAGGCGATATCACCGTTGGCATCACCCAGACACGCGGCCTGCCGGCAAATGCCAAGCGTAAACTGTTGCGGCATATCCGCCCCTGCCTGTTGCGGGCCGACGCCTCGGACAAACCGCTGACCCTCGACGAATATTGCGCCCGCCCGCATGTACTGGTGTCCCACACAGCCAACGTGTCCGGGTTTGCCGATGAATGGCTGGCGGAGATTGGTCGCAAGCGCCATGTGGTGTTGTCCGTGCCGCAGTACAGTGCGCTGCCGGCGTTGCTCGCCGGCACCGACATGATCGCCAGCCTGCCGGACTACACGGCCCAGGCCATGGCGGCCGGCGGGCACCTGTTTTGCGAGCCATTTCCATTCGAAACCCCGACCCTGGACTTGTCCATGGTTTGGCTCAGCCATGTCGATACCGACCCGGCGGAACGTTGGATGCGTTCAAGGCTGGAGGCATTTATGAGCGAGCGGGACATGCTGCCGGTGCTGGCGCCAAAATCTTGAGATAAGCCCTTCAGGGAGAGCCACCGATGATCCTATCCCGTTCCTTGCTGCGCGGACGCGGCAGCCATGACAGCGGCAAGGTGGGCATGGTCGAGCTGTTTTTCGACCTGGTGTTCGTGTTTGCCGTGACCCAACTGTCCCATTCGCTGCTGGCCCATCTGACCCTCGGCGGCGCGGTGCAGGTGGCGTTGATGATGGTCGCGGTCTGGTGGGTGTGGATCTTCACCTCATGGGTCACCAACTGGCTCGATCCGGAGAAAATCCCGATTCGCATCGGCCTGTTCGGCTTGATGGTGGCCGGCCTGCTGTTGTCCTCGTCGATTCCCAAAGCATTTACCGACCGCGGTTTGCTGTTTGCCGGCGCCTACGTCTTTATGCAAGTAGGCCGCACGCTGTTCGCGTTGTGGGCCGTGCGCGGCGAGTCACTCAACATGACCCGCAATTTCCAGCGGATCCTGGCGTGGATGCTCTGTTCCGCGGTGTTCTGGGTCACTGGCGCGCTGTTCGACGGTGAGCAGCGCCTGGCGTTCTGGGCGCTGGCGCTGTTGATTGAGCTGGTCTCGCCGTCGGTGTATTTCTGGGTGCCGGGGCTCGGGTGTTCGACACTGGCGGACTGGAATGTGGAAGGCAACCACATGGCCGAACGTTGCGGCCTGTTTGTGATCATCGCCCTGGGCGAATCATTGCTGGTGACCGGCGCCACCTTCGCGGAGTTGCCCTGGAGCATGGAAGGCCTGGGCGCATTTCTGGTGGCCGTGGTGGGCAGCATTGCCCTGTGGTGGATCTATTTTGACAGCGGCGCCGAGCGCGCCCATCACCGTATCGCCAGCTCTGCCGACCCGGGTCGCCAGGCACGAATTGCCTACACCTACCTGCACGTATTGATCGTCGCCGGGATCATTGTCAGTGCAGTGGCTGATGAGCTGGTGCTGGTGCATCCGGGGCATGCCAGCCAGGCGGGTGTCATGGCGATCATCGCCGGCCCCGGGGTGTTTCTGTTGGGCAGTGCGCTGTTCAAGTGGGTGATGAGTGACCGGCCGTTGCCGCCGTTTTCTCACCTGGGCGGGTTGCTGATGTTGCTGGTGCTGTTGCTGCTGGGGTTATCGCAGGTGTTTTCGGCCTTGGCACTGGGGGCGCTGACCACCGCTGTATTGGTGATCGTAGCGTTTTGGGAAAACCGTTCGTTGCGCAGCGTGACCGAAGTTTCACATTGAAAGCGCTCCGAATCAGTTCGGCTGCGTGCTATACGTATGACTCTTTTCCTACAACCATTCGGAGCTTTTCATGCCGCACCTGCACCTGGAATACACCGCCAACCTCACAGGCCTTGCCGTCGAGAAGACGCTTCTGCGGCTCAACAACGTGCTGATGGCATCCGGGCAGTTCGGTTCCGAGTTCGATATCAAAAGCCGCGCCGTGAAGGTCGAGAGTTTCCAGGTCGGCACTTCCCTCGGCCCGCGCGGTTTTATCGCGGTGAAGCTGTCGCTGCTCAGCGGGCGGTCACCGCAGGTCAAGCAGCAGCTGTCGCAAAGCCTGTTGGCGGCGTTGCAGGACCTGGGTGATTGGCCGGCGGATGCGCAGGTTCAACTCAGTGTCCAACTGGTGGACATGGATCGCGATTCCTACAGCAAGGTAGCGATCGGCTAAGGGTTACAGTAGCCCCTGGTCCGCACACACCTTCACCACCTGCTCGCGAAACCATGTGTTGGCGCGGTCCTGCTCACTGGTTTCGTTCCACTGCATGTCCAGTGTGAACCCCGGTAAACCGTTGGGCGCTTCGCAATGGCCGAACACCGTGGCCGGGGCCAGCAGCTTTTGTACGCGGCGCGGCAGGGTAACGATGAAGTCAGTGCCGGTGATCATCTTCAAGGCCGCGCTGTAGCTGTTGGCCCGGGCGATGACCTGGCGCTTGTGCGCCTGGCGTGTAAGCCAGCCGTCAATCATGTTGGTGTCGGATGTCCACGGCGTGGGGAACACGTGGCGCCGCTCGACGAACGATTGCAGGCTGAACGTCGGCTCGCGCGGTGCCGAGCGTTTATCGAACACGCACACCAGGTCGTCTTCCAGCAGCATCTGGGTCTTGAAGTCTTTGTGGGCGCGGTGAAAGTGCGGGCCGAAGCAAATCACCAGATCGAGGCGGCCTTCACGCAGGTCGTCGGCGGGGATCTCGGTTTCCAGCTTTTGCACATTGACGATCACCGGCAGGTCGGCCTGGTCGAAGTTCTTCAACAGGCGCGGCAGGATCAACTGCTCGAAGTATTCCGGGGCGCACACATTGAAGGTCACGGCCTTCTGCGTCGGGTCGAAGGCCTGGCCACCGGCATGGCACAGGTTGATGCTTTCCAGGATCTTCTGCACATGCTCGTACATGGTGGTGGCTTTGTACGTAGGGCGCATGCCCGCCCGCGTGTTGATAAACAGCTCATCTTCAAAACTGGTGCGCAGTTTCTTCAGGCTGTAGCTCACGGTGGACTGGCTGACGAACAACGTTTCAGACACCTCGGTAACGCTGCTCTGGTCGTAGACGGCGATAAACACCATCAAGTCCTGCATATCGAGCTTTCTGAGCAAATTACTGTTTAGCATCCATTCCGTCCGGTAAGCCTTGGCACTGAGGCAGCGCGCGACAAGGGCAAAAGCTTAACGGAACGGTCGTGCCAATAGAAAGTGCTGTAGGTCGTTTCTATGTTTGGCTTGGGACAAAAAATGTTGGCAACACGACGTCAGCGGATATGTTGCGCGTAATGCTTTGGGTTGAACTGCGTGACGATCAACAGCATCACGACGATCACCGCAGTCAGCGACCACCAGGCCCATTCGAAGCTGCCCAATTGGTCGCGGATCATCCCGGCGATAAGGGGTGACAGGCCAGCGATCAGATAGCCGATGCCTTGCACAAACGCGGTCAGGCCGCCGGCGCGGCGAGGGTTGTCGAGGTGGTCGAGGGACAGGATCAGGCTCATCGGAAACAGGCCGCCAATGCCCAGGCCCAGCAGGCATGGCCACAACAGGCTCACGTGTTGCGGGCTCAGGATCAGGCCGCAGAACCCCACGATGATCAGCACCAGCAGCACCGCCACCACACCGCGTTTGTCCTGGCGGCGGTTGGCGATGGCCGGGGTAATCAGCCCGGACACCACTTCCATCGCAGTCAAGAACCCCAGCAGCAAACCGGCGTTCTGTTCGCTCCAGCCTTGCTCCACGTAATACGGCGCCAGCCATGCCAGTACACAGGTGTAGGACGCGGTACCAAGACCAAAAAAGACCGCCAGCAACCAGGCCCGGCGATTGCCCAAAAACGATTCCTGCGCACCGGCGTCGGCGTGCGTCAACGGCGGCAGCACCGAGCGCTGGGCATACCAGAACACCAGGGCCAACAACGCCAACACGGCCCAGATCGCCAGGCCGATGCGCCAGCTGCCGGTCTGCACTTGCACGAATGGCGAGAACGAAGCTGCCAGCGCCGCGCCACCCATGATGGCGGTGACGTACAGGCCCATGAACAGCGAAACGTTATCGCTGAACCGCGATTTGATCAGCGCCGGCATCACGGCCTGGATCATCGCAATGCCCACGCCGGCAGCGATTGCGCTGACGATCAGCTCCAGCGCCGAATCCAGAAACAGCCGTGAGAGCGTGGCGAGGCCAATGACTGCCAGCGACATCACAATGCTGCGGTGCTCGCCAAAACGCTTGGCCAGGCCCATGCCAAAGAACATCGCCAGGCCCATGGCCATGACCGGCAGCATGGTCAGCAACGCCGCGCTGCTGAAACTCAACGGCACATCCGTGCGAATCGACGACAACAGCGGGCCAATGGCGGCCATCGACGGGCGCAGATTAAGGGCGACCAGTACAACGCTGATCATCAGCCAGACAGCGGTGGCGGGTTTTGCGTGAACGTTTTCCATGGGCGGGCCTTGAATAGACAAGGGCGAATCAGGCCACGCACGGGGAGGGGGGGCAAATCAGAAAGTCGTTGGGGCTATCTAAAAATTGCAGGTGACTGATGCACCGCCAATCAAAATGTGGGCTTGCTCGCGAAAGCGGTGTGTCAGTCACAGATTCATTGCCTGATCCACCGCATTCGCGGGCAAGCCCGCTCCCACAGGGGACCTTCGTCGTTAGTGGGAGCGAATCACATGCTTGATCTCCTGAAACGCCGCCAGCCCCCACGGGCCCAATTCGCGGCCGATGCTGCTCTGCTTGTAACCGCCCCACGCCGTCTGCGGGAAGATTACCTGCGGCGCGTTGATCCATACCAGCCCGGCCTGCAAGGCATTGGCCACGCGGTCGGCGGTTTCGGCATCGGTGCTCACCACACTGGCCACCAGGCCGAAATCGCTGTCGTTGGCCAACGCAATGGCCTCGTCCTCGGAGGCAAAACGGCGTACACACAGCACCGGGCCGAAGATCTCTTCGTTCCACAAGGCACTGTCCAACGGCACATCGGTGAATACCGTCGGGCGAATGAAATAGCCCTTCGCCAGGTCCGCCGGACGATCACCGCCACACAACAACCGCGCGCCATCGTGAACGCCGCGTTGAATGTGCCCCAGCACCCGCTGATACTGCGCCCGGTTAATCAACGCGCCCATTTCCACATCGTCGACAAACGGGTCCGCCACACGAATCCCTTCAGCCCGCGCCTGCAAACGCTGCAGGAATTCATCCGCGAGGCTGTCCGCTACCAGCACGCGGCTGGTGGCGGAACAGATTTGCCCGGCGTTGAAAAAGCCGCCGCCACAGGCCAGTTCCACTGCCAGGTCGAGGTCGGCATCGGCCAATACCAGCAATGAGGATTTACCCCCCAATTCCAGGCTTACACCCTTGATGGTTTCAGCGGCACGTTGCATCACCTGCACGCCGACGGCGTTACTGCCGGTGAAGGAAATCTTCGCGACTCGACGGTCCGCTGCCAGCGGTGCACCGACTGCCAAGCCGGTGCCGCAGACCAGATTGAACACCCCGGCCGGGAACCCTGCCTCAGCAATAATCCGCGCCAGGTGCAGCTCCGCGAGCGGCGTAACTTCCGACGGCTTGAGCACCACGCAACAGCCGGCAGCCAGCGCCGGGGCGAGTTTCCAGGCGGTGGTGACCATCGGGAAATTCCACGGCACGATCAGCCCCACCACGCCGCACGGCTCTCGGCGCAGGCGCGCGCTGAAATCATCGGCGGGCAGTATCACCGGGCGGTCTTGCCCGGCGTCCATCTCTTCGGCGATGCCGGCGTAATAGTCGAAGGTGGCGATCACGTCATCCACATCCATGCCCGCTTCAAACAGAGGCTTGCCGCTGTTGCTCGATTGCAGCCGCATCAAGTGTTCGCGTTGCTCGCTCACGCCCCGGGCGACCTTGCGCAGCAGGGCGCCGCGCTCACGGCCGGTGCTTTTCGACCAGTCGATGAAAGCCGCACTGGCCGCGCCGACCGCTTGGCTCACGGCGCTCGCATCACCCACGCTGACGTGGGCCAACGTCGCCTCGGTGGCCGGGTTGATCACCTCCAGCACTTCATGGCCCGCCCGCCATTCCCCACCGATAAACACACCGTTCAATACTGTGCTCATACCGCTACCGCCTTCATCCAGAGCGCCTGGTCGATTTCAATCAGCGTCGGCCCCTGGCGATCGGCGGCGGCGCGCAATGCCGTGCGCAGTGGCTCGATGCCCTGGATGCTTTCGGCCGCGCAGCCCAAGGCCGTGGCCACGCCGATGAAGTCCGGGGTGTAGATGTCCACGCCGACCGGCTCGATGGAACGGTTAACCATGTATTTCTTGATCTCCTCGTAGCCCTGGTTATTCCACAGCAGCACGATCACCGGCACGCGCGCTTCCACCGCGCTGGCCAGTTCCGGCAGGGTGAACTGCAGGCCGCCGTCGCCGATCAGGCACACCACCGGCTGCCCGTCGCCGCGCCCCAACCAGGCGCCGATGGCCGCAGGCAGGGCGTAACCCAAGGTGCCGTAGCCGGTGGATGAGTTGAACCAGCGGCGTGGGTGGTTGAGGTTCAGGGTCAGGTTGCCGCTGTACACCGGTTGGGTGGAGTCGCCCACCAGCACGGCATCGGGCAGTTCCTCCAGGACGGTGTTGAGGAACAGGGTTTGCGCGCGCGTGGCGGCGTCCCAGGCGGGCGTCAATTCGGCCCACAAACGGGCGACGCGCTGAGTGCCCCAGTCGCTGTGGCGAGCGGGCAATGGCGCGGTTGTCAGTTCCGCCAGCAAGGCTTCGGCGGCTATTTGTGCATCGGCCACCAGCGCGACATGCGGCGGGTAGTTGCGCACGGTCTGGTCGGGGTCGATGTCGACCCGCAGCAGTAAACCTGGAATCTCGAAGCCTCCGGCGAAGGTCACGTCATAGTCGGTTTCCGCCAGCTCCGTGCCGATGGCCAGCACCACATCGGCTTCGGCGACCAGGGCGCGGGTGGCGACAAGCGTTTGGGTCGAGCCAATCAGCAATGGGTGTGTGGACGGCAGCAGACCCTTGGCATTGATGGTCAGGGCCATCGGTGCGCCGAGGGTTTCGGCCAGGCGCATCAGTGGCGCGGCGGCATCAATGGCGCCGCCACCGGCGAGGATCAACGGGCGTTTGGCGGCCGCGAGCAACTGGCTCATCTGCTTGACCGCCGACGGCGCCGCACCGGCGCGCGCGACGCTGACAGGCGTACTGCCGAGCAGTGCATCGGCGTTTTCGACCAGTACATCCAGTGGAATCTCGATATGCACCGGGCGCGGTCGACCGGCCTGGAACAACGCAAACGCGCGCGCCAATACGCCAGGCAACTCCGCCGCCGACATCAAGGTATGGGAGAACGCGGCGACGCCCGCGATCATCGCGCCCTGGTTCGGCAGCTCGTGCAACTTGCCGCGTCCGCCGCCCAATTGGCTGCGCGACTGCACGCTGGAAATCACCAGCATGGGGATCGAGTCGGCATAGGCCTGGCCCATGGCGGTGGTGATGTTGGTCATGCCCGGCCCGGTGATGATGAAACACACCCCTGGCTTGCCGCTGGTGCGCGCGTAGCCGTCGGCCATAAAGCCTGCGCCCTGCTCGTGGCGCGGAGTGACGTGCCGGATGCGCGAACGCGCCAGGCCGCGGTACAGCTCCACGGTGTGCACGCCGGGGATGCCGAACACCTGGTCCACGCCGCAGCTTTCCAGGAGGTTGACCAATACTTCGCCGCAGGTGGCCATACATGTCGCTCTTGTGATGGATTCGAGGCGGTATTGGACCGGTTGGCCCGTAGCGGCAACAATCGATAAAAAGTCATACTAGCCATGTCTCCACGTCATGGCTGAGCCCGATGAAACGCCTTCCGCCGCTGCCTGCGTTGCACACCTTCTGGGTCACGGCCCAGTGCTGCAACTTCACCCGCGCCGCCGAACACCTGCACATCACCCAAGGTGCGGTGAGCCGGCAGATTGCCGGGTTGGAGCGCCATTTGGGCTACGCCTTGTTCCAGCGCCAGGCGCGGGGCTTGAGCCTGACCGAAGAAGGCCGCGAATGGTCGTTACGCGCACAGCAGGTGTTCGGCCTGATCGGCGATGCCGTGGAGCAAATCGGCCGTCGCCGCCAGACCTTGCAACTCAAGGCCTCCACCTGCGTGATGCGCTGGCTGCTGCCGCGCTTGATGCAGTGGCAAAAGGAGCGCCCGGATGTGCCGGTGGAACTCACCACCACCGTGGCCTACACCGTGGACTTTCGCCGCGAGCAATTCGACGCGGCAGTGATCTATGCGCCCATCGCCGAGCAGTCGAGCGAGGCGCGGCACTTGTTTGATGAGCAACTCACGCCGGTTTGCGCGCCTGCTTTGCTCGATGGTTTGCACACAGCGGCGGATTTGCAGCAACAGGTGCTGCTGCACCCCACACGCGATGAGCGCGATTGGGCGTTGTGGTTGAAGGCAGCCAATACGCGCTTGAGCAACCTGGCCCAGGGGCATCATTTCGAGACATTGGATTTGGCAATGACGGTGGCCTCCCAAGGGTCCGGGGTGGCGATTGGCGACAGTGCGTTGATTGGCGAGGATGTGAAGGCCGGGCGGTTGGCGACGCCGTTTGAACTGCGGGTGCCGACAGGGATGGGCTATTACCTGGTGTATCCGCCGGGGACTGAGCCGTCGGCTGGGCTGGAAGCACTGATGGATTGGTTGGTGAGCCAGGCACAACAGTCTTGGCACTGAAGATCCAAATGTGAGAGCGGGCTTGCGCGCGAAAGCGATGTGTCAGTCAACGATGCTCTAACTGAACCAACGCCTTCGCGAGCAAGCCCGCTCCCATCGTGTTGACCGCGCTCGGTCAGTAGCCGACCGTGAAACGCTGGCGCGAGTGCTTCGGTGTTTCCACTTCGTCGATCAGCGCGATGGCGTAGTCGGCAAAGCTGATCCAGCTACGGCCGTCGCTACTCACCAGCAAATCATCCTGACCCAGGCGGAATTTCCCGGTGCGCTCGGTTTCTACGAACTCTGCCGACGGCGACAGGAAGGTCCAATCCAGCTCCTTTTCCTCACGCAGCGCTGCCAGAAATTTAGCCCCTGCGCTGGCTTCGGCCTTGTACTCTGCCGGGAAGCCCGGGCTGTCGATCACGCGGCTGCCGCCTGGCAACAGCAGCGAACCGGCACCGCCCACCATCAGCAAGCGTTTCACACCCGCTTTCTTCACCGGGCCGATCACGGCGCTGGCCGGCAGGGTGGCAAAGTGCGCCGCACTGATCACCACATCGTTGCCGCTAATGGCCTGTTGTAAGGCTTGCGCATCCAGGGCATCGACTTGTTTAACGGTGACACCCGGGCGGGCGGCCAGTTTGTCGGTATTACGGGCGAGGGCGGTGACGGTATGCCCACGGCGCAACGCTTCTTCCAGCAGTTGGCTACCGGCACGGCCGGTGGCCCCAATGATTGCAATCTTGCTCATGACGTTCTCCAGTTCGTTAAAGGGTTAAAACCATTCACCACTTCATTTCGCCCTTGGCGACTTTGGCACTCAGTTCCAGTGAGCTTTCGTCGGCGAGGGTGGGGTAACGCTTTTTCATGGCCGCGATCAGGGCAGCGGAGTCCTTGGCCTTGGCGGTCTCAATGTCGAAAGCCTTGATGTAGTCGGCGGTAAAAGCCACAGACTTCAGCGATGGGTTACCCAGGTAATGGCCTGGAATCACCGTGTTCGGTTTCAGCTGTTCAATACGTTGCAGCGTAGCCAGCCAGTCTTTGTGCGACTGTGCGCTCTGGGTGTCGGCCATCCACAGGTGAATGTTCTCGGCGACCACGACACCGCCAACCACGGCCTTGATCGAAGGAATCCATACAAAGCTGCGATCCGGCTGTGGGCCGTCCAGCCCGATGACTTCCAGCTGCTGGCCTTCCAGGCTCAGGCTATGGCCTTCAAGCACCTGTGGCACGATGGTTTTAGCCGGTTTGTCGGCCCCCATTTTCGGCCCCCAGAACTCCAGCTTGCCGGCCACGGTCGCCTTGATATGGTCGACCACTGGTTGCGGTGCCAGTACCTTGGTGTCGGGGAAGGCGGCGGTCAGGGTGTCGAGGCCGAAGTAGTAGTCCGGGTCGCCATGGCTGATGTAGATGGTGGTCAGGTGCTTGCCGCTGGCGCGGATCTTTTGCACAAGCTGCTCGGCCTGGCCTTTGCCGAATTGCGCGTCCACCAGAATCGCGTCTTTCGCGCCGCTGACCAGCACAGAGCTGACGGGGAAGATGGCTGCTTCACCTGGGTTATACACGTCGAGTTTCAGCTCTGCCGCCGAAGCGTGAGCGGCGAAGGCCAGCGCGGCAGTTGTCAGGGTCAGGCGCTTGAGAGTGGATAGCATCGGGGGGCAGCTCCAGTAATCGTTAAGTGATGCACAGAGCTTAGTTGCACTAAACGCAACAAAAAATGCGATGCTGGAACATAGTTTGTTTCTAAAAGCGTGCAAATCATGGATCGTCTCCAAGCAATGCGGGTGTTTGTGACCGTGGTGGACCTGGGCAGCCAATCGGCCGCTGCCGATCATCTGGACCTGTCGCGCCCGGTGGTCTCACGTTACTTGGCCGAGCTGGAAGATTGGGTCGGCGCGCGCCTGCTGCACCGCACCACGCGCAAACTCAGCCTGACCGCCGCCGGTGGTGAAACCCTGCCGCGCTGCCGACAGTTGCTGGAACTGTGCTGCGACATGCAAGCCGCCGTCAGCGAGCCTGATGACGCGCCCCGTGGCCTGCTGCGGTTGAGCGTCAGCACCTCGTTCGGCCAGGCGCAGTTGGCCGACGCGATTGCCGAGTACGTCCAGCGCTACCCCTTGGTGACGGTCGACTTGCAGATGCTTGACCGCACGGTGAACCTGGTGGACGAGCGCATCGACCTGGCCATCCGTACCAGCAATGACCTGGACCCTAACCTCATCGCGCGGCGGCTGACCGTCTGTCGTTCAGTGGTCTGTGCAACGCCTGCGTATCTGCTGGAGCACCCGGCCCCGCAGAAAGTCGAAGACCTTGCCCGGCACAACTGCCTGACCCACTCTTACTTCGGCAAAAGCCTGTGGCATTTCGAAGAAAACGGCGAGCACGTCTCGGTGCCGATAAACGGCAATATCACGTCCAACGAGGCCAGTACCTTGTTGCGCGTAACCCTGGCCGGGGCAGGGGTTTCGATGCTTCCCAGTTACCAGGCGGGCGACTACATTCGTCGTGGCGAACTGGTACGCCTGTTGCCCGAGGCCGAGCCTCGGCAGATGAACATCTACGCGGTGTACGCCTCGCGCAAACACATGCCTTCGGCGCTGCGCAGCCTGTTGGATTTTTTGGTGCTCAGGTTCCCGGAAGAACCGACCTGGGATGTCGGGCTCTGATCCGACATAAACATCTTGAATAGCGCCCAATAATGGCAACTCGCCCTGACTGACCTATGCTTTAAACAGCACCGAGTCGATTCATCAGAGGTGTGCCATGACTCTAAAAATCAGAAAGTACCTGATGATTTTCATCCTGTCCGCCTTGGCGACCGCGCTGTACGGCACGGCGGCCTACCGGGTTGAACAGACCCGCATGCAGCCGACCTTTGCGATCAGCTGCCATCAGGACCTGTGCGTTCCGCGCACCGGCAGTTTCAGCGCGCTCAGGTAGGCTGCTCGGCCTTCAGTTGCTCGCGAAATGCCTTGGGCGAAAACCCGACCCGGCGGCGGAACAGCCGTGAGAAGTTGGTCGGGTCGGAGAACCCCAACACCTCCGACATCTCATTGATCGTCATGCTGGTGTAGGTCAGCAGGCGCTTGGCTTCCAGGAGCTGGCGGTCATGCATGATCTGCAACGCCGGCTGCCCGCCCAATTCCCGACACGTACCGTTCAGGTGTGAGACCGAAATGCCCAGCTTGTGGGCCAGGTCCTCGATCTTCGGGTGTTCGCGGTAGTGTTGTTCGACCAATTGGGTAAAGCGCCGGAAATATTCACGGCCACGCGGTGCTCGCGGGCGGCGGCGCTGGATAGCCTGGCGGCTGATCCATACCAGCAGCACGCTGACCAGCGCGTGCATCATCATGTCGCGCGCCGGTTGCTCATCGGCGTATTCGCTCTGCAGGCGGGTGAACAGGCTGTTGAGGTAGTCGCTGTCCTTGCCGGCCGGGTAATTACCCAGCGCCTGCAAACCGTCAACCGTTGCACCCAGTTGCGCCTGCAAGTGGCTGACCAGCGGCGCCGCCAGGGTCACTACGTAACCTTCCACATCCTCGGAAAAACGAAACCCATGCACACACAGGGGCGGCAACACCTGCAAGGTCGACTCGCTCAGTGTGGTGCGCTGGCCTTCGATTTCCAGTTGTGCCTGGCCTTTGTGTACGTACAACAACTGGCACAGATCCGCGTGCCGGTGGGGCTGGATTTCCCACTGGTATTCCCGACTCCGCCGGGAGATGGTTTCGCAGTGCAACAAATCGGGTGTCGGCCATTGCTGGCTTTCCCCGTAAAGCTTGAAGACCGGAATCGCGGTTTTGGTCATGGTTTCAATCCGATACTCAGGATAGTGGTGCGGTAATCGCCCCGATTGGCAAAAAGCGCAGGCTTTGTCGCAGTTTTCACCTTCTTATGCTGCCCGCTCAAGTGAAAAATGTCAGCCACAAGACCAATGACAACTCTTTCACTTGATCCGTTCGGGTGAAGCTTGCGAGCCATAAAAATAATGAAAACGCTAAAAACCCAAGTCGCCATTATTGGCGCCGGTCCCTCCGGATTGCTGCTCGGCCAGTTACTGCACAACGCGGGTATCCAGACCCTCATTCTAGAGCGCCAGAGCGCCGACTACGTGCAAGGCCGCATCCGTGCCGGGGTGCTGGAACAAGGCATGGTCGACCTGCTGCGCGAGGCGGGCGTCAGCCGACGCATGGACGCCGAAGGGCTGGTGCATGACGGTTTCGAACTGGCACTCAATGGCGAGCTCACCCATATCGACCTCAAGGCGCTGACCGGCGGCCAGTCGGTAATGATCTACGGCCAGACCGAAGTCACCCGCGACCTGATGGCCGCCCGCGAAGCGGCCGGTGCCATCACTCTATACGAAACGCAGAACGTGCAGCCCCATGGCCTCAAAAGTGATCGACCCTGGCTGACCTTCGAGCATCAGGGTGAAGCTTTTCGCCTGGAGTGCGATTACATCGCTGGCTGTGATGGTTTTCACGGCGTGGCGCGCCAGTCGATTCCGGCGCAATCGTTGAACGTCTTCGAGCGCGTCTATCCCTTCGGTTGGCTGGGCGTCCTCGCCGACACACCGCCGGTGCATGACGAGCTGGTGTACGCCAAACATGCGCGTGGCTTTGCCCTGTGCAGCATGCGCTCGCCGACCCGCAGCCGGTATTACCTGCAAGTGCCGGTTGAAGAGCCATTGGATGAATGGTCGGATGAGCGCTTCTGGGATGAGCTGAAAACCCGTTTGCCCAGTGCGCTGGCGGCCCAGTTGGTCACCGGGCCATCAATCGAGAAAAGCATCGCGCCGCTGCGCAGCTTCGTGGTGGAGCCGATGCAATACGGGCGCCTGTTCCTGCTGGGGGACGCCGCGCATATCGTGCCGCCCACCGGGGCCAAGGGCTTGAACCTGGCGGCCAGCGACGTGAGTACGCTGTTTCGGATCTTGCTCAAGGTCTATCGCGAGGGGCGGGTGGACCTGTTGGACAAGTACTCGGCGATCTGCCTGCGGCGGGTATGGAAGGCCGAACGGTTTTCCTGGTGGATGACCTCGATGTTGCACCAATTCCCGGAGGCAGACGGGTTCAGCCAGCGCATTGCCGAGAGTGAGCTCGCGTACTTCATCGGCTCCGAGGCGGGTCGCACAACCATCGCAGAAAATTACGTCGGGCTTCCTTACGAAGCTATCGAGTAGCCTGCTATCGTATCGAGCATTCCCGCTGGCTGCCTTTTCCAGCGGGCCCTGCTCGAAGGTTATGCCGTGACCAATCTCAATCAGCCTGCTCAACCCGTTCCCGCCGTACGCAGCGTCCTTGCCGCCTTGATGATGGCGATCTTTCTCGGCGCCCTGGACCAGACCATTGTGGCCGTGTCCATGCCGGCTATTTCCGCGCAATTTCATGACGTCAACCTGCTGGCCTGGGTGATCTCCGGCTACATGGTGGCGATGACGGTGGCAGTGCCGATCTACGGCAAGCTGGGTGATTTGTACGGGCGTCGCCCGATGATGCTGATCGGCATGGGCGTGTTCACCCTGGCGTCACTGTTCTGCGGTATGGCGCAGAGCATGGAACAACTGGTGCTGGCGCGGATTCTCCAGGGCATTGGCGCCGGCGGCATGATCTCGGTAAGCCAGGCGATCATCGGCGACATTATTCCACCCCGTGAGCGCGGGCGTTATCAAGGCTACTTCAGCAGCATGTACGCGGTGGCCAGCGTGGCCGGGCCGGTGCTGGGCGGGTATATGACCGAGTACCTGTCCTGGCGCTGGGTGTTTTTGATCAACCTGCCGCTGGGTGCCGGTGCCTGGTACGTGGCCCATCGCACCCTGGTGGGGCTGCCGGTGCCGCAGCGCAAGCCGGTCATCGATTACCTCGGCACCGTGCTGATGATCATTGGCCTGACGGCCTTGCTGTTGGGCATTACTGAAATCGGCCAGGGCCATCATTGGCGTGACGAGCAAGTGCTGGGGCTGCTGGTGTGTGCCCTGGTGGCGCTCAGCGTGTTTGTCTGGCACGAACGCCGTGCGCGCGAGCCCTTGTTGCCGATGCACCTGTTCGCCAACCGCAGCGCGGTGCTGTGCTGGTGCACGATTTTCTTCACCAGCTTCCAGGCGATTTCCCTGACAGTGTTGATGCCTTTGCGTTATCAGACGGTGACCGGCTCCGGTGCCGACAGTGCCGCATTGCACCTGTTGCCGCTGGCCATGGGGTTGCCGATGGGCGCTTATTTCGCCGGGCGGATGACCTCGGTGACCGGGCGCTATAAACCGATGATCCTCACGGGGGCGCTGTTGAGTCCTTTCGCGATTCTCGGCATGGCCTACAGTGCGCCGCAGGCGGTTGGGCTGACGGCGGTGTTTATGCTGCTGTGTGGGATTGCTGCCGGTATGCAGTTTCCGACGTCGTTGGTCGGGACGCAGAATTCGGTGGAGCAGCGCGATATCGGCGTCGCCACCAGTACCACCAACCTGTTCCGCTCGTTGGGTGGGGCAGTGGGCGTGGCCTGCATGTCGGCGCTGTTGCTGGCGTTGTTGCAGGATTCGAGTTTTGCGCATTTGGCCAGCGGTGCGTTGGTGGCCGAAGGCAGTTCCGGGAATGTGCTGCTCGACGGCCTTAACGCCGCCCCAGGCCCAGCGCAAGATGCGCTGCGCGGGGAGTTGGCAGTGACGTTCCGGCATTTGTTGATGGTGAGTGCGGCAGTGTCGCTGCTGGGGTTGGCGGCAGCGATTGCCATGCCAAACCGTGTGCTGCGCGGCCGCGAAGACAAAGCCAAGTAACTGATACAACTATGATCAAACGGTGGGCGCTGGCTTGCCGGCACCCACAGTCAATTGCCTTTCAATGCAGATCAGGGGCTGTAATACCCGACCGCCACCATGAAATGCCCGGCCTTGCGCAGGTAAGCGTGCTTGTTCTCGACCTTGTCGGTCACCGGGTTTTTCCAGCGGTACTTGTACTCACCCTGGTCCTGCTCAGCCATTATCTTGAGGATCGGCTCACCCACCGGCTTGCCGTCGGGGTCCTTGATTTTGCCGAAGTCGGTATTGACCAGCCGCACGTTCGTACCATGCGCTACGTAGCGCCCGGTATTCAGGTCGACCACAAACACATACAAGTCATCCTGCAGGAACCCACCCTGCAATGAGTTGATCGCCTTGAGCGTGCCGGCTTCATCCTTGACCAGCGCCGTTACCGCCTTGTCGCGCAAAGCGCGTGCATGTTCCGGCGTGGCCCGTGGCAGGTAGTAACCCACCGCCAGGATGCGTTCGCCCACACGTTGATAGAACACGTGTTTGTGCTCAACCTTGCCATCGTTCCAGTTCTGCCAGCGGTAGTCGGCCTGTTGGATGCCCTGGCCCTCGGGGACGGCCAGGGCCTGTTTGAACGAGGCTTGCAAATCCGGTCCGAGTTGCTCGAACACATCACGGCCGATCAAGGCGGAGGACGGCCCGCCGCTGGCCAGCAACACGCCCTGAGTATCGACTACGAACACATAGCGGTCATGGTCGACAAACTCGCCCTGACGGCTGAACGCGGCGAACGCCTTGTCGCCATTGCTCTGGTAAAAGGCCAAGGCCCTTTCCAGCAAGGCTTTGGCGGCCTGGGCGTCCTCATTCTGAGTCGCCGCGTGCACCTGGCTGAAACACAACAGCAGCAGCCAGGTGATTCGCAAGAGTCCCTTCATTCCCCATCCCTCATTATTGTTGGTGTGACAACAGCGTAGTCGCTCCCGCTCAGGGCGCCGCCAGCCACTGGTTGACGATGCCGTCGTACACCCCCGTGGCCACGCTCAAATGCAGCCATTGGTCGACATAGCTTTTCCATGCCACATCATCGCGGGGCAGCAGGAAGGCTTTTTCGCTGTACTGCATTTGCCGCTCGGGGTTGACCGCGCACAGCCCGGGCTTGAGCTTCTGCTGGAAGCGCGCCTCGCTGGCGTCGGTGATCATCACGTCGGCCTTGCCTGCGAGCAGCTCGTCGAAGATCGTCACGTTATCGTGCAGGCGGATTTGCGCCTGGCCCAGATGTGCGCGCGCAAACACTTCATTGGTGCCGCCCGCCGGTTCAATCACGCGCACCTGCGGCTGGTTGATCTGCTCGACGGTCTGGTAACGCTGCACATCGGCGCAGCGCACCAGCGGGATTTTTCCGTCGACGCCAAGGGCCTGGCTGAAGAAGGCTTTTTTCTGGCGCTCAAGGGACACCGAAATGCCGCCCACGGCGATGTCGCAGCGCTGTGCCAGGAAGTCCGGCATCAGGGTTTTCCAGGTGGTGGGCACCCAGGTGATTTTCGCATTCAGGCTCTTGGCCAGGGATTCGGCCATGGCAATGTCGATGCCTTCATAACGGCCATCGGCGCGCAGTGACGAGTAGGGCTTGTAGTCGCCGGTGGTGCAGACCGTGAGCGTGCCGCGCTGCAGCACGTCATCGAGGCGCGAGGTGGGGGTGTCGGCCAGGGCGGTGGTTGCCACACTCGCCAGTGT
The DNA here is from genome assembly GCF_050915955.1 of Pseudomonas sp. UBT. Taxonomy (NCBI): domain Bacteria; kingdom Pseudomonadati; phylum Pseudomonadota; class Gammaproteobacteria; order Pseudomonadales; family Pseudomonadaceae; genus Pseudomonas; species Pseudomonas sp. UBT. Next base: position 3,705,725 of record NZ_CP168079.1, on the reverse strand, counting down.
GCACAGGGCTAGAAAAGCTTTCATGCGGTCGAATCCTTGGGGGCATGATCGGGGCGATCATTATTTCCAGCTGAGCGACAAGGTAGCAAGGGCTACGGAATGTTTAGCCAGGTTGCAACCAAACTCCATCAACCCTGAATTTAACCGCCTGTCCAGGCGTGTGACGCTGCCGGGCATCTGGCTCACTGTGATTTGCGCATGGACGATTCCCCCGACACTCACCCCGCGACATTGCCTGGCGCCTTTGCGCCGAGCCGTCCGGCCGATGTCGAGGCGCTACCTTCCGAGCTGGCTTTCTGGGCCCTGTTCCACTGCCGACACGCACGCCCACCAGATACTTTTCTCCTACGTTGATCCGCCCCATGGATGACGCGCACCCGTGCGCATCTGCCCGGCAGCGCCTGTGTGCCTGCCTGACGCAAACGTATGAGAATTCCCATGAGTGTTTTTGCGAGCCTGCACGAAGCCCGATCTTTCCTTGAGCAGAACCCGGACATCGAGATGTTCGAGCTGTTTATCCTCGACAACAACGGCGTACCGCGCGGCAAGTTGCTGCACCGCGATGAGCTGCTGGCGGTGTACGAAAGTGGTCGGCCGTTACCCAGCACTATCCTCGGCCTGACGATTAATGGCGATGACGTGGAAAACTCCGGGCTGGTGTGGGAAGTCGGCGATATCGACTGCCGCGCCTACCCGGTCAGCGGCAGTTTGCAGCGCATGCCGTGGCGCCTGATCCCGACGGCGGCGGTGCAAGTCAGCATGCACCCCACCGAAGGCCTGCCCGCTACCGTGGCCGACCCGCGGCATGTGTTGGCCAGGGTGATCGACGGCCTGAAAGCCGACGGTTATTACCCGGTGATGGCGGCGGAGCTGGAGTTTTACCTGCTCGACCAGAAGCCCGACAGCAACGGCCGCCCGCAACCGGCGCGGGATGTAGACGGCAATCGCCCGCGCTCGACCCAGGTGTATGGCTTGCGCGAGCTGGAGCAGATCGAGCCGTTCCTTGCCGACCTTTATAGCGCCTGCAAACTGCAAGGTATCCCGGCGCGTACGGCGATTTCCGAATACGCCCCGGGCCAGGTGGAAATAACCCTGGAGCATCGTGCCGACGCGCTGCAAGCGATGGACGAAGCCGTGCGTTACAAACGCTTGGTCAAGGGCGTCGCCCATAAGCACGGGATGACGGCCTGTTTCATGGCCAAACCGTTCGATGACCTGGCCGGCACCGGCATGCACATGCACGTCAGCCTGGCCGATGCCCACGGTCATAACCTGTTCGCCAGTGAGGCCGCCGATGGCACACCGTTGCTGCGTCAGGCGGTGGGCGGCATGCTCAGTACCTTGCTCGATACGCTGCTGATGTTCTGCCCCAACGCCAACTCCTACCGCCGCTTCCAGGCCAACAGCTACGCGCCACTGGCCGCCACGTGGGGCGTGGACAACCGCACGGTCAGCCTGCGCGTACCCGGTGGCCCGGCGAATTCGCGGCATATCGAACACCGTATCTGCGGCGCCGACGCCAACCCTTACCTGGCGGCTGCCGCGATCCTCGCCGGTATCCATCGTGGCATCCGTGAACAACGCGATCCTGGCGCTCCCGTGCAAGGTAACGGCTACGCCCAGGCCAATGAACGGTTGCCCACCGACTGGCTCACCACGCTGCGTGCACTGGAAGGTTCAAGCTGGGCACGGGATGCGTTCGGCAGCGAGTTCCTGGGTGTGTACCTGGCGGTAAAACGCGCCGAATACCGCCAGTTCATGGGGGAAGTGGGCGAGCAGGATTGGCGTTGGTACCTGCACTCGGCGTGACGGGTTTAAGGCAACGGTGGTTTCGACCTTTTTTTCACGTTGTGCTGGTTAAGCTACGAATCAAGGTCATTCACTACCGTTTCACACACATGAGCCCGTGATGTCGTCACCATCTCCATCTTCTATCGAGATTGAATTCGCCGAACGCTGCGACCGCGAGCATGCCAGGGTCTGCGGCGACACGCGCCCGCCCGCGCTGCTCAAGCGGCTGGCCGCGTGGCGCGATGACCGGTTGGTGCGCCAGGCGTTGAAAGTCGCGGGCGAACCGGGGCTGATCCTTGATCTGGCCTGTGGCTCGGGACGGTTCTGGCCCGTATTGGCCGAACACATCAACCGGGTAATCCTGGCCTCGGACAACTCCCAGGACATGCTCGACCACGCATGCACGCATCACCCGGCGGCGTTGCTCAAACGTGTCAAAACGTTCCAGGGCTCAGCGTTTTCCATCGGCCTGTCGGCGAATGCGGTGGACTGCATTTTCTGCCTTGAATTGTTTCGCCATGTACCCAGCAGTGACGTGCGATTGGCGTTGTTGCGCGAATTTCACCGAGTTAGCCGTGACACGGTGATCGTCTCGGTAAACGCTCGTACGCCGGTGGAGGATGAGTTCCGCCTGGCGGGTTTTAAAGTCCTCAATCATCAGGAATTCCTGCCGGGCTCCAAGCTGTGGCGCGTTTACGTTCTGCGTAAGAGAGGCTAACTCCCTTCTGTCGGACTATTCTTCGCCTCTTGTAGGGGTTTTCATGATGGCGTGTGCACTGCGGATGCTCGCAAGTCCCTTTCGCGATATATACTGCGCGCCATTCTTCAAGGGAGAGCCGTGTGGCCATCGATATTCACTGGATCTGCGACAACGATAGCCTCGGCCAGCATTGCGCCGAATGGCAGCAGTTGCCATTCGTCGCCCTCGACACCGAATTCATGCGGGTCGACACCTTTTATCCCATTGCCGGGCTGATCCAGATCGGCGATGGCATCCGTGCTTACCTGATCGACCCCCTGACCATCGACAACTGGCAACCCTTGGCCGCCTTGCTGGAGAACCCAGCGGTGATCAAAGTGGTACACGCGTGCAGCGAAGACCTGGAAGTGTTGTTGCGCCTGACTGGCAGCCTGCCGGTGCCGTTGTTCGACACGCAGTTGGCGGCGGCGTACCTGAACCTCGGCTTCTCCATGGGCTACTCGCGCCTCGTGCAAGCCGTGCTGGATATCGAACTGCCCAAGGGTGAAACCCGCTCGGACTGGCTGCAGCGGCCATTGTCCGAGACGCAAGTGAGCTACGCCGCCGAAGACGCGGTGCACTTGGCCGAGGTCTACACCAGACTTCGCCCGCGACTGTCAGACGACAAATATGCGTGGGTCCTGGACGACGGCGCCGAACTGGTAGCGAACCTGCGCCGTGAAGTCGACCCGTACGAGGTGTATCGCGACGCCAAGCTGGCGTGGAAGCTGTCCCGTGCCCAGCTCGCCGTGCTGCGCGAACTGTGCGCCTGGCGCGAGCAGCAAGCCCGTGCCCGTGACCTGCCGCGCAACCGCATCATTCGTGAACACTCGTTGTGGCCCCTGGCCAAAACCCAGCCGGATAACCTCGCCGCACTGGGCAAAATCGAAGACATGCACCCGCGCACCGTGCGTCAGGATGGCCAGTTCCTGCTGGACCTGATCAAGCGTGCCGGCAGCGTGTCCATGGACCAATGGCCGCCCGCTGTGGCTGAACCGCTGCCGGTGGACGCCGCCACGCTGATCAAGCAACTGCGCGCCCTGGGCCAGGCCGAAGCCGAACGCCTGGACATGGCGCCGGAACTGATGCTGCGCAAGAAAACCCTCGAAGCCCTGGTCAAAAGTGGCTACCCCGATGGGCCTTATAAATTGCCAGACTCGCTGCGTGGCTGGCGCCGCGAGTTGATGGGCCAGGCGCTGCTCGACAGCCTGGCCACTGCCGGAGAACAGCCTTGAAACGTATTTGCTCCATCTATCGCAGCTTGAAAAAAGACGGGATGTACCTCTACGTGCTGAAAAGCGATGCACTGGAGCGCGTGCCGGAACCGTTGATGGAAGCCTTCGGCAAGGCCCATCTCGCGTTCGAAATGGTGCTGACGCCGGAGCGCAAGCTGTCCCGCGAGGACATCACCGTGGTCCTGGAAAACCTCGACAAGCAGGGCTACCACCTGCAAATGCCACCGGCCGAGGACGAGTACATCGAACACTTGCCCGAAGAGCTGCTGCGCCGCAACGACCCGATGTGATCAGTCAGTGCCCTGTCCAGGGCACCGTCTTCAACGCAAACGTATAAGTGGGTGGTGGCCGTATGGATGCGGGCGGCCGTCTGCAGTGTTTTTGAAAGGTTTGAACCATGCGTGTTCTGATTGCTGAACAGGATTACCCGCTTTACGCCCAATTGCTCAGTGAAGCGGCACCGGAGGTCGAGGTGCTGACCAGCGGCGACTCGGCCGAACTGTCGCGCCTGGCCGCCGATTGCCCGGTATGGCTCGGCCAGCCGGATTTGCTTGCTACCCTGTTGCGCCAAGGTCATCAGCCGCAGTGGCTGCAATCGACCTGGGCCGGTGTCACGCCGCTGCTGGCCGAAGGTTTGCCGCGCGACTACCGCCTGACCCGTGCGGTCGGCATCTTTGGCCAGGTCATGGCCGAGTTTGTGCTCACTTATATGCTCGGCCACGAGCGGGAAGTGCTCGCGCGGTTGGTCAGCCAGGTCGAGCGCAAGTGGGACAACCGCCTGGGCCAGAGCCTGGCGGGGCGCAAGGCGCTGATCGTCGGCACCGGCGATATTGGCCAGCGTGTTGCCGATTTTCTGCTGCCGTTTGGCGTCAAGCTCTACGGCATCGCCAGCACCGCGCGTGAGCAGGCGCCGTTTATCGAAGTCGCCGGGCTGGATCAATTGGGCCGATTGGTGGGGGAGGTGGACTACGTGATCAACCTGCTGCCCAATACGCCCAATACCCATGACTTGTACGACGCTGCGCTGTTCAAGCAATTCAAACCGACCGGGGTGTTTATCAATGTCGGGCGTGGCGTGGCCGTGGTCGATGCTGACCTGGTCGAAGCCCTGAAAGAAGGGCACCTGGCTGGTGCGGTGATCGACGTCTGCCGCCAGGAACCCCTGCCGCAACGCCATCCGTTCTGGACCGCTTGGGGCCTGCTGTTGACCGGCCACAGCTCGGCGCCGACCTCGCCGCTGATGATGGTGGAGTTGTTTGTGCAGAACCTGCGGGCGTATCAGGCCAAGGAAGCCTTGCGCGGCGAAGTGGATTTCGAGCGCGGTTATTAAAATCACCACAAATCAAAATGTGCGAGCGGGCTTGCTCGCGATGACGGTGTATCAGCCTGCCATGCAGTGACTGACCCATCGCTATCGCGGGCAAGCCCGCTCCCACAGGGATATCGGCAAGGCTTACAGGCTGAAGTCACCTTCCGACACCAGCTCGCTCAGCGGCCTGCGCGGGCTTGGCGCTTCACGGCCTTGCAGGTATTCAGGCAAGCTCGATTTGTCGCCCAGCTTGCCGACGGCCACCGCCGCGTGCAGTGCATACCCTTCTGGAATCTTCAGCTCTTTGCGGGTCAACGCCTGATCGAAGCCGGCCATGCCATGGGTATGCCAGCCGCTGAGGCTGGCTTGCAGCGCCAGGTGGCCCCAGGCCGAGCCAGTGTCGAAGGTGTGCCACAGCGCCGGGGTTTCTTCGGTGGCGCCGGGGGCGGTGAAGTCGGTTTTGGAGGCGATGATCACCAGCGCCGACGCGTGTTGCGCCCAGCCACGGTTGAATTCATTGAGCAGGCCCAGGAAGCGTTCCCAGTTCGGCGTGTCACGGCGCGCGTAGAGAAAACGCCATGGCTGCGAGTTGTAGGCCGACGGCGCCCAACGTGCGGCTTCGAAGAAACTCAGCAGGGTCTCCTGCGGGATGCTCTCGCCGGTAAAGGCGCGGGGCGACCAGCGCTCGGTAAACTGGGTGTGGATCGGGTAATCGGCAACGCGTGGGTTATTGCTCATGGACAGATCCTGATGAAAAACCGGGGCTCAAAGCTACTGCGCCGCCCCAAGCCTGACAAGTCTTGTCATACCGGCAGTCGTAAGCGCTTGGCCCCAAGGGCCTTGGGCACTAGACTGGCGGCCTTTTCACCGACCGATACTGATGTAGAGCCATGGCCGCCAAAGTCGAACCTTTCTGGATACGCAAAACCCTTGAACACCTCGACCAGGAGGAGTGGGAGTCGTTGTGCGACGGCTGTGGCCTGTGCTGCCTGCAAAAGCTTGAGGATGAGGACGACAACAGCGTCTATTACACGCGCATCGCCTGCAAGCTGCTGGACCTGAACACCTGCCAGTGCACCGACTACCCCAACCGCCGCGCCTCGGTGCCTGATTGCATCCAGCTCACGCCGGGCCAGGCCGATCAGTTCAAATGGCTGCCGCCGACCTGCGGCTACCGCTTGGTCAGCGAACGCAAAGACCTGCCGCTGTGGCACCACCTGGTCTGCGGCGACCGTGATGCCGTGCACCACGAACGCATTTCCCAGTCCGGCCGAATGCTCGCCGAAGGCAGCGTGCCCGAAGACGACTGGGAGGATCACCTGATCTTTCGCGCAGGCTGAAAAAGGAGTGTGTATGACGGTGGCAACCAAGCTGGCGGCCTCTTTCGTGTTGCTGGCGCTGAGCCTGCCCGCGTGGTGCGCGAAGAAAGTCGACCTCGACTATCACGTCAAACTGCTGCCCCAGAGCGATCAGGCCGAAGTCCGCGTGAGCCTGTCCCAGGGCTCGGCGGTGCGCAGTCTTGACTTCGACCTGGGCCACGACGGCGACTACAGCGACTTCAAGGCCGATGGCCAATGGCGCGTCAGCGGGCACCGTGGCCTGTGGCAACCCAGCGCCGACAAAGCCAGCCTGACCTACCGTGTACGGCTCACTCACGCTCGCAAACCGGGAATGTATGAAGCGCGGATGACGCCGAGTTGGGCGCTGTTTCGGGGTGAAGACCTGGTGCCGACGGCGCGGCTCGACCAGCAGGACGGCGTGGAGCTGGTCTCGCGCTTGATATTCGAGTTGCCGGCAGGCTGGAAAAGCATCGAGACGCCCTGGCCGCGTATCGGCAAGAACAAATTCCGTATCGACAACGTTTCCCGGTTGTTCGACCGGCCTACGGGCTGGATGCTCGCCGGCACGCTGGGCAGCCGTCGCGTGCGCCTGGGGGAGACCGAAGTCACCGTCGCCTCGCCCAAGGGCCAGGCCATGCGGCGCATGGATGTGTTGACGTTGCTGACCTTTGTCTGGCCCCAGGTTGACGCTGCGTTCCCGCGCCACCCGGCCAAACTGCTGGTGGTGGGCGCCAGCGACCCGATGCGCCGTGGCGTGTTTTCGTCCCGCGACTCGATCTACCTCAGCAGCCGCACGCCGCTGGTGAGTGAAAATGGCAGTAGCCCGTTGATTCGCGAAGTGGTGCAAGCCATCGGCCGCTTCAACGACCACCACAGCAGTGACTGGATCGGCGAAGGCTTGGGGGAGTATTACGCCATTGAACTGGTACGGCGTGCCGGCGGCATCACCGATGAGCGCTACGCCGCGATCCAGGCGCGATTGAGCAAGGAAGGCAAAGACGTCACCACGCTACGGGGCGAGCATGTCAGTGCGGCAACCGTGGCGCGGGCGGTGGTGGTGTTGCAGGAGTTGGATCGCGAGATTCGGGTGAAAACCCACAACAAACGTTCGCTGGATGACCTGGCGCAGGCGGTGATGCGTGCGAACAGCATCACCACCACGGAGTTTGTGCAGCTGGCGGAGAGTGTGATCGGCGAGTCGTCGGTGGTGCTGGACACCAAGCTACTGCGCTGAGCTTAAGCCATACACCCATCAAAAATGTGGGAGCGGGCTTGCTCGCGAATACGGTCTGTCAGTTAAAGATGTACTGACTGATACACCGCTTTCGCGAGCAAGCCCGCTCCCACATTTGGATCTCCAACTGATCGCAGAGGTGTACTAGTCGGCCGTTTTAGTGGCCTTCTCAGCCGCCACTTCCGCCTTGGTCTTCAGGTTTTTCAACTCTTGCCCGGCCCGCTCGATCTTCGTGCGCACGCTGTTCATTTCCTGGCGGCCCTGCTCCAGCTTGTCTTTGAGCGAGCTGTGCCCGGTGACGCCGCGCACCAGCGCCACACCCCCGATCGCTACCTGAATCAGGCCGAAGATCCCGCCACGGCGCAGGCCTTTGCCGACCATCATTACGCCGCCGGCTACCGAACCGATGCGTTCCCAACCGTGCACATTTTGGGTGGGCTGGGTGTCAAAGGGCGCGTGTTCGATGATAGGTCGCAGGATTTTGCTGTCGCTCATGATCTCTCTCCAACAAGGGCAAGTGTTAGTAGCTGACTGTTTGCAGACGCCGGATGTTCCCGAAAAATCAGTATTTGGGGCCCGAGCGGGTGTTGTTGCCCTTGGCCAGTCGGTCGTAGAGCACCACATTGACGGTGGCGGCGAGGTTCATGCAGCCGGTGGTCGGGATGTACACCACGTCTTCACACCAGTCGCGGATCTCTTTGTCGAGGGAGCCATCTTCGGGGCCGAAGATATACAGCGCGCGGTCGGGGTGAGTGTATTCCGGCAGTGGGCGGGCGCCCTCGACCAGTTCTACAGCCACCGGAATACAGCCCAGCGGCAGGATTTTTTTCAGGTCGTCGATGCCGATCAACGGAATATCGTGGTGGACCTTCTTGGTGTCGGTGATGAAGTCCCGGGCGCGCTCGTAACGCACGCCGGTGTAGAACACCGAGGCCACGCCGTAGCAACCGGCGGCGCGCATCACCGAACCGACGTTTTCGGGGGATTTGGGGTTATACAGACCGATGCAGCTGTAGCGTTTATTGCCCACGGGAGTGCCTTTGAAAAGGCAGCATTATAGCGGCAAGCTACGAGCTGCAAGTTAAAAGCAGAGCGGCTTTTTCTTGAGGCTCGCAGCTTGAAGCTTTCAGCTATCTTTTTTCATCAACCCCGCCAACGCCGCAAATGGGTTGTGCGTGGCCTTGGCAATGGTCGGGCTGCTGGTGGAGCCTTCGCCGAAATACTGCTGGTCGGTGTAGCGCGAGTGTTCGTTATCGTGGCAGTACAGGCACAACAGCTCCCAGTTGGAGCCGTCCTGGGGGTTGTCATCATGATTGTGGTTGCGGTGGTGCACGGTCAGCTCGCTCAAGCGCTTGCCGGCGAATTCACGGGCGCAGCGGCCGCACACGTGCGGGTACATTTTCAAGGCTTTGTCGCGGTAGCCCATTTCCCGGTCGCGCTGGGCATCGGCGAGGATGCGGTCCAGCTTGGCGGTGTGGGAGGGCGGGTTGGTCGAGCTCATCATGGCTCCTGGCTATTTGGTGGGTCACGGATAACATGGATTCTAGCCCCTCGCGCTGTAAAACACCGCTGGCTTTTTCAGCAACGGTACAGCCTGGCAGCGGCAATCGTTTGTAGTATCGGCTCACGCCCTTCATTCGGATCTGAAACCTATGCGTCTGCACACATGGACCGTTGCACTCCTGCTCTGCGCCCTGACGGCTCAAGCCCACGCGTTCTCTACGCCCAAACCTGGCCAGGTGATCGAGGTGTCCCTTGAGCAACTGCACCCGACTCAGGCCGTGGTGGGGTTCGACCAGATTGACTACAGCCTGGGACTGTTCGCCGACAAGCCCGCCAAGGTGTTCGACGAATACTGTGAAACCAACGGGCAGGGCGCCGCCGACAACGTACCCAAAAAGGCCGACTTGCACCAACCGGCGAGCTTCACCTGCAAGGACCCGGTGGGCACTCACCCCGAGGACATGAAAACTGTGGTGGTCGGCCCCGCAGGCCAGCTGTACCTGACCGACGGTCACCACAGCTTCACTACCTTGTGGGAAGTGCCCGGCGGTGGCCCTCAGTTGAAAATGTGGGTCAAGGTGACCGACGATTTCAGCAACAGCCCTGACCTGGCCACGTTCTGGCAACGCATGGAGGCTGCCCGCAAAGTCTGGCTCAAGGACAACCAGGGCCGCACCCTGCCACCTGCACAGTTGCCGGCGCACTTGGGCTTCAAGAGCTTGCAGGACGACACTTTCCGCAGCCTGGTGTATTTCACGCGCAAGGCCGCCTACGGCAAGCCGGACGATGGCGCGATCGCACCGGAATTCCTGGAGTTTTACTGGGGCAACTGGCTGCGCACGCAAATTGATTTGAGTGCTTTCAACCTGAACAAGAAGGGCGGTTACAAGGACGCGATTGAAGCCGTGGCCAAGCGCATGGTCAGCCTGGCACCGGGCTCACAGGTCGGTGACAGCGGTTTTACCGCCCATCAATTGGGCGGCATGACCACGCTTGACCAAGGTGAGCTGGAAAAGACCTTCGATAAAAAAGTGCCGTACGTGATTGATTACCGCAAAGCCCGTAACTGACGGGGATCCAAAATGTAGGAGCTGGCTTGCCTGCGATGCTGTCACCTCGGTGTATCAGGCGTACCGAGTTGAAGCCATCGCAGGCCAGCTCCCACAGGGGAATCGTGGCTCAGCCCTTGAGCTTTTCGGCAATCCAGATGGTATGCCGGGTGCCCTTGTTGCCATGGGCAAACACCTGCACTTCCTCGGCCTTGAAACCGGCCTTGCGCAGTTTGTCGCTGAACAGCTTGTCGGCGCTGGCCGACCATACGGCGAGCACGCCTTTGGGGCGCAGGGCCTTGGCGCACGCAGCCAGGCCACCGGCGGAGTACAGCCAACTGTTGGCCTTTTGCGTGAGGCCTTCGGGGCCGTTGTCGACGTCGAGCATGATTGCGTCAAAGCCCTGAGGCTCGGCCTGCAGCACGTTGGCCACGTCTTCCATGCGAATCACCGTGCGCGGGTCGAGCAGCGGGCGGCCGGACTTTTCCCCCAGCGGCCCACGGTTCCATTCCACCACGCCGGGCACCAGCTCGGCGACGACCACTTCGGCGGTCTTGCCCAAGTGCTTGAGGGCCGAGGCCAGGGTAAAACCCATGCCCAAACCGCCGATCAACACCCGCGAACCCGGGCGCCCGGCGACTTTACGGCAGGGGATTTCCGCCAGCGCGTCTTCGGAACCGTGCATGCGCGTGTTCATCAACTGGCCGCCATCGCCGCCCTGGATCTTGATGACAAAATCCTCGCCGTATTCGAACAGGCACAAGGCACCGCCGTTGTCGGGGATCGGAGTGGTGTCCAGCAGAACGAAACGTTTCATGGAAATCTCATTGGGAAGGGCATTCTTGCGCGGTTGGGAGTAGCCTTACGATATTCCGGTCAGGCCATGGAGCCATCGATGAAGTGCAGCATTCTAACGGTCATTGTGTTGAGCGCGCTCACATTGGGCGCGGCGCAGGCGCAAGAGGTGCAAACCGTGCCGGTCGCACCCGCGCCAACCCCCGGTGCGCCGGGCACGCCAACGCCGACGCTGTATCCGCAAGTCACCCCGCCTGTCGCGCCCAAAGCCACGGCGAACGGTTCACCTGCGTTGGTGCCGATCGTGTTACCGACACCGCCAAAAGATCAGACGGTGCCTGGCCTGCTGCAAAACGACAGCAAGCCAAAGACCCCTGGCGGTTAAAACTGTTGAGACAGTAATTGCCCGTCGGCCATGCGCAGGCGCTTGGACAAGGCAATGGCAATCGCGCGGATGATCTTGGCCGCCACCCTGGGGGCTTCGTTGAGCATTTTTTCCAGGGAATCCTTGCCCAGGTTCAGCAACACGCTGTCACTTGCCGCGATGCAACTGGCAGAACGCCGTTCGCCATCCAACACCGCCATCTCGCCAAACGCCCGGCCACTGCGCAGGGTGGCGATGGTGAGGCGCTGGCCTTCGTGGTTGGTTTTCTGCACGGCCACCTGCCCACTGTGGAGGATGCACATAAAGGTGCCGGCATCGCCTTCAAGGAAAATCACCTCGCCCTGGGCAATGCTGCTGATATTGAAGTAGCCCGCCGCCACGTGAAAATCTTCCGGCAACAAGGGGTCGAACAGGCCGCAGTCCATAAGCATGTCGCGGATTTCATTGTTGAGTAATGTGGGTTGGGGCATGACTAATCTTGATCCATCAATCGAGTAGGCGGTCCTGTGTTCAGACAGGACCGCCGCGCTAAGTTCCTAAATCAACCCCAGCGCCTTGAACACAAATGCATATTCGAGCGCTACGTCACGTAATCCCTGGTAACGGCCGCTCATGCCGCCGTGGCCGGCGCCCAATTCGGTCTTGAGCAGCAGCAGGTTGTCGTCCGTCTTGGTGTCACGCAACCTGGCCACCCACTTGGCCGCTTCCCAGTACTGCACGCGGCTGTCGTTGTACCCGGCGATCACGAGCAGGGCCGGATAGGCCTGGGCGCTGACGTTTTCGTAAGGCGCGTAGGCCTTGATACGTTCATACACCTCAGGTTCTTCAGGGTTGCCCCACTCGTCGTACTCGGTGATGGTCAGCGGCAGTTCCGGGTCGAGCATGGTGTTGAGCACATCGACGAACGGCACTTCCGCAATGGCCGCCTGGAACAGCGCCGGGCGCTGATTGAGCACCGCGCCGATCAACAGGCCGCCCGCACTGCCGCCGCTGATAGCCAGTTGCTTGGAGGTGGTCAGCCCCTCGGCGATCAAGTGCTCGGCGCAGGCGATAAAGTCGCTGAAGGTGTTTTGTTTGTGTTCCTGCTTGCCGTTGCGGTACCAGGCTTCACCCAGCTCACCGCCGCCGCGTACATGCGCGATGGCAAACGCCACGCCCCGGTCCAGCAGGCTCAGGCGTGCATGCGAGAACCACGGGTCGAGGCTTTGCCCGTAGGCGCCGTAGCCGTACAGGTACAGCGGCGTCGGCTGGCCCAGTTGGTCGCGCTTGACCACCAGGCTGATCGGCACCTGGGTGCCATCGGCCGACGTGGCCCACAGACGCTGGCTGACGTAGTCGTCGGCGTTGAACACGCCAAGCACCGGGGTTTCCTTGAGCACGACTTGCGCGCCTGTCGCCAATTCAAGCTGACGCACCTGGGCCGGGCGGTTCAGGGCTTCATAACGCAGGCGGATCTTGTCGCTCGGGAATTCCAGGCTGTTTTGTACATAAAGGCTGTAGGCGGCGTCAGGCAATTCCACCCGATAGGTAGGCAGGCCCTGTGGGTGCACTTCGATCACCGGCAGGCCGCCGATGCGCAGGCTCAAGGTCATGGCGCTGGCGTTGAGGGTCACGCCATCGAGCATCACGTCATCGCTGTGGGGGATCAGGTTTTGCCATTGGTCTTCGGTCGGCACACCGCCGGTGTCGGCGGCGACGAACAGCGCGTAGTTGATGCCGTCGCGGTTGCTGCGGATAAACCAGGTCCATTCGCCGTCGCGCATGCCGTGGTCGACATCGTATTCATGGTCCTCGACCCGTGGTGCCAGGCAGGTGAAGTCCAGGTGCGGCTGGTCGGCGTCCAGGGCCCAGATTTCGCTGGTGGTCTTGCTGCCCAGGGCCAGCAGCAACTGGCGCTCGGAGCTGGAGCGGTAGCAATGCAGGAAGAAGCGTCCGTCAGGCTCGTGGAACACTTCCTGCGCCGCCGTTCCGTCCAGGCGGTAGCGATACAGTTTGTGCGGGCGGTGGGTGTCGTCCAGCTCGCCGAAGAACAGGGTCAGGCTGTCATTGGCCCACGTCATGCTGCCGTCGCAGTCTTCAAACTCCAGTTCGCTGACTTTACCGGTGGCCAGTTCCTTCACGTACAGGGTGTAAATCTCTTCACCGCTGGTGTCGAGGCTGTAGGCCAGGCGCTGGTGGTCGGGGCTGATGCTGAACGCGCCGAGGGAGAAAAAGCCGCCATTGGCCAGCACGTTGGGGTCGAGCAGCAGTTCTTCGCTGTTTTCGTCTACTCCATTGCTGTCATCCGCCGGGCGGCGGCAACGGTAGTGGCGGGCATATTCGTCACCCGCAGTGGTGCGCGTGTAATACAGGTACGGCCCCCACGGCGAGGGCAGGGACAAGTCGGTTTCGAGAATGCGCCCCTTGATCTCTTCGAACAGGCTTTCGCGCAGGTCTGCCTGGTCGGCGAGCTGCGCTTCCTGCCAGGCGTTTTCGGCTTTGAGGTAATCGAGGACTTCAGCCGTGTCACGCGCTTGCAGCCAGGCGTACGGGTCCTGGCCTTCGGCCTTGCGAGCAATCGGGGCGGCAGTGATGTGGGGCGATGAAGGCATGGACTACTCTCTGTCTGGCGGATGGTGGCAGGCATTGCAGCCGAGACACGCAAAAGCCGTTATCATAGCCGCCTGTTTGCCTACCTTGCCATGGACACCATGACCGAGAACGACTATCTGACCGCTTGGGGCCTTTACGCCTTCGCCGCTTTGGGCTGCCTGTTGGTATGGTGGCGCATGACCCGCTGGATCTGGCGCTGGCTGCGCGAGCCGCTGCAATTGCTGATGGCGGTGCTGCTGTTCAGCCCGACCATCGTCGACCCGGTCAAGACACAGTTCGCACCGGCGGTGGCGATTACCGCCCTGGACCTGGTGCTGCATGTCGGTAATAACGCCTGGCGCGCCATCTCCGACCTGTTCATGTACACGATGATCGCGTTGGGCGTGTATATCGTCTTTGTGTTGATCCGCTGGCCCATCGAGCGCGCCGCCAACGCCCGCCGTGAGCGCAAGGCCGCTGCCGATGCGGCGCTGGCCGCCGAGCCCGTGGACGAAGACGACGAGCCCTACCGCCGCCCGGCGCCGGTCGGCGGTATGCGGGTCGAACCGCGCCTTTAACGTTGTACGCCCTGCAGCGAGAGCCCTGGCATGTGTGAATTATTGGGCATGAGTGCCAACGTCCCCACCGATATCGTGTTCAGCTTTACCGGGCTGATGCAGCGGGGCGGGCGTACCGGCCCCCACCGCGACGGTTGGGGCATCGCCTTTTACGAAGGCCGTGGCCTGCGTCTGTTCCAGGACCCGGCCGCCAGCAGCGAGTCGGAAGTGGCGCTGCTGGTGCAGCGTTACCCGATCAAAAGTGAAGTGGTAATTGGCCATATCCGCCAGGCCAATGTGGGCAAGGTGAGCCTGGCCAATACCCACCCGTTCGTGCGCGAGCTGTGGGGCCGCAATTGGTGCTTCGCCCATAACGGCCAACTGGCGGACTTCAACCCCCGCGCCACGTTCTACCGCCCGGTAGGCGATACCGACAGCGAAGCGGCCTTCTGTGACCTGCTCAACCGTGTGCGCGAAGCCTTCCCGGAACCGGTGGACATCGAACAAGTGCTGCCGGACTTGATCGCCGCCTGCGCCGAATACCGCAGCAAAGGCGTGTTCAACTGCCTGCTCAGCGACGGTGACTGGCTGTTTTGCTACTGCTCCACCAAATTGGCGCAGATTACCCGGCGCGCACCCTTTGGCCCGGCGCGTTTGAAAGATGTCGACGTGATCGTCGATTTTCAGGCCGAAACCACGCCAAATGATGTGGTGACGGTGATCGCTACCGAGCCGTTGACCGACAATGAAAACTGGACCCGCTACGAACCGGGCCAATGGAGCCTGTGGCGACGCGGTGAATGCGTCAGCCAGGGCATCACCGAGTAAGGATATCGACCATGTTGCTGAGTTATCTGCGGTTGGTGCTGTTTGCGATTGGCTTGTTGGTCGGCGTGCAGGTGCCGGGGTTTATCAACGACTATGCCAAACGCGTCGAGGCCCACCTGATCGAGGCCCAGACCGGCCTCAGCGGGTTTGAAAGCACCGCACGGCAGTTCTTCAATGGTGACTTGAAGGCGTTGGTGGCGCATTACCGCGCCAGTGATGACCCGGTGTTCCAGAGCGATGCCAACAGCCTGGGCACCTTGCTCGATCGCCAGGTGGCGTTGGACAAGCAATTCCAGGCCATGCAAGGGCCTTGGTACATCCGCGCCCTGCAAGTGGCGGTGGCTGCGGACCCGGCCATTCGCCTGGAAACCTGGAACGGCTACAGCTACCAGATCCTGCTGACGCCGGAAGCCATGGGCTGGGGCCTGGGCGGGGCGATGTTGTTGTCGTTCGGCATCGAATGCCTGTTCCGCTTGATCGACTGGGTGGTGTTGGGCGGCAAGCGCCTGCGCCAGAGCCGGCCGATTGAAGAGCGTGACCTCAAAGGCCTCTGAAGACCGGCTTGGTCAATGTGGGAGCTGGCTTGCCTGCGATAGCGGTGGGTCAGCTTGCACATCTGCCACTGATACACCGCTATCGCAGGCAAGCCAGCTCCCACAGTTTTAATCCGGTTTCGTCAGCACCATGTGCGCTTCACCCACCTCCTCGGCATACCGCGCCACGACCTTCTGGCACAGCCCGACAATCTCCTCCACCAGCTCCACCCCGACACGCCACGACACCACGACCTGCAAGTTCGGCAGCTTCTGCGCCATCGGCAACATCACCAATTCCCCGCGTGCCAATTCCTCGCTGACCAGCACCGGCGGCAATGCGCCAATCCCGAAACCATCGCGCAGCAAGCGGGTGATGGCCGACACCGAATTCACACAGTTCATCCGTGGGGCGGCGACGCCGTTGGCCTGCATCAGGCTCAGCACGTCCTGGTGCGGGTGGGAGTTTTTCGAGTAGGTGATGATGCGCTCCTGGGCCAGTTCGGCGAGGGAGGCGTAGTCGCGGTTGTAGAGGGAGTGGCTGGCGACGATCCAGGCCATGGGATGGCTGGCCAGTTCCAGGCTGCGCACCGTTTCGAGGCGCAGCAAGTCGGTTTGCAGGATCAGGTCGAGGAAGCCTTTTTGCAGCTGATCGCTGAGGTTAAGCGCGGTATCGGCGACTAATTCGATTTCCACCAGGGGAAAATGGTCCATCAATTCAGCGACCAGCGGGCTCAGCCAGGTGTGGATGACGGTGTCCATCGCGCCGATCCGAATCCGCCCGACCTTGCTGCTGGTGGTTTCCAGGGACTGCTTCAGGCCCTGCATGGTCACCATCATCTGCTCGGCGTAATCGAGCACCTTCAAGCCGTCCGGGGTCAGGCTCACGCCGCGCGAATCGCGCAGGAACAGCTTCACGCCCAGTTCGCTTTCGAGCACGGCGATACGGCTGGAAATCGAGGCCTGGGTGGTGAACAGCTTCTCGGCCGTCAGGCGAAAGCTCTTGAGCTTGGCCACCCAGACGAAGGTTTCGAGGAACTTCAAATTCATGGGATCAACTTTTCTTATGCATGGATCGGTTTTTATTAGTTGGACGCCGCACCGGGCAAACGCCAAAAATCGAGCTATTCCACGATAAGCGTCGTTGGGGTGTGAGGACAAGTTGCGCGTTTTGCGTAAAAAATCCCACACTACAAAAACTATAAAGCCTACAGGAGCACCCACCGTGAGCCGTCTGCTACTGAATTGCGACATCGGCGAAAGCTTTGGCAACTGGACCATGGGTCTGGACGCCGAGGTCATGCCGTTCATTGATTGTGCCAACGTGGCCTGCGGCTTCCATGCCGGTGACCCGAGCATCATGCGCAAGACCGTCAGCCTGGCCCTCAAGCACGGCGTGCAAGTAGGGGCGCACCCGGCGTACCAGGACCTGCAAGGGTTCGGTCGGCGCTCAATGGCTTATACCACCGATGAAATCCAGGACCTGTTGCACTACCAGATCGGTGCCCTCGACGGCATCTGCCGGGCGCAAGGCGGGCGGGTCAGCTACGTCAAACCCCATGGTGCGATGTACAACGACATGATGGCCAACCCGGCGCAATTGCGTGCGGTGATCCAGGCCGTGGCTGCCTATGGCGACTTGCCGCTGATGCTGCTGGCCACCCGCGACAACAGCGCCGCCCAGGCGTTGGGCGACGAATACGGCGTGATCCTGTGGTTCGAAGCCTTCGCCGACCGTGCCTACGACCACAAGGGGCACCTGGTTTCCCGCCAGTTGCCGGGCGCCGTGCACCACGACTCCGACATCATCGTGCAGCAAGCCCTGACTATTTCCCGTGGCGAAGCCTTGACCGCCAGCGACGGCAGCGCCCTGGTGTTGCAGGCCAATACCCTGTGCGTGCACGGCGATAACGCCAGTTCGGTCGCCGCGGTGCAGCGCATTCGCGAGGCGTTGAAGCCAGCATGAAGCCACGCATTGAAGTGGTGGCGATTGATTGCCTGATGGTGCGTCTGTTCGATGTGATTGCCGAAGCCAATATGCCGTGGATGCTCGCCGCCACCCAGCGTCTGCGCGAGGGGTTCGGCGCGGCGCTGGTGGATCTGGTGCCGTCCTACACCACGCTGATGGTGCATTACGACCTCACTGCGTTGAGCCCGGCCCAGGCACGGGAACTGATTGGCCAGGCGCTGACCGACCTGCAACCCCAGGCCCAGGGCAGCGGCCAGTGCCACGTGCTGCCGGTGTGGTACGACCTGAGTGTCGGCCCTGAACTGAACCTGCTCAGCCAGCGCAGCGGCCTGGTGGTAGACGACGTCATCCGTCGCCACAGTGCCCACGAATACCAAGTGTTTGCCCTCGGTTTTGCTCCCGGTTTTGCCTTTATGGGGCTGGTGGACGAGATCCTCGCCACGCCACGGCTGAACACCCCACGTAAACGCGTGGCTGCCGGCAGCGTCGGCATTGCCGAACGGCAAACTGCCGCCTACCCGGTGGTATCCCCCGGTGGCTGGAACCTGATCGGCCGCACCCCGGCCAAGCTGTTCGACCGCGAACGCGACGGCTACAGCCTGATGCAACCCGGCGATACGGTGCGCTTCGAAGCCGTCGGCCACGCCGAATTCATCAACCTGGGTGGCGATGACACGCCGTTGGAGGCGCAGGCATGAGCCGCTTGTTGATCGAGGCCAGCACGCCGCTGTGCCTGTTGCAGGACACCGGCCGTTTTGGCGTGCGGCACCTGGGCGTGACCCAGGGTGGCGCGCTGGATTGGGTGTCGATGACCTGGGCCAATTGGCTGCTGGGTAATGCCCTGGATAAGCCCGTAGTGGAAATCACCTTGGGCGGGTTTACCGTGCAAGCCGAGGAGTATTGCTTGCTGGCGTTGGCCGGTGCGGATCTGGGCGCGTATATCGATGAGCGTGCGATCAGCCCGGGGCGCAGTTTTATCCTGCAAAAGGGTCAGCGTTTGCGCTTTACCCAGCCGTTCAACGGTGCGCGCGCTTATCTGGCGGCACCGGGCGGTTTTGATGCGCCGGCTGTGCTCGGCAGTTGTGCCACGGTGGTACGTGAAGAGTTGGGCGGGGTGGACGGTTTCGGCAAGGCGTTGGCCGTCGGCGGGCGGTTGGCTTATTCCGGTGTGGGCGGGGCGATGAAAGTACTGAGTGCGCCTGATTTGCCAGCCAAGGCGCCACTGGAGGTGATAGTCGGCGCACAGATCGGCCAGTTCAGCGGGCAGAGTTTGTTCGATGCGTTCAATACTGAATGGGCCCTCGACAGCCGTGCAGATCGCATGGGCATGCGTTTGCTGGGCACCCCGTTGCAGTATCAGGGGCCCTCGTTGATCTCTGAGGGCATTCCGCTGGGGGCCATCCAGGTGCCGCCGGATGGGCAGCCGATTGTGTTGCTCAATGACCGGCAGACCATTGGTGGCTATCCGCGATTGGGCGCGTTGACGCCGTTGGCGCTGGCGCGGCTGGCGCAGTGCTTGCCAGGGGAGAAGGTGCGCTTGGTGCCGGTGGTGCAGGAGACGGCGCATCGGCAGCATGTGGAGTTTTTGCAGCGCTTCACCGCGGGCTAAAGATCACCGCAACCCAACATGTGGGAGCGGGCTTGCTCGCGAATGCAGGGTGTCAGTCAGTCCATCAATAACTGACCCACCGCTTTCGCGAGCAAGCCCGCTCCCACATTTGCCTCTGCGTTTACTTGGAGAGAAAGCGCATTCCTTCTTCCAAGCCGCGCAAGGTCAGCGGATACATCTGATCCTCCACCAACTCCCGCACAATCCCTGTCGACGCCGTATACCCCCACGTGTCCTTCGGGTACGGGTTTATCCAGATCAGCTTCTTGTACTTGGCCATGAAGCGCTGCATCCACACATACCCAGGCTCTTCATTCCAGTGCTCGACGCTGCCGCCGGCCTGGGTGATTTCGTAGGGCGCCATCGACGCATCGCCGATAAAAATCACTTTGTAGTCAGCGCCGTACTTGTGCAGCAAATCCTGGGTGGAGGTGCGTTCCGACGTGCGGCGCTGGTTGTTCTTCCACACCGATTCGTACACGAAGTTGTGAAAGTAGAAGTACTCCAAGTGCTTGAACTCGGTCTTGCAGGCCGAGAACAATTCTTCGCAGATCTTTACATGGGCGTCCATCGAGCCGCCGATGTCGAACAGCAGCAACAGCTTGATGGTGTTACGCCGCTCCGGGCGCATCTGGATATTCAGCAACCCGGCGTCGCGGGCGGTGTGGTCGATAGTACCGTCGATATCCAGCTCTTCGGCCGCACCCTGGCGCGCGAATTTGCGCAGGCGGCGCAGAGCGATCTTGATGTTGCGCGTGCCCAGTTCCACTTGGTCGTCGAGGTTCTTGTACTCGCGCTGGTCCCAGACTTTCACCGCTTTGCCCTGGCGCTTGCCGGCGTCGCCGACGCGAATGCCTTCCGGGTTGTAGCCGCCGGAGCCGAACGGGCTGGTGCCACCGGTGCCGATCCACTTGTTGCCGCCGGCATGGCGCTCTTTCTGTTCTTCCAGGCGTTTCTTGAATTCTTCGATCAGCTTGTCCAGGCCGCCGAGGGACTGGATCTGCGCGCGCTCTTCATCGGTCAGCGAGCGTTCGAACTCCTTGCGCAGCCAGTCCTCGGGGATCAGCGCTTGCAGGTGGTCGTCGAGCTTTTCGAGGCCGTTGAAATAGGCGCCGAACGCCCGGTCGAACTTGTCGAAATGCCGTTCGTCCTTCACCAGGATTGCCCGGGCCAAGTAGTAAAACTCGTCCATGTCGGCGAAGACCACGCGCTGTTTCAGCGCATTGATCAAGTCGAGCAGCTCGCGCACCGACACCGGCACCTTGGCTGCACGCATCTCATTGAACAGGTTGAGCAGCATTATCGATTACCGCGACGGCTCATGAACGCCAGACGCTCCAGCAATTGCACGTCTTGCTCGTTCTTCACCAAAGCCCCGGCCAGCGGCGGGATGGCTTTGGTGGGGTCGCGTTCGCGCAGCACGGCTTCACCGATATTGTCGGCCATCAGCAGTTTGAGCCAGTCGACCAGTTCGGAGGTGGACGGCTTTTTCTTCAGGCCTGGCACTTTGCGCACGTCGAAAAACACGTCCAGCGCTTCGCTGACCAGGTCTTTCTTGATGTCGGGGTAGTGCACATCGACGATCTTTTGCAGGGTCGTGCGGTCGGGGAAGGCGATGTAATGGAAGAAGCAGCGGCGCAGGAACGCGTCCGGCAGCTCTTTTTCGTTGTTGGAGGTAATGATGATGATCGGGCGTTTCTTGGCCTTGATGGTCTCGTCGATTTCGTAGACGTAGAACTCCATCTTGTCGAGTTCTTGCAACAGGTCGTTGGGGAACTCGATGTCAGCCTTGTCGATTTCATCGATCAGCAGAATCACCCGCTCCTCGGACTCGAAGGCCTCCCAGAGCTTGCCCTTCTTCAGGTAGTTGCGCACGTCGTGCACTTTGTCCACGCCCAGCTGCGAGTCGCGCAGACGGCTTACCGCGTCATACTCGTAGAGGCCCTGATGCGCCTTGGTGGTGGACTTGATGTGCCAGGTAATCAGCTTGGCGCTGAAGGATTCGGCCAGTTGTTCGGCGAGCATGGTCTTGCCGGTGCCGGGCTCGCCCTTGACCAGCAATGGCCGTTCCAGGGTGATGGCGGCGTTCACGGCCAGTTTCAGGTCATCGGTAGCAACGTAGGCCTGGGTGCCTTCGAACTTCATCGGTCATTCCTCGCATTCATCAATGCCCGGACTATACCGCGCAGCCCCGGCGACTGTGAACGCAGACGGGTTATTCAGTCTCTGAATGGCTGGTCACGGGTGACCGCTAGCGGTTTTTTTCCAACGCATAGGCCCGCGCATCGGCTTTATCCCTGAGCTTGCTGCCGCCCCACAGGGCGAGAGCTGCTAAAACCAGTGTGCCCAGGCTTATGAGGATCATCTGGCCGGCCATTGGCCCGCCGTCCATGGCGAATATCGCTATTCGCACACAGCCCGAAAAGGCCCAAAGATAACCAAGAATTGTCAGTATCCAGCCGCAGATGCGCATTTTAGTGTCCTTACTAGTCGTTGGAATTTACTCGGCGGTACGATAAACGAGGGCTCGGTGTTTCACCATAGTTGCCCTCGGGCGTGTGATTCAGTCAGCACTCGGCTTGGGCTGTTCATAGCGCGCAGTGAACGCCTGGATGAAACCGTTGCGCAAAATCGCCAAAAACGCCGAGAACGCGCTGATATCTTGCTGGTGAACGCTGCCGCTGAGTTCTACGCGGGTGGCAAATTGGTTTTTGTTCTGGTTCTTCAGCACCGTCTCGCTGGTGCCAACCACGGCTTCCCAGATCGAGCGAAAGATATTTTTGTCCTTGTTCTCTACATCCTGTTTCCAGTCGAACACTTCCACATTGCGCAGCAACGGCTTGATGTAACCTTTCAATTGGCCTTTTTCAGCCTGGGCTTCGACCACCAGATCGCCGGTACCGGCCTTGAAGTCGAATTTGCCGTAGGCCGACGCGAAGTCATTCAGGCGCTTGAGCTGGATGTCTTTGGCGCGAAAGCGGAATTCAAAGTCTTCGAAATTGCTCAGCGGGTCGAAGGCGGCAGTGGCTTCCAGCGGTGCCTGCCCCAGCAACTGCGCCTTGCCTTCGAAGCTGGCGTCACGCTTGCCCTTCACATCGACGACGTTGGTCAGGTTGTAAAAGCTCGCGTTGACCGCGGTGGCATAGATATTCACCGCAGGCTTGGAATTGAAGTTGTGGAAGGCGACCTTGCCATCCTGAATGCGCACTTCGTTGAGGGTGATCGGCAACAGTTTGCTCAGTTGTTCGCGCCAGTCGGTGCCCTTACCAGTCTGGGACGCTTGTTGGCTGCCACCGTCGACGAAATTCACCTCCGGCTGGAAGAACTGCATCTCGGCGACCACCGCATGGTCGTACCACAGCGAATGCCAGCTTACCGACACGTCGATCAACGGTGCCTTGACGAACGGCACAGGCACCTTGCCGTCGACCTTGACGATCTGCAGGCCGTTGATTTTGTAGGCGCCGCGCCACAGGGCCACGTCTACGTCCGTGACCTGGCCGCGGTAATCGCCCATGTCGGCGAGCTTGTCGTTCAGGTAGTTGCGCACCAGGTAGGGCAGGGCGAGGTCCAGAGCGATCAGTACTACCACCAGTACGGCGACGATCCATAGCAGCCCACTGTAGCGACGTTTCATGTTCAGGTTCTCCAACGGTATAGGCGATGGACCGCATGTATTGGCGCAACGTTCCTCTGACTGGACGCCTCCCAACCTGAGGCATACCCTTGGAGCCTTATTGAAATTGCCCTAAGGACCCGTTATGAGCCGCATCTTTGCAGACAACGCGCACTCCATCGGTAATACGCCCCTGGTTCAGATCAATCGCATCGCACCGCGTGGCGTGACCATCCTGGCCAAGATCGAAGGGCGTAACCCGGGTTATTCGGTGAAGTGCCGCATTGGCGCAAACATGATCTGGGACGCCGAAAGCACCGGCAAACTCAAGCCCGGCATGACGATTGTAGAACCGACCTCCGGCAACACCGGCATTGGCCTGGCGTTTGTCGCCGCCGCCCGTGGCTACAAGCTGCTGCTGACCATGCCGTCGTCCATGAGCATCGAGCGACGCAAAGTGCTCAAGGCCCTGGGCGCCGAACTGGTGTTGACCGAACCGGCCAAGGGCATGAAGGGCGCTATCGAAAAAGCTGCCGAAATCCTCGCCAGCGACCCGGCGACCTACTTTATGCCGGCCCAGTTCGAAAACCCGGCCAACCCGGCAATCCACGAGAAAACCACCGGCCCGGAAATCTGGAACGACACCGATGGCGCCGTGGACGTACTGGTCGCGGGCGTGGGCACCGGCGGCACCATTACCGGTGTGTCGCGCTATATCAAGAACATTGCCGGCAAGCCGATTCTGTCGGTGGCCGTTGAACCGTTCGCCTCGCCCGTGATTACCCAGGCGCTGGCCGGTGAAGAGATCAAACCCAGCCCGCATAAAATCCAGGGCATCGGCGCCGGTTTCGTGCCGAAAAACCTCGACCTGTCGATGGTTGACCGCGTGGAGCTGGTGACCGATGACGAATCCAAGGTCATGGCTCGGCGACTGATGCAGGAAGAAGGCATTCTGTGCGGAATCTCCTGCGGCGCCGCCATGGCGGTGGCGGTACGGCTGGCCGAGAAACCGGAAATGCAGGGCAAGACCATCGTGGTGATCCTGCCGG
Source organism: Pseudomonas sp. UBT (assembly GCF_050915955.1). Taxonomy (NCBI): domain Bacteria; kingdom Pseudomonadati; phylum Pseudomonadota; class Gammaproteobacteria; order Pseudomonadales; family Pseudomonadaceae; genus Pseudomonas; species Pseudomonas sp. UBT. The sequence continues at coordinate 3,681,613 of NZ_CP168079.1, read as the reverse complement.
ACTCGGGTGAGCGCTACCTGTCGAGCATGTTGTTCAGCGATTTGTTTACCGAGCAAGAAAACCAGGCCTGATCGGTTATCGGTGGCGGGCTGGGCCGACGTCTTCGCGGGCAAGCCCGCTCCCACATTTGATCTTCGCTGCTTTGAGCATCGTGTTCGCTTAACTGAACTGCATTAGGGCAAGCCCGCTCACCATAAGGGTTCGACTCGCCACAGGGTTTTGATTTATGTCAGCCGGTCGGCCCAGGCCTTCTGCATAATGGCCCAACTGTTTATCATGGCCGGCTGCTACGTCTGGTTTCCCGTTGACGGGAGGTCGCTGGCCAGGCGCTTATTTCCAGGAGTTGCTGCATGACCTTTTCTTTGGCCGCCAAACTGTCGGTGCTGCTGTTGTTTATCGGCAGCACGCTGTATGTGCACTTGCGCGGCAAGGCCCGTTTGCCGATGTTGCGCCAGTTCGTCAACCATTCGGCGCTGTTCGCCCCGTACAACGCCTTGATGTATATATTCTCGGCCGTGCCGTCCAAACCATACCTGGACCGCAGCAAGTTCCCGGAGCTGGATGTGCTCAAGGACAACTGGGAAGTGATTCGCGAAGAGGCGATGCACCTGTTCGACGAGGGGTACATCCGCGCCGCCGAAAAGAACAACGACGCCGGTTTCGGTTCGTTCTTCAAAAAGGGCTGGAAGCGCTTCTACCTCAAGTGGTACGACAAACCGCTGCCATCGGCCGAGGCCCTGTGCCCGAAAACCGTGGCGCTGGTCAGCAGCATCCCCAACGTCAAGGGCGCAATGTTCGCGCTGTTGCCGGGGGGTAGCCACCTCAACCCGCACCGCGACCCGTTTGCCGGTTCGCTGCGTTATCACCTGGGTTTGTCCACGCCGAACTCCGACGACTGCCGCATCTTCGTCGATGGCCAGGTTTACGCCTGGCGCGACGGTGAAGACGTGATGTTCGACGAAACCTACGTGCACTGGGTGAAGAACGAGACTGAAAAGACCCGCGTGATTCTGTTCTGCGACATCGAACGCCCGCTGAGCAACCGGCTGATGACGCGCATCAACCGCTGGGTCAGCAAGCAGTTGGGCCGCGCCACGGCGCCGCAAAACCTTGATGATGAGCGTGTGGGCGGGATCAACCAGGCGTATGCCTGGAGCAAGACCTTCAGCGACAAGTTCAGCGGTGTGGTCAAGCAGTGGAAGCGCAAGCATCCGAAGGCCTACCGCATTGCGCGGCCGGTGCTGGCTGTAATCGTGCTGGTGCTGTTGTGGAAGTGGTTGTTCAGCTAATTTGAAACGCGGTTAAAAATGTGGGAGCGGGCTTGCTCGCGAAAGCGGTGGGTCAGTCAAGAATGTATCGACTGACACTCCGCATTCGCGAGCAAGCCCGCTCCCACTTTTGGTTTTGCAGTGTTGCTTAAGAGGCGATCAACTGGCGCAGTACATAGTGCAGAATCCCGCCCGCCTTGAAGTACTCGACTTCATTGAGGGTATCAATCCGGCACAGCACCTCGACCTTCTCGCTGCTGCCATCCTCGCGCGTAATCACCAGCGTCAGGTTCATCCGTGGCTCGATCTCGGCCCCGGTCAGCCCGAGAATGTCGATCTTTTCCTTGCCGGTGAGTTTGAGCGCCTTGCGGTTCTGATCCAGCTTGAACTGCAGTGGCAGCACGCCCATGCCCACCAGGTTGGAGCGGTGAATCCGCTCGAAGCTCTCGGCGATCACCGCCTTGACCCCCAGCAGGTTGGTGCCCTTGGCCGCCCAGTCGCGGCTTGAGCCGGTGCCGTATTCCTGACCGGCGATCACCACCAGCGGCGTGCCCGACGCCTGGTACTTCATGGCCGCGTCGTAAATGGGCATTTTCTCGCCAGTGGGGATGTACAGCGTGTTGCCGCCTTCCTCGCCGCCGAGCATCTCGTTGCGGATACGGATATTGGCAAACGTGCCGCGCATCATCACTTCATGGTTGCCCCGGCGTGAACCGTAGGAGTTGAAGTCACGCGGCTCCACACCTTGCTCGCGCAGGTAGCGGCCGGCGGGGCTGTCGGTCTTGATGTTGCCGGCGGGGGAGATGTGGTCGGTGGTCACCGAATCACCCAGCAGCGCCAGCACATTCGCGCCTGTGACGTCTTTGATAACCGGCAGTGGCCCGGCAATGTCGTCGAAGAACGGCGGGTGCTGGATGTAGGTGGAATCCTTCTGCCACACGTAAGTCGCGGCCTGCGGCACCTCAATGGCTTGCCACTGCTCATCACCGGCAAATACTTCGGCGTATTCCTTGTGGAACATGCCGGTGCTGACCTGGGCGACCGCGTCAGCGATTTCCTGGCTGCTTGGCCAGATGTCTTTCAGGTACACCGGCTGGCCGTCCTTGCCTTCGCCCAGCGGCTCGCTGCTGATATCGATACGCACGGTGCCGGCCAATGCATAGGCGACCACCAGCGGCGGCGAGGCCAGCCAGTTGGTTTTCACCAGCGGGTGTACGCGACCCTCAAAGTTACGGTTGCCGGACAGCACCGAGGCGACCGCGAGGTCAGCTTTCTGGATGGCTTTTTCGATGGGCTCAGGCAGTGGGCCGGAGTTGCCGATGCAGGTGGTGCAGCCATAGCCGACCAGATCGAAACCGAGTTTATCCAGGTACTGGGTAAGGCCCGCCGCCTTGTAGTAGTCAGTCACCACTTTGGAGCCAGGTGCCAGCGAGGTTTTCACCCACGGTTTGCTGGTGAGGCCTTTTTCCACGGCCTTTTTCGCCACCAGGCCTGCAGCCATCATCACACTGGGGTTGGAGGTGTTGGTGCACGAGGTAATCGCTGCAATCACCACCGCGCCGTTTTTCAGGCGATAGGTATGGCCGTCGTATTCGTAGTCAGTTTCGCCCACCAGGTCGGCGTTGCCCACGGCGACACCGCCACCGCCTTCACTTTCCAGGCGGCCTTCTTCTTTGGTGGTAGGTTTGAATTGCAGGTCGAGGAAGTCACTGAAGGCTTGTGCCACATTTGGCAACGAAACACGGTCCTGCGGGCGTTTCGGCCCGGCAAGGCTGGCTTCGACGCTGCCCATGTCCAGCGCCAGGGTATCGGTGAACACTGGCTCCTGGCCGGCATTGCGCCACAGGCCCTGAGCCTTGGTGTAGGCCTCGACCAGCTTCACGGTTTCTGCCGGGCGGCCCGACAGGCGCAGGTAGTCCAGGGTCACGTCATCCACGGGGAAAAAGCCGCAGGTGGCGCCGTATTCCGGGGCCATGTTGGCGATGGTCGCGCGGTCGGCCAGGGGCAAGTCGGCCAAGCCGTCGCCATAGAATTCGACGAATTTACCCACCACGCCTTTTTTACGCAGCATCTGGGTGACGGTCAGCACCAGGTCGGTGGCCGTGATGCCTTCCTTGAGTTTGCCGGTGAGCTTGAAGCCGATCACTTCCGGAATCAGCATCGACACCGGTTGGCCGAGCATCGCCGCTTCCGCTTCGATGCCGCCCACGCCCCAGCCGAGTACGCCAAGGCCATTGATCATGGTGGTGTGGGAGTCGGTGCCCACCAGGGTGTCGGGGAAGGCGTAGGTGCGGCCGTCTTCCTCTTTGGTCCACACGGTGCGGCCGAGGTATTCGAGGTTGACCTGGTGGCAGATGCCGGTGCCCGGTGGCACGACGCTGAAGTTGTCGAAGGCGCTTTGGCCCCAGCGCAGGAAGGCGTAGCGTTCGCCGTTGCGCTGCATTTCGATGTCGACGTTCTGCTCAAACGCGCTGTTGCTGCCGAACTTGTCGACCATTACCGAGTGGTCGATCACCAGGTCCACGGGGGACAGCGGGTTGATACGCTGCGGGTCGCCTCCCGCCTTGGCCACGGCGGCGCGCATGGCGGCCAGGTCGACCACCGCAGGCACGCCGGTGAAGTCCTGCATCAGCACGCGGGCGGGGCGGTATTGGATTTCGCGGTCGGACTGGCGCTCTTTGAGCCAGGCAGCGATGGCCTTGAGGTCGGCGCCGGTGACGGTCTTGTTGTCTTCCCAGCGCAGCAGGTTTTCCAGCAGCACTTTGAGCGACATCGGCAGCGTGTCCAGGTCACCCAGGCTCTTGGCCGCTTCGGGCAGACTGAAGTAGTGGTAGGTCTTGCTGTCTATTTCCAGTGTTTTAAGGGTTCTCAGGCTATCAACGGATGACATTACATGACTCCTTATGGTCCGCACGGCTACGGACCTGACGGGACGAACAGAGCTTTCAACTTAGCCCTGTTTTCATTAGCAGGCTAATAACTGGACTCTATCGTTAAGTCCAAGGTTCCGAACTCGGCTATCATGCGCGCGTTTTCATGACAGGTATTGCGATAGAGCAATGCCGGTTGAGTCACCAGGAGAGTTGATGAACACCCTTTTTATGCACTGCCGCCCGGGTTTTGAAGGCGAAGTCTGTTCCGAGATCGCGGAACACGCCGCGCGCCTGAACGTTTCCGGCTATGCCAAGACCAAGACCGGCAGCGCCTGCGCCGAATTTGTCTGCACCGAAGAAGACGGCGCCCAGCGCCTGATGCACGGCCAGCGCTTTGCCGAGCTGATCTTCCCGAGGCAGTGGGCGCGCGGGGTATTCATTGACCTGCCGGAAACCGACCGCATCAGCGTGATCCTCGCCCACCTGCAAGGCTTCCCGGTGTGTGGCAGCCTGTGGCTGGAGATGGTCGACACCAACGACGGCAAGGAGCTCTCGAACTTCTGCAAGAAGTTTGAAGTGCACTTGCGCAAAGCCTTGTTGAACGCCGGCAAGCTGGTGGATGACCCGAGCAAGCCGCGCCTGCTGCTGACCTTCAAAAGCGGCCGTGAAGTGTTCATGGGCCTGGCCGAGTCGAACAACTCGGCGATGTGGCCCATGGGCATCCCGCGCCTGAAATTCCCGCGTGACGCGCCCAGCCGTTCGACCCTGAAACTGGAAGAGGCGTGGCACCACTTCATCCCCCGCGACCAGTGGGACGAGCGCCTGCACGGTGACATGACCGGTGTTGACCTCGGCGCAGCCCCAGGCGGCTGGACCTGGCAACTGGTCAACCGCGGCATGCTGGTGACCGCCATCGACAACGGCCCGATGGCCGAAAGCCTGATGGACACCGGCCTGGTGCAGCATTTGATGGCTGACGGCTTTACCTTCGTGCCCAAGCAGCCGGTAGACTGGATGGTCTGCGACATCGTCGAGAAACCGGCGCGTAACGCGGCCCTGCTGGAAACCTGGATCGGCGAGGGCTATTGCCGCGAGGCGGTGGTGAACCTGAAGTTGCCGATGAAGCAGCGTTACGCCGAAGTGAAACGCTTGCTGGAGCGCATTGAAGACGGTTTCAAGGCGCGTGGTATTCGCGTGGAAATCGGCTGCAAGCAGCTGTACCACGACCGTGAGGAAGTCACCTGTCACCTGCGTCGGCTGGTGGATGTGAAGAAGACCAAGTCGCGCTGACGTTGAGCCGCACGCCGCTCAAAATGTGGGAGCTGGCTTGCCTGCGATGGCGGTATAACAGTCGAAATTTATAGTGAATGTGCCCCTTATCGCGGGCAAGCCCGCTCCCACAGGAGAGTGGGTCTGTTTCAGGAGTGATGTATGAATCAGCCTCTCGATTTGCCCGTAGACGCCGTGCTCGATGCGACGGGCCTCAACTGCCCGGAACCGGTGATGATGCTGCACCAGCACATCCGCGACTTGCCGGCTGGCGGCCTGCTCAAGGTGATCGCGACCGACCCGTCGACCCGCCGCGATATTCCCAAGTTCTGTGTGTTCCTGGACCACGAGCTGGTGGATCAGCAGGAACACGCCGGTACGTACCTGTACTGGATTCGCAAGAAGTCCGCTTAAACCAGGCGAATCCGCCGGCGCGCGCTGCGTGCCAGGCGGATCACCAGCATCGCCGCGGCGCAGCTCAAGCCCACGATCAGCCCTTGCCACAGGCCACTCGGCCCACTCGCCGCGCCCAGCCAATCGGTCAGCCCCAGGGCATAACCCACCGGCAACCCCACGCCCCAGTAAGCAAACAAGGTCAGCACCATGGTCACCCGCGTGTCCTGGTAGCCACGCAGCGCGCCGGCCGCGGTGACCTGGATCGCGTCGGAGAACTGGAACAGCGCCGCAAACACGATCAGCATCGACGCCACGTGGATCACCCGCGGGTCAGGCGTGTAAATCGTGGCAATCTGTTCGCGAAACAGCAGCATCAGGCTGCAGGACAGGCACGCGTAGGTGAGTGCCGTGCCCATGCCGACTCCGGCGGCAAAACGAGCTTCACGCGGCTCGCCACGACCCAATGCCTGGCCGACCCGCACCGTGACCGCCATGCTCAGCGAATAGGGGATCATGAACACCAGCGAGCTGAAGTTCAGCGCGATCTGGTGCCCGGCCACCACGTTGGCGCCCAGGCTGCCGATCAGCAGGGCGATCACCGCAAAAATGCTCGATTCGGCGAACACCGCGATCCCGATCGGCAGGCCGATGCTCAGCACGCGCTTGATCACTGCCCATTGCGGCCAGTCGAAACGCTTGAACAATTCGCTGCTCTGGTACGCCGGTGCCCAGCGGGTCCAAGCGGCGAGGCCGAGCATCATCACCCACATCACAATGGCCGTGGCCCAGCCACAGCCCACGCCGCCCATGGCCGGCACACCGAAGTGGCCATAAATGAACACGTAGTTCAGTGGAATGTTCAACGCCAGCCCGCACAGGCCCATGACCATGCTTGGGCGCGTACGGCCCATGCCATCACTGAAGCAACGCAACACGTAATACAGGGCGATGGCCGGCATGCCGGACGCGATGCCGTGCAGGTAGGCCATGCAGGGTTTGATCAGCTCGGGGTCGACCTTCATCGCGTGCAGGATCGGTTCGGCGCTGATCAGCATCAGCAGGGCAGTAATGCCCACCACCACCGCCAGCCACAGGGATTGGCGCACCAGCGGGCCAATCTCGGTGTGGTGGCCGGCGCCGAAGCGCTGGGCGACTTTGGGCGTGGTGGCCAGCAGCGTGCCGGTCATCAGCAGGTACACCGGAATCCAGATCGAGTTGCCCAGGGCCACCGCTGCCAGGTCTCGCGGGCTCACGCGCCCGGCCATCACCGCATCGACGAAGCCCATGGCAGTGGTGGCGAGTTGGCCGATCATGATCGGCAGGGCCAGGGTCAGCAGGCTGCGCACCTCGCGACTGACGCGGGCGGGGCGGGAGAGGGTCGCGGTGGCGGTGTTCACGTGCGGGTGTCCGTAAAAGAGTTGCAAAGGACGGCGCAGTCTACGCGCTGACGCAGTGGTCAGGAAAAAACCTGTGTTAGCGATTTGTAAGCGATCTTCCGGCTGGCGCCGACCCCCTGTGGGAGCTGGCTTGCCTGCGATGGCATCACCTCGGTTTTGAGCGACAGAATGAGTCGCCTGCATCGCAGGCAAGCCAGCTCCCACCTAAGCACTGCCCACCTGGCATCTGCGCTGGAACGCAGGTCGCATCCCTGTACACTGCTGGTCCGCGAAAGGAGCCTGCCATGCTGATTGTTGCCGACGAAAATATTCCGCTGCTCGATGCCTTCTTTGAGGGGTTTGGCGAAATTCGCCGGGTGCCCGGTCGTTCCATCGACCGCGCCACGGTCGAGCAGGCCGATGTGCTGCTGGTGCGCTCGGTGACCAACGTTAATCGCGCCTTGCTGGAAGGCACGCAAGTGCGCTTTGTCGGCACCTGCACCATCGGCACCGATCACCTGGACCTGGATTACTTCAAGCAGGCCGGTGTCACCTGGTCCAGCGCCCCCGGTTGCAATGCGCGGGGCGTGGTGGACTATGTGCTGGGCAGCTTGCAGACCCTGGCCGAAATCGAAGGCGCCGACCTCAACCAGCGCACCTACGGTGTGGTGGGTGCCGGTGAAGTGGGCGGCCGCCTGGTGCAGGTACTCAAGGGCCTGGGCTGGAACGTATTGGTGTGTGACCCGCCGCGCCAGATCGCCGAAGACGGTGATTACGTCAGCCTGCAGCAGATTATCGAGCAGTGCGACGTGATCAGCCTGCACACGCCGCTGACCAAGTCCGGCAACGGTTCCACCTGGCACCTGTTTGACCGCGAGCGGCTCAACAGCCTCAAGCCCGGCACTTGGCTGATCAACGCCAGCCGTGGTCCGGTGGTGGATAACGCCGCCCTGCGCGAGGTGCTGCTGCAGCGCGAAGACCTGCAAGCCGTGCTGGATGTGTGGGAAGGCGAGCCCGAAGTAGACGTCGACCTGGCCGACCTGTGCGTGTTGGCCACTCCGCATATCGCAGGCTACAGCCTCGATGGCAAGCAGCGCGGTACCGCGCAGATTTACCAGGCACTCTGCGCGCACCTCGGCCACGAACCGAGCATTCAGTTAAGTGATCTGCTGCCGCCACCGTGGCTGGCCGAGGTGCACCTGAACGCGTCGACCGATCCGGCCTGGGCCTTGGCGACGTTGTGCCGCAGCGTGTACGACCCGCGCCGCGATGATGCGGACTTCCGTCGCAGCCTTGTCGGAACCGTGCAAGAGCAACGCAAGGCGTTCGACCTCCTGCGCAAGCACTACCCGGAGCGGCGTGAGATTGACGGCTTGAAAGTACGCATTAACGGGGAATCGGCGCAGTTGTCGAACATCGTGTCGGCGCTGGGCGCGGTAGCGATTTAAGCACCGATAAAAAACCCGGCCATCAAGGCCGGGTTTGAAAGAGCGTGGGCACTTCAGCCTTGCTTGGCAGGCTTGACCAATCGCTGTTCCAGCTCGCGACATGCTTGCTGGATCATCTCTTCGGTAATCTGCACTTCGCGGCCTTGGGCGTCGATGACGGAGCAAGGCAGATGCTGCGGTTGGCGGATCACTTCAATCTTGGCATCGCTGCTGTTTTGCAAGGTCATGGCCTGTCTCCTCATCAGGTTGTGTACCTACTGTAATTCCCCCGCGTGACCGAGCTATTACAACTCCTTACAAAGCCACCGGTTCGAACACCCAGTCCACCAGAAACCGATACAAATTTCCAGCCAGGCATTAGACCGAAAGCCTCTAGGGATCTGTCTCGGCGGGCATAATTAACCTGACTCATTGTTATTCCCCCAAGTTCCCCCAATGTTGGGATGTAGCAACCTAACTCCCTCACGCAGGTGATGCCTTCCATGTTCTCCGTCCGTCAACGCCGTGCTATTCGACTGGCCAGCCGCTTTATTGCGCCGTACCGCTGGCAGGCGCTGGGTGCGTTGTTGGCACTCATCGTCACTGCGGGCATCACTTTGTCCATGGGGCAGGGCATTCGCCTGCTGGTGGATCAGGGGTTCATGACCCAGTCACCGCACCTGCTCAACCAGTCCATCGGCCTGTTCATGATCCTGGTGCTGGGCCTGGCCGTGGGTACGTTTGCACGGTTTTATTTGGTGTCGTGGATCGGCGAGCGAGTGGTGGCGGACATCCGCCGGCAAGTTTTCAACCACCTGATCTACCTGCACCCAGGCTTTTACGAGAACAACCGCAGCTCGGAAATCCAGTCGCGGCTGACCACTGACACCACCTTATTGCAATCGGTGATCGGCTCGTCGCTGTCGCTGTTCCTGCGCAACGCCTTGATGGTCATCGGCGGCATCGTCCTGCTGTTTGTCACCAACCCCAAGCTCACCAGCATCGTGGTCATCGCGCTGCCGCTGGTGCTGGCGCCGATCCTGATCTTCGGTCGGCGCGTGCGTAGCCTGTCGCGCTTGAGCCAGGACCGTATCGCCGATGTCGGCAGCTACGTGTCCGAGACCCTCGGCCAAATCAAGACCGTGCAGGCCTACAACCACCAGGTGCAGGACGAACAACGGTTCGCCGTCACCGTGGAAGAGGCGTTTGCCACCGCGCGCAAGCGCATCGCGCAGCGTGCCTGGCTGATTACCCTGGTGATCATGCTGGTGCTGGGCGCCGTGGGCGTGATGCTGTGGGTGGGCGGGATGGACGTGATCGGCGGGCGCATTTCCGGCGGTGAGCTGGCGGCGTTCGTGTTTTACAGCTTGATCGTCGGCAGCGCCGTCGGCACCTTGAGCGAAGTACTCGGCGAGCTGCAGCGCGCGGCGGGGGCCGCCGAGCGGATTGGTGAATTGTTGCAATCGAACAACGAAATCCACGCGCCCACGGATGGCACTGTGCGGTTGCCGGCACGGGTCAGCGGCCGTATGGAGCTGCAAGACCTGCGCTTTTCCTACCCTTCGCGGCCGGACAGCTACGCCGTCGACGGCTTGAGCCTGACCATCAACCCCGGCGAAACCCTGGCCCTCGTAGGCCCGTCCGGCGCGGGTAAGTCGACGATATTCGACCTGCTGCTGCGTTTCTACGACCCCCAGCAAGGCCGCATCCTGCTCGAAGGCCACGCGCTGACGGAACTCGACCCCATGGACCTGCGCCGGCACTTCGCGCTGGTGTCCCAGAGCCCGGCGCTGTTTTTTGGCAGCGTCGAAGAAAACATCCGCTACGGCAATCCGTCCGCCACCTCCGCCCAGGTCGAGGCCGCCGCTCGCATCGCGCATGCCCACGACTTCATTTTGCAAATGCCTGACGGCTACCAGACCCACCTCGGCGACGGCGGTATGGGCCTCTCCGGCGGCCAACGCCAACGCCTGGCCATCGCCCGCGCGTTGCTGGTAGACGCGCCGATCCTGCTGCTGGACGAAGCCACCAGCGCCCTCGATGCCCAGAGCGAACACCTGATCCAGCAGGCGCTGCCGCAATTAATGCAGGGCCGCACCACCCTGGTCATCGCGCACCGATTGGCCACGGTGAAGAACGCGGATCGGATCGCGGTGATGGACCAGGGCAAGTTGGTGGCGGTCGGCACGCATCAGCAGTTGATTGCGAGCAATCCGCTGTATGCGCGGTTGGCGGCATTGCAGTTCAGTGATGGGGTGGAGGCGGAATGAAGCTGCGGTGTGTCTGTTCCTAAGGCATCATGTGACCTTTCGTTATTGAACTGGATGAGGACATGAGCCGTTATCAACCTCCGTTGACACTGACTACAAAGATGCTGGCTCTGGTAGCCGACATCAGTGAGCAGATCGGTCAACTTTCAGTCGGTGATGATAGTCGTCAGACGCCTCAGCTAAGACGTGGCAATCGAATTCGCACAATCCAGGCTTCGCTGGCTATCGAGAACAATACCCTCAGCGTTGAACAGGTGACCGCTGTTCTAGAGGGTAAGCGAGTGTTGGGGTTGCCTCGGGAGATCCAGGAAGTGCGTAATGCATTTGCTGCTTACGAGGCGATGCCGCAATGGGTGCCTAGTGATCGGGCGGACTTGTTAAAAGCACACGATCTGCTGATGTTCGGTTTGATCGATGATGCAGGACGGTTTCGCCAGGTGGGTTTCGGCATTTATCGTGGTGAGCAGTTGGTCCATATGGCTCCTCCCGCAAGTCGCGTAACGCATCTGATGGATGACTTACTGCAATGGCTGTCGGTTTCTGATTGGCATCCGCTGATCGCCAGTTGTGTATTCCATTACGAATTCGAATTTATCCACCCCTTCGCAGACGGCAATGGACGGATGGGGCGCCTTTGGCAAACCTTAATACTTAGTCAATGGCGCCCTGTGTTGGCCTATCTGCCGGTGGAAGCGGTTATACGCGAACAGCAGGACGCCTATTACGCGGCGCTGTCGGCTGCCGACCAGAAGGCGGAAGCGACTCCCTTCGTCGAATTTATGTTGCAAGCATTGAGTCTGGCCTTGGCTGAGGCTGTGCAAAGCGAGCGTCCGAGCGCCCCATAAAAAATGCCCGCATCTCTCAATGCGGGCATTTCTCTTGAAGCTTCAAACTTACAGCTTGAAGCTGCTCTTTTTACTGATCATCAAAGTAGCGCTCATGCCAATCCACCAACGGCTGTGGCGAGTTGAGCTTCTGCCCGTAGATCACCGAATAAGACAGCACGTTCTGCACATACTGGCGGGTTTCGTCGAACGGGATGCTTTCCACCCACACGTCGAAACTCAGGTGATCGGCACCGCGCAGCCATTGGCGCACGCGACCGGGGCCAGCGTTATAGGCGGCGGAGGCGAGTACGCGGTTACCGTTGAACTGGCTGTGCACCTGGCTCAGGTAGGCGGCGCCGAGCTGGATGTTTTTGTCCGGGTCCAGCACCTGGGCCGGGGAGGCGAGCGGGATGCTGAACTTGCGTGCGGTTTCCTTGGCGGTGCCGGGCATCAGTTGCATCAGGCCGCTGGCGCCGACGCCGGAGCGGGCGTCATCCATAAAGGCGCTTTCCTGACGAGTAATGGCAAATACCCAGCTGGAATGCAGGCCACGTACCTTGGCTTCGCGCACCAGGGTGTCGCGGTGGGCCATTGGGAAGCGGATATCCAGGTCGTCCCAATACTGCGCCTGGCTGATGGTGCGGATCGCCGGGAAGTACCACTTCATGTCATAGGCCAACTTGGCCTGGGCGACCATTTCATCGCGGTTGAAGTGGCGGCTGACGTGGTACCACTCGCGGCGGCCGTCAACGATTTGGCCACGTGCATAGAACTCCAGCGCACGGCGCACGCCCGGGGTGTTGCGGACCTTATTGACCAGTGCCTGGCTCATCACCAACGGTTTGTTTTTCAGTTGATACGGCGCTTTGGAACGGTCAGCGGCGAGGAAACCGTAGAAATCACGTTCCTGCGCGAGGTTTTTGTACAGCACCAACGGTTGCGGGTTTTTCGGCTCGGCCAGTTCAAGACTGCGCGCTTGCCAGTAACGCCAGCGATTGGTGGTGGCCAGGTCTTGTGGGAGTTTGCGGGTGAGCTGGTAGGCATCTTCCCAGCGGGCCAGGCGCAACAGCAGACGCAGGCGCCATTCGGAAACGGTGTTGTCACGCAGCTCTGGGTCGTATTTGGTCATCACGTCCAGGGCGCGCGGATCGTAGCGGCGGGCCAGGGTCAGGCCGATTTCGCGGGCGATCGACACTTTTTCGTCACGGGAGAAGTGCATGCTGCTGGCGTAACCGTCGAGCAGGGCCATCGCCTTGTCCGGGTCCTGGCGTGCCAGGCGGCGCAGGCCCAGGCCTACGGCGTCAGACATGGCTTCGTTGGCCGGTAGGAAGCGTGACGGGTCACCGAGCATGTCGGGCTTTTGCGCTACGTCCACCATCAGGCGGCCTTGGGCACCGAGGGTCGGCAGGGTTTTCACCAGGCTATTGGCCAGCGCGTAGTTGCGGGCTTCGGCGGCAAGCTTGGCGCGGTCCCAGATTTTCTGTTCGGTGAGTTGGCCATCGGCGGCCCACTGACCGAAGGTGGCATCACAGGCGGCGGGTTGGGATTTGCCGGTCAGCCAGAGTTTTTCGGTGGTCTTGTAGCCTTCGGCTTTCAGATTGTGGGTGAGTTGGTACTGGCCATGCAGGCAGTCCAGTTCGACGAAATTAAGCTTGGCGTCGTAGTACTTTTCAAACGTCTGCCAGTCGCCACGGTCGGCCAGCCAGCGCAACCAGCGCAGCTTCATCCAGTTGGCCTGGGGCAGGTCGCCGTTTTTGGCGAGGAACTGTTCGATTTCCTCGTTGCTCGCGGTTTTCAGGCGGGCGGTCAGTTCGTCATAGGCCAGGTACGGCGTGAGCGGGTAGTCGGCCAGGGCCTGGCTGTATTGCATGTAGGGGCCGCTGTCGCCTTTGGCGAGGGCGCGTTTGGCTTCATCGTAATATTGACGTTGGGTGGTGAGGTCCACGGCCTGGGCGGATTGAACGGCGGTGGCGGAAAGAAGCAGACAAGATAAAAAGTTGAAAAGGCGACTGCGCATGAGACGTCCGTGCAAAGAAATCACGACTAGCACCGGCACCGCCGACACTGATTGCCCCTAGCTTAGCCTTTTGCCAGCGGCCGGCGAAAGCTTTGCCGGCCGGTTGGTTCAAGTTGGTTGTAAATGTCCTTCAGAACGTGTCGATAGCGAAAATGCCGGCCGCATCCCACCCTCAAGTCAGGTAGAATGCGCGCCCAGTTTTTGGAGAAGCGTATGACCCTGCTCAAATTCAGCGATGTGTCCCTTGCTTTCGGCGCTATGCCGTTGTTGGACAAGGTGTCCTGGCAGATCGCCCGTGGTGAGCGGGTGTGCATCATCGGCCGCAACGGCACCGGCAAGTCCAGCATGATGAAGCTGGTAAAAGGCGACCAGAAGCCCGATGACGGCTCTGTTTGGCGCGCCCCGGGCCTCAAGATCGGCGAATTGCCGCAAGAATTGCCGGTGGCCGACGGACGGACAGTGTTCGACGTGGTTGCCGAAGGCCTCGACGGCGTCGGTGAGTTGCTCGCGCAATACCATCACCTGGCGCAGAACTGCGTCACCGAAGAGGACCTGGACAAGCTGATGCACGTCCAGCAAGACCTCGAAGCCCGTGATGGCTGGCGCTTGCAGCAACTCGTCGACAGCACCTTGAGCCGCCTGCAACTGCCGGCCGACAAGACCCTCGCCGAATTGTCCGGTGGCTGGCGTCGTCGCGTGCTGCTGGCCCAGGCATTGGTGTCCGAGCCGGACCTGCTGCTGCTCGACGAACCCACCAACCACCTGGACATCGGCGCAATCGCCTGGCTGGAAGAAGCCATCAAGGACTTCCAGGGCGCCGTGCTGTTTATCACGCACGACCGTGCCTTCCTGCAGAGCCTGGCAACGCGCATCCTTGAACTGGACCGTGGCGGCCTGATCGACTGGAACGGCGACTACGCCAGTTTCCTGGTGCACAAAGAAGCTGCGCTGTCCGCTGAAGAAACCGCCAACGCACTCTTCGACAAAAAGCTGGCTCAGGAAGAAGTCTGGATCCGCCAGGGCATCAAGGCCCGTCGCACCCGTAACGAAGGTCGCGTACGTGCCCTCAAGGCTCTGCGCAATGAGCGTAGCGAGCGTCGCGAACGCACTGGCAAGGCGAATATTCAGCTCGACACCGCCGACAAGTCGGGCAAGCAGGTTATGGTGCTGGAGAACGTCAGCTTCCATCACCCGGATGGCCCGTTCCTGATCAAGGACTTCTCCATGGTCCTGCAGCGCGGCGACCGTATCGGCCTGCTGGGCGCCAACGGTACCGGCAAGACCACTTTGCTCAAGCTGATGCTCAATGGCCTGCAGCCGACCAGCGGCACGGTCGAGGAAGGCACCAAGATCGACGTGGCCTACTTCGACCAGTTGCGCCATCAGTTGGACCTGGAAAAAACCGTGATCGACAACGTCGCCGAAGGCCGCGACTTTATCGACATCGACGGCCAGAGCCGCCACGTGCTGAGCTACCTGGGCGACTTCCTGTTCAGCCCGCAGCGTGCACGTACGCCGGTGAAAGCCTTGTCCGGTGGTGAGCGTGCGCGCCTGCTGCTGGCCAAGCTGTTCAGCAAGCCTGCCAACCTGCTGGTGCTCGACGAACCGACCAACGACCTCGACGTGGAAACCCTCGAGCTGCTGGAAGAGGTTCTGCTGACCTTCAACGGCACCGTGCTGATGGTCAGCCACGACCGGGCATTCCTCGACAACGTGGTCACCAGCACCCTGGTCTTCGAAGGTGAAGGTAAGGTGCGCGAATACGTTGGTGGTTATCAGGACTGGCTGCGTCAGGGCGGTTCGCCGCGCCTGCTGGGCGTAACCGAGAGCAAGTCCGGCAAAGCCGACCTGACCTCCGCCGTTGTGGCCCCGGTGGCCGCAGATGCACCGGCCCAGGAAGCTGCGCCGGCGGCCAAGAAGAAGCTCAGCTACAAGCTGCAGCGCGAACTGGAAGCCTTGCCGGGTGACATTGACGCCAAGGAGCAGCAGATTGCTGCGGTAGAAGCAGAAATGGCCGACGCAGGTTTCTACCTGCGTCCGGCGGCGGAAACTGCCAAGGTCATTGCTTCCCTGGAGACGTTGAACCAGGAGCTGGAAGTGCTGGTTGAGCGTTGGGCTGAGCTGGATGCCTGAGTGATTCAAGCGCATTAAAAAACCCGGTGTTCACTTGGATGAACACCGGGTTTTTCATATGGAATGCGATTCAACATGTGGGAGGGCTTGTGTGGGAGTCGGGCTTGCCCGCGATGCAGGCGCCTTGGTGTGTCAGTCAAACCGCGGTGATGCTATCGCAGGCAAGCCAGCTCCCACACAAGCCAGCTTTCACATCGGATTTGCGTCAGGCTTAAGAACTTTTTACCAGCTTCACCGCCAGCACATCACACGGCGCGCCGTGCAGCACATCATTCGCGGTAGAGCCCAGCAGCAACGCCAGGCCGTGGCGGCCATGGCTGCCGACCACAATCAGGTCGCAGTTCTGCTCTTTGGCCAAGTGGTGGATTTCCTGGCGCGGCTGGCCGTAGGTGAGATGGGAGTTTTCCTTGGTCACTTCCGGGTACTTCAGGATCAAGCGATCCAGGCGCTCTTTGGCCTGGTCAAACTGCTGTTGCTGCAACTGGGAAAGGTCCATGGGCACGTCGCCACCAAAGGCCATGGCCATGGGCTCGACGATATGCACGAGTGACAGCTTGGCACCGTTGGCGATTGCTGAAGCCTGCGCGCGCTTGATAACCGGGTCGCACTCTTCGGTCAGATCGACAGCGACCAGGATATGTTTGTAGGAATGTTCGTTGGGCATGGCGCGTTCCTCCAGGAGACTGCAATAAGTTCAGTATGGCTGGTTTCAAGCGGATGGGGTTGCGTCAGCTCAAACCCGCTCATCTAGAAATTCGGGAGTACACATATGACGGTCTGGATAGTGGTGTCAATCCTTCTGGTGGTTCTGAGCCCTCTGGCATGGCTGCGCCCGTCGCGTCATCAGAGCGGGCGCATGGCCCTGCGGATGGAGGCGCGCCGCATGGGTCTGGCCATGCAGTTGGCACCTCAGGAGTGGCCGTATTGGCTCAAGCAGGAGCCGCCGAGCCCTTGCGCGCAGTACTGCCGGCCACGGCGCGGCAGTGCGCCGGCGATATGGAGTTATTGGCAGATGGAGCCAGGGGTTTGGGTCAATCAATGGCGCGAAGTGTGCGTCGATGAAAAGTTGTTGCCGCATTTTGCGACGTTGCCGGCCAACGTCTACAAGGTCGAAGCCGACAAGCAAATGATCGCCTTGTATTGGGGCGAGAAGGGCGAGGCGAGTGTGTTGAAGGACATTGATACGTTGCTTAAAGCCTTGGCGTAACGCCGCCCGGAGCAAGCGCGCCCTGTCAGAAAGGCGGGCAATAAAAAGCCCGACATCATCATCGGGCTGGAGTTGGCCAGGCAGGCCGGTAAATCTGTGTGTCATGCGTCGGATGTTCATCCAGGCGCGTTACGATTGTCGCAAGCCTAGCGGCATATCCCGTTCTGTACAGTCTTTTCCCACATCTTTTCCATTATTGATCTCGTGAATAGTTGAGTATCGGCTAGGCGTAGGCTTGGGGGTGGGGTTCTGAAATGACTGGAAAGTCGCGTTTTTCCTAGCCTTTCGAGCGATTGACAATTGCTCGGAATTGGATGAAGGTGGCGTACCCAAATCAAACGGGCGTATGAATTGAGCGTTTGTCTGTCAGACGGCTCATACATAACCCCGACTATCGCATTGGCGGGTGTGCCTGGCGGATTGGCGTGAGCATTGACGTCATCATCAATGTCCAACCATAGGCCAGCGTCCAATGTGTACTGTTCAGCTTCCATATCGTGGAGATCAGTTGATGATTTACGAAGGTAAAGCCATCACGGTTAAGGCTCTTGAAAGTGGCATCGTCGAATTGAAATTCGACCTCAAGGGTGAGTCCGTCAACAAGTTCAACCGTCTAACCCTGAACGAACTGCGTCAGGCCGTAGACACCATCAAAGCAGATGCTTCGGTCAAGGGCGTGATCGTCTCCAGCGGCAAGGACGTGTTTATCGTCGGCGCTGACATCACCGAATTCGTCGACAACTTCAAGCTGCCCGATGCCGAGCTGGTGGCTGGCAACCTCGAAGCCAACAAGATTTTCAGCGATTTTGAAGACCTCAACGTGCCGACCGTTGCCGCGATCAATGGCATCGCGTTGGGCGGCGGCCTGGAAATGTGCCTGGCCGCAGACTTCCGCGTCATGTCGGCCACCGCCAAAATCGGCTTGCCTGAAGTCAAACTGGGCATCTACCCAGGTTTTGGCGGCACCGTCCGCCTGCCGCGCATCATCGGTGCCGACAACGCCATCGAGTGGATTGCCTCCGGCAAGGAAAACCGTGCTGAAGACGCGCTGAAAGTCGGTGCCGTCGATGCTGTGGTTGCTCCGGACAAACTGGCCGAAGCCGCACTGAACCTGATCAAAGGCGCCATCAGCGGCGAATTTGACTACAAGGCCAAGCGTCAGCCGAAACTGGAAAAACTCAAGCTCAACGCAATCGAACAAATGATGGCGTTCGAAACCGCCAAAGGTTTCGTGGCTGGCCAGGCCGGCCCGAACTACCCGGCGCCGGTTGAAGCGATCAAGACCATCCAGAAGGCTGCGAATTTCGGTCGCGACAAAGCCCTCGAAGTGGAAGCGGCAGGGTTCGTCAAACTGGCGAAAACCTCGGCGGCCCAGAGCCTGATCGGCCTGTTCCTGAACGATCAGGAGCTGAAGAAAAAGGCCAAGGCCTACGACGAAATCGCCAAAGACGTGAAACAGGCTGCCGTACTCGGCGCCGGTATCATGGGCGGCGGTATCGCCTATCAGTCGGCGTCCAAAGGCACGCCGATCCTGATGAAAGACATCAACGAGCACGGTATCGAGCAAGGCCTGGCGGAAGCCGCCAAGCTGCTGGTGGGCCGCGTTGATAAAGGTCGTATGACGGCTGCGAAAATGGCTGAAGTGCTTAACGGCATTCGTCCTACGCTCTCCTACGGCGATTTCGGTCACGTCGACCTGGTGGTCGAAGCGGTAGTCGAGAACCCTAAGGTCAAGCAGGCTGTACTGGCCGAAGTGGAAGCCCAGGTTAAAGACGACACCATCCTGGCCTCGAACACCTCGACGATTTCCATCAGCTTGCTGGCCAAGGCCCTCAAGCGTCCGGAAAACTTCGTCGGCATGCACTTCTTCAACCCGGTGCACATGATGCCGCTGGTGGAAGTGATCCGTGGCGAGAAGTCCAGCGAACTGGCGGTTGCCACCACCGTTGCCTATGCCAAGAAAATGGGCAAGAACCCGATCGTGGTCAACGACTGCCCGGGCTTCCTGGTCAACCGCGTGCTGTTCCCGTACTTCGGCGGTTTCGCCAAGCTGGTCAGTGCTGGTGTGGACTTCGTGCGCATCGACAAGGTCATGGAAAAATTCGGCTGGCCAATGGGCCCGGCGTACCTGATGGACGTGGTCGGCATCGACACCGGCCACCACGGTCGCGACGTAATGGCTGAAGGCTTCCCGGACCGCATGAAAGACGACCGCCGTTCGGCGATCGACGCGCTCTACGAAGCCAAGCGCCTGGGCCAGAAGAACGGCAAAGGCTTCTACGCTTACGAGGCCGACAAGAAGGGCAAGCAGAAGAAAGTGGCCGACCCATCGGTTCACGAAGTGCTCGCGCCGGTTATCTACGAACAGCGTGAGGTGTCCGACGAGGACATCATCAACTGGATGATGATCGCCCTGTGCCTGGAAACCGTGCGTTGCCTGGAAGACGGCATCGTTGAAACCGCCGCCGAAGCCGATATGGGCCTGGTGTACGGTATTGGTTTCCCTCCATTCCGTGGTGGTGCGCTGCGTTACATCGACTCGATCGGTGTGGCCGAGTTCGTTGCCCTGGCTGACAAATACGCTGATTTGGGCCCGCTGTACCACCCGACCGCGAAGCTGCGTGAGATGGCCAAAAATGGCCAGAGCTTCTTCGGTTAAGCGCCCAGACGACTAGAGCGAGAATATTTATGAGCTTGAATCCAAGAGACGTGGTGATTGTCGACTTCGGTCGCACGCCAATGGGCCGCTCCAAGGGCGGCATGCACCGCAACACCCGCGCCGAAGACATGTCGGCGCACCTGATCAGCAAGTTGCTGGAACGCAACGTCAAGGTCGACCCGAACGAAGTCGAAGACGTGATCTGGGGCTGCGTCAACCAGACCCTGGAGCAGGGCTGGAACATCGCGCGCATGGCCTCCTTGATGACGCAGATCCCGCACACGGCGGCCGGTCAGACTGTAAGCCGCCTGTGCGGTTCGTCGATGAGCGCGCTGCACACCGCTGCGCAAGCGATCATGACCGGTAACGGTGATGTGTTCGTCGTCGGCGGCGTGGAGCACATGGGCCACGTCAGCATGATGCACGGCGTCGACCCTAACCCGCACATGTCGCTGTATGCGGCAAAAGCGTCGGGCATGATGGGCCTCACCGCAGAAATGCTCGGCAAAATGCACGGCATTACCCGCGAAGCCCAGGACGCGTTCGCCCTGCGTTCCCACCAACTCGCCCAGAAGGCGACGGTGGAAGGCAAGTTCAAGGATGAAATCATCCCGATGAACGGCTACGACGAGAACGGCTTCCTGAAACTGTTCGACTACGACGAAACCATTCGTCCGGATACCACCCTGGAAAGCCTGGCGGCCCTCAAGCCTGCCTTCAATCCAAAGGGCGGCACCGTGACTGCCGGTAGTTCGTCGCAAATCACCGACGGTGCCTCATGCATGATCGTGATGTCGGCGCAGCGTGCCCAGGACTTGGGTATTCAGCCGATGGCCGTGATTCGTTCGATGGCCGTTGCGGGTGTGGACCCGGCAATCATGGGCTATGGTCCAGTACCGGCCACACAAAAAGCCTTGAAGCGCGCGGGCCTGACCATCTCCGATATCGACTTCTTCGAGCTCAACGAAGCTTTCGCCGCACAGGCCCTGCCAGTGCTGAAAGATTTGAAAGTGCTCGACAAGATGAACGAGAAGGTTAACCTGCACGGCGGTGCGATTGCCCTGGGCCACCCATTCGGTTGCTCCGGTGCTCGTATCTCCGGCACTTTGCTTAACGTGATGAAGCAAAATGGCGGCAACCTTGGGGTTGCAACCATGTGCATTGGTCTCGGCCAAGGCATTTCCACCGTCTTCGAACGCCTCTAAGCGTTGAGTTGACGGAAGCCGGGGCCCAGTGCCCCGGTTTTTGTTTTTTGGAATTTTTAATATTTTTTTTCAACAAATTTTGTAAGAGGGCCAGAGCATGAAAGTCGAACCCGGGCTCTACCAACATTATAAGGGGCCGCAGTACCGCGTTTTTAATGTGGCGCGGCACTCCGAGACCGAAGAAGAAGTCGTGTTTTACCAAGCACTGTATGGCGATTACGGCTTTTGGGTGCGCCCTTTGAGCATGTTCCTGGAGACCGTCGAAGTTGACGGCGAGCAGGTCCCGCGCTTTGCTTTGGTCCAGGCCGAACCCAGTCTTTTTTCAAGGCAATAACGGCAGGTCCCGCAGAATGCTGCGCTTGACCTCACCTTGTTGCCACTATATATAGCGTTGCCGCGACAGGCGCCAACTGCCTTTCACTTCTCGAATTCAGGAATTTTCCGATCCATGGGCAAATCGCTGGTCATTGTGGAATCCCCGGCTAAGGCCAAGACCATCAACAAGTACTTGGGTAACGAGTACGTGGTGAAGTCGAGTATCGGCCATATCCGAGACCTGCCCACCAGCGGTTCGGCTAGCGCCAGCAAGGAGCCGGCCGCCAAGCGCGGCAAGGCGGCTGCGGGCGAAGGTCCGGTGCTCACCCCTAAAGAGAAAGCGCGCAAGCAGCTGGTCTCCCGCATGGGTGTGGACCCGGAACATGGCTGGAAGGCCAAGTACGAAATCCTTCCTGGCAAGGAAAAGGTCATCGAAGAGCTGCGCCGGCTCGCCAAAGATGCTGACACCATCTATCTCGCGACGGACTTGGACCGCGAAGGGGAAGCCATTGCCTGGCACCTGCGGGAAGCCATCGGCGGTGACGACAGCCGCTACAAGCGTGTCGTGTTCAACGAAATCACCAAGAAAGCCATCCAGGAAGCCTTCTCCAAGCCGGGCGAGCTGGACATCGACCGTGTAAACGCCCAGCAGGCCCGTCGCTTCCTCGACCGCGTCGTGGGCTACATGGTCTCGCCATTGCTGTGGGCCAAGATCGCCCGTGGCCTGTCCGCCGGCCGTGTGCAATCGGTAGCGGTCAAGCTGGTGGTAGAGCGTGAGCGCGAGATTCGTGCGTTCAACCCCGAAGAATACTGGGACGTGCACGCTGACCTCGGCACTGCCAAGGGCGCCAACGTGCGCTTTGAAGTGGCCCGTGAGAAAGGCGAGGCGTTCAAGCCGCTGAATGAAGCCCAGGCCATGGCCGCGCTGGAGAAGCTCAAATCTTCCAGCTACAGCATCGTCAAGCGTGAAGACAAACCGACCAGCAGCAAGCCGTCGGCGCCGTTCATCACCTCCACCCTGCAACAGGCCGCGAGCAACCGCCTGGGTTTCGGTGTGAAGAAAACCATGATGATGGCCCAGCGTCTGTACGAAGCCGGCTACATCACTTATATGCGTACCGACTCCACCAACCTGTCGCAAGACGCGGTGGCGATGGCGCGTACTTATATTGAAAGCGAGTTCGGCAAGAAATACCTGCCGGAGAAGCCGAACGTCTACAGCAGCAAAGAAGGCGCCCAGGAGGCTCACGAAGCGATTCGTCCTTCTGACGCCAACACCGAGCCAAGCAAGCTGAGTGGCATGGAGCGCGACGCTGAGCGCCTCTACGAGCTGATCTGGCGCCAATTCCTGGCGTGCCAGATGCTGCCGGCGCAATACCTGTCCACCACCGTCAGTGTGGCGGCTTCCGACTTCGAGCTACGTGCCAAGGGCCGTATCCTCAAGTTCGACGGCTACACCCGCGTCATGCCGCAAATTGCCAAGCCAGGCGATGACGACGTGCTGCCGGACATGGCCCAGGGCGATACGCTCAAGCTGATCAAGCTCGACCCGTCCCAGCACTTCACCAAGCCGCCGGCGCGTTACTCCGAAGCCAGCCTGGTGAAAGAGATGGAAAAGCGCGGTATCGGTCGTCCTTCGACCTATGCGGCGATCATCTCGACCATTCAGGACCGTGGCTACGTGGCCCTGCACAACCGTCGTTTCTATTCGGAAAAGATGGGCGACATCGTCACTGAGCGCCTGTCCGAGAGTTTCTCCAACCTGATGGACTACGGCTTCACCGCCGGCATGGAAGAGAACCTCGATGACGTGGCCCAGGGCGAGCGCGACTGGAAAAACGTGCTCGACGAGTTCTACGGCGACTTCAAAAAGAAACTCGAAGTGGCCGAAAGCCCTGAGAGCGGCATGCGTGCCAACCAGCCGGTAATGACTGACATCCCGTGCCTGACCTGCGGGCGCCCGATGCAAATTCGTACGGCGTCCACCGGTGTGTTCCTCGGTTGCTCGGGCTATAGCCTGCCGCCGAAAGAGCGCTGCAAGGCCACCGTCAATCTGGTGCCGGGTGACGAAATCGCGGCAGACGACGAGGGTGAATCCGAGTCGCTGGTACTGCGCGGCAAGCACCGTTGCCCGATCTGCAGCACGGCAATGGACGCCTACCTGCTCGACGAGAAGCACAAGTTGCACATCTGCGGTAACAACCCGGATTGCGACGGCTACGAGATCGAAGAGGGCAGCTACCGCATCAAGGGCTACGAAGGCCCGAGCCTGGAATGCGACAAGTGCGGCAGCGAGATGCAGCTCAAGACCGGCCGTTTCGGCAAGTTCTTTGGTTGCACCAACCCGACCTGCAAGAACACCCGCAAACTGCTGAAAAGCGGTGACGCGGCGCCGCCGAAGATGGACCCGGTGAAGATGCCCGAACTCAAGTGCGAGAAGGTCAACGACACCTACATCCTGCGTGACGGCGCATCGGGGTTGTTCCTGGCCGCAAGCCAGTTCCCGAAAAACCGCGAGACCCGCGCGCCGCTGGTGCTGGAGATCGTGCCGCACAAGGACGAAATCGATCCTAAGTACCACTTCCTGTGTGAAGCGCCGAAGAAGGACCCCGACGGTCGTCCGGCGGTGATCCGTTACAGCCGTAAAACCAAGGAGCAGTACGTGCAGACCGAAGTGGACGGCAAGCCTACCGGCTGGAAAGCGTTCTACGACGGCGGCAAGTGGAAGGTCGAGGACAAGCGCCAGGGCGCTTGATCGGCTCATCTGCGAAATAAAAAGGCCGCCTGCAAAGGCGGCCTTTTTTTGCGCTTGCAGTGCGTTCGGCTGATCCGTGACACTGTTCAGCCAGCATCACGCTTATTCGTTGTGGAGATTGCCGTTATGGCCAACGAACTCTATACCCGTACCAATCAGAAAATTTACTTCGCGGGTTTGTCCCTGGAAGCCCTTGGCCGCGCCGAGGAAGGGAAGGAGATGAATGCCATCGCGCTGGTCCAGGCCGGGCGTGAAGCGGCGTTGTTCCACCTGTACGGCGCGCTGTTGGGGTTGTGTCATGAGATTGCCGGGTTCTACCGTCTGCCCCAGGCTGGTTCGCCGCGTGCAGAAATGATCATGAACCACGACGTGCTGGCGAGCATGGCCATCCCTGAACTGGCCGAGTTGGTAGAAATGGCCCAGAGCCCCGACAGTTGGGTAGCCCGTCTGCTCAAGGCACATGCTGATATGTTCCAGCCGCCACGTGTTCCCCATGTGCCCAAGGGCGATGTGACACAGCCGCTGATCGTGGCAGTGGCTCTGGAAGAGGATGAGCCCAAGCCACTGGGCCGGGAAGAGCTGGAGAGCTGGCGTCAGGCGCTGAAAAAGATGGCGTTGCGGTTTCGTGAAGGGTTGAACGAGTGCTGAGGCGTTTTCGCTAAGCTGCACTCAAAACTGTGGGAACGGGCTTGCTCGCGAAAGCGGAGTATCAGTCAACAGGTTCATTACTGACCCACCGCATTCGCGAGCAAGCCCGCTCCCACAGTTGAACCGAGCAGGCAGTACATCCGGCACAGGGCTCGCAACCTTCAATAAGCACCATTCATCAAGCCGTAAAGAAACCTGTTCAGATCCGCAGCGAGGCGGGGTGGATGACTGATATAATCCCGGCCTTTCGTGGAGAACAGACTTTTATGCCAACGTCCTTTCTGGAAATTGTTGAATTGCCTGACGGCCGAATCGAGCTGCGCCGGGCTGAGGACGAGGGTTCTCTGGTTATCTTGGATTTTTCGGAGGACGCAAAAGCGTTCCTGCAAGGCCAGCACGTGGAAGTAGCGAAAGCCATGTTGAGCGTGGGCGTGCAGATGGCAGGTCGCCTGGCAGAAGGCGAACCGGAGAAGGATGACGGCCCGCGGGTTCTTCACTGAGTTTTTGTGGCGCGTTGGCTCGTTCCAGTGAAGGGGCTTGCGGCTGCAGTTGGCCTTTTGTGGCGAGCGGGCTTGCCCCGCGATGAGCTGCAAAGCGACCCTAAATAGATTTAATGCGGTGTATCAGGTATTCCACGGTGCTTGGTTTTGGGGTTGCTTCGCAGTCCAACGCGGGGCAAGCCCGCTCGCCACAGAAAGCCCATCCTCCACAGCAAGCCTACATTCCATGGTAAACCCCATTGCCACAGGCGTACCTCTGCCACATAGGCATGCAGCTAGCCTGGTTACCCCAATCGAATATTCAAGCTCTGTGCATCGCCCGTACGCGCGGCGCTGATCAACTGCTGCTTGGCGGTAGCGTTCAGCGGGTTCAGCCAGCTCACCACGGTGTGGCTGCGGCCTAGGCGCAAGGCCTCGCAAGTCAATTGCTGGGCGCTTTGCGTGCCGCGCGGTTGCAGCAGCAGGATGCGCTCACGGTTGAGGCCGGCATCCCGCAGCCACGCCTGGGTCAGGCTGGCTGGCGGGGCGATCAGCGTCAGCCAGCGCGCGTCCTGCTCCTCGCTCAATTCGCGAAGGATCGGCGCCAGCAGGCTCAGGCAGCTCCCGGCAGCACCGCGCAACGACAGCTCACTGAACGCCTCAGGTTCGGAGCCCCAAGGGGCTTCGACCGTTTCCTTGAGGATGGGCGCAAGGGGTTGGGCCATAAAGGCCTCGAACAGCGACAGTTGTGTGTGTTGTGGGGTGTGCACGAGCTGCATGGTGCCTCCTTTAGCGGCGAATGACGCCAACGCTCAAGCCTTCGATCACCAGGTCCTGATCTTTCAGGTTCACTTCAATCGGGGCGAACTCAGGGTTCTCGGCCATCAGCCAGACCTTGCTGCCTTCGCGCTTGAAGCGTTTGACGGTGACTTCATCGCCGATACGCGCGACGACGATCTGGCCATTACGGGCTTCGCGGGTGGTGTGGACGGCCAGCAGGTCGCCGTCGAAAATCCCCACGTCCTTCATGCTCATGCCGTGTACGCGCAACAGGTAGTCGGCACGCGGATGGAAGAAGGTTGGGTTGATGTTGCAGGATTCCTCGACGTGCTGTTGCGCCAGGATCGGCGCACCGGCGGCGACGCGACCGATGATCGGCAGCGTCGACTCGTCGGCCTTGGCTTCGAAGCCAGGGATGCGAATGCCGCGTGAAGCCCCTGGGGTCATCTCGATCGCGCCTTTGCGAGCGAGGGCCTTGAGGTGTTCTTCGGCAGCGTTGGGGGATTTGAACCCCAGTTCCAGCGCAATTTCCGCTCGTGTCGGCGGGTAGCCGTTGTCATCGAGGCAGCGCTTAATAAAAGCCAGAATCTCAGCTTGGCGTGGCGTCAGTTTTAGCATGTTGATCGCTCTGTCTTTTTATACAGTGACTGGGATTATATACAGTGAACTGCGCTTGGCAATCATCCTTTTTTGGCACTCCGCTGGACGGTCATTCGTCACCCGTCCTGCAAGGCAGAGACAGCGCTGCCTACAGACCGGAAAGGATGTGATTAAATAGCGGCGAATTAGATGACTGCCCGGCCGGAAAACGGACTCGCAGGCTTGACAAGACACACACTGAAACGTATGTTTCAAACAAGTGTTTGTCAGGCGGAGTAGCCATGGCCCAGTCGGAAACCGTTGAACGCATTCTCGATGCTGCCGAGCAATTGTTCGCGGAAAAAGGATTTGCTGAAACTTCATTGCGGCTGATCACCAGCAAGGCTGGGGTCAACCTTGCCGCAGTGAACTACCATTTCGGCTCGAAAAAAGCGCTGATCCAGGCTGTGTTCTCGCGCTTTCTGGGGCCATTCTGCGCCAGCCTCGACCGTGAGCTGGAGCGCCGCCAGACCAAGCCTGAAAACAAGCCAAGCCTGGAAGACCTGCTGGAAATCCTGGTCGAGCAGGCGCTGGTGGTTCAACCACGCAGCGGCAATGACCTGTCGATCTTCATGCGTCTGTTGGGCCTGGCCTTCAGCCAGAGTCAGGGTCACCTGCGGCGTTACCTGGAAGACATGTATGGCAAGGTTTTCCGCCGTTACATGTTGCTGGTCAACGAAGCTGCCCCCCGTATTCCGCCGATTGAGCTGTTCTGGCGCGTGCACTTCATGCTCGGCGCGGCCGCGTTCAGCATGTCCGGGATCAAGGCGTTGCGAGCGATTGCCGAAACCGATTTCGGCGTGAACACGTCGATCGAGCAAGTGATGCGCCTGATGGTGCCGTTCCTTGCCGCCGGCATGCGCGCCGAAACCGGCGTGACCGACCAGGCCATGGCCGCCGCGCAATTGCGCCCACGCAGCAAATCGACACCGGCTGTCGCCAAGGCGTGACCTGCCCGGGTGTGCGCGGCCGCTTGCATCCGCTAAGCTAGCCGCCATGCCGATTTCAGCTATTTACTCGCAACCCGTTGTTTTCACCGAGCACCCGTTATTAAGGGCGCCACGTGAGGGCAACGGGTTGTGTGCGTTATTTAAGGAAGGTTTATGACTGCTGCCCTGCAAGGTTCTTTAATGGTCGATGTGGCCGGTACTTGGCTGACGGCCGAGGATCGCCACCTGTTGCGCCAGCCTGAAGTGGGCGGGCTGATCATTTTTGCACGCAATATCGAGCACCCACGCCAGGTGCGCGAATTGAGCGCGGCGATCCGTGCCGTGCGCCCGGACCTGCTGCTGGCCGTCGACCAGGAAGGCGGCCGCGTGCAACGCCTGCGCCAGGGCTTTGTGCGCCTGCCGGCCATGCGTTTATTGGCGGATAAACCGAATGCCGAATACCTTGCCGAGCAATGCGGCTGGATCATGGCCACTGAAGTGCTGGCGGTCGGCCTTGACCTGAGTTTCGCCCCGGTGCTGGACCTGGATTACCAGCGCAGCGCCGTGGTCGGCACGCGTTCGTTCGAAGGCGACCCCGAGCGCGCCGCCGTGCTCGCAGGCGCCTTCATTCGCGGCATGAACAGCGCCGGCATGGCCGCTACCGGTAAACACTTCCCTGGCCACGGTTGGGCTGAGGCCGATTCCCACGTCGCGATTCCCAATGATGAGCGCAGCCTGGAACAGATTCGCGCGAATGACCTGGTGCCTTTCGCGCGCCTGAGCAAACAGTTGGCGGCCGTGATGCCTGCCCACGTCATCTACCCACAGGTTGACGCCCAGCCAGCCGGTTTCTCGCGTCGCTGGTTGCAGGATATTTTGCGTGGCGAGTTGCAGTTCGATGGGGTTATTTTCAGCGACGACCTGTCTATGGCGGGTGCGCATGTGGTCGGTGATGCGGCCAGTCGAATCGAGGCGGCGTTGACGGCCGGCTGTGATATGGGCCTGGTGTGCAATGACCGCGCGGCTGCCGAACTGGCGCTGACGGCTGCGCAGCGCATGAAGGTCACGCCGTCTGCCCGAATCGCGCGTATGCGTGGGCAGGCGATTGCCTCTACGGACTATAAGCAGGACCCGCGTTGGTTGGCGGCGCTTACTGCGTTGCGGGATACTCAGTTGATCGACTGATAACCGCGTTGCTGCCATCGCAGGCAAGCCAGCTCCCACAGGGGAATGCATTCCAAATGTGGGAGCGGGCTTGCTCGCGAAGGCGGTCTGTCAGTCAGCGCTTCTCTTGCTTGTGGGGCAACGGCGCAAACAACGCCTCGATATCCTCGTTGCCCAACTGCCAATCCCCCGTCTTGCGTCCGTCCAGTACACCTGCCGCCAAGTCGGATTTTTCCTTCTGCAGGTGTTGGATTTTCTCCTCCACCGTGCCCCGGGCAATCATCTTGTAGACGAACACCGGCTTCTCCTGCCCGATGCGATACGCTCGGTCGGTGGCCTGGTTTTCCGTGGCCGGGTTCCACCATGGGTCGTAGTGGATCACCGTGTCGGCTTCGGTCAGGTTCAAGCCCACGCCGCCAGCCTTCAAGCTGATCAGAAAAATCTGTAGCTTGCCGCTCTGGAAATCCTTCACCGGCGTGCGCCGGTCGCGGGTCTGGCCGGTCAGCAGTGCGTAGGCCACGCCGCGTTTTTTCAGTTCGGCTTCGATCAGGCTGAGCATTGAGGTGAACTGGGAGAACAGCAGAATCCGGCGCCCTTCGGCAAACAGCTCTTCGAGCATTTCCATCAGGCTGTCGAGCTTGCCCGAGCTGCTGCCCCGGGCGGGCAGGGTGGCGTCGTTCACCAGGCGCAGGTCGCAGCACACCTGGCGCAGCTTGAGCAGCGCTTCAAGAATGATGATCTGGCTGCGCGCGACGCCTTTACGGGTGATTTCGTCGCGCACTTTTTTATCCATGGCCAGGCGCATGGTCTCGTACACGTCGCGCTGGGCCTCATTGAGGTCAACCCAATGGATGATCTCGGTCTTGGGCGGCAGTTCCGTTGCCACCTGTTCCTTGGTGCGCCGCAGCAGGAAGGGTTTTATCCGACCGTTGAGGTGCTGCAAGCGCACGTCACTGGCGCGTTTTTCGATGGGCACGCGGTAATCGCGATTGAAGCTTTTTACGTCACCCAGCCAGCCCGGCAGCAGGAAGTGAAACAGCGACCACAGCTCGCCCAAGTGGTTTTCCAGCGGTGTGCCACTCAGGCACAGGCGCTGGCGCGCATTCAGCTCGCGGGCCGCCTGGGCGGCCTTGCTGTTGGGGTTCTTGATGTACTGGGCTTCATCGAGAATCAGTATGTGCAAGGGCAGGGCGGCGAGCGGTTCGATGTCCTTGGGCAGCAATGCATACGTGGTCAGCAGCAGGTCATAGTCCTGCAGGTTGGCGAAGTGCTTTTTGCGCGTTGCGCCATACAGCGCCTGCACCTTGAGTTGCGGCGTGAAGTGCGCCGCTTCGTCGAGCCAGTTCGGGATCAGGCTGGTGGGCATCACCACCATGCATGGCCGGTCGAGGCGCCCGGCGGCTTTCTCAGTAAGAATATGCGCCAGGGTTTGCAGGGTTTTACCCAGGCCCATGTCATCCGCGAGAATCCCGCCCACCTCGAGTTGGCGCAGCGACTGCATCCAGCTCAAACCTTCCAGCTGGTAGGGGCGTAAGGTCGCGTTCAAACCCTCGGGCGCCACACAGCTGAAATCCTTGATGTCGCGCAGGCGCTGGGCGAAGTTGCGGATCTTCTCGCCGCCTTCCCATTGCAGCGGCAGGTCTTCCAGCGGGTTGAGGCGAATCGCATCGGCCTTGGCCAGGCGCAAGGTGGTGGTGCCGGTTTCCTGCAGGTAAAACTCGCCGAGGGTGGCCAGCACCGGTTTCAATCGGCCGTAGGGCAGTGCCACCTGCAGCGGGCCGTGGCCGTTGGGCAGGCCGGGAATATTCACCAGGATCAGCTCGTCATCGCGGCGCCGGGCAAGTTTTTCCGGGTTGAGGATCTCGGTGTGCGAGCGCATCAGGTTCAGCAGGATCGGCAACAGGCTCAGGCGCTCACCATTGACGATGATGCCCAGTTCCAGGTCGAACCAGTCACGCTCCGGGCCCTCGTCGACCGTCGCGTACCAGTCGTCGACGGCGCTCAGGTCGAAGCCGAAATCCTCATCGATCTGCAGTTCCCAACCCTCGGCGCGCAGGGCTGGCGATGCGTTAAGGGTAAAGTTCAGCCAAGCGCTGTCATTGACCATCTCAAACAATTCACCGGCACTCTCCGGCAACGCCTTGCTCTGGCGCGTGGCGATCTTGAAGCCCAGCAGGCGCAGTTGCTCGCGATAAGGCTGCTCCAGCTCCGGGTGGCGCTTGATGCGCAGGCTCTGGGTGTCCTGGCGCACGACGATATCGGCGTTCTTCTGCCCGCTGACATAGTTACCCAGGTAGTTGAATGACAGCGCGGCACGGTGCTGGATATAGCGCTGCATCTTGCCATTGCGCGGTTCAAACGCGCTGAACTCAACACTGGCCAGCCACAGGCGCGGCACGGGCCGCACTTCTTCCATCACCACTTGCGGCAACACCACGCGGTTATCCAGCACGGCCTGGAGCTTTTCCAGCAGTTCGGCATCCTGCGCCGCCGCCGGGTAGGCCAGGGTTTCCTGGACCTTGAGCAACACCGCCGCAATATGTTTGCAGTTGGTGTGCACCGGGCACGTGCAGCGACTGTCCACCAGGATCAGCGTGCCTTTGGCCGATTCGCGCAGCGAGATGGTCTGCCGGTAAACGTTACCGCCCGAGCCTTCGCAACTGGCCACGATGGTGCTGTCGCCGGACTCGACGATGCGCACGCGGTTTTCCAGGGCGTAGCGCCGCCCGCGCTCAAGGCTTTGCTCTTTAAAGCGATTGGCCCACGAAGGAGCCAGGGGTTTGGTCAACGACGACGTCAGGGGCATGGCGCTGGATCAGTCCTGGATGTCGGGCGGTGGCGCGCTGGGTGGTTTGGCGGTCAGCGAAGTGATCTTGATCAGCAGGGCGAGGTGGCCGCCGTCCAGGTAGTTGAGCTGATTGTTTTTGGTGCGCACGTCTTGCTGGCTCAGGTGTTCGCTGGCAATGACGCTACCGTTGGCGTCGAACTGGTTGATCCAGAAGTCGGCGTCGATGTCGGTAAAGCGCCCCAGTTGCAGGTTCAGGGTACCTTCGATGGGAAATTGGCCGAACTGTTCCTGGCCATCGCTGATGGCCAGTTTCACCGGTTGTTCGCCCAGGTTCTGGTCCCAGGCCCGGTGCAGCAGCACGGTGTAACTGCTGTCGGCACTGAGTTTGTCGACGATGTTGCCCAACCGCGGCGGGCTGATTTTGTCCGCAGGCAACCGTGAAGCCCCGGCGTCCCAGTTTTCCGGCGCCGCGCGGCTACTGATAACCGGCTCGGCGTTCTGGCGGACCAGGATCATTTCCACCAGGTACGGGCTGTCGGCAAACGCCGAAGGGGCAACGACCACCAATAACAAGCTCAAAATGCGGAACAGGCGCATTGGGGCGTCCTTCAAGCAGATTTCGGGATGAGGCGCTCAAACAGCGCCTCTAATGTATTAAAGCGTTCTTCTGCGCGTTCCATCGGCACCATGAACTTGAACAGCGTAGCCCCTTCGAACTTGTAGCGGTTGGGCTGGCCCTGAATCAGCTTGATCAACACCAGCGGGTCCACCGGCGTTTGCGCTTCGAACTCGATACGCCCGCCTTGCGGCCCGGCATCGACCTTCTTGATGCCAAGCTGCTCGGCCTGCAATTTGAGCAGGGTCAGGCGCACCAGGTTCTTGGTCGGCTCGGGCAACAGGCCGAAGCGGTCGATCATCTCCACTTGCAGGTCCTTGAGACCGTCTTCGTCGGTGGCCGAAGCGATGCGCTTGTACAGGATCAGTCGCGCGTGTACGTCCGGCAGGTAGTCTTCCGGAATCAATGCCGGCAAGCGCAGGTTGATTTCCGGGCCGCCGCCCAAGGGTTGATCGAGGTTCGGTTGCTCGCCTTTACGGATGGCTTTCACCGCGCGCTCGAGCATCTCCATATAAAGGGTGAAGCCCACGGCCTGGATCTGCCCGCTCTGACCGTCGCCCAACAGTTCGCCTGCGCCACGGATTTCCAGGTCGTTGGTGGCCAGTACAAACCCGGCACCGAGGTCCTGGGTGTTGGCGATGGCTTCCAAACGCTTTTCGGCGTCGCCGGTAATTTGCTGGCGCGGTGGCGTCAGCAAGTAGGCATACGCTTGGTGGTGGCTACGCCCGACGCGGCCACGCAGTTGATGCAGCTGCGCCAGGCCGAACTTGTCGGCACGCTCGATGATGATGGTGTTGGCACTCGGCACGTCGATGCCGGTCTCGATGATGGTCGAGGCGATCAGCACGTTGAAGCGCTTGTGGTAGAAATCGCTCATCACCTGTTCGAGGTCGCGTTCGCGCATCTGCCCGTGGCCGATGGCGATGCGTGCTTCCGGCACCAGCTCGGCGAGGTCGGCGGCGCACTTCTCGATGGTCTTCACGTCGTTGTGCAGGTAGTACACCTGCCCGCCGCGCAGCAATTCCCGCAGCAGCGCTTCCTTGACCGTGCTTTTGTTCTGCTCCATCACGAACGTGCGCACCGACAAGCGACGGGCGGGCGGCGTGGCAATGATCGACAGGTCGCGCATGCCCGACACGGCCATATTCAGCGTGCGCGGAATCGGCGTGGCGGTGAGGGTGAGGATGTCGACTTCGCTGCGCAGGTTCTTCAGTTGTTCTTTCTGACGCACACCAAAGCGGTGCTCTTCGTCGATGATCACCAGGCCCAGGTTTTTGATCTTCACATCGTCCGACAGCAGCTTGTGCGTGCCGATCACGATGTCGATCTTGCCTTCAGCTAAATCGGCGACGGCGGCATTCACTTCCTTGGCGGACTTGAAGCGGCTCATTACTTCGACGCTCACCGGCCAATCGGCAAAGCGGTCGCGGAAGCTGTTGTAGTGCTGCTGGGCGAGCAGGGTGGTCGGCACCAGAATCGCCACCTGCTTGCCGCCGTGCACCGCAATAAAGGCGGCGCGCATGGCCACTTCGGTCTTGCCGAAGCCCACGTCGCCACACACCAGGCGGTCCATCGGCTTGGGCGCGAGCATGTCGGCGCGCACCGCTTCGATGGTGGTTTGCTGGTCCGGGGTTTCTTCGAAGGCGAAGCCGGCGCTGAAGGTGGCGTAGTCGGCCTTCGGGTCGGCGAAGGCGTAACCTTCGCGCGCCGCACGGCGTGCATAGATGTCGAGCAATTCGGCAGCCACATCGCGCACTTGTTCGGCGGCTTTGCGCTTGGCTTTCT
The DNA here is from genome assembly GCF_050915955.1 of Pseudomonas sp. UBT. Lineage (NCBI taxonomy): Bacteria > Pseudomonadati > Pseudomonadota > Gammaproteobacteria > Pseudomonadales > Pseudomonadaceae > Pseudomonas > Pseudomonas sp. UBT. Next base: position 3,647,788 of record NZ_CP168079.1, on the reverse strand, counting down.
GCCAGGTCTCGGAGCCCAGGCGGTGCAACGGCGCCAGGGCATCGTCGCTGCCGGTGTAGCGGGCGATCAAGTGCAGGCTGGCTACCGGCACATAGAGCTTGGCGCCTTCGGCGTATTCCATGGTGAGGAATTCGGCGGCCTGGTTGTCGATCTCCAGGGTCTGCAGGCCCAGGTAGCGGCCCACGCCGTGGTCGATATGCACCACCGGCGCGCCTTCGCGCAGCTCGGTCAGGTTTTTGATGACCGCGTCGTTGTTGGCGTCCGCGCGTTTTTCACGGCGACGGCGCTGCATCACGCGCTGGCCGAACAGCGGGCTTTCGGCGATCAGCGCCAGGGCCGGGTCGTCCAGCAACAAACCTTCATCCAGCGGCGCGATGGTGATCGCCAGGCGCTCTTTGCTCGCGACGAAATCCGGCCAGCTGTCGACGGTTTTCGGGCGCAGCTTCAGGCGTTCGAGCAATTCCAGCAGCACTTCGCGACGGCCGGCGGATTCGGCGGTAAACAGCACGCGGCCAGGGAAATCACCGAGGAAGTTGGACAGCGCTTCCAGCGGTTGCGTGGCTTTGGCCTGGATCGCCAGATCCGGCAGTGTGCCCGCCGGGAAGCGCTCGCGGCCGCTGCCTGTGTCCACGTCCTGTTGGCTGGCAACCACGCGCGGCCAGTTTTTCAGGCGGGCGAAGCAGTCTTCCACCGGCAGGAACAGCTCGGCGGGCGGCAATAAAGGACGCGACGGATCGACGCGGCGCTCTTCATAGCGACTGCGCACGTCGTTCCAGAAGTTTTCCGCTGCCTGCTCGATGCCCGGCAGCGAGAACACTTGGGTGTCCTGGGGCAGGTAATCGAACAGGGTGGAGGTTTCGTCAAAGAACAGCGGCAGGTAGTACTCGATACCGGCCGGTGTGATCCCGCTGCTCAAGTCCTGGAAGATCGGGCAACGGCGGAAGTCCACGTCGAAGCGTTCACGAAAGCGTGCCTTGAAGCGCGTGACCGCGTCTTTTTGCAGCGGGAATTCCCGTGCCGGCAGCAGCTTGATCGAGTCCACTTTGTCTATGGAGCGTTGGTTGTCCGGGTCGAAGGTGCGCAGCGTTTCGATCTCGTCATCGAACAGGTCGATGCGGTACGGCAATTTGCTGCCCATCGGGAACAGGTCGATCAACGCCCCGCGCACGGCGAACTCGCCGTGTTCGTACACCGTGTCGACGCAGCGGTAGCCGCTGGCCTCGAGGCGCGTGCGCATCTGTTCCACGTCGAGCTTCTGGCCGACATCCAGCACCAGGCTGCTGCCCAGCAGGAACTTGGTCGGTGCCAGGCGATGCAGGGCCGTGGTGATCGGCACCACCAGCACGCCGTGAGCCAGTTCCGGCAAGCGGTAAAGGCTGGCGATGCGCTGGGAGATGATGTCCTGGTGCGGCGAGAACAGATCATAGGGCAGGGTTTCCCAGTCGGGAAAATGCAGCACCGGCAAATCGGGGGCGAAGAAGCTCAGCTCCTGCTCCAGCCGCTCGGCGCTTTGGCTGTCGGCGGTGAGCAGCAGGGTAAAGCGCTTGGCTGCGCTGGCAGCCTCGGCAATGGCCAGGCTCAGGGCGGCACCGGGCAGGTTGCCCCAGTGCTGTTTACCTGCCGCGGCAGGGAGAAGCGGTAGACGCAGAACGGGCACGGAAGGTTGAGCTCCAAGCGTTGCGACAAAGTCGGTAATTGTAACGGCCTGAGGTGCCGCCTGTCAGTTGCTGACTGAGCCTATTACGGTTTGTAGGAAATGTAGTGGCTAAGACAAACAATGGCGTGTTTTGACTCAATATGTAGTGCCATTTTGTGCAGATGTTTCGGAGGGTTACGGACAAGTCGGGGTTGGCGCTCAACGAGCGGCCTTCTGGAACCCGCGTATTTACTGGGCTGCAGCGGGGTGTGATTTTTTCGCAAGCACTTTTTGTTGCCTGGCGCGCATTGCTCCGAGGCCGGTCGGGCGGCATAATGTAGCCCCTTTTTTCTGCCCCTACATGTGGAAGGTTCCCGTGACTCAGAAGCCCGACCAGTGTCTTGGTGAATGGATCGACCGTGAAGCGCTCGCTGAAGCGATGATTCCGCTTATCGGTCAGCTGTACCGCAATAACAATGTGGTGAGCTCGATCTATGGCCGCAGCCTGATCAACCAGTCAGTCATCGCGATTCTCAAAGCGCATCGCTTTGCTCGCCATCGTTCTGCCGACGACAGCGAACTCTCCGTCCACGAAACATTCCCTCTGCTTAAAGCCATGAGCGAGCTCAAGCTCGGCGCGGCCTCGGTAGACCTGGGCAAGCTGGCTTACAAATTCCGCAAAGAAGGTGCTGGCCGCAGCGCCGAGCAGTTCGTGCGTGAAGAAATGGCCGATGTGGTTGGCCAGCAAAACGCTGCTGCCCGCAAAGGCACTGATGTCGTGCTGTACGGTTTCGGTCGTATCGGCCGTCTGCTGGCGCGCATCCTGATCGAAAAAACCGGTGGCGGCGACGGCCTGCGTCTGCGTGCCATCGTGGTACGTAAAGGCGCCGAGAACGACCTGACCAAGCGCGCCAGCCTGCTGCGTCGCGACTCGGTACACGGTCCGTTCAACGGCACCATCGTCATCGACGAAGAAAACAACACCATCACCGCCAACGGTAACCTGATCCAGGTGATCTACGCGAAGAACCCGGCTGAGGTGGATTACACCCAGTACGGTATCAAGGACGCCCTGCTGGTGGACAACACCGGCGTATGGCGTGACGCCGAAGGCCTGGGCCAGCACCTGGCTTGCCCGGGTATCGATCGCGTTGTGCTGACTGCGCCTGGCAAAGGCAAGCTGAAGAACATCGTTCACGGCATCAACCACGGTGAAATCACCGCCGACGACAAGATCGTGTCCGCTGCTTCCTGCACCACCAACGCCATCGTGCCGGTGTTGAAGGCTGTGAATGACAAGTTCGGTATCGTTAACGGTCACGTTGAAACGGTTCACTCGTACACCAACGACCAGAACCTGATCGACAACTTCCACAAAGGCGATCGCCGTGGCCGTAGCGCCGCGCTGAACATGGTTATCACCGAGACCGGTGCTGCCACCGCTGCTGCCAAGGCCCTGCCTGAACTGGCCGGCAAGCTGACCGGTAACGCGATCCGCGTTCCGACGCCTAACGTGTCGATGGCCATTCTCAACCTGAACCTTGAGAAAGCCGCCACCCGTGAAGAGATGAACGAGTACCTGCGCTACATGGCGCTGCACTCCGACCTGCATAAGCAGATCGACTTCGTTAATTCGCAGGAAGTGGTCTCCACCGACTTCGTTGGCTCGCGCCACGCCGGTGTGGTGGACGCTGAAGCGACCATCACCCAGGACAACCGCGTTGTACTGTACGTCTGGTACGACAACGAGTTCGGCTACAGCTGCCAGGTGGTTCGTGTGATGGAAGACATGGCTGGGGTTAACCCGCCTGCGTTCCCGCGCTAAGCTTCTGCGGTGAATGAAAAAGCCCCGACTGGTTCGGGGCTTTTTTGTGCCTGCGGGTTGTGTAGTGGCTGGCAGGGCCTCTTCGCGAGCAAGCCCGCTCCCACATTCGACCGCATTTCTTCAGGATATACGCGGCTAAATGTGGGAGCGGGCTTGCTCGCGAAGGCGATTTATCAGGCGCCACCCACCATCGAAGCCTGCGCCGTGCGCAGTTCATGCCGATTGCCCTTGAACAGGATCAGTGTGGCAATCAACCCCAACACCGCCGCCCCACTGAGCCAGATCCCCGGTGCCGCCTTGTTGTCCAGCACATGGATCAGATAGGTGCAGGCCGCCGGCGTGAAACCACCGAACGTTGCGGTTGCCAAGCTGTAGGCCAGGGAGAAGCCGGTTGTGCGAACTTCCACCGGCATGATCTCGGTCAGCGCCACGACCATCGCACCGTTGTACGAGCCGTACAGGAACGACAACCACAACAACACAATCAGCAGGTGGTTAAAGCTCGGGTTGGCCACCAGCCAGGACAGCGCCGGGTAAGCCGTGAGGATCGCCAGAATCGTCGCACCCAGCAGCAGCGGCTTGCGCCCGATCTTGTCCGACACCGCGCCCATCACCGGCAGCCAGATGAAGTTGGAAATGCCCACGCACACCGTCACCAGCAACGCATCGAAATCCGAGAGGTGCAATTCGGCCTTGCCGAAGGTCGGGGTGTAGGCGGTGATCAGGTAGAACGACACAGTGGTCATCACTACCAGGGCCATACCGGCGATGACGATGCCAAAGTTCTGACCGATAGAGCGGACGATTTCCTGCAGGGTAGGGCGGTGTTTGCGCGCCTGGAACTCAGGCGTTTCTTCCAGCGAGCGACGAATCACGAAAATCACCGGCACGATCAGGCAGCCGATCAGGAACGGCACGCGCCAGCCCCAGTCACCCATTTCTTCGGGGCTTAGCCAGTGGTTCAGGCCCACGCCGAGTAAACCGGCGAACACCACGGCGGCTTGCTGGCTGGCGGACTGCCAACTGACGAAGAAGCCCTTGCGGCCCGGTGTGGCGATTTCCGCCAGGTACACCGACACGCCGCCCAACTCGACGCCTGCCGAGAAACCCTGGAGCAGTCGACCGAACAGCACGATCAGCGGCGCGGCCACACCCAATGTGGCATAGCCGGGTACGCAGGCGATGAGGACTGTGCCGGCGGCCATCAAGGCCAAGGTGATGACCAGGCCTTTCTTGCGGCCGTGGCGGTCGATGTAGGCACCGAGGAAGATTGCGCCCAGGGGCCGCATCAGGAACCCGGCGCCGAAGGTCGCCAGGGACAGCATCAGCGAGGCAAAGGCGCTGTCGCTGGGGAAGAAGGTTTTGGCAATGGCCGTGGCATAGAAGCCATAGACCATGAAGTCGAACATCTCTAGGAAGTTGCCGCTGACAACGCGAAAAATCGCTTTGCCTTTGCCCGTTGTAGTGGACATGTCATGCACTCATTTTGGCTGTCTTATTAGTGATCCTTGGTCATCATTCGTCCTGCCTGCAGTTTTGTAACCATATGTGTATTGGCCACTACAGGCAATAAAAACTGATAGCAAGCTGACTAATTGCCGCAAGATCAGAGGGCAGCGAAAAAACAATGTGGGAGCGGGCTTGCTCGCGAAAGCGGTGTGTCAGTCAACTTATGAATAACTGACCCACCGCTTTCGCTAGCAAGCCCGCTCCCACAGGGGATTTGCGTTTAATTCAGGAGGCTTTTGCGCAGGCTGTCCGACAGGCCTTTCGGCGCCAGCCAAATGCCAAGGTAGGCTTTTGCCAACTCATCATCGCGACTGCTGAACACCACCTGCTCGTTGATCTCCAGGTTCAATCCACGGCCAGGGCGAAAGTCGAGGGCATAACGATCACCGCTGCGGATGTTTCGAAAGCTGGCATGCAGTTGGTCCAGTTCAGGCTTCAAGCGGGCCAGGGTGGCGCTGCTTTGCTGGCGTTCCAGCGCCGTGTTGGCGGCCTTGATCACATCATTACGATCGATGTCGCGAAAGTAGAACAGCACCAGGCGCAGGTCCTTTTGCTGGTCCCAGGCCTGTTTTGCGCGCAGGTCAGCCGGGGTGTAGAGCGCTGCGGCGTACACATCGGCCCACAGATAGACCAGCACGGCCTGGTTTTTCAGCACCAGTTCATGAGATTGCGCGGGGAAAGCGGCCTGCCTGAGCCGATCAGCCTCACTGGCCTGCACCGCAAGCGAAAAAATCATCATTAAACAGAAAACGACATGCCGCATAATGGTTCGTCCTGCAAAGGTGAGTGTCAGTAGTCTAATTCCAAATTCCGTGTTCTGTAGTAAAGGCAAGACTGGCCTACGACGCGACCAAGGGTTAATGTTCGCGGCGTTGAGGCTTATATAGACTGTGCCCCGGCTCACACACTTGAGCCAAATTGTCCTTCATGCCCGCTGGCCGCGGCATGATTTAGCCAGGCGTCCAACCGTGCGCCTGGCCTGTTCTGAGGAGTACGCATGGCTGTCTACAACTACGACGTGGTGGTACTGGGTTCCGGCCCGGCTGGAGAAGGTGCGGCGATGAACGCCGCCAAAGCTGGGCGCAAGGTGGCGATGGTCGATAGCCGTCGCCAGGTCGGCGGTAACTGCACCCACCTGGGTACCATCCCGTCCAAGGCCTTGCGTCACTCGGTGCGCCAGATCATGCAGTTCAACACCAACCCGATGTTCCGGGCCATTGGTGAGCCGCGCTGGTTCTCCTTCCCGGACGTGTTGAAAAGTGCCGAGAAAGTCATCTCCAAACAAGTGGCGTCGCGCACCGGTTACTACGCCCGCAACCGTGTCGACCTGTTCTTCGGCACCGGCAGTTTCGCCGACGAGCAGACCGTCGAAGTGGTCTGCGCCAACGGCGTGGTCGAGAAGCTGGTGGCCAAGCACATCATCATCGCCACCGGTTCGCGCCCGTATCGCCCGGCCGATATCGATTTCCACCACCCGCGTATCTACGATAGCGACACCATCCTGAGCCTGGGCCACACCCCGCGCAAACTGATCATCTATGGCGCCGGCGTGATTGGCTGTGAATACGCCTCGATCTTCAGCGGCCTGGGTGTGCTGGTGGAGCTGGTGGATAACCGTGATCAGTTGCTGAGCTTCCTCGACTCGGAAATTTCCCAGGCGTTGAGCTACCACTTCAGCAACAACAACATCACCGTGCGCCACAACGAAGAGTACGAGCGGGTCGAAGGCCTGGACAACGGCGTGATCCTGCACCTCAAGTCCGGCAAGAAGATCAAGGCCGACGCCTTGCTGTGGTGCAACGGCCGTACCGGCAACACCGACAAGCTGGGCATGGAAAACATCGGGGTCAAGGTCAACAGCCGTGGCCAGATCGAAGTGGACGAGAACTACCGCACCTGCGTGACCAACATCTACGGCGCCGGTGACGTGATCGGCTGGCCAAGCCTGGCGAGTGCCGCGCATGACCAGGGCCGTTCGGCGGCCGGCAGCATTGTCGATAACGGCAGCTGGCGTTATGTGAACGATGTGCCGACCGGGATCTACACGATTCCCGAGATCAGCTCGATCGGTAAAAACGAACACGAACTGACCAAGGCCAAGGTGCCTTACGAAGTCGGCAAGGCGTTCTTCAAGAGCATGGCGCGTGCGCAGATCGCCGGCGAGCCGCAAGGCATGCTGAAGATCCTGTTCCACCGCGAAACCCTGGAAGTCCTCGGCGTGCATTGCTTCGGCTACCAGGCCTCGGAAATCGTGCACATCGGCCAAGCGATCATGAGTCAGCCGGGTGAGCAAAATACCCTCAAGTATTTTGTGAACACCACGTTCAACTACCCGACCATGGCCGAAGCCTATCGGGTAGCGGCCTACGACGGCCTCAACCGGCTTTTTTGAGCGGCTCCGGCCGGTGGCCTGAGCCGGCCGGGGAGACCGATTTCAGTAATTCTCGAGGGTGGCAGTGGCCAAACCGGGAAAGTCTGTAATCAGGCTATCTACGCCGAAGTCGGCGAGCCTGCGCATCAGCGCAGGTTCGTTGACTGTCCACACGGACACATGCAAACCCTGGCGCTGGGCTTTTTCCAGACGCTCGGGGGTGCACAACGTCCAGTTCAACGCCAGAAATTCACAGCCGTAGTTTTGCGCGACCTTCAACGGGTCGAGCCAGGCGTATTCGGCGACCAGTCCGCGTGACAGGTCCGGGGTGAGTTCGACGGCGGCTTTGAGCACTTCCCGCGAGCTTGAGGTCACCGTGACCTTGTCCATCAGGCCGAAACGTACGGCCATCTCCCGAATCGCCAACACCGTGGTCGCGGCGCGGGTGCGTGAGGCGCTTTTGACTTCCAGTTGCCAGTGATCGAAGTCGCATTTCTCGAACAGTTCTTCCAGGCGCGGGATCGGGCACGGGCTGACCCAGCCTGGGCCGCCTTTGCGCGCGTCCATCTTCACAAGATCGGCCGCCGAATACTCGACGACTTTGCCGCGCCGGTCGGCCGTGCGCTTGAGGGTGGGGTCGTGGATGACCATCAGCTCGCCGTCCATGGACAGGTGCAAATCCAGTTCGCAGCGGCGTACACCGTGCTTGAGGCACTCCTGGAAGCTGGTCAGGGTGTTTTCCGGTGCTTCGCCTTTGGCACCGCGGTGGCCGTAAATCAGGGTCACAGTTGCTCCTTTGCGCCAGGTTGTCTGGCGGGGTGAATACGAATTCAGGTGTCTTGGGCGTCGCTCTGTTCCCGTGCCAGGCGTCGTTCCTGGGCTTGTTTCTGCAAGATATAGCGTGCCAGCAATTGGCGTTGGGCGTCGGTCATGGATTCGAACTCAGTGCCCACCTCAAATGCGTCACCCTTGGGGTCACAATGGGTGACGCGGGCGCGCAGCAGCAAGCCGAGTGCCTGAGGCATCAGCACCAGCTTGACGGCCAGGTGAGCGCCGGGCGCGAGGGGCGTGGGGTGCATGAAGTCAATGCCGCCCTCGGAAATGATCACCGGCTGCGGCGCGCCCACCTCATCCAGCAGGCCGCGGGCCATGATCTGGCTGAGCAGGTCCACGCGTTTGTTCTGGACTTTGAGGAAGGCTGCCAGGCTGCGATCTTTCTCGCTGATCTGGCGCAGCAGGTGCTGGGCTTCGAATTCGCTGAGGTGCAGTTCGCTGAGCAGATTGAACAGCGGGGAATCATCCAGCAACACTTCCTTGCTCGCCGCTTCCGGGGCAGACAGTGTGCTGATTTGAAGTGCGATCATGTCGTCGATACGGTAGTATTCGCGGCGTTCTTCTTCATCTAATGTCGACATGGCGAACCCAAAGTAGCGGTAATGGTCTGAGTGTAAAGCTGCTTACCTGACCCCGCCACCGGGACGTCTTCTTTTCCTCCGAACAAGCCCCGACATGTTCAGACCTCTCTTCGTATTTATCGGCACGCGTTATACCCGTGCAAAGCGCCGCAATCATTTTGTGTCGTTCATTTCCCTTACCTCGATGATCGGGCTCGCCTTGGGCGTGGTCGTGATGATCGTGGTGCTGTCGGTGATGAACGGCTTCGATCATGAGATGCGCACCCGTGTGCTGGGCATGGTGCCCCACGCGACCATCGAGTCCGATGAGCCCATCAGTGACTGGCCAAGCCTGGCCGACAAGGTCAAGCAGAACCCCATGGTGGTGGCCGTTGCGCCGTTTACCCAGATGCAGGGGTTGCTGACCAACGATGGCAAGGTGCAGAAAATCCTGCTCAATGGCATCGATCCGGCCCAGGAACGTAACGTGTCGATCATCGACAAGTTCATGTTGCAGGGCAAACTCGACGACCTGGCGCCCGGCAGCTTCGGCATCGTGATCGGCGACAAGGCCGCGGCCAAGCTCGGCGTGGGCATCGGCGACAAGCTGACCTTCGTCGCGCCGGAAGTCACCGTAACCCCGGCCGGCATGTTCCCGCGCATGAAGCGCTTTACCGTGGTCGGCACGTTCCACGTGGGCGCCGGCGAGATCGACGGCTACCTCGGCCTGACCAACCTCACCGACCTGGCGCGCCTGCATCGCTGGCAGCCGGACCAGGTGCAGGGCCTGCGCCTCAAGTTCAACGACCTGTTCGACGCACCGCGCGGCGCCTGGGAAATCGCCCAGCACCTGGGTGAATCCAAGTACTACGCCCGCGACTGGACCCGTACCCACGGCAACCTGTACCAGGCCATCCGCATGGAAAAAGCCATGATCGGCCTGTTGTTGTTGCTGATCGTTGCCGTGGCCGCGTTCAACATCATCTCCACCCTGGTGATGGTGGTGAACGACAAGAAGGGCGACATTGCCATCCTGCGTACCCTTGGCGCCACGCCGGGGCAGATCATGGCGATCTTCATGGTGCAGGGCACCGTGATTGGCGTGGTCGGCACCTTGATCGGCACCGCCGTCGGCATTTTGGCCGCGTTGAATGTCAGTGCCGCCATCGCCGCGCTGGAAAAAGTCATCGGCCACAAGTTTCTCAACGCCGACGTCTACTTCATCGACTACTTGCCGTCCCAGGTTCAGGCCCAGGACGTGTGGATGGTGGGCGGCGCCGCGTTGCTATTGAGTTTCCTTGCCACCCTGTATCCAGCCTGGCGCGCGGCACGTACCCAGCCAGCACAGGCCTTACGTTATGAGTGAATCGGGCATGAGTGAAAAAGCGATTTTGAGCTGCCGCAACCTGGGCAAATCCTACGAGGAAGGTCCGGAATCTGTGGTGGTGTTGTCCAACCTGCAGCTGGAACTGCACCCGGGCGAGCGCGTGGCGATCGTCGGCAGTTCCGGTTCGGGCAAAAGTACCTTGCTCAACCTGTTGGGCGGCCTGGATACGCCGTCCCAGGGCAGCGTATGGCTGGCGGGCGAAGAATTGTCGGCCCTTGGCGAGAAGGCGCGCGGTCAACTGCGCAACCGTTCGTTGGGGTTTGTGTACCAGTTCCACCACTTGCTGCCGGAATTCACTGCACTGGAAAACGTGTGCATGCCGCTGCTGATCGGCAAGACCGCGATCCCGGAAGCCCGCCAGCGCGCCAAGGCGTTGCTGGAGCGCGTCGGCCTCGGCCATCGCCTGGAGCACAAGCCGGCCGAGCTGTCCGGCGGTGAGCGCCAGCGTGTGGCGATTGCCCGCGCCCTGGTGAACAACCCAGGCCTGGTGATGCTCGACGAGCCGACCGGCAACCTCGACTCCCACACCGCCCAGGGCATCAAGGATTTGATGCTGGAACTGAGCACCCAGATGCGCACCGCGTTCCTGGTGGTGACCCATGACATGAGCATGGCCCGCCAGATGGACCGTGTGTTGCACCTGCAGGAAGGTCACTTGGTCGCCATCTGACCCGTTTCAAGCCTGGCGCCTGGCGCCGGGCTTTTTCATTTTTTTAAACGGTGCCCGCGAATGTTCAGACCGTTATCGATTTTCATCGGCACGCGCTATACCCGCGCCAAGCGCCGCAACCGTTTTGTTTCGTTTATCTCGATGACCTCGATGATCGGCCTCGCCCTGGGCGTGCTGGCGATGATCGTGGTGTTGTCGGTGATGAATGGCTTCCAGCGCGAAATGAGCACGCGGATTCTCGGCATGGTGCCCCACGCGACCATCGTCGGCGTAAACCCGATTGATGATTGGCAGCCCGTGGCCGCTGCCGCGTTGAAGAACCCGGAAGTCACCGCAGCGGTGCCTTTCACGCAGATGGACGGCATGTTCTCCTACAAAGGCGCGATGCAGCCGATCGAGATCAGCGGCGTCGACCCGGCCCAGGAAGGCAAGGTGTCGATCGTGGCCCAGCATATCGTGCGCGGCAAGCTGGAAGACCTGAAAGCCGGCGAATTCGGCGTGGTCATCGGCGACATCACCGCACGGCGTTTCCGCCTGAACGTGGGCGACAAGCTGACCCTGATCGTCCCGGAAATCAGCACCGCGCCGGGCGGCATCACCCCGCGTATGCAGCGCTTGAACGTGGTCGGTATCTTCAAGGTCGGCGCCGAGCTGGATGGCTCCATGGCCTTGATCAACATGGCCGACGCCGCCGAGATCCAGCACTGGCAGCCGAACCAGGTGCAAAGCGTGCGCCTGGCGGTGAAGGATTTGTACGCAGCGCCCAAGGTCTCGGCGGACATCGCCGCCAGCCTGGGGGCGGCTTACAAGCCGGATGACTGGACCCACACCCAGGGCAGCCTGTTCAGCGCGATGAAGATGGAAAAGACCATGATCGGCCTGCTGTTGCTGATGATCGTCGCCGTCGCCGCGTTCAACATCATTGCCACCTTGATCATGGTGGTGAACGACAAGGGCGCCGACATTGCGATTTTGCGCACCATCGGCGCCACGCCACGGCAGATCATGGCGATCTTCATGGTGCAGGGCACGGTGATCGGCATCGTCGGCACCTTGATCGGCGGCGTGCTGGGCGTGATTGCGGCGCTGAACGTGAGTGAGCTGGTGGGGTGGCTGGAGCGCGTGAGCGGGCAGCATATTTTCAGTTCGGACGTGTACTTTGTCAGCAACCTGCCTTCGGAACTGCAGGGCGGCGACGTGCTGCTGATTTGCTCGGCGGGGTTTGTGCTGAGCTTTTTGGCGACGCTGTACCCGGCGTATCGGGCGGCGAAGATTGAGCCGGCGCATGCGCTCAGGTATTCGTAAAGTCTGAGACCGCTAACGCAGGCAAGCCAGCTCCCGCATTTGAATGTATTCACACATCAAAATGTGGGAGCCGGGCTTGCCCGCGATAGGGCCGGTACAGCTTGCATCAATCTGCTGTTGGCAACTCAATCACAAACCTGGTCCAGCCCGCCCCAGACTCACAATAAATCCTCCCCCCATGCGCCCGCACAATCGACTGGGTAATCGCCAACCCCAGCCCTGCATGCTCGCTGCTGCCTTCACGGCGTGCCGGGTCGGCCCGGTAGAACCGGTCAAACAACCGCGGTAACAACGCCGCTGGAATGCCTTCCCCCGTATTCTCCACCGTCAGCCTCACGCCCCGTTTGCTTTCAACCATCCGCACCCGCACCTCGCCACCGGCCGGGGTAAACCTGAGTGCGTTATCGAGCAAATTCGACAAGGCCCGGCGCAACATGCCGCGGTCACCCGCCGTATGGGCGGTGCCTTCGCGCACCAGGCTCACGTGGGCGTCCTCCGCCAACAAGGCGAAGAACTCGAGCAGCGCCTCTACTTCATCTTCCAGCACCAAGGCTTCGCGCTTGGGCATGAGCAGCCCGTGATCCGCCTTGGCCAGGTACAACATGTCATTCACTAACTGCGCCATCCATTGCAGCTCCTCCAGGTTGCTGTGCAGCGCCTCGCGGTAATCCTCCAGCGGGCGCGGCTGGGTGAGGATGACTTGGGTGTGGGTCAGCAGGTTCGACAGCGGCGTGCGCAGTTCGTGGGCGATGTCGGCAGAGAAGGCCGAGAGGCGCTGGAACGAGTCGTCCAGGCGGCCCAGCATCGCGTTGAAGGCCTGGGCCAGCTCGGCCAGTTCCACCGGCATTTGCTGCTGGGGCAGGCGTTGGGTCAATGACTGAGCAGATACTCCGGCAGCCACTTCACTCATGCGCCGCAACGGCCGCAAGCCACTGCGCGCCGCCCAGGCGCCGAGCAGCGCGGTGGCCAGGGCCGAGAGGCCGACGGTCAGCCAGATCAGATGCTGCATGCGTTGCAGGAAGTGCTGGTGATGGGTGATGTCGAGCATCAGGCTCAGTTGCGGCGAGCCCGGCTGGTTTGGCAGTAACGGCACGTTGTACACGCGATAGTCGGTGCCGGCGTTTTGCAGGCTGTGCAGGCCGGGCGCCGCGGGCAGTGCGACGCCTGGTGCGCCGTCATACCAGCGCTGGCCGGCGGCAGTGATGCGCAACGCAAGGTCGGGTTGCCGGTTGAGTTCGGTGCGCAATTGCGCTTCGCGCTGGGCGAACAACTGCGGCGTATCCACACCCTGCAACGTGCTGCGCAAGGCCACCAGTTTGCCGTCGAGCAACTGTTGGTCGAGTTCGACAAAGTGCGCCTCACTGGCCTGGTTGAACAACACGCCGGCGATCAGCGAGACCACCGCCGTGCACGCCGCAAACAGCAGCGCCAGACGGCTGGCCAGGGACAGGCGCTTGATCAATTGCACCGTTCCTCCAGCACATAGCCCATGCCGCGCACGGTGTGGATCAGCTTGTTGGGGAAGTGGTCGTCGACTTTCAGGCGCAATCGGCGGATCGCCACTTCGATGATGTTGGTGTCGCTGTCGAAATTCATGTCCCACACTTGAGAGGCGATCAGCGACTTGGGCAGCACTTCGCCCTGGCGGCGCAGCAGCAGTTCCAGCAGGGAGAATTCTTTGGCGGTGAGGTCGATGCGCTGACCGTCCCGTTCGACGCGGCGGCGGATCAGGTCCAGGCGCAGGTCGGCCAGTTGCAGCGCGGTTTCCTGCGGTGTGCTGCTGCCACGGCGCAACAGGCTGCGCACCCGGGCCAACAGTTCGGAAAAGGCGAAGGGCTTGACCAGGTAATCGTCGGCGCCCAGCTCCAGGCCGTGCACGCGGTCTTCCACGGCATCGCGGGCGGTGAGGAACAGCACCGGGATGTCCAGGCCGGCGCTGCGCACGGCTTGCAGGATTTGCCAGCCGTCGCGGCCCGGCAGCATCACATCGAGGATCAGCAGGTCGTAATCGCCGGTCAACGCCAGATGTTGCCCGGTGTTGCCGTCAGCCACCAATTCGGTGGTAAAGCCCGCCTCGGTCAGGCCCTGGCGCAGGTAATGGCCGGTTTTCGGTTGGTCTTCGACGATCAGCAGTTTCATGGGCGACTCTTGGCAGCGGGAGCAACGGGCTTTATACCGTGGGCGCCAGGGCAGGGGCGTAACCTGACAAAGTTGTAATCTAGCAGTCAGCTGGCTGGCAGCGGCGCCATCTTAGAGTGCTGCCCAAGCTGTTCACACACTTTTGGAGAACCGAGATGGCGTTGCGTACACCCCTATTGCTGGCGGGTTGCCTGTTGGCCTTGAGTTTCGATGCGGTGGCTGACACGGCCCACACATTTGCCTTCGGCCATGCGGCGTCGGCTGACAAAGCCACGCGCAGCGTGGAAGTGGTGCTGCAGGATATTTCCTTTTCGCCCAAGTCGCTGGACGTAAAAGCCGGTGAGACCGTGCGCTTTGTGCTGGTCAACAAAGGCCAGTTGCTGCATGAATTCAACCTGGGCGACGCGGCGATGCATGCCGAACACCAGAAGGAAATGTTGCAGATGCAGGCCAGCGGCATGCTCACCGCCACCGGCATGGGCAAGATGGACCACAGCGCCATGGGCCACGGTGACATGGGCGGCATGAAACATGACGACCCCAACAGTGTGCTGGTAGAGCCCGGCAAAACGGCCGAGCTGACCTGGACCTTCACCAAGGCCACGGGCCTGGAATTCGCCTGTAATATCCCCGGGCACTATCAGGCGGGCATGGTCGGCAAGCTCAACGTCGATTGATCGGGTGTTTTTTAGGGGCGGGGGCAAAGGCTGGTAGACTGGCGCGGTTTATTTAGCCAGGTTTCCGCCATGCATCCCGCAGCCGAACATTCGCCGCTGGGCAAGTCCAGTGAATACATCTCCACCTACACCCCGTCGTTGCTGTTCCCGATCCCTCGCGCCGCCAAATGGGCCGAGCTGGGCCTGAGCGCCGAAACCCTGCCTTACAAAGGCGTGGATTTCTGGAACTGCTTCGAATTGTCCTGGCTGCTGCCGTCGGGCAAGCCGGTGGTGGCCATCGGTGAATTCAGCATTCCGGCCGACTCGCCGAACATCATCGAGTCCAAGTCCTTCAAGCTGTACCTCAACTCGCTGAACCAGACCGCGTTTGCCGATACGGCAAGCCTGGAAGCGACCTTGCGCACCGACCTCAGCGCCGCCGCCGGTAAACCGGTGAGCGCGCGTATCCGCCGTTTGGCCGAGGTTGAGGCCGAAGGTGTGCAGGCGTTGCCAGGTGTGTGCATTGACGACCTGGACATCAGCGTCAGCAACTACGAGCACCCGCGCCCGGAACTGCTGCGCTGCGATGATTCGCGCATTGTCGAGGAGAGCGTGCACAGCCACCTGCTCAAATCCAACTGCCCGGTTACCAGCCAGCCCGATTGGGGCAGTGTGGCGGTGCAATACCGTGGTTCGGCCCTGGATCACGCCAGCCTGCTGGAATACATCGTGAGCTTTCGCCAGCACTCGGACTTCCATGAGCAGTGCGTGGAGCGGATCTTTCTCGACCTGCAGCGCTTGCTCAAGCCGGAAAAATTGACGGTGTATGCGCGGTATGTGCGGCGCGGTGGGTTGGACATCAACCCGTATCGCAGCACTGAGGACATGCCGTTCCAGAACGTGCGCCTGGCGCGTCAGTAGCCTTAATACAAAAAATGTGGGAGGGGGCTTGCTCCCGATTGCAGTGGGTCAGGCACAAATACTGTGCCTGACACTCCGCTATCGGGAGCAAGCCCCCTCCCACATTTTGGTGCTGCGTTTGGCTTGGGTTCGGGTTATATCCCGATATTGCCCAGGGTCGTCACAATATTGCGCAAGGTCCCGGCAATGCCCGGGTGGTCCAGTTCGAAGCGTTCAACCGCCAGGTTCACGCCATCGGCGATGCTTGGGTCCTGAATGGCGCCTTCCAGAGGCTCTTGAACTTCAAGTTCGGCAATCAGTGTTTCGAGTTCGTCGCGTTTTTCCGCTGACATCAGCGGGTCGCTGTCCAATTGCTCGCGCAATACTTTGACTTGGTTTTTCAACTCTTCGCGGGCAGGCATGGCGTTCTTCCTTTTATCGATAGGCACTGGCATAGACCGCGGCACGCCGGGAAAGGTCTACGGGCTGACCTGTAGATTAATCCACCGGCGCCTTCAGTGCATGATCTCTATCAGGGCTTCTCGCCTTTGAGCTGGCGCAGGCTGATATCCGCCAGGCACGTGCCCAGCTCGCCAAGGTGGTCGATCACCGAATGCACGCCCAACCCATACAGCGCCACCGTGGCTTTACCGCGCTTATGCTCGCGTTGCTGCTCGGTCAGCGCCTGCCATTGCTCCGGTGCCAAGCCGCACAGTGAGCCGCAGGACGCCAGGCCGATGGTCCACAACCCGGCGTTGAGGCCCGCTTGCAGCAAGCGTGGCTCGCCGCTGACCAGCACGCAGCCTTCCAGGCGTTCGATATTCAAGGCCATCAAGGCTTGCCAGCAGGCATGCGGCGCCGGCCAGCGGATGGAGGAGGGCGGCGTTGCCTTCACCCAGTCGGGCAATGCGGCCGACAGCGGTGTGGTCACTGAGGCGGGCAGCTCATCCAGCCAGGCGCAAGGTACGCCTTGGTCCTTGAGGCTGCGCAATATCTTCAGCGCGCCAGGCGTGGCTTGGGAATCGGGGGCGGGCGAGTCGGTGCGGGCCTGGGAACCGAAATCCACCAGGCAGCCACTCAGGCCAAACAGCACGGCAGTCAAGGAGGGGGCTCTGGCGACGGCAATTTCGGCGTGAGGCATTTCGACATCCCTGAAATAGCTGTGACGCTATCGGGGCGACATGACAAGCGGATGACACTCAGGTGTGCTTGTAGGAATTTTGTGCATTTTGCGTATGTCGTTTCCTCGCTGCTGCCTAAATCGACACTTCCGTCATATACTGACGATCTTATTCAGGGCATAGCGCCCATGACAGACCATTCAAGGAGCAAAAGCTATGCGCTGGAGCCACTACTTCGCTCAGCTATCTGTGTGTGCCACCGTCCTTCTGGCCCCGTTCGCCGTCCAGGCTGCGTCGGAAGACGATCCATGGGAAAGCGTTAACCGCCCGATCTTCACCTTCAACGATACCGTTGATACCTACGCGCTCAAGCCATTGGCGCAGGGCTACCAGTTTGTCACCCCGCAATTCATGCAGACGGGCATCCATAACTTCTTCCGCAACATCGGCGATGTCGGCAACTTTGCCAACGACGTGTTGCAGCTCAAGCCACACGCGGCCGGTGTCGACACCGCTCGATTGCTGATGAACACCACGTTTGGTGTGCTGGGCTTCATTGATGTCGGCACCAAAATGGGGCTGCAGCGCAACGACGAAGACTTCGGCCAGACCCTGGGTCGCTGGGGCGTCGGCAGCGGTCCTTACGTGATGTTGCCGCTGCTCGGCCCAAGCACCCTGCGTGATGCGCCGTCCAAATACGTCGACAGCTACACCCAACCGTACCGTTACATGAACGATATCGGCTGGCGCAACAGCACCTTCGGCCTGAACATCGTCGATACCCGTGCCAGCCTGCTCGACAGCGAGAAGCTGATCTCTGGCGACAAATACACCTTCATCCGTAACGCTTACCTGCAGAACCGTGAGTTCAAGGTCAAGGACGGCAAGGTCGTCGACGACTTTTAAGCCGTGACGTTTTGAAATGAAAAAAAGGCGACCCGAGTGGTCGCCTTTTTTGTGCGCGGTTTCAGCGCATTTTCAAGATCCTGAGGCCCAGGTGCTGGCGCTCGCCTTCATTCCTGGCCCACACCACCTCGGTGTCCGCCTCCAGGCCCGCGAGGGCAGCGTGCTCTGAATCAATACGCACCGTCAGCGGGTCTCCGACCTCGAACTGGCGCGGTGCCTCAACCTGCATACCGGAGCTGGAAAGGTCTACACAGACCCCGGCAATCTCCTGCCCGGCGTGGATCAACGACACATCGGCATCCACTCGCATGCGGATGAAATCGCGTTTTTCGGCGTAGTCGCGCTCATGTTCGCTCACAGCTTCCATCCTTACTTTGTGTTGTGGTGGTGGCTGTTCTTATAACTCCCGGTGATTTGCGGTGTAAAGACGCCCGGCGACCATCGGCATGAGCTTGAAACCCCTGACGGATGGGAGTACCGTCTGCGCCTTAGAAGGGCACCTCTGCTTTACCTTTGTGCATGGGCAAAATCCCAATGCTTTGTAGGACAGAGAGGCTAGAAAGCGAATCCAGTACGTGAGCCCGGCCATTGTCGAGCCACCTACGCCAACCTAATTCTGGCGCCGTTTGCCCACATGCAAAAAACCAGTGCCACGCTGCTGATAATCGATGACGACGAAGTAGTGCGCGCGAGCCTCGCGGCCTATTTGGAAGACAGTGGCTTCAGCGTCCTGCAGGCCAGCAATGGCCAACAGGGTCTCCAGGTATTCGAGCGCGACAAGCCCGACCTTGTGATCTGCGACCTGCGCATGCCCCAGATGGGCGGCCTCGAGCTGATCCGCCAGGTGACTGAGCTTGCCCCGCAGACGCCGGTGATTGTTGTGTCCGGTGCCGGCGTGATGAACGACGCCGTCGAGGCCCTGCGCCTGGGCGCCGCCGATTACCTGATCAAGCCCCTGGAAGACCTGGCCGTGCTGGAGCACTCGGTGCGCCGCGCGCTGGACCGTGCCCGCCTGCTGCTGGAAAACCAGCGCTACCGCGAAAAGCTCGAAACCGCCAACCGCGAACTCGAAGCCAGCCTCAACCTGCTCCAGGAAGACCAGAACGCCGGTCGCCAGGTGCAGATGAACATGCTGCCGGTCAGCCCCTGGACCATCGACGAGTTCAAGTTTGCGCACCAGATCATCCCGTCGTTGTACCTGTCGGGTGATTTCGTCGATTATTTCCGCGTCGATGAGCGGCGTGTGGCGTTCTACCTGGCCGACGTCTCCGGCCACGGCGCTTCTTCTGCTTTTGTCACCGTGTTGTTGAAGTTCATGACCACACGGCTGTTGTTCGAATCCAAGCGCAATGGCACCTTGCCGGAGTTCACCCCCTCCGAGGTGCTGGGCCACATCAACCGAGGCCTGATCAGCTGTAAGCTGGGCAAGCACGTGACGATGGTCGGCGGCGTGATCGATGAAGAAACCGGTCTTTTGACCTACAGCATCGGCGGTCACCTGCCGATGCCGGTTTTATACACTCCAGACAGTGTGCGTTACCTGGAAGGCCGTGGTCTGCCGGTGGGCTTGTTCAATGAAGCCACCTACGAAGACCACATCCTGGAACTGCCGCCGACCTTCAGCCTCACGCTGATGTCCGACGGTATCCTGGACCTGCTTCCAGAGCCTACACTCAAGGAGAAAGAAGCCGCCTTGCCTGAAAAGGTCAAGTCGGCGGGCGGCAGCCTGGATGGCCTGCGGCAGGTTTTTGGATTGGCCACGCTAGGGGAGATGCCGGATGATATCGCCCTATTGGTGTTGAGCAGGAATCTTTGATGAGTACCGGAAGAATCCAATTCGCCGAGCAAGACGGGACCTTCGTCCTGAAGTTTGTCGGTGAAGTGCGCCTGACCTTATGTTCGGCGCTGGATGCAACGATTGAGCGGATTTTCACAGCCCTGAATTTCTCGGCGATCGTGATCGATCTGACCGAAACCCGCAGCATCGACAGCACCACCCTTGGCTTGCTGGCCAAGTTGTCCATTCTGTCGCGACAGAAGGTTGGCCTGTTGCCGACTGTCGTCACCACCCACGAAGACATCACCCGGCTGTTGCAGTCCATGGGTTTTGACCAGGTGTTCAACATCGTTGACCGCCCGATCCCCTGCCCGGAATGCCTCACCGACCTGCCTTCGCAAGACCAGTCCGAAGAAGTGGTACGGATCAAGGTGCTCGAAGCGCACAAGATCCTGATGGGCCTGAACGAGTCCAACCGCGAAGCCTTCCACGACCTCGTCAACGCCCTGGAACGCCACTAGCTTCCCAGTTGAAACCCAATTCCAATGTGGGAGCAGGCAAGCCAGCTCCCACAGTTTGAACTGTGACCGGCTTGAGATCGGCGAAAGGCACAAAAAAGGGCGGCACCCGCGAGGGTGCCGCCCTTTTTGTCGCCGACTGCCTTACAACTTGGCAGCCAACAACGCCTCCAGCTTCTCCTGGTCCCGAGCAAACTGACGAATCCCCTCCGCCAGTTTCTCAGTCGCCATCGCGTCCTCGTTGGACTCCCAACGGAACTGCGCTTCAGTCAAATGCACCCGCGCTTCGCCGGCATGGCCTGGTGCCAACTTGCGCTCCAGCTTGCCTTCATCCGCCGCCAGCTTCTCCAGCAGGTCCGGGCTGATGGTCAGGCGATCACACCCGGCCAGCTCTTCAATCTGGCTGAGGTTACGGAAGCTCGCACCCATCACCACCGTCTTGTAGCCATTGGCCTTGTAGTAATTGTAGATGCGCGTCACCGACTGCACGCCCGGATCATCGGAACCGGTGTAGTCGTTGCCGTTGGCCTTCTTGTACCAGTCGTAGATACGGCCCACGAACGGCGAAATCAGGAACACCCCAGCCTCGGCACAGGCCACGGCCTGGGCAAACGAGAACAGCAGCGTCAGGTTGGTCTGGATACCTTCTTTTTCCAGTGTTTCGGCTGCACGGATGCCTTCCCAGGTGGAGGCGATCTTGATCAGCACACGGTCACGGCCAACGCCGGCTTTGTCGTACAGGTCGATCAGACGGTGCGCACGCTTGAGTACGGCGTCAGTGTCGAACGACAGGCGGGCATCCACCTCAGTGGAAATACGGCCCGGTACGACTTTCAGAATCTCTTGACCCACCGCCACCGCAAAACGGTCGCTGGCCAGGCCCACGTCGCCGTTACAGTCCTTAACGCACTCATCCAGCAGCTTGGCATAGCCTGGGATCGAAGCGGCCTTGAGCAGCAGGGAAGGGTTGGTGGTGGCGTCTTGCGGCTTGAGCTTGGCGAGAGTAGAAAAATCGCCGGTGTCGGCTACAACGGTGGTGAATTGCTTGAGTTGTTCCAGCTTGGAAGTCATGGGCGTGCTCTGTCCTGTGGGTCTGATGACATTACCCGAGCGCCGGCAGGCGCTCAAGGGCGCAAATGCGTTCGATCGTTTGCGAGGGCAACAACCTGAAAACAGCCGTTTGAATCACCGGCCATACTGCTAGTTAGGAGGCCAAAATCGCCATCAGGTTCAACCCAACTGCCCGATGACCACCCCGGGCAAAATGTGGGAGCTGGCGTATCAGCAATGACGCCCTCAAAAAACCACCACCACCTACCTGATGCACACAGCTCAAAATGTGGGAGCTGGCTTGCCAGCGATGACGCCAGCCCAGCCCCTAAACATCCCCCTGACACCCATCACCCAAAACTGTGGAAGCGGACTTGCTCGCGATGATGCCAGCCCAGCCACTAAACATCCCCCTGACACCCATCACCCAAAACTGTGGGAGCGGGCTTGCTCGCGAAGGCGGCCTGTCAGCCCCAAATAACCCCACTGACACCCAACCCGCTAAATCACCGCCCCTCCAACAACTCCCCCGCCTGATCCAGCAACGCCAACGGATCACTCGCCTTATGAATATCCACCGACAACAACTGCCTGAACCGGCGAGCCCCCGGAAACCCGGTCCCCAACCCCAGCACATGCCGAGTAATGTGATGCATCGCCCCACCACTGGCCAAATGCTCCGCAATATACGGCCGCAACTGCGCCAGCGCCTCAGCCCGACTAATCACCGGCGCCTCACTGCCAAACAACTGCTGATCCACCTCCGCCAGCAAATACGGATTGTGATAAGCCTCGCGCCCCAACATCACCCCATCAAACACCTGCAAATGCGCTTGGCACTGCTCCAGCGTCTTGATCCCACCGTTCAGCACAATCTCCAGCTCCGGGAAATCCTGCTTCAACTGCGCCGCCACGTCATAGCGCAACGGCGGAATGTCGCGATTCTCCTTCGGCGACAACCCCTCCAGAATCGCAATCCGCGCATGCACCGTAAAACTGGTGCACCCGGCATCCCTCACCGTCCCGACGAAATCACACAACTCGGCATAACTGTCGCGCCCATTGATCCCGATACGATGCTTCACCGTCACCGGAATCGACACCGCATCACGCATCGCCTTCACGCAATCCGCCACAAGCGCAGGGTGCGCCATCAGGATCGCGCCGATCATATTGTTCTGCACCCGATCACTCGGGCAGCCGACGTTCAAGTTCACTTCATCGTAACCGCCAGCCTCAGCCATACGCGCGCAGGCCGCCAGGTCAGCGGGCACGCTGCCGCCCAACTGCAGCGCAAGCGGGTGCTCGGCTTCGTTGTGACGCAGGAAACGGTCGTGGTCGCCATGCAGGATCGCGCCGGTGGTGACCATCTCGGTGTAGAGCAGGGCGTGCTTGGAGAGCAGGCGCAGGAAGAACCGGCAGTGACGGTCGGTCCAATCCATCATCGGGGCGACGGAGAAGCGGCGGGAGAGGGGAGCGTTTTGTAGGGGCATTGGGGGTCTGAGTCAGCGGGGTGAATGGGGCGCAGTTTATCAGGGATGGGTCTTGGGGGTGGGAGGCGCGTGTTTTGCGACCTTCACCACTTCGAGCGCGGACGTTGCCGTGTGTGGAATATGCCAAGAATTTGTAGGCGATCACTGCGTACCCGATACGGAATCAGGTAAGACCAGTTGGGAACTGCCCATTCTCGGGTGTGTTTGACCCGACCTTCACGGCCCATGGAGGGAAACTGCGCCAGTTTGTCGACGCTGGCGAAAGTAGCGTCGGAGAAGTCGTCAGCTGCCTTTGGATTTTCGAGAGCTATATAGTGGCTTCGTCTTCCAGGTTTTTGAGCGCTTTTTCAAGCCACTCAACCCGCTTTCCGGCTCCAGCGCCTAGCGCGCATCGCTGCTATTTGGTCATCGGTGGCGAATTTGCCTTGGTCGGCTTCTTTTGCTGCCAGCTCGATCTGAGTGGTCAGCGTTTTTTCGTGTTCGATGTAGTCGCGAAGAACGTCCATCGCCAGGTAGGTCGCAGTCTGGCCATTGATTTTGGCCAGGTCGGCGAGAGAGTTGGACAGGTCTTCTGGCAGGTTTAGGGATATTCCAGTCATGGTGGCCTCAATGGTGGACGCTTGTGGGGCATCTTACACCGTGGAACACTCGCTTGAATCGACAGGTCGTCGCGAGGTGTATCCGGGAGTGATTTGTTCGACATCACTGCCGGAGTATCGTGGTCTGACCCCGATATCCTCTTCCGACAGATCCGAGTGGCTGTTTCGAGGCATAAGCCGGAACAGGTCGAGAGTCCGCTTTTGGCCGATTCCTGCCCTGCATGAGGGGCAGCTTTGGGTCGAAAGCGGTCCGTCCTGACGGCGGATATCTGTCGGAACGCTTTCGGCTACTATGCCTTCTGGCCTATGGGCGCCATTCAAGCTTCGGGATATCGCATGGAAACTGTCGACGTAAACCGCCTGAAGATCTGGCAGGCACTTTCAGAGTTTTTCCTCGATACTGAGGTCACCGACTCGACTTTTGACTATATCGCTCGCGTAGTCTTGGAAACAGGCTATTCGCCCCAAGAAATTCACAGCATCCTTTGGGGTGAAGTTTTCCCGGCACTTGAAGGAAACCTAAAATCCATTGCCGGTGAATGGGCGGGATGGACAGATGAGTGGCTGTTAGAGCATTTGTCGGTATGTAAGGTCTCTACGAAAAAATTGGGTGACAGCGGAATTATTAAAGAAATCAGAAGATGCTGGGGGCAAGTGGCAACACGGCTTCCGCTGGCATATGCCTGACTCGACTTCATCAATGCCCCTAGTAGCTACCGGCTCCTATCGGCCAATACCGGCCAGTGGATGACCAGCAGAGTCGACAGAAGGAGGAGTCACCAAGGCTTGCGGTGACTACGCTCGATCTATCCGCCCGGAGTAGCAACCCTGCTTGGCGTTGTGAACGTGAATGTAACTAACCTCTGGATTGGCAAACATCCGAGTAATGACAGGTTCTATTGCTATCCCATCAGCGACGTCGGCGTCGAGCATCATCCCATCGTCAGTGAAAGCGCGAAGGGATAGTAGGCGGATTCGCATAGACTCGGGTATCTGGTCGACTGCGTCATAAGCTTGCGTGGCCCACTCCCGTATGAAGATCGCGTGTGAGGTATGGTAGGGCGTCTTGGCTGCCTGAGAGACATGGTTGAGTAAAAGCACGCTCTGACCTAGTTCCGCATCCTTCATTTCGATACGGTCAGGAAAGCCTGGGTTGCTGTCGACGATGTAACGCTTTATCCCCAGAGACGAAAGTTCTTGGTCGGGTAGTCCAAACAGTGACTGGAATGGCTCGGGGGAAAGGCCAGTTATACGAAATACCATGATCGAACTCCTATTGGTTTGGAGTGCTATCAGACTGGAATTCGTGCAGTACTTACTATCCGATTCTTGCTGCGTCATTCAAGCCAAGCGCGCCGGAGCGCAGCGTTTTAGCAACGGATCGTTAAGCCAAAAATCGTGTGAGTTTGGACGTCAGCTAAGGGGCGGTCTCTTTATATGGATTATTTCGATCAAAAAAAATTACTAAGAATTTTTAATTTTCAAATGAAAATTTTTAAGGTTCGGCACGTTTACATCGTGGAGAGATATCTTGGTAGAAGTTATTTTGCCGCGAAACTGTAACTATTATTTAAAGAAATAGAAATATTGGAGTGCTACGTTGAAATGGCCTTGACTTACCCAGCTATTAAGTTGGAGGCGGGTGGGTGATTCAAGGATTAATCAACTCAAATGGGAATTTCTATGAAAGCTGCTATGGATGCAAAAGAACTGGTTCAGGTCCAAGAAAACGCTCTTACTGTTGACGCCACTACTTTGCCTTCTGGGGAAGAGATGGAGTTGTTTCAGCATGCCACTACAATGATGATCGACCGTGGTGATGATGACTGGATGGTTAATTCTCAGCTGCAAGCTGCGTAATTAATCTACAGGCGCGCCACCTATCGGTGGCGCGTTAGGGCGCTATATGATTAATGCCGAAAAAATTGCACATGATTTTTGTAGAAAAATGATCCAGAGTCTCGATAATTTGGAGTTTTCCATATATGTAGGCGGTTCGCTTGCTATTAAACAAAATGATAGATTTTCAGATGTGGATGTGTGCATAGTTCATAATGGAAATATTGATTTTTCCAATATCGCGGGCGCTGAAAATATTAGAAAAACTTCTCGAGGTTTTCAAGCAGATGTTTTTTTTGCTGGCGAAGTAATAGATCTAAGATTGGATAGAGTTGATTCAATAGTAGAGTGTATTGGTCATTACAAGTCATATAAAGATTTATCACCAAGAACTCAACTGTATTTATCTGCGTTGCAAGCAGGGCAGTATTATAGGGATGACGTTGAGGTAAGAAAACTAACTCTAAATTTGGTTCTTGATAAAGAGGCTAGGGGAAGAGTTATAGAAGGCAATTACCGATTTATCAGGGACTATGGCTTTGCTGTTTATTTGGAAAGGGGTGATTACGCGACTTTTGTAGATATGCTTCTATTTTCCTATCGAGCATTTGTACATATTTTCTATGCCCTGGATTTTAGCTTGTTTCGCGGTTACAAGCACGCGCCTGTTTTTGAGACGGAAAGAAATGAAGGTGGATCTGCTGTTCTTACTGCTTTTCAGCGTGTTTTTAAACAGCCGGAATTGATAAGGCTTGAAGAGCTTGCCGATTTATTAAAAGGCTTCTTTCAACGCCATCTGCCGTTTAAAAAAATAGATTTTGATATTAGGACAGAGCGATAGCTATATGGAATTTCAGCATGGAGTAGTAAGTGTTGAACATGTCCCTTGGAACGTTCCAAAAATTTCAATGGATTGGCTAAGTGAAATTCTTCTTGGTGATGTGGGTTTGAGGGATTTTCTTGTAATTAAGGAAGGCAGTAGTTGTAAAAAGTCTGTATATTTTAGATCCTGCAAGGAGCAGATGCTATTATTGATAAGGACACTTTATTCAAAGGAGGGTTGCACTCTTTATTTGAGGCGTGTCGAGTATTACGATGCTTGCTGCTTAGAGTTTTACAACCAAGTGCAGAAAAGTTTTCCAAAAGCTAAAGTGCAGTTTAATGTGTTTTTCACACCGCCAGGCGCGTTTGCTCTGCCTGCTCATTCAGACGATCATGATCTTTTGATAATACAAGTTTCAGGCGAGAAAGAGTGGTTTTTCTGGCGGCCATTGCCAGAAGAGAGCTGTTTAGGGTTTGATTCAGATCAAATAAGTTTTGCCTCTCGCGAGCATGCAAATAAGCATACGGTTGAGCAGCGGACAACATTAGAACCCGGATCTTATTTTTTTATGCGTAAGGGGACTATTCACAGAGCGCGCTGCAACGATCTACCTTCCGTCCATCTGAGTATATGGCTTGATTATGATTGAATCAATTCTATCGAGCGTTAGATTTGCAAATGCTCAGTTCAGATTTATGGAGCATATGAAGGTTTCTTCACCTCTCCTATTGGCAAATTTAATCTCCAGTACTCAAGCCTTTGTGTTACTTACGATAGCTATTGTCTCTCTTTCTCATCAGGTTCTAATTTTAACATACGCAGCTAGCCTAGGCCTTTTTTATACGGCTTTGGTACTCGCTGTTACGAACCCAATCGGATATAGAATTAGCTCCCACATAGCTAAAGGGGATCATAGATCTGTTTGTTTTACGATGTTAAGAGCGTATCCATACTTGATTGTGCTAATTGTTATGTTGTGGTTTGTTCTAATTTTTTTTCAAAGGCTGGCTGTTGCCCCAATTTTGTCAAGGGTTGACTCAGATGAGTTGGCTGAGTATATGATTTATTATTGGGTGGACTGCGCGATCTTAACCCTCTCAGTTCCGTTGTATTTGCTAGTCGTAGCTCTTAAGAAAAACGTGGTTATACTGGCGATCACTTTTTTTGGTGTTGGTGTAACTGTGGCGTGCGCTTCATACCAGGTACTCTTACAAAGTGCACAGATACATAATATAGCAGCATCTGCTTTATATGGGCGGGTGGGTATGGCTGTAGCCTATATTTTTATTTTTATAGTGTATGTCAAAGATATATGGCCCCATTTTTCAACGGAGTCTCCAGATAAAAGTAATTTCAGTGGTAAGGAATTATTTACTGATGTTCTTGATTATGTTTCTGCCTCTATTGTCAGTAATGGGTTGGTGCTAGTTCAGGCTTTAGTGCTTTCATTGACGCCAACTATATTGATAGTGAACGCTACCGTCAGCAGTGTAAGCAATGTTTTTAGCTCGCTGGGGCTTGCTTTGGGAACCTCAGGTGGAGTTGCTTTAGCAAGCGCTCACGCACGCGGTGCAAACCACTCAGAGGATATCGCGAAGGCAATTAAATTGTATGCAAAAATTCTTGGAGGATTTGCTTTTTTTTGTAGCTTTATAGTGCTGGTATCTCAGTTAAATCTACTTAAGGTATTAGATTATGTTGAGTTGTGTTATTTGGGCTTTGTAACATCTGCTCTTGTGGGTGTGGCATTTTTTATAAGTTATACGTCTAAGGCTATATTAAGGGGAGATGCCCGGTTTCAAAAAGACCTGACGTTTAAGTTTGTGAGGTTAAGGGTGCTTGCGCTTATTTTCTTTTATGTTTTAACAATAAGTGATAATCTTTCTGGAGCGATTTATTTTACTTTGATGCTTCTTATGTCGTCCTACTATGCCGTGTCGGTATCTCGGCGTATAAATAGTGGTCTATGGGCAGAAAAATTTAATAGGATATAAAAATGATATTGCTACGACCTAGATTGGTTACTTCGAGATTGGAAATTCGTGCATTCAAAGCTGAGGACTTCAAGTCGTTCTATGAGGCTATCAATCACTCGAAAATAGCAGCTGATATGGGCTCATTGAGCTATCCTTACCCCGAAGCAGAAGCTATCAAATGGTTTGAGTCGCACGATCAGATGGAGTCTTCAGGAAGGGCGCTTGTGATGGCGATCACGTTGCAGGGATATATAATCGGGGCGGTTAGTTTAGTTGGTATTTCAATGTTTCACTCTAGATGTGCATTGACTTATTGGGTTTCCCCTGAACATTGGGGTAAAGGTTATTGTACTGAGGCAGTGGAGGCTGTAATAAAGTTTGCTACTCAAGATCTTTCTATACATAGAGTGTTTGCGCAGTGCTTTGAGAGGAATTTTTCATCACGAAAAGTTTTAGAAAAGGTTGGGATGACTTTCGATGGGCTTTTTATAGATGATTATAAGAAAGATGGTGTATACGAAAATATTGTTCAAATGTCAATGATTGGATCTTCTGCTTAAAATGTATTTTAACGATATTTTTACACGTAATTGCTAAGAAAGTAGGCCAGCCTGAGTTAACCTTAAATCTTTCAGCTGAGAATTTGTGCCAATCATCAATCAATTGGATTGTCCCCCCCCCATCATCTTTAGCAGGCAGCATAAATTGGGATGCGAAAAATAATCCCATTCATTAACTGAAGGCTACATAGAGTCTAAATAAATACATGGGGTTGGGGCTTAACAAGCGAAGTACTACAGAACAATCCGGGTGTGTTTTGTTAGGGACGATTGGTTCGTAACTTCGCCAGGCCCTGCTTGATGTGCCCAGCATTTTCGCCGATCACGAATAGCGCCCCGCGTATGTTATTGCCAATTTCATCCAGGCCTTGCTTTTCGCTTAGGAGAGCCAATTCCATCAGAGCAGCTTCTTACGCGAGCTGATTCTCGTACATTCGTTCAAGCAAATCCGGGAGTGAGTATTCCCCTGACATGTGTGCTATCTCATCGAAAAGGCCTAAGCATAGCAGAGGCCTACCAAATTGATGCTTGCTTAGAAGTTGCTACAAGGCCAAACGCACAAAGCCCGGTAAGCATAGCTGGTGGTGGTTTTAAGGAAGGCTATGTCCAATCCATCATCGGTGCGACGCGGGAGTGATAAGGTGATCCAGGGAATAAGCCTGATGCTGTAAGAAATTTCCCCGCTTTGGATAACGCCGCGGATCTCAAGGAGATCATTGTGCCGTATATCGTGGTCTGACCCCGATATCCCCACAGGCGTTCGCGTACTACGCCCGAGCTTGGTTGGGGCCAATGTCGGGTGTTTGTGGGGGACCTGGCGGAGCTTCCGTGTCGGCGACTTCGAGTTGGCGTCATTGGCATGCCAACTGGCGTGTCTTACCAATGCCTCTGTCCTGACCTGGCGATAACCTTCACTCACATTGAGTCGGGCGGAGGTTTGTTCCATGAAGCAATCAAGTCGAGTAGCACTGGTAACGGGCGCTTCTTCCGGGATGGGGAAAGCGTTCGCACAGGCGTTGTTGGGGGAGGGCATGGTCGTTTACGCCGTTGCCCGGCGCGTAGATCAGATGACGGAACTGCGCCGGTTGGGGGCGATTACACTCGCGATGGATATCACCTGCGAGCAGGATGTGGAGCGAGTGGTTGCCCACATTAAAAGTCAGCACGGTGCAGTAGATGTGCTTCTGAATAATGCCGGCTTTGGATTATACGGGGCGATGGAAGACACCCTGATCGATGACGCCCGCTACCAATTCGAGGTGAACCTGTTCGGGCTTGCACGACTGACGCAGGCCCTGCTGCCGGGTATGCGTAGCCAGGGCAAAGGCCTCATCATCAATATCTCCTCCATGGGGGGCAAGGTCTACACCCCGCTAGGCAGTTGGTACCACGCCACCAAACACGCCCTGGAAGGATGGTCGGATTGTTTGCGCCTCGAGCTTCGACAGTTCGGTATCAACGTGGTCTTGATTGAACCGGGCGCGATCGACACCGAGTTTGGGGCGGTCATGCTGGAACCCATGCTTCGCCGTTCGGAAAACGGTGCTTACCACGCGATGGCCCAAAAGGTCGCCGCTGCCACGCGGCAGTCGTATAAACCCGGTTCGCTGTCCAAGCCCCAGGTCATCGTCGACCTGGTGTTGAAGGCTGTGCGTAGCGCCCATCCCAAAACACGCTATGTTGGGGGTAAATATGCGCGGCCACTGATGACCATCCGTAAATGGCTGGGTGACCGGATTTACGACAAGATAATGATGGCTATGGTGCGGTGACAGGAGCGAAACCTATGAGGCCTGCTACGCAGTTTTCGGTGCATCCGGGGTGGGCGTTGGTCATTGCTGATCTCGGCGCGAACGTTGCCGATGTGCTGAGGCTTGCCAAGCTTCCCGATGACCTTTTTGCCCGGCCAGATGCGAGCGTGGACCCGATAGAGTATTGCCAGCTTTGGCTCGCACTGGAGCAGTTGACCCAAGGGCAAGAACTGCCATTGATCATAGGCAAAGCGATTACCGCCGAAGCGTTTGACCCTCCCCTATTTGCAAGCTTGTGCAGCCCGAACCTGGAGGTCGCCCTGCGGCGACTTGCCGGCTATAAGGCGCTGATCGGGCCTCTGGTGTTGCACATTGAGCAGCAAGCGGCCTTTATGGAGGTGAGTGTAGAGTTTCCGAAGGTGGTTCCGTCATGGCCTGCCAGCACCGTAATGACGGAGCTGGTGTTTTTTACTCAACTGGCTCGCCTGGCAACCCGTCATCAGATCTGCCCGATACGTGTGCAATTACCGACGCCTCCCGATGATTGCCGTCCTTACGAAGCGTTTTTCGGCTGCGCTGTCACGGTGGGCCCCAAGCCTTCAATCAGGTTTAGCGACAGTGATTCAAAGCGGCCTTTCCTGACAGCAAACCAACCCATGTGGGCGTTTTTTCAGCCCCTGCTGGACAAACGCTTGAGTGAATTGGACGCCACCGCCAGCGTGCGCAAGCGTGTGCAGGGTTTGCTGCTTGAGTTATTGCCAAGCGGCCAGGCGAGCATCGATGCGGTCGCGCAACGGCTGGCGACGAGCAAACG
Source organism: Pseudomonas sp. UBT (assembly GCF_050915955.1). Classification (NCBI taxonomy): domain Bacteria; kingdom Pseudomonadati; phylum Pseudomonadota; class Gammaproteobacteria; order Pseudomonadales; family Pseudomonadaceae; genus Pseudomonas; species Pseudomonas sp. UBT. The sequence goes on along the minus strand of NZ_CP168079.1, from coordinate 3,616,769 downwards.
CTCCTTGCAGCGCGCGCTGGAGCTTGAAGGCAGCAGCTATCAAAAGTTGCTGGTGGAGACGCGGCGCAGTCTTGCCGAGCATTACTTGAGCCGTTCGCAAATCAGCTTTGCTGAAGTAGCGTATCTGTTGGGTTTTGAGGACGGAAACACCTTCCACCGTGCTTTCAAATCGTGGTCGGGGATTACACCTGGGGTTTACCGTTCTCAATGGTCAAGCAGCGTTTTTTATTCCTGATGTTTTTAGAAGATGATTTTCTACTTCTTGTCGTTTGGATAAATCCGCGGATCTTAAGTAGATAATTGCGCCGTATAGCGTGGTCTGACCCCGATATCCCGGGCTGCCGCCCTTATAAACCGGGGGCCTTGGTTTCGAAAAACGCGAACGGGTAGTTTCGAATGTCTCCTTCATCGCCACGTTTAGAAAAGACCCTGAATTCAGTTGCTTAGAGTTCGCGGACACTACTGGAATGAGAAGATGGAGGGTGCGTGTCAATGGCCCCCTATTGATGCAAAGCTCCAATATTTTTTAGTGGGAGGGAGTTCGATCTTGGGCTATCTCAGTAAGCCTGCTACTGTTTTGCCATCTTTTGAATACCCGAAATCACACCTCTAAAAAATGGACTTGTCTGAATGGACGAATTTAGTTTTAGAAACGATCTCAGCAATCTCATGCGTGACTGTGACCTCCAGCAGCTTCTGGATTTCATCGGGCATGACTATGACTTCGAAGCGGATCCGCACAGGGTGCTCAACAAAGCCGCCCATTACAGAAGGGAAGAAATACTCCTGCATGCACTAGACCATGGAGGAAATCCCAATGGTGATGGTGAATTCTCTCCGCTGGCGTCGGTCTGCGGACGTGGCGACCTAAAGCTTGCGAAATTGCTGCTCAAGCGCGGAGCAGAGGTCGACCTGAAAGGAAAGTATGGCGTTACTGCAATGAGCTCGGCGGTGCGCAACGGGACAATTCCTGCAGTCAAGTTGCTATTGGATGCAGGGGCGAGTCTAGACGGAGCTATGGAGGCGGCTGTTGACGGGCTTCGTATCGCCTTTGTGAAATTCCTGATCGAGGCGGGCGCACCGCTTGACCAGGTCGATCGCAACGGGATGACTCCTTTGCTCCTCGCGTGCAGTGCAGGAAAGAAAAAGGGTAGTGAGATCGCGATGTTGCTTCTGCGGGCGGGAGTGGATGCGACTTATGTTCGCGAGGAAGATGGTATGTCCGCTATCAAATTCGGCTATTGGGGTTACGGTGAGTGCTCTGCGGAAGTATTCGCTGAATTGAGGGCTCGAGGGGCCCCGGAGCCTGAGTCGGATTTTCAAATCCTACAATTGAGGTGATCCAAGCCTGGAACGATTCATGGCTTCAGTGAGTGGGAATGGCACTGGTACGAAAGTGGTACGGATGACTGGCGATGGGGCTGTAATGCTCGTGTTTTCAGGCCTGTAGATTCAGGCGGTCCAATCCATCATCGGTGCGACACGGGAGTGATAAGGTGATCCTGGGAATAATCCTGATGCTGTAAGAAATTTCCCCGCTTTGGATAACGCCGCGGATCTCAAGGAGATCATTGTGCCGTATATCGTGGTCTGCCCCGATATCCCCCGATAGCCCCCAGAAATTCGGTCGGCGCAGGACCCGGAGTTGCAACCGGGTGACCGTTTTCTAATGCAAGCCACTACACGTAGACAGGGATGCCGTCACCATGAACAAAGGCTTCTACCATGCAGACAAGCGCCTGCACCTCAGCCCTTCGTACTCGCTGGCACCAGGCCTGGTAAAAGTCTGTGGCGTCGTGGTGCTCAAGGAGTCGCGGTTATCCCCGGTGAATGGCTTGCCCTGTGCGGGGTACTCGATACGAATCGAGGAAAGTTACCGCAACAGTGTCGACAAGGACGAATGGAGGACGGTATTTACCGACGTACAATGCAGCAATTTTGCCCTTAAAGATGCCCACGGCACTGTGGATATCTTGGCTGCGGGCATTGATCTGTTCTCAGGCCAGGTGCCAGAACCGGAGGACTATCGATACATAGCGGGGGAGGGACACCGCCAGCAGGGCGAGGTTCTCTTGACCGAAGGTCTGGAGGTACTCGTGATTGGCACCGCGATCCAGCGTAACGGCAAAACCGTGATTGCCCGGGGCGAGCAAACCGATACGGTGTTCGGCGTAGAACGGTTGCGCAATGTGAACAACTACCGTATTGCTGTCCCGGCCTGGCGAGCCCTTGGTTTGTGTGGCGTCTTGGTGGCGTTCTTCAGCCTTGCGCTGCAGGTCATTGATCCAGCGCACTGGGCCCAGTGGCAGTTGCCCAGCCGCGATACGTTCCAGCAGATGAGCGCATTGGGGCCGTTCTACGAATGGGTGGCTTTTTTGTATCAGCGCCAGGGTTCGTCGCTGCCGTTGATGGCTGCTTTCGGTTGGACGGGTATGGTTTTATTGCTAATGGGGGCCGCCCGGTTGCTGCTCTATCGAGATATTCAAAAGGTGGTGCAGCCCATACTCATCGCCTGGTGGGGGGTGGGTAGCATCGGTGGCGCTCTGGTGACCTGGGCGCTGGTGGTTCTTGAGTTCGATCCATTCAAGATCTTTTTGATCTGGCTGAGTGTGATCATCGTTGCCCTGGGCTTTTCGATCACCCAACAACGGGCATTTCGGGCGATGGTAGCAAGCATCCTCAAAAGCGAATCACCCTAAGGAAACTCTGCGCGAAACCCTCTGATGGTGCGACGTGATAGCGTATATCGTGGTCTGACCCCGATATCCCTGCTGGAAACATTGAAAACAGTGGGGCGGGTGAAGGGTTTCGAACCCTCGTTATCAGTTTGGGATGCTGCGCGCATGCGGGGTAGGGGCTACCTTTCAGCGGACTAGGAAAGGGGCAATCGATCGCTGGTTGCTAACGATTAGCACCGTATTTTTTTAGAAACTCTGCGCCATCGACTATCTGCAATTGAGAATCTAGCGTAGGAAATCCACGTTTTGGTGAGTAGATTTGGCGGCTACAGTAGGCTGCGGTTCGTCCATTGGCTGCTGCCACAAGCTTTGGACGTGCGACGTCGTAGCCGTTATGACCGTCAAATGTTCCGATTAAAACTAGACTCTTTGTCAGCGGAAAAACAATCTCCGTGTCTTTCATGGCAAAGCCCGGACTATGCCTGTAGTGGATAGGGATTTGGGAAGGGTTACGCCATGTGAGTGATACGGGATTGTCGCTTGTGATTAGGTGGCCATCTGCCGGATCGACTCTGTAGAGCATCCAGTTCCTTCGAGAAAGCAGGGGCAGGACGGTTTCGTGCATCGCTTCTTCTGATTGTAGGTGTCTCTCGTTCGTTACTTCTATGTCGTATTCACCACCTTCGAAGAAAGCCTTAACGTCATCATAGGTCGGCCCGTCGCATGCCATTTCTCCATCAGATTTCATTTCGGCCGTAATACTCTCGTACATCTCGGGTTGGGCGAGAACCATGTCCATCGTAATCTTGGCTAGCTGAGCATGGAATTTACGCATGCTCTCTCGACGCTCAGGGTGACGGACTGCGAGCAATGCGATGAGGTTCAAAATTGTATTTCTTACGTCACCCTCGAATTGATTGGTCGAGTCAAGCTTAGCGATGGCGGGTGCTATGAGAGATTCAAACTTCGCCATGCCTGTCTCGATTGCATTGGCATCTATGCCAGGGACAGAGATTCGATTGAAATCTCTTACTGCGCATACGTTTCGTGGGACCGTCTCAAATCTGCTGCCTGTCACAACATCATAAACGGTAAACTTCGACTTTTTTGATCCGCCATCTGTAAAGGCTCGCAGGTACGTTTGCGGTACGTAGTGGTGATTTCTGGCGTCAGTACTCATTTTAGTCCTATGGTAACCAGTCTTTGGGCGACTCATTTCGACCGATGCTTGGAAGTTGAAGACAGGTGTTTTTAGTCAGGGTTCTTTGCTCGCAAACGCGCGAATCTTTGTTTTATATGACCTGCATTCTCGCCAATGGCGTGAAGTGCTCCACGCACGTTGCTACCCACCTCTGTCGAGCCCCGCCTTTCCACCCACAGGGTTAGCTCCATCACCGCCGCCTCCTGGGCAAGCTTGTTGTCGTAGATGTTCCCAGTACAGCCGACAATGAATAGTCGTTTGGCATGGTTTCGACTCCTTTCGAGAAAGCCACAGCATAGCAGCCACAGTGCCCCGGATTGGAGTCGAAACCGGTTGCTTAAAATTTGCTACAGCGGATTAGAGCGGGGGCGGGATCGGCGTGTTCACGAATGTTAGTGGTACAAAAGTGGTACGGGGGGCAGGGTGGCTTGAAGCGCCGTGTTTACAGGAGGCTGGCTATCGGTGCGACCAATCCATCATCGGGGCGACGGAGAAGCTGCGGGAGGGTGGGGCGGTTTGTAGGGGCATTGGGGATCTGAGTTAGTGAGGCGAATGGGGCGCAGTTCAGGAACGGGTGTTGGGTGTCGGGGAGGCGTGTTCTGTGCCCTTGCATACGCCGATGAGTTCAGGGCAATCGCTGCGTCGAATATCGTGGTCTGACACCGATTTGCACCGATATGCAGACAGTAAATACAGCGTTGTCGCAATAATGCTAGCTGCGACATCCTGGAGGGCAACAAAACGGCCCTCCGGGAGAGTTCTATTAATTTCCGAGTTGGATGTCCAAGCTTGTACGGTATTGATCTATTCTAATGATCAGTATCTTGCCCGCCATAGATATTGGCTCTGCTTCTCGAAGAGCGACCGTCGCTATAGCGAGTATCGTGTCCGCCATAAATGTTCCCGCTGCTTCGCGCCGAAGTCCCATCGCTGTTGCGGGTATCCTGCCCGTCGTAAATGTTCTTACTGCTTTGCGAGGTAGTGCCATCGCTGTTGCGAATATCTTGCCCACCGTAAATATTGGCGCTGCTTTGCGATGTGCGGCCATCGCTGTAGCGGGTATTCTCGCCACCATAAATATTGGCGCTGCTGGTAGACGTTGTTCCATCGTCATATCTGCAATTGTAACCGTTATAGATATTCTTACTGCACGTGTCAGCATAGGCTTGATGCAGGGTTGAAAATAGAATAATCGAACCCAACAGAGCAATCTTAAGGTTCATTAAAGCTCCGTTCGAGATAACTCGATATCACAGGAAAAGATATTAGGTGCCGCGGCCACGCGCGAGAGTTTTTTTTAATGGAAAATGGGAATATTTATGAATGTTTGTATCGAACTCCTTGATCAAGTCTGGGGGGCGGAGTTGCTTTGCATGCCTGAGCGAGTCAATGGGGCTGGCAACCTGCCACTGTTTATACAGACTGAACACCTCAGACGAAGTTTCCGCTATAAAAATTATTTTTATTAAATGTCTATCGGGGTCATGTATATCGGGTTCAGACCACAATAAACCCTAGGAATCGTCCCACACTTTTCTCAGCTTGCCCGTCAGACCACCCATCGCTAACCTCATCCAGCCGCTGCAAACCCAGCGGCCGGAGGTGGAAGTCCGTATTGCTAAGGCGTTTTAACTCCCGAAAATATTTGGAGCTTCGCCAATGCCTTACAAATCGCGCAATCCTTATGTCGATCAAAACACTGCGCCCGTCGATGCCAAGCTACAAACGGCTGCTCAACGAGCAATTCACCATTACCTGCCGCCATCTGATGACGTTGCCCACGCCGAGCATCCAACCAGCAATATCTTCCTCGTCAGCCCCAACATCGACACCGAAACCCTCCTAGCCAACGCATCCGAAAACCTCGATTCCGCCAACCAAATGGCCGCCACTCTGGCCTTCGACCTCGAAGACCCGCACCGCGCCATCATCCTCGGCATTCAACAACTCATAGACCTAAGCGCGCTGCTCGTCGCCCGCGCCCAAGAGCAAGTCGCGCCCGCCGCCAGCCCAGCCACCGCCTGACCCCAAACCCCGCCGCCTTACCCCAAGGCGGCAACCTGAACCCATGCTGTCACCCCGCAATATTTCATAATCCCCAGTGCCTTTGAGGTCTACGATCCTCTTTAAGAGAGGCCCCCCGCGCCTCCAGCCCATAGGGAACTGAAAACATGATCTCGAACCTGGTTAAAGTCGTGATGATTGCTGGCACGTTGCTGTTGGGCGCTTGTTCGACGGGGTCGTCGGGCGGGAGTGGTGACCCTTGTTTTTCGGGGGGATGCCAGGCGTTTGGGGACCATAGCCCGAGCAAGGCGGCCAAGATGAATTTTGGCGGCAGTGGGTTGGGGAGTAGTTATGGGGAGTATGGGTCCGGGTTGTTGCATGATGATTGAGGCAGTGATGGTCAGTCAGTGGTGTGGTGACTGACCTACTGCTATCGGGAGCAAGCCCCCTCCCACATGTGGGGGTTAGTGGCCGCCCTTCATGCGGCGGGCGATGAGGTAGAGGCCCAGGCCGGCCAGCGCTGTTGCGGCGCCGATGTAGCCGGTGCTGGTCCAGCCGTAACCCGCCGTAATCGCCATGCCGCCAAACCACGGCCCCAGCGCGTTCGCCAGGTTGAATGCCGCATGGTTGGACGCTGCCGCCAGGCTCGGGGCTTCGTGGGCGATGTCCATCAGGCGGATCTGCAGCGGTGCGGCCAACGCCACCATGGTGCCGACCAGGCCCATGCTCAGTAGCACGCCCCATAGCGACGATGCCGCGAAGGGGAAGAACAGCAGCACGGCTATCGACCACACCAGGATCAAGCCCACCGCGCGGAACTGCATGCGGTCGAACAGCTTGCCGCCGGCAATGTTGCCGATGATGCCGCCTACGCCAAAGGCGGCGAGGCCGAAGGGAATCCATTGTGGCGAGACTTTGGTCACTTCGAGCATGGTCGGGGCGAGGTAGCTGAAGACGCAGAACATCCCGGCAAACCCAACTGCGCCAATCGACAGTGCCATCCACACCTGCGGTTTGGTGAAGGCGCGCAGTTCTTTGCGTGGGTCGCTGCGCGGTTCGTCGCGGCGGTCTGGGACGAATTGCCAGACCAGGAAGAGGGTGCACACGGCGATGGCGCTGACCAGCGCGAACGCCGAGCGCCAGCCCAGGTGTTGGCCGAGGAAGGTGGCGATGGGGTTGCCGAGCAGCATGGCCAGGGTCAGGCCCATCATCACGCGGGCCACGGCGCCGGCGCGTTTGTCGTTGGGCACCATGCTCGAGGCGACGACGGCGGCGATGCCGAAGTAGGCGCCGTGGGGCAGGCCGCTGATAAAGCGGAAGGCCACCAGCGAACCGAAGGTCGGGGTGAAGGCGGTGGCGAGGTTGCCCAGCGCGTACAGGCCCATCAGCAACAAGAGCATGTGTTTGCGCAGCAGCTTGGCGCCGAGGATGGCCAGCAGCGGGGCGCCGACCATCACGCCCAGGGCGTAGGCGCTGATGGCGTGGCCGACTTGCGGTTCACTCAAATTCAAATTGTGGGCGATGTCGGGCATCAGGCCCATGATGGCGAATTCGCCGGTGCCGATTGCGAAGGCGCCCACGGCCATGGCAGCTTCCATTTTGGCGGCGCTGCGCGCGGGCAGTACGTGCCCGGGTGTTTGCTGGATAGTCATGGGTAACTCTGTGTGGGTGAAGTGCACGAAGGACCGCCGCCGATGCTACGCAAGCAGCGGCGAAGGTGTCTAGAACAGCCTTGAACGCGAGAGTTCCACCCGATTGCTACCCTGTGACCCCACGTCGCGCTCGCTCGGCTTGACAGGGGCGGGGAAAAGTCCTGTTTTAGTGCTGTCAATTGGCCAAACGACGCATAAACGCTGTTTAGCGTGATATTCTGCGCGCCGTCTTGGTCTAGTCTTTCCCCGGTGCGTACACCCGTATACGTCCCGGCGGTTGGCTGTTGCCCAGGTAGCTGAAGCCAATAATGATAAGAAGTCAGCGCAGAAGGGACATAAAAGTGAGGTCGATACGTCGGCCTTGTGTGCCCACCCTGCGGTCCTTTTGTGAATGTGCAAACCCCCGCGGTGCGCTGCCTGGCGCGGCGTGATAGAGGGTTGCCCATGCTCAGGGGCAGTGGGGCGGATGGCGTTTTATCATAGGTGCTACTGATGTTTAAAAAAGTAAACACTGCCCTGCTGGGGCTGGCTTTGTCGATGGGGATCACCTCCGTTCACGCGGAAGAGGCAAAGAAAGTCGATGTGCTGCTGATCGGCGGCGGCATCATGAGTGCGACCCTGGGTGTATGGCTCAATGAGCTGCAGCCGGACTGGTCGATGGAGATGGTCGAGCGCCTCGATGGCGTGGCCGAAGAAAGCTCCAACGGCTGGAACAACGCCGGTACCGGTCACTCGGCCCTGGCTGAGCTGAACTACACCCCGGAAGACAAGAACGGCAACGTTGAGATCCCGAAAGCGGTCGAGATCAACGAAGCGTTCCAGATCTCCCGTCAGTTCTGGTCCTGGCAGGTCCAGCAGGGCGTGCTGAAGAACCCGCGTTCGTTCATCAACTCCACACCGCACATGAGCTTCGTGTGGGGCGATGACAACATCAAGTTCCTCAAAAAACGCTACGAAGCCCTGCAAGCGAGCCCGCTGTTCGCCGGTATGCAGTACTCCGAAGACCCGGCGCAGATCGCCAAGTGGGTTCCGCTGATGATGGAAGGGCGTGACCCGAACCAGAAAATCGCGGCCACCTGGACCCCGATCGGCACCGACGTGAACTTCGGCGAGATCACCCGCCAGTTCGTTGCTCACCTGCAAACCACGCCGAAGTTCGACCTGAAACTGTCGAGCGAAGTGCAGGACATCACCCGTAACGCCGACGGTTCGTGGCGTGTAAGCTACAAAAACCTGAAAGATGGCACCAAGACCGAAACCGACGCCAAGTTCGTGTTCATCGGCGCGGGCGGCGGTGCACTGCACCTGCTGCAAAAGTCGGGCATTCCTGAAGCCAAGGACTACGCTGCCTTCCCGGTCGGCGGTTCGTTCCTGGTGACCGATAACCCGGCCATCGCCGAGCAGCACATGGCCAAGGCCTACGGTAAGGCTTCGGTCGGCGCACCACCGATGTCGGTGCCGCACCTGGACACCCGCGTGCTGGATGGCAAGCGCGTGATTCTGTTTGGCCCATTCGCGACCTTCTCGACCAAGTTCCTGAAAGAAGGCTCGTACCTGGACCTGCTGACCAGCACCACCACCCACAACATCTGGCCAATGACCCGCGTCGGTGTGCGTGAATACCCACTGGTCGAGTACCTTGCTGGCCAACTGATGCTGTCGGATGACGACCGCTACAACGCCCTGAAAGAGTACTTCCCGAACGCCAAGAAAGAAGACTGGCGCCTGTGGCAAGCCGGTCAGCGCGTGCAGATCATCAAGCGTGACGAAGAGCAGGGCGGCGTCCTGAAACTCGGTACCGAAGTGGTCAGCTCCGCCGACAACTCCATTGCAGGCCTGTTGGGTGCATCGCCAGGCGCGTCCACCGCGGCTCCGATCATGCTGACCGTGCTGCAAAAAATCTTCAAGGACAAGGTGGCGACCCCTGAGTGGCAGGCAAAGCTGCACCAGATCGTACCGAGCTACGGCACCAAGCTGAACGACAGTCCTGAGGCTGTTGCCAAGGAATGGGCCTACACGGCCGGCGTCCTGCAACTGACCCCACCGCCTGCGATTCCGCAGTTGACCGCACCAAAGGCGACCCAGGCCACCGAGGCTGCCAAGCCTGCGGCTGAGCCGAGCAAGCCGGCGTCTGACCTGGCGCTGTAAGCCAAGCCTGATGTTAAAAAGCCCGCTGAACCGGTAACGGTCAGCGGGCTTTTTGTCGGCAGGTGTTCAGGCGCGAGCGCGCTCGACCGCCGGCAGCTCAACCGTGCGTTCGGCCGCGGCCAGCGCCGCCTTTAAACCTGCTTGGTCCAGTGGCACGCAATAGGCGGGTTTCGCCCGTTCAAAGCGCCAGCTTTCATCCAGCCCACCGGCGTCCACGGCGTCGAAACCGAGTTCGTCGAGCAGGCGGATGACGTGCGCTTTTGCCGTGGCGTCATCGGCGGCCACCGGCAGTGCACGGCGGTCGGGTGCGCCATGGGGGCGGGCGTCTTGCGTCAGGTCCGGCGCAAAGATCGCATTGAACACTTTCACCACGTGTGAATGCGGTAAGTGCTCGGCGAGCAGCCGGCTGGTGGTGGTTTCAAAGCGGTCCAGCACCGGGATATGTCCATCGCGGTTGGGGTAGTAATTGTTCGCGTCCAGCACCGTTTTGCCTTCCAACCACTGTGCGGGCACGCTGCGGTAGTGTTCCAGGGGAATCGCCACCAGCACCACGTCGCCAAATTGGGCGGCGTCTTCAGCGCTGCCCACCTGGACGCCCAGTATGCCGCTGAGCACGCTGCTCATGGTTTGCGGGCCTCGGGAGTTGCTCAACATCACTTCATGCCCGGCAGCCAGTGCGAGCTGTGCCACGGCACGTCCGATAAAACCTGCTCCAATCACGCCGATCTTCATGGCCTTGCTCCTCGTAAATCGTAGAGCGGCTATGATGATTCGCTACTAACTGGCGATAAATGCGCGTTTTGGTTTGGGTGTTGTTACTGGGAGTAGGGAATGATGGACCGCCTTTCAAGCATGAATGCCTTTGTGGTGGCCGCCGAGTTGGGCTCTTACGCACGTGCCGCCGAGCGCTTGGGCCTGTCGGCGCAGATGGTGGCCAAACATGTTGCCGCGCTGGAGCAACGCCTCGGTGCCCGTTTGCTCAACCGCACCACGCGTCGGCAAAGCCTGACCGAGCTGGGGCACGCGTACTACGAGCGTTGCAAACATATCCTGACGGAAGCCGAGGCTGCCGATTCACTGGCCCAGATCATGAACGACACACCGCGCGGCAAGCTGAAAATCACCGCCCCGGTCACCTTCGGCTCCTACAGCCTAATGCCGCTGATTACTGCCTTTTTGCGCGACAACCCGGACGTGGAAATCGACCTGCACCTGACGGATCGTTTCGTTGACCTGGTGGAGGAAGGCTATGAGGCGGCCTTCCGGATCGGCCCTCTGGGCACCACTGGCTTGACGGCCCGGCCGCTGGCGCCTTATCGGCTGGTGGTCTGCGCAGCGCCGGCTTACCTCGCGGCGCGGGGCACACCGCAACTGCCGGCGGACCTTGAACAGCATGAATGCCTGGGCTACGCCTTCTGGTCACGCCCGGCGGATCGCGAGTGGGTCTTCCACCAAGGCGCGACGCCTTACAAGGTGCAGGTTGCCAGCCGTCTTCAAATCAATGAAAGCAGGGCGTTGATGTCGGCGGCACTGGATGGGTTCGGCATCGTTCTCGGCCCCGAAGACTTCCTGCGCACCGCGTTGGCCAAAGGCGAATTGATACGCGTGCTGCCGGCGTTTGAGGCACCCAGCCGATCCATGCACCTGGTTTACACGGCCAACCGGCAGCGCACCGCCAAGTTGCGACGATTTGTCGAGGCGGTGCTGGCGCGCTTCGGCGCGGCGTGAGGGTTTAGAGGTGGAAGCCGTGTTTAACCTGCTCGTACAGGTGTAAGGCCAATGCATTGCTGCTATCGCACAGCAGGTACAGATGATGCACCGGCAGCGCTGGCAACTCGAACCCTGCAATCACTTGCGTCAGCCCTTTGCCCATGCGGCTCTCCTCGATCAAACCCACCGCCACGCCGCTGCGGATACAGGCCTCGACCGCCGTGGAGTTGGGGCTCTCCAGCAAGACCCGGTGGTAAATCCCGTGATCTTTCAACGTCTGCAACGCCGCCGCACGGTACGGGCAGCCGGCGACCGGCACCGTAATTGGCAGCGCCGTATTCGGCGGGCAACTGAAGCCCTCGGCCGCCACCCACAGCGGCTGAACCGGCCCCAGACGTTCGCCCTGGGCCAACGGCTGTGCGCTGACGGTGATGGCCAGGTCGAGCTGGTTGGCCATAAACCTATTCAGCAGTTCACCGCTGGTGCGCGCTTCGACTTCCAGCTCGAGCAGCGGGTTGTCAGCGATTAACCGGGGTAGGAACTCCTGCATAAACGCCGGAGCATAGGTGTCGGGAATGCCCAGGCGGATTTTGCCCTGCATGCGCTGCGGCATCAGCGCAATCAGCAGGCGGTCGTGGCTCTTGAGAAACTCGGTGGTTTCGCCCAGGAGCTTCTTGCCGTACAGGGTCAGCTCGACGCCCTGGTTGCTGCGGCTGAACAGGCGTTGACCGATTTGGTCTTCGAGCTTTTGAATCTGAGTGGTCACGGTCGACGCGCTGCGGTGCACATGCTCGGCCGCTTCGTTGAAGCGCCGGAAGCGCGCCACGGCGTGGAAGGTGCGCAGCAGGTCGATGTTCAGTTGTTTGGCCATGATTCCACTATTGCGAATTGGTTATGCTGGTAATTCAAATATACAGAAGCATGCGCGGCCCTTAGCCTTTCAGTCAATGCACATTGACGGGAGGCTTCATGACGCGATCAACCTTGAAGAGACTGCTGTTGCAGGTGGCGTTTGTGCTGTCGTGGAGCTCCGGCTATATCGGCGCCAAGCTGGGTACGCAGGGTGGCGGGGCGTTCAACTTGCTGTTCTGGCGTTTTCTGTTGGTCGCGGTGTGTCTGGGGCTGTTTTTGAATGTGAGGTTGCTGAGGGTTTCATGGGCGCAGATCCGCCACTACGCCATCATCGGTTTTCTATCGCAGTTTCTGTACCTGAGTTGCCTCTACGTCGCGATCCAAAATGGCCTGCCGCCCGGCATTGCCGCGATTATCGCGGCGCTGCAACCGTTGATGACGGCGGCGCTGTCGACGGGCAGTGCGGCCGAGCGCAGTGGCGGTTGGCAGTGGATCGGGCTGATGGTCAGTTTTGCCGGGGTGTCCATCGTGATTGCCGGGCAGTACGGCAGTGGCGGGCAGGGCATCGGCCTGGTCATGTATCTGTTGCCACTGGCAGCGGCGCTGGGGCTGACGTTGGCGACTCTGTACGAGCGCCGCACCGTCCATCGCCATGACGCGGGTCTGGTGTTGCCGCTGTTCATTCAGTCGCTGCTGACCTTGATCGGCTTTGCCGGTGCTGTGCTGTTTACCGATACGTTGAGTATTCCTCACGACCCGGACGTGCTGATTTCAATTGTCTGGCTGACGGTGTTTTCCACCTTCATCGCCTATTTGAGCCTGTGGATGTTGTTGCGGGTCATGACGGCGACCCACGTTGCGGCGCTGGTCTATCTGGAGCCACCGGTCACTCTGGTGTGGGCGGCGCTGATGTTTGGCGACGTGATCCATGCATCGACCTACGCCGGCATTGCTGTGGTAGTCGCCGGGCTGATTCTGGTACGCCTGAAGCAACCGACCGTCGCGTGCGCTTCTTGAGGCCGGCAGGTTCAGCAACCCGACAGATATCACCTGCTAAAAAAGAACCCAAGCCGAAGCAGGAGCGCGGCTCAAACACAGGAGCATTTTTGATTTGTGCAGACGTTGGGCCGCACGGCCCGAGGGTTTTGTATGTGGCTACGTTATGCAGCATTGGTGGCGGTAGTGGTCGGGGTGTCGGAGTTGTGTGCAATCGTCTGCGTGGCATGAGTGCGGGCAGGTGCAACTCACGTTCGTTGCCTAACTGGGCCTGTGGAGGTTGTTCGCGGGGTTGCTAGTGGCGCGCCTGAAACGACCGACCGTCGCGTCTGCCTCTTGAGGCCTGCGGGTTCAGCAATCCGACAGACATCACCTGTTAAAAAGAACCCAGAGCCAAGCAGGAGCGAAGCTGCAACAAGGGGGCATTTTTTCTGGTGCAAGTGCTGGGCGTTAGCGCCCGAGGATTTTGTATGTTGCTACGTTATGCGGCATTGGCGGCGGTAGTCGTCGCGGCGTCCGGGTGTGTGCAAGAGCGCGTCGTGCATGAGCGTGGGCCGGTACAACGTGAGTATGTTGAAGTGGTTGCGCCACAACCGCCGCCGGTCCAGGTCATCGAAGTCGAGCCGGCTGCGCGCTACGGCTATGTATGGTCACGCGGTTACTGGCGTTGGCAAGGCGGGCGATACGTTGCTGTGCACGGCCATTGGGAGCAGGTGCGCGAAGGTTATCGCTATGTGCACCCGCACTGGGTTCAGCGTAATGACGGCTACCATTGGCAGGGCGGTGGTTGGGTTCGCTGAGCCCAGTCCGAAACAACGCCTAGATCGGCTTCTGGGTGCCCAGCAGCCGTACCTCCCGCAACAGCGCGGCACCGAGTTGCTCGGTGCCGAGTTCCTTGTAGCCCACGGCCTTGATCTCGCCGTTCTCTTCCGCCTGGATGATGATCACCGGCGTTTCCTTGCCCGTGGCTTCGTCCACGTGCAGTGCGTACTGGGGAATAGCCAGCTTGATCGGCGTGCCTGCCGCCTTGCCTTGTACATTGATCAGAAACGCCGCACAGCCGGTGTCGACATCCACGCTGGTGGCGGAGCGGCCGCTGACGAAGCAGGTTTTCGGCAGGTCGGGCCAGGCGATGGTGTCGGCCAGGACGAGGGTCGGCGCGAGGGCCAAGGCAGCGAGAAGAAGCGTGCGCACGTGGGTCTTTCTCTCGATCAAGGGTAGAAGCGGTTTTTACCAAAGCCGGTCATTTGCCGCAACGCTGCCGTTCAGGCCAACCGTTTCATTCCGGTTGCTTTGCCTGCGGTAAGGTCAAAGGTCGCGGTGTATTCACAGCCTGCTGCATGGGCGCAGCGTTCTATCAGGTAGTCGGCAAACTCGGCTTTGCCCGCAGTGAATCGTCGGAGTGCCTGCCAGATGGTCTCGGCATGTTCGACGGTCAATTCACGGGTTCGCAGCAGCGTTTCCAGCACGGTTACCACGTCACTTTTGGCCGATTGGTAGCAGCTTTGTAAAACCCATACCAATTCCACCACGGACACCAGGCTGACAAAGCCCGGCGAAACGCTGGTGAGCGATTCGATCAGCGCCGAGGCCTTGGGTGATTGAACCGGATCATCCTGGGTGACATAGCGCACCAACACATTGGTATCCAGCCCGATCATCCCGCGTTTGCTCCCTGTGCGGCGATGGCGTGGTTCATGTCTTCAATCGACACCGCATTGGCAGGCTTGCGGATAAGGCCCTTGAGGTCCAGCACGGTTTTGCTCGCGGCAATGATGGAAAACTTGCCGTCTTCCGTTTCGACAAATTCAACCCGGTCGCCTGTTTCCAGGCCAAGCGCCGTGCGAACCTGGACAGGAATGGTGATTTGCCCTTTTGAGGTGAGTGTGGCGGTTGCCATAGTGAAGATCTCCATCGTGATATTCCTTACCGTAGGGTAAGGGGTGATGAAGGACAAGATCCGTTGGTCCATAGGTCGCTCTACTGGTGGGAGTGGATGGGAACAGGTAAAACCCTAGCCCCAAGTCTGCGTTTTCACCCGGGGTCCTCAGCCCCAAAGAGATACAAGCTATGACTGATCGCCGCCTCATCATTCCGCCCGCCATGCAACCCATTGTCGAGCGCGCCGGCTACGTGCCTGCGGTAAAAGTTGGCAACACTCTTTACTGCGCGGGCCAGGTCGGCCGCACGCCGGAACTGGCCGTGATTGAAGATCCCGAGGCGCAATTCGTCGCCGCCTGGCAGAACCTGCGGCAGGTATTGGAGGAGGGCGGTTGCAGCTTCGACGATGTGGTAGACATGACCACGTATCACGTGAACATGAGCCAGCACATGGCGGTTTTTCGTGAGGTGAAAAACCGCCTGTTTCCACGCGGGCATTGCGCCTGGACCACGATCGGGGTGTCCGAACTGGCACACCCCGGCCTGCTGGTGGAAATCAAATGTGTGGCGGTGCAGCGCTAGACGCTTACTGAACCACGCGATAGCACGGCACATACGCCGCGCCGCCTGGCAATTTCATGCGGTGTTGGGCGACAAACGCCTGCAGCAGCTCGTCCAGCGGTTTCATGATGGCTGGGTCGCCGTGGATCTCATACGGCCCGTGCTGTTCGATCAGGCGAATGCCCTTGTCCTTGACGTTGCCGGCCACAATCCCCGAGAACGCGCGGCGCAGGTTGGCCGCCAGTTCGTGGGGCGGCAGCGTAAGGCTCAGTTGCAGGCCGGCCATGTTTTCGTGAGTCGGGTCGAACGGGCGCTGGAAGCCTTCGTCGATCTTGAGCAGCCAGTTGAAGTGGAACGCGTCGTTGCGCTCGCGGCGGAACTGTTTCACGGCCTTGAGCCCGGCGGTCATCTGGCGGGCCACTTCGGCCGGGTCGTCGATGATGATCTGGTAGTGCGCCTGCGCCGCTTCGCCGAGGGTGGCGCCGACGAACGCGTGCAGTTGTTGCAGGTACGGCGCTGCGTGCTTGGGCCCGGTGAGGATGACCGGGAACGGCACATCGCGGTTGTCCGGGTGCATCAGGATGCCCAGCAGGTACAGGAACTCTTCGGCCGTGCCGGCGCCGCCCGGGAAGATGATGATGCCGTGGCCGACGCGCACGAAGGCTTCCAGGCGTTTTTCGATGTCCGGCAGGATCACCAGCTCGTTAACGATGGGGTTCGGGGCTTCGGCCGCGATGATGCCCGGCTCGGTCAGGCCCAGGTATCGCCCGCCGGTAATGCGTTGTTTGGCGTGGGAAATGGTCGCGCCTTTCATCGGACCTTTCATCACGCCGGGGCCGCAGCCGGTGCACACGTCGAGGCTGCGCAGGCCCAGTTCGTGGCCGACTTTCTTGGTGTATTTGTATTCTTCGGTATTGATCGAGTGCCCGCCCCAGCACACCACGATTTTCGGCTCGACGCCCGGACGCAACGTGCGGGCGTTGCGCAGCAGGTGGAATACGTAGTCGGTGATGCCTTGGGAGTCGCTCAGGTCGATGCGCTGGCTGCCCAGCTCGTTCTCGGTGTAGACGATGTCACGCAGGGCGCTGAACAGCATTTCGCGGGTGCTGGCGATCATTTCGCCATCGACGAACGCGTCGGCCGGTGCATTCAACAGTTCCAGGCGTACGCCGCGGTCCTGCTGATGGATGCGCACTTCAAAGTCTTGATAAGCGTCGAGGATGGTCTTGGCGTTGTCGATATGCGCGCCGGTGTTGAGGATGGCCAGGGCGCATTGGCGGAACAGCGTGTAGATGCTGCCGGTTCCGGCTTCACTCAGTTGCTGGACTTCACGTTGGGACAGGGTTTCGAGGCTGCCCTTGGGGCTGACGGAGGCATTGATGACTTGACGTTGGGGCATTCTGATTCCTTGAAAACACAGCCACCGCACCCGCCATGGGCGGCGGTGGCTGGAGAATGGTGAGCGCCGAACTCGGTCGCACGAGACGGTTAGTCTGGCAGGCATGGGGCCATGCGCAAACTCCGTCCAGCACCATCATGCCGCAGAACTTACTGAATCAGCTTCCAGTTTTTGTAGAAAACCCGACGCAGGGTAAAGACCAGCCCGGCAAAGCCCGAGATCACGGCATTGAGCACTGACGGCAGCAAGGTCGGACGAACGATGTCAATGAACAGGCAGTAACGTTTTGCGTCGTTCTTGTTGAAGGACGCATGCATCAGCGTGTCATCGAAGATAAACAGCGGGTCGTCGTGCCAGTAGTGCTTGTGCTTGCCCACCTGGATGTAAACACCCTCATGGTGAGGCGCCGGCGCCATGTTGTAGAGCACGCGGAACATCATGCGCAGCGGGCCGAAGTGGAAGGACGTCGAGCGGTTTTCGTTGAACACCGACACGCCGATGGTCTTCACAAATGGCAGTTTTTTGCGCAGTTGCGGGATGTCCAGGGTGGTTTCAATCGGGCGGCCGTACCATTGGAAGAACAACATGCCGCGTTTTTTCTCGGCCATGCGCTCGTCCAGGTAGCTGATGATTTCATCCTTGTTGGCCATGGCGTCGTCGATCACCTGTTGCAGGTCTTCACGCCAGGCCGGCGGCAGATCGCGCATGGTGTAGACGTGGCGGTTGCGCAGGCTCAGCAGGTCGAACAGGGTGTTGAACGGCGCCAATATCCAGGTATTGCGGCCATTGCCCACGAAGTACTTCTTGATGGTGTCGCGGTCGTAAAGACCGTTGCGCAGAAAGTCATAGATGCCGCAGAACAGTACCAGCAGCAGAAATACCAGGCTGGTGCGTGGGAAGCAGTAGATGAACAGCAGAACGCCGAGAACCCAGGCGACTGAGACCAGTTTTTTTTGAACAGCACTTTTACTCATGAAGCGAGGCTCCGGACCGGAAACAAGGCGAAACAATCCCGCCATGATAGTGGGTTATCACCGTGCTGGGCGTTTTAAATATTGCGAATTTGTGAAGGCCCGACACAGTTCTTAACCCCACGGTGCGGCGTGCATCGGGTTTTGTTGATTGGATTTTGTAAACAGAAGATTTGCGTCTATCGTGACGCTTCGGTTTTTCGGACGTCATAGACCGGTACGATTGAAGTTGAATGGCCACCATTGGCCTTCGGCACCTTGGAAGAGGCAGAAATTTTATGATCATCAAACCGCGGGTTCGTGGCTTTATCTGTGTGACCGCTCACCCTGTTGGCTGTGAAGCGAACGTCAAGGAACAGATCGACTACGTAACCAAGCATGGCGCCATTGAAGGCGGCCCGAAGAAGGTGCTGGTCCTCGGCGCTTCCACCGGTTACGGCCTGGCCGCGCGCATCAGTGCTGCGTTTGGCTGCGGCGCCGACACCCTGGGTGTGTTTTTTGAGAAAGAAGGCGAAGAAGGCAAGCTGAGCTCCGCCGGCTGGTACAACAGCGCGGCGTTCGAGAAGTTTGCCGTCGAAAAAGGCCTGTACGCCAAGAGCATCAACGGCGACGCGTTTTCCGACGAGATCAAGCGCCTGACCATCGAAACCATCAAGAAAGACCTGGGCAAGATCGACCTGGTGGTTTACAGCCTGGCCGCGCCACGCCGTACCGACCCGCAAGGCGTGGTGCACACCTCCACCCTCAAGCCGATCGGCAAGGCCGTGACCTTGCGCGGTATCAACACCGATAAAGGCGTTGTGGTCGACACCACCCTCGAGCCTGCGACCCAGGAAGAAATCGACGGCACCGTGAAAGTCATGGGTGGCGAAGACTGGCAGCTGTGGATCGACGCCCTGCGTGATGCGGACGTGTTGGCCGAAGGCGCCAAGACCACCGCGTTCACCTACCTGGGCGAGAAGCTGACCCAGGACATCTACTGGAACGGCTCGATCGGCGAAGCCAAGAAAGACCTGGACAAGAAAGTCCTGACCCTGCGCGATAACCTCGCTGCACTCAAGGGCGATGCCCGTGTGTCGGTGCTCAAGGCCGTGGTCACCCAGGCGAGCTCGGCGATCCCGATCATGCCGCTGTACCTGTCGCTGCTGTTCAAAGTGATGAAAGAGCAGGGCACCCACGAAGGCTGCATCGAGCAGGTCTACGGCTTGTTCAAGGACAGCCTGTACGGCAAGGCGCCGAAGCTGGACGCCGACGGCCGCCTGCGCGCCGACCTGGCCGAGCTGGAACCTAAAGTCCAGGACGCCGTGGCGGCGCTGTGGAACCAGGTGACCGACGATAACGTCAACGAGATCAGCGATTTCGCCGGCTACAAGGCTGAATTCCTGCGCTTGTTCGGCTTTGAAATCGACGGCGTGGACTACGAAGCCGATGTGAACCCGACCGTGAAGATCAAGGGCTTAGTCCAAGCCTAAACACGGTCAAAAAAATGTGGGAGCGGGCCTGTGTGGGAGCCGGGCTTGCCCGCGATAGCATCGCCGCGGTGTAACGGATACACCGTGGTGACTGCATCGCAGGCAAGCCAGCTCCCACACCAGCCGCTCCCACATTTGCCTATGTGAATCGGAACCCTCCTACATTCCTTCGCGCTCCCACCCTCGCTCACAATCTGCCAGACTCCTGCGGCTATCAAGCCACGCCAACGGAGGATCTGATGACGATTCGTGCAGTAGTTTTTGATTTCGGCGGTGTCCTGTTCGACTGGAACCCGCAGCACCTCTACCGCAAGCTGATTACCGACGATCACGAGCGGCAACACTTTCTCGAGACCATTTGCACCCAAGCCTGGAACACCGAGCAGGACGCCGGCCGCAGCCTGGCCGAAGGCACGCGCCACCTGATCGAGCAATACCCGCAACACCAACCTCTCATCCAAGCCTATTACGACCGCTGGCACGAGATGTTGCGCGGCTCATTGCCGGAAGGCGTGGCCATTCTCGAAGGTCTGCATCACGCCAATATGCCGTTGTTCGGGCTGACCAACTGGTCGGCTGAAACCTTCCCTTATGCGCGGGCCAACTACCCGTTCCTGCAATATTTGCGCGACATTGTGGTCTCGGGCGAGTTGAAGCTGATCAAGCCGGATCCCGCGATTTATCACGCCAGCCTCGCCCAGGTACGTGCCCATCTGCCGGATATTCAACCCAGTGAAGTCGTGTTTATCGACGATGTTGCCGGCAATATCGACGCCGCTGTCGCACTCGGTTGGCAGGGCATTCACCATGTGTCGGCCGAGCGTACTGCGGCAAGTTTGCGTGAGTTGGGCGTGAGCTTCTAGCGCGCCCATTTTTCCATGGCGAAATCCACGAAGGCGCGCAGTTTGGGCAGGCGGTAGCGGTCCTGTCGGTAGAGCAGGTGCATGGGGCGGCAGGGCAGTTGGTAGGTGGTTAACAAGGCCACCAGCTTGCCGCTCTCCAGGTCCGGTTGCACCAGGGCATCGGCCAGCATGATGATGCCCATGCCGTTTACGGCCGCCTGGCGCAAGCCTTGCGAGCTATTGATGGTCAATGAGCCAGACACCGGAACCTCAACCTCGCCTTCCTCGCCGGTCATGCGCCACAGTTTGTCGGTGTCACGCCAGTTGTCGTTCGCCGGGTAGGCGAACGCCAGGCAGTCATGGTGCTGCAGGTCGTTGGGTGTCTGCGGCGTGCCGCGTCGCGCCAGGTACTCAGGTGATGCGCAAAGGGTCAGGGTGTAGGCCTGCATGGGCCGGGCGATCAGGCTGGAGGTCTCCAGCTCGCCGAGTCGGATCGCCACGTCGAAGCCGCTGTCGACCAGGTCCATCCGTTCGTTGCTCAGCACCACGTACAGGTCGATCAGCGGGTAGCGCTGGGAAAATTCGCTCAGGGCGGGCGTCAGGCGTTCGGTGCCGAATACCGGGGGCGCGGTGATCCGCAGGCTGCCTTTGGGGGTTTCGCTGTGGGCCTGCTCCGCCAGCAGCTCGGAGTCGGCCACCAGCCCCAGCACCTCCAGGCAACGCTGGTAATACTGCCCGCCGAACTCCGTGAGGCTTTGTTTACGGGTGGTGCGCTTGAGCAGGCTGACCCCCAGCCGTTGTTCCAGCGCGCGCAAATGATTGCCCACCATGGTGGTCGACATCCCGCATTCCTGCGCGGCGGCGGTCATGCTGCCGGCCTCCACCACTTTCACGTACACCGACATCGCCTGGAACAGATCCATTATCAAGCCCTGGTTTAAAGTCATTGCAGGAATGTGCAGTTTATCCAGCTCAGGTGGCTAACGATACTGCACCCATCCCAACGATGCACTGGAGCCTGCCACCATGACCGCCGCCTGCCTGATGACCACGTATCAACCCTTGGCCCTGAGCTTCACTCGTGGCCTGGGCACGCGCCTGTGGGACCAGCAGGGCCGTGAATACCTCGACGCGGTGGCGGGTGTGGCGGTGACCAATGTCGGGCATTCCCACCCCAGGCTGGTGACGGCCATCAGTGAACAGGCGGGCCTGCTGCTGCACACGTCCAACCTCTACAGCATTGACTGGCAGCAGCGCCTGGCCCAGCGGCTGACGCAGTTGTCCGGCCTGGACCGCTCGTTCTTCAACAATTCCGGCGCCGAAGCCAACGAGACGGCGCTGAAACTGGCACGGCTGCATGGCTGGAAAAAAGGCATCGAAGAGCCGTTGGTGGTGGTGATGGAAAACGCGTTTCACGGGCGTACCCTCGGCACCATGGCGGCCAGCGACGGGCCTTCGGTGCGCCTGGGCTTTCAGCGTTTGCCGGGGGATTTTCTCAAGGTGGGTTTTGGCGATCTGGCGGCACTGGAAGCGCTCACTCACGCGTTCGGCCCACGCATTGCGGCGGTGCTGCTGGAACCCATCCAGGGCGAAAGTGGCGTGATACCCGCACCGCCCGGCTACCTGAAAGCCCTGCGCGAGCATTGCTCGCGCCACGGCTGGCTGATGATGCTGGATGAAATACAGACCGGCATCGGCCGTACCGGCACTTGGTTTGCATTCCAGCATGAAGGCATTGTTCCGGACGTGATGACCCTGGCCAAAGGCCTCGGCAACGGCGTGCCCATCGGCGCCTGCCTGGCACGCGCCACGGTGGCTGAGTTGTTCACGCCGGGCAGCCACGGCAGCACGTTCGGCGGCAACCCGCTGGCCTGCCGCGTGGGCTGCACCGTGCTGGATATCATTGAAGAGCAGGGCTTGCTGCAGAACGCTGCGCAACAGGGCGCGCGCCTGCTGTCGCGGTTGCGGGTGGAGTTGAGCGAGCATCCGCAGGTGGCGGCGATTCGTGGGCAGGGTTTGATGATTGGCATCGAACTGGCCCGCCCGTATCGCGACCTGGCCCAGCGTGCGGCTCAGGAGCACGGGCTATTGATCAATGTGACGCGCGGCAAAATCATTCGCCTGCTACCGCCGCTGACGCTGGATGCCAAAGAGGTCGAGATGATCGTGCGGGCCATTACCCGCTTATTGGACTGAAACCCGATCAACTGTGGGAGCTGGCTTGCCTGCGATAGCGATCTGTCTGTGCCAAATGTAGGGGCTGGTACACCGCTATCGCCGGCAAGCCAGCTGCCACAGTTGAGCTGCGTGACTTTCAGCCATCCGGGCCATTCAGCCATTCCTGGTTCATCGTCTCGGTATCGCCCAGATACTCCAGCAACCACGCCATTGCCGGCGACAGCTTGTTCTGTGCCCAGGCCACGCACGACGGGCTGGCCGGGAACGGCCGGCTTAATTGCAATGCCACCAGCTCACCGCGCTCGATCCACGGCAACACCTGATGCGCCGGGGCCATGCCGACACACAGGCCATCGCGCAGGCAATCAATGGCCGAGGCCCAATTGGGCACCACCAGTCGGCGTTGGTTATCCAGGGTCCAGGTATCGCGCTTGGGCAGGTTGCGCGAGGTGTCGGTCATGCAGAGTGAGGCGAACGGGCGCAGTTGGTCGTCACTGAGCAAACCCGCCACCGTCGCCAGCGGGTGCTTCGCGCTGACCACACACAGCCAGTTCAACAACCCCATGTCGCGAAACGTGAAGTGGCTGGCCACCGGCACCGCGCTGGTGGCGCCGATCACGATGTCGGTGCGCTCATCGGCCAGGGCGTCCCACACGCCGTTGTACACCTCGTATTCCAGCAGCAATTCCACTTCGGGAAACTGCCGATAGAAATCCAGCACCAGCTGCCGACAGCGCTGGGGTTTGACGATGGAATCCACGGCCACCTTCAATTGGCCACTCCAGCCATTCGCCACCTGCTGGCACAAACGTCGTGTGCCGAGCATTTTTTTCATCACGCCGCGGGCTTCGTCTATAAATAAACGGCCGGCCGGGGTCAGTTCTACGTCGCGATGGCGCCGCACAAACAATGGCACCGCCAGCCATTCCTCAAGCTGGCGCACCGTGTAGCTGATGGCCGACGGCACGCGATGCAGTTCCTGCGCGGCGGCGCTGAAGCTGCCGTGGCGCGCCACGGCATCAACAACATCCAGCGAGTATTCAGACCACATTAAAGGTGCCTTCAAAATATTTGATAAGAGTGTCCAATTATTATCGCTTCACACAGAAACTGTCAGCTTCATAATGGGCGCCAGTCAGCAAATAGTTTGATGGCAGGATTAACAAGGCTTCAATGAAAAATTCTTTTGGTTTTACCTGGTATCTGGCGGGGCTGAGCATGCTCGGTTATCTCGCCATGGACATGTACTTGCCGGCGTTCGGCGCAATGGGCGAGCAGTTACAGATTGGTGCGGGCGCCGTGGGCGCCAGCTTGAGCATTTTCCTCGCCGGGTTTGCGGTGGGGCAGTTGCTGTGGGGGCCGTTGTCCGACCGCCTGGGGCGCAAGCCGATCCTGGTGACGGGCTTGAGCCTGTTTGTGTTGGGTTGCCTGGGCATGTTCTGGGTCGAAACGGCGCCGCAACTGTTGGCGCTGCGCTTTATGCAGGCAATTGGCGTGTGTTCTGCCGCTGTCAGTTGGCAGGCGCTGGTGATTGACCGCTACCCGGCCGACAAGGCCCATCGCGTGTTCGCCAGCATCATGCCGTTGATGTCGCTGTCGCCGGCCCTGGCGCCGCTGCTGGGCGCGATGGTGTTGAATCACTTTGGTTGGCAGGCGATCTTCGGGGTGTTGCTGGGCATATCGCTGCTGTTGCTGCTGCCGACGTTGTTCCTGCGCAAGATGCCGAAACGTCGGGCAGAAGAGGGCGAACCTTCGCGCCTCGGCTATGGGCAGTTGCTGACCTCCCGCGTGTTTACCGGCAACGTGATGATCTTCGCCGCGTGCTCGGCCAGTTTTTTCGCCTGGCTGACCGCTTCGCCCTTCATCCTCGGCGATATGGGCTACAGCCCGAACGACATTGGCCTGAGCTACGTGTTGCCGACCTTGGCTTTTCTGGTGGGTGGCTACAGTTGCCGCAGCGCGTTGCAGCATTGCCAGGGCAAAGTCTTGCTGCCGTGGTTGCTGGTGGCTTATTGCATCAGCATGGTGGCGCTGTACCTCGTCGCGACCTTGACCGTGCCGACCCTGACCACCTTGCTGATTCCCTTCTGCCTGATGGCCTTGGTCAACGGTGCGAGCTACCCGATCGTGGTGGCGAATGCGCTGATGCCCTTTGCGGAAAATTCTGGCAAGGCCGCTGCACTGCAGAACACCCTGCAACTGGGGCTGTGCTTTCTGAGCAGCTTGCTGGTGTCGTCGATGATCGACCAGCCGTTGCTGATCACCGTGATCGTGATGCTCGCCACCGCGCCATTGGCCGTGTTGGGTTACTGGCTGGCGCGACCGAAGGCAGACAATTCGGAACTGGCTAACGCTTGAGCTGATGTGGGAGCTGGCTTGTCGGACCGCC
Organism: Pseudomonas sp. UBT; assembly: GCF_050915955.1. Lineage (NCBI taxonomy): Bacteria > Pseudomonadati > Pseudomonadota > Gammaproteobacteria > Pseudomonadales > Pseudomonadaceae > Pseudomonas > Pseudomonas sp. UBT. The sequence continues at coordinate 3,591,835 of NZ_CP168079.1, read as the reverse complement.
GAACCGCTGCGACTGTATCGACTCGGTGCTCCTGATGTATCGAGTTGACCGCATCGCAGGCAAGCCAGCTCCCACCGTTTGATTCGGTTTCTCCCGTGCTAGAACGTCACTTCCATATTCACCGTCGGCGTCGATGTCCGCGTGCCCAGCCCGCCATCCACGCCAAACTTGTTGTGCCAGTATTCATAACCCACCCCGAGATACAGGTTCGGCTTCACGCTTTTACCGGGCCGCACCGCCACCATCAGCGCGGTGCGCATCAGGGTTTCCGGCGCGGTGTCGCGGCCATGGTAGTCCTCGCCCTTGTCCCCGACGTAATTGATAAACCCCTGGAATTTCGCCGCGTGGTTGGCGATTTCAAAGGGGCGCAGCCACGTCAGGTTGAGCATGTAGGTGTCGTCGAAGGTGTGGTTCGACTCTTGTGCGCCGGGGATGCCGGTGTGGTTCCTTTCCTTGTAGTACATCAGGCTCAGGTCCAGCACGCCGACAGTGTTGAACTTCAAGGTCGGGCCGATGACGAGTGCGCGCTTTTTGGCTGAAGCAACGTTGTTGTTGCGGTTGGCGTCGAAGCCCAGGGTCAGGGCGTAATCCTTGATCAGCCCGGTGCCCAGCGGCACATCAAATACCCGTGAGGCATACAACTGGTGTCGGTACACCGCGTAGACCTCGCTGCCACCCCGGTCGGTGCCCTTGCGCGGGTCATGGCTGTCGGACAGGAACACATCGAGGTTCAGATAGTTGCTGCCGTACTGGTAGCCGCTGGCATGGGTAAAGCTGTAGATGCGCTTGCTGAAATCGTCGGGGTTATTTGGATTGGTGAAGTGTTGGCCGTAACGAAATCCTGCGCTGTTGTTCATCCATTCCACCGCGACAGCCTCCCCACCGCCGAGAAGGGTCAATGCAACGGTTGCGCCCTGTAATGCCTTTTTCATTGTTTCAGGTCCTTTGGCGTTCTGGCTCATGACGGCCGAATTGTTTTTGTAACGCCGACGGAGGGTATCTTGTTCGATTGATTGTATACAACTCTATGGACACACAGTCCAAACATTGCATACAGTGCTCGTACAACAAAAACAGAGAACCCCTCACCATGACTATCCCGAAGGCGTCACCGCAGCGGCCAGAAGATGAGAATCTTGGCGTCGCCGCCAACATGGCTTACGGCCTGCAGCATGTGCTCACCATGTACGGCGGCATCGTCGCTGTACCGTTGATCGTCGGCCAGGCGGCCGGTTTGTCGCCGGCGGATATCGGCCTGTTGATCGCCGCATCGCTGTTTGCCGGTGGCCTGGCCACGTTGCTGCAAACCCTTGGCCTGCCGTTTTTCGGCTGCCAACTGCCGCTGGTGCAGGGCGTGTCGTTTGCCGGTGTGGCGACGATGGTGGCGATTGTCGGCAGTGATGGCGCGGGCGGCGTGCCGGCGATTCTCGGGGCGGTGATGGCCGCGTCGTTTATCGGGCTACTGATCACGCCGGTGTTCTCACGGATCACCAAGTTCTTCCCGCCGCTGGTGACCGGCATCGTGATCACCACCATCGGCCTCACATTAATGCCCGTGGCGGCGCGCTGGGCCATGGGCGGCAATAGCCGTGCGGCAGATTTCGGCAGCATGGCGAACGTCGGCCTGGCCGCGCTGACACTGGCGTTGGTGTTGCTGCTGAGCAAGATCGGCAGCGCGACGATCTCGCGTTTGTCGATCCTGCTGGCCATGGTGATTGGCACCGTGATTGCGGTGTTCCTCGGCATGGCGGATTTCTCCGGTGTGGCCCAGGGCCCGATGTTCGGTTTCCCCACACCCTTTCATTTTGGCGTGCCGACCTTTCATGTGGCGGCGATCATTTCCATGTGTATCGTGGTGATGGTGACCTTGGTGGAAACCTCGGCGGATATTCTGGCGGTCGGTGAGATCATCGATACCAAAGTCGATTCCAAGCGCCTTGGTAACGGCTTGCGCGCCGATATGCTATCGAGCATGTTCGCGCCGATCTTCGGGTCATTCACCCAGAGTGCGTTCGCCCAGAACGTCGGCCTGGTGGCGGTGACCGGGGTGAAGAGTCGTTTTGTGGTGGCAACGGGCGGGGTGTTCCTGGTAGTGCTTGGCCTGCTGCCCTTTATGGGCCGGGTGATTGCGGCAGTGCCGACATCGGTGCTGGGCGGTGCCGGGATTGTGCTGTTTGGCACGGTAGCAGCCAGTGGTATTCGCACGCTGTCCAAGGTGGATTACCGCAACAACATGAACCTGATCATCGTCGCAACGAGCATCGGTTTCGGCATGATCCCCATCGCTGCACCGAACTTTTACGACCACTTCCCAACCTGGTTCGCGACGATTTTCCATTCGGGGATCAGTTCGTCGGCGATCATGGCGATCCTGTTGAATCTGGCGTTCAACCACTTTACCGCCGGCAACTCGGACCAGCAGTCGGTGTTTGTGGCGGGGACTGAGCGCAGTGTGTACTTCCACGATGTGGCGGCATTGCGCGATGGGGATTACTTCAGCGGCGGTAAGATGTTTGATGCCGAAGGGAAGGAGATTCCGGTGCTGGCCGAGGTGCCCAGGAAGTCCGTAAAACCTGAGACCACTGAAGTTTGAAGGGTGGGAGGTGGTTTGCCTGCGTTCGGCCATCCTGGTTAACGGGGCCTGTCAGATCAAGATCAACAGCAGATCAAAAGCAGAGCACGGCGGCCTGGTAGCCGACCTGAGTGGTTGAAGCAAAAGCAGGGCAGAAGCAGGGCAACACCACTTCTACCTGATGAAATGAGTTCCAAATGTGGGAGCGGCGATGCGACGATTCTACTTGCTCGCGAAGGCGGTGGGGTCAGTTACAAATAAGCTGACTGACCCACCGCATTCGCGAGCAAGCCCGCTCCCACAATGTTGACCGAGTTTAGCTGCCAGCACCGCAGTGCTCTGCTTTTCTGTGGGAGCTGGCTTGTCGGACCGCCGAACCGCTGCGATGCAGACACCTCGGTACATCAGGCATACCCAGCCGCAGACCCCAGGCCAGCTCCCGGATTGACCCAATACAGTCTGAAGAGCAGCCCACCCTCTGCCTGATGTACCCAGTTCCAAATGTGGGAGCGGGCTTGCTCGCGAATGCGGTGTGCCAGTCACCAACTGCATCAACTGACACACCGCTTCGCTTTTGCTTTTGATCTAACCACTCAGGTCGGCTACCAGGCCGCCGTGCCTTGCTTTTGACTTTGATCTGCTGTTGATTTTGATCTTGGGCGCCCCGTTAACCACGCTGGCCGAACGCAGGCTTTGGAGCGTGGGTAACCCGGCAGGACGCCGGGTTAGCCGCGATGGGCCAAGGATGGCCCATGGCGGCGGCCCACGGTCCAAAGCCTGCGTGAGGGAACACCGAGCCTAAGCGAGGTGCCGAGTGGTGGGGCAAGAGCCCTTTGGTTACTTTGGGGCTTTTCCAAAGTGACCCGCCGTAAGGGCGGAACCTATTTCGGCCGTGACCCAAACAACGGATATGTACTCAGCGCCCCCCGACAACCACAGCACCCAATCCGTAAAAAAAGATAGGTAGATACCTATGGCTATCGCAGGCAAGCCAGCTCCAACATGAGGCTCTCAACCCGCTTTGAGTGCCTGGTGCGGCACCGAGCAGGCCTCATCCAGAAACTTCACCACGGTCCCCATGCATGCCTGGCGTTCTTCTACGTGGGGCATGTGGCTGGAATCTTCAAACAGCGCCCAGCGCACGTCCGCGATCTCATCCAGGAACGGTTTGACCACCAATGGCGTGGCCTCGTCGTGCCGCCCGGAGATCACCAGGGTTGGCACATTGATCGCCGACAACCGGCCAATCACGTTCCAGTCCTTCAAGCTGCCGATCACATGGAACTCCGTCGGGCCGCTCATGGCGTGGTAGACCGTCGGGTCCGAATCCACTGCCGCGAATGTGCGCGCCACTTCTTTCGGCCATGGGTTGACGCGGCACACGTGCTGGTCATAGAAAACCCGCGAGGCGGTTAGGTATTCCGGGTCTTGGTAGGTGCCGGCCTGTTCGTGCTTGAGCAGGGTTTCATGCACGCCTTCGGGCAACAGTTTGCGCAGACGGTTGGCTTCGCTGACCCAGGTTCGCATGCACGTCGGCGAGTTGGCCGGGATGAATGCGCGCAGGCCTTTGGGCTGCAGAATCGCGTGCTCGCTGCCGAGCATGCCGCCCCACGATTGCCCGAGGATCGCGTAATTGTCGCTGATGTGCAGGTGGTCCAGCAGGTTGTTCAGCTCTGCGAGGAACAGGTCGATGGTCCAGAAAGACGCATCTTTTTCCGGTAAGTGTGTGGAGCGGCCATTGCCCAGTTGGTCGTAGTGAATAACCGCATGGCCGCTGGCGGCAACGTCCTTGAACGCGTCGACATAGTCATGGGTGCAGCCGGGACCGCCGTGGATGATCACCAAAGGTGTACGGCCGGTGGTCAGGTCGCCGGTGACGCGGTACCAGGTCTGGTAGGCGCCGAAGGCCGCATAGCCTTCGCGCATCTTCTCGATGAATTCCATTTCGTACCCTGCTCTGAAAAAAAGGATCAGGGGTACGATAGACGGCACGCGAAGTTTAAGTAACTAGCAAAACAGCTAGGTTTTGCCGACGGATCAATCTTCCAGCAAGCGGTAGTGGGTGGCGCGGACTACCGCCTGAACGCGGTTTTTGGCCCCCAGTTTGTGCATCGCCGAGGCCAGGTGCAGGGTGACCACCGCCAGTGAACGGCTCAATTGCGTGGCGATTTCGGCGGCGGTGAAACCTTCGGCGGCCCATTTCAGGCATTCGCGCTCGCGTTTGGTCAGATGAATATGCGGGTAGGTACGTAGCTCTTTGCTGAACAACGGGTAGGCCGCTTCCTGCAAGGCGTGGGTAATCAGGCTGAAATCCGTCAGGGTCTGCTGCGCATCTTGTAACACCGTGCTGGCGTTACCGGTGCGCAGGCCGGTCAGCGACGCGAAACCGCCGCGCGGCAGATGAATGGGCACACTGACGCCGCAGGTCAGTTGGCGTTCATGCAGGTAAGTGGACACCGGCGCATGGCAGGGGTCGATGATTTTTTGCAGCGCGGTCTGGGCTTTTGCCTCATAGGACCAGACGAACGGCGACACCGTGCTCAGGGCCAGGTGTTGCACCGGGTCGATCTGGTAAAACCCTTCGCTGCACCACAACGCGTGCCAGTCCGGCGGGGTATTGCGCAGCTCGAGCACCGACGGTGTGATCAGTGAGCCGTCCTGGTCGATGGGCACTGGCGTGTAGTCGTACACCAGCGCATCGAAGCCCAATTGTTGGGCGAGGATAAATGTGTTGTCCATCTGTTCATCCAGGCTCCTGCCCGGCATCAGACGGTTATTGAAGGCGGTTAGCTTGGCCAGCATCCGTTCTGCTCCCGAATTCATTTGAATCTCGACTTGCGGCAAGTAGAATGCCACGCCCCGGCGAAGGACTGCCAGGCCAAACCTATAAGAAATACTAGGTTATGGACGCACGGCATCCTCGGTAGTGTTGGCCAGATAAACGGCCGCTGACTGCCAGGCCGATACAACACAAGGAACGTATGCATGTGGCGTGAAATTGCCCCCGACCAGCAGTACAACGTGCAAGTCGACGGCCATAACGTCGTGGTCTACAGCTTTGGCGACGGCGATGAGGTGCTCTTGTGTCTCAATGGCGGCCCGGGCTTGCCATGTGACTACTTGCGCGACGCCCATGGCTGGCTCAAAGACCATAACCTGCGAGTGGTTGCATTCGACCAGCTTGGTACCGGCGCATCAGCCAGACCGGCCGACGTTTCCTTGTGGGAAATCAGCCGTTATGTCGAAGAAGTTGAAACCGTGCGCCGTGCCCTGGATCTCGGCCGTGTGCATTTGCTGGGGCATTCCTGGGGCGGCTGGCTGGGCATCGAATACGCCATCCATTACCCCGACGCACTGAAAAGCCTGATCCTCGAAAACACCGTCGGCGACATTCCGCACCTGTCCCAGGAGCTCGAACGCCTGCGCGGTGCCCTCGGCAGCGAAACCGTGGCCATGATGCAGCGCCATGAAGCCATGGGCACCCTGGACCATCCGCAGTACCAGGCCGCGATTACTTTGCTCAATTACCGCCACGTCTGCCGTCTGGACGAATGGCCGGAGCCGGTCAAACGCTCCCTTGGCGATTGGAACATGGGACCCTACGAAGCCATGCAGGGCCCCAACGAATTCCTGTACATCGGTAACCTCAAGGACTGGAACCGCATCCCCGAGATGGCCGAGTTCAAGATGCCAATCCTGATCACCACCGGCCAGCACGATGAACTCACGCCGGCCTGCGCCCATCGCATGAAGCTGGCCGCCAGGCATGCCGAATTGCACGTGTTTCCCAACAGCAGCCACATGCCCTTTTATGAGGAACCCCACGCGTACTTCCCGGTGCTGCTGGACTTCCTCGCTCGCCATCGAGGCTGACGGATGAACCTGGCGCGTTACCGTTTTGTACTGTCCCGGCCGCTGCAATTGCTGCCGGTGTTGTTTGGCATCAGCCTGATCACCTTTGTGCTGGTGCGCTCGATCCCCGGCGACCCGGCGCGGGCCTTGCTGGGCTCACGCAGTACGCCGGATGCGTTGCTGAAAATCCGCGCCCAGTACGGCCTCGATCAACCGTTGTGGCTGCAGTATTTCTACTTCCTCAAGAACTTGCTCAAGGGCGATCTCGGCCAGTCGCTGTTGTACAAGGTTGACGCCTTGAAGCTGATCGTCACGCGGATCGAACCGACCTTGGTACTGGTGCTCGGCAGTGTGCTGCTGGCGCTCTTGATTGCAGTGCCGCTGGCGACGGTGGCGGCGCGCAATAAAGGTGGTTGGGCAGACAACCTGATCCGCGTGTTCACCACGGTTGGCCTGGGCATGCCGGCGTTCTGGCTGGGCTTGATGTTGATTTTGTTGCTGAGCGTGAAGTGGGGCCTGTTCCCGGTGTCCGGCTACGGGCGCACCTGGCTGGATAAGGCTCACCATATGCTGCTGCCCTGTTTGACCATCGCCCTGGCGCTGTCGGCGGTGCTGGTGCGTAACCTGCGCGCGAGCATGCTGATGGAGTTGCAGGCCGACCATGTCACCGCTGCCCGGGCGCGCGGGCTGTCGGAGGCCGCCGTGTTCCGTCGGCATGTGTTGCCCAATTCCCTGGTGCCGGCGGTCAACTTGCTGGCGGTGAATATCGGGTGGTTGATCAGCGGCACCGTGGTGATCGAGAGTCTCTTCGCCATTCCCGGCATCGGCCAGTTGCTGGTGCGCGGCATCTTCACCCGTGACTACATGGTGGTGCAGGGCGTGGCCATGGTGCTGGCGTGTGCGACGGTGGTGGTCAACTTCGTCGCTGACGTGGTGACGGTGGCCCTCGACCCACGGGTGAAGATGCAATGAGCAGCCGCCCACTGATTGCCCCGTGGCGTTTGCGCCTGCGTTTTGGTTTTCGTAATGGTCGACTGACCGCTGCGTGGGGGTTGTTGATTTTGTTGGCCTGGTTTGCCCTGGCACTGTTTGCACCGTGGGTTGCGCCTTTTGATCCGATTGCGCAAAACACCGATATCAGCTTGTTGGGCCCCAGCATGGCCCACCCGTTCGGCACGGATAACTACGGAAGGGACATTCTTTCGCGGGTGGTCTGGGGCGCGCGTATCGACTTGCAACTGGCCATCATCGGGGTGATTTTCCCGTTCATGATCGGCACCTTCGTCGGCGCCGTCTCCGGCTACATCGGCGGTCGCTTCGACAGCGTCTGCATGCGCGTGATCGACGTGATCCTCGCGTTCCCGTTCCTGGTGCTGATGCTGGCGATCATGGCCATTCTCGGCCCGGGCTTGAAGAGCTTCTATATCGCCATGGCGCTGGTGGGCTGGGTGTCGTATGCGCGGCTGATCCGCTCACAGATCCTGGTGCTCAAGGAAAGCGACTTCGCCTTGGCCGCCAAGAGCCTGGGCTTTGGCCACGGGCGCATTCTGTTCCGGCATTTGCTGCCCAACGCGATGTTTGGCTCGATTGTGTTTTCCATGTCCGACGCGGTGCTGGTGCTGCTCAACGGCGCCGCCGTGAGTTATCTGGGCCTGGGTGTGCAACCGCCGACGGCCGAGTGGGGTACGATGGTGGCCGAAGGGCAGGCGTTCATCACCACCGCCTGGTGGATTTGCACCTTCCCGGGCCTGGCCATCGTGACCCTGGCCATGGGTTTCAGCCTGTTGGCCGATGGCGTGGCGCAAGTGTTGGGAGACCGTTCATGAGCCTGCTTCAAGTGCAGGACCTCAGCGTGATCGCCCATAACGCCGGGCTTGATGTCACGCTGGTTGACCGGGTGTCCTTCAACCTGGCCGAAGGCGAAATCCTCGGCCTGGTGGGCGAGAGTGGCTCGGGCAAGACCATGGCCTGTCGCGGCCTGATGCGGCTGTTGCCGTCGGCCAATCTGCGCGTGCAAGGCGGTGCCGTGCGCCTGGCAGGTCGCGATTTATTGCAACTGGATGACCCCGGCATGCGCGCCGTGCGGGGCGGGCAACTGGGTATGATTTTCCAGAACCCCAGCAGCCATCTTGACCCGCTGATGCGCATCGGCGAGCAGATCGCCGAAGGTATTCGGCTGCATCAAGGCGCGTCGAAAAAAGACGCACGCTTGCACGCCATCGAGGTGCTGCGCCAGGTCGGCATTCCCGATCCCAAGGCGCGAGTCGATAACTACCCTCACGAGTTTTCCGGCGGCATGCGTCAGCGGGCAATGATCGCGGTGGCCCTGGGCTGCAACCCGAAAGTGCTGATTGCCGACGAGCCGACCACCGCGCTGGATGTGACCGTGCAGGCGCAAATCCTGCGCCTGTTGCTGGACTTGCGCGACCAGCATGGCCTGTCGATGATCATGATCACCCACGACCTCGGCGTAGTGGCGCAAACCTGTGACTCGATCGCGGTGATGTACGCCGGGCGCCTGTGCGAACACGGCAGCAAGTACGACTTGCTGGCCCATCCACAACACCCGTACACCGCCGGCCTGATCGATTGCCAGCCCGCCCACAGCAGCGGCCACGCCTTGCTGCGTACCATTGCTGGCCAGCCGCCGTTGCTGGATGCCTTGCCCGCCGGTTGCCGGTTCAACCCGCGCTGCCCGCAGGTGGGCGCCTTGTGCACCGAGTTGCTGCCGGAAGGTGCGCGGGTGGCCTGTCACTATCCCTTGGGAGGCCAACCATGAGCCTGTTGCAGATCAAGGACCTCGAGGTGCGTTTTGCGGCGTCCGGCACCGGTTTGTTTGGCCTGAATAAACAGTGGGTGAGGGCGGTGAACGGTGTGTCGCTGAACCTGGCCGCCGGTGAAACCCTGGGTCTGGTGGGCGAGTCCGGCAGCGGCAAGAGCACACTGGGCCGGGCAATTTTGCACCTCAACCCGATCAGTGCCGGGCAGGTCTTGTTCGATGGCGTGGACATGGCCCATGGCAGCGCTATCGACATCGCTCGCCTGCGCCATGAAACCGCGATGATTTTCCAGGACCCTTACGCCGCCCTGAACCCACGCCACACCATTGGCGAAACCATTGCCGAAGTGCTGCGGGTGCAACGCAAAGCCGCGCCAGAGCAAATTCCCCAGCGGGTCAATGAATTGCTCGAACTGGTCGGCCTGCGCCCCGAATTGGCCAACCGCAAACCTGGTTCACTCAGTGGTGGCCAATGCCAGCGTGTCGGTATCGCTCGGGCGCTGGCGGTAGAGCCGCGCTTGATCATCGCCGATGAGTGCGTGGCGGCATTGGATGTGTCGATTCAGGGCCAGATCATCAACCTGTTGCTGGAACTGCAACAGCGCATGAACCTGGCGATCCTGTTTATCGCCCATGACCTGGCCATCGTGCGTCGCCTGTGCGACCGCGTGGCGGTGATGTACCTGGGCAAGATCGTTGAGGAAGGGCCGGTGGAGGCGGTGTTTACCGCGCCGCGCCATCCGTATACAGCGGCGCTGATCGAGGCGATTCCCGAGATTGATCCGCGTCGGCCTTTGCCTGCGGAGCCGTTGCCGGGTGAGCCGCCGAGCCCGTTGAATTTGCCCGCAGGTTGCGCCTTTCACCCGCGTTGCCGCTACGCCCGGACAATGTGTTCCGTGGTGTTGCCGCCTACTCATTTCCTGCACGAGCATCGATACAGTTGCGTGCTTGAAGCACCTTTGCCCCTTTCTGCCATTCATGAACAAGGAGTTATGACATGCAATCCCGCCACTTGAAGTTGCTCGCCGCGGCTACATTGACCGCTTGGTCCCTCACTGCAGGGTTGGCTCACGCCGCTGGCGTGCTGACCATTGGCTGCCGTGAAGACAGCACCACTTTCGATCCGATCAAAAGCGCGCAAAACCGCGACACCTGGGTATTCGCCAACGTCTACGACACCCTGGTGCGCGTGGATAACCTGGGCACGAAGATGGAGCCGGGCCTGGCTGAAAGCTGGGAGATTTCCAAGGATGGCCTGACCTACACCTTCAAGCTGCGTGACGCGAAGTTCTCCGATGGCTCGCCGATCACCGCCGACGACGCGGCGTTCAGCCTGTTGCGCATCCGCGACAACAAGGCGTCGCTGTGGAGTGACCCGTTCAGCCTGATCAGCACGGCCAAGGCCAGTGATCCCAAGACCCTTGTGGTCACCCTGAAAACCCCGGCCGTGGCCTTCCTCTCGCAATTGGCCTCGCCGACGGTATCGATCCTGTCGGAAAAAGCCATGACCAAAATGGGCGAGGACGCCTACTCGGAAAACCCGGTGACCTCCGGCGCGTTCACCGTAGAGGAGTGGCGCAAAGGCGATCGCGTCATCCTGAAAAAGAACCCGAACTTCTGGCAGGCCAAGAACGTCAGCCTGGATGGCGTGGAGTGGGTCTCCGTGACGGACGACAACACGCGCATGCGCATGGTGCAGAACAACGAACTCGACACGGCGATCTTCGTACCGTTCTCCCGCGTGGAAGAACTGAAGAAAGACAAAAACGTGGTGATCCACTCCGACCCGTCCACCCGTGAAGATCACCTGCTGATCAACCACGCTCACGGTCTGCTGGCCAAGCAGCCAGTGCGCGAGGCGCTGGACATGGCCATCGACAAACAGTCGCTGGTGAAGACTGCGACTTACGGTCAAGGCACCGTGGCCTATTCCTACATCCCGAAAGGCTCGCTGTTCCACTATGCCAACAACCTGCAGCGCCCGTATGACCCGACGGCCGCGAAGAAACTGCTGGAAGAGGCTGGCGCCAAGGATTTGAAGCTCAACTACGTGGTCAACGCCGGCAACGAAGCGGACGAGCAGATTGCAGTGATCATCAAGGACCAGTTGGCCAAGGTCGGCGTGACTGCCAACCTGCAGAAAGTCGACCCGACGCAAAGCTGGCAGATGCTGGTGGACGGTGAGTACGACATTTCAGTGATGTACTGGACCAACGACATTCTCGACCCGGACCAGAAGACCACTTTCGTACTGGGCCATGACACCAACCAGAACTACATGACCCGCTACAAGAATGACAAGGTCAAGGAACTGGTGGCGGCTGCGCGGATCGAGGCCGACCCGGTCAAGCGCGAGCAGATGTATGTGGAGTTGCAGAAGCTGGCGAAACAGGATGTGAACTGGATTGATCTGTACTACAGCCCGTACATCAACATCTCACGCAAGAATGTGAGTAACTTCCTGCAAAACCCGCTGGGGCGTTTCACCCTTGAGGACGTGGTGAAAAACTAAACCCCCAGATACACCGCAAACCAATGTGGGAGCTGGCTTGCCTGCGATGGTATCAACTCGGTATGTCAGATACACCGCGGTGATGCCATCGCAGGCAAGCCAGCTCCCACTTAAACCCGGTTCCACCGTTTGATTTGTGCTGTGTCAGGTTTTACTGCGCATCAAACGCCTGCCCATTGATGCCCGTACTGTCCGGGCCCATCAGGTACAGGTACACCGGCATGATCTCTTCCGGCGCCGGCCTTTCCATCGGGTTTTCACCGGGGTACGCCTGGGCGCGCATGCTGGTGCGTGTTCCGCCCGGGTTGATACTGTTGGAGCGCACCGCCGCCACGTCCTCCAGCTCGTCGGCCAGGGTTTGCATCAGGCCTTCAGTGGCAAACTTCGACACGCCATAAGCGCCCCAGTACGCCCGGCCCTTGCGCCCGACGCTGCTGGAGGTGAACACCACCGACGCATCCTGGGACAGCTTGAGCAGCGGCAGCAACGTGCTGGTCAGCATGAACATCGCGTTGACGTTGACGTGCATCACTCGCATGAAATTCTCACCGGACAACTGCTCGATCGGTGTGCGTGGGCCGATGATCGAGGCGTTGTGCAGCAGGCCGTCGAGGCGGCCGAATTCTTTTTCGATCATCGCCGCCAGCTCATCGTACTGATGGGGCAGGGCGGTCTCCAGGTTGAACGGAATCACCACCGGTTGCGGTTGGCCGGCGGCTTCGATCGCGTCGTACACCTCGGCCAGGTTGGCTTCGGTCTTGCCCAGCAACAGCACGGTGGCGCCATGGGCGGCGTAGGTTTTTGCCGCCGCCGCGCCAATCCCGCGACCGGCGCCGGTCACCAGGATCACCCGGCCTTTGAGCAGTTCTGGACGTGCGCAGTAATCAAACATAAATAGCCTCGACAGAGTTCAGTAGGTTTACAAACACTGAACCAAGAACAGTACACAAATCCTAATGTGGGAGGGGGCTTGCTCCCGATTGCAGAGTGTCAGGCACTGTATCAATCACTGACCTACCGCTATCGGGAGCAAGCCCCCTCCCACATCGGGTCTTCATAGGTCAGCAGGACCGGTGAGCAATCAGCAACTGCACAGTGCATTATCCAGCACCTTGCGCAGTTCCAGCGGGTGATCCACCACCACATCGGCGCCCCAGTTGCGTGGGTTGTCATCGGGGTGGATGTAGCCGAACGTGACCGCTGCGGTGCGGGTGCCAGCGTCACGGCCGGACTCGATATCGCGCAGGTCATCGCCCACAAACAACACGCTGGCCGGGTCCAGGTTGAGCATCTTGCACGCCAGGATCAGCGGCTCAGGGTCCGGCTTGCTGTTCTTCACGTGGTCCGGGCAGATCAGCAGCGCCGAGCGCTCCGCCAGGCCCAACTGCTGCATGATCGGCTCGGCAAAGCGCAGCGGTTTGTTGGTGACCACGCCCCAGACCAGCTTGGATTTTTCGATGTCTTGCAGCAACTCGGCCATGCCGTCGAACAGTTTGCTGTGGATTGCGCAGCCCTTGAGATAGCGCTCCAGGAACTCCAGGCGCAGTTCTTCAAAGCCAGGGGATTCGGGGTCCATCGAGAAGGTCACGGCGACCATCGCCCGCGCACCGCCGGAGATTTCATCGCGGATGTGCTGGTCGTTGATCGGCGCCAGGCCGCGGTCGGCGCGCATGGCCTGGCAGATCGCGATGAAGTCCGGCGCGGTGTCCAGCAAAGTACCGTCCATATCGAAGAGAACCGCTCGCAACTTCACAGGCTTACTCCTCGCGCAGAGTCTGGATCATGTAGTTGACGTCCACGTCACTGGCCAGCTTGTAGTGCTTGGTCAGCGGGTTGTAGGTCAGGCCGATGATGTCTTTGACGGTCAGCCCGGCCTGACGGCTCCAGGCACCCAGCTCGGACGGACGGATGAATTTCTTGAAGTCGTGGGTGCCACGCGGCAGCAACTTCATGATGTATTCGGCGCCGATGATCGCGAACAGGTAGGCCTTGGGATTGCGGTTGATGGTGGAGAAGAACACCTGGCCGCCCGGCTTGACCATGCGGAAGCACGCGCGAATGACCGAGGACGGGTCCGGTACGTGCTCGAGCATCTCAAGGCAGGTGATCACGTCGAACTGCTCGGGCATTTCCTCGGCCAGGGCTTCGGCGGTGATCTGGCGGTATTCCACGCTCACGCCGGATTCCAGTTGGTGCAACTGGGCCACGGCGAGCGGGGCTTCGCCCATGTCGATGCCCATGACGGTGGCGCCGCGCTGGGCCATCGCTTCGCTGAGGATGCCGCCGCCGCAACCGACGTCGAGCACCTTCTTGCCGGCCAGGTTGACGCGTTCGTCAATCCAGTTGACCCGCAGCGGGTTGATGTCGTGCAGGGGTTTGAACTCGCTTTCGCGGTCCCACCAGCGGTGGGCCAGGGCTTCGAATTTAGCGATTTCGGCGTGGTCGACGTTGCTCATGATAAATCCTCTAAATCTGATAAATCGGTTTGCAGGTGTTGAAGCTTAGGTTCAAACCCTGCGTTATTCGCTGTGCCCGCTGATCCGTTGGCCCCAGGCAATGGCCGTGGCGGTCAACTGTGGTTCATCCATGCGGGTCAATTGCCGGTCGTCGAGCAACTGCTTGCCGGCGACCCAAAGGTGTTTCACACAATCGCGTCCGGTGGCATATATAAGCTGTGAGACCGGATCGTAGATCGGTTGTTGCGCCAGCCCCGAAAGATCAAAGGCCACGATATCGGCAGCCTTGCCGACCTCCAGCGAGCCAATCTCGCCCTCCAGGCCCATGGCCCGAGCACCGTTGAGTGTGGCCATACGCAGGGCGCGGTGGGCATCCAGCGCGGTGGCCGAGCCGGCGACCGCCTTGGCCAGCATCGCAGCGGTACGGGTTTCGCCCAGCAAATCCAGGTCATTGTTGCTGGCGGCGCCGTCGGTGCCGATCGCCACATTCACGCCAGCCTGCCACAGACGCTCCACCGGGCAAAAGCCGCTGGCCAGTTTCAGGTTCGATTCCGGGCAATGGATAACGCTGGTGTTGCTTTCTACCAGCAAAGCCAGGTCATCCTCGCTGATTTGGGTCATGTGTACGGCCTGGAAGCGCGGGCCGAGCAGGCCGAGGCGACCCAGGCGCGCCAGTGGGCGTTCACCGGTCTGCTCGACGGCCTGCTGCACTTCGAAGGCGGTTTCGTGCACGTGCATATGAATGGACGCGTCGAGTTCTTCGGCGATCACCCGGATTTTTTCCAGGTTCTCATCGCATACGGTGTAAGGCGCGTGGGGCCCGAAGGTGATCTTGATGCGCGGGTGGTGCTTGAGGTCGCCGAACAGTTCTACGCCCTGGCGAATGGCCTCGTCGGCGCTGCTGGCGCCGGGAATCGGGAAGTCGAGGATCGGAATCGCGATTTGTGCACGCATACCGCTGTTGTGCACGCAGTCGCTGGCGACCTTGGGGTAGAAATACATGTCGGAAAAACAGGTGATGCCGCCTTTAAGCTGCTCGGCGATGGCCAGGTCGGTGCCGTCGCGCACGAAGGCTTCGTCGACCCATTTGGCCTCGGCGGGCCAGATGTGCTGTTCCAGCCAGGTCATCAGCGGCAGGTCGTCGGCCAGGCCGCGAAACAGGCTCATTGCCGCGTGGCCGTGGGCATTGATCAAACCGGGGCTGAGCAACATGCCCGGCAGCTCGCGCACCTCGCTAGCCGCCAGCTTCAAGGCCGCAGCCCGCGGCCCGATAAAGGCGATGCGCCCGTCGCGGATGCCCAGGCCATGTTCCTTGAGCACCACGCCGGCAGGTTCGACAGGTACCAGCCAGGTGGGCAGCAGCAACAGGTCGAGCGGGGCGGCAGTGGAGGTCATCGCAGGCTTCTTCCCGGGCAGCTATAAAAGAAGGGCGAAGTATACCCGAGCGTCCTGGCTGGCGGATCGCTATAATCCGCGGCTTTTGTTCATGAGTGCGGGGTAAGGGATGCGCGACCGACTGTTAGCTGCGGAGAAAGTGAAGGCCATCGATTGGCGTGATGGCGCACTGCACCTGCTCGATCAGCGTGCCTTGCCGTCCCGGGAAACCTGGGTTGTCTGCGCCACTGCAGCTGAAGTGGCCGACGCCATTCGTACCATGGTGGTGCGTGGAGCGCCTGCGATCGGTATCAGCGCCGCCTATGGTCTGGTGCTCGCCGCGCGTGAGCGGATCGCCGAAGGTGGCGACTGGCAGGCAGCGTGGGAAGAAGACTACGCATTACTGGCTGATACTCGTCCGACGGCGTCGAACCTGTTCTGGGCCTTGAAGCGCATGCGTGATCGGCTGGACCGCGTGAAGAAGCCCGCCGACGCGCTGGTCGTGCTGGAAGCCGAAGCCATCGCGATCCATGAAAGCGACCGGGAAGCCAACCTCGTCATGGCCCAATTGGGCCTCGAGCGGATTCGCAAGCATCAGGGCAATGCTCAGGCGATCCTGACCCATGGCAATGCGGGCGCCTTGGCCACCGGCGGTGTCGGCACTGCTCTTGGGGTGATTCGTGCGGCTTTCCTGGAGGGTTTGGTCGAGCATGTCTACGTCAATGAAACCCGCCCCTGGCTGCAAGGTTCGCGGCTGACGGCGTGGGAGTTGGCGGCAGACGGTATTGCGGTCACGGTGAATGCTGACTCGGCCGGCGCGCATATCCTCAAGACCAAAGGCGTGACCTGGGTGATTGTCGGCGCCGACTGCATTGCGGCCAACGGTGATGTGGTCGGCAAGATCGGCACTTATCAGCTGGCCGTCTGCGCCATGCACCATGGCGTGCGCTTCATGGTGGTGGCGCCAAGCTCGACACTCGATTTGATGATGGCCACTGGCGATGACGTCGCCCTGGAAGAGCGTGATCCCGGCGAGTTGCTGGATGTTATGGGGCAGCGATTGGATGTGGCTGCCCTTAATCCCGTGTTCGACGTCACCCCGGCCGATCTGATTGATGTGATAGTGACCGAAAAAGGCATTGTCGAGCGGCCGGATACGGCGAAGTTGGCCAAGTTGATGTGCCGTAAGCGGCTGCATTAAAGGCTTTGCTGTCTGTGGTGTCGCTATCACCGGCAAGCCAGTTTCCGCCTTTGACAGGTGGGCACATCCAAAATGTGGGAGCGGGCTTGCCCGCGATTGGCCTTGAAAGTCAATAAACCCCTCGGATCTGCACCGGAAAAATAGCACCACCCTATCTCTGAGCCCCTCTCGTCGCCCTCAAGCCTGTCATCCGTCAACTTACTATGCTCCATGCGCGTCTGGGGGATAGGTGCGTGGCGGCGATTGTGATAACATCCGGCGGTTTCCAGGGCTGCCCCGAGGGGTGGCCTATAACGTGCAGATCCGTGTCATAACTCGTTGATTTGTCGTAAGTCGTTGTCAGGCACTCTGCCGGCAGCGGCGAGCTTCGTTCGTCCCATAGGATGTGACGAGGTTTCACCCGAAAAAGGAATCAGGCTTCTCATGGGCGAACTGGCCAAAGAAATCCTCCCGGTCAATATCGAAGACGAGCTGAAACAGTCCTACCTCGACTACGCGATGAGCGTAATTGTCGGTCGGGCACTGCCTGATGCGCGCGATGGCTTGAAGCCCGTGCACCGGCGTGTGCTGTTCGCGATGAGCGAGCTGGGTAACGACTGGAACAAGCCGTACAAGAAATCTGCCCGTGTTGTCGGTGACGTGATCGGTAAGTATCACCCTCACGGCGACACTGCGGTGTACGACACCATCGTTCGGATGGCCCAGCCGTTTTCCCTGCGCTACCTGCTGGTAGACGGCCAGGGCAACTTCGGTTCGGTCGACGGCGACAACGCTGCGGCCATGCGATACACCGAAGTGCGCATGACCAAGCTGGCGCACGAGCTGCTGGCCGACCTGCATAAAGAAACCGTGGACTGGGTGCCGAACTACGACGGCACCGAAATGATCCCGGCGGTCATGCCAACCCGTATTCCGAACCTGCTGGTCAACGGCTCCAGCGGTATCGCCGTGGGCATGGCCACCAACATTCCGCCGCACAACCTCGGTGAAGTCATCGACGGTTGCCTGGCCCTCATCGACAACCCTGAGTTGACCGTCGATGAGCTGATGCAATACATCCCCGGCCCGGACTTCCCGACCGCCGCGATCATTAACGGTCGCGCCGGTATCATCGAAGCCTACCGTACCGGTCGCGGCCGTATTTACATGCGCGCCCGCTCGATGATCGAAGACATCGACAAGGTCGGTGGCCGTCAGCAGATCGTCATCACCGAACTTCCTTACCAGCTGAACAAGGCGCGTCTGATCGAGAAGATCGCCGAGCTGGTTAAAGAGAAGAAGCTGGAAGGCATCACCGAACTGCGTGACGAGTCCGACAAAGACGGTATGCGCGTGGTGATCGAGCTGCGTCGTGGCGAAGTGCCTGAGGTGATCCTCAACAACCTCTACGCCCAGACCCAGCTGCAAAGCGTGTTTGGTATCAACGTGGTTGCACTGATCGACGGCCGCCCGCGCATCCTGAACCTCAAGGATCTGCTGGAAGCCTTCGTGCGTCACCGCCGCGAAGTCGTGACCCGCCGTACCGTGTTCGAACTGCGCAAGGCCCGCGAGCGCGGCCACATCCTGGAAGGCCAGGCGGTTGCACTGTCGAACATCGACCCGGTTATCGCACTGATCAAGGCTTCGCCGACCCCGTCGGAAGCGAAAGAAGCACTGATCAAGATGCCGTGGGAATCCAGCGCCGTGGTTGCGATGGTTGAACGTGCCGGTGCCGACTCGTGCCGTCCGGAGACCCTCGACCCGCAATACGGTCTGCGCGAAGGCAAGTACTTCCTGTCGCCGGAACAGGCCCAGGCCATTCTGGAACTGCGTTTGCACCGCCTGACCGGCCTGGAGCACGAGAAGCTGCTGGCCGAGTACCAGGAGATCCTCAACCAGATCGGCGAGCTGATCCGCATCCTCAACAGCGCCGTGCGCCTGATGGAAGTGATCCGCGAAGAACTGGAAGTGATCCGCGCCGAATACGGCGACGTGCGCCGCACTGAAATCCTGGATGCCCGTCTCGACCTGACCCTGGGTGACATGATCCCGGAAGAAGAGCGCGTCGTGACCATCTCCCACGGTGGCTACGCCAAGACCCAGCCTTTGGCTGCGTACCAGGCCCAGCGTCGTGGTGGTAAAGGCAAATCGGCTACTGGCGTTAAGGATGAGGACTACATCGCTCACCTGCTGGTCGCCAACAGCCACACCACGCTGCTGCTGTTCTCCAGCAAAGGCAAAGTGTACTGGCTGAAAACCTACGAAATCCCGGAGGCCTCGCGTGCCGCCCGTGGTCGTCCATTGGTCAACCTGCTGCCGCTGGACAGTGATGAATACATCACCACCATGCTGCCGGTCGATGAGTACACCGAGGGTCACTTCATCTTCATGGCCACCGCCAAAGGCACCGTGAAGAAGACCCCGCTGGAATCCTTCAGCCGTCAACGCAGCGTGGGCCTGATCGCCCTGGAGCTGGACGAAGGCGACGTGTTGATTTCTGCCGCTATCACCGATGGCGAGCGTGAAGTCATGCTGTTCTCCGACGGCGGCAAAGTGACGCGCTTCAAGGAATCCGACGTTCGCGCCATGGGTCGTACTGCCCGCGGTGTACGCGGCATGCGTCTGCCGGAAGGGCAGAAGCTGATTTCGATGCTGATCCCGGAAGAAGGCAGCCAGATCCTCACCGCTTCGGCGCGTGGTTATGGCAAGCGCACCGCCATCAGCGAGTTCCCGGAGTACAAGCGTGGCGGCCAAGGCGTTATCGCCATGGTCAGCAACGATCGCAACGGCGGTCTGGTCGGCGCGGTCCAGGTGCTCGATGGCGAGGAGATCATGCTGATTTCCGACCAGGGCACCCTGGTGCGTACGCGTGTGGCTGAAGTGTCGAGCCTGGGGCGTAACACCCAGGGCGTGACGCTGATCAAGCTGGCCAGCGACGAAACCCTGGTAGGCCTGGAACGTGTCCAGGAGCCATCGGAAGTCGAGGGCGAGGAGCTGGAAGGCGAGGAAGGGATTGCACTCGAGGGGCAAGTGATCGGCGATGCCGATGACGGCGTCGACGAGCCAACCCTCGACGCTGCCGCAGACGAAGAAGAACCGCAGGAATAAGCGGACACACAGGGGGCGGATGAAGATTCGCCCCCTTGTTGTTTGTCCGGCCGGAAATATCGACAGCCATGGAGATCTAGTGTGGGAGCGGGCTTGCTCGCGAAAGCGGACTGACATTCACCAGAGATGTCGCCTGTTAGATCGCTTTCGCGAGCAAGCCCGCTCCCACATTGGATCGGGTGTCGGCTGATATGTTTGTGTGACTACCACCAGATCAGAGTGAGATTGGATGTGAGCAAGAGAGCCTATAACTTCTGTGCCGGTCCCGCGGCGCTTCCTGAAGCAGTCCTGCAGCGCGCGCAGGGTGAACTCCTCGACTGGCATGGAAAAGGCCTCTCCGTGATGGAAATGAGCCATCGCAGCGATGAGTTCGTGTCCATTGCCACCAAGGCCGAGCAGGATCTGCGCGACTTGCTGGACATCCCCTCCAACTACAAAGTGTTGTTCCTGCAAGGCGGGGCAAGCCAGCAGTTTGCCCAACTGCCGCTGAACCTGCTGCCGGAAGGCGGCACTGCCGACTATATCGACACCGGTATCTGGGGCCAGAAGGCCATTGAAGAGGCCTCCCGTTACGGTCATGTCAATGTGGCGGGCACCGCCAAGCCTTACGACTACTTCGCCATTCCGGGTCAGAACGAGTGGAAGTTGTCGAAGGATGCGGCCTACGTTCACTACGTAGCGAACGAAACCATCGGCGGCCTGGAATTCGACTGGGTGCCTGAAGTGGGTGACGTTCCGTTGGTGTGCGACATGTCCTCGGACATTCTCTCGCGCCCGATCGATGTGTCCCAATACGGCATGATCTACGCCGGTGCGCAGAAGAACATCGGCCCGAGCGGTATCCTGGTCAACATCATCCGTGAAGACCTGCTGGGTCGTGCGCGTTCGCTGTGTCCGACCATGCTCAACTACAAGGTCGCGGCCGATAACGGTTCGATGTACAACACCCCGCCGGCGTTTGCATGGTATCTCTCGGGCCTGGTGTTCGAGTGGCTGAAAGAGCAGGGCGGCGTGGCTGCCATGGGCAAGCTTAACGAAGAGAAGAAGCGCACGCTGTACGACTTCATCGACGCCAGCGGCTTGTACAGCAACCCGATCAACCTGACCGACCGCTCGTGGATGAACGTACCGTTCCGCCTGGCTGACGACCGTCTGGACAAGCCATTCCTGGCCGGTGCCGATGCGCGCGGCTTGCTGAACCTCAAGGGTCACCGTTCGGTAGGTGGCATGCGCGCCTCCATCTACAACGCTGTCGATATCAACGCCATCAAGGCGCTGATTTCCTACATGGCAGAGTTCGAAAAGGAACACGGCTAATGTCTGAGCAAGAACTCAAGGCCCTGCGCGTACGCATTGACAGCCTGGATGAGAAAGTCCTGGAACTGATCAGTGAGCGCGCGCGGTGCGCCCAGGAAGTAGCACGGGTAAAAATGGCCTCACTGGCTGAAGGCGAAGTGCCGGTGTTCTACCGGCCTGAGCGCGAAGCCCAGGTGCTCAAGCGCGTAATGGAGCGCAACCAGGGCCCGCTGGGCAACGAGGAGATGGCGCGGTTGTTCCGTGAAATCATGTCGTCGTGCCTGGCGCTGGAGCAGCCACTGAAAGTGGCGTATCTCGGCCCTGAAGGCACCTTCACCCAAGCGGCGGCCATGAAGCACTTCGGCCACGCCGTGATCAGCAAGCCAATGGCGGCGATCGACGAAGTGTTCCGTGAAGTGGCGGCCGGTGCGGTGAATTTTGGCGTGGTGCCGGTGGAAAACTCCACGGAAGGCGCAGTCAACCACACGCTGGACAGCTTCCTTGAGCACGACATGGTGATCTGCGGCGAAGTCGAGTTGCGCATCCACCACCACTTGCTGGTGGGCGAGAACACCAAGACCGACAGCATCAGCCGGATCTATTCCCACGCTCAATCGCTGGCTCAATGCCGTAAGTGGCTGGACGCGCATTACCCGAATGTCGAGCGCGTGGCGGTGTCCAGCAACGCCGAAGCGGCCAAGCGGGTCAAGGGTGAGTGGAATTCGGCGGCGATTGCCGGCGATATGGCCGCTGGCCTGTATGGCCTGACGCGCCTGGCCGAGAAAATCGAGGATCGCCCGGACAACTCCACGCGTTTCCTGATGATCGGCAGCCAGGAAGTGCCGCCGACCGGCGACGACAAGACTTCGATCATCGTCTCCATGAGCAACAAGCCCGGTGCGCTGCATGAGCTGCTGGTGCCGTTCCACGATAACGGGATTGACCTGACGCGAATCGAGACACGCCCTTCGCGCAGCGGTAAATGGACGTATGTGTTCTTTATCGACTTCGTCGGCCACCACCGCGACCCACTGGTTAAAGGTGTGCTGGAGAAAATCAGTCAGGAAGCCGTGGCACTCAAGGTGCTGGGCTCTTACCCGAAAGCGGTTTTGTGAGGCTTTAACATGAGTGGCAACTTCCTCGCCCTGGCTCAGCCGGGCGTGCAACAACTGTCGCCTTACGTGCCGGGCAAGCCTGTGGACGAGCTGGCGCGTGAGTTGAACCTGGACCCGTCCAGGATCGTAAAGCTGGCCAGTAACGAAAACCCGTTGGGCCCGAGCCCAAAGGTGTTGGCGGCGATTCATGAGGCGTTGGCCGAGCTGACCCGCTACCCGGACGGCAATGGTTTTGCCCTCAAGTCCCTGCTGGCCGAAAACTGCCGGGTTGAGCTGAACCAGGTGACCCTGGGTAACGGCTCCAACGACATTCTTGAGCTGGTCGGTCGCGCCTATCTGGCGCCTGGCCTGAACGCGGTGTTCAGCGAGCACGCGTTCGCCGTCTATCCGATCGTAACGCAGGCGGTCGGTGCCGACGCGCGTGTTATTCCTGCCAAGGACTGGGGGCATGACCTGCCGGCCATGCTGGCGGCCATCGACGCGCAAACCCGCGTGGTGTTTATCGCCAACCCGAACAACCCGACCGGTACCTGGTTCGACGCTCAGGCGCTGAACGACTTCCTGCAAGACGTGCCGGAGCATGTGCTGGTGGTGCTGGACGAGGCCTACATCGAGTACGCCGAAGGCAGCGACCTGCCGGATGGCCTGGATTTCCTGGCGGCTTACCCCAACCTGCTGGTGTCGCGCACTTTCTCCAAGGCCTATGGCCTGGCGTCGCTGCGGGTCGGTTACGGCTTGTCCACCGCGGTGGTGGCCGACGTGCTGAACCGCGTGCGCCAACCGTTCAACGTCAACAGCCTTGCCCTGGCGGCAGCCTGTGCGGCGGTGAAGGATGCCGAGTACCTGGAAGAAAGTCGTCGCATCAACGAAACCGGCATGCTGCAACTGCAGGAAGGTTTCCGTGAGCTGGGGCTGGGCTGGATCCCTTCCAAGGGCAACTTCATTTGCGTCGACCTTGGCCAGGTGGCCGCGCCTGTGTTTCAGGGCCTGCTGCGCGAAGGCGTGATCGTGCGCCCGGTGGCCAACTACGGCATGCCGAACCACCTGCGTATCACCATTGGCTTGCCGGCAGAAAACGCCCGCTTCCTGGAGGCGTTGGCCAAGGTTCTGGCTCGTGGTTGATGTCACTGCATTGCAACCTGCTGTGCCTATGATCGGTCGCCTGGTGGTGGTCGGTCTGGGGTTGATCGGTGGCTCCTTCGCCAAAGGCCTGCGTGAAAGCGGGTTGTGTGGCGAAGTGGTCGGTGTTGACCTGGACCCGCAATCGCGCAAGCTGGCGGTTGAGTTGGGCGTGGTGGATCGCTGTGAAGCTGACCTGGCTGTCGCTTGCCAGGGGGCTGATGTGATCCAGCTCGCCGTGCCAATTCTGGCGATGGAAAAGTTGCTGGCCTTGCTGGCCGATATGGACTTGGGGCAGGCGATCCTGACGGACGTCGGCAGTGCCAAGGGCAATGTGGTGCGCGCTGCGCACCTGGCCTTTGGCGGCATGCCTGCGCGCTTTGTACCGGGCCATCCGATTGCCGGCTCCGAGCAGAGCGGGGTGGAAGCCTCCAATGCGCAGCTGTTCCGTCGCCATAAGGTGATCCTGACGCCGCTTGAGCAAACCGATCCGGCCGCGTTGGCTGTGGTGGATCGTCTTTGGCGCGAGCTGGGTGCGGATGTCGAGCATATGCAGGTCGAGCGCCACGACGAAGTGCTGGCGGCGACCAGCCATTTGCCGCATTTACTGGCGTTTGGTTTGGTGGATTCCCTGGCCAAACGTAACGAGAACCTCGACATTTTCCGCTACGCCGCCGGTGGCTTCCGTGATTTCACGCGGATTGCCGGCAGCGACCCGGTGATGTGGCACGACATCTTCCTCGCCAATCGCGAAGCGGTGTTGCGCACGCTGGACACCTTCCGCAGTGACCTCGATGCCTTGCGCGACGCGGTCGATGCCGGGGATGGCCATCAATTGTTGGGCGTATTCACTCGGGCGCGGGTGGCACGCGAGCATTTCAGCAAGATCCTGGCTCGCCGGGCTTATATGGAAACTGCAGTGAACGCCGATGAGCTGAACTTTCTCGCCAACCCGGGCGGCCGCTTGAGCGGGAAAATCCGGGTGCCAGGCGACAAGTCGATCTCGCATCGCTCGATCATGCTGGGTTCGTTGGCCGATGGCGTGACCGAGATCGAAGGTTTCCTCGAAGGTGAGGATGCGCTCGCGACGTTGCAGGCATTTAGGGACATGGGTGTCGTGATTGAAGGGCCCCACCACGGGCGCGTTACCATTCATGGCGTAGGCCTGCATGGCTTGAAGCCTGCGCCGGGGCCGATCTACCTGGGTAACTCCGGGACGTCGATGCGCCTGTTGTCCGGCTTGCTGGCGGCGCAAAGCTTCGACAGTGTCCTGACGGGTGACGCTTCGCTGTCCAAGCGCCCGATGAGTCGCGTGGCCGACCCGTTGCGGGAGATGGGGGCAGTGATCGAAACCGGACCTCTGGGGCGTCCGCCGTTGACTATTCGCGGTGGTCAGGCCTTGAAAGGGTTTACTTATGCGCTGCCGATGGCCAGTGCTCAGGTTAAATCCTGTCTGTTGCTTGCCGGGTTGTATGCCGAGGGTAAAACGTCGGTGATCGAGCCTGCGCCGACCCGTGACCACACTGAGCGAATGCTGCGGGGTTTCGGCTACCCAGTGGTGGTGGAGGGGGCGATGGCGTCGGTGGAATCTGGCCATGCGCTGACAGCTACGCATATAGAGGTGCCGGGGGATATTTCCTCTTCGGCATTCTTCCTGGTGGCGGCGTCGATTGCCGAAGGCTCCGAATTGCTGCTGGAGCATGTCGGTATCAACCCGACGCGTACCGGGGTAATCGATATTCTGCGGTTGATGGGGGCGGACATCGCCCTGGAAAACCTGCGGGAAGTTGGCGGTGAGCCGGTGGCTGACCTGCGGGTGCGTGCCGCTGCGCTAAAGGGGATCGAGATTCCCGAAGCGTTGGTGCCGTTGGCTATTGATGAGTTCCCGGTGCTGTTTGTTGCCGCCGCCTGTGCTGAGGGACGCACGGTATTGCGCGGTGCCCAGGAACTTCGGGTCAAAGAGTCTGATCGTATTCAGGTCATGGCCGACGGTCTGCTGGCATTGGGCGTGAAGTGTGAACCGACGCCTGATGGGATTATCATTGATGGTGGCCTGCTGGGCGGCGGTGAAGTGCTTGCCCATGGTGATCACCGGATTGCCATGGCATTCAGCGTGGCTTCCCTGCGGGCGACCGCGCCTATTCGTATCCGTGACTGTGCCAACGTAGCTACATCTTTTCCGAATTTTCTTACACTGTGTGCCCAAGTCGGCATCCGTGTTGCCCAAGAGGCTCAATTGTGAATATCAAAGCACCGGTGATTACCATCGACGGGCCGAGCGGCTCGGGCAAAGGCACGATCGCCGGCATCCTGGCCAAGCGCCTGGGCTGGTGCCTGCTGGATTCCGGCGCGCTGTACCGCCTGCTGGCATTTGCCGCACGCAACCATGGCGTCGACCTGACCAACGAAGAATCCTTGAAGTTGCTGGCGGCGCATCTTGATGTGCAGTTCGTCGGCGCGACGGAAGGTCATCCCCAGCGCATTATCCTGGAAGGGGATGATGTGACGGATGACCTGCGTAACGAACAAGTCGGCTCCTGGGCTTCCCAGGTTGCCGCGCTGCCGGCCGTGCGTGACGCGTTGCTGCAGCGCCAGCGGGCTTTTCAGGAGCCGCCGGGCCTGGTGGCCGATGGCCGCGATATGGGCACCGTCGTGTTTCCGGATGCGCCGTTGAAGATTTTCCTGACCGCCAGCGCCGAGGAGCGGGCTCGCCGCCGTTACTTGCAGTTGAAGGGCAAAGTCGATGGTGTTAGTCTGTCGAGTCTGCTAGATGAGATCCGTGCACGCGATGAGCGTGATACCCAGCGTGCGGTAGCCCCGCTCAAGCCGGCGGCTGACGCCATACAGCTGGATTCCACGGAGTTGTCCATCGAGCAGGTGCTGGAACGCATCTTAAGTGAAATCGCCATTCGCGATATCGCCGGGTGACCAAGAAGGCTGCAGGGGACCAGTCATAGTCCTGCGGTGCTTCTTCTAATTGAAACTAACCCACACCGTCTGGGGTGTGGAGATGGGCGTATTCTTCGCCCTTATCAACAGGAATTAAAATGAGCGAAAGCTTTGCGGAACTCTTTGAAGAAAGCCTAAAAACCCTGAACCTTCAGGCAGGCTCCATCATCACCGGTGTTATCGTTGATATCGATTACCAAGCTCGCTGGGTAACCGTTCACGCTGGTCTGAAGTCTGAAGCTCTGATCCCGCTGGAACAGTTCTACAACGATGCTGGCGACCTGACTATCAATGTCGGTGACGAAGTTCACGTTGCTCTGGACTCGGTTGAAGACGGTTTCGGTGAAACCAAGCTGTCCCGTGAAAAAGCCAAGCGCGCTGAATGCTGGATTGTTCTCGAAGCAGCCTTCGCAGCTGAAGAAGTGGTCAAGGGCGTTATCAACGGTAAGGTTAAAGGCGGCTTCACTGTCGACGTTAACGGCATCCGTGCGTTCCTGCCAGGTTCTTTGGTCGACGTTCGTCCAGTGCGCGACACCACGCACCTGGAAGGCAAAGAACTCGAATTCAAGGTCATCAAGCTCGACCAGAAGCGCAACAACGTTGTCGTTTCCCGTCGCAGCGTCCTGGAAGCAGAGAACTCCGCCGAGCGTGAAGCTCTGCTGGAATCCCTGCAGGAAGGCCAACAAGTCAAAGGTATCGTCAAGAACCTCACCGATTACGGCGCATTCGTCGATCTGGGTGGCGTCGATGGCCTGCTGCACATTACCGACATGGCTTGGAAGCGTATCAAGCATCCTTCCGAAATCGTCAACGTTGGCGACGAGATCGATGTCAAGGTTCTGAAGTACGATCGTGAGCGTAACCGCGTTTCCCTGGGCTTGAAGCAGCTGGGCGAAGATCCATGGGTTGCTATCAAAGCGCGTTACCCAGAAAGCACTCGCGTAACCGCGCGTGTTACCAACCTGACCGACTACGGCTGCTTCGCTGAGCTGGAAGAAGGCGTGGAAGGCCTGGTACACGTTTCCGAAATGGACTGGACCAACAAAAACATCCACCCTTCGAAAGTCGTACAAGTCGGCGACGAAGTGGAAGTTATGGTTCTGGACATCGACGAAGAGCGTCGTCGTATCTCCCTGGGCATCAAGCAGTGCAAATCTAACCCATGGGAAGATTTCTCTGGCCAGTTCAACAAGGGCGATAAAATCTCCGGCACCATCAAGTCGATCACCGATTTCGGTATCTTCATTGGTCTGGACGGCGGCATCGACGGCCTGGTTCACCTGTCCGACATCTCCTGGAACGAAGTTGGCGAAGAAGCTGTTCGTCGTTTCAAGAAGGGCGACGAGCTGGACACCGTTATCCTGTCGGTTGACCCAGAGCGCGAGCGCATCTCCCTGGGTATCAAGCAACTGGAAAGCGATCCGTTCTCCGAGTACGTTCAAGAGAACGACAAAGGCGCAATCGTTAAGGGCACAGTGAAAGAAGTTGACGCTAAAGGCGCCATCATCACTCTGGCCGACGATATCGAAGCGACTCTGAAAGCCTCCGAAATCAGCCGTGACCGCGTTGAAGACGCGCGTAACGTTCTGAAAGAAGGCCAGGAAGTAGAAGCCAAGATCATCAGCGTTGACCGCAAGAGCCGCGTAATCCAGCTCTCCATCAAGTCGAAAGACGAGATCGAAGAGAAAGAAGCCATTCAGAGCCTGCGCGACAAGCCAGCCTCGTCTGAGCCTTCTGCTGGTCCTACCACTCTGGGCGACCTACTGCGTGCACAGATGGAAAAACAGAACTAAGTTCTGTCCGACCATTAAAAAGGGCGACTTCGGTCGCCCTTTTTTGTGCCTGAAATTCGTTGAATCAACAATTGAGAACCAAGGTGCGTAGCCGGGTGTCAGAACTGACTATAGTTCTTCATAAAAGCGCTACAGCGTTGTTGTTTCAATAAGGATTTAAATGAACAGGGTTATCATTTTTTTCGCAGTGTTAATGCTTGCTGGTTGCTCCGCCACCAGCGCCAAAACCCACGCCAAGCGCGGCGTTAGTGGCATTGAGATCGACTGCTCGGGCCTTGGCAGCAATTGGGATAAGTGCGAGAAGCGCGCTGCTCGGGAATGCAAGATGCAGGGCTACAAGGTCGTCACGCGATCCAGTGATGCCAAGGACGAAGAGGGCGACTACCTGTTCGGCTGGAACCCCGCTGGTGCAGTTACTCGCACCATGCTGGTGATCTGCAATTGAGGCTGCGAGGCACGTGTTGCGGGTGTTTGCCCATGCTGCAGATAAGTTGCTGGGTGGGCTGTTCAAATTCATCGAGTCATGCTAAAACCTTCGAAGCGCTTTTCCTAGCTGCTTGAAAAAGAAGGGAAAAATATGACGAAGTCGGAGTTGATCGAACGAATTGTCACCCATCAAGGGCTGCTTTCATCCAAGGATGTAGAGCTGGCTATCAAGACTATGCTCGAACAGATGTCCCAGTGTCTGGCTACCGGAGATCGAATTGAGATCCGTGGGTTTGGTAGCTTCTCCTTGCACTACCGCGCACCGCGTGTAGGTCGTAACCCGAAGACCGGGCAATCCGTCAGCCTCGACGGTAAGTTTGTGCCTCACTTCAAGCCGGGCAAGGAGTTGCGCGATCGGGTGAACGAAGACGAGGAAGAAGGCGTCTGAGTCTTTTTGAGGTAGGAGTAAATTATGCGTGGGGTTAAGCGCGTTGTTCTGGTCTTATCGGTGCTGATTGTCGCGCTGGTGGTTTTGGGCTTTGTGCTGGAAAACCAGCAAGCGGTCTCTGTTTCATTCCTGGGCTGGTCCACCATGCAGATGCCGACATCTGTGTTCATGGTGCTGTCCTTGATCGTAGGGATGGTTATCGGCCCTGTACTAGGCGTGCTGTTGCGCGTTAACGGTCGGCGTCGGTCGAAGCCGTCAGAGCGTTAGTCATTCTGTTCGTATCTACACCCATCATGCGGGCCTCGCTCCAAGTGATATGTGAAGGGTGTAGGTTGATGCCTATATTTTCAAACTACTTGTATGGCAACCACGCAGTTCCCTTCTAGAGCGGATGCTTATGGCATCTAGCAGCTTTTGCACGATGCTTATACCTGTGCATAATCGATCCTTCCATGTGCGCAATTCTTAATGATGGCACCTTGATGCTGCACGGAGCAGTTTAAACCTTGTCTAGCGGGTCTTGCTGTCCACCTACCAGGCGTTTCTTTGCACATTAGGCATGGATAGTCTGAATCGCCTGCTACACTCTCCCCCTTCTGCCTAGTTAACCGAAAGTCATGCTGGCTGCAGCAGCATGGACTGAAGGGTATAATTGCGCTGCAAGTCGGAAATATCTTTTCAAGGAGTAGGTTGTTAAGCCGTTGAGCGGGTTTTTGTACGCTTAATGCGTATAGGCAGCAGCTTTCAGCTTTTCCTTACAAAATATTGCCGAGGTTGGATATTCTACTACTCCATCGAGTGTGGGACTGCTCATTGGAGGCTTTGCCTGAGCTGTGCCTGCTTAGACGGGAAAAATCTTTGTTTTAGTTGATTTCCGGTATAGGTTTCCTTCAGGCTTGACCCGGCGATTTCAGCAGCCTCGGGTGTTGAGTTGAAGGGAGCTTTGAGGTGGTTAAAACTTTGTGAGGTGTTGGTTGAATTTTGCTGCTATAAAAATACTACTACAGCAAAATATGAGGGTAATCAGTAATTATTCCCATATGACTATTTTGCAAGTCATGAACTCGTTCTTTTATATCCTGATCTACCCGTTTGTGATTAATACGGTGGGTGTTGATAATTATGGGTTGTTCGTGTTTGCCACAAGTATCGCAACCTATTTTATGGTGTTCATAAATTTTGGTTTTGATATGCATGCCGCCAAACTCGTTTCGCTGAGCCAAGACGATAGGCATTTACATGCCTCGTTGTTGTCTTCAGTGACACTGGCGAAAGTGTTGTTGGAGGTGTTGGCGCTGATTGTGTTCGTCGCGTTGGTGCTAAATATTGATTTTTTAAAATCCAACAGCACGCTGTTCTTTTTATGCTTTGCCAATACCCTGTCGTGTATATTTTTACCGACCTGGTACTTTCATGGCTTGCAGAAAATGAAAGTGCTGACGTTGATCCAGCTGTCTTTTAAATTGCTATCTCTGCCGCTGATCTATTTTTCCATCAGTGGCGAGGGTGATATAGCAGTTTATACAGCCATTGTGGTCTTCACCAATGTGATTGCGTCGGCGGTTGCGTTTGTTGTGGCTGTCCACATGAGCGGTCAAGCGTTGACGTGGCCATTATTCTCAAGTCTGAAGCAATTGCTTCAGCAGGTTCAGCCGTTTTTTTGGTCGACGGCGACGAATACACTCAAGCAGAAAAGTGTTGAGATTATCATTGGCTCTTTCTTCGGGATGAAAGAGCTGGCTATTTATGATCTGGCGAATAAAATATTTTCGGTGCCCAGCTTGTTGGCCTCTAATATAAACGCGGCTCTGTTTCCCATCATGGTAAAGAAAGCCAAGAAAAATGTAGTCAGTCAGGTAATCAAGATAGAGTTTTTTGTCGGGCTGCTATGTATTCTTTCTGTGGTGGTCGGCGGTTACTGGGTGGTGGACCTCGTGTCGGTGCATGATATGCACGACGCCTATTACTTGTCGATCATGTTGAGTTTTAACATAATGACATTTTTGATTGTAGGCAGTCATATCTATTTCATTTATGTGCCGCACCAGCGCTACGACCTTGTCTTGCGAAACCAAGTGGTGTCGGTGATATCGTTCTATAGTTTTTGTGCTGCTTACCTGATGGTCAGCTGGAGCGTCTATTCTGTGGTGTTGGCGCTTGTCAGCTCGGCCCTGCTGGAAATTGTCTATAGTTACTCATTGGTAAAAAAAGTGGAGGGGTATTAGTCTGTCAAGGCAGGTCGTTATGCGCTGTGTGGTCAGGCCGCCAGCCGGTGTGTTGCTGGATGATAAAAGCCCCTCTGTGAGAGTTGGAGTATGAGAAAATAATGGACCCGTTTAATATTCCAGTGGTTTTATTTCTGTTCAAGAGAATCGATAAGCCACTCGAGGTCATCAAGCAGATCTCCAAGGTGGCGCCTGCCAGGCTCTACCTGCTGGCCGATGGTGGGCGTACCGAAGAGGAGAAGGCTCAGGCTGCGAAGTGCAGGGAAGCTATTGAGGGTGCGATCACATGGGATTGTGAGGTCATAAAAAAATATGAACACGAGAATATAGGGGTATATGCAAACATCGCCGAAGGCGCGAAATGGGTCTTTGAGCGCGAACAGTTCGCTATTTTTCTCGAAGATGATAATTTGCCGGAACTGTCGTTTTTCAAGTTCTGTGAAGAGGTATTGGCCAAGTATCAAGATGATACGCGAGTGCTGTGGATTTGCGGTACAAACTATTTGAAAGAGTACGAACCTGCCGACGGTTCCAGTTACGTGTTCAGCAAGAATATGATGCCGTGTGGTTGGGCGTCATGGGCGCACAAATTCAATAAGTTTTATGATGGTGAACTCACGCTTTGGCAGAACACGTACGTGCAGGAGCGACTTAAAGGCGAATACCTTTATAAGAAACTTTACTACCAGGATAAGTATAACTTCGAATATGAACTGGACGCCAAGGCGACGCGTGGAAAGTTTTACTCCTGGGATTACCAGATGAGCTTTTCGATGCGTGTGCATAACGTCTATGCCGTGGTGCCAAAGTATAATCAGATAAAAAACATTGGCGTTGATAATGATTCCACGCATGGCGGTAATAGCTTGGCGGACGTGATGGTGGAGCGGTTCTGCGGGATTCAGACCAAGGCAATGGAGTTTCCCTTGAAACACCCACAGAGTGTACTTCTGGACGTGGGTTTTGAAGTGCCTGTTGCGAAAATAATATTGAATCCCGGGTTCTTTTCGTTGCGCTCCAGAACCTCTCGTTTCATCCGGGAGCGCCTTGGAATCAAGAAAACCCAAAGTATAGTAAGCTTTCTAAAGAATCGGTTTTTCGGGAAGTGATGCGGATGTACAAGAAACGTTCACTGTCCATCTTTCTAGCATTATTGGTGTTTTTGATAATGTGGGGGCTCTATGGCTGGAACTCCTGGAACGGCGACAGGGACGCGTATGAACTGTATTACCATACGCGTGATACCTATGCCAGTTGGGGCGGTGAGGTAGGCTATGGTTATCTGAATATACTCGCTAGCCAGTCTGGCCTTTCATTTCAGTCGTTCCAGATCTTGATTTCGCTGGTCACGCTGTTCTTGGTCTTTAGGTATATCGTCAAACGAACAGTGTCGCCGTTTCTGTCTATTCTTATTTACATGGTGTGCTTTTTTTCGCTCGACTTTGTGTTGATGCGAAATTTTCTGGCCTTTGCTATTTTCTTACAGGCCATGATTGTCCTCTTTGAAGGGCATAAGTATTGCCGGGTCAAGTACGCGCTACTAATCGTGCTGGCAACAGCCATGCATCAATCATCATTGATGTTCATGGTGTTTATTTTTATGCCGCTGGACCGGGTGGTGCCGCTTGGGAGATTTTTCCTGTGCTATCTGACATTCATAGCATGCTATGTAATCGCCCGGTACGTGGTGCCCCTGCCGGACAGTGTGGCAAGCCATTTTAATTTTTATAATACGACCTGGAAGAGTATACTGGCGAACGTCCTTACTCATCTCGTATCGTTTGTCTTGTTCGTACTGGCAGTGATGGGGGAGCGCAAGAGTCTCAACAGAGTAGACTGCTCGGCGGGGCGCGATAAAGAACTAGCCTTCATTCTGAATTTGAATATTTTCTCATTGTTTTTTCTTGTGCTGTATTTTGAATCTGAGATTTTTATCCGGCTGTTGCGAGTGATTATTTTCTTTAATATTTTACATTGTGCCAACTCGCTATTTATAAAGCGCCGCAGCTATCTGTTTTTGTTGTCGTATGTGGTGGTGTTCGGTGGCTATCTGGTGCTGTTTTTTCTCGTGCCTGTTGCCCAGGGCACCTATATTGCCATGTGGAAAAACAATCTGTTTTTAAACTGAGGTATGAGCCAGAGCGCTGTAGAAGGTGTTTGCGTGCAGCCGTACATCTGTCGACGTTTTTTTAAGTGAGGTCTGTGTGAATATTTTGTTCTTGGGTGGGATTTTTACCGAGTTGGACAAGGGGCAAATCACCCGGAAGTCCAAGGGCAGTATGCAATACGCCGCGGACACGCTACAAAAAAACTACCTCGATGGGTTCTGCCAGAATGAGAGCGTGCAGTCTGTATCCGTGATTAATTTGCCCTTCATTGGCGCTTACCCCAAACGATACGACGATGTGTATTTTCGGCCAGTGCAAAGTACTGAGCTGCTGGGGCGTGCAACCGTCTTTAATGTAGGTTTCCTCAACCTTTCAGTGGTCAAGAATATTCATAAGGTTGTCCTCGCAATTACGCAGATTATTGCTCATGTCAATAAACATAATGGCAAAGATTGTGTATTGGTCTGCTATTCGATGCACCTGCCGTTCTTGGTGGCGTGTCATATGGTCAAGCGAATAAAAAAGGACGTTCATCTGTGTGTAATCGTCCCGGACCTGCCCGAATACATGAGTGTAAGAACCGGGTTCATGAAGTCGCTTTTCGAGGTGCTGTCAAAGGTCTCTTATTTTGTCGTTAATCGTGCAGATAGTATCGTAGCCATTACCGCTCAAATGCTGAATGTCTTTCACAGTTCCATGAAAAAAGTGGTCATAGAAGGCATTGCGGATGAAAAATATCTATCGGCCGGCGAGCCTGAAGGCAAGCTGAATTACTTTCTTTATACGGGGACCTTAGACCGCCGTTATGGCATAAGGAATTTGCTTGACTCGTTCATTGCCTCCGGTATTGACCAATACGAATTGCTAATTTGCGGTGATGGCGACGACCGTAAATATGTTGAAACAATTTCGGCTGCGCACCCTCAGGTGAAATTTCTTGGGCAGTTAGACCGCAGTGCAGTGCTCAATTATCAGCGTCAAGCGAAGCTGCTGATCAACCCTCGGGATAACGAATCTGCTTTTACGAAATTTTCGTTCCCTTCGAAAGTCATTGAATACATGTCCTCGGGTACGCCCGTGTTGATGTATGAGCTGGATGGCATTCCCGATGAGTATTACGAGTTTTGCTTTGTGGTCCCGCTGGGTGATAATGGCCTGAGGGACAAGCTGCTAGAGTTGTCAAGGCTTTCTGACGAGGAGCTTTTGGCAAAGGGGCGCTCTGCCAAAAGATTTATCGTTGACAATAAAATGCCTGGTGTACAGGTACGTAAGTTATTAGAAGAGATTAAGGAGAACGATATGTTTGAAGGAAAAAAGCTGCTCATTACTGGGGGGACCGGTTCTTTCGGTAACGCCGTTCTTAGGCGCTTTCTGGATACCAATATTACCGAAATCCGAATTTTCAGCCGCGACGAAAAAAAACAGGATGACATGCGTAAGCGCTACGCAAACTCCAAACTCAAGTTTTACATCGGTGACGTTCGAGATTATCAAAGTGTGTTGAACGCTACCCGCGGCGTCGATTACATTTTTCACGCCGCCGCGTTAAAGCAAGTCCCGTCGTGCGAGTTCCACCCCATGGAGGCGGTCAAGACCAACGTGCTGGGGACCGAGAACCTGCTTGAAGCCGCGATCCAGAACGGGGTCAGGCGTGTTGTGTGCCTGAGCACCGACAAGGCTGTATACCCTATCAACGCCATGGGGATCTCCAAGGCGATGATGGAGAAAGTCATGGTCGCCAAGTCGCGAAATGTTGATGAAACAAAGACCGTCATTTGCGGTACGCGCTACGGCAACGTCATGGCATCCCGTGGTTCGGTGATCCCGTTGTTCATTGAGCAGATCCGCGCTGGCCTGCCGTTGACCCTGACTGATCCGAACATGACGCGTTTCATGATGACCCTCGCCGACGCCGTCGACCTTGTGCTTTACGCGTTCAAACATGGCAACAACGGTGATCTGTTTGTGCAAAAGGCGCCAGCTGCTACCGTGGAAGTATTGGCTAAGACACTGACTGCCATGGTGGGTAAGCCTGAGCATGAGATTCAGGTGATCGGTACCCGCCACGGCGAGAAACTGTTTGAAGCGCTGCTGAGCCGTGAAGAGATGGCGTGCGCTGAAGACATGGGCGAATACTTCCGTATACCACCTGATTTGCGTGACCTCAATTACGCCAAGTTTGTAGAGCAGGGCGAAACCAAAATCTCCAGAACCGAAGACTACAATTCCCACAACACCGAGCGGCTGGACGTTGCCGGTATGGAAAAGCTTTTGTTGAAATTGGACTTCATGCGTGCAATTCAGCGCGGTGAGCACGCAACCCCTGAGGAATAAGCAATGAAGGTTTTGATCACGGGCGCCAATGGCTTTGTCGGCCAGAACCTCGTCGCGCATCTTGGAGAGCGTGATGATATCGACGTCGTGCGCTTTACTCGCGACGATGATCTCTCGAGCCTGCCTGGCCTGGTGGCGCAGGTGGATTTCATTTTCCACCTTGCTGGTGTCAACCGGCCTGTTGACCCGCAGGAATTCAATACCGGGAATACGGACCTGACCGGTGCGCTTTGCAATGCGGTCATCACCAGTGGTCGGCGTGTGCCGGTGCTGTATACGTCGTCCAGTCAGGCAGAACTGGATAACCCTTACGGCAGCAGCAAGCGTGGGGCTGAAGAGTTACTGCTTAATCTGCAGTCGTCTGCGAATGTTCCCGTCTACCTATTCCGTTTGCCCAACGTGTTTGGTAAATGGGCGCGCCCTAATTACAACTCTGCCGTTGCGACATTCTGCAATAACATCGCCCGTGATATCCCGATCAAGATCAATGATCCGCAGGCGATGATTAACCTTGTTTATATTGATGACGTGGTGACCCGGTTTATCCAGGTCATGGACGGCAAAGTCAGCACCCAGGGCTTTGTCGACGTTGAGCCTCAATACAGCATCAGTGTTGGCGGCCTGGTTGAGCAACTGTCGGCCTTTCGAGACAGCCGTACCACTATGGTCAGTGAACGTGTGGGTACAGGCCTGGTTCGCGCGCTGTACTCCACCTACTTGAGCTACCTGCCTCCCGAACGTTTTACCTACAAGGTTCCCAAATATGAGGACCCGCGGGGAACGTTTGTCGAGATGCTTAAAACCCCGGATGCGGGTCAGTTTTCGTTCTTTACTGCCCATCCAGGGATTACCCGGGGTGGCCATTACCATCACTCCAAGACTGAAAAGTTTCTGGTTATCAAAGGCCACGCGTGCTTTAGATTCAGGCATATCGTCTCGGGTGAGTTTTATGAGTTATTTACCACGGGAGAAGAACCCGAGATTGTCGAGACGGTGCCGGGTTGGACTCACGACGTGACCAATGTGGGTGACAGTGAGTTAATCGTTATGCTCTGGGCTAATGAGATTTTTGACCGTGAGCATCCGGACACTTTCTCAATGGCTGTCGGCACTGAAGCCTAACTATAATCTTGAGCATCCAGTTATGAAAAAAATGAAAGTTGTCACGGTCGTCGGTACCCGCCCTGAAATCATTCGCTTGTCGCGCGTTATTGATGCGCTTGACAGGCATTGTGATCATGTCCTGGTGCACACCGGCCAAAACTACGATTACGAGCTCAATGAGATCTTTTTCCAGGATTTGGCCATTCGTAAACCCGACCACTTTTTAAACGCGGCCGGTGCCAGTGGCGCGGAGACGATTGGTAACGTCATCATTTCGGTCGACCGCGTGCTGGCCGAGATTCAACCTGAAGCACTGCTGGTGCTCGGGGATACCAATAGCTGTATGGCGGTGATCCCTGCCAAGCGCCGCAAGATTCCAACGTTTCATATGGAGGCCGGCAATCGGTGCTTTGATATGCGGGTGCCGGAGGAGATTAACCGTCGCATCGTTGACCACACGGCGGATATAAACCTGACCTACAGCACCATTGCACGTGAATACCTGTTACGCGAAGGCCTGTCTCCAGACATGGTGATTAAAACCGGTAGCCCGATGTTTGAAGTACTGACTCACTACCGTGAAGGTATTGAGGCGTCGGACGTACTTGAACGACTGGGCCTGCAAAAAGGCAAGTTCTTCGTTGTCAGTGCGCACCGTGAAGAAAACATCGATTCGGATAAGAACTTTTTGAAGTTGGCGGATGTGCTCAATACCGTGGCTGCGCAGTATGACTTCCCGGTGATCGTGTCCACCCATCCGCGCACGCAAAAACGCGTAGATGCCATGGGCATCGTCTTCCATAAGAACGTCAAGTTGCTCAAGCCGTTGGGTTTCAAGGATTATAACAAGTTGCAGCTGACCGCCAAGGCGGTGCTGTCTGATAGCGGAACGATTAACGAAGAGTCATCGATATTGAACTTCCCGGCACTGAACATTCGTGAAGCTCACGAGCGCCCGGAAGGCATGGAAGAAGCTGCGGTAATGATGGTTGGACTGGAGGTTAATCGAGTGCTTCAAGGACTGAACGTATTGGAAGGGCAGGGTACCGAAGAAAATAGGACCTTGCGCCAGGTGGCTGATTACAGCATGCCGAATGTTTCCGAAAAAGTAGCTCGGATTATTCACAGCTATACTGATTATGTGAATCGGATAGTCTGGAAACGCTACTAATCGAGTTTATGTCAATGCCTGATCGTAAACTCAATATACTCGTCGTTACGCAATATTTTTGGCCGGAAAATATGCGTATTAATGATCTTGTGCGTGATTTTTCCGAGAAGGGGCATAACGTTACGGTATTGACAGGGCTCCCCAACTATCCCGAAGGCAGCGTCTATAGCAGTTATCGCGCCGCGCCGGAGAAGTTTGCTGAATATGCAGGTGCGAAAGTAGTCCGTGTGCCCTTGGTGCCGCGTGGGAAGCGCAGCATTAGCCTGATGTTGAACTATGCCTCGTTTTTTATTTCGGCATCACTCTTGGGGCCTTGGAAGTTACGCTCAGAGCGCTATGACGCCGTCTTCGTTTATGCCGTTTCACCGGTCATGGCTGCTATTCCTGCGTTGGTACTCGGCCGGATCAAACGCGCGCCGGTGTTCATCTGGGTATTGGATTTGTGGCCGGAAACCCTGCGGGCGGTAGGCGTTGTACGCAACCCTATATTGCTGAAGACCGTGGGGCGAATGGTGTCGTGGATTTACAATCGCGCTGATTACTTGCTGCTGCAGTCCCATGGTTTTCTTGAGAACGTAAAGGGCTACTGCACCAAGCGCATTGCCCTTGATCGCCTGGTGTATTTTCCGAGTTGGGCTGAGGACGATTTCTCCGGCACGGCGCAACCGACCTCCGCGCTACTTGACCGAGATGACTCGGTTTTTACCGTGCTCTTTGCAGGTAACCTGGGAGATGCGCAGGATTTTCCCGCGATCATTGAAGCTGCTCGCGCACTGGCAGGCACGGTCGCGGTCCGTTGGGTGATTGTAGGCGATGGCCGAATGAGTGAGTGGCTCGCCAATGAAGTGCGCGCTCGCGACTTGGGTAACGTGCTTTTGTTGGGACGCCATCCGCTGGAGGCAATGCCTAGCTTGTTCGCTTGCGCAGACGCACTGCTTGTTTCGCTCAAAACCAACGATGTGTTTGAGAAAACCATCCCCGGAAAAGTGCAGGCCTACCTGGCGTCGGGCAAGCCGATCCTGGGCATGATCAATGGCGAAGCCGCACGTGTTATCGAAGCCGCAGGCGCCGGGTTGTGCTGCCCGTCAGGTGATGCAACTGCCTTGGCGCAAATAACATCGAAATTGGCTTTATTCGATGGCGAGCAGCGCAAGGAAATGGGCGCCTCAGGCCGGCGGTATTATCTTGAAAATTATTCGAAGCTAACGTTGATGACTCGTCTGGAAACGCTGTTTCGCGAGGCAACTTTACGTAAGGAACAGCAATGATGTCGCAATCTGTTTTGTTGACGGGCGCCAGCGGTTTTGTTGGCAGCGCGGTATTGCGCCGTTTAATCATGGATGGCGTTACTGTCACGGCAGCTGTTCGTCATGGCGCCAATGTGCCTGAGAAGGCTGCTCACACGGTTTGGTTTGACGCGTTTGACACCACGAACTGGCACGAAAACTGTGTTGGCATCGATGCGGTGGTTCATTGCGCGGCGCGTGTGCATGTCATGAACGATGTCGAAACGGACCCATTGGCGGCCTTTCGCAAGGTCAATGTGCAGGGCACGTTGAACCTTGCGGAGCAGGCGGCACAGGCTGGCGTGCGGCGCTTTATCTTCATCAGTTCGATCAAGGTTAACGGCGAGGGCACCTTGCCCGGCAAGCCCTATACGGCGGATGACACACCTGAGCCGAGTGATCCCTACGGTATTTCGAAAATGGAAGCGGAGCAGGGGTTGTTGGCCCTGGCTGAGCGCACGGGTATGGAGGTCGTGATCATTCGCCCAGTGCTGGTCTACGGCCCAGGCGTCAAAGCTAACTTCCTGAACATGATGCGCTGGTTGGATAACGGTGTGCCGTTGCCCTTTGGCGCGATCAATAACCGCCGCAGTCTGGTGGCGCTGGATAACCTGGTGGACTTGATCGTGACGTCGATTAATCACCCGGCAGCTGCCAACCAGATCTTCCTGGTCAGCGACGGTGAGGATCTCTCCACCACGCAGCTTTTGCGTCGGACCGCAGCAGCGCTCGGCAGGCCCGCTCGCCTGCTGCCCGTCCCGGCCTGGATGCTCAGTACGGCTGCCAGGCTCTTGGGTAAAAAGGCGCTGTCACAGAGGTTGTGTGGCTCACTGCAGGTTGATATCCAAAAGGCCGTAACCTTATTGCAATGGTCGCCTCCCGTCTCGGTGGATAACGCACTTGCATCCGTCGCTGCGCAGTATAAGAGTGATAAGAGACAATGACATATTGGTGGTTTGTAGTCGTCGTTGGGTTTTTTTCGTGGGTGTTGACCGCTGCGTTACGACGCTACGCGCTGGCTCATAGCATCATTGATATTCCCATTGCGCGTAGCTCCCATACAGTCCCCACTCCCAGAGGGGGAGGCGTAGCGATCGTAGTCTCTTTCCTATTGGCCTTGCCTTTGCTGGCATGGGGGCAGGTCGTTTCAATGCCTGTCCTGCTGGCCGTGGGTGGCGCGGGTGCCTTGATTGCAATCATCGGCTTTATGGATGACCACGGGCATATCGCCGCCCGTTGGCGTTTGGCGGGGCACTTTGTGGCCTCCGCATGGGCGCTATACTGGCTAGGCGGTTTGCCTGAGGTAAGCGTATTTGGCTTTGCTGC
The DNA here is from genome assembly GCF_050915955.1 of Pseudomonas sp. UBT. Lineage (NCBI taxonomy): Bacteria > Pseudomonadati > Pseudomonadota > Gammaproteobacteria > Pseudomonadales > Pseudomonadaceae > Pseudomonas > Pseudomonas sp. UBT. The sequence continues at coordinate 3,551,302 of NZ_CP168079.1, read as the reverse complement.
AAACCTGGGATGGGTAGGGAGCGTGCTCGCTGCTTTTTACCTGGTTTGGATGCTGAACTTATACAACTTCATGGATGGTATCGACGGTATTGCCAGTGTTGAGGCTATCTGCGCGTGCCTGGGCATGTGTCTGCTGTACGGTTTGAGTGGACACACAGGTTTGGCGTGGTTGCCAATGACCCTGGCGATGGCGGTGGCCGGATTTCTTTTCTGGAACTTTCCTCCCGCGCGGATATTCATGGGCGATGCCGGCAGCGGTTTTCTAGGGATTGTCCTGGGGGTTTTATCACTCCAGGCGGCCTGGGTGTCCTCGCCGCTACTGTGGGCGTGGCTGATCTTGCTGGGGGTGTTCATCGTAGACGCCACGTTCACGTTGATACGTCGCCTGGTGCGTGGAGACAAGGTGTACGAGGCACATCGCAGCCACGCTTATCAGTTTGCTTCGCGGCGATTTGGCCGGCATTTGCCAGTGACACTCGCTGTCGCCGGGCTGAACCTGTTCTGGTTACTGCCGGTGGCGCTGTGCGTGGTCGTGTTGGGGCTGGACGGCGCGCTGGGTGCGGTTATCGCTTATGTGCCCCTGGTGCTGCTGGCGATCAAATACCATGCAGGCGAACTGGAAAAAGCTGACACTGCAAAGGAAGGCGCCTGAGGATTCAATAGGTTTTGAATCAGTCGGATGTGTCGTACGGCCACGTGGTCATTAACGAGAGGAATTGCCTGAGGTGGACGAAGGGATGATGGAAAGGTTACGGGCCCGTTTGGTGGGACTGCCGCGTCGTAAAAAACGCCTGATTCAGGTGTCTACGGATGTCGTGGTGGTCTGGGCCGCTCTGTGGCTGGCATTTGTCGTGCGGCTAGGCTTTGATGAGATGGCCAACCCATTTCGGGACCATCTCTGGCTGTTTGTCGCAGCACCTGTCGTCGCCATCCCGCTGTTTGTTCGCTTTGGGATGTACCGCGCCGTCATGCGCTATTTCGGTAACGATGCGCTGATCGCCATCATCAAGGCCGTGAGCTTGTCCGCCTTGATCCTGGGCCTGGTGGTCTACTGGAACAGTAACCACACGCATGTCGTCCCACGCTCGATCATCTTCAATTACTGGTGGCTCAGCCTGATCATGGTCGGCGGGCTGCGCCTGGCCATGCGCCAGTACTTCCTCGGCGACTGGTTCTCCGCCTCCCAACACGTGCCGTTCACCAGCCGTGACGACGGGCTGCCGCGGGTTGCCGTGTATGGTGCGGGAGCGGCCGGCAACCAACTGGTGGCAGCCTTGCGAATAGGGCGGCTGATGCGCCCGGTTGCGTTCATCGATGACGATGCCAGTATTGCCGATCGCGTCATATCCGGCCTCCAGGTCTATAAGCCTAAACATATACAACGCATGATCGATGCGACCGGCGCCCAAGAGATCCTGCTGGCTATTCCATCCTCCAACCGAGGTCGGCGCCGTGAAATCCTTGGCTTCCTGGAAGGTTTCCCGTTGCATGTGCGCAGTGTGCCTGGGTTTATGGATCTGGCCAGCGGTCGGGTAAAGGTCGATGACATCCAGGAGGTCGATATTGCCGACCTGTTGGGGCGTGATTCCGTGCCTGCCCAGGGCGATTTGCTGGAGCACTGTATCAAGGGTCAATGCGTGATGGTGACGGGCGCCGGCGGCTCCATCGGTTCTGAGCTTTGCCGTCAGATCCTGTCGCTGCGCCCTACCACCTTGTTGCTGTTCGAACACAGTGAGTTCAACCTCTACAGCATCCTCTCGGAACTTGAGCAGCGCGTTACCCGCGAATCATTGCCGATAAAGTTGCTGCCGATCCTCGGTTCTGTGCGTAACCCGGCCAAGTTGCTGGACGTCATGAAAGCCTGGCGCGTCGATACGGTGTACCACGCGGCGGCCTATAAACATGTGCCAATGGTCGAACACAATATTGCCGAAGGCGTGCTCAATAATGTGATCGGAACGCTCAACACCGCTCAGGCTGCGCTTCAGGTGGGGGTTGCCAACTTCGTCCTGATCTCCACAGACAAAGCGGTGCGACCTACCAATGTGATGGGCAGCTCCAAGCGCCTGGCTGAACTGACGCTGCAGGCCCTGAGCCGCGAGTTGGCCCCGGTCATGTTTGGCGACAAATTCAACATCTCCCGTGTCAACAAAACCCGTTTTACCATGGTGCGTTTTGGCAATGTGCTGGGCTCCTCGGGGTCGGTTATTCCCCTGTTTCACAAGCAGATCAAATGGGGAGGGCCGATCACCGTCACCCACCCGAAAATCACCCGCTATTTCATGACCATCCCAGAAGCGGCGCAGTTGGTTATCCAGGCTGGCTCCATGGGTCAGGGCGGTGATGTATTCGTGCTGGACATGGGCGAGCCGGTGAAAATTGTCGAGCTGGCAGAGAAGATGATTCATCTTTCCGGTTTGAGCGTGCGCTCCGACAAAAATCCCCACGGTGATATCGCTATTGAATTCACCGGCCTGCGTCCGGGCGAAAAGCTTTACGAAGAGTTACTGATAGGCGACAACGTGGTTGCCACTCAGCACCCCATGATCATGAGTGCCAATGAAGACCATCTGTCCTGGGATGTGCTCAAAGGCAAGCTCTCGGAGCTGCTGGCAGCAATAGATGCGGATGATTATTCGCGCGTTCGCCAACTGCTGCGCGACACCGTGAGCGGCTACTCTCCCGACGGCGAAATCGTCGATTGGATCTACCAGCAGCGCCGTTTGGAACCGTGATTTAACACCCTGTTACTCACCCATTTTTGACTCTTCGCTCACATCACCTAAGTTAGAAAGGCAGCTTCGGAAAGCTGCTTTTCTTCTATTGATGTCATGGAGCGTCACCAATGCAAAAAACCTATATCTCTTCCCTGATCTTTGCCTTCCTCGCGAGCATCTCCGTAGCGACCACGGCTGCCCCTTCCGTCAAAACCGAAGCCCCCACCCCGATCACTGCACAGATGACCAAGGTTGAGCAGTCTGCCAAGGTCAACCTGAATGCTGCCGATGCAGAAACCCTGCGTCGGGACCTGTTCGGTATTGGCGCTGCCAAGGCGAAGGCGATCATCGCCTATCGTGAAAGTAATGGCCCCTTCACGGCGGTGGATGAGTTGTTGGAAGTAAAAGGTATCGGTAAGGCGTTGCTGGAGAAGAACCGCGACAGGTTGGTGATCAACTAAGGGACATAGTTGAAGAGGCCGGTCAGTGACCGGCCTCTTCTTGCGCTGAAACCTGCGCTTTCAATTTGGTGCGCACCACATTCAAGATCTGCGTTGCCAACTCTGCACTTTCGACACTCCTGGCCAGCACCAGTGCGCCTACCAGTGTCGACATCATCATCAGGCTTTGCTCATGGGCGTCCGCGTTTCCCAAGGCCGCTTCGACCTGCTTCAACCGAGCCCCAAGCACTGCATCCGTGGTCGGGCTAGGCTGGCCTCTCAGGCCCAATTCCGAAGACATGGTCGGTAGCGGGCAGCCTTTATCCGGCGAGGTCTGGTGCCTCTCGGACAGGTAACTGTCTATGAATGCATCCAGCGGTCGTTCTTGGCTGAACAGCATTTCGCAATGTGCATCCAGTTCTGCAGCAGTAGCCTGCAGGGCTTTTTCCACCAGCTCATCCTTGGATTTGAAATGTGCGTAGAACCCGCCGTGCGTCAGGTTCAAAGCCTTCATCAAGGGTTGCAGCCCGGTGGCCCCAATGCCGTCGCGGCGAAAGCGTACGGAGGCTTCCTTGATGATGCGTTGGTGAGTCTGGGCTTTATGGTCTGCGGAATAACGCATAGGACTGCCTCGGGAGCGAGCGCGTATTTTAACGAAGTTGAACCTATTTACCCATCCGGACAACGTGCATCTGCGTTGGCATGAAAAGTGATTACATTTGGTTCAGTGATTGTTCAACAATCTTGAGGTGGTCATGGCGCTTAGTTTGTCTTTAGCCGATCAGATTGCGCTCGAGTTGCGTGCCGACATTATGGGTGGACGCCTGTTACCTGGGATGGCGCTGGTCGAGGTAGATCTGGTCAAGGCCTATAACGCATCGCGGAATACGATCCGCGAAGCGTTGCACCGTTTGGGGCAGGAGGGCCTCACCCGCTATGTGCGCAACAAAGGGGTGATGGTTCGGCGGCTGGAGCGCGACGAAGTGCGTGACCTGTTCGTCGTGCGCCGCACACTTGAGTTGCAGGCCATTGCCCAAAGCCGTGCGCTGACGCACGACCAGGTCGAGCGTATGCAAAGCGCCATCGAGGCCACCACGCTGGCCCGGGAGCGTGAAGACTGGCGCGCTGTGGCGACTCACAGCCTGGTGTTCCACCAGCAGATTGTCGCGCTGATGCGCAGCCCATTGTTCGATGAGTTTTTCGCCCAGGTCATTGCCCAACTGCGCCTGGTGTTTTGCGCTGCTCCCGATGAGCAACGCTTCCAGTCACCCTGGCTGGAGCGAGACCGCGAGATTTACGCGTTATTGGCCCAAGGGGATAAACCGGCGGCAGGCACAGCGATGAGCGTGTACCTGGAGGATTCGGAACGTCTGTCATTGGCCCTGTTTACCCAACCCTGATTGAGGAACCGCATCATGTACAAAGACTATCCGGCCGCTTATCAGGTCAGCAAAGGCTCGGCGCTGCAAGTGGACACAGCGTTCTACGAACGTATTCGCGACCAGGCGGATAAACGTACTTTGGTTGAGCAGTTTGAGGTGCCGATTCGCACGGGGAGGGCGTGGAAAGTGCCGGCTGGGCACGTGTTCCGTGTCACCACTCCGGTGGGCCCGCAGGTAGGTGACTTCAACGTGTGGAACGCCAATGACCCTCGCGAACGGTTATGGGCGGCGCGCACGCGGCAGTTGCAAGGTGCCCATGTCAGTACCCATGACCGGTTGTGGTCGAACCTGCCCTTTCTGCGGCCCTTGGTAACCATCACCGATGACAGCCTGGCGAGCTATGGCATTGATGAACATGGCGGGCGCCTGCACGATCTGCTCGGTACGCGCTGTGATCCGTATGTGAACCGAATGCTGACCGGCGAAGACTTCCATCACCATTGCCACTCCAACTTGACTCGAGCTGTATTGCCCCACGGACTGACAGAGTTCGACGTGCACGACGTGCTGAATATTTTCCAGTGCACCGGCCTCAATCACGACGACATGTACTTCATGAAAGCCTGCCCGGCACAGAAGGGCGATTACCTGGAGTTTTTTGCCGAGATCGATTTGCTGTGTGCGCTGTCGACGTGCCCTGGCGGGGATCTGTCGCTGCCAATGTGGGGGCCGGACGCGCAGGACCCACTGACGGTGTGCCGCCCATTGGGTGTTGAGATTTATCGATTGGAGGATGAGTTACTCAAGGGCTGGAGCCAGCCCGAACGTGCGGCCTATAAAGGCCAGCACGGGTTGCATATTGCCAAGGCGGATTGGGAGTAACTCAAGACTCAGCGATCTTGCGCATCCTTGGCATCCGCCTGCGCGTTGCGATCGGCTACGCGTTTGCGTTGTTCGTCGGTGAGTTCCACCTTGTTGGCGCTGTCACGCAGCATCAGCAGCCCACCGACGATCGACCCGATCGCTACCACTAAAATCAACCACGCATACCACGGCATAAGGCTCTCCTTGAGACGGACTACCGTGGGAGAATTTTCCCACGGTAATAACTGCTTTGAGTAACAGGCTTTCTTAGTAGTTCATTGTAGGCCTGTTCCGCCCCGATAACCTTAGAGCCCGGTCAGCATCGCATCCGCCGGTGCATCGGCACGGTCTTGTGCGGTCAGCTGGAAGTAGATGAACCCTACGACCATAAAGCCTAAAAAGATCAGCCCGATCAGCGCGTTGAACCAAGCCATGGCCACCAGGCACACCACCGCCAGCACCAGCGCGATGCCCGGCACGATCGGATAACCCGGTGCGTGAAACGTGCGTTCCAGCAGCGGTTCAGTCTTACGCAGTTTGAACAGGCTGAGCATGCTCATGATGTACATCACAATGGCACCGAACACGGCCATGGTAATCATCGCTGCCGTCAGCGTCATACCGCCCAGGTTGATGAGGCCGTCACTGTAGATGGCGGCGATACCGACCACGCCGCCGGCAATGATTGCGCGGTGCGGTGTTTGAAAACGCGACAATTTGGCCAGGAAAGAGGGCAGGTAACCGGCACGGGCCAGGGCAAAGAACTGGCGCGAATAACCCAGGATGATGCCGTGGAAGCTGGCGACCAGGCCGAACAGGCCGATCCACACCAGCATATGCAGCCAGCCGGAGCTGTCACCCACCACGGCTTTCATGGCTTGCGGCAACGGGTCGTTGATGTTCGACAGGGTGCGCCAGTCGCCCACGCCGCCGGCGAAGAACATCACACCCATGGCCAGGACTACCAGGGTCAGAATGCCGCTGATGTAGGCCTTTGGAATGGTGCGCTTGGGATCTTTCGCTTCTTCGGCGGCCATGGCCGCGCCTTCGATGGCGAGGAAGAACCAGATGGCGAAAGGAATGGCGGCAAACATCCCGCCAATCGCTGGAGCACCAAAGGTGTCAGAACCGGCCCAGCCATTGAGGGCGAAGTTGCTGAAGCTGAACGCTGGCGCGACCACCCCCATAAATACCAACAACTCCGCGACGGCGAGCACGCATACCACCAGTTCGAAAGTCGCCGCGAGTTTCACCCCGAGAATGTTCAGGCCCATGAAGACGATGTAGGCACCGACGGCCGCGTGTTTTGGGTCGAGTGCCGGAAACTGCACATTCAGGTAGGCGCCGATAGCCAAGGCAATGGCGGGCGGAGCGAAGACAAATTCGATCAATGTCGCGAGCCCTGCGATCAAGCCGCCTTTCTCACCAAAAGCGCGACGGCTGTAGGCAAACGGGCCACCCGCATGAGGAATAGCGGTAGTCAGCTCGGTGAAGCTGAATATAAAGCAGGTGTACATGGCGGCGACCATCAATGAAGTCACCAAAAAGCCCAGCGTACCGGCCACGCCCCAGCCGTAGCTCCAGCCAAAGTATTCGCCGGAAATCACCAGCCCGACGGCAATACCCCACAAGTGCAAGGTGCCCAAGGTGGGTTTGAGTTGTGTGTTCATCGTGTAGCGCTCCCTGAACGGTTTGGAATGATTCAGGGTGTTGCAGCGGCCATGCCACTGTGCGATTCCGTGTCGTAAAGACGCCGAACTGTCGCCGAGAAGATCGTTTGGCGTTTGAAAATTTCTGTCATTGCACCAGTTAAGGGCGGTGGTGGTTGAACTGCCGCCATCGCGGGCAAGCCCGGCTCCCACCTGGGGTTGTGGTCAACTGTGGGCGCCGGGCTTGCCCGTGATGAGGTCGCAACAGTCAAAACACGCCCCTGTAAACCCCGCATAAACCCACTCTTTACGCCGTCTTTACGGCCTGACCATACCCTCGCTCTCGTTCCTTTACGCCACTCCTGCCGACAATTGACCCACACGCGGCAATCGCCGCAAAACGGAGAGACTTCCATGAGCGTTCTGGACGGGGTGTCACTGCTATTGGCCGTGGCGCTGTTCATTTATCTGCTGGTTGCGCTGTTACGCGCGGATCGGAACTAGGAGCAGGCTATGCACAGTTATGACTATTGGCTGATCATCGCCTTCTTTGCCGTGGTGCTGGTGCCGGCACCGTTCCTGGGGCGGTTCTACTACAAGGTGATGGAAGGCCAGCGCACCTGGCTGTCGCCGGTCCTCGGCCCTGTCGAGCGGGTGTGCTATCGCCTGTCGGGCGTGGACGAGCATCAGGAACAGAGCTGGCAGAAATACACGCTGGCGTTGCTGGCCTTCAACCTGGCTGGTTTTGTACTGTTATTCGCGATCTTGTTGTTCCAGGACTATCTCCCACTGAACCCTCAGAAATTGCCGGGTCAGGAATGGACGCTGGCGTTCAACACGGCGGTCAGTTTCATGACCAACACCAACTGGCAGAACTACAGCGGCGAAGCCTCTCTGAGCTACCTCAGCCAGATGGTCGGCCTCACCGTACAGAACTTCGTCAGCGCGGCCACCGGTCTGGCAGTCCTTGTCGCCCTGTGCCGTGGTATCGGTCGCAAATCCACCAAGACGTTGGGCAACTTCTGGGTCGACATGACCCGCGCCACCCTCTACGGCCTGCTGCCGATGTGCCTGGTGTTCGCGTTGTTCCTGGTCTGGCAGGGCGTGCCGCAAACCTTCGCTCACTATGCGAACGCGGTGACCCTGCAAGGCGTTGACCAGTTGATCCCACTGGGCCCGGCTGCAAGTCAGATTGCGATCAAGCAGTTGGGCACCAATGGTGGCGGCTTCTTCGGTGTCAACTCTGCGCACCCGTTTGAAAACCCGACTGCCTGGGCCAACCTGTTCGAGTTGTCGGCGATCATCCTGATCCCGGTGGCGCTGGTGTTCACCTTCGGCCACTACGTGAAGGACCTGCGTCAGAGCCGCGCGATTCTCGGTTGCATGCTGGCCCTGTTCCTGATCGGCGGCGCGACCTCGCTGTGGGCCGAATACCAGCCCAACCCGACCCTGAACAATCCAGCCGTGGAACAAACCGCGCCGCTGGAAGGTAAAGAAGTGCGCTTCGGCACCACCGCCACGGTGTTGTGGTCGGTCACCACCACAGCGGCGTCCAATGGTTCGGTCAACGGCATGCACGACAGCCTCAACCCGCTGAGCGGGATGGTGGCACTGGTCAACATGATGGTCGGCGAAGTGATCTTCGGCGGCGTCGGTGCCGGTATGTACGGCATGTTGCTTAACGTGTTGATCGCCGTGTTCCTCGCCGGCTTGATGATTGGCCGTACCCCGGAATACCTGGGCAAGAAGCTCCAGGCCAAGGAAGTGCAGTTGCTGGTGGTGACGTTGCTGGTCATGCCGATCGGCACGCTGGTACTGGGCGCCATCGCCGCCAGCCTGCCTGGTCCGGCGGGTGCCATCAGCAACCCTGGCCCTCACGGTTTCAGCCAATTGTTGTATGCCTACACCTCGGCCAGTGCCAACAACGGTTCGGCGTTCGGCGGCTTCAGTGCCAACACCACGTTCCACAACCTGATGATGTCACTGGGTATGTTGATCGGCCGCTTCGGCTACATCCTCCCGGTACTGGCCCTGGCCGGCAGCCTGGCGATGAAGAAGACCGCACCGATTGGCCAGAACAGCTTCCCGACCCATGGCCCGCTGTTCGTGACCCTGTTGACCGTGACCATTTTGCTGGTGGGCGGCCTGACCTTCCTGCCGACGCTGGCACTGGGCCCAATTGCTGAACATCTGAGCATGGGCTTCTAAGGGGATATGAAAATGAATATGCCTGCAAAAAATGCCACTCCCGTGAACACTCAGGAGTCGCCAAAAACCGCCATGTCGGCCCTGTGGCGCCCGGCGCTGGTCCAGGCTTTCGTCAAGCTGGACCCGCGCCAACTGCAACGCTCGCCAGTAATGCTGGTGGTCGAATTGACCGCCATGCTGACCACCGTGCTGTGCTTTGTGCCTGACACCAGTGTGCCGACCTTCGTCGCCGTGCAAATCGCCGTGTGGCTGTGGTTCACCGTGCTGTTCGCCAACTTCGCCGAAGCCTTGGCCGAAGGTCGTGGCAAGGCCCGCGCCGACAGCCTTAAAGCCGGCAGCGAAGGCCTCAGCGCGCGCCGCAAGGAAGCCGACGGCAGCTTCAAGGTCGTACCGGCCACCAGCCTGCGTAAAGGCGACGTGGTACGCGTCGCCGCCGGGGAAATGATCCCCGGTGACGGTGAGGTTATCGAAGGTATCGCCGCAGTCAACGAAGCGGCGATTACCGGCGAATCCGCGCCGGTGATCCGCGAGTCCGGCGGTGACCGTTCGGCCGTCACCGGCAACACACGGCTGGTCTCGGACTGGTTGCTGGTGCGCATCACCGTCAACCCGGGCGAGTCCACGCTGGACCGCATGATCGCCCTGGTGGAAGGCGCCAAACGCCAGAAAACCCCCAACGAAGTCGCGCTGGATATCCTGCTGATCGGCCTGACGCTGATCTTCCTGCTGGTGGTGGTCACGCTGCAGCCGTTCGCTCACTTCGCCAATGGCAGCTTGCCGCTGGTGTTCCTGGTCGCACTGCTGGTGACGCTGATTCCTACCACCATCGGCGGCCTGTTATCAGCCATCGGTATCGCCGGTATGGACCGGCTGGTACGCCTCAATGTGATCGCCAAGTCCGGGCGTGCCGTGGAAGCGGCGGGTGACGTGCATGTGTTGTTGCTGGACAAGACCGGCACCATTACCTTCGGTAACCGTCGCTGTGCCGCAGTAATCGCGGCGCCCGGCGTCAGTGGCCGGGACTTGGCTGAAGGGGCGCTGCTGGCGTCCCTGGCGGATGACACGGCGGAAGGTAAATCCATCGTCGAATACCTGCGTGCCTTGCACCCGCAGGCCGAGCCTACCCTGGACCAACTGACCTCCGTGCCGTTCAGTGCTGAAACGCGCCTGTCCGGTGTCGACTATCAGGGCCGTGTGTTCCGTAAAGGCGCCGTCGATTCGCTGCTGGCGTTTATCGGCCAACAACGCCGCGACCTGCAACCGGCACTGTCGCGGGAAATCGACAAGATCGCCCAGAGCGGCGGCACGCCGTTGCTGGTGTGCGCCGATGGCAAATTGCTCGGTGCGATCCATTTGAAGGACGTGGTCAAACCCGGCATCCGCGAACGTTTCGCCGAACTGCGCAAACTGGGGATTCGCACCGTGATGGTGACGGGCGACAACCCGCTGACCGCTGCCGCGATTGCCGCTGAAGCCGGTGTGGATGACGTGCTGGCTGAAGCCACCCCTGAGAAAAAACTCGCGCGCATTCGTCATGAGCAAAACGACGGTCGCCTGGTTGCGATGTGCGGCGACGGTGCCAACGATGCGCCGGCACTGGCCCAGGCCGACGTCGGCATGGCAATGAATGATGGTACTCAGGCTGCTCGCGAAGCCGCCAACATGGTCGACCTTGACAGCGACCCGACCAAGCTGCTGGACGTGGTGCAGATCGGCAAGGAGTTGCTGGTGACTCGCGGCGCGTTGACGACCTTTTCCATCGCCAACGACGTGGCCAAATACTTCGCGATCCTGCCGGCGCTGTTCGCCTCGATCTACCCGCAACTGGGCGTGCTCAACGTGATGCACTTGCAGAGCCCGCAGAGCGCGATTCTCTCGGCCATCGTGTTCAACGCCCTGATCATCGTGGTGCTGATTCCCCTGGCGTTGCGCGGTGTGCGCGTACAGGCGGCGAGTGCGGCGGCGTTGCTGCGTCGCAACCTGCTGATCTACGGGCTGGGCGGGATCCTGGTGCCGTTCGTGGGCATCAAGGCGATCGACATGCTGCTGACGGCGCTGCACCTGGTTTGACCCGATTCCTGTGGGTGCCAGGCTGGTGCCCACAGGTTGCAATGACTCACGTGAGGAATTTGAAATGTCCACCATGATCCGCCCGGCCCTGAGCCTGCTGGTACTCATGACCCTGATCACCGGCGTCGCTTACCCACTGGTCGTGACCGGTGTCGCACAAGTTGCCTTTCCTGATCAGGCCAACGGCAGCCTGGTGCGTGATGCCGACGGCAAAGTGCGCGGCTCAAGCCTGATTGCCCAAGATTTTACCGGTGACGGCTGGTTCCATCCGCGCCCATCGGCGGGCGCGTTTGCGACGGTTTCCAGCAGCGCGAGTAACCTCGGCCCAAGCAACCCGGCGTTGGCAACGCGCATCTTTGATGATGCGAATAAACAGTTGGTGGCAGGGCAGGGGCCGGTGCCTCTTGCATCACTGACTACCTCCGGCAGCGGTCTTGATCCACACTTGCCACCACAGGCAATTGCCTATCAACTGGCACGCGTAGCGGCTGCCCGGAATGTGCCGGTGTCGACCCTGCAACGCTTGCTTGATGAACACATCGAAAGCCCGCTGGTAGGGCCGCCGGTGGTGAACGTACTGGCGCTGAACATGGCGCTGGAAAGATTGTAAGCCGTGGTGCCGCCATCGCGGGCAAGCCCGCTCCCACAGTTGGAATACAGTCCCCTGTGGGAGCCGGGCTTGCCCGCGATGAGGGCCTGACAGACTCCCCATGAACACCTGAAGGAACCCCTGCGCATGAGCGACTCCGGCCGCGCCGATGCCCTGTTAGCCGACCTGCCACGGGACGGCCGTGGCCGGCTCAAAGTCTTCCTCGGCGCCGCGCCGGGTGTGGGCAAGACCTACGCCATGCTCCAGGCCGCGCACACCCAACTGCGCCAGGGCGTGCGCCTGGTCGCCGGAGTGGTTGAAACCCATGGCCGCGCCGAGACCGAAGCGTTGCTCAGCGGCCTGCCGCAACAAGCGTTGCTGCGCAGTGAATACCGTGGCGTGATGCTCGAAGAAATGGACCTCGACGGCCTGCTCGCCGCCAAGCCCAAACTGGTGCTGGTCGACGAACTGGCCCACAGCAACGCCCCCGGCAGCCGCCATGAAAAGCGTTGGCAAGACATCCAGGAACTGCTCGCCGCCGGCATCAACGTGTTCACCACGGTCAACGTCCAGCACCTGGAAAGCCTCAACGATCAGGTGCGCGGCATCACCGGCGTACAAGTGCGCGAAACCCTGCCGGACTGGGTGCTGCAAGAAGCAGACGAACTGTTGCTGATCGACCTGCCATCGCGCGAGCTGCTCGAGCGCCTGCGCGACGGCAAGGTGTATGTACCGGAACAGGCCCGCGCGGCCATCGACGCGTTTTTCACCCAGACCAATCTCATGGCGTTGCGTGAGTTGGCCATGCAGACCGCCGCGGCCCACGTCGACGACGATTTGGCCCAGGGTTATCGCCAACTCGGCCAGGCTGCGCCGGCGGTACGTGGCCGCTTGCTGGTCGGGATTGATGGCGATGCGCAGGCCGAACGCCTGGTGCGTCACGCCAGCCGTGTCGCCCAGCGTCGGCATTTGCCGTGGAGCCTGGTGCATATCGATAACGGCCGTGCGCGAGATGAACAATCGCGCCTGCGCCTGCAAAACGCGCAGCAACTCGCCGAGCGGCTTGGCGGGGAAGTGGTACTGCTGCGGGCGGGGGAGGTGGCGAAGACACTGATCCAGCATGCCGCCGAACGCCGTGCCAGCCTGTTATTGGTGGGGCAGTCGCGTATGCGCTGGCGGCGTCGTTTGTTTGGCGGCGGGCTGGCGGCGCGTTTGCTGCGAAATGCGCGTGGCTTGGAAATCAACGTCCTCGACAGCGACGACATGCCCGCGCCCCCGCGCATGCCGGATGTGCGTGGGTTGGTGTGGTTCGACTACGGCCTGGCGGTGGTGGCGACCGTGGTGGCGGCCGCGGTGGCCTGGGCGGTGGCCAGCGTGCTGCCGCTGCCGAATATCTCTCTGGTATTTCTCGCGGCGGTATTGCTGGTCGGCGTGCGCAGCAGCCTGGGGCCGTCCCTGGTGTGTGCGGCGCTGTCGTTCCTGACGTACGACTTTCTGTTTATCCCGCCGAATTTTTCCTTTGCCATTCAGCGTGAAGAGGATGTGTTGACCCTGCTGTTCTTCCTGCTGATGGCCGCGTTGACCGGCAATCTGGCCGCGCGCCAGCGTCGGCAGTTGCAAGCCCTGCGCGATACCCAGGAAGAAACCAGCGAGCTGCTCGACCTGTCGCGCAAACTCACCGCCGCTACCGACCGTCAGGCGGTAATCAGTGCGGCGGCCCATCATTTGGAAGGCTGGAGCGATCTGGACCTGTGCCTGGTCAATCGCGACGGCCAGGGCGGCTGGAAGGTCGAGACGGGTTCGCCGTTGAACCTCACGGAGTCCGAACGCGCCGCCGCCGATTGGGCCTGGCAGCATGATCAGCCGGCTGGCATGGGCACCGGCACATTGCCGTTTGGGCGTTGGTGGTGGTGGCCGCTGTCGGGTGAGGAGGGGCCATTGGGCTTGCTCGGTGTGAGCCCCAAACCGGGCCTGGAATTAAGCGGCCAACGCCGTCGTCTGCTGACGGCACTGAGCCAACCGCTGGCTCAGGCCTTGGCACGCGCGCAATTGGCGCAGGAGCTGGAGTCCGCGCGCCTGCACGGCGAGACCGAGCAACTGCGCAGCGCCTTGCTGGCCTCGGTGTCCCACGATTTGCGCACACCGTTGACGTCCATGCGTGGCAGCATCGACAGTCTGTTGGCCCTCGGCGAGGCCATTCCCCTGGAAGATCGCCGCGAATTGCTCGAAGGCACTCGCGATGAAGCCGAGCGCCTGGACCGCTATATCCAGAACCTGCTGGACATGACGCGCCTGGGCCACGGCGCCCTGAAGCTGGCGCGTGATTGGGTTTCGCCCGGCGATATTGTCGGCAGTGCGCTTGGCCGTTTGCGCGCGGTGCTGGCGCCTTTGCAGGTGAAAACCGACGTGCCGGCGGAGTTGCCGTTGCTGTATGTGCACGCCGCGTTGATCGAGCAAGCGCTGGTCAATGTGCTGGAAAACGCCGCGCGTTTCTCTCCGCCCCAGGGACGTTTGGACGTGACTGCTGGTGTGTCGGACAACCAGCTGTTTTTTGCGGTGGCCGATGAGGGCCCCGGAATTCCCGAAGACGAGCGCGCCAAGATTTTCGATATGTTCTACACCGCCGCCCGCGGTGATCGTGGCGGGCAGGGCACGGGCCTCGGCCTGGCGATCTGCCAGGGCATGGTCGGCGCCCACGGCGGCCGTATCAGCGTCGCCGAGGGCATTGAAGGGCGGGGCACCTGCATCACTTTGTTCCTGCCATTGCCGACACAGCCTGGCCTGGAACGCGAGCCTTGAGCTACCCTCTTTTCTCCACGGATTTTGATTGGACACCATGAGCCAGACCGCGACGATTTTAGTCATTGATGACGAACCGCAGATCCGCAAGTTCTTGCGGATCAGCCTGGCCTCCCAGGGCTACAAGGTGATCGAGGCCGGCACCGGCAACGAAGGCCTGGCCCAAGCGGCATTGAGCAAACCGGATTTGCTGGTGCTCGACCTTGGCTTGCCCGACATGGACGGCCAGCAAGTGTTGCGCGAGTTTCGCGAGTGGTCGACGGTGCCGGTGTTGGTGCTGTCGGTGCGCGCCAGTGAAGTGCAGAAAGTCGAAGCCCTCGATAGCGGCGCCAATGACTACGTGACCAAACCCTTCGGGATCCAGGAGTTTCTCGCCCGCGTGCGTGCATTGCTGCGTCAGGCCCCGGCGGGAGAAGCCCAGGAAGCCGCCTTGAGTTTCGGCCCGTTGACGGTGGACCTGGCTTATCGCCGCGTCCTGCTGGACGGCGTCGAAGTGGCGCTGACCCGCAAGGAGTATGCGGTGCTGGCGCAATTGGCGCGGCATCCCGGGCGGGTGATTACCCAGCAGCAACTGCTCAAGGATATCTGGGGGCCGACCCACACCGAAGACAGCCACTATCTGCGCATCGTCGTCGGCCACTTGCGCCAGAAGCTGGCGGACGACCCGACTCAGCCGCGGTTTATCGTGACCGAGGCGGGTGTGGGGTATCGGTTGTTAAATGCCTGAGTTGAGCGGCGCCTGAACTGGCCCCTTCGCGAGCAAGCCCGCTCCCCCATTCGATCGAGTTCCACCTTTGGAATGCGGACAAATGTGGGAGCGGGCTTGCTCGCGAAGGGGCCATCAGCCACACCCTCTCTTTCAACCCTGCTCACTTTCATACTTGTCCAACGTATCCCTGGCGATTTCCCGCCCCAAAGCGATCAACTCCGGCGCCTTGTAGAACTCGAAAAACCGGCACACGCGCTTCGGCACGTTGATCAGCACATCCGGCGGGTAGCCGGCGATCTTGTACTGCGCCAGCGACGTTTGCATCACCTCGAAGCTCTGGTTGATCAGGTCCAGCAGCGACGCCGGGCCAACGTTGTCGATGATGAACGAGCCGGTCGCCGACTTTGGCGCCCCGGCCTTTTCCGGCGCGGCGGCGGGTTGCTGGGATTCGGGCTCGGCCGATTCCAGCCACGGGTTGATCTCTGCCGTCTGGGCCTGCAATGCCTCCTGCTCCAGCTTCATTAATTGTTCGGCTTGTTTGCGTCGAAACGGCAGGTGTGAGCCCAATGACTTGGCCAAGCTGTTGAAGCGACTCTTGAACGCGGGCGGGCGCTGGATCACCGGCAATTGGTAGTGTTTTTGGTTGGTGGCGTTGAGGTTGACGGCGATGATCAAGTCGCAATGGCTCGACACCACCGGCACAATTGGCAGCGGGTTGAGCAGGCCGCCGTCCACCAGCATGCGGTTACCTTGCATCACCGGCGTGAACAGGCTTGGAATCGCCGCCGAAGCGCGCATGGCCTGGTGCAGGCAGCCTTCCTGGAACCAGATTTCCTGTTGGTTGGTCAGGTCCGTGGCAACGGCGGTGTAAGGAATGCGCAGCTCTTCGATATTGATCTCGCCGACAATCTTGCGGATTTGCCCGAAGACTTTCTCGCCGCGGATCGCGCCCAGCCGAAAACTCACGTCCACCAGGCGCAGCACGTCCAGGTAGTCGAGGCTCTCGATCCAGTTTCGGTACTCATCGAGCTTGCCGGCGGCATAGATCCCGCCCACCACCGCCCCCATCGAGCAACCGGCGATACAGGCGATGTCGTAGCCGCGCCGTTCGATTTCCTCGATCACACCGATATGGGCGTAACCCCGGGCGCCGCCGGAGCCCAGTACCAAGGCAACACGTTTCTTCATGACCTGATCCTTCGTAAAACAGTTGCCCACAATGCACCCATCAAGGTCAGTGCTTCAATCTTCGTCGACACACGCAATAATTTTCCGGAATAGTCGGGGCGCTCGGGTATGCTCTGGCTATCATCACTTTTGGTTTCAGGTGCCCGTACAAGGCACTTTTCCTTGTAGGCAACGTCTACACCGTACGACTGTTTTTCTTTATTTGAGGTGTCATTGATGAAAGCCTGGATGTGTGTGCCTGTGATCGTGTTGGCCCTGGCCGGTTGTGCCGGGAAAACCGCGTACCGCGACAGTTGTGGCACGCAATTGGACGCGGCGTGGCATGAGTTGGATTTGGCCAAGGCCGAAGGTTTTGCCGGGACTGTGAGCTACTCTAAGGCTTTGTCATTGTTGACGGGCGCCAAGACCCAACAGCAATTCGAAGCGTTTGAAGGGTGCTCCAACAAGGCCGAGAAAGCGCGGTTCTATATCCGTGAGTCGCGCGCCGGGCGTTAACCCGTAAGCGGCAAGCAGGGTCTTAATGGTCAAGGGAGGAAGGGATGTCAGCTTTGGTTGATCAGTTAGTCGCTCAGGTCATTGGCCTGGAAGTAGGGTTACTGAGCTGCCAGGCTCGCCTCGCCGCCGTCACCGACGATGAAGCCTTGCACGACCTGCGCACCACCGTGCGGCGCCTGCGCAGTTTGCTGCGGCCTTTGCGTGGCCTGCCGGGTGTCGAACAGCTTGAATTGGCCGCCGGCACGGTCGGCCAAATGACCACGCCGCTACGCGACCGAGAGGTTCTGGCGGCGTATCTTCACCAGCACGGTCATCACGCGGCTGCCGACCGACGCCTGCGCCTGCAACCCGATGCCTATCGCCACGTGGCGCAAAGCCCGGAACTCGCGCACCTGCTGCTGATCCTTGATGCCTTCCCACGTTTTATCCGCGCCTCCCAGCACCAGAAGCTGCTCAAAGGCCTGCGCCCGAGCATCGAAAAGCGGCTGGGCAAGCAATGGCACGCACTCGATAAAGCCCTGAAAGACCCAAGCCATGATCGCCATCGCCTGCGGTTGCTGATCAAGCGCGTACGCTACGCAGCCGAGGCCTACCCCGAGCTGGACAAACTCCCGGCCAAAGCGATGTCGCGCCTCAAGCAAGCCCAAGGCGCCCTGGGTGATTGGCACGATTGCTGGCAGTGGTTGGCCCAGGCCGAACATCAGCCCGACTTGCAGCCGTGTGTCGCAGTGTGGCATCGCACCATGGCCACGGCTGAAGGGCAGGCGGATCGGGTGCTCGACAAACTCAGTGCGGATTGTTTCTAGGCGGGTCCGGTTTTTGGCCGGAATAGGCGCTGTACCTTGCCAGCCCGGTGGTTAAGATTCCCCCATCGGTTTTCTTGATGTGAGGTCGCCATGCGCTTTAGTGATTTGCTCGACGCCGCCCGTAACAATCCGCTGGATGTGACTATCCCCGCCGAATGGGCCCAGGGTCGCGCGACCTTTGGTGGCCTTGTCGCCGCCTTGCAATACGAAGCCTTGCGCGCCCAAGTGCCGGCCGATCGCCCTTTACGCTCACTGGCCGTGACCTTTGTCGGTCCGGTCGCGCCGCAGGTGCCTGCCAGTTATCACGTTGAAGTCCTGCGCGAAGGCAAGGCCGTGAGTCAGCTACTCGGCCGTGTGGTGCAGAATGGTGAGGTTGCAACGCTGGTACAGGCCAGCTTTGGCGCGGCACGCGAGTCGCAGATTGATGTGGCGAGTGAGCCCCCACCGACGTTCAAGCACTGGGATGAATGCCAGGAGTTGCCCTACATCAAGGGCGTCACCCCCGAATTCATGCGGCACCTGGCAATGCGCTGGAGTGTCGGCGGGCTGCCGTTTACCGGTAATAAATCCCGCGACATGGGCGGCTGGGTGCGTTTGCGCGGCGACGTGAAGGAAGAGCCCCTTACCGAGTCGCACATCCTCGCCCTGGTCGATGCCTGGCCACCGGCCTTGCTGCCACACCTGTCCGCACCGGCGCCCGGCAGCACGCTGACCTGGACCATCGAATTTATCCAGCCGCTTCAAGACCTGACCACCCTCGACTGGTGCCAGTATTACGTCAACATCGAGCACGCCCGCGACGGCTACGGCCATGCCGCCGCCGCACTCTGGAGCCCGACCGGCGAGTTGATCGCCATCAGCCGCCAGACCGTGGTGGTCTTCGCCTGAGCCTCAGAACCGCTGGCTACCCTGAGCTTCCAGCTTGCGCCCGTGGCGTTGCAGCGCAACGCCGGCCAACACACCGATAACGCCGACGGCAAAACTGGCCAGGCTGAGGCTGAATACACCGGAGGCCATCGACAGAAAACCGATGATCAGCAGCGGTACGGCAATCAACTGCAGCCCCAGGTTGGTCGGGTGTTGAAGGCTTTGTGGCTGATTGCGCCATTGCCAGGCGGGGAAGTTAGGATGACGTTTGCCCATGATGATTAATCCTCTGTCCGTTGAAACAACATGGACAAAGTTTAGGTCGCAGGCGGGTGGGGCGGCGAATCAAGACTCGCTATGGGGGCCATAGCCAGCCTTGTTCAGCTACAACTTCAACTGCCCGATCGCCTTGCTCAACTCCCCGGCCAGCGTCGCCAGTTCATTGCTGGTAGTGGCCGAGCCCACGGTCTGCTGCACCGTGTTCTCCGTCACATCACGAATGCTCACCACTGCGCGGTTCATCTCTTCGGCGACATGGCTTTGCTGTTCGGCGGCGACGGCAATCTGGGTGTTACTTTCGCGCATCTGCGCCACGGCACCGGTGATTTCGGCGAGCGCCGCGCCGGCTTCCTGGGCCTGTTGCACGCAATCGTCGGCCTTGAGTGAGCTTTCCTGCATGAAGTCCACGGCGTCGCGGGTGCCCGATTGCAGGGCTGACACCATGCGGGTGATTTCGTCTGTGGAGGTTTGCACGCGTTTGGCCAGGTTGCGCACTTCATCGGCGACCACGGCAAAACCACGGCCCATTTCACCGGCACGGGCGGCTTCGATGGCGGCGTTGAGGGCGAGCAGGTTGGTCTGTTCGGCGATGCTATGGATCACGCTGACTACGCCGTTGATTTTCTGGCTGTCTTCGGCGAGTTTCTGAATCATTTCGGCGGTCTGTTGCACGCCGGTGGACAGCCCGGCAATCGAACGTTGTACCCGGTCGACCACTTCCCGGCCGCTGCCCGCCAGGGTGTCGGCGGTCTGTGACAGGTCGCGCGTGGCGCCGGCGTGTTGGGCGATATGGTAGACGGTGGCGGTCATCTCGTTGATCGCGGTGGCGGCCTGGTCGGTTTCGCTTTGCTGGCCGAGCATGCCGTGTTGCACCTCGTTCATGCTGCTGGCCAGGCGAGCGGCACCTTCATCGAGTTGCCGGGCGGTGCGCGCCACGGTGTTGACCACCCGCTGGTAGCCGGCTTGCATGGCGTTGAATGCACTGGCCATTTGGCCGACTTCATCTGTGCAGGCCAGGGGCACGCGGGCCGACAAATCGCCGGTCTTCTCGACGTGCAGCATCACGTCCTTGAGGGTATTGAGTTGGCTGAGCAGGAAGCGGATCAGCAACTGCGAGGCGCCGAGCATCGCCAGCATCAGGATCAGCACGGCCACGGCGTAGTTGGCGAAGCGTTCGGCGAATACCTGGCTCAGGCTCTGCCCATAGGCCAGCACGGCGATCTGTCGCCCATCGGCGCGTGCAATGACTTCAGCGCCGATCAGCGGGTTTTCACCCAGCAAGGGCAGGTGATTCAGCTCGACCCAGCCACTGGCTGTGCTCAGGGCTGACAGGTCCTGATCGGCCAACTGCGGGATTTGGCCACGGGCAAACGTCAACCAGTGCTCGCCCTCAGGCAGCGCCTTGTCGGCCGGCCAGCTGCCGAGCAATCGCGCCTGCGCCTGGGCCGAGGCTTGGGACGCCGCGTTGCGTGCCTGTTGTTCGAGCTGCACGGCGTACAGCACCAGCAGCAATGTGGTGATGAAAGCGACCGCGTTGACCGCCCAGAATTTGTATTTCAGCGAGATATTGCTAAGCCAGGCACCCATGGAAGGTTTTCTCTGATAGCGGAAACAGTATTGGCAAGGTGCCATTATTGTGCCGCTACTCAGGCAATCGGTTTTGACATGGGTCAATGCGCCGCATCAACCGACGTGGGGCAAGCCAAAAAATGCGCGCGAGCACGCGCTGCTGTGCTCGGCCAGGTCTTCGATGGTTTCGTTGCGGTGCAGGGCGACTTCACGCAGCACTTCAGGCAAGTAGGCCGGTTCATTGCGGCCATTTTTCGGCTTGGGGCGCAGGGTGCGCGGCAGCAGGTAGGGCGCATCGCTTTCGAGCATCAGACGGCCCCGGGGAATTTCCCTGACCAGCGGATGCAGGTGAGCCCCACGGCGCTCGTCGCAGATCCAACCGGTGATGCCGATGTGCAAGTCGAGGTCGAGGTAGCTGAACAACGCGTGTTGTTCGCCGGTAAAGCAATGCACCACGGCAGCCGTCAGGTGGTCGCGGTAGCCCTTGAGAATTTCCAGCAGGCGCTGGTTGGCGTCGCGCTCGTGGAGAAACACTGGCAACTTCAGCTCGACGGCCAGCGCCAGGTGTTCTTCGAGGACTTTTTCCTGCTGGGGCCGCGGGGAAAAATCCCGGTTGAAATCCAGCCCGCATTCACCCACCGCACGCACGCGGTTTTCGCTGAGTAGTGCGCGCAAGCGCTGAGCGCTGTCGCCGTTCCAGTCACTGGCCGAGTGCGGGTGGATGCCAGCGGTGCTGAACAGACGTTGGCCGCTTTGATCAAGTTTTACGCACAGTTCCAGGGCCTGTTCGCTGCCGTCGACACTGGTGCCGGTGAGCACCAATTGTTCCACGCCGGCGGCATAGGCGCGGTCGAGAACGGCCTGGTGCCTCTCGTCGAAACAGGGGTTGGTCAGGTTGACGCCGATATCAATGAGTTGCATGGTGCTATCTCCGCCTGCGGCCGGAAAGCATATCAGAGCTGTAGATTTATAAGAAAAACTAAGAACTACAACGAGTTATAGCTGTCTTTGAACGTCGCAAGCGACATTGTGGTGGGTAACACGCCTTCTACCATGCCGCCGTTGCGTGCCTTGCCAGCGCATAAAGCGCTCTGTTTCTGACCTCCAGCCCTTCGCCTTTCGCGAAGAGGCTGGCCAGTATTCTTTCCGGAGAGCGGATGATCCGACCCTCGGCGTTGCTTGTGTTGTGCCTGACGTTACTGCTGCCCA
This sequence comes from Pseudomonas sp. UBT, assembly GCF_050915955.1. Taxonomy (NCBI): domain Bacteria; kingdom Pseudomonadati; phylum Pseudomonadota; class Gammaproteobacteria; order Pseudomonadales; family Pseudomonadaceae; genus Pseudomonas; species Pseudomonas sp. UBT. The sequence goes on along the minus strand of NZ_CP168079.1, from coordinate 3,529,462 downwards.
TGGCGGCGGTCGCACGTCTGGATGGGCCGCTGGAAGTGACCAAGCCCGGCAAGGTACGTGACCTGGCGCAAATTCGCTCCAGCCGCACCCTGCGTGTGTTGGTCAACCAGAGCCGCAACAGTTCCGGTGAGGTCCAGGGCCAGGCCATCGGTGTCGAATACCATCGCCTGCGGGCCTTCGAGCAATACCTGAACGGCCACGCCCGTGACGGTGAAGAAATCAACCTCAAGATTATTCCCAAGGCCAAGGATCAACTGCTCGGCGCGCTGGCGCGTGGCGAAGGTGACCTGGTGGCGCCGGGTGAATTGCTCGATGTGAAGGCCGCGCACAAAATCAGCACCAGCGATCCGATTGCCAGCGATGTGCCGTTGTGGCTGGTGGGCGTCAAGGGCGAGCGGCGGTTTACCAAGCTGGAGCAACTGTCCGGGCGTACCCTGGCGCTGACCACCGGCAGTGCGGCGGCGGACGCGATTAATCAGGTTAACCAGAAACTGGCCCTGCACAAGCAGCCGCCGGTGAAGGTGGAGTGGGTCGACCCGACATTGGCCGTGGAAGATGTATTGGAGATGGTCCAGGCCGGCATCTTCCACCTCACCATTGTCGAAAAACCGATTGCCGAGCGTTGGTCGAAAATCCTGCCCAAGTTGCGCTTTGATCGGCAGGTGGCGATCAGCGAGCCGGGCGATGAGTACTGGTTCGTGCGCCAGGATGCCTCGATGCTACGGGCCAGTATTGATCGGTTCCTCAAGTCTTATCGCACGCCCTCCGACCAGGACGTGGCGTTCCAGCGTATCTACCGACGCCTCTATCAAGTGCGTAACCCCCTGGCACGCGCCGATCGCCAGCGTCTGGAAAAGCTGCGCCCGGTCCTGCAAAAACACGCCCGTGAGCAGGGCATGGACTGGTTGAACCTGGCGGCACTGGCGTTCAAGGAGTCGGCCTTTGACCCCGGCGCGCGCAGCAGTGGCGGACCTACCGGCCTGATGCAGATCACGCCCTCCGCGGCGCAGCGGGTGGGCGTCAATAATATCGAGAGCCTCGACAGCAACGTGCAGGCTGGCGCGCGTTACCTGGCGATGATTCGCCGCAAATTCTTTGCCAGCCCAAAACTGAACGAGCGTGAACGCATGGCCTTTGTGCTGGCGGCTTACAACATGGGGCCGGAGCGTGTGCAGGGCATGCGTGCGGAGGCACGCCGCCGGGGGTTGAACCCCAATCAGTGGTTCTTCCAGGTTGAACGTATTGCCATGGAGCAGGTGGGAATGGGTGGCGTCAGCTATGTTAATAGCGTGAACAAGTACTACTTGGCGTTTGATCGGGAGCGCGGGTCCCTGGAACCGTCGACACCGAAGATTGCCTCGCGAAAATAATCGTTTTTATCGATAAGTATTAGGCATTTTTTCGGCTTTTATCATTGTTTAATTCGATTAATATAGCGGCCAACCAACCCCTACTTTGAAAAGGATTATCTGCATGAGCCCAATGATCAACCGCATCCTGTCCACCCGCGCCGGTTACGGCCTGACCATCCTGCGAATTTTCGTCGGTATCATTTTCGCGGCACACGGCTCGCAAAAACTCTTTGGCTGGTTTGGTGGCTACGGCCTGGCGGGTACTGCGCAGTATATGGAAAGCCTCGGCCTGACACCGGGTACCTTGATGGCGGTGCTGTCAGGCGGTACGGAGTTCTTCGCCGGGCTGGCATTGATCATCGGTTTGCTGGCGCGCCCGGCCGCATTGGGCCTGACCTTCCTGTCGCTGGTGGCGATTTTCTCGGTGCACATCCACAACGGGCTGTTCATGGCGAACAACGGTTATGAGTTTGCATTGGCCTTGCTCGGCGGCGCGCTTGCGGTCTTGCTGGAAGGCGCTGGCAAACTGTCAGTCGACCGTGCCATCGCCAACTGATACCCACGACGCACCTTGAAAAAGCCCGCCATGAGCGGGTTTTTTCGTTGCTCGCGATTCTTGACACCGCCCCATCGGCTTCTCTAGGATGCTGCTCATGCGCCGATTTAAACAGCTAATTGCGGGGCGCCACTGGGACTCATTGCAGCCCGACAGAAGCCTGCGCTTATTCCGCGTCAGGCTTCGAAATACCGCTAAAGCGCTGGTTCGGTGTTGCCTCTCACCTGCCCGCAGACTTTTGAGGCAGAGACACGACACGATGAATGCACTACGCCCCCTCATACGCCTGGCCCCGATTACTGCGGGCCTGACTCAACGTAATCCGAGAATTCTGCTGGGCGGCAAGCACCAGCCAACGCTGTTGCGTTATCTGGACGGTTGGCCGCGTCGCACGGGGCGGCCTTCGGCCTTCCTGATCCAGTTTGTGGAAGATGGCGACTCACTGGCCCGCTTTGCCAGCAACAGCTTTGATCTTGCGGTTATTCAGGCGCCAAGTGCCGGCGATGCCGACGAGGTGATTCGCCAACTGACGCGCATTGCCCGGCAAGGCTTGATTGCGCGTCGTTAAGGCGTCAGTGGAAGGCTTTAGCAACGACTGCTCGCCGCCGCCGGTGGTACACAAAAACTGCCCAGGCGATCAAGCATAACGGCAGCGGTACCGCGCCGATCATCAGCAGTTTCAGGTTTCGTTCCATGCGATGCACCGAGGCGTAAGCCTGGGCCTTGAGTGCTTGCAACTCCATGGGCAGTCGCAGGCGCTCCTTGTTGAGCGCTTGCAACTGGGTATTGGTATCCACCGCTTGTGTGCCGAAATCTATTCTCGGCGGGTTCAATCGTTGCCACTCCTGTTCGGTTTGCTCAAGCCGTTTTTGCAGTTCTCCCGCCTTTTGCGTATAGGCCTGTGCGGCGGCCTCGCGCATTTGTTCCAGTGCCTGGGGGGCATCGCTCGCCATCGCACGGGGTTGAACGCTCGCGAGAATGTCGGGGGCAGCCAGGTTATCCAATGTATTCAAGACAAACAGCACGTTGTTGTTGGGCGCCGAACTGATGACAGAATCCATCAGCAAATCCGTGTCGGCGACCACCACCACCTGGATGTGTGCGGCTTTTTGCAAACCAGGGGGCTGTCCACTGACACCCTCTGGAAATGCGGAGTAGGCAGGGCCATCGATGCGGGCCGCTATCACCTGGCGTTGTCCGGGAGTCGTCCAGTCGATGAGTGAGTCGAATGCAGGCGCCGCTGCAACCCGGTCAGTGTCCATTAATGCGGACTGCCTGGAGCTTTGCAGCAGAGGCGTCAGCGTCGTACGGCCTTTCCTGACGCGCGAAAGTGCGCCGCTGCTTGATACGACAACAGCATTCAGTTTCCAGGTGCTCACATCGTTGGCTGTCATCGCTTGCCGTGGCAGGTTCAACCTGGCTGCGAGGCGTAATGCCGGCGCCTCAGGGCTGAGCGAAGACGATAGGGTATAGAGATGATCGACCAGTAGTTTGTCCGTCGGCATCTGTATGCCCCACGCGGCAAGTAGCCCGTCGAGCCGGGAGTCCGCCGATGGCGTTTTCCCATCCAACGCGCTCACGGGATCAATGAAGATCATCAGTTTGCCGCCCCTCAATACAAACTGTTCAATCGCATACAAGGTGTGTTCGGGCAGTGCGCGCGGGTGCACGACCATCAGCGTTCCGATCGATTCAGGCACCTTGGAGGTGCTTGATGCCAGGCTCACAAGGTTGAAATGTTGATGCATCTGCGCCATCACTCGGCCGGCAGACTAATTCAGCGCCAGCCCCGTCAGCACGCCAATGGTGGGCGGTTCGGGGTGCATCAACTTGTAGATCAGGTGGCTGATTTCATATTCAAGCAGTGGCTCGTCATCGCGGCTGAATACATCGATACGTTGTGCGGTCTGGCCGGCACGGGTACCGATAAGGCCCATGAAACCCTGCTTGTCATCCAGGCCGAATAAGCCGGCTTTGTAGGCATCTTCTGAATAAGGTGCCGGATCAATAACGTGCAGGTTAATCATGCCCTTTGACGCTTTTTCGAACTCATTGAGCAAGTCTTCGACGCGTTCACCGTAGCGCTTTAATGCCTGGCTTCTGTTTGGATCATGGCTTGAGTTGAAGTAATACAAATCCAGCGGATGTTCCACTGTCGCGAGCAAGTGTTGCACCGAGGGCGACAAAGTGTGTTTTTTTTGCTGTGAAAAGTCCCAGCGTACCTCAGGCAGGTTATTTACCCAGGCCAGATTAAACGCGAGGAACAGTAACAGTATGACCAACAGTGTCATGCCCGTACTAAGAACGGATCGCATACGTTGCTTCCCTTCTCAACTGGTTTTGTAGTTGAGTGTGACCGTCGTTGCCGAGAGAAAGGCAAGGATCATGCTGATGAAGTACAAACTGTCACGAAGTGTCAGTTTGCCATTGTCGATCGTCTCGAAACGCGAGATGGGGTCAAGCGCAATCAAACTGTCTACCACCCAGATGGGCGCGTGATGTTCGAGTGCATCCAGGACAGAAGAAAGTCCGCTGGCCGTCAGCAATAAACCCAACGTCACCAGGAAAATAACCAGGCGTTGGCGCGTGAATGTGCAAATAAAACTACCGACAGACAGATAGCTTCCCGCCAGTAACCAACTGGCCAGAAATTGTGAGCTGATAACACGGTTGTCGGCAGTGCCGAGACAGTTGGCGAGGATCACTATAGGAAACGTGAGCATCAACGCGATACCACACACGACCCACGCGGCCAGAAATTTTCCCATTACGCGTTCTGCTGACGTAATGGGCAGTGTTTTCATCATGTCGCGCAGGCCCGTGGTGCGTTCGTCCGCCCACAGGTGTGTCGATAACATTGGAATCAGCAGCAGATAGAGCCAGGGGTGCAACTGGAAAAATACGTGCAAGTCGCCGCTGTCCCGTTCCATCCACGGGCTCGTATACAGCCCCAGCGTAGCGCACAGCACCAGGAAAGCAGCAACACTCAGGTAGGTGCTTGGCGTGCAGGCGTAACTGGCAAGTTGACGCTTGAAAATAACGGGCAGCAGCTTCAAAGGGATACCTCGTGGCTAAGGCGGTGAACAACGTCGTTCAGGCGCCCTGGTTCCAGGCTCAGTGACGTGATATTCCAGCCGCGGCTGGCGATAAGTGCGTTTATAGGGGGGTAGATGGTGTGCCCCGGCATGGCGAGAACAGTCACGGTGCCTGGCGTGTGCCGGTCCTCCTCTATGCCAGCGACGCCGGGTAATACGGCAAGGGCCAGTAAATCCAGAGGCGTTTGCGCGGCCAGCGTGACGGCTTGGTAATGCCGGGAGTTGCGCTGCAAATCGGGCAGCGGGGTGTCGGCCACAAGATGGCCGTCTGCGATAACCAGCGCGCGCGCGCAGAGATTGGAAAGGTCATCGCAATGACGGGAGGCGATGATGACCGTCATTTCTTCGGCCAGGGACTGGATAAGTGTCTTGAACTTGAGCAATTGATCCGGCGCCAGCCCCTCGATCGGTTCATCCAGCAAAAGCAGGTCGGGTGTATGCAGGATCGCTTGGGCGATGGCTACTTTGCGCTTCAAGCCGATGGAAAGCGTGGCGAGTGGGGCGTTGAGCACGCGGGACAATTCCAGGCGCATGGCTGCTCGATCTACCCGGCTGCGTTTTTCAGCGCCGCTGAAACCTCGCACGTCAGCGATGAAATTTAGCAGGCCTTTGACCGACATCGACTGATGGCTGAGGCCGCCCTGGAGTTGATAGCCCAGGGCTTTTCGGGCTTGAAGTGGGTGCGATTGAGTGTCGAACCCTTGGACAGTGATATGCCCGGCAGAGGGTTTTATTACGCCGGATATCAGGTTCAGCAGTGTGGTTTTGCCTGCGCCATGCTCCCCGAACAGGCCTATGCATTCCTGGCGTTCGGCGCAAAACGAGAGTTGGGTAATGACGTTTCTTTTGCCCAGGTGCTTTGTCAGGCTGCTTATCTCGAGCATTTGTTTACCGAATAAGTTTTGCGAGGCGTATGAGCATGTGCCCGTCATGAACGGTTGAGCGCCAAGAAGGTTACGTTTAAACATTGGACTTGGGAACGTGGGGACATGTTTATCAGATAAGTCCTACGTCAGATTGGATAACTTGCTGAAACAATTGCGTTGTTTCGAGCTTATTAATGGCCGGATGTTTATCTGGCGTTTATATAAGGTTTACTCTTTCGCAATGAGGCCTGAATAGCATGATGCTTCTACGTACCCTTGTTCTTGAACGCAGCGGCCAGGACGCACCGGTCAACGGTGCATTGCTCTGCGGGTTTGCCGTAGCGCAGACCGACTCCAACTTTCTTGTCTATAGCCTGGATGAAGAGATCGAACCCGGTAACTCGAGGGTCTATATCGCGGCGTTACGCAAGAAACTCGATCGGTATTTCCTGGGCGGTGTGGAGTCCAAGGAAGACCTGCAAGTTGCCATGCAAGTCTTTAAGCAAATCCTGATGATGGCGGCAGCTTCCGGCACTAAGACGGGCGCGGTTCTCGAGTCTTCGATCCCGTTTCATTTCATTGATTTGAAAGGCTGCAAGTTGCCACCTGCGAGGCCTGAGGATCATCATTCAATGATGATCAAGAAAGCCTTGGTCATGAAGGTCATTACCTTGGGCATGTCCGCGCCCACATTGCCTGTGATCGAAAGTGCTTCATTGATCGTGCCGTCCATTCGCTTCTCGTCGCAGATGGTTGCGCCACCCCGAACCACGACTTCACCCAAGGCCGCCGAGCAGCCTGTTTCCGAGCCCGTCGTGCCACAACCCCTGGACTCTCCCGTTGCGACAACGCAGGCGCCGGAGCCGGCCGAGCCCAGTGCGCCACCGGCTCGGCTTGAGCCCCGAGAACCGGCGCCGCACAAACTCCCTGCCAAGATGGAACATGCGTCAATGGTTGAGGTGGACAGCACGCTGACCAGCCTCGCCAAGGTCGCCCAGGAGCTGGCACAACAGAAACTCGCCGTTATCGAACGCGAAGAAATACTGGAGCAGTGGCAGGCTCGACTGGAGCAAGAGCAGAGCGCGTTGGATAAAAAGGGTGTTGAGTTGGAGCAGCACGCCACGCAGTTGCAGAACCAGACATTGGAGGTTGGCCGGAAGGCTGAGAAGTTGGCGCTGGCGCTGTCGCAGGTGTCGGGGATGCGTGAGCGTCTGCAGGGTGTGCTCCTTGAGCTGGATCACGCCTTGGATGGCCAGGGTTGAACCGATGGGTTCTCTGGTCTGGCTACTTTTCAGGGTTCATTTATTATCAACCCCAGCCAGCCGACGCCAAGGCATGATGCCGTGGCGTATCGGCACCATTGGACATTGTCTGGGGATGCAAGCGTTTGAGTACCAAGCTGATTACCAAAGAAGGTCATGAAGCGCTGAAAAAAGAGCTGGATTACCTGTGGCGTGAGAAACGTCCGGATACCACCCGCAAGGTGACCTGGGCGGCTTCCCTCGGAGATCGCAGCGAGAACGCGGATTACCAATACAACAAGAAACTGCTGCGTGAGATTGATCGGCGCGTGCGCTACTTGCGCAAGCGTCTGGAAGACATGCGGGTGGTGGAGTACATGCCTGAGCAGGAAGGCAAGGTGTTCTTCGGCGCTTGGGTCGATATCGAAAATGAGCAGGGCGAGACCAAGCGTTTTCGAATCGTCGGCTATGACGAAATTTATGAGCGCATGGATTACATCTCCATCGACTCACCCATGGCCCGGGCGCTGTTGCGCAAGGAAGTCGACGATGAGGCTATCGTGCAGACACCGAATGGTGAGGTGTGCTGGTGGATTACCGGTATCGAGTATGTGAAGTAGACGATGGCCGGCACGCGATTTCGCGTGCTGGCCATCGGTCGTCTCAGCCTTCGCGAAGTACGGTCAACGGGCTGGCATTCAGCGCGCGGCGCGTACCCAATACACCGGCACCGCCGATCAGCACGGCACCGATCACTGGCAGCAGTAGCAGCCACGCATGTGGATGCCATACCAGGTCGAAGGCGTAGCGGTACAGCACCCATGTCACCAGTTCCGTGCCCAGGGCCGCCAGCAGGCCACTGACCGCGCCCAGCAAGCCGAACTCGATCCGCCGAGCCTTGACCAGCAACCTGCGCTCGGCGCCCAGTGCACGCAACAGCGCACCTTGGCGAATTCGCTCATCCAGCGTGGCCTGCAGGCCCGAAAACAACACGGCCATCCCGGCAGCCAACACAAACAGCAATACGTACTCCACCGCCAGGGTCACTTGGGCGAGAATGCTGCGCAACTGCTCCAGCAAGGCTTCGACCTGCAATATCGTGACTGCCGGGAATGTTCGGGACAGATCGACGATCTGCTGGTCGTGCCCAGGCGCCAGGTAGAAGCTGGTCAGGTAGGTGGCGGGCAGGTCCTTCAACGTGCCCGGCTGGAAGATCATGAAGAAGTTGGGCTGGAAGTTATCCCAGTTGATAGTCCGCAGGCTGGTGACCCGCGCTTCGCGATTCTCCCCACCGATAGTGAACACCAGGTGATCGTTCAGCTTGAGCTTCAGGCTTTCGGCGACCTTGGCTTCTACCGACACCCCAGGGATTTCATCGCCCGGTTGCTGCGACCACCAGGAACCTGCGGTCAGGACGTTGCCCGGCGGCAGGTCGGCCGCCCAGGTCAGGCTCAAGTCGCGCTGCACGGCACGGTCACCGCTGGAGTCTTTGCTGACGATTTGCTGCACGGGTTCGCCATTGATGCTGATCAACCGGCCCGGCACCACCGGATACAGCGGCGCCGCTTGCGCCTGCAGGTCCAGCAGGCGCGCGCCAAAGGCGTCCTTGTCGGCCGGCAGGATATTCAGGGCGAAATAGTTGGGGGCGTCCTTGGGCAGTTGGTTTTGCCAAGTGTCGAGCAGTTCACCGCGCAACAGGGCGATCAAGCCCATGGACAACAGGATTAGCCCAAACGCCAGGGACTGACCGGCCGCCGCCAATGGGTGACGCAGCAATTGGCCCAAGCCCAGGCGCCAGGGCAGGGAGGCGCGCGCCAATAGCCGTCGCAAGCTCTGCAGCAACAACAAGAGCAGGCCGCCGAGGATCAGCGCCGCCATCACGCCGCCGCCCAGCAACGCAAAGGTCAGCACCAGATCGAGGCTCAGGCGCCACATGATCAGGCCGAGGGCGAACAGTGCAGCGCCGTACACCATCCAGGTGCTGGAAGGTATCGGCAGCATGTCACGGCGCAATACCCGCAGCGGTGGCACGCGGCCCAGCGCCGCCAACGGCGGCAGGGCGAAGCCCGCGAGGGCAACCAGCCCGGTGCCGATACCTGCAACTGCCGGCAGCAGCCCGCCGGGCGGCACGTCGGCCGGCAACAGGTCGTGCAGGAAATAGAACAGGCCAAATTGCGCCAGCCATCCGAGCACGGCACCGGTCAGGCTCGCCAATAGGCCCAGTACGCTCAGTTGCAGGCTGAACAACACCATCGTTTCGCGGCGTGACAACCCGAGGCAGCGCAGCAGTGCACTGGCGTCGAAACGTCGGCTGGCAAACCGGTTGGCCGACAGCGCCACGGCCACGCCGGCCAGCAGCACCGCCACCAGGCTGGCCATGTTCAAGTAACGTTCGGCCTTGCCCAGGGCGCCGCCGATCTGCTGGTTGCCGTCTCGCGAATCCTGCAGGCGCTGGTTGGCGGCAAGGCCCGGCTTGACCAGGTCGCGATAGGTTTGCAGCGCCGTGCTGCCTTGGGGGGCACGCCACAGTTCGCGGTAGCTTACGCGGCTGCCGGGCTGCACCACACCGGTCGCGTCCAGGTCCGAAAGGTTGATCATCACCCTAGGCGTGAGGCTGTAGAAGTTGCCGGCGCGGTCGGGTTCATAGGTCAGGATGCGAGCCAGTCGCAGGGTTTTCATACCGACGTCGATGCTGTCGCCGACCTTCAGGTTCAGCGCCGTCAACAGCCGTGCTTCCACCCAGGCTTCGCCGGGTTTTGGGCCGCCTCCCGGGGTTTCGGCACCGAAGGGCTCTGTCGCGCTTTTCAGCTCGCCACGCAACGGGTACTGCTCGTTGACCGCCTTGATACTGGAGAGCTGGATGCCGTTATCCGTGGCGATAACGCTGGAGAATTCGACGATGCGCGCGTGATCCAGGCCCAGTTCGGTCCCGGATCTGATTTGTTCGGGACGTGCCGGCGAGCTGCCTTCGAGCACCAGGTCGGCACCGAGAAACTCGGTGGCACGCAACAGCATGGCGCCATTGAGGCGTGCGCCGAAGTAGCCGATGGCCGTGCTGGCCGTCACCGCCACCAGCAAGGCGAAAAACAACACGCGCAATTCGCCGGCGCGGGCGTCACGCAGTAATTGGCGCATGGCAAGGCTGAACAGGCGCAACAGCGGCATACGTGCCATCAAGGCTCCAGGGGCGCGACCATCAGGCCGGCTTCAAGGCGGATCAGGCGTCGGCAACGGTGGGCCAGGCGCTCGTCGTGGGTGACCAGCACCAAGGTCGTGCCGCTCTCTTTATTGAGCTCGAATAGCAGGTCGCTGATGCGCTCGCCGGTGTGGCTGTCGAGGTTGCCGGTAGGCTCATCGGCAAACAGCACCTCCGGCTCGGCGGCAAAGGCCCGGGCGATGGCGACCCGCTGTTGCTCGCCACCGGAAAGCTGGCGTGGCGAGTGGGTCAGCCGTTGGCCCAGGCCGACGCGCTCCAGCAGGTACCTGGCGCGTTCCCGGGCGTCTTTGCGACCGTCGAGTTCCAGCGGCAGCATGACGTTTTCCAGGGCGTTGAGGCTGTCGAGCAGCTGAAACGATTGAAAAACGAAACCCACGTGCTCGGCACGAATGCGCGCGCGCTGGTCTTCGTCGAGGGTGCTCAAGGCCTGGCCGGCGAGGGTGACTTCACCGCTGCTGGGCAGGTCGAGGCCGGCCAGCAGGCCGAGGAGGGTGGATTTGCCGGAACCGGAGCTGCCGACGATCGCCAGGCTATCGCCCTTGTTCAGTTCCAGGCTCAGTTCGTGCAGGATAGTCAGTTCACCTTCCGCGCTGGGAACCACTTTGCTAAGGTTTCGCGCGGTGAGAATGCTTGCGCCCATGGAGAATCCGATGCGAATGTGGTTTTTGAGTGCTGGCCTGGCCTTGATGTGCATGGCCCAGAACGCAGCGGCGGGTACAGTCCTGATCGTTGGGGATAGTATCAGTGCCGGTTTCGGACTGGATACCAGCAAAGGGTGGGTAGCGTTGTTGGGACAACGGCTCAAGAGCGAAGGTTTCGACGATAAAGTGGTTAACGCTTCCATCAGCGGCGACACCAGTGCCGGAGGCCTGGCGCGGCTGCCGGCGGCGCTTGCAGAGCATAAGCCAGATGTCGTGATCCTCGAGTTGGGCGGCAATGACGGTCTGCGCGGCCAGCCGCCCGCGCAATTGAAACAAAATCTTGCGTCGATGATTGACCAGTCCAAGGCCGGTGGTGCCAAGGTGCTGCTGTTGGGCATGCAGTTGCCACCTAATTACGGGCCGAAATACACCACGGCATTTGCCGAGGTGTACGGGGCCTTGGCCAAGGAGAAAAGTGTCCCGTTGGTGCCGTTTTTTCTCGAGGGAATCGGTGGCCACCCGGAACTGATGCAGGCGGATCAGCTTCATCCGGCGGTCGGCGCCCAGGGCAAGTTGCTGGAAAATGTCTGGCCGACGCTAAAACCGCTGCTATGACGCTTTTCTAGCGGCAGGCTTTCGGCTAAGGTGGCGCCCCCCCGATCTGGAGCCCCCGATGTCGCGCCCTGCCTGGTCCCTGTTCAACTACCAACTGATCGAGCCTGACGAGCAGCTGGATCTGTTCGCCTGCCAGGAAGTCCGGGTGCATCTGGTGGCGCGTCAACTGGAGTTGGGCGGCTCGATCGACCGCACACTCTGCGGCACATTATTGCCGGCGCAACCGCGCTGGTCGTCGGTGGGTCGCTCGATCTTTCAGGACCAGCGGTTGTGCCCATTGTGCCGGGCGATTCTCGAATCGCAAAAGCGCGGCACGCCGCTGATCTGGCCGGAACTGCGCTTCGAATAGCAGCAGGGCAGACTGATGCTTGAAGTGCGCTTCACGTATACAATCAGTTTTTTCCTACCCGTCGTTCTGCGAAGGATTTTCCGGATGTTGTCGCGCCTTTCCGTCGTTACCTGCTGCCTGTCTCTCGCTGCGCTTTGTGCGGCCGGTTCGGCGTCAGCCTTGCAGTTGCCCTTGCCACCGCCGGGTGAAGACATCGTTGGTCAGGTCCAGGTGATCAAGGCCAAGTACGAAGACACCTTCGCCGACCTGGGTACTACCTATGACCTGGGCTATTCGGAAATGGTCGCGGCCAACCCGGGTGTCGATGCCTGGTTGCCCGGCGCGGGCACGGAAATTGTGCTGCCCACGCGTTTCATCCTGCCGCCTGGCCCCCGCGAAGGCATTGTGATCAACCTGGCGGAATATCGGCTTTATTACTATCCCAAGGGCCAGAACGTGGTTTACACGTTCCCGTTGGGGATTGGCCGCGAGGGCTGGGGTTCACCCGTCGCGCACACCACCATCACGGGCAAGATCCCCAACCCGACCTGGACGCCACCCGCCTCGATCAAGGCCGAGCATGCCGCCAACGGCGACCCGCTGCCTAACGTGGTGCCGGCCGGCCCGGATAACCCGCTGGGGCCGTTCAAGTTCACGTTGGGCACGCCGGGGTATCTGATCCACGGTTCCAACATGAAATTTGGTATCGGCACGCGTACAAGCCACGGCTGCTTCCGCATGTTCAACAACAACGTGCTGGAAATGGCGAGCATGGTGCCGGTTGGCACGTCGGTGCGAATCATCAGCGATGCCTACAAGTTCGGCAGCAGTGGCGGCAAGGTCTACCTGGAAGCGCATACGCCGCTCAATGATGACGGCACACCGTCGGTCGTCGACAAGCACACCGCGGTGATCAACGCCTTGCTCAAGCGCGAAGACCTGGCCAATAACCTGCGGGTCAATTGGGATCAGGTGCGTGACGTGGTGGCGGCGGAAGACGGTTTGCCAACGGAGATTGGTGTGCCGGGCGGCAACGCGCCAGTGGTGTCGAGTACGCCGGTCGACCTGCAGCAATAAGCGGGCTCGATCAAACGCCCGCCCTGGCCTTGCGCTGCGGCGGGCTTTTTATTGCACGCGATTCAGGGCTGAATTCCGCGCAATAAAAAGCCGATCCAAGAATGGATCGGCTTGATAACAACCCCGAAGGATTATTACTTGCGGCTTGCTTTTTCAAGCATGCGCAGAGCGCGCTCGTTAGCTTCGTCAGCAGTCTGTTGTGCTTTTTGAGCAGCAGCCAGAGCTTCATCAGCTTTACGGTAGGCTTCGTCTGCACGAGCCTGGGAGCGAGCTGCTGCGTCTTCAGTTGCAGTCAGACGAGCTTCGGTTTCTTTGGAGACGCTGCTGCAACCGGTAGCCAGAACTGCGGCCAGAGCCAGAGCAGAGAATTTCAGAACGTTGTTCATCGTGTTCCCCTTCAAGGACTTTCTATTAAATGGCTACTTTCTCAGAGTGAGCTGATAGCCGGCGTACATACTACTCATTACTTGTAGTAAGTAAACTGACGTAGCGCAAGAAGCAAAAAAAATTCTTGCGCCGAATCTATTTTGGCTAATCTTTTGGGGGTTTGTATAAAAACCCTCCGGGAATTTTCATATCAGTGGGAACTGGATCCAAGCTGAAAGGTCCGGCCCGCATGTGTTGGGCCTGCCAAACACGTGAAGATTTATATATCGACGTTGACACTTTTTTTCAGGTTGCCTTTGCCTCACCCGGTATCTTTTGCGCATGTAGAGGTGACTTTAAGAGCGGCAGTTCGTCTCAAGCTTCAACTGCCGGCAATGTTCAGGCTATCGATTGCTGATTGATCGAGGCTCTTTCTGTAACCACCAGCGGCAGGGGATGACGAGTGCGCCTTGAGCTATTGCAGGATTGGTGCCTACTATTCTCTACGTGCTGGTTGTGAGCGCTATAGGTTTTCTCGTTGTCGAAACCGGCACGGGGTGGCGTAGATGTTCCTTCGCCGGAAAAACATCGGTAAGGTAGGGGTCGAAATTCAAGACCCGCGAGGAGTAGTGATGAGCGAGGCGTTGTCCATCCACCATGACCAGGCTGGTCATCAGTTCGAGACCAATGTGGACGGTCATCGTGCCTATCTGACCTATATGGACCTCGGGAAGCAGACCCTGGACATCTATCGTACCTTCGTGCCCAACGCACTGCGTGGCCGTGGCATTGCTGCTGCGTTGACCGAGGAAGCGTTGAAGTTCGCAGAAGACGCCGGGTACACAGTCATCCCTTCGTGCTCCTACGTCGAACGCTACATGGAGCGCCACCAGCGCCATGCCGCGAAGCTGTAACTGATCAGTCGCACACAAAAACGCCGGGCTTAGCCCGGCGTTTTTGTGTGCGCAATTGCGTGGTTCAGGTGCGTTTGCGTTTGGGCAACACGTCCTTGAGCTTGGCGTGCATGCTGCGCAGGGTGGTTTCGGTGGCGGCCCAGTCGATGCAGGCATCGGTGATCGACACGCCGTACTGCAAGTCGGCCAGGTCTTTTGGAATCGCCTGGCAGCCCCAGTTCAAGTGGCTCTCGACCATCAGACCGATAATCGACTGGTTGCCTTCAAGAATCTGGTTGGCGACGTTTTCCATCACCAGCGGTTGCAGGGCCGGGTCCTTGTTGGAGTTGGCGTGGCTGCAGTCGACCATGATGTTCGGCTTGATCTTGGCTTTGTTCAGCGCCTGTTCGCACAGTGCAACGCTGACCGAATCATAGTTCGGCTTGCCGTTGCCACCGCGCAATACCACGTGGCCATAGGCGTTGCCCTTGGTGGTGACGATGGACACGCCACCTTCCTGGTTGATACCCAGGAAACGGTGCGGGCTGGACACCGATTGCAGTGCGTTGATCGCGACCGTCAGGCCGCCATCGGTGCCGTTCTTGAAGCCCACGGCCGAAGACAGGCCGGACGCCATTTCGCGGTGGGTCTGGGATTCGGTGGTGCGCGCGCCGATGGCCGACCAGCTGATCAGGTCCTGCAGGTATTGCGGGGAGATCGGGTCGAGGGCTTCGGTGGCGGTGGGCAGGCCCATTTCGGCGAGGTCCAGCAGCAACTGACGACCAATGTGCAAGCCGTCCTGAATCTTGAACGAGTCGTCCAGGTACGGGTCGTTGATCAAGCCTTTCCAGCCGACGGTGGTCCGCGGTTTTTCGAAATAGACGCGCATCACCAGGTACAGGGTGTCGGACACTTCCGCCGCCAGTACCTTGAGCCGCTCGGCGTATTCGTGGGCCGCCTTGAGGTCGTGGATCGAGCACGGCCCGATGACGACGAAGAGGCGGTGGTCGGTGCCGTCGAGAATGTCACGGATGACTTCGCGGCCCTTGGTGACGGTCTGCAGGGCAGCGTCGCTCAGAGGGATTTCGCGCTTGAGCTGATCGGGCGTGATCAGGGTCTCGTTGGATTCGACGTTTAGGTCATTGATCGGTAAATCAGCCATCGTGTTACTCGTCAGGGTCACGGGTGCCGGCCGCCAGCCATCCCCGTGCGGCGGAGCACAGCATGATTTGAATGCAGGGGGGAGGAACCTTAGCGCGTAACACGGGCCCGCGACAATGGGCAAAACCGGCTTTAATCCAGCGCTGGCGCCACAAAAGCCTCGTGGGAGAACTCAACGGCATGGCGCGAGACCCACTCGCGGGCCATGGCTTCGAGCTGGGCAGGGGTCGGCTCCGTGTCTTCGTGCAGGCGACAGTAGCGTTCTATCTGGCACACTTGCTCGCCCATTCGTGCACCGAACAACGCGTGCTCATCGGTAAAAGAGATGCCGACGCGATAGCCCTGGTCGACTTTGCGGCACCAGGCTACATAGCCCGGATAACGGGCGGTGGCGCCAAGGGACGGGATGTACAAATCAACGGCTGTGCCCTGGCGCAAGGCACGCGGGCAATTGCAGGCGACGCCGCCCAGGCCGATAGTGTGCAGGCGTTGCCGGGGAATGGCAGGGGAGGGACGTTGGATCAACTCGACAGCGACATCATCAGGGTGAGGTAAAAAACGACCCATGTACACGGACTCCGAGCGCCGTCCATTTGACGGCAGTGGCAGCAGTATAGTGAAGGAACAGGAATTGACCGACCTGGATATTGACCAGCAATTGCTGGGATTGCCAGGTATTTCGCTGGTGGTGTTTACCAGCGTAGGCTGCTCCAGTTGCCGCTGGGCACGCCAGCAGTTACCGAGTTGGACGTTGCCGGTGGACCGCGTGTGCTGGGTCGATGCCGGGAACAACGGCGGAGCGGTCGAGCGCTACCAGATCTTTCATTTGCCCGCGTTGTTCCTCGTGTGCGAGGGTCAATTTCTTGGGCAATTACAGTCACGCCTTACGAATAAAGACCTTACCGACGCGGTGAATCACGCACTCACCCGCACACCAGAGGATTTGCCATGAGCGCAGTTGCACCCGAGTCGTCTCCACGTATTGGCATTATTGGCACCGGTGCGATCGGTGGGTTCTATGGGTTGATGCTGGCGCGGGCCGGGTTCGATGTGCACTTTCTGTTGCGCAGCGAATATGCAGCGGTCAGCGAACATGGCCTGCGCCTCAACAGCACGCTGCATGGCCAGTTGCACTTGCACCCGGTGCAGGCTTATGCCCGCGCCGCCGATATGCCTGCCTGCGATTGGCTGTTGGTCGGGACCAAGTCCACCGGCAATGTGGACCTGGCCCCAACCATCGCCCAGGTCGCAGCGCCGGACGCCAGGGTGGTGCTGTTGCAAAACGGCCTCGACGTCGAAGACAGCCTGCGTGAACACCTGCCGCCGTCGCTGCACCTGCTGGGCGGCCTGTGTTATATCGGCGTGCATCGTGCCGCGCCTGGCGTCGTCGAGCATCAGGCCCTGGGCCGGGTCAATCTGGGCTATCACAGTGGCACGGCGGCCAATGATGAGGCGCGCCAGAAGGCGATTGTCGAAGAGGGCGCCGCGCTCTTTCACAAGGCCGGTATCGAGTCCCAGGCCATGGCCAGCGTCCACTTGGCCCGCTGGCACAAGCTGGTGTGGAATGTGCCTTACAACGGCCTCTCCGTGTTGTTGGGCACCGGCACTACCGCGATGATGGCGGATGAATCGAGCCGCGAACTGATCCAGGCATTGATGGCTGAAGTGGTGAAGGGCGCCCATGCCTGCGGTCATGAAATCCCTGCCAGTTATGCCGAGCAGATGTTCGCCATGACCGAAACCATGGTTGACTACCTGCCGAGCATGTACCACGACCATGTGCACAAACGCCCGCTGGAGTTGGCGGCGATTTACGCACGGCCACTGGCCGCCGCCAAAGCCGCAGGTTGCGAATTGCCACGCATGGAAGCGCTTTATCAGGCATTGAGTTTTATTGATCGGCACAACCGCTGATTCGGGGGGCACACCATGGCGAAAGGATTGGGCGACAAGTTGGTGCTGGCGATTTCGTCGCGGGCACTGTTCGACCTGAGCGACAGCCACAAGGTCTACCTGGCCGAAGGTGTGGAGGCTTACCGCAAATACCAGATCGAACACGAGGAAGAAACCCTCGAGCCCGGCGACGCGTTCCCACTGGTCAAGAAGTTGCTCAGTCTTAATGCCAGCCTGGGGCGTGCTCGCGTCGAGGTGGTATTGGTGTCGCGCAACAGTGCCGATACCGGCTTGCGGGTGTTCAATTCGATCCAGCATTACGGTCTGGATATTTCCCGCGCTGCTTTCGTCGGCGGGCGTAGTCCCTATCCTTATTTGGCTGCATTTGGTTGCCATCTGTTTCTTTCGACCCATGCTGAAGACGTGCGCAGCGCACTCGATGCCGGTTTTGCGGCGGCGACGATTCTGTCGGGCGGTGCGCGTCGGGCATCGAGTGAAGAACTGCGGATTGCATTCGACGGTGATGCAGTGCTGTTTTCCGATGAGTCGGAGCGTGTGTACCAGGCCGGCGGGCTGGAGGCGTTTCAGGCCAGCGAGCGCGAGTCGGCGCGCCAGCCTTTGCACGGCGGTCCGTTCAAGGGCTTCCTTGCGGCGCTCAACCTGTTGCAACGTGAGTTCGCGGATGACGCGTGCCCGATCCGCACGGCGCTGGTGACTGCGCGCTCGGCGCCCTCGCATGAGCGCGTGATTCGCACATTGCGCGAATGGGATATCCGGCTGGACGAGTCGCTGTTCCTCGGCGGCCTGGAGAAATCTGCATTTCTGGAGGCGTTTGCCGCTGACGTGTTTTTCGATGACCAGGCCGGTCATTGTGAGAAAGCCAGGGAGGTGGTGGCCACCGGGCATGTGCCCCATGGCATCAGTAATGAGTTGAAAATCCAGACCGAGCGCTAAGTCAGCCGAAGTCGTCAAGGCGCTGCTAAGCTCATTCAATCCCCGCCATCCTGGCAGTCCAGGAGGTTCTATGATTCGTTCGATGCTGTATGCCACGGACCTTGGTCTGTATGCGCCTTATGTCATGCAACACGCGCTGGCGCTGGCCCGGACGTTCAAGGCGGATTTGTATGTGATCCATGTGGTCGAGCCGATTGGGCTGTTCGCCGAATCGGTGTTGCAGAGCTATCTTGATGAGAAAGCCTTGAGTGAATGGCAAAGCCAGGGGCTTAACACCGTGATGGCGACGATTGAGCAGCGGGTACTGGACAGTTTTCGCGAGGAGTTGGGGGACGGGGAGCAAGACTTGAAGTTGATTCGCTCGGTGCGTGTGATTCAGGGGGACCCGTGCGAGGTGATTCTCGACCAGCTGCGTAAACTTTCCGTCGACCTGTTGATCGTAGGTAGTCACAGCCATGCAACCGCCGCCGCCACACCGCTTGGGCGCACGGCAGCGAGGGTGCTGCAACTGGCGACAGTGCCGGTTTACATGGTGCCGTCGCTGCAGCGTCGGCGCAGTGATGACAGTTGATCGGTAAAAACGATAAAAAGTTCTAGATTTATCCGTCTGACCTTTAATATAGTTATATACCGTCGCTGATACCCGTGGCGTCTATTTGCTTTGAGGGACATCTATGAAGCTTCAACAACTGCGCTACATCTGGGAAGTGGCGCACCACGACCTCAACGTTTCCGCTACCGCTCAAAGCCTCTACACCTCGCAACCCGGTATCAGCAAGCAGATCCGCCTGCTCGAAGACGAGCTGGGCGTCGAAGTGTTCGCGCGCAGCGGCAAGCACCTGACCCGCGTCACCCCGGCTGGCGAGCGCATCATCACCACCGCCGGCGAGATCCTGCGTAAAGTCGAAAGCATCAAGCAGATTGCCCAGGAGTTCTCCAACGAGAAGAAAGGCACCCTGTCGATCGCCACCACCCACACCCAGGCGCGTTATGCCTTGCCGCCGGTGATCCGCGATTTCATCAAGCAGTACCCCGACGTGGCGTTGCACATGCACCAGGGTTCGCCGATGCAGATCGCCGAGATGGCCGCTGATGGCACCGTTGACTTCGCCATTGCCACCGAAGCCCTGGAGCTGTTCGGCGACCTGGTGATGATGCCGTGCTACCGCTGGAACCGTTGCGTCGTCGTGCCCCAGGGTCACCCGCTGGCCAAGCTGCCGAAGTTGACCCTGGAAGCCCTGGCTGAATACCCGATCGTGACTTACGTGTTCGGTTTTACCGGCCGCTCCAAGCTCGACGAAGCCTTCAGCCATCGCGGCCTCACCCCGAAAGTGGTGTTCACCGCCGCCGACGCCGACGTGATCAAGACTTACGTGCGCCTGGGCCTGGGCGTGGGGATCGTCGCCAAGATGGCGGTCGACACCAACCTCGACAAAGACCTGGTGGTACTCGACGCCAGTGAGCTGTTCGAGTCCAGCGTGACCAAAATCGGCTTCCGTCGTGGCACATTCCTGCGCGGCTTCATGTGCGATTTCATCGAGAAGTTCGCACCGCACTTGACCCGCGAAGTCATGGCCAAGGCGATCCAGTGCCACAATAAGCAGGAACTGGAAGAGCTGTTCGACGGCGTAGAATTGCCCGTCCACTGAGTGGTTTATTTGGCCTCGGTAACCGTAAAATGTTGCCGAGCGCCTGCCACCAGAATCTCCACCTCATCACCTTCGAACTTGCCCAACAGGCTTTTGCCCAGAGGCGAGCGCGGGGTGATGACGGTTATCGGTTGCCCCACCACATCCACTTTCAGACCTGCTGCATCCGGCGCCAGGAACAGCCACTGCTGGCGACCGTTCTCGTCCTCCAGCCCCAGTAGCGCACCGACTTCTATGCCGCGCTGATCATCATAGGCACGCAGTTGCAGGGTATGGCACAGCGTCAGCGCCTGTTTGATTTCCTCGACGCGTTTGGCCTGCCCGGCCGCCAGGTAGGAAGCTTCCAGCCCCAGCGTGTCGTACTTGTTTTCCGCAATGTTTTCTTCGTGGGTCGCGGTTTCGTAGGCGGTCTGCGCGGCGCGCTGGGCGATGTCGAGGTCGACGGTGAGCTTTTCCAGGATCAACTGGTGAACGGCGTGTTTATTCATGGCTGTGCTTGATCATTCGCAAAATTGCAGGACGTTCGCCTTGCTCTTTTCATTGGGGGCGTTCTGGTCCTGCTGCAGCCAGAACTGGCATTTGGGGTTGGACAGGTTGCGCGCATTGTTGCGCGCCTGGTCCAGGGTTTGCTGTTGTTCCTGCTTGCGCAGGTTCTCCTGATACTGCTCGAACATGCGGTTCGGTGGCTCTGGCGCAACAACCGCGGGCTTGCCCAATTGTTGAACCGCCTGAGCAACCGGCGCCAGGGTTTGCACAAACACGTAGCGCGATGCCAGCCACGCGGTCAGCACGATGGCGATAAACCCAAGCCACAGGCCAAAAGCCACAGCCATACTGAGCTTGAACAGCGATAACGGACGATCAGACATGATTGTCTCCTGGCAGGTAGTTGCGGCGTGACGGCGATTGTCGCACAGCCACTGTGCAGAATAATCGCGATCAAGCCTTCTGCATCAGCGCATTTATGCGGACAATCGAGCCTTTGAGCGTTGGAGCCCGGAATGAAAGCCCGCTGGGATATTTTTTGCAGCGTCGTCGACAACTACGGCGACATTGGCGTGACCTGGCGCCTGGCCCGGCAATTGGTGGTGGAGCATGGGTGCGAAGTGCGCTTGTGGGTCGATGACCTACGCGCCTTCGAGCGCATGTGCCCCGAAATTGATGTGCGACTGGACCAGCAATGGCAAGAGGGTGTGGAGGTTCGCCACTGGCCGGCGCCGTGGCACGACACGCCCTCTGCCGATGTCGTCATTGCCGCTTTCGCTTGCCAGTTGCCGCCCGATTATATGGAAGCCATGGCCGCTCGGGAACGCACGCCGTTGTGGATGAACCTGGATTACCTTAGCGCTGAAGACTGGGTGGTGGGGTGCCATCGCTTGCCGTCGGTGAAGTTCAAGGGCGTGCAGAAGTACTTTTTCTTCCCTGGCTTTCGCCCGGGTACGGGTGGGTTGCTGCGAGAGTCCGGCTTGCTGGAGCAGCGTCATGCCTTTCAGCAGGATCGCGCCGCGCAGCAACAATTCCTGCAAGCGCTGGGCGTATTTCCTGCGATTGGTGCACGGTTGATGTCGCTGTTTGCCTACGAAAACGCCGGGCTCGCCAGTTGGCTGGAGGTGTTGGCGACGGACGGGCGTGCCACTCATCTATTGGTGCCGGAAGGGCGCATCCTCGGCGATGTACAGCGTTGGCTCGGTGTAGAAGGGCTGGCGGTGGGGGATATCCATCAGCGTGATGCCCTGACCGTGCAGGTACTGCCGTTCGTACGCCAGGAACAATATGACCGCCTGCTGTGGTGCTGCGACTTCAACGCCGTGCGCGGCGAAGACTCGTTCGTACGCGCCCAGTGGGCCGGGCGCCCGTTGTTGTGGCACATCTATCGCCAGGATGAAGACATCCACCTGGACAAGCTTGATGCTTTTCTCGAGCTCTACACCGCGGCCTTATCGCCGGCAGCCAAAGTCGCGCTGGTTGCGCTCTGGCAAGCCTGGAACGCTGATGGCGATATGGCACAACCGTGGAAAATGCTGCTGGAGCACTGGCCTGAGGTGTCTCAGAACGCCGAGACGTGGTGTCTGGAACAAGGCTTGCAGGCCGATCTTGCGACGGCGCTGGTACAGTTTTATGAAAGTTGGATATGATACGCGACCTTGATTTTTGTAAATCCCATCCAAATTTCGGATATACGCAATGAAAACTGGTAAAGAACTGAAACCCGGTACAGTGATCCGTCTCGAAAACGACCCTTGGCTGGTTCAGAAAGCTGAGTTCACCAAGTCTGGTCGTAACAGCGCAATCATGAAGACCAAGCTGAAGAACCTGCTGACCGGTTACAAGACCGAGATCGTCTACAGCGCCGATGACAAACTGGACGACGTGATCCTCGACCGCAAAGAAGCGACCCTGTCCTTCATCAGCGGCGACACCTACACGTTCATGGACACTTCCGACTACACCATGTACGAACTGAACGCTGAAGATATCGAAGCCGTTCTGCCGTTCGTGGAAGAAGGTATGGAAGACGTCTGCGAAGCTATCTTCTTTGAAGACCGCCTGGTTTCCGTAGAGCTGCCGACCACCATCGTGCGTCAGGTTGACTACACCGAAGGTTCCGCTCGCGGCGACACTTCGGGCAAGGTAATGAAACCTGCCAAATTGAAAAACGGTACCGAACTGGCCGTTGCAGACTTCATCGAGATCGGCGACATGATCGAGATCGACACCCGCGAAGGCGGTTCGTACAAAGGTCGCGCCAAGAAGTAATTCTGGCCCTGCCGATACGAAAAAAACCCGACCTGGCGTCGGGTTTTTTTATGGGCGTTTATTAATCAGACCGTCACGTGCAGGCGCACATCGACGTTGCCACGGGTGGCGTTGGAGTATGGGCAGACTTGGTGAGCGGCATCGACCAGGCTTTGCGCATCATCTTGGGCCAGGCCCGGCAAGCTCACGTGCAGGTCGATGTCCAGGCCGAAACCACCGGGGATTTGACCAATGCCGACGTGGGCGGTGATCGAAGCGTCATCCGGGATTTTGCGCTTGGTCTGGCTGGCGACGAACTTCAGGGCACCGATAAAGCAAGCCGAGTAGCCGGCGGCAAACAGTTGTTCAGGGTTGGTGGCTTGGCCGCCGGCACCGCCCAGCTCTTTGGGGGTAGAAAGTTTGACGTCGAGGATGTTGTCGCTGGAAACCGCACGACCATCACGGCCGCCGGTGGCGGTGGCTACTGCGGTATAGAGAGTTTGCATGGTGTCGTCCTCTTGGGTTGTTAGCGCTAAATGTTTGCGCGCTAATTAGTTGGTGAGGCAAATGTATAGCGCTAATGTTTAGCGCGCAAGATAAATTACAAAAAATTTTGCAATGCGTAATCTACTGGCCCACCACACAAACAAATGTGGGAGCTGGCTTGCCTGCGATTACGGTGTGTCAGTCGATGTATTCATGACTGAAGTACCACGATCGCAGGCAAGCCAACTCCCACATTTGGTAGTTGGCGTTTGGTCTACCGCGTCAGACGTTAGCCTGCAGCTTTCCCCGCAATGCAATCAAATCGCTTTGCAACGTGCGCAACTGCTCCAGCTCCAGGCCGCTGGCGCCGAGGATGCAGTGGGGAATCCCCTTGGCTTTTTCCTGCAAGCCGCGGCCGGCGGCGGTGAGCTCCACCACTACCACGCGCTCATCTTCACGGCTGCGGGTGCGGCTGAGCAGGCCTTCGGCTTCCAGGCGCTTGAGCAAGGGTGTCAGGGAGCCCGGATCGGTCAGCAGACGGCTGCTGATTTCGCCGACGGTCAAACCATCTTCTTCCCACAGCACCATCATGGCCAGGTACTGCGGATAGGTCAGGCCGAGGGCTTGCAGCAAGGGCTTGTAAACCTTGGTCATCAGCAGCGAAGTGGAGTGCAGGGCGAAACACAGCTGGTTGTCCAGCATCAGGGATTCGCAAGGGGCGGGATTTTTGCTCATGGCGGTGCCTCGAAAAAGCGTGTCTGGGCTGGAATCTAGCGGGCAAATCTTTAATGCGCCAGATAATTCTGGCCGAGTAGTCAGACCAGGCCGCTTTGCAGTGCCAGATCCCACGGTGGCACGGGGCTGAAGCGCGACTTGAGGTATTCCAGCAACAACCGGCTACGGGCATTGGCCTGCTGTTCCAGGCGCAGGGCATAGATGCCGGTGGTTTCCGGGCTGGGCAGGCCGTTTTCGCAAAACAGTGGCAGCAGTTCGCCACGCACCAGGTATTCACTGGCCAGCCAGGTCGGCAGATGCGCAATACCCAGCCCGGCGAGAGCGCCCGAGAGCAGCGCTTCGGCGTTATTGGCACTCATGCGAATGCGCCGCGGGCGATAGGTGGCGCGGCGCCCGTCCAGTTCAAAGCGCCAGGCGAACATCGGCGCCAGGCCGTCCCAGTCGAGCCCGTCATGCTCGCTCAGGTCCCGGGGATGGGTCGGCGTGCCACGGTTTTTCAGGTACGCCGGGCTGGCGCAGGCGATACGCACGATGCTGGCCAAGGGTGTGGCGATCAGGCGGGTATCGACGATATGCCCGGCGCGCAGCACCAGGTCGACCTTGCCCAGGTGCGCTCCCTGCATATCGACGAAACTGTCGATCAAATGCAGGTGCACATCCAGCCCCGGGTATACGTTCAAAAAGTCCGCAATCACCGGCGCCAAGTGCCGTCGCCCGAACGCGGCCGGGGCGTCCACACGAATCAAGCCTTCCGGCGCATGGCTCAACGACACCGCCTCGGCACGCGCCAACTGCAACTCGCTGACGATTCGCCGCGCTCGCTCCGCAAAGGCCAGGCCGGCCGGGGTCGGCACCACCGCGTGGGTGCTGCGCTGAAACAAGCGGCTGCCCACCGAGTTTTCCAGGCTGTCGATGCGCCGGGCCACTGCCGACGGGGTCAGCGGATGGCGGCGGGCGGCGGCGGAAAAGCTACCGGTCTCGAGTACATCAAGAAACAGGCCCAGTTGATCAGTCAGGGTATTCGGGTTCATCGGCGAACGCTTATGCGAGATTGGCACAGCCATTGTGCGTTGCTGTGCCTTTGCGCGCCAGAGTCGACTGCGTAGCATGCGAGGCCTGGGCTTTTGGAGTAATGAGCGGTGTTGGATCTAGCGATGTATCTGGTATTGGGCGCGGCCCTCGGCACCGTGGGCGGCCTGTTCGGCATTGGTGGCGGGCTGATTGCGATCCCGGTACTCGGCGTGTTGTTCGGCCTCGATCAACAGCTTGCCCAAGGCACGGCGCTGGTGATGGTGGTGCCCAACGTAATGCTGGCCCTGTGGCGTTACCACCAGCGCAACCGCATCGAACTGCGCCACGCGCTACCGTTGGGCGTCATGGGCTTCTGCTTCGCCTGGCTCGGCTCGATCTGGGCAGTCGGCCTGGATGCCGGCGCGATGCGCATCGGTTTTATCGCGTTCTTGCTGACGCTGTCGGCGTACAACCTGTTGCGCATGTTCACCCGTAATGCGCCACCGACTGCGCAGATGCGGTATTCCTGGCCCTGGCTCGGCGTGCTGGGTGCCGCCTCCGGCTCCATGGGCGGTTTGTTTGGAGTGGGCGGGGCGGTGGTCGCCACGCCGGTGTTGACCAGCCTGTTCGGCACCTCCCAGGTGGTCGCCCAAGGCCTGTCCCTGGCCTTGGCGTTGCCCAGCACCGGCGTCACCCTGGTCACCTACGCCTGGCACCACGAAGTGGACTGGATGATCGGCGTTCCACTGGCGGTGGGTGGCCTGTTGAGTATCAGTTGGGGCGTGAAAGTTGCCCACGCGCTGCCGGAGCGGGTGCTGCGCGGCTTGTTCTGCGGTTTTCTGGCGGTGTGCGCGGTGATGCTGACCTTTAAAGTTTGAAGCCTTCGAGGATGTACTCGGCCAGGCATTCGGTGATCGGCGAAGTCATGGCCGGGTTGCGCAGCAGCCGCAAATTAACCGACGGCAACGGCGGAAATCCCTCGTCACTGCCGAGTACGCGCAGGTCGTCTGTCACCAGGCTTTCCATGCTGACGGTCACTGCCAGGCCTGCGCTGACTACCGCCTGGATCGCCGCCCCGTTGGAGCTGTGGTAGGCCAGGCGATAGTCGCGCCCAATGGATTCGAGGGCGGAGCGGGTCCAGTGGGTGCAGAAACTGTCCACCCCGGAAATGGCCAGCGGCAGCGACTCATGCTCGTCCACACAGAAGCATGGCGCCGCCACCCAGACCATGCGCTCATTGCGCAACAGTTCGCCGATTTCACTGCCTGGCTCCCGGCTGATCACCGTCAGGGCCAGATCGCGGCGCTGCATCAACACCAATGACGATTCGCAGTGCATTTCGATCTGGATCAGCGGGTACGCTTTGGAGAACCGCTTGAGAATCCCCGGCAGGAAGCGCATCACGTAATCGTCCGGCGTACCGATGCGCACCAATCCGACCATATGGGGCTCGCGCAGGGTGTTGAACACTTCGCTGTGCAGCTTGAGAATGCGCCGCGCATAGCCCAGCAGGACCTGGCCTTCAGGTGTCAGTCGCACCTGGCGGCCGTCGCGTTCGAATAGCTTGCGTTGCAGCACGTCTTCTTCCAGGCGCTTCATCTGCATGCTCACCGCCGATTGCGTGCGATTGACCAGCTCGCCAGCACGGGTAAACCCGCCCTGATCGGCGATGGCGACGAAGGTGCGCAGCACTTCTGTGTCGATGCTCGGGTAGCCGGACAATTGATCAATCTCCGAGATGTATTGCATAAGAAACATTCGTTGGATTGATCATAAGGCCGGGCACACACTCTCGTCATCCCCACTGGAGGGCGAGAAGATGAAAGGTCAGAAAGGTTTTGTGTTGATGACGAAACGCCCGTTATTCGGGCTGTTTCAGGTGGTGGCCCGTTGGCAGGCGCTGCACCATGAGCGTCAGGTGCTGGCGAACTTGAGTGATGATGCGCTCAAGGACATCGGGCTCAATCGTGGCGACGTGGAGCAGGACCGTCACCTGCATTTCTGGCAAGACCCGCTGCGCAAGTGACCCAGGATGCAGTAGGGTAGTCGGCGAGCCCATACGGAGAATTCCATGCCCGTCGACCTGTGTTTTTCACTCAAGCAAGCTCGACGCATGGCGCTGGCGGCCCAGGGTTTTTCCGGGCGCCAGGCGCCTGCAGTGATCAAGGCTGCGCACCTCAACCGCGTGATTGATCGCTTGGGCGTGTTGCAGATCGATTCGGTCAATGCGGTGGTGCGCTCCCACTACCTGCCGCTGTTTTCCCGCCTGGGTCATTACGCCCCTTTGCTCCTTGAGGACGCCGCCTGGAGCCAGGGGCGGCGGCGCTCGCTATTTGAATATTGGGGCCATGAGGCCTCTTTGCTGCCGATGGCGTTGTACCCGTTGATGCGCTGGCGCATGGAAAGGGCAAAGCTGGGGCAGGGGATTTATGCGCAGATGGCGCGTTTTGGGCGTGAACAGCAGGCCACTGTTCATCGCGTCCTGCGCGCCGTCGAGGAGCTGGGCGCGTTGGGCGCGGGCAGTTTGTCCACCCGTGAAGAGCGCGCCGGCCCCTGGTGGGATTGGAGTGATGAAAAACATGCGCTCGAATGGCTGTTCGCTGCCGGCCTGGTCACCGTCGCCGGGCGGCGTGGTTTTGAGCGGCTCTACGATTTGCCGGAGCGGGTCATCCCCGGCGACATCCTTCACCAGGCTACCTTGAGCGAAGCTGAGGCCCAGCGCGGCTTGCTGCTGCACAGTGCGAGTGCATTGGGTGTGGCAACCGAAAAGGACCTGCGCGATTATTTCCGCCTGGACCCCGCCGACAGCCGTAACCGCCTGGCGGAGTTGGTCGAGGATGGGCAACTGCTGGCGTGCCGGGTGCAGGGCTGGACGCAACCGGCTTACTGCCTGCCCGAGCCGAAAGTACCCCGCAAGGTGGTGGCCAGTGCATTGCTGTCGCCGTTCGATTCGCTGATCTGGGAGCGCAGCCGCACCGAGCGTCTGTTCGGTTTCCGCTATCGGCTGGAGATCTACACCCCGCAGGCAAAACGGGTGTACGGCTACTACGTGCTGCCGTTTTTGCACAACGAACGGATCGCTGCGCGTGTGGACCTGCGCGCCGAACGCGCCAACGGGCGCCTTGCGGTGCATGCAGTGCACGAAGAAGAGCCGGGGCTGGACGAAGCGGGGATGCAGGCACTGGCGTTGAACCTGCGGCAAATGGCTGACTGGCTGGGGTTGGAACAGGTCCAGCTCAATTGTCAGCGGCCGAGTGCCGCTCGGTTAAGAGCGGCAATGCTCGACTTGGATAGTGGCCTTTAGCGCCCCCACGCGGGCAGGCCCGACTCCCACAGGAGTACGCGGTGGAATGTGGGAGCCGGGCTTGCTTGCGATGGCGTCGGCCGGTCAAGTCAACGTCTCAGCGTTTGACCTGTTTTAAGGTCTCGGCAATCAGGAACGCCAGTTCCAGCGACTGATCGGCATTCATCCGTGGGTCGCAATGGGTGTGGTAGCGGTCCGACAAGCCATCTTCGGTGATCGGCCGTGCACCGCCGATGCATTCGGTAACGTTCTGCCCGGTCATCTCGATATGAATCCCGCCGGCATACGAGCCCTCGGCCTGATGCACCTGGAAGAACTCCTTCACCTCGCCAAGAATCTGCGCAAAGTCGCGGGTCTTGTAGCCGCTGCTGGCCTTGATGGTGTTGCCATGCATCGGGTCCGAGCTCCACAGCACCTGCTTGCCTTCACGCTGCACGGCGCGGATCAGGTTGGGCAGGTGGTCGCCGACCTTGCCTGCGCCCATGCGCGCGATCAGGTTGAGGCGGCCGGGGTCGTTGTCCGGGTTGAGGATGTCGATCAGGCGGATCAGGTCCTCCGGGTTCATGCTCGGGCCGACCTTGACGCCGATCGGGTTGTTGACCCCGCGCAGGAATTCGACGTGGGCACCGTCCAACTGACGGGTGCGGTCGCCGATCCACAACATGTGGGCCGAGCAGTCGTAGTAGTCGTTGGTCAGGCTGTCGCGGCGCACGAAGGCCTGTTCATAGTTGAGCAGCAGCGCTTCGTGGGCGGTGAAGAAGCTGGTTTCGCGCAGCTGCGGCGAGCTGTCCATGCCGCAGGCGCGCATGAAGGCCAGGGTTTCGTCGATGCGGTCCGCCAGTTGGCTGTACTTCTCGGCCAGCGCGGAGTTGGCGATGAAGTCCAGGTTCCACTTGTGCACTTGATGCAGGTCGGCAAAACCGCCTTGGGCAAACGCGCGCAGCAGGTTAAGCGTGGCGGTGGACTGGTGATAGGACTGCAGCAGGCGGTCAGGGTCCGGCACGCGGCTTTTTTCGTCGAAACCGATGCCGTTGACGATGTCGCCGCGGTAGGCGGGCAGGGTAATGCCGTCGATGGTTTCATCGTTGGCCGAGCGCGGCTTGGCGAACTGGCCGGCCATGCGCCCTACTTTCACCACCGGGCAGCCGGCGGCGAAGGTCATCACAATCGCCATCTGCAGCAGCACCTTGAAGGTGTCGCGGATTTTTGCAGCCGAGAACTCGGCGAAGCTCTCGGCGCAGTCGCCGCCCTGCAACAGGAATGCGCGGCCCTGGGTCACTTCGGCAAACTGACGGCGCAACTCGCGGGCTTCCCCGGCAAACACCAGTGGCGGGTAGCTGGCCAGGTTCTGCTCCACTTGCAGCAAGTGTGCAGCGTCCGGGTACTGGGGTTGTTGCTGGATCGGCAGGGCGCGCCAGCTATCGGGGCTCCAGGGTTGGCTCATCGTGAACTCGATTGGTTGATTGACGGTCGGGCGCCAATGTTATCAGCAATTAGTGCGTGACCTGTTGCCGCCGGTTGGCCGACAATCGCGCCTTTGCCGTGCGGTAAACCCTTTAGGAGTAGTGATGACCGAGGAGCGTGTCGAGCGCCTGCTGGCCGAAGTCCATGATGATTTCGGCATGATCCGTGTGCTCGAAGTGGCCGATTACCGGTTTCTCGAGTTTGGCGATGCCATCGAGCAAAGTTGCGTATTTACCGCCGACCCGAGCTGGCTGGAGTACGACTACACCCGTGCAATGTTGATTGGTGCGTTGTGCCATGAGCAGCCGGAAAGCGCGCTGTTCCTGGGCCTTGGCGCCGGCACGCTGACCCAGGCGTGCCTCAAGTTCCTGCCGCTGGAAGACGTCGAAGCCATCGAGCTGCGCCCGGATGTGCCACGCCTGGCTATTGAGTACCTGGGGCTGGATGACGATCCGCGCCTGTACATCCGCATTGGTGACGCGCTGCAATTGCTCGACACCGCGGAGACGGCCGACCTGATTTTCGTCGACCTGTACACCGATGTTGGCCCGGGCGTCGGGCATCTGGCCTGGACCTTTCTGGAAAACTGCCAAAAGAAACTCAACCCGGGTGGCTGGCTGGTGATCAACCAGTGGGCGACCGACGACGGCAAACCACTGGGCGCGGCCTTGCTGCGCGGGTTGTATCACCGGCACTACTGGGAGCTGCCGGTGAAGGAGGGCAATGTGATTCTGCTGGTGCCTTCGGAGCTTGATCAGGAATTGGACCTGCCTGCGCTGTCGGCCCGTGCCGAAGCGCTGGCGCCGCGGTTGGGGTATTCGTTGCAGGCGTTGATCAAGGCTATTCGGCCGGCGACTTAGTCGACTGTTCCGACGCCTTCGCGGGCAAGCCCGCTCCCACATTTGAAATGCATTCCAAGTGTGGGAGCGGGCTTGCCCGCGATGGCGTCAGCTGGGTGTTCAAATACCTTTGAACACCCCCGGGCGCTTCTCAATCATCGCCCGCACACCCTCTTTGGCATCTTCGCTGTTGAGTAGCTTCTCCACCAATGGCTGCAACCCTGCCGCCGCGACGGTCTCGCCCTCCATGCGCGCCTGACGCGCCGACATCAACGTCGCCTGTACGCCCAGCGGCGCCTGGCGGGCAATGCGGCTGGCCAGTTCGATGGCGCGGGGCAGCAGGTCTTCACTGGCCATCACTTCCTGCACGAGCCCGAGACGCAGCGCTTCATGCGCGTCGAATTCATCACCGGTGAGCAACCAGCGCATCGCATTGCCCCAACCGGCTACTTGATGGAAGCGCAATGTCGCGCCGCCAAACGGAAAGATCCCACGCTGTACTTCCATCTGCGCAAAGCGCGTGTTGCTCGCGCAAATATTGATATCCGCCGCCAGCATCAACTCGATACCGATAGTCAGGCAGTAACCCTGAGCCGCGACGATCACCGGTTTGCTGACCCTGGGCCCGGCGAACACGCCCCACGGATCGCACCCACCCAAGGGCGGTTGCCAGCCGCCCGACATCACGCCGCTGACATTGGCCAGGTCCAGCCCGGCGGTGAAGTGGTCGCCGTGGGCAAACACCACGGCGACCCGCGCGTCGTCGTTTCGATCAAATTCGCCGTAGGCCAGGCTCAGCTCATTGAGCAACTCCAGGTCAAAGGCGTTGCGCTTTTCCACCCGGTTCAGGCCCAACAGCAGGACATGGCCCTGTAATTCACGGCTGACGCGACGGCTGTTGGCTTGATTCATCGGGTGGGCCCTCAGGGCTTGGTTAAGGTTTCAGACCAAAGGGTCTTGATGGATAGGTGAAGCGTTTAAGTGTTATGACCAACAGGGCCGGGCCTTTGAAAAATAGACCCTGGAGCGGGTATCTGCAAAGACTGTGACGCAGCGCGGTTTATCGGCGCTTTCAGATAAAAAAAGCTCCCTTTTTCAGGTATTTCCGGTATAGTGCGCGCCGGCCTTTAACCGGGCCGCGTTTAGGTAGCGCAATTCCCCGAAGTCAGCTTCGGCTGCACGTCCGCACAGCGGACTCTCCCTTGACGAATCTTTTTCATTCATTCGTTTTCGCAAATCCCCGCCGACAAAGCAGCCAGGGCGACTCTTGAGTCTCAACACGGCATGCGCAGCTTTGGAGCATGGGTCTTTGCGGATGCACTTAGAGGCAGACCCATGACCCAGGAAACCGGCGGCTTCGCCGCTTTTAATCTTAACCCGAACATTCTTGCTGCCGTCATCGCGACTGGCTACGAAGAACCTTCGGCTATTCAGCAGCAATCGATCCCGATCATCATGGCCGGCCAGGACATGATTGGCCAGGCGCAAACCGGTACCGGTAAAACCGCCGCGTTCGCCCTGCCTATTCTGCATTGCATCGATCCTGCCAAGCGCGAGCCGCAAGCCCTGATCCTGGCGCCAACCCGTGAGTTGGCGCTGCAAGTAGCAACCGCTTTCGAAACCTACGCCAAGCAAATGCCAGGCGTAACCGTTGTGGCCGTTTACGGCGGCGCGCCTATGGGCCCACAACTGAAAGCAATCCGTAACGGCGCACAGATCGTTGTCGCCACCCCGGGCCGTCTGTGCGACCACCTGCGTCGTGACGAAAAAGTCCTGTCGACCGTGAACCACCTGGTTCTGGACGAAGCTGACGAAATGTTGAAGCTGGGCTTCATGGATGACCTGGAAGTCATCTTCAAGGCACTGCCACCGACCCGTCAGACCGTACTGTTCTCGGCGACCCTGCCACAGTCGATCCGTGCCATTGCCGAACGCCACCTGCGCGATCCGCAACACGTGAAGATCCAGACCAAGACTCAGACCGTTACCGCGATCGAACAGGCTCACCTTTTGGTTCACGCTGACCAGAAGACCTCGGCTGTATTGAGCCTGCTGGAAGTTGAAGACTTCGACGCCCTGATCATGTTCGTGCGCACCAAGCAAGCGACCCTGGACCTGGCCAGTGCCCTGGAAGCCAAAGGCTACAAAGCCGCTGCGCTGAACGGTGACATTGCCCAGAACCAACGTGAGCGCGTGATCGACTCCCTCAAGGATGGCCGTCTGGACATCGTTGTGGCGACCGACGTTGCTGCCCGTGGCCTCGACGTTCCACGTATCACCCACGTGTTCAACGTTGACATGCCGTACGACCCAGAGTCCTACGTTCACCGTATCGGCCGTACCGGCCGTGCCGGTCGCGAAGGTCGTGCACTGCTGCTGGTGACTCCACGTGAGCGCCGCATGCTGCAAGTGATCGAGCGCGTTACCGGTCAGAAAGTTGCCGAAGTCCGCCTGCCGGATGCCCAGGCTGTTCTCGATGCGCGCATCAAGAAACTGACCAACAGCTTGTCGCCGCTGGTGGCTGATGCTGAATCGACCCACGGCGAACTGCTGGACCGCCTGACTGCCGATATCGGTTGCACCCCACGTGCCCTGGCTGCAGCTCTGCTGCGCAAAGCAACCAACGGTCAGGCCCTGACCCTGGCAGCCATCGAGAAAGAACGCCCACTGGTTCCGAACAACGCGCCACGCGGTGATCGTCCAGAGCGTACCGGTGACCGTCCAGACCGTGGTGATCGTGAGCGTCGCGCTCCGGTTCCATTGGCTGAAGGCCGTGCTCGCTGCCGTACCGCGCTGGGCGCGCGTGATGGCATCGCAGCCAAGAACCTGCTGGGCGCTATCCTCAACGAGGGTGGCCTGGCACGTGAAGCGATCGGTCGCATTCAGGTCCGTGACAGCTTCTCCCTGGTGGAACTGCCGGAAGACGGCCTGGAAAAACTGCTGGCCAAGCTGAAAGACACTCGCGTTGCCGGTAAGCAGCTGAAGCTGCGTCGCTACCGCGAAGATTGATCCGCCCTTGGGCTGATTGATCGCACATAAAAAATCCCCGACTGGTTCGGGGATTTTTTTTGCCTGGCATTTCTGGAGGACTACGCGATCAACTGTGGGAGCTGGCTTGCCTGCGATAGCGGTGTACCCGCCAACATTTCGGGCAACTGACACACCGCCGCCTGAGTCACCGCTCTACCAGACACCCAAAATCCCATGTGGGAGCGGGCTTGCTCGCGAATGCAGTCTTTCAGACACATGGAGGCTGACTGACCCACCGCCATCGCGGGCAAGCCCGCTCCCACAGTTGATCTCTGTTGTCGATTAGAGAGCATTTCAGGCTCAGCCCAGCAGGCGCGCCAGTTCTTCTGGGCAGGATGGGCAACACATCTCCCACCTTTAGATCTCTGTTAGCCGAAACGGTAGATGTCCATCCCCAGCGCGCCCATCGTGAACCCCTGATGCGCCACACTGAAGTCGCCACCGGCGCCACGCGCAAAGTACAGCGGCAACAGGTGTTCATCGCTGGGATGGCTGCGCACGGCATGGGGCGCCTGGCGGCGATAGTCGTGCAAGGCCGCTTCGTCGTTGGCGGCGAGTTTATCCACCACCCAGTCGCGGAAGTCGCGTGCCCAGGGCTCGATGCTCTCGGGGCCGGCGTGCCAGTTCAGCTTGCCGAGGTTGTGGGTGATGCTGCCGGAGCCGATCAACAGCACGCCTTGCTCGCGCAAACCGGCGAGCGCGTGCCCGACTCGGGTCTGCAGGGCCGGGCCCATGCGGCTGGGCAGCGAGACTTGCACCACTGGAATATCTGCCGCCGGGTACATCAGCGACAGCGGCACCCACGTGCCGTGGTCGAAGGGGCGGCGATCATCGATTCGCGCATCCAGGCCGTCAGCATTGAGCAGGTCGACAATTTCACTCGCCAACTGTGGGTCGCCCGGCGCCGGGTATTGCACGGCAAACAGTTCGCGGGGGAACCCCCCGAAATCGTGCCACGTTTCCGGGGCGGCGCTGCCGGTGACCAGTAATTCTTGGCTTTCCCAGTGCGCGGACACTACTACAATCGCGTTGGGCCGTGGCAGTTCAGCCGCCAAACGCCGCAGCGCCGGGCCGCTGGCGCCAGGTTGCAGCGCAAGCATGGGTGAGCCGTGGGAGATAAACAGGCTGGGGAGCATAAGTGGGGTCCTGAGCGTTAAGATGGGCTCATCTTCAATCAGATCATTGATCTAAATCTAATATAAGTTTTAGCCCCTTTTGATCGAATTTTCAGGGTGATTTATGGAGCCTAAGTTTTGGCAAGAGCGTTGGGCGCGCAACCAGATCGGTTTTCATCTGCCCGAGGTCAATCCCTACCTGCTGCGGCATTGGCCAGCGCTGGGCTTGTCTGACGGAGCCAAGGTGCTGGTACCGCTGTGTGGCAAAAGCCTGGATTTGATCTGGCTGGCGAGTCTCGAATATTCGGTGATGGGCGTGGAGTTGTCGGAGCAGGCAGTTGAAGCCTTCTTCAGTGAGCAGTCGCTGACACCGCATATTCGCCAGCAAGGTGTGTTCAAGGTGTATCAGTCCGGGCTGATCGAGGTGTGGTGTGGCGACTTCTTTGCTCTCGACGCCGGTGCGGTGAACGATTGCACAGCGCTTTACGACCGTGCGGCGTTGATCGCGTTGCCGCCACTGATGCGGGCGCAATATACCGAGCATCTCAATAGTCTGCTGCGGCCTGGCTGCAAGGGATTGTTGATCACGCTGGATTATGACCAGACGCAGAAGGTCGGCCCACCGTTTGCGGTAACCGACGAAGAAGTCCGGGTGTTGCTCGGCTCCCGTTGGGGCCTGGAGGTGTTGGAGGAGCGAGACATACTGAGCGAGAGCTGGAAGGCTATGCAGGACGGCGTCACGCGCCTTGAAGAGCGCGCCTATCGGTTGGACAAGGCGTAAATCGCGGGTATAAAAAAGGGGCGATCAAATCGCCCCTTTTTGCGTAGCTACCGGTAATCAGCCCCGGCGACGCAGCGCGTCGATACGCTCTTCCAGCGGTGGGTGGCTCATGAACATGCGTGCAAAGCCTTGCTTGATGCCACCGTTGATACCAAAGGCTGTCAGGCTGTCGGGCATGTGCACCGGCAGGCCCTGTTCGGAGCGCAGGTGTTGCAGCGCTGCGATCATTGCCCCGGTACCGGCCAGGCGGGCACCTGCTTCGTCTGCGCGGAATTCGCGTTTGCGCGAGAACCACATGGTGATGGCACTGGCCAGGAAGCCCAGCACCACTTCCGCGAAGATGGTCGCCACGAAGTAGGCAATGCCACGGCCCTCTTCGTTCTTGAAGATCACCTTGTCGACGAAGTTGCCGATGATCCGTGCGAAGAACATCACGAAGGTGTTCACCACGCCTTGTACCAGCGCCAGGGTAACCATGTCGCCGTTGGCCACGTGACCGATCTCGTGGGCAAGTACTGCCTTCACTTCATCGTATGAGAAGCGTTCCAGCATGCCCTGGCTCACCGCAACGAGCGCGTCGTTCTTGTTCCAGCCGGTGGCAAAGGCGTTGGCTTCATAGGCCGGGAAGATCCCGACCTCAGGCATCTTGATTCCGGCCTCGCGGGACAATTGCTCAACGGTTTGCAGCAACCATTGCTCATGCCGGGTGCGTGGCTGGGTGATGACCTGGGTGCTGGTGCTCATCTTTGCCATCCACTTGGAGATGAACAGCGAGAACAGTGAGCCGGCAAAACCAAAGACCGCACAGAAAACCAGCAGCTGATTGAGGTTCAGATCAACCCCGTTGGCCGCCATGAACCCGTTGAAGCCAAAAAGGCTCAGGGTGATGCTGGCAATCAGCACGACCGCCAGGTTAGTGGCCAAGAACAGCAGGATGCGCATCATGGTTGTAGAGTTCTCCTCATGCTTAATATGTCGCGTACTGCGGGGTATATAAGGTGCGGCCTGGGGTGATTCAACCGAGCGACTATTTCAAACTGTGTCCTACAGCATGAATGTAGAGTCTTGAAAGGCATTTCCCACCTGAAAAGTAGGTCGGGATAACCGCACCCCTGCCTTGGCGCCCTGTAATCATAGGGGGCTGACCGGTCCGTGGTGTGCAGCGACAGCAGAGGAGGGGGGCAGTGCAGAGAAGTGTTGCCAGATACTCGCTGTACGACCTGATAGTGATCGTACAGCGATATTTGCATTACTGGCGATACGACTTCAGGAAGTTGCCGATGCGACCAATGGCCATGTCCAGGTCATCTACACGTGGCAAGGTCACCACTCGGAAGTGATCCGGCCACGGCCAGTTGAACGCCGTTCCCTGGACCACCAGCAGCTTTTCCGACAACAGCAGGTCGAGCACGAACTTCTCGTCGTTGAAGATCGGGCACACTTTCGGGTCGATTCGCGGGAACGCGTACAGCGCGCCCATCGGTTTTACGCAACTGACACCCGGAATTGCGTTGAGCAATTCCCAGGTGCGGTTGCGTTGTTCCAGCAGGCGACCCTGGGGCAATACCAGGTCGTTGATGCTCTGGTAGCCGCCAAGGGCGGTCTGGATCGCATGCTGGCTCGGCACGTTGGCACACAGGCGCATATTGGCCAGCATGTCGATGCCTTCGATGTAGCTCTGGGCGTTGTGCTTAGGACCGGAGATAGCGATCCAGCCGGAGCGGAAACCTGCCACGCGATAGGACTTGGACAGGCCGTTGAAGGTCAGGCACAGCAGGTCCGGTGCCAGGGAGCCCGTGCAAATGTGCACAGCATCGTCGTAGAGGATCTTGTCGTAGATCTCGTCCGAGAACACCACCAGGTTGTGCTGGCGTGCCAGTTCGAGCATGCCCAGCAACACTTCCTTGGAATACACGGCGCCAGTGGGGTTGTTCGGGTTGATGATCACCAGGGCTTTGGTGTTCGGGGTGATCTTGGCCTTGATGTCGGCGAGGTCCGGGAACCAGTCGGCGCCTTCATCGCACAGGTAATGCACCGGGTGGCCACCCGCCAGCGTCACGGCGGCGGTCCACAGCGGGTAGTCGGGCGCCGGCACCAGCACTTCATCGCCATTGTTGAGCAGGGCCTGCATGGACATCACGATCAACTCGGACACGCCATTGCCCAGGTAGATGTCTTCGATGCCGACACCTTCCACCTGCTTTTGCTGGTAATACTGCATTACCGCTTTACGTGCGCTGAACAGGCCTTTGGAGTCGCTGTAGCCCTGGGCGGTCGGCAGGTTGCGGATCACGTCCTGGAGGATTTCGTCCGGCGCTTCGAAACCAAAGGGCGCCGGGTTGCCAATGTTCAGCTTGAGGATGCGATGGCCTTCCTCTTCCAGGCGTTTGGCGTGCTTGAGCACTGGGCCGCGAATGTCGTAACAGACGTTGGCGAGCTTGTTCGATTTGCTGACCTGCATGGCGATGTGATCCTGAAAATGAACGATCCAGACGGTGTGGACACTACCGTACTGCGAATCCTGCGAGGCCTGCACCCATAAATACGTTTGAATGCCGATAGCGCGGGTGCCAGACTGGCGTTTTGACGAGGCGCAATCATACGTGCCGCCTGATCCATGGAAAAGACACAGATCAGGCTTTTTCAGTTGCCGAGGTGTACCGATGGAAAAGTTGCAGAAAACCGTTGATGAATGGAAGGCGATGCTCGATCCAGAGCAGTACAACGTGTGCCGTCTCAAGGGCACCGAGCGACCTTTCAGCGGTAAGTACAATGGCACCAAGACAGATGGCATATACCACTGCATTTGCTGCAATGAGCCACTGTTCGACTCCAACACCAAATTCGATTCCGGCTGCGGCTGGCCGAGCTTCTACGCGCCGATTGCCGACAGCGCGATGATCGAGATCCGTGATGTCAGCCACGGCATGATCCGAACCGAAGTCACTTGCGCCAAGTGCGATGCGCACCTGGGGCACGTGTTTCCCGACGGTCCGCCGCCGACCGGCCTGCGCTACTGTATCAATTCGGTGTGCCTGGACCTGGTGCCGCGCTAAGCCTTGTACCGCCCCGGCCAAAGGTGCCGGGGCGGTCCATGACGAGGTATTAGTCTGGTCAATTAAATTGCACGCAATTGAATTGCCTACTATCTTCCTGGCTCTTACCCCCTTTCATTTCGAGGCGCTGCCATGAGTGACAACCTGCTGAGCATCCCGTGCACCACCATCAAGGGTGAGCAAAAGACCTTGGCCGATTTCGCCGGCAAGGCTGTCCTGGTGGTCAATACCGCCAGCAAATGTGGCTTCACCCCGCAGTACAAGGGGCTGGAGCAACTTTGGCAGCAGTAC
Source organism: Pseudomonas sp. UBT (assembly GCF_050915955.1). Classification (NCBI taxonomy): domain Bacteria; kingdom Pseudomonadati; phylum Pseudomonadota; class Gammaproteobacteria; order Pseudomonadales; family Pseudomonadaceae; genus Pseudomonas; species Pseudomonas sp. UBT. The sequence goes on along the minus strand of NZ_CP168079.1, from coordinate 3,490,710 downwards.
AAGGATCAAGGCCTGGTGGTACTGGGCTTTCCCTGCAACCAGTTTGGCAAGCAGGAACCGGGCAACGAAGGCGCGATTTCCGAGTTCTGTGAGCTGAATTTCGGCGTCAGCTTCCCACTGTTCAAAAAGATCGACGTTAACGGCAGCGATGCCCACCCGCTGTTTGTGCAGTTAAAAAAACAGGCGCCCGGCTTGTTGGGCTCGAAGGGCATCAAGTGGAACTTCACCAAGTTCCTGATCGGTCGCGACGGTCAGGTGGTCAAGCGTTTTGCTCCGACCACCAAGCCGGAGGACTTGACCCAAGAGATCGAAGCCCTGCTCAAATGACCGACGTGCCCGCCGTGTCCCTGGCGCTGGACGACCAGTTGTGTTTCAAGCTCTATGCCGCGTCCCGCGCGGTGACGCGCGCTTACAAGCCGATGCTCGATCAGTTGGGCCTGACCTACCCGCAGTACGTGGTGATGCTGGTGCTGTGGGAGTGGCAGGACGCAACGCCGCCGCAACCCACGGTCAAAGCCCTGGGCGAGCGCCTGATGCTCGACTCCGGGACGCTGACGCCATTGCTCAAGCGTCTGGAGTTGCTCGCGCTGGTGAAGCGTCAGCGCAGCACGCTGGATGAGCGTGAGATGCACCTGAGTCTAAGTACAGCGGGTTTGCAGTTGCGCGACCAGGCGCATGCCTTGAAAGCCCGGCTGCTGTGCGACAGCGGCGTGGACCTGAACCAGGCCGACGCCTTGCGCGACGGCCTGGACCAGTTGCTGGCGCAGATTAAAGGCTTGTCGTGTCAGGCACCCAAAGGTCCAGCAGGGCCTTGAGTTCTTCGCGGCGGAACGGCTTGGCCAGGTAGTCATCCATCCCCGCCGCCCGACAACGCTCGCGTTCTTCCGAGAGGGCGTTGGCGGTCAAGGCGACGATAGGCAGGTCCGGCCAGCGCCCGCTGCGGCGAATCTGCCGGCTGGCTTCGTAGCCGTCCATCACTGGCATATTGCAGTCCATCAACACCATGTCGAAGCGCTGTTCTTCAAGGAGCCTGAGTGCTTCGCCGCCGTGGGCGGCCACAATGACTTCGCATCCCAGCTTGCTGAGCATGCCTTTGGCCACCAACTGATTGACCGGGTTGTCTTCCACCAACAGGATGCGCGCCCGCTGCGCGAGGGGCGCGCTTTCCATTTGGATAGGGTCGAGGATCAGTTGCGCGTCGCTGCGCAGGTTGCGCTGCAGAATCTGGTACAGCGCGTTGCGGCTCAGCGGGCGTGCCTGTTGCTGCAGCGGCGCAAGGGCGGCGACCTCCTCGCTGGGCATGAAGTTGCCATAGGCGGTGACCAGCAGAATGGGCGCGCTAATCGCCGGGCGCAGGCGGAACAGGCACTCTGGGCAGTCAGTGATCAGCAGGTCGGGGGTTTGCCCGCTCAGGTCATCGTCCTGTGAATAGCAGCGCGGTGCCAGGCCCCAATGGGGCAGCAGCGTGGTCAGCAACTCTGTCAGGCCATTGCTGCCGCTGGTGATGACGATTACCTCACCCGCCAGGGGCGCGTAACGGGCGGCGGGCAAATGCATGGGCAGCGGCAGATCAGCACAGAACTGGCTGCCAAAACCGACCTCCGAGCTGATACTCAACCGGCCCTTCATCGCCTCACACAGGTTGTGCGTCAACGCCAACCCAAGTCCCGTTCCGCCAAATTGGCGTGTGATCCCCGCGCCTGCCTGGGTGAAGGGCTGGAATATCTTCACCTGCGCTTCCTGGGCGATACCGATGCCCGTGTCACAGACCTCGATTTTTACCCGGCCATCCTGTGCGCTGAGGCGCACATCGACACGGCCGAAGCGGGTGAACTTCAAGGCATTGGAGAGCAGATTGCTGACGATTTGCCGCACACGTGTCGGGTCGCCTATCACCTGGGCGGGAAAGAGTGGGTCGATCAGGCAGGTTAACTCGACACTCGGCGCCGCGTTCTGCGACAGCAAGTTGGCGGTGTCTTCCACCAGGGAGCCGAGATCAAACGGGATGCCCTCCAACTCCAATTGGCCGGCGTCAAACTTAGACAGGTCGAGAATATCGTTCAGCAATTCCACCAACACTTTGCCCGAGTCGTGGGCGATGGACAGCTGCTGGCGCTGTTCGGCGTTCAACGGGCTGTCCAGTGACAACGCGATCATGCCCAGCAAACCATTGAGCGGCGTGCGGATCTCGTGACTCATATTGGCCAGGAATGCGGCGCGGGCCTGGGCCATGCCCAAAGCGGTCAATTTTGCCGCCTCCAGCTCATCGTTGGATTGGCTCAAACGTTGGTTGCTGGCCTTGAGCTCCAAGGTGCGTGCGGAGACGATATCTTCCAGTTGGCCCAAGTATTCGGTAAGGCGGTCCTCGGCGTGGCGCCGTTGCTCGATTTCGGTTTCCATGTTTTCGAATTGCTGGTTGGCGACGTTGACCAGTACGCCGATTTCATCGTTTTCGTGACCCGGTGGGCAATCCAGGCGGGCCTGCTTGCTGGTACTCAGTGCGCGAATAATGCGCACCAGCGGCTGGGTCAGCATCACGTAGAACAGGCCCAGCAGGATTCCTGTCAGGAGCAGGCTGCGGGCGAACCCGTTGAGCAGGGTAATCTCGGCACGGTGCAGGAAACGGCTGCCAAAGGTGTAGGTGTCCACGTCCAGACGTAGCACGCCGAGAGAATCATTGGGCATGTGGCTCAGGAACAGCCGGTCTTCGAACTCACGGTTGGCACCAAACAGAAAATCGCTGATGGGCCGGTAAGCACTTTCCTTGCGCGGTCGATTCACGTCGGCCAGGACCACGCCATTGTTGTCGATCAGTTGCGCGCGGGTAATCGCCGGGGAATGCAGCAGGCCCTGGGTCAGTTCCTGGGCGAGTTCAGCATCAATGTTGTAGGCAATACGCGAGGCGGGGTTATGGCTGATTTCGATCAGTGAGCGTATTTCACGGTTGATCGATGCGTCTTCGCTGGCATAATCAATGCCGATTTGGATCAGGCTGAGCAAGGTTCCCAAGACGAAACCTACCAGCACAGTCAATCTGGCTTGTTTATAAGACAAGCGGTGGGCGAACTTGATATCCATCGAGTGTTGAACCACTTCACGTTTCCCTTCGCCCGGCAAGCATAGCTGAACATCCACTGGCTCTGGCTTGGCCGGCATGAATCGTTTTATACGCAGCCTTGTGCGGTCTGCCACAGGGTTGCCAATACGCCATCTTTTGCAAGAACTTGCCAGAGGAATAATCGTGGATTCTCGATTGAATGCCTTTCTTGAGCGCGCCGATGCGGTACTTGCTCGTCTGGAGCCGCTGTTACCTGCGCCGCGCCAAGCCATCGACTGGAACCAGTGCCTTGCTGCCCGTTGGCAGCGCGAAGGCCGCAGTGGCTTTTTGCTGCCGCTGGAAGTGAGCCTGGATATGCGCTTGTCTGACCTCATCGGCATAGACAAACAGCGTGAACAACTGGCACGTAACACCCAGCAATTTCTGGATGGGCTGCCTGCCAACCATGCGCTGCTGTGGGGCTCACGCGGCACCGGTAAATCGTCGATGGTGCGCGCCTTGCTTGCCCGGCACGCCAAGGCGGGGTTGCGCCTGATTGAAATCGAGCGTGATCACCTGGCTGACCTGCCCCGCGTCGTCGAGCAACTGCTTAAGCTGCCGCAGCGTTTTATCCTGTTCTGCGACGACCTGTCTTTCGAGGCGGGCGAGGGCGATTACCGCGTGCTCAAAAGCGTGTTGGACGGCTCCCTGGAGCAGGCGCCGGAAAACGTGTTGCTGTATGCCACCTCCAACCGTCGTCACCTGGTGCCGGAAAACCAGAGCGACAATGACAACTGGAAGCGGGTGGACGGTGAGTTGCACCCCAGTGAGGCGGTGGAAGACAAGATCGCCCTGTCCGACCGTTTTGGCCTGTGGCTGTCGTTCTACCCGTTCAGCCAGGAACACTTTCTGGAGGTGGTCGAACACTGGATCGGCGAGTTGGCCAGCAAGGCCGGCTTGCAGTGGCAGCGCGATGAAGCCCTCGACATCCTTGCCGTACGCTGGGCCACCGGGCGTGGCAATCGCAACGGCCGTTGCGCGTATCAATTCGCCCGTTACTGGGTAGGACTCAAACTGCTGGAGCGTCAACCATGATCGATTTGCAACAGGCCGGCACCGGCCTGGATGGCTATGCCATGTTGTGTGCACAACTGGAATCGCTGCTGGCCGATGAGCGTGACTTTATCGCTAACAGCGCCCAGTTCTCTGCATTCCTGTTCAACCAGTTGGACGACTTGAACTGGGCAGGTTTCTACCTCAACCGCCATGAAGAGCTGGTGCTTGGCCCGTTTCAGGGCCAGATCGCTTGCGTACGCATTCCGTTCGGTCGTGGCGTATGCGGCGCAGCGGCAGCATCACGGCAAACCCAGCGGGTGGACGATGTACATGCGTTCCCCGGCCATATCGCCTGTGACAGCGCCTCCAACAGCGAACTGGTGGTGCCATTGATCAAGGATGGCGTGCTGATTGGCGTTCTTGATCTGGACAGCCCGTCGCTGGCCCGTTTTAACGAGCAGGACCAGGCGGGTATTGAACAATTGGCGGCGATTTTTCTACGCTTGACCGACTGCTGACCTGGGCGTAGAGGGCTGGCCTCGGTTATTGGCTGTCCAGCTTATGGAGCTGCACTTGCAGTGTCCTCTCCAGTTCCAGCATGAGTTTTTCCAGGAACTTCACCTCGGCCTCGATCAGGGGGCGATCATCGCTATGGGCGCACGCCTGCTCCAGTGCTTCGCATTGCGCGGCCAGTGAGCATGCCTGGACGATGCGCGCGGCGCCCTTGATCTTGTGAGCTTGCTCAATGATTTCGTGGGGCGGCGCCTGTCTGGCCATCAAGGTCAGCAGGTCCTGGCGGTCATGACGACTGCTGTCCAACAGTTCCTCCAGCAAGCGCCGGCTCAATTGCGGATCGCCCCCGGTCAGTGCATCCAGGCAGTCGAGGTCCAGGCGCAGGACCGCCGATTGAGGTCTGATCCGCGCCAGTTGCTGCTCCAGCGCCGTAAGACTGATGGGTTTGAACAGGCAGTCGTTCATGCCCGCTTGCGCGCAGCGATGTTTCTCCTCGGGCTGGGCATTGGCGGTGAAGCCGAGTATCACACAGGGTGCCTGTTGCTCTCGCTGCTCATATTCACGGATTGAGCGACTCAACTCATAGCCATTCATGACGGGCATGTTGCAGTCGGCTATCACCAGGTCGAAGCGCTCCTGACGCCAGGCCAGAAACCCGGCGGCACCCTGCTGGGCAGCCGTGAACTGATGCCCCAGATAACCCAATTGCTGGCACATCAGCAAGCGATTGGCCGGGTGGTCGTCCACCACCAGTACATTGAGTACCGGCGCGGCAGCGGGCGGCTGTGACTTGAGTTCGTCCTGTACCTCGCTTGGCTGCAGGCACGTCATCTTCAGGCTGACCTGTACTTGAGTGCCCACCATGGGCACGCTGCTCAGGCTCAGTTGCCCCCCCATCATTTCGCACAGGCTGCGGCAGATCACCAGCCCCAGGCCGGCTCCACTCCTGGCCAGGTGTCCGGAGTTGTCGGCCTGGGCAAAGGGTTCGAACAGGCGCAATTGGTCGTCCCGGCTGATGCCGATGCCCGTGTCCTCGACCACCAGTTTCATCTGGATCTCGTTCGGCAGTGTGGTGGCTTGCACCTGCACCTTGATCTTCACCTGTCCGTGCTCGGTGAATTTGATCGCGTTGCTGACCAGATTGGACAGCACCTGCTTGAAGCGCAGCGGGTCGATCAGCACGGCGGTGTCGTCCAGATCCGTGTCGAATTCAAGCAACAGGCTGAGGGTTTTCTGGCGGGCCAGGCCATCGAAAACGCGTACCACCGACTCGATCACTTCCCGCAGATTTACGCGCTCAGGTGCAAGGCTCAGGCGGCCTGACTCGATGCGAGCAATGTCGAGGATATCGCCAATCAGCTCCAGCAGATCCTTGGCCGAGTTGTAGGCCACTTCGATAGCCGGGCGATCAAGATGGCCCTGGTCGGCGCGCTTGAGGGTCAGTTCCAACATCCCGATCACCGCATTCATCGGCGTGCGAATTTCATGGCTCATGGTGGCGAGAAAGGTGCTTTTGGCCCGGTTGGCCTCGTCGGCGCGTTCCTTGGCGGCGCGCAGTTCGTCGAACAGTTGGCGCCGGTCACTGATGTCGATCCAACCGCCGATAATGCCCTGAACTTCGCCGTCCGAGTCGCGATAGGGAAGAATCCAATGGTAGATCGTCAGTTTTTTTCCGTGAATATGCAGGGAGCGATCGAGGATCAGCGGGTTACCTTCCGCTACCACCCGTTGGTAGTCGGCGTGGTACTGCGCCGCCTCCGACTCCAGAGCCATGTCCATTTGGACCACACTCTTGCCAATCACCTCTTCGCGTTTGACTCCGAACACTTGCAGGTAACTGTCATTGCAGGTTTGCAGCAGGCCCTTACGGTCGCGTACGTAAATCGGGTGCGGCGTTTCATTGACCAGTGCGCGCATGAACTCGAATTGGTCGTTGAGTGCCCGTTCGGCCATCTTCCGGTGTTTGATCTGGCGGCGCATGTAGGCGTTCCAGGTCAGGGAAATCAGCAGCAGCAACCCAGTACCGATGATGATTTGCGCAATCAACTCGTGGTAATTGCGCCAGTAGCTGTCAGAGGCGGGTGTGTAACCCCGCCAGCGGCTGTTGATCACCCCCATTTCATCCGGGGAAATACTCAGCAGTGCCTTGTCCAGGATTGAACTCAGCTCGACGGCGCGGCGTGGTGTCGCAAGGGCGAAAGTGGCTGGAAGGGTGCCGATGCTGGCGCTGATCTGTAATTTGTCCTGGAAAACCTGGGAGGACAGAAAGTAGTTGGCGATTACCAATGAGTTCACCGCACCGTCTACATTCCCTTGGGCCAGCATTTCTGATGCCTTGAAGGTGTCACTGACTTCCGCCAGGCGAATCTTGGGGAATTCCTTTTGCAGGATTTTTTCCAACGGGTTGCCTACAGTGATTGCCAGGCGTTTGCCCGCCATCTGCTCCAGGCTCGAGGGTGCGTTGGGCTCCTTGCGAGTCAGCAGGACATAGGAGTTTTCCAGGTAGGGACGACTGAAACTGAGCTGAGCCTCCCGCTCGGCGCTGGGGATGATCGCGCCGATGACGTCGGCCTTACCCGAGATGACCCGCTCTATCATCGCGTTGACCTCGCGACTGCTCTGGATTTCGAAACGCAAGCCGGTACGCAGGCGAATCAGTTCCAGCAGGTCGGCGGTGATGCCGCGAAAGTTGCCGTCGGCATCAAAGAACGTCAGCGGCGCGAAGGTCTCATTGACCACGACTTTGACGACCGGGTGCTCTTTCAACCAGCGCGCTTCGCGTTGGGTCAGTTGCAGTTTCTTGTCGGTCAGCAAGATATCGCTGCCGGCGCTCCAGCGCTTGGCGATGCTGTCCCGCTCATTGATGGGAACGGCCGCCAGTACCGAATCGACAATGCTTAGCAAAATGGGCTGGTCCTGACGCAGCGCAAAGCTGAAACCATAGGCTTCATGCTTGCCGAAATTGGCCATGCGAACGTTCTTCAGGTAGCCCTTGTTGATCATGTAATGGGTGGAGATGGTGTCGCCCAGAAACACATCGGCCTGATCAAAGGCCACTGCATTCAAGGCGTTTTGATACGAGGGAAAGGCGCGGATATCCGCCTGCGGGTACAACTTTTCCACTTCGCTCAGCGGCAGGTAATGGTAGACGAGGCTCAAGCGCAGCCCGGCCAGGCCATCGCTCAAACTGCGCGTTTCCCTTTCGCGGGTCACCAGCACCGGCTGATCCACCGCGTACGGCTGCGACAGGATGAGATTCGGGTTGGCGGCCTCAAAGCCGTTGGAAGAACCCAGCAGGTCAATTTCACCTGTTTCCAGAGCGCGGATCGATGCTTCCCGCGTTGGGTAGCGCACTACCTTGATGGGCAGGGCCATGGCTTTGGCCAATAGCCCGGCGTAATCGGCGGTCAGGCCCTCATAGTCGTGGCCGCTGGAGGTCAGGTCGAAGGGTGGGTAGTCAGGTGCCGAGGTGCCCAGCACCAGCTCGCGTTTGTTCTGCAACCACTGGCGCTGAGCCTTGTCCAGTTGAGTATCCAGTTGAACGGTACCCGCGCGGCTCAATAAGGTGAAGTGTTCCGGACCGGGTTGAGGGGTCGCGGGCACAGTAGTGCTCAAGCACATACTGGCAATTAATACAATCAGATAGTCCTTTATACGCCTGGGCATCCGCTTTCTCACACTAGCGCGTTTCGTTTTGCCATCTCGATAAGTTCTACCAAGGATTTGGCTTTAAGTTTTTGCATCAGCCTTTTTTTGTAAGTACTTACTGTCTTGTTACTTAGAAACATACCTTTGGCGATTTCTTTGTTGGTGCGGCCCTGTGCGAAAAGTTGCAACACCATCAGTTCCCGGTCGTTTACCGCCTTGAACAGTTCAAGTTCCAGGCCGTCCTTGCCGTCGGCGCCATTGCTATTCAATGCCTGGCTGGGAAAGTAGTTGTAACCGGACAGCACCGCGCGAATGGCACTCAGCAGTTCGCTCAGGTCACCCTCCTTGCACACATAGCCATCTGCGCCCGAGCGCATGCAACGCGTGGCAAACAACGTCGGGCTCTGGGCGGTCAGAATCAGGGTTTTCATGGAGGTGTTCATGGCGTTGAATCGGCACAGCACTTCGAGGCCGTCCAGTTTCGGGATGCTGATATCCAGAATGATCAGGTCCGGCAGGCATTCGCGAACCATTTGTATCGCGTCACAACCGTTGTCCGTTTCGCCAACGACTTTATAACCTTCGTGCTCCAACAACATACGAATCGCCAACCTGATAACCGGGTGGTCATCAATGATAAAAACTGTGTTCATAATCATATTCCATGCAAGTGCAAATAAAGCGGGCACATTAGCTCAGAAGATGACGGAGTAGGATGAGCCTTTGGGGGAGTAGATATAAAACAGGAGAATTCCTACATAAAAAAAGGTAGTTGCCTACCGTCCACTAAGGCTTTGCGCCGTCGGATGTAAGCAATGTTTGAATCAGTGTGCTGATGGACGGAGCTACAGATTCAGCGCTGGTTTTCAGACGCTCATCCGTCGCTGAAGAGCGTTTAAAGTCCGGTACTTATAGTGGGCTTATTGGCGCGATCAACGCTGCAAGTTCGTCTTTATTCAGAGGCTTCAATAAATAGCCAAGGAGTGGCAGGCCGCGTTGCAGGGCTTGTGTTGTCAGGGTGGACAGTTCCGTCGCCGGCAGCCCGCTCAGTAGAATGGCGCCGCTTATGAAGTGGCGGCGGCTGGCAATTTCCACCAGTTCCAGCCCTGGCAGATCAGGCAGGCATTGGTCGCACAGCATGAGGTCAAACGGAGTCGTGGCGCTGGACATCGTGCGGATGGCCTGTTCGGCATTTTCTGCAAGGGTCACGTGCTCGAAGCCGAAGCTTTTCAGCAGGCACTGAGTGGCCAGGAGCTGAAAGGGATGATCCTCCACCAACAGGATTCGAAGACGGGGTAGGGGCATAGAAGGCACATGGCTCATTCAGAGGGGGCGCGGGCGTAGCAAGTCCGCCAGAAGCGTGCGCGATTATTCCTCGAGTGGGTGTGCGAATTCGATCAGGCCGCTCTGTTCCCGTCGTAGGTAAAATCTGTACGGGAAGCAGGCGGCGCGACCATCATCTTCACTGCGGGCTGGAACGCCCGGTCATCTCCCGTGCCATCTCGGTGGCATAGCTGTCTGTCATGCCCGCGATAAAGTCGATCATGCGCAAAAACGAAGTGTGCAGCGACCAGGCTGGATTTGGCGCGCTGTTGCCCAGCAAGTCGAGGATGCGCCGGTTCTTGAACGACGGCGTGCGTCCCCCATGCTGCTCCAGTGCGGCACCGCAAAAGGCGTTCAAGAGGATTTCCAAAGTCGTGTAGGCGCCGATTTCGTGCAGGGTCTTGCGCTTGTCCTGGAAGATTTTTTTACGCGCCATGTCCTTGGCATCCAGTACGCAGCGCTTGGCGGGGCCGTGCATGTGCTCCACGAGGTCACCCGGCAGCGTACCGGCGAGCAAGGCGTCCTGTTGTTCGACAAAGGCCCGAGCGGCTGCATTGGTCAGATGCTCGATCGCCTTACCGCGCAGGATCGCCAGCTTTCGCCGACGAGAGTCCTCCGGGCCCAGTTGCCGGTAAGTCTGGGGCAAATCGTCACCCACCAGGTCGAGCAACAACGACTCCACCTCGGCATATTCCAGCAATTCCATTTCCAGGCCGTCTTCGAGGTCGATCAAGGCGTAGCAGATATCGTCTGCCGCCTCCATCAGGTAGACCAACGGATGACGGGCCCAGCGTTGTTCTTCCAACTGCGGCAGGCCGAGTTTGTGGGCGATCTGCTCAAGGATTGGCAGCTCGCTCTGATAACAGCCGAACTTATGTTTCTTGTAGCCCAATGAGTCCGCGTGGCGGGCGGTCCATGGGTATTTCAAATAAGTGCCGAGGGTGGCATAGGTCAGCCGTGTGCCGCCGTCGAACTGGTGGTATTCCAGCTGGGTCAGTACCCGAAAACCCTGGGCATTGCCTTCGAAATTGAGGAAGTCATTGCGCTCGGCAGTGCTCATGTCATCCAGCCAGCCGCGCCCGGCCGCCTGTTGGAACCAGTGGCGAATGGCGTCTTCACCGGAATGCCCGAACGGCGGGTTGCCGATGTCATGGGCCAGGCAGGCCGATTGCACCACCATGCCCAGGTCGCTCGGCTCACACCAGTCGGGCAGGGCGCTGCGCAGGGTTTCGCCCACGCGCATACCGAGAGAGCGGCCGACGCAGCTGACTTCCAGGGAGTGGGTCAGGCGGGTATGGATATGGTCATTGCTCGATACCGGGTGCACTTGGGTCTTGCGGCCAAGTCGGCGGAATGCGCCGGAGAAAATAATACGGTCGTGGTCTTTGTGAAACGGGCTGCGGCCGAGTTCTTCGGGGCTGTGCAGGGGCTTTCCAAGACGTTCGCGTGTCAGCAGGGTGGGCCAATCCAAGGCGGGTACTCTCCGTACGGTGAATGACCCTCCCAGCTTCCCGGTTCAGCGGGGCCTCGGCAAGCGAAAATCTACAGGCCGGCCGCATCGATATCGATTAACAGCAAGCGCTGGCCGTTATCGAAGAATTGTCCGGCGGTCAGGCAATACTGGTTGGTGGTGGCGTCGCGGTAGGTCGACGAGAGCGTCAGGCGTCGCTCCTCCCAGCCTTCGGCGAGCAGATGATAGAAGTAGGGGCGCCACGACCAGTTGTGGCCCAGGTAGCGGCTGTCCGCCTGCCAGGCATCCTGGCGCCATTCGAAGTTGGGTGTGAGTTGGGTGCCATGGCGGTCGCACTGGTAAAAGCGCAGCAGCCAGGGGAAGTCCGGCAATTGGGGTAATTGATTCAGAGGCGCCCGGCACTGTGCCCAGGTTTGCAGGATTCGCATCAGCTCGACCAATTGCAGACGCAACTGCATCAAGCGGCCCCGCTCTGCGAGTTTGTGCTGGACGTAAACCGTACGCAGTTGGGCAAATCGCGTTACGAAGGCATCCGCTGCAAACCATTCCAGCTGCGCCTGGGCAAACAGGTAACCTTGCACATACCGCGCCCCGCATTCCAGGGCGAAACTCAATTGCGCCTCGGTTTCCACGCCTTCGGCGATAATCCAGCACCCGGTTTTTTCCGCCATCTGCGCCAACGCCCTTACCACGTCACTGCTCGGCCCGCCTTTAGCAGCTTCCTGGAACAGGCGCATGTCCAGCTTGAGAATATCCGGTTGCAGCGCCAGAACGCGGTCGAGCTGGGAATAGCCGGCGCCGAAGTCATCAATGGCGATCCGCGCACCGGCGTTGCGATAACGCACCACCACGTCGGCCAGGCGCTGGATGTCGCCTCCCAACTCGGTGATTTCAAACACGATGCGCCGCGGATCGATACCGTAGGCGTGCACCTGTTTCAAACTCGGCAAGGCTTGGCCAGGGCGCAGGCGATTGATCCAGCGTGGCGAGATGTTCAGGCTGAGAAACCAGTCTTCGGGCGCTTCATGGAGGCGACTTAAAGCATTGTCACGGATTTGTCGGTCAAGGCGGCGCAAGGTTACGCCGGGTGTTCGCGGGTCAGCAAACAGAGGGCCCACGGACAGCAAGCGGCCATCAGCCTGGCGCAGGCGGCCGAGGGCCTCTACACCGGCAATGCGCCCGGTGGCGGTGTCGATGAACGGCTGGAAGCAGGCGAGCGGTTGCCCGTCGATCACGGGGCCTCCTTAAGAGAGCTGGCAAAAAAAGGCCCGGCCCTCATGTTCGAGGGCCGGGCCGATTCTGTTTGCAAGAATGCAGCCAGCGCGGTTCAGCCTTTACGCGAAGCCCCTTGCATGGCCAATTTAATCAGCGGGATCAAACCGGCGCCCAGCCGCACCAAGCGTGTCAGGCTGCTGATGCTGCCGCCCTTGGCGCCCTTGCCGGTAAAAAAGCCCATCAGTGTCACCGCGGCCACGCCCCACAGTGGCGCGTGCTTGATGCCCAGGCTGTCCTGCCAGTTATGGCGCATGTCGCGCATTTTGTTCAGGGGGGCCATCAGTTGCTGGGACTCGTGGCGGATTTCCTGGCGGTGCATTTCCATGCGCAGGCGAATCAACGCCTTGCGCATTTCGCGGCGGGAAGCGGTTTGCGGGATTTCAGTCATGCTCATGGCAGCAGGCGCTCCCGGTCGTTGGCCAGTTCTTCAAGGGTGGCATGGAACGGCGTGGACTCATCGAATATCGCCGCCTTCAAGCGCACTCCGCAGAACGCTGCGGCCAGGGAATAGAACACGCACAGGCTAATGATCCCGGTGAGACGGTAAGTGTCCCACACCAGAATCATCACCAGCGCCGACAGCCCCACCAACAGCAGCAGGGCAAACACCAGCGCCAGGCCTGCGAACAGCAACAGGCTCACCGTGCGCGATTTCTGCTCTTGCAACTCGATGCCAAATAACTCGACGTGGCTGTGCAGCAAGCCCAGAACGGCCGCGCCCAGGCGTCGGGAAGTGGAGCTTGAGCTCGTGGACGAGCCGGATTCGCCGATAGACATAATGTTAGCGCCTTGTAGCCAGCAGACCGATCAGAAAACCAACGCCGGCGGCAATGCCCACCGACTGCCAAGGGTTGGCCTGCACGTAATCTTCCGTTGCAGTGACCGCCGCCGCGCCGCGTTCGCGCAGGGAGTCTTCGGTCAGTTGCAGGGTTTCGCGGGCCTTGAGCAAGCTGTCGTGGATCTTGGTACGCAGCTCATCTGCCTGGTCACCGGCCAGCACGGCGGTGTCGTCGAGCAACTTTTCAGTGTCACTGACCAGGGTTTGAAAATCCGCCATCAGTATCTCTTGAGCAGTCTTTGCAGTTCTTCTGGCCATGGTTATCTCCGTGATTGGCTGATCTGTACGTGTGGTTTCGAGTCACAGGCTTCTGTGAAGGTTCACTTCAATTGTCTGGTACAGCTTTTGCTTTGCCTTGGTGCGCATGCCCCGGGGCGTGCGCTGAATCTGGGCGGCCTGAGGCTAATGCCTTGAAAAACCTTACCCTAAATAACTCAAACTCGCGGAAAAACCCTGTCGGTAATGGCTTGTTGTGGTGTTCGCTGCGCTAAAGCGGTTCACGCCCTCTGACGAGGTGCGGGGCCGGCGGTGCCAATTTAGTGCGCGAAACCCTGGCTTGAACCGCTTTGGTGCTTTTTGCCCTTAACGCAGGCCTGCCAACCTCCATGGAAAATTTGCAAAGTGCGGTGGACACGTTAGTCCACAGCTCCAACACCCTGTTTATTTTGATTGGCGCGGTCATGGTCCTGGCCATGCACGCCGGTTTTGCGTTCCTGGAAGTCGGCACCGTGCGCCAGAAAAACCAGGTCAACGCCCTGTCGAAGATCCTCAGCGACTTCGCCATCTCGACCTTGGCTTATTTCTTTATAGGCTACTGGATCTCCTACGGTGTGAGCTTTATGCAGCCGGCGGCGGTGATCAGTGCCGATCACGGCTACGGCCTGGTGAAGTTCTTCTTCCTGCTGACCTTTGCGGCGGCGATCCCGGCGATTATTTCCGGAGGCATTGCCGAGCGCGCAAAGTTCGCGCCTCAGCTGTGTGCCACCGCGCTGATCGTGGCGTTTATCTACCCGTTTTTCGAGGGCATGGTGTGGAACGGCAATTTCGGCCTGCAAGCCTGGTTGCTCGCCACCTTTGGTGCCAGCTTCCATGACTTCGCCGGTTCCGTGGTGGTACACGCCATGGGCGGTTGGCTGGCGCTGGCGGCGGTGCTGCTCTTGGGCCCGCGTAATGGGCGCTATCGAGAAGGGCGTCTGGTGGCATTCGCGCCGTCGAGCATTCCCTTCCTGGCGTTGGGGTCGTGGATCCTGATCGTTGGCTGGTTCGGCTTTAACGTGATGAGCGCGCAGACCTTGAATGGCGTCAGCGGCCTCGTCGCCGTCAACTCGCTGATGGCCATGGTTGGCGGCACTGTTGCTGCCCTGGTGATCGGCCGCAATGACCCTGGCTTCCTGCATAACGGTCCGCTGGCCGGGCTGGTGGCGATCTGCGCCGGCTCCGACTTGATGCACCCTGTGGGCGCACTGGTCACCGGTGTCGTCGCCGGTGGTTTGTTCGTGTGGTTCTTCATCGCCGCCCAGGATCGCTGGAAAATCGATGACGTGCTGGGCGTGTGGCCATTGCATGGCTTGTGCGGCGTGTGGGGCGGTATCGCATGCGGCCTGTTCGGCCAGACCGCTCTTGGCGGCTTGGGCGGCGTGAGCCTGATCAGCCAGTTGATCGGCACCGCGCTGGGGGTGGCGGTGGCGCTGGTCGGCGGCCTGTTGGTGTACGGCGTGATCAAGCGCGTGCACGGGCTGCGTTTGAGCCAGGAACAGGAGTACTACGGCGCGGACCTGTCGATCCACAAGATCGGCGCGGTCAGTCAGGATTGATCGGCTCGTCGGTTCGCGGGTAGAAACCGTGCAATAGGCGATAGCGGTTACGCCGCACCTCGTCGACCCGCGCCTGCACCTGTTCGTCCGAAAGCCCGAGCAGGATCAAGGCGTGAGAGGCGAGCATCAGACTCGACTCCAGCAGTTCGGGCACCACTTCGCTGGCGCCTGCGGCTTTCAGTTCAGCCAACTGGCTGTCATCACGGGTGCGCACCAGAATCGGCACGTCCGGATTGATCCGGCGTGCCTCCGTCAATACCAATAGGGCGACATCGCTGTTATCCACCGCGATCACCACTAACCGCGCGCGTTCCAGGCCGACCGCACTCAGCAGGGCACCACGGCGACAGTCACCGTAGTGCACGCTGCTGTCGTCCGTGGCGGCTTGCTGCACCTGCGCCGGATCATCATCCAGTGCGATGAACGCCTGTTGCTCGCGGTGCAGAAAGCGCCCGATGGATTGTCCGACGCGGCCATACCCGCAAATCACCACGTGGCCGCTCAATTGGGCGTTGAGCGCGGTGATTGCTTCCAGTTGCACCTGCTGGTTGGGCTTGCGGTGCAGGCGCAGGGCAATCGTCGGCGCAGCGCGCAGTAACAGCGGGGTCAGCAGCATCGAGCAGAAGGTGGCAGCGAGCAGCAGGCCGTTGAACGCTTCGGGTATCAACCGGCTGTGTTGCATTTGCGCCATCAGCGCAAAACAGAACTCGCCGCCCTGGGCCAGGGCCAGGCCGCTGCGCCAAGCCGTTTCACGGTCGCTGCCGCGCAGTTTGACCAAGGCCGCGACCACCGAGGCCTTGATCAGCATCAGTGCGAGGGTCAAGCCGAGGATCAGCAGGCTATGGCTGACGAACAGCTGCAGGTCGATGAGCATGCCGATGCTGACAAAAAACAGCCCCAGTAGGATGTCGCGAAACGGCCGGATGTCGGCTTCGATCTGATGCCGGTAATGGCTTTCGCCCAACAGCATGCCCGCCAGGAAAGCGCCGAGGGCCGGGGAGAGCCCCAGTAAGTGCGTGAGCCAGGCAGTCAGCAATACGATCACCAGGGCCAACAACACAAACAGCTCCGCTGAATGGGACGCCGCGACTTCGTGAAACAGGCGTGGCAATAACCAGCGACTGGCGAACAGCAGGCCGACGAACAACAGCACGGTTTTACCCAACGTCAGCGGCAACGCCCAGTACCAGGCCTGGTCGCTGTCACCGGCAAACACCGGCACCAAGGTGAGCAGCAGCACTGCCACCACATCTTGGAACAGCAGCACGCCAATCGCGTTCTGGCCATGGCTGCTGAAAATTTCCCCAAGGCTGGTCAGCTCCTTGCTGACGATGGCCGTGGAGGACAACGCCAGCCCGGCGCCCAGCAACAGGGCGACGCCTGGCGCCAGACCAAACCCCATCAGCAGGCCTCCCAGCAGCGCACCGCAGCCCAGGACCTGCAAGCTGCCCAGCCCGAATACCACGCTGCGCAACGCGAACATCTTGGTGAGGGAAAATTCCAACCCAAGGGAAAACAGCAGGAATACCACCCCCAACTCGGCGAGGTCAGGCAGGTCTTCACTGTCATTCACCCAGTCCAGCGCGGTGGGCCCCACGGCCAGGCCCACGCACAGATAGCCGAGCACGGGCGGCAGTCGTAGCCGGCGAAACAGCGCAATCACCACCAGGGATGAAGCCAGAATGATCAGCAGGTTGGCGAACACGTGCATCTCCGTTGCGGGGTGAGCGGGCAAAAAGCCGCGAGGATCGCTGACTCAGTGATAGGCCATGGTGATCTGGATCAGGGATTGTGGGCTGTTGGCCGTATCGGGGTGAGCATAGAATAGTGACCTACTTCCTATCAGGTCACTTTGTCATGACTCCTGAATGTCAGTTGTTCACCACACTGGGCTGCCATCTGTGTGAGCTCGCCGAAGAAGAAGTCATGCCGCTGGTCGAACACGGTTTGATGGTCGAGCTGGTCGATATTGCCGACTCCGAAGCCCTGTTCGAGACCTACGGCCTGCGTATTCCGGTGCTTCGGCGGGTGGATACAGGGGCTGAATTGGGCTGGCCGTTCGACACGGAACAAGTGGTCTCGTTTCTGCTTTAGGAAGAGGCCGAACGACCCACCGATTTTTTGCTACCCCAGCCAGTGGGAACTCAAAAAATCGGTGGGCTGGCGGGCGTTGGTTTTTCCAGACTATTTGAGCGCACAGGCCATGGCGTATTTATTGCGCCGAACATGCGACGTTTCTATGGGGATTCCCTCCGCGCAGAGTTCGTGCTGCCAATAGATTCGCGGGTTCAATATCCGTATCGGCACCGGCTGAAACACAAGAGGGTTTTATACCGTTTCCAGTGTGTTCAGAGAGTCAACGTAGAGCGTCAGTGTTAAGCGTTGTCTAAACCGCATAATTCGTGAGCCACTAAATCTTCATGGGACTCACGCGTCCGAACTAACTTGGCACGGGCTCCCTCAACCAGCACTTCGGGTGGTCGCCCACGAGAGTTATATTGGCTTGCCATGCTCATGCCATAGGCGCCACATGAAAAAATCGCCAATAAACTGCCATCGCCAAACGCAGGTAATAGTCGGCCCAATGCAAAATAATCGCCTGTTTCACAAATGGGTCCGACAATATCGGTCTCTTCCAGGCGGGTGACGCCGGAATACTGAGCGCTCCGCGTTAATGTAGTCCAATGGCCCGAAAAATTGTCAAAATGGGTTGGCCAGATGACATGGTTCGCACCATATAGGGTAGGTCGCAGCAGTACGTTCATGCCCGCATCGACTATAACGATCTTGCGATCCCAGCCTTGTTTAATATATTCGACGGTGGTCAGTAAAATACCGGCGTTTGCACTGATCGAACGACCCGGTTCAATGATGAAACGGATACCGCGCTGTTTCAGGGGGTGTAGACGCTCACAAATAAGTGCGCCAGTTTCAGTCAATGAACACACGGGATTACTTTCTGTTCCGTACGGGGCTGGAAAACCTCCGCCAATGTTGACAAATTCGACCGCGCAATCAACCGCTTCAAGCCGGTTAATCATGTCCTCAACCTTATCGATCGCAGACAAATAGGTCTGCACCGATGGAATCGGCGATCCGAGGTGAATGTGGATCCCAACGACATCTACACTTGAGTAACGCTTTGGCGCGAAGAGTTCATAGGCGCTTTCAATGGGTATGCCAAATTTTGTCTGGCGACCGCCCGTTGAGGTTTTTTCATGGGTGCCAGCATCGGCCACATCCGGATTAACACGAATAGTCACCTTGATACGCTTACTGGCAGTCGAGGCGATCTCATCCAGCCGCAGCAGCTCGGCTTCAGACTCCACATTAAAAAGCAAAACGCCAGCTTCAACAGCGTAGCTAATTTCTTCACGCGACTTGCCGACACCGGCAAACACAATCTTATCCGCAGTCACTCCCGCCATCAGTGCCCGGTAGAGCTCACCGCCACTTACCACATCAAGACCAGATCCTTCATCGACTAAGAGCTTAAGGATGCTGAGATTACTGCAGCTTTTAACGGAGAAGCAAATCAACGGCGAGAGCGCGGAAAAAGCATCTTGCAGCACAGCGTAGTGATTTTTCAGTGTCTGTGCTGAATAGATATATACCGGGCTTCCATGCTGTTCGACGATCTGACGAACATCAACGTGTTCTACCTGTAAGTGACCGTTGATAAAATTAAAATGGTCCATCTTGCTTCCTTGAATTGATTGCTTCAGCTAAGTAAAGGTATAAGTAGTCATCGGCTGAATCGAATAAAAGCCGACTTATACTGTGTAGATATTTGACGGTCTTCTCAGCGCAAGCAATTGCGGTTTAGGTGCTCGTGTTGATGAAGAGTGCTGGGTATTTCGGTCGTTCGTGCGGCGACTTAATATCGGTAAACTCTGCGAACTGTTTCTTCCCGGCTTTTTAATAAAGCCGTTTCGAATCGCGGGTTTTGCATACGTGGAAAGTATGCGCAGCAAAAAAACAAAGTAAAAATATCAATTTAGTGGCTGGCTATTCATTTCTGATATGGTCTGACCTATTTCATTCATCGCGAGGTTGGCCCATGGATTTCAGTTTTCGCCATGTAGAAGTATTCTGGGCGGTAATGACCACAGGCAGTGCGACAGCTGCCGCTGCACTTCTGCATACCTCGCAGCCCACCATCAGCCGAGAGCTCAGCCGGTTCGAAACGCTGACCCAGTTGACGTTGTTCAAGCGCGCGGGTGCAAAGTTGATCCCGACCGAGCATGGTCTGATGCTGTTCGATGAAGTTCAACGCAGCTATGTCGGGCTGGCCCGTGTGAAAAATGCCGTCGAGGCCATCAGGCATTTTCGGCAAGGGCAAATTTCGTTGACGTGTATTCCGGCTTTCTCAAATGCTCTGTTACCGCAGGCCTGCCAGGATTTCTGCAGTAAATTTCCGGGCGTGAGCATTAACATCACGCCGCAGGAGTCGCCCGCGCTCGAGGAGTCGCTGACTGCTCAGCGTTATCACCTGGGGTTGACTGAAACCCTGGAAACACCTCCGGGAACCTACGTCGAAACACTCTTAAACCTCGACGTGGTGTGTGTCTTGCCGTCTGATCACGAGTTGAATGCGAAAACCGTCCTCACACCACAAGACTTCGAGGGGCAAAACTTTGTTTACCTTGCAGCGGATGATCCCTACAGAATCAAAACCGACGCTATCTTTCAGCAGTCAGGCATTGAAAGGCGCCTGGCGGTAGAGACGCATAACGCGAGCGCTGTGTGTGCGACCGTCAACCTGGGAGTCGGCGTTGCCATCGTGAACCCGCTCACAGCCCTCGACTATGTTGGCCGGGGTTTGCAGATCCGTCGCTTTTCCCACTCAATTTCTTACTGTGTAAGCGTCGTACGGCCGTTGCATCGCCCCGAATCGTCTACCGTGGAGCAATTTGTTGATGTTCTACGAAGCAATTGCCAGCAGATAAGCGCTCGCTTGGGAAATCTCTGAAAAAGCCTTTCGAGTCGAGGATTCGTCCGACGCACAACGGTTGAGTCTCGGTGAAACAGATGTCCGTCACCGATGGCGAGTTTCCAATTATTACGCTACTGTATGCCCGTACAGTGATTGAGTAGAGGGAACGCCCGTGGTGAATGTTGAACAACTGAAAAGCAGCGTCAATCGCATGTCCGCCGATGTTGTGCGCGACGCGGTGAACGAGCTGCGCCTGGATGGCCTGGTCACGGAAGGCAAGACGCCGTTTAACAAAGTGCATTTCAATACCTGCTTTGCCGAAATCGAAGCCTTGTTCCAGCGCGCCGGTTACCACAAGCAGTTGGATGTCGTGGGTTACCAGGGCTTGTTGTACGCGCTTTACGATCCTGGCCGTTGGGAAGCGGTGGACGTGCTGCGCTGGCTCAAGGAGTTTACCGACGCCGCCAGTGCCTCGCCGATCCTGCGGGCCGAATTGGCAAAGGCCTGAGATCCGCCCTAGGCTCAATCCCGCTCCATGCGGGATAATGCCTGCCTGATTTTCCAGGCTTCGAGCATTGTCATGTCCACATCCGGTTTCTCCGCGTCCCAGCACCAAGCCAGCACGTTGTATTTGCCACCTGGCCCTTGGGCAACCGTGCTGGATTGCCTGTGCGAGCATTTTCCGGCGATCAGTCGTGAACACTGGCTGGACCGCATCGCCCGAGGCCGTGTGCTCGACATCAACGGCAACCCGATCAGCCTCGGCCTGGCCTACAAGGAAGGCCTGTGCATTTATTACTTCCGTGAAGTACCGAATGAGAAGGTGATCCCGGTAAAGGAAACCATCCTGTACGCCGACGAACATTTGGTCGTGGCCGACAAGCCGCATTTTCTGCCGGTAACGCCTGCCGGCGAATACGTCGAGCAGACCCTGTTGCGCCGCCTGATTCGTCGCCTGGATAACCCCGCGCTTGTTCCCTTGCATCGCATCGACCGCCATACGGCCGGGCTGGTGCTGTTCTCGGCCAACCCGCAAAGCCGTTCGGCGTATCAACAGCTGTTTCCCACGCGGCGCATCGACAAATTCTACGAAGCTATCGCCCCAGCCTTGCCGAACCTGACGTTCCCCAGGGTGCACAAAAGCCGCCTGGTGGATGGCGAGCCGTTCTTCCGCATGCAGGAAGGGCCGGGCGCCAGCAACACCGAAACCGCGGTGGAAGTGCGCGAAAAAAATGGCGACCTGTGGCGCTACGGCCTGTTTCCCGTGACCGGCAAGAAGCACCAGCTGCGCGTGCACATGACCGCGCTGGGGGCGAGTATCTGCAATGACCCGTTCTACCCCGACGTGATCAAGGACGCCGAGGACGACTACGCCAAGCCACTCAAGCTGCTGGCCCAGGGCGTGCGGTTTATCGACCCGGTCACGGGTGAACAACGCGAGTTCCGCAGCCGGATCAGTCTCGACTGGTAACTCCCGGAAACGACAAGGCCCGCGCGAGGCGGGCCTTGTTGGCAAACCCTAAGACTTACAGGTCTTTAACGGTGCGAACCTGATCTTTGTTGATGCGGGTCTGCTTGCCGTCAAGTTGCTCGAACTCATAGAAGCCCGAAGCCTTGTCGTATTTAGGGGTGTCGACGGCCTGGATTTCGCGACCGTCATTCAGGGTGATCACTGTAGGCGAGGCGCAACCGGCGAGAGTGGCGAGGCCCAGTGCAAGCATGAGAGCGGCGATGGTCCGTTGAGTCATGAGTGTGTCTCCAAAAGAATTCTTTTAAACAGCTGACCTTGTGACGCGCGTGGCGTCGACAAAGTTCCTTGTGCGAGGTTCATTCTGACACGCCGAACCCTGGGTGCAACAGCTCCGGTGTGTTCAGGTTGGCCAGCCGCGGGTCTTGCGCCTGGCATTCCAGGCCCACGCCACCCAGTTGCAAGAGGATCTTGCGCGGGCTCCGTTCACCGGCGTCCCATGCCCGTTCTACCTCGGCTTGGAGGCAAGTCGGGATGATGCAGATCAAGGGTTCCCAGAATTCACCATGACGCACCATCACCGGCAGCAGCGGATTGCGGCGAGCAGTCTCACGCAGGTCGCTGAGTAGTCCCACGTCTATATTCGGCACGTCACACGGCAGTATCAACACATGCTCATGATGTGCGGCAGCCAAGCCTGCACGGATGCCTGCCAGCGGGCCGGGGAAGTCTGGGTTGTCGTCGCTCACCAACTGGTCGGCATAGGGCGCGTACCGCTCGTGGTTGCGGTTGCACGAGATAATCAGGTCGTCCGTCAGTGGCCGGGTCAGGCGCTGCAAGTGCGCGATCAGCGGCTGACCCTGCCATTGCAACAGGCCTTTGTCCTGGCCGCCCATACGTTGGCCACGGCCACCGGCCAGCAGCAGAATCGAACAGGGCAGGGGCGAAGAATCGAGAGACATGGCGGTTCCGCTGCGGCAGGTAAATAGGGCCCTGTGATATAACATCGGGCTGTTCCTTCGACAACCGGACCGAGCCATGAAAGCCAAGGCTGATGCGCCCTTCGTACCCCTGAATATCGCTGTACTGACCGTCAGCGACACCCGCACCCTGGACACCGACACCTCGGGCCAGGTCTTCGTCGACCGCCTGACCGCCGCCGGCCACAACCTGGCCGAGCGCGTGCTGCTCAAGGACGACCTCTACAAAATTCGCGCCCAAGTCGCCCACTGGATCGCCGAAGACGTGGTGCAAGTGGTGCTGATCACCGGTGGCACCGGCTTCACCGGCCGTGACAGCACGCCCGAAGCGGTGAGCTGCCTGCTGGACAAGCAAGTCGATGGGTTTGGCGAACTGTTCCGCCAGATATCGGTGGCCGATATCGGCACCTCCACCGTGCAATCGCGCGCCCTGGCCGGCCTGGCCAATGGCACGCTGGTATGTTGCCTGCCGGGTTCGACCAATGCGGTGCGCACGGGCTGGGATGGCATCCTTGCCGAGCAACTGGATAACCGCCATCGCCCGTGCAACTTCGTTCCCCACCTGAAGCAGGCCGAACCCTGCGAATCCCGTGGATAAGCCCGGTAAAACCGGCGCTTTGCTGCCGGTGGAAGACGCGTTGCGCCAACTGCTGGACATGGCCGAAGCCGCGCCGATCCGTGAGCAGGACGTGCTGCCTCTGGGCGAGTGCGATGGCCGTGTGCTGGCGCAAGACCTCATCTCCACCCTCGATCTGCCGCCCTGGCCCAACAGCGCCATGGACGGCTACGCCCTGCGGCTGTCGGACTGGAATGGCGAGCCCTTGCCCGTCAGCCAGCGCATCTTCGCCGGCCAGGCGCCGCAGCCATTGGCGCAAGGCACTTGCGCGCGCATCTTTACCGGCGCCCCGGTGCCCGAAGGTGCGGACTGTGTAGAGATGCAGGAAAACGCCGTGGTCCACGCCGACGAACGCGTGGGCTTCTCCGAACCCTTGCAGGTCAACCAGAACATCCGCCCCCAAGGCCAGGAAACCACCGTCGGCGAGTGTGTATTAACCGCCGGCACCCGGCTCGGCCCGATCGAGCTGGGCTTGGCTGCGTCCCTCGGCCATGACCGCCTGAGTGTGGTGCGCCGCGTGCGCGTGGCCGTGCTGTCCACCGGTGACGAGCTGATCGAGCCCGGCTTGCCGCTGGGCCCGGGGCAAATCTACAACAGCAATCGCCGTGTGCTGTGCAGCTGGCTTGCGCGGATGGGCTGTGAAGTGATCGATGCCGGGATTCTGCCGGATGATCTGGAAAAAACCCGCACACGCCTGGCCGATTTGGGCAGTGTCGACTTGATTCTGTCGACCGGTGGCGTGTCGGTGGGCGAGGCGGACTTCCTCGGCATCGCCCTGCGCGAAGAGGGTGAGCTGGCCTTGTGGAAGCTGGCGATCAAACCGGGAAAACCGCTGACCTTCGGCCATTTTCGTGGCGTGCCGGTGATCGGCCTGCCGGGCAACCCGGCCTCGACTCTGGTGACCTTCGCGCTGCTGGCCCGCCCTTATCTGCTGCGCCGCCAAGGTGTGCAGGACGTGGCGCCGCTGCGTTTCGAAGTGCCGGTGGGCTTCACCTGGCCCAAGCCGGGCAATCGCCGCGAGTATCTGCGCGGGCGTATCGAGCAGGGCAAAGCAATCATCTACCGCAACCAGAGTTCCGGCGTGCTGCGCAGCGCGGCGTGGGCCGAGGGGTTTGTGGAGGTATTGGAAGGAACGACGTTGGCATTGGGGGACCGAGTCAACTTCATCCCCCTGAGTGAAGTCCTGAACTAACAATAGAGAGCTAAATGTGGGAGCTGGCTTGCCTGCGATGGCGATGTGTCAGCTTGCTTATCTGGAGCAGGTGTACCGCTATCGCAGGCAAGCCAGCTCCCACATTTTGGATTGTGTATCTCTGAGACTTTTCAGTAATCGTCGCCACGCTCCGTCACATCCCGCTCCACCGGCTCGGCATTCGGGTCATACCCCACCGGGAACTTGCCTTTGAGTGTCCAGGCGAACGCAATGATCTCCGCCACCGTGCGGTACAACTCCTCCGGGATACTGTCCCCCAATTCCATGCGCGCCAGCAGCTTCACCAGCTCGGCGTTCTCATAGATCGGCACTTCATTTTCCCGCGCCAACTTCAAAATGGCTTCGGCCAGGGCATCGTCGCCCTTGGCTGTCAGGGTCGGTGCTTGCTGGCCGTCATACTTGAGGGCAATCGCCTGGCGCGGTGGGGTTGGGTTTTTCATGCGGTTTCATCCACCCAGCGTTGCTCCAGTCCGGTGCGTGGCCCGCGTGGCGGGGTGCCGAGGTGGCAATCCAGGTCGCCGACATTGAGACCCGAGGTCACCAGGCGCTCGCGTAAGTTGCCCAAGTGGCTTTCGATCAAACTGGCGGTAAAGGGCCGAGTCGCCCACAACTGGCTGGACAGTTTGCCCTGTGTCAGTTGCGCCTGAACCTGCAGCGGCCCGAGCGGCTCCATGTCGAACGCCAGCTCGACGCGCCAGAGCATCTGCTTGGGGTCTTTTTTGTCTTTGCGCTCGGGCTGGTCCTTGTCCGGCGTGGGTTCTTCGCGCTGGAACTTGACCTGCAATGGCACGATGTCCTGCAAGGTGCGCATGGGGATTTCCAACTGCCAGGTGGTCTGCAGCCGGCCGTCGGCCGTGGTGCCGGTCTGCTCCAGGCTCGACAGCTGGTGGCTCTGCAAGCGTGAAATCGCCCCGGCTGCCAGGCGCAGCAGGTTTTCCAGGTCGCTTTCGCCTTCCAGGCGCTGCATCAACCGATCCGGCAGCGGAAACCCAGCGGGTGCTTGCCGGGCGCTGATCTGGCCGAGCGTACTCAGCGGGTTGCGCACGAAGTTCGGCAGCACCTGGGCCAGGGTATTGGCGGCGAGGATGGCGTTGAGGTTGGTGCCGGTGGGCAGGGCCGGCACCAGCTCGGCGACCAGGCGCAGCAGTGCGCCTTTCATGTCCAGCGGGGGAATTTGCGGGTTTTGCCCGACCAACAACTTGGCTTCAAGAAACGCGCCGCTGTTCTGGACCAATTGCGCCAGGACCTTGGGATTGCTGACTTGTGCCAGGTCTGGCAGGGCCGCCAGCAAACGCGCGGCGGCGGCGCGCAGGTCGGTGGAGGTGCTGTCATCAGCGGGCAAGTTTTGCAAGGCAGTAAAGACCACGTCCAGCGAACCCTGGCGGCTTTGCTGGGTCGAGAGCTGTTGCGCGACGGCCAATTGATCCTTAAGCCCGCTTAACGGCACGAAATTCAAGGTTTGCGCATTCTGCACCACGGCGCTGAGTAAACTGCCGACCCGCAGTGGCTGCGGGCTTTCCAGGGTCAGCGTCGTCCCGGCGAGGGCGTTATTGAGCACCGTCACCAGCGAGCGATAGATCGCCGGTTGCGTCGCGCCCTGCGGCAGCATCTGGGTGGTCAGCACCTTGGCCTGCAACAGCGTGCCTTCCGGCATTTGCGTGGTGTCGATACGGGTGAGGGCGGCCACATTGGCACTCAAGGCTTGCTGCAAGGTAATGGTCAGGTTGCCTGTCGGCGTCTGGCTCACCGCCACGTTGCTGCCCAGCGGCAATGGTTGCGCGCTGCTGGCTTGCACCAGGGTCTGGCGGCCGCCTTCGAGGGTCAACTTGAGCAACAGTTGAAACGCGTCGCCGCCTTGTTTAAGCGCAATCACCTCGGCGTTTACAGTTTTCCCAGGGTCGATCAAGCCGGTCTGCGGCTCCAGCAGTTTGAGCAACTCACCGGTCGGGGGCAGCGGGGCTGGCCCGGTGGCCGGGGCAGGAGGCAGCGTAGGAAGGTTGATCTCACCGGTCATCGTGCGCGTCGTCTCTGGGGAAATTGCCCTCTTTAGAGTAGGGCATCACATGTATAATGCCGCCCGTCTGCAAAGAGAGCGGTAAAAACCTCACAACTATTTGATCCAGCTCTCTAAAATCGGTCGCCAAAGCCGTTATTGTGCATCTCTCTATAACGGCCGCTGCACCGCCGACTTGAACCGTAAAGGCCCGCGATCTCTTGACCAGCCCTCTTCTTGAAGCCGTAGCGCTTGCCTGTGAACGCGACCTGCGGATGCTGTTCGAACACCTCGAACTGCGTCTGGCGGGCGGCGACATGGTGCAAATCAGCGGCCCGAACGGCAGCGGCAAAACCAGTTTGCTGCGCTTGCTGGCCGGGTTGATGCAGCCGACGGCAGGTGAGGTGCGACTCAACGGCAAGCCCCTCAACGAACAACGCACCGAACTCGCCCGCAACCTTATCTGGATCGGCCACGCCGCCGGGATCAAGGATGTGCTCACGCCCGAAGAAAACCTCAGTTGGCTCAGTGCCCTGCATCATCCGGCTTCCCGCGACGCCATCTGGCAAGCCCTGGCGGCGGTCGGCCTCAAGGGTTTCGAAGACGTGCCCTGTCATACGTTGTCCGCCGGGCAGCAACGCCGCGTGGCCCTGGCCCGTTTGTATCTGCCCGGCCCGCCGCTGTGGATTCTCGACGAACCGTTCACCGCCCTCGACAAACAGGGCGTGACTCAACTCGAAGCACACCTGGCCCGGCACTGTGAGCAGGGTGGGTTGGTGGTCCTCACGACTCACCACAGTCTGACGCACGTGCCTGCCGGTTACCGTGACATGGACTTGGGCCGGTGGTCGCTATGAGTGTGTTTGCCCTGTTGGTCGCCCGTGAAGCACGATTGCTGTGCCGTCGCCCGGCTGAATTGGCCAATCCGCTGGTGTTCTTCGCTATTGTCATCGCGTTGTTCCCGTTGGCGGTCGGCCCCGATACTAAACTGTTGCAAACCTTGTCCCCGGGGCTGGTGTGGGTGGCAGCGCTTTTGTCCGTCCTGCTCTCGCTGGACGGGCTGTTTCGCAGTGATTTCGAAGACGGTTCCCTGGAACAGTGGGTCCTTTCGTCGCACCCTTTGCCACTTCTGGTACTGGCAAAGGTACTGGCACACTGGGCTTTTTCCGGCTTGGCGCTAGTCTTGCTCTCGCCGCTGCTGGCGATGATGTTGGGCTTGCCCGTCGAATGCCTGCCGGTGTTGCTGTGTTCCTTGTTACTCGGTACGCCGGTGCTCAGCCTGTTGGGGGCGGTGGGCGCAGCGTTGACCGTCGGTTTGAAGCGGGGCGGCCTGTTACTGGCCCTGCTGATTCTGCCTTTGTATATCCCGGTGTTGATCCTGGGCAGCGGTGCTTTGCAAGCCGCGCTCATGGGCATGCCGGCGACGGGTTACCTCTTGTGGCTTGGCAGCCTGACCGCCCTGGCGGTAACCCTGACACCCTTTGCTATAGCGGCTGGCCTGAAGATCAGCGTCGGCGAATAATGAGGTCTGGTTAAGCGTTATTAACCAGTAAAGACCCTGAGTTTCTCGCAAAGACGAGAAACAACCGTGATGGAAACAGCAATGAACTGGACCTGGTTTCACAAGCTCGGCTCGCCCAAATGGTTTTACGGCATCAGCGGCAAGCTGCTGCCGTGGTTGAGCATCGCAGCCCTGTTGCTGATCGGCATCGGCCTGGTCTGGGGGCTGGCCTTCGCGCCGCCGGATTACCAGCAAGGCAACAGCTTTCGCATCATCTATATCCACGTGCCGGCCGCGATGCTGGCCCAGTCCTGTTACGTGATGCTGGCCGTGTGCGGCGTCGTCGGCCTGGTGTGGAAGATGAAGCTGGCCGACGTGGCCCTGCAATGCGCCGCGCCCATCGGTGCGTGGATGACCGCCGTGGCGCTGGTCACCGGCGCGATCTGGGGCAAACCGACCTGGGGTTCATGGTGGGTGTGGGATGCGCGTCTCACGTCGATGCTGATCCTGCTGTTCCTGTACTTCGGCCTGATTGCCCTGGGCAACGCCATCAGTAACCGTGACAGCGCCGCCAAGGCCTGTGCGGTACTGGCCATCGTCGGCGTGATCAACATCCCGATCATCAAATACTCGGTGGAGTGGTGGAACACCCTGCACCAGGGTGCCACCTTCACCCTCACCGAAAAACCGGCAATGCCCGTGGAAATGTGGGCGCCGCTGCTGTTGATGGTGCTGGGGTTCTACTGCTTCTTCGGCGCCGTGCTGCTGATGCGCATGCGCCTCGAGGTGCTCAAGCGTGAAGCCCGCGCCAGTTGGGTCAAGGCCGAAGTGCAAACCTGCCTGGGAGCGCGTGGATGAGTTTTGCTTCTTTCAGTGATTTTCTCGCCATGGGCCATCATGGCCTGTATGTCTGGACGGCCTATGGCATCTGCCTGGCGGTGCTGGCCCTCAACGTCGCCGCGCCGATCCTGGCCCGCAAGCGTTACCTGCAACAAGAGGCGCGTCGTCTGCGCCGGGAGACCGAAAAGTGAATCCGCTGCGTAGAAAGCGTCTGTTGATCATCCTTGCCATCCTGGCCGGCGTGAGTATTGCCGTGGGCCTGGCGATGAGCGCCCTGCGGGAGAACATCAACCTGTTCTACACCCCAACCCAGATCGCCAACGGCGAAGCCCCGCTGGACACGCGCATTCGCGCCGGCGGCATGGTGGAGAAGGGCTCGCTGAAGCGTTCCGGCGATTCTCTGGACGTGACCTTCGTGGTCACCGACTTCAACAAGGCCGTCACCATTACCTATCGCGGCATCCTCCCGGACCTGTTCCGCGAGGGCCAGGGCATCGTCGCCCTGGGCAAGCTCAACGCTGAGGGTGTCGTGGTCGCCGATGAGGTGCTGGCCAAGCACGATGAGAAATACATGCCGCCGGAAGTTACCAAGGCGCTCAAAGACAGCGGCCAATCCGCCCCAGGCGCAACTTCACAGCCTGCCAAGGAGGGTTAAGCCATGACATCTGCACTGTTTATTCCGGAGCTGGGTCAGTTGGCGATGATCCTCGCCCTGTGCTTTGCCGTCGTCCAGGCCGTGGTGCCGTTGCTCGGTGCCTGGCGCGGCGACCGCCTGTGGATGAGCCTGGCCCAGCCGGCCGCCTGGGGCCAGTTTGCCTTCCTGGTGTTCGCGTTCGGTTGCCTGACCTACGCTTTTATGACCGACGACTTTTCCGTCGCCTATGTGGCCAATAACTCCAACAGCGCGCTGCCTTGGTACTACAAGTTCAGCGCCGTGTGGGGCGCCCACGAAGGCTCGTTGCTGCTGTGGGCGTTGATCCTCGGTGGCTGGACCTTCGCCGTGTCGGTGTTCTCGCGCCAATTGCCACAAGTCATGCTGGCGCGGGTGTTGGCGGTGATGGGCATGATCAGCATCGGCTTCCTGCTGTTCCTGATCATGACCTCCAACCCGTTCAGCCGCATCCTGCCGCAGATCCCGGTAGACGGGCATGATCTCAACCCGCTGCTGCAGGACATCGGCCTGATCGTGCACCCGCCGATGCTCTACATGGGTTACGTCGGTTTCTCGGTGGCCTTCGCCTTCGCCATCGCCGCCTTGCTCGGCGGGCGCCTCGATGCCGCTTGGGCGCGCTGGTCGCGGCCGTGGACCATCGTCGCCTGGGCCTTCCTCGGTATTGGTATCACCTTGGGGTCATGGTGGGCCTATTACGAACTCGGCTGGGGCGGCTGGTGGTTCTGGGACCCGGTGGAAAACGCCTCGTTCATGCCATGGCTGGTCGGTACGGCGCTGATCCACTCGCTGGCCGTCACCGAAAAGCGCGGCGTGTTCAAGAGCTGGACGGTGTTGCTGGCCATCGCGGCGTTTTCTCTCAGCCTGCTCGGCACCTTCCTCGTGCGTTCGGGCGTGCTGACGTCGGTGCATGCGTTTGCGTCCGACCCTGAGCGCGGCGTATTCATCCTGATCTTCCTGCTGTTTGTAGTCGGCGGCTCACTTACCCTGTTCGCCCTGCGCGCGCCGGTGGTCAAGAGCCAGGTCGGTTTCAACCTGTGGTCGCGGGAGACCCTGCTGCTGGGCAATAACCTGGTGCTGGTGGTGGCCGCGTCGATGATTCTGCTTGGCACCCTTTACCCGCTGGTGCTGGATGCCTTGAGCGGCGCCAAGCTGTCCGTTGGCCCGCCGTATTTCAACGCGCTGTTTATTCCGTTGATGGGCCTGTTGATGGTGGTCATGGCGGTCGGCATGCTGGTGCGCTGGAAAGACACCCCGGTGAAATGGCTGGCCGGCATGCTGATGCCGGTGCTGTTGGGCAGCGTGGCCCTGGCGGTGATCGCCGGGATCGCTTACGGCGATTTCAACTGGGCGGTGCTCGCCACCTTCCTGCTCGCCGCCTGGGTGTTACTGGCCGGCGTGCGCGATATTGTCGACAAGACCCGTCACAAAGGCCTGATCAAAGGCTTGCCAACCTTGACCCGCAGCTATTGGGGCATGCAAATCGCCCACATCGGCATTGCCGTGTGCGCTCTGGGCGTGGTGCTCTCCAGCCAGAACAGCGCCGAGCGCGACCTGCGCCTGGCACCCGGCGAGTCCATGGACCTGGCCGGCTACCACTTCATCTTCGAAGGTGCCAAGCACTTCGAAGGCCCGAACTTTACCTCCGACAAAGGCACCATCCGTGTAGTGCGCAACGGCAAGGAAGTGGCCGTGTTGCATCCGGAAAAACGTCTGTACACCGTGCAGAGCTCCATGATGACCGAAGCCGGGATCGACGCCGGTTTCACCCGCGACCTCTATGTGGCGCTGGGTGAACCGCTGGGCGATGGCGCCTGGGCGGTGCGTGTGCACGTCAAACCGTTCGTGCGCTGGATCTGGTTCGGCGGTTTGCTCACCGGGTTTGGTGGTTTGCTGGCCGCGCTGGACCGGCGTTATCGGGTCAAGGTCAAGAGCCGGGTGCGCGAAGCCCTCGGCCTTTCAGGAGCGGCGGCATGAAGCGTTGGTTGATGGTGTTACCGCTGGCGGCCTTTTTGGTGGTGGCAGTGTTCCTGTATCGCGGGCTGTACCTGGACCCGGCCGAGTTGCCCTCGGCGATGATCGGCAAGCCCTTCCCGGTGTTCAGCCTGAAGACCGTGCAGGGTGACAAGACCCTGACCCAGGCCGACCTGCTGGGCAAACCGGCACTGGTCAACGTGTGGGCGACCTGGTGCATCTCGTGCCGCGTCGAACACCCCGTACTGAACAAATTGGCCGAGAAGGGCGTGGTGATCTACGGCATCAACTACAAGGACGACAATGCGGCGGCCTTGAAGTGGCTGGCGGAGTTCCACAACCCGTATCAATTGGACATTCGCGATGAAGACGGCAACCTCGGTTTGAACCTTGGCGTATACGGCGCGCCGGAAACCTTCTTTATCGATGCCAAGGGCGTGATCCGCGACAAATACGTCGGCGTGATCGACGAAGTGGTCTGGCGCGAGCAATTGGCCGCCAAGTACCAGGCGCTGGTCGATGAGGCCAAGCCATGAAGCGTCTGTTAGCTGCTGCGGTGCTGGCGCTGGGATTGGCCGGCGTGGCCCACGCCGCCATCGACACCTACGAATTCGCCAAGGACGGTGACCGCGAGCGGTTTCGCGAACTGACCAAGGAACTGCGCTGCCCCAAGTGCCAGAACCAGGACATCGCCGACTCCAACGCGCCCATCGCCGCCGACTTGCGCAAAGAGATCTTCCGCATGCTGGGGGAGGGCAAGGACAACCAGCAGATCATCGACTTCATGGTCGACCGCTACGGTGATTTCGTGCGCTACAAACCGGCCCTCAACGGCAAGACCGCGCTGCTCTGGTTCGGCCCCGCCGGGCTGTTGCTGGCCGGCGTGGTGGTCATGGCCGTGATTGTCCGCCGTCGTCGCGCCGCACCCACCGATGGGTCCGACGCACTATCCCCCGAAGAGCGCAAGCGCCTCGACCAATTGCTGGACACCAAGACTGATGATTGATTTTTGGCTCGCAGCAGGGTTGCTGCTCCTGATTGCCCTGAGTTTCCTGTTAATCCCTGTATTGCGCGGCCGCCGCGCCCAGCGTGAAGAGGATCGCACCGCGCTGAACGTGGCGCTCTACCAGGAACGCGTCGCCGAGCTGCAAGTGCAGCAGGACGAAGGCGTGCTGAATGCCGCGCAACTCGACACCGGCCGCGCCGAAGCGGCCCGCGAGCTGCTGGCCGACACCGAAGGCGTAGAAAAACCCCGCGAATCGCGCCTGGGCAAACCGCTGCCGTTTCTGGCGGCTTTCCTGGTGCCGGTGCTGGGCGTTGCGCTGTACCTGCATTACGGGGCAAGCGACAAGGTCGAACTGACCCGCGAATTCTCCCAGCCGCCGGTGTCCATGCAAGACATGACTCAGCGTCTGGAGCGTGCTGCCGCTGCCCAGCCGGACTCGCCGGAAGGCCTGTACTTCCTCGGCCGTGCCTATATGGCTCAGGACCGCTCGGCCGATGCGGCGAAAGTCTTCGAACGCACCGTGGCGTTGGCCGGTCGTCAGCCGGAACTGCTCGGCCAATGGGCCCAGGCGCAGTACTTTGCCGACAACAAGCAATGGTCGCCCAAGGTGCAGGCGTTGACTGATGAAGCCTTGAAGCTGGACCCGAAGGAAGTTACCAGCCTTGGTTTGCTTGGCATTGCCGCGTTTGAAGGTCAGCGCTACCAAGAGGCAATCGACTACTGGAACCACCTGTTGGCGCAATTGCCACCGGCAGATAATTCACGTGTCGCCCTGCAAGGCGGCATCGACCGCGCGGCGGAGAAGCTCAAGGAAAGCGGCGGTACCGTTGCGCAAAAAACCGTGATGAAAGTGCGTGTGGACCTGTCTGCCGAGGTGAAGGCCAAAGCCTTGCCAACCGATAGCGTGTTCATCTTCGCCCGTGCCGTAAACGGTCCGCCGGCGCCATTGGCCGCCAAGCGCGTCACCGTTGCCGAACTGCCGGTCACTGTCGAACTGGGCGATGCTGACGCGATGATGCCGCAGTTGAAACTGTCGAACTTCCCCGAAGTCCAACTGGTTGCGCGCATATCCCGGGCCGGTCAACCGACCACTGGCGAATGGATCGGCCGCAGCCAACCCTTGGCCAGCAGCACCACTGCCTTGCAGACGCTGACCATCGACAGTCCGGACAAGTAAATCGAGGAAACGCCTATGACCGCTCTTGCACGCATCACCCTGCTCAGCCTCGTACTCGGCTTGAGCGCTTGTGCGGTCCACCGGCCACCTCCCGCGCCCACCGGCCCGACCATCCCACCGTCGGGCCCGTCGACTCAACCAAGCACCAAACCTTCCGGCCCGGTAACGCCACCGCCGAAGCCGCTGCCGAGCAAATCGCCGACCTTCGCCCCGCCACCGGGCGCCGCCAGCCACTGGGACGGCACGATGCAGGTGTATGTGCTGGACGAACAGCCCGACACCTTCTACCGCCAGCGCACCTACTACCGCTGGAGCAACGGCTGGAGCCGCTCCATCAGCCCGAACGGGCCATGGGAGGAGACCGACGTGCACGGCGTGCCGCCGGGGTTGAGCAAGCAATACGCGCAATGACAAAAGGCGACCTTCGGGTCGCCTTTTTCATGGCCTTGAAATGTATTTATCCAAACACCGGAGATCAAATGTGGGAGCGGGCTTGCTCGCGAAAGCGCAGTGTCAGCCAGCCTATCAATCACTGACCCACCGCCTTCGCGAGCAAGCCCGCTCCCACAGTGTTGATCTTCTTCTGATCTGACATTTAGGCCTGCTCCACCCTCGTGCGAGATATTCCCTGATGTACACCCACTCACTGTGGGAGCTGGCTTGCCATCAA
The DNA here is from genome assembly GCF_050915955.1 of Pseudomonas sp. UBT. Taxonomy (NCBI): domain Bacteria; kingdom Pseudomonadati; phylum Pseudomonadota; class Gammaproteobacteria; order Pseudomonadales; family Pseudomonadaceae; genus Pseudomonas; species Pseudomonas sp. UBT. Next base: position 3,456,691 of record NZ_CP168079.1, on the reverse strand, counting down.
GCCACGGGACACTCCCGATTCAGCGCTTGATCCACCAACTGCACGCCACAGAGATCGTAGGAAAAGTCGCGAAACTCCCCAGAGTTTGTTATCTGTATTCTTAATTCCCCGTCAACGAAATAGAGCTCAGTCCCGCATGCAACAAGTCTGGCGACAAGCAAAGAGAGGATGTTGATGGCAGGCAGGTTGATCTATCTCATCGGGCCATCGGGTTCGGGCAAGGACAGCCTGCTGGATGCCGCACGCCCACGGCTGGCCGAGCGCGGTTGTCGGATTGTGCGCCGGGTGATTACACGCTCGGCGGAAGCTGTGGGCGAAGCGGCGCAGGGCGTCAGCCCGGAGCAGTTTGCCGCGATGCAGGCCGAGGGCGCCTTTGCCCTCAGTTGGCACGCCAATGGGTTGTCCTATGGCATTCCCAAAGGCATCGACGAGTGGCTGGCGGCAGGGGACGACGTGCTGGTCAATGGCTCGCGCGCGCACCTGGCGCAAACCCGCGAGCGCTACCCGACGGTGCTGGTATTGCTGTTGACGGTTGATCAGGCCGTACTGCGCCAGCGCCTGGTCGCGCGCGGGCGTGAGTCCCTGACGGACATCGAAGAACGTTTGGCGCGCAACGCGCGGTTCACCGCCGAGCTGATTGCCGGTCATGGCGCGGGGTTGTTCGTGCTGGATAACTCCGGCCCGCTGGAGCACACGGTCGAGCGTCTGCTGTGCTGTCTCGACCACGGCCACTCGGCATGCGCCTGACCTGCTCGGCAGCGGTTTGGTGAACTGAGCGTCAGCGCGTTGCCGTTGCAACATTCAACGCTGACCTTGGGTTATCTGCTGGAAGGCGAAGGGCGGCGCATCGGCGCCAGTTGCCGTGGCGTGTGACGGTGGCAGGGGATGGCCGAATTATTTGAACACCGCATAGCCTGTGGGCGCTTTATTGTTCGCAGGTCTTTATTCCAAATCGGGCGGTGAAAGCCTTGCGCCCCTTGGCCGTCAACCCCAGCGCCCGACTGTCCAGGTCCTGGGTCACCCATTCACGGCGGATAACGCACTGCAAAAATGCTGCGCCCAACGCACCGGCCAGGTGTGGGCGGCGCATGCTCCAGTCCAGGCAGGCACAGGCAAAGCGCCGGCGCTGTACGCGCAGTGCGGCGGTATCAACCCCGAGTTCTATCATCGCTGTTTCGCCGAGCGCAGTGAGCTGGTAGGTGCCGTCGCCCACCAACCAACGGGACGCGATGAAGTGGTCATGCAGTTGCACGGCCAGTGTGCCCGCCATGTGGTCGTAACAGGTACGTGCGAACTGCAAACGACTGGGCGTGGTCGAGACGAACGCCGTGGTGGTCGTGCGGCTGATCACCATCAAGCCCTCGATAGCCTGGGCTACATGGGGGCCGGCCAGGCTGTAATAGCGATGGCGTCCTTGGCTGTGCAGCGTGAGCAAGCCATCGTGCTTGAGCCTGGCCAGGTGGGCGCTGGCGGTGGAGGTGCTGACCCCGGCAATCGCCGCCATCTCGGTGCTGGTGCGCGCATGGCCATCCATCAGCGCGCAGAGCATTTTTGTCCGCGCAGGTTCCGCAATCGCACCTGCGACATGTGAGAGCGCCGCGTCATCGTCATGGGCGTGCATAGTTCGTTCCTGAGCGAATCATTGCCGTGTGGGAGGGCTGATAGTAACGCTTCTTTGAGTACAGGACGTCCCGGATGACACCGCTGCAAGCTGCCACCCATGTTGATCCCTATCCGTATTACGCAGGCCTTCGGCGTAACCCTGAATTGATGTTCGATGCCGATCTTGGCCTATGGATCGCCAGCCGCGCCAGCACGGTCGAGGCGGTGCTGGCGCACCCCGACTGTCGCGTGCGCCCGCTTAACGAGCCGGTGCCCAAGAGCCTTGCACAAGGTGCGGCAGGCCAGGTTTTTGCGCGATTAATGCGTATGAACGAGGGGCAGGCTCATCGATGCCCGAGAGCGGCGGTTGAACCTGCGCTGGCGGGTGTGGGCGCGCAACCCATCGCAGACGTGGTCGGGCAGCTCATCGACAGCATGGGTAACCTCGACACCCTGATGTTCAGCTTACCTGTCTCGGTGGTTGCGGCGCTGTTGGGGTTTCAGGCGCAGCAGTTGGCGTCTGTCGCCGGGCTCACGCGGGACTTCGTCGCCTGCCTTTCACCGCTGAGCAGTGAACCCCAATTGCTTAAAGCGGATGCCGGCGCGTCTCGGCTGCGGCAGATGTTCAGTGACCTGCTGGAAGAAACAGCGCTGCTGGCCCACCTGCGTAGCGGCGATTGGCAAGACGCTGATGTATTGACTGCCAACCTGATCGGGCTGCTGTCGCAGACCTGCGAAGCCACCGCCGGCTTGATCGGTAATTCGCTGGTCATGCTCGCTCGGCGGCCTGATCTGGTGGATCGGATTCTGCACACGCCAGCCCTCGCACTGTCACTGGTGGAGGAGGTCGCCCGCTACGACTCGCCGGTGCAAAACACACGACGATTCGTCGCCGAGGACTGCACGATTGGCAACCGTGTCCTTGCAGCGGGGGATAGCATTTTGGTGCTGTTGGCGTGTGCCAATCGGGACGTTGAGGCAAACCCGAATCCCGACAGCTTTGAGCTTGAGCGCGCGCACCGGCGCCTCTTCAGTTTTGGTTCGGGGCGCCATCAGTGCCCTGGCCAACGCCTCGCGCTGAGCATTGCCTCGCAGGCCGTATCGGCCTTGTTGCATCGTCAGCCTGGCTTGCTGGCCGGCGCTGGCCGGTTCAGCTACTGGCCGTCACTTAACGGCCGTATCCCCAGGTTTCACGCGGCGGCGCTAAGCCAGTAACCTTTCTACACAGGGGTAAAACCACGTGGGTTCAATATCCCGTAAAACAACCACCAGTCAGACTTACGCAATCTGTGCTTGAGTAAAGATAACTCTAGGGTTACTTTTATTCAGGCCAAGCCAAGGAGGCTGGGGTGCAAAGCAGGTTATTGATCAAGGCGCTGCAAGAGGCGGGCTGGGTGCTGGATAGGGTCACGGGCAGTCATCACATTTTCACTCACCGCTATAGCCCGTACACGATCCCGGTGCCGCACCCCAAGAAGGACCTGCCGTTGGGCACGGTCAGAAGTATCAGGAAGCGCGCCGGGCTGTTTCAGTTTTAAGGAGAGCACTCATGCAATACCCAATCTGTATCGAATGGGGCGATGACTTCACCGCCACCGGTATTCAGATCCCCGATATTCCAGGTGCTGTCACCGCCGGGGACAGTTTTGAAGAGGCGTACAACGCCGCTGTGGAAGTCGCGCACATCATGCTGCAAGAGATCGCGGCAGAGGGGGGCGTGATTCCGATGCCAACCTCAGTGGCCCATCATCATGCCCACGAAGACTACGCGGGGATGGGCTGGGGCATGCTGGAGTTGGACATCTCGCCCTATCTGGGCAAGACCGAGAAGGTCAATGTGACCTTGCCCGGTTATGTCATTCAGCGCATCGACCGCTATGTGCGCGAGCACAAGGTCAAAAGCCGCTCGTCATTTCTGGCGGATGCGGCGTTGGAGAAGTTGGTGCGCTCTTAGGAATACTCAGGCGGTCGCAACTGCGGTCTGCCGCGAGGTACTCAGAAACCGCAACAACGCCACCAGTGGGAACGCACTGCCCACCAGCATCACGCCCAACCAGCCGCCGTGTTCATACACGCTGCTGGCAATCGCCGAGCCAAACGCGCCGCCGATGAAGATGCTGGTCATGTACAGCGCGTTCAGGCGGCTACGGCTGTTGGCGTCGAGGGCGTAGATGGCGCGCTGGCCGAGGACCATGTTCATCTGCACGCAGAAGTCCAGGACCACACCGGTCACCGCCAGGCCAATCACGCTGTACAGCGGGTGCACCAAGGCCGGCAGGAAGCTCAACGCAGCAAACAGCATGGCCAGCAGCGAGGCGCGGTGCGTGTGGCCGGCGTCGGCGAGGCGTCCGGCGATGGGGGCGGCAATAGCGCCCAGGGCACCGACCAGGGCAAACAGCGCGATCTCGCTTTGGCTCAGGCCGTGATTACGCGCCAGTTCCAACGGGGCAGCCGTCCAGAACAGGCTGAACGTGGCGAACATGCAGCCCTGGTAAAACGCCCGTTGGCGCAATACCGGTTGCTGGCGCAGCAGGGTGCCGAGTGAGCGCAGCAGTTGGCCGTAGCTGGCACTGTGGTCGGGTTGACGTTTGGGGATGGTCAGCAACAGGACCACGCTGATAAACGCCATCAACGCGGCGGCTGCCATGAACATCGCACGCCAGCCGAAATGGTCGGCCACGACGCTCGACACCGGCCGTGCCAGCAGGATACCGAGCAGCAGCCCGCCCATGATGCTGCCGACCACGCGGCCACGGGACTCGGCAGGCGCCAGGTGCGCGGCCAGCGGGATCAGAATTTGCACCGAGACGGAACTGAAACCGATCAGCAGTGACACCAGCAGGAACAGATTCGGTTGCTCGGTAAACGCTGCGCCCAACAGGCTGGCGATGGCCAGCACGGTGGTGGCAATCATCAGCTTGCGGTTTTCCAGCAGGTCGCCCAGCGGCACCAGGAAGAACAGGCCAAGCGCGTAGCCGATTTGCGTCAGCGACACAATCAGGCTGGCCATCGCCGGGGTCAGGCCGATGTCCGGCGCAATCAATTCGATGATCGGTTGGGCATAGTAGATGTTGGCCACAATGGCGCCGCAACAGAACGCAAACAACATCACCATGCCTCGGGTCATGGTGCTCGCAGCGGGTGGGGTAGCGTTCATGGCGTTCTCGTTAAAGCGAAGGAAGAAGGCGTGCGAGAGTAAAGACATCGCCGCGGCCGGAGTAGAGCGCTGGCAGTGATATCACTCATGCCGGAAATTAATGACTGAAACGTTAACTTTCGGGTCGAACGCCAATGATACATTCAGCCACAACTGCCGAAACAGGAAATCCACGTTCATGAAGATCACGTTGAACAAGATGCTCATGGCTTCAACCCTCGCCGCGGCCATGGCGATTGGCTTGGCCAATGCCGCTGAGGCCCCGCGTGTCGGTGTGCGCGGCGCCATCACCGCGATGGACGGCGACGCGATGCACGTCAAGGTCAGCAGCGGTGAGGACGTCACCGTGCACCTGACCAAGGCCACCCAGGTACGCGCCGTCACCCTGGCCAAGATCGATGAGATCAAGCCCGGCAGCTACATCGGTTCCGCTGCCATGCCCAACGCCGACGGCACCCTCACGGCCCTGGAAGTTCACGTGTTTCCACCGGCCATGGCCGGCACGGGCGACGGGCACCGCGCGTTTGACTTGAAAGAAGGCAGCAGCATGACCAACGGCACCGTCGGTGACCTGGTGGTCAGCCATGGGCGCACCCTGACCGTAAAATACAAAGGCGGCGAGCAGAAGATTGTGGTGCCGGATGATGTGCCGATCGTCAACCTGGAGCCGGGGGATCGCAGCTTGCTTAAACCGGGAGTGAAGGTGGTGTTGTTTGCGGCGCAAGCGGCGGATGGGACGATCACCGCCCAGGCGATTTCTGCCGGCAAGGATGGCGTGACGCCGCCGATGTAACGGCCACCTATAAAACCAAATGTGGGAGCTGGCTTGCCTGCGATGCAAGCACCTCGGTGTTTCAGACATGCCGAGGTGATGCTATCGCAGGCAAGCCAGCTCCCACACTGATCGCATGTTGTCCGTTAGCGCGGGTTATTGGCCGCTGTAGATCTGGTCAAACACCCCACCATCATTGAAGTGGGTCTTCTGCACGGTGCGCCAGTCACCAAAGGTCTTCTCGACCGACAGGAAGTCGACTTTCGGGAAACGGTCCGTGTACTTGGCCAGCACCTGTGGGTCACGCGGGCGCAGGTAGTTGTTGGCCGCGATTTCCTGACCTTCCGGCGACCACAGGTATTTCAGGTAGTCCTCGGCGGCGACGCGGGTGCCTTTCTTCTCGACAACCTTGTCCACCACGGAAACCGGCGGCTCAGCCTCGGCAGAGACGCTTGGGTAGATCACTTCGAACTGATCACGGCCGAATTCACGGGCGATCATTTCCGCTTCGTTCTCAAAGGTCACCAGCACGTCGCCAATCTGGTTGGTCATGAACGTGGTGGTGGCTGCACGGCCGCCGGTGTCCAGCACCGGTGCGTGCTTGAACAACTCGCCGACGAATTTCTTCGCCTTGTCTTCGTCACCGCCGTTCTTCAGCACATAACCCCAGGCCGACAGGTAGGTGTAGCGGCCGTTACCCGAGGTTTTCGGGTTGGGCACGATCACTTGTACGCCATCCTTGAGCAGGTCCGGCCAGTCTTTCAGGGCTTTGGGGTTGCCTTTGCGCACGATAAACACCGTGGCGGAGGTGAACGGCGCGCTGTTGTTCGGCAGGCGGGTCACCCAGTTGTCCGGCACCAGTTTGCCGTTGTCCGCGAGGGCGTTGATGTCGGTGGCCATGTTCATGGTGATGACATCAGCCGGCAGGCCGTCGATCACTGAACGGGCTTGTTTGCTGGAGCCGCCGAAGGACATTTGCAGGGTCAGCTTGTCGTTCGGGTGCTCGGCTTCCCAGTGCTTCTGGAAGGCGGCGTTGTAGTCCTTGTAAAAGTCGCGCATGACGTCATACGAGACGTTGAGCAGCGTGACGGGGGCGGCCTGAACGGCGCCCGCCAGGGCAAGGCCGGCGGCCAGGAGAGACGCGCTAACAAGTTTTTTCACTGCTCATTCCTTGTTGTTCGAGAAGGTTGTTGATTGTGTGGGGGCAATTTGCCATCGACTATAGCCGGGCCCGCATAGACGTTTAAAGATTAAAACGAACTTTGCTTATTCCACTTTATGAAACAAATTACTGCCACAGCGTGAGCAAAACGCCGCGTTGGGCTCGTGGCTGTCTTTTTTGCACACCGGGCAATCGTGTTGCAGTTGTTCACCGCGCATGGCACTTGCCAACTCGGCGGTGAAAATTCCGGTGGGCACGGCGATGATTGAATAACCCGTGATCATCACCAGCGATGAAATCACCTGGCCCAGTGGGGTCTTCGGCACGATGTCGCCAAAGCCCACCGTGGTAAGGGTCACGATTGCCCAATAGATGCCCTTGGGAATGCTGGTAAACCCGTGTTCCGGGCCTTCAATCACGTACATCAAGGTGCCGAACACCGTCACCAGGGTGCACACGCTCAGCAGGAACACCACGATCTTCTGCTTGCTGCCGCGCAGCGCCGCCATCAAGTAGTTGGCTTGCTTGAGATACGGGCTGAGCTTGAGCACGCGGAAAATCCGCAGCATCCGAATGATGCGGATGATCAGCAGGTACTGCGCATCACTGTAATACAGCGCGAGAATGCCGGGCACGATAGCCAACAAATCCACCAGCCCATAAAAGCTGAAGGCATAGCGCATCGGCTTGGGCGAGCAATACAGCCGCAAGCCGTACTCGATGGCGAAGATCACCGTGAAGCCCCACTCGATATAGGCCAGCAGATTCGCGTAGTTCTGGTGAACCTGGTCGATGCTGTCGAGCATCACGATCACAATGCTGGCGAGGATGATCAGCAACAAAATGCCGTCAAAGCGGCGCCCGGCCGCTGTATCGCTTTGGAAAACCATGACGTAGAGGCGCTGACGCCAGTCGTTGTTACTGTCCATAAAACCCGCCTAAATCGAATATCGGGCAAGCCTAGGGGGATTCGAACGGGCTGTCCACGCGGGCTTTGAACAATCGCTGGCTGGCGCGTACCAGCCAGCAGGCGAGGATAAACGGCGCGGTCAGCGCCGGCAGTTGCAGGGCGCTGAACCCCGGCGTGAGCGTAATTGCCAGGCCGATGCCGAGCAGCGGCAACCAAGGCTGGCGGCGCGTCTGGCTCAACGCCAGCGCGGCCAATGCTGGGTTATAGCTGTGCAGGCCGAGAAGGGCGCTGCTGGTTTCGCCCATCAGCAGGGCGATCAGCACGCCGCTGGCGGCACCGATCAGCGCCCACAGCGCGGCACTACGGTCGGCCAGCAACAGCCCAAACGCAATCAGGGCGCCGGCCAGTGGCTGGTCCAGCAGCATGATTTGCGCGAGCCCGGTGAAGGGCGCAGTGAGCACGCCGAGGGTGTCGGGTTCGCTCAAGGTTAAGGTGCCTGCAGGCACTGTGCCCAGCAGCAACCAGGCGAGGCCGACAAAAGGCGCGGTATAGGCGGGCAAGTCATCCGCTTGCGTGGCGTGTTTCAACCATTGCCGTGTGAGCATTGCGCTCAGGCCGCCGCACGCCAGGATCAGCGGCGGCAACAAGGCCGACCAGGCGAAATGCTGGCTGATCAACAAGCCCAGCAGCACACCGTTATAGCTATAAAGGCCGGCCTGACGTTCAGCTTTGGGATAGCCCCGGCGCTGGGCCGTGAGCAACCCCGCCAGGCCACCCAACAACGCCCCGCCAAACAAGGCCGGGGCGCCGATCAGGATGGCCAGCAGGCACAGCAGGCCGCACAGCGGCTGGCGCTGCAGGAAGATCTGGCTGAAGCCATTGAGCAGGGCTTCGGCCCAGTCTGGGCAGGTTGGGTTGTGCATGGTGGTTTAGTCAGTGAGACCGAGTCGCCCCCAATCGCAGGCAAGCCAGCTCCCACATTTGAATGTATTGCACATCAAAATGTGGGAGTCGGGCTTGCCCGCGATGAGGCCCTTACAGGTGCTAAATCAACGTCTCGATGCGCAGCGAGTTGGTCGACCCCGGCTGCCCAAACGGCACTCCCGCGGTAATCACCAGCGTATCCCCGCGCTGCGCCATCCCTTGGGCCTGGGCAATTTCCAGCGCGGTGGAACACACCTCGTCCACCTGGCGCAGCCGATCATTGACCACCGAATGCACGCCCCACGCCACGCTCAAACGGCGGGCCGTGGACAGGTTCGGCGTAAGGTTGAGGATCGGTGCCACCGGCCGTTCCCGCGCCGCGCGCAGGCTGGAGCTGCCGGACTCGCTGTAGTTCACCAGCACCGCCACCGGCAGGATGCTGCTGATACGCCGGATCGCGCAGCTGATCGCGTCCGACACCGTGGCATCGGCCTTGGGCCGGCTCACGTCCAGTTGCGTCTGGTAATCCGGGCCGTTTTCCACCTGGCGGATGATCTTGCTCATCATCTGCACGGCTTCCAGCGGGTATTCGCCCGAGGCGGTTTCCGCCGACAGCATCACCGCGTCCGCGCCTTCGGCCACCGCATTGGCCACATCCGTCACTTCGGCGCGGGTCGGCGCCGGGGAAAAACGCATGGATTCGAGCATCTGCGTGGCCACGACCACCGGCTTGCCCAATTGGCGACAGGTGCTGATGATGTCTTTCTGGATTTGCGGCACGCTTTCGGCGGGTACTTCAACACCCAGGTCGCCTCTGGCCACCATGATCGCGTCGCTCAGTTCGGCGATTTCCTGCAGGCGTAGCACGGCTGAGGGTTTCTCGATCTTGGCCATCAAAAATGCCTTGTCGCCGATCAACTCGCGGGCCTCTCGGATATCTTCCGGGCGTTGCACGAATGACAGTGCCACCCAGTCCACGCCCAGCTCCAGACCGAAGCTCAGGTCGCGGCGGTCTTTGGCGGTCAATGGGCTGAGTTCCAACAGGGCTTGTGGGACATTCACGCCTTTGCGGTCAGACAGTTCGCCGCCATTCAGCACGGTGGTGTCGATGGCCTCGGCATGTTTGGTGATGACGCGCAGACGCAACTTGCCGTCGTCCAGCAGCAGGTCCATGCCCGGCTCCAGCGCTGCAATGATTTCCGGGTGTGGCAGGTTGACCCGGCACTGATCGCCGGGTGTCGGGTCCAGGTCCAGGCGCAGGGCCTGGCCGCGCACCAGTTGCACCTTGCCCTCGGCAAAGCGCCCGACCCGCAGCTTCGGCCCTTGCAGGTCCATCAGAATGCCCAGCGGGTAATTCAGCTGGCGCTCCACTTGGCGAATCCACTGGTAGCGCTGGGCGTGATCGGCGTGGTCGCCGTGGCTGAAGTTGAGGCGGAAGATATTCACCCCGGCTTCCACCAACTCGCGGATGTCATCGATGCCGTCGGTGGCGGGGCCCAAGGTGGCGAGGATTTTGACCTTCTTGTCAGGAGTCATGGTTGGCAGTCTCAAGAATCAGAATGGCGCGGAAGTCATTGACGTTGGTGCGGGTCGGCTCGGTAACGATCAAACCGTCGAGCGCCGCGAAATAGCCGTAGCCATTGTTGTTGTCCAGTTCGTCACTGGCCGACAGGCCCAAGGCCTCGGCGCGGGCGTAGCTGGTCGGGGTCATGATCGCGCCGGCGTTGTCTTCCGAACCGTCGATGCCGTCGGTGTCACCGGCCAGGGCGTACACGCCGGGCAGGCCTTTGAGGCTGTCGGTCAGGCTCAGCAGGAATTCGGCGTTGCGCCCGCCACGGCCATTGCCGCGCACGGTGACGGTGGTTTCACCGCCGGACAGAATCACGCACGGCGCCGCCAATGGCTGGCCATGCTGCACGATCTGCCGAGCAATACCGGCGTGCACCTTGGCCACGTCCCGCGCTTCGCCTTCGAGGTCGCCGAGGATCAGCGGGCTGAACCCGGCCTGGCGTACTTTCACCGCCACCGCTTCCAGGGATTGCTGCGGGCGGGCGATTAACTGGAAGTGACTGCGGGCCAGCACCGGGTCGCCGGGTTTGACGGTTTCCGAAGCCGGGTTCTGCAACCAGCTGCGCACCGAGGCGGGCGCGTCGATGCCGTAGCGCTTGAGAATCGCCAGGGCTTGTTGCGACGTGCTCGGGTCGCCGACGGTGGGGCCGGAAGCGATGACGGTGGCCTGGTCGCCCGGCACGTCGGAAATCGCGTAGGTGTACACCGTCGCTGGCCATGCGGCCTTGGCCAATCGGCCGCCCTTGATGGCCGAGAGGTGTTTGCGCACGCAGTTCATCTCGCCAATGGTCGCGCCGGATTTAAGCAGGGCTTTGTTGATGGCTTGCTTGTCGGCCAGGGTGATGCCTTCGGCGGGCAGGGCCAGCAAGGCCGAGCCACCGCCGGACAGCAGGAAAATCACGCGGTCGTCTTCGCCCAGGTTGCTGATCAGTTCCAGTACGCGCTTGGCCACCGCCAGGCCGGCGGCATCCGGCACCGGGTGGGCGGCTTCGACCACTTCGATTTTTTTGCACGGCGCGCCGTGGCCGTAGCGGGTGACCACCAGGCCGGTGACTTCGCCTTGCCAGCAGTTCTCGACGACGAGTGCCATGGCGGCTGCGGCTTTGCCGGCGCCGATCACGATCACACGGCCGCTGCGGTCAGCGGGCAGATAAGGTTCAAGGACATGCCGGGGGTGGGCGGCGTCGATGGCTGTGGCAAACAGCTCGCGAAGCAGGTGTTGCGGATCGACCGACATAAGCGGGCTCCCGGGGATTTTTGTTATTAGAGATGGATCAATTTCAGACTTGGAATGCAATCAAAGGTGGGAGCGGGCTTGCTCGCGAATGCAGTCTTTCATTCAATATCCATGCTGACTGACCTACCGCTTTCGCGAGCAAGCCCGCTCCCACATTCGACCGCATTTCAAAGGTGGGAGCGGTGTGGCTTATTTATCGCGAATCGAAAAGTTGGCCATATGCTCCAGGCCCTTGATCAGCGCGGAGTGGTCCCAATTGCCGCCGCCAATCGCCGTGCAGGTGCTGAACACCTGCTGCGTACCGGCGGTGTTTGGCAGGTTGATTCCCAGCTCCTTGGCACCGGCCAGCGCCAGGTTCAAATCCTTCTGGTGCAGGTTGATGCGAAAGCCCGGATCGAAAGTGCCCTTGATCATCCGCTCGCCGTGCACTTCGAGGATCTTCGAGGAAGCAAAGCCACCCATCAGCGCTTCCCGCACCTTGGCCGGATCGGCGCCGTTTTTCGAGGCGAACAGCAGCGCTTCGGCCACGGCCTGGATGTTCAGTGCAACGATTATCTGGTTGGCCACTTTGGCGGTCTGGCCATCGCCATTGCCGCCGACCAGCGTGATGTTCTTGCCCATGCTCTGGAACAGCGGCAGGGCGCGTTCAAACGTCTGCGGTTCGCCTCCGACCATGATGCTCAAGGTGCCGCCCTTGGCGCCGACTTCACCACCGGATACGGGTGCGTCGAGGTAGTGCGCGCCGGTCTGGTTGATCTTGGCGGCGAAGGCCTTGGTGGCGGTGGGGGAGATCGAACTCATGTCGATCACCACCTTGTTCGGCGACAACCCGGCGGCGACACCGTCGGCGCGGAACAGCACGTCATCGACCTGTGGGGTATCCGGCACCATCACGATGATGAATTCGGCTTCCTGCGCCACTTGCTGCGGGCTGGCCAGGGCCACGGCGCCGGCGTCGATCAGCGCTTGCGGGGCCTTGCCGTGGTGTTCGGACAGGAACAGTTGGTGACCTGCTTTCTGCAGGTTGGCGGCCATGGGTTGGCCCATGATGCCGGTGCCGATAAATCCGATTTTAGCCATGATCAAAATCCTCTTGTTATTAGGTGTCTGGGCCTGGCACGGCCTTCTAAACATGGGCGGTCCACTGTGGGAGCGGGCTTGCATCGCGAATGCAGTCTGACATTCAGCATTGATGTCCACTGATACACCGCTTTCGCGAGCAAGCCCGCTCCCACATTGGTCCCGTGTTTGTTCAATCAGATGGCGTTGTGGGTTTTGAGCCAGCCAAGGCCTGCTTCGGTGGTGGTCAGCGGCTTGTATTCGCAGCCAACCCAACCCGAATAACCGATGCGGTCCAAATGCTCGAACAGGAAGCGGTAGTTGATCTCACCGGTCCCCGGCTCGTTGCGGCCCGGGTTGTCGGCCAGCTGGATGTGGTTGATTTCACCCAGGTGCGCAGCCATGGTCCGAGCCAAGTCACCTTCCATGATTTGCATGTGGTAGATGTCGTATTGCAGGAACAGGTTGGCGCTGCCCACCTGCTCGCGAATCGACAGGGCCTGCGCAGTGTTGTTCAGGTAGAAGCCCGGGATATCGCGGGTATTGATCGCTTCCATCACCAGCTTGATGCCCACCGCTTGCAGCTTGTCGGCGGCGTACTTGAGGTTGGCGACAAAGGTTTTTTCCAGGGTTTCGTCGTCAACGCCCTGCGGACGGATGCCCGCCAGGCAGTTGATCTGCGTGTTGCCGAGCACCTGGGCGTAGGCGATGGCGAGCTTGACCCCGGCACGGAACTCTTCGACGCGGTCCGGGTGACACGCCAGGCCGCGTTCGCCCTTGGCCCAGTCACCGGCCGGCAGGTTGAACAGCACTTGGGTCAGGCCGTTGGCGTCCAGCTGCGCCTTGATCTCGGCGGAGCTGAATTCGTACGGGAACAGGTACTCGACACCTTGAAAGCCAGCATCGGCAGCCGCTTTGAAACGGGCAAGAAAGTCCTGTTCGGTAAACAGCATGGACAGGTTGGCGGCAAAACGCGGCATAGGGTTCTCCTTAGTCGAGCAGGGAAATGGCGGTCGGCGCATCGTTGCCAACCAGTGCCAGATCTTCGAATTCGTTGACGGCGTTGATCTCGGTGCCCATGGAAATATTGGTCACGCGTTCCAGAATAATCTCAACGATCACCGGAACCTTGAATTCTTCGATCATTTCCTGGGCCTTGCGTAAAGCCGGCTGGATCTGCCCCGGCTCGAACACCCGCAGGGCCTTGCAACCCAGGCCTTCGGCGACGGCGACGTGGTCCACGCCATAACCGTTGAGTTCCGGAGCGTTGAGGTTGTCGAAGGACAGCTGCACGCAGTAGTCCATTTCAAAACCGCGCTGGGCCTGGCGGATCAAACCCAGGTAGGAGTTGTTCACCACCACGTGGATGTACGGCAGCTTGAACTGCGCGCCCACGGCCAGTTCTTCGATCATGAACTGGAAGTCATAGTCGCCGGACAACGCCACCACCTTGCGGCTCGGGTCAGCCTTGACCACGCCGAGTGCTGCTGGAATGGTCCAGCCGAGCGGGCCGGCCTGGCCGCAGTTGATCCAGTGGCGCGGCTTGTAGACGTGCAGGAATTGCGCGCCGGCAATCTGCGACAGCCCGATGGTGCTGACGTAGCACGTGTCTTTGCCGAACACCTGGTTCATCTCTTCGTACACCCGTTGCGGCTTGACCGGCACGTTGTCGAAGTGGGTCTTGCGGTGCAGGGTGGCCTTGCGCTGCTGGCAGTCATGCAGCCAGGCACTGCGGTCCTTGAGCTTGCCGGCGGCTTTCCACTCGCGGGCCACTTCAATGAACATCGTCAGTGCGGAACCGGCGTCGGAGACGATGCCCAGGTCCGGCGTGAACACGCGGCCGATTTGCGTCGGCTCGATGTCCACGTGAATGAATTTGCGCCCTTCGGTGTACACCTCCACCGAACCGGTGTGGCGGTTGGCCCAGCGGTTACCGATGCCCAGTACCACGTCCGATTTGAGCATCGTCGCGTTGCCATAACGGTGCGAGGTTTGCAGGCCGACCATGCCCACCATCAGCGGGTGGTCGTCCGGGATCGTGCCCCAGCCCATCAGGGTCGGGATCACCGGGATGCCGGTCAGTTCGGCGAACTCCACCAGCAGTTCGCTGGCGTCGGCGTTGATCACGCCACCCCCGCTGACCAGCAAGGGGCGTTCAGCCTGGTCCAGCAGCGCCAGGGCTTTTTCGACCTGGATGCGCGTGGCCAATGGCTTGGCGAGCGGCAGTGGCTGGTAGGCGTCGATGTCGAATTCGATCTCGGCCATCTGCACGTCGAACGGCAGGTCGATCAGTACCGGGCCTGGGCGGCCGGAGCGCATTTCATAGAAGGCTTTCTGGAACGCGTAGGGCACCTGGCCGGGTTCGAGGACGGTCGTCGCCCACTTGGTCACCGGCTTGACGATGCTGGTGATATCGACCGCCTGGAAATCTTCCTTGTGCATGCGTGCACGCGGGGCTTGGCCGGTGATGCAGAGAATCGGGATCGAGTCGGCCGAGGCGCTGTACAGGCCGGTGACCATGTCGGTGCCCGCCGGGCCCGAAGTGCCGATGCACACGCCGATGTTGCCAGCCTTGGTGCGAGTGTAGCCCTCGGCCATGTGCGAGGCGCCTTCAACGTGGCGAGCAAGGACGTGATCGATGCCACCGACCTTCTGCAAGGCCGAATACAGCGGGTTGATCGCGGCGCCCGGGATACCGAAGGCGGTGTCGACCCCTTCACGGCGCATCACCAGGACAGCGGCTTCGATTGCTCTCATTTTGCTCATGTTTTTGGTGCCTCTTGCGTTTTGTAATTGTATACAAGTGGTGTCTGTTCAAAGTGTATTCATGGCGAGCGGCGCAGGTCAATCCATTTCATTCACTGACCTTTGCGTTCGTCGGAACGGCTTTTTTCGACGTATGGGGCCTTTGTGCGAAAATATTGTATACAAAAACAAATGTCATTGTGTTCTATTTGTTTGATCGAGCTTCTGATCAATCAGACCTCCACCGCTTTACCCATAACAAGATAAGGACGGCAGCTATGAGCGCTTTAACCTTGAAAATCGCAGTCAACCTGGCCGGTCAGGCCATCACCGCAGGCCGCACCATTTCAGCCGCGCCGCTCACCATTGCGGTGCTCGACAGCGGCGGACACTTGGTCACCCTGCAGCGCGAAGACGGCGCCAGCCTGCTGCGCCCGCAAATCGCCATTGGCAAGGCCTGGGGCGCGATTGCCCTGGGCAAGGGCTCACGTTTGCTGGCACTGGACGCGCAGCAGCGCCCGGCGTTTATCGCGGCGTTGAACAGCCTGGGGCAGGGCAGCGTAGTGCCCGCGCCGGGCGGGGTGTTGATTCGGGATCAGGAGGGCGTGGTGCTCGGGGCGATCGGGATCAGCGGGGACACGTCGGATATTGATGAGCAGTGCGCGATTACGGCAATTGAGGGGGTGGGGTTGTTGGCGGATGCGGGGGTGTCTGCCTGATTCTTTGGTGACTGTAACGGCCTCTTCGCGAGCAAGCCTGCTCCCACATTTGATAGGGTTCACACATTTACATTTGTGGGCACGGTCAAATGTGGGAGCGGGCTTGCTCGCGAAGGCGGCGGCTCGGCCTCGGCTCTATACCCAAACCGCATCCCACAACGGATAGTCGCCAATCCGCTTCACCAAACCAGCCCGCAGCGGATTGGCCACCACATACCTGGCCATTTTCACCAAGTCGTCCTCCTTGCGCAGTGCACGATCATGAAAGCTGGTTTGCCAAAGCCTGCCTTTGCGTCCAGTAGCGCCGTTCACTGTTCGGGTGCTTTTGGATTTCACCTGGCACATTAGGTCCCCCAGCGAGCCCTTCTGGAGTTCGATCAGCCAGTGAAAATGATCTGGCATCACCACCCATGCCAGGGAGTTTGCCAGCCTTTGGTATTGAGCGAGCCTGAATTGCCAGACCACCAAGCGACCCAGATGAAAGTCATTGAATATCGGTATGCGGTCGTGGGTGTTGGTAGTGATCAGATAGATACGGTTCGGTTCGCTGAACCGCCCGACGCGCAGGCGATGTGAAGTAGCTAAATCAGGCATTCCTTGGCCTCTCTTCAGGTAGGTTTCTGAGAGGCTAGATCTCGGCGGCCGGTGCTGACCGTCAGGCTTTTGGCAGGATGTGTCTGGGAGGGCGCTTTCGCGAGCAAGCCCGCTCCCACAGGGGATTTGTGGCGTTCCGACAAATTATGTCTGGCGCAGATCAAATGTGGGAGCGGGCTTGCTCGCGAATGGCACTGGCACCTCGGTGTCTCAATCCGGCTCACACCCCTTCAGCACCAACCGAATAATCGTCTGCGCCGCCGCCTCGTAGTCGGCGTCATCCAGCTTGGCTTTCCCGGTCACTGCTGAAATTTGCCAGTCAAAATCCGCATACGTCTGCGTCGCCGCCCAGATGCTGAACATCAAGTGATTGGGGTCAATGGCGGCGATCAAGCCGCGATCCACCCAGCTTTGGATGCAATCGATATTGTGCTTGGCCTGGGCGTTGAGCTGTTCGACCTGGTCGGCGGTGAGGTGCGGGGCGCCGTGCATGATTTCGCTGGCGAATACCTTGGAGGCAAACGGCAGGTCGCGGGAGATGCGGATTTTCGAGCGGATGTAGTTGCTCAACACCACCGAAGGTTCGCCCTGCGGATTGAACGGTGTGGACGCGGCCAGGATCGGCTCGATAATACTTTCGAGCACCTCGCGGTAGAGGTTGTCCTTGGACTTGAAGTAGTAATAGACGTTGGGCTTTGGCAGCCCGGCCTTGGCGGCGATATCACTGGTTTTGGTCGCGGCGAAGCCCTTGTCGGCAAACTCCTCGCTCGCCGCCCGCAGGATCATTTCTTTATTGCGCTCGCGAATGGTGCTCATAAACCAGGAATATCCTTGCCAAGACAGGCGGTCGGGCATGGTAGCACCGGCCTTGCGCGGCGCTCAAGAATCTCGCCGTACCCCTTGTACATGGGGCGTTGCAGCTGACTTTGTCTGTCTTGATGCTGAACGTATTCACGGCAGTACAGGCATAGCCCGGGCGCACTGCTAGAGTTCAGGTCAACGACAGGGTTATTTTGCCGGTCGTCCCGTCCAGTATTCGGCGTTCGAGTGAGAAACCGTGGAGAAAAGCAGACGACGTACGTTCGCCTGGGCAGTTGGCGTGTTGTTGCTGGTCGCGCTGTTGATTGGCCTGGGCATGCACTACTTTGGCGGCGGCCATAAAGGCAAGCCACCGTCCCCCGGCGAGCCGGTTGCAGTCGTGCCAGTGGCCTTGCAGGATGTGCCGGTGTACATCGACGCCCTCGGCACCGTCACCCCCACCCGCAGTGTCACGGTGGTGACCCAGGTTGATGGCATTCTCAGCAGCGTGGCGTTCAAGGAAGGTCAGCACGTCAGCAAAGGCCAGGTCATCGCCCGTATCGACGACCGAGCACTCAAGGCGCAACTGGCGGTGGCCAAGGGCACCCTGGCTCATGACCAGGCTGTATTGAGCAACGCCCAGCGCGACCTTGCGCGTTATCGCGACCTGGTCAAGGCCGGCTCAACCAGCCAGCAAACCCTCGATACCCAGGCCTCGCTGGTTCAGCAGCAACAGGGCACCGTCGCCGCCGACCAGGGCAATGTGCAAAACCTCGAAGTGCAATTGAGCTACTGCACCATCACCTCGCCGGTGGATGGCGTGGTCGGTTTGCGCCTGGTCGACCCCGGCAACTATGTGACCACCGCCAGCACCACCGGCATCGTGGTCATCACCCAGATGAACCCGGCCACCGTGGTATTTGCCGTGCCCGAGGACGACCTGGGCGCGATCAACCAGGCGCTGGCCCATGGCAGCGTCACGGTGCTGGCTTACGACCGCAACAAAAAATCCCTGCTCGCCACCGGCACGTTGCTGGCCCTGGACAACCAGGTGGACACCAGCACCGGCACGATCAAGGTCAAGGCGCAGTTCGATGATTCGGGTACGGCGCTGTTTCCCAACCAGTTCGTCAACGCGCGGCTCAAGGCCGACACCTTGCGCCAGATCGCTGTGGTGCCCACCCGCGCTATCCAGCACGGCAGCAAGGGGGATTTCGTGTTCGTGATCAACGGCAACAAGGCCAGCCTGCGCACGATCAAGACCGGCCCGTCCACCGGGGACGTTTCGGCGGTGCTCGACAATGGCGTCAAAGCCGGGGAGCAGGTCATCACCGAGGGCGCCGACAAACTGGACGATGGCTCGGCGGTGAAGGTCGTCGCCCAGTGAGGAGCTGCCGAGCATGAACATTTCGCGGCCCTTTATCGAACGCCCGGTCGCCACCACGCTGATGATGGTCGCGGTGTTGCTGCTGGGCCTGTTGGGCTACCACTTGCTGTCGGTGTCGGCGTTGCCGGAGGTGGATTACCCGACCATCCAGGTGTTCACCCAATACCCCGGCGCCAGCCCGGACGTGGTGAGTTCCTCGATCACCGCGCCGCTGGAGCGCCAGCTCGGCGAGATGCCCGGGCTCAAGTCGATGAACTCGACCAGCTCCGACGGCGCTTCGGTAGTAACTTTGCAATTTGACTTGTCACTGTCGTTGGACGTGGCCGAACAGGAAGTGCAGGCGGCGATCAATGCGGCGGGCACCTTCCTGCCGGCGAACCTGCCGTACCCGCCGGTGTACAGCAAGGTCAACCCGGCGGATGCGCCGGTGCTGACCCTGTCGTTGACCTCCGATGTATTGCCGCTGACCAAGGTCGAAGACCTGGCCGACACACGCCTGGCGCAGAAAATCTCGCAGATCACCGGCGTCGGCCTGGTCACCATCAGCGGCGGCCAACGCCCGGCGGTGCGGGTCGAGGCCAATACCTCGGCGCTGAACAGCCTCGGCCTGTCCCTGGATGACCTGCGCACCTCCCTCGGCACGGCCAACGTTAACCAGGCCAAAGGCAATATCGACGGCAAATTCCAGGCGTATTCCATCGGTGCCAACGACCAACTGCAATCGGCGGAGGAATACCGCGACCTGGTGATTGCCTACAAAAATGGCGCGCCGATTCGCCTGTCGCAGATCGCCAGTTCCACCCAAGGCCCGGAGAACCCGCGCCAGGCCGCGTGGACCAACGACACCCCGTCGATCGTCTTGAATATCCAGCGTCAGCCAGGCGCCAACGTGATCGACGTGGTCGACCGTGTGCAGCAATTGCTGCCCACGTTGCGCGCCAGCCTGCCGGGCACGTTAAAGGTCGCCGTGCTGACCGACCGCACCCAGACTATTCGTGCCTCGGTCACCGATGTGCAGTACGAGCTGGGGCTGGCGATCCTGCTGGTGGTGATCGTGATTTTCATCTTCCTGCGTAATGTCCCGGCCACGATCATTCCTGCGGTGACCATCCCGTTGACGCTGATCGGCACGTTGGCGGTGGCCTATACCCTGGGCTTTTCCCTCAACAACCTGACGCTGATGGCATTGACTATCGCCATCGGGTTTGTGGTGGACGACGCCATCGTCATGATCGAAAACATCACCCGCTACCTGGAGGCCGGTGACACCCCGCTGCAAGCGGCGCTCAAAGGCGCGGAACAGATCGGCTTCACCATCATCTCGCTGTCCATCGCGCTGATTGCGGTGATGATTCCGCTGCTGTTCATGGGCGACGTGGTCGGGCGACTGTTCCGTGAATTCGCCATGACCGTGGCGGTGACCATCGTGATCTCGGCCTTTATCTCCCTGACGCTGACGCCGATGATGTGCGCGCGCATGCTCAAGTCCAGGCATGAGGAGCGCCGCGCGGATTTCTTCGACCGCATCAATAGCCATTATGTGCGCGGCCTGGATTGGGTCTTGGCGCACCGCACCTTGACGCTGATTTCGGTAGTGCTGACTGCGGCGCTGACCCTGTTCACGTTGGTGATCATGCCCAAGGGCTTTTTTCCCGACCAGGACACCGGCTTGATCCAGGGCATTTCCCAGGCGTCGCCGACCGTCTCGTTCCAGCAGATGCAAGTCGAACAGCAACGCCTTGCTGCACGCATTCTCAAGGACCCGGCAGTGCAAAGCCTGTCGTCGTTCGTCGGCATCGACCAGACCAACCCGACCATCAACCAGGGCAATTTGCTGATCAACCTCAAGCCGCGTGGCGAGCGTGACAGCGCCACCGACGTGATCCGCCGGCTGGCGGATGCCAACGCCGATGACGCCGGTATTCGCCTGTATTTGCACTCGGTGCAGGACCTGACCCTGGACGCCACCGTGTCCACCACCAGCTACCGCCTTGGCCTGCAAGCCACCGACCCGGCTGAATTGGAGCAGTGGACCACCAAGCTGCTCACCGCGATCAAACACGACCCGATGTTCGCCGACGTGCAAAGCCAGGCCATGCAGTTTGGCAACCAGATCAAGCTGACCTTCGACCGCGCCACCGCCTCGCGGCTGGGTATTACGCCGCAGGCCATCGACGATGTGCTGTATGACGCGTTCGGCCAGCGCCAGGTGTCGACCATCTATACCCAGCTCAATCAGTACCACGTGGTGATCGCCACCGACCACCCACCGCGCAACTTGCCGGATTTGCTCACCGGTTTGTACGTGGACATTCCCACAGGCGGCGTGGCGCCGCTGTCGAGCATGGCGACCCTGGAGGTGGTGCGCTCGCCGGTCACCATCAACCGGCTGGGGCAGTTTCCCTATGCGGATGTGTCGTTCAACCTCGCCCCCGGGCAGACGCTGGGCGCGGCGGTGACGAGGTTGCAGGACATTGAAGCCAACGTCGGCCTGCCGCTGTCGGTGCAAGCCAACCTCGAAGGCGCCGCGGCGACGTTCCAGGCGTCGTTGTCCAACCAGGTGTTCCTGGTGTTGGCGGCCATCGTGGTGGTGTACCTGATGCTGGGCATTCTGTACGAGAGCTTCGTGCACCCGGTGACCATCCTCTCGACCCTGCTGTCGGCGGCACTTGGCGCCTTGCTGGCGTTGTTGCTGACCGGTACGCAGTTCGACATCATTGGCTTGATCGGCATTGTGTTGCTGATCGGCATCGTCATGAAAAACGGCATCATGATGGTCGACTTCGCGCTGGAGCTGTTGCGCGAAGCCGGCTTGAGCCCGGTGGAGGCGATTCGCCAAGCGGCGGAGCTGCGGTTTCGGCCGATCCTGATGACCAGCATGGCGTCGTTGTTCGGTGCGGTGCCGTTGGCGTTGGGCACCGGGATTGGCTCGGAGCTGCGCCACCCCTTGGGCATTGCGATCATCGGCGGCCTGTTGCTCAGCCAGTTGCTCACGCTGTTTTCCACGCCGGTGATCTTCCTCGCGATGCACGGGCTGGAGCAGCGTTTCAGTCGCCGCCCGGTTGCCGTGGATTGATGCGATGAACCTCAGCGCCCCGTTTATCCATAGGCCCATTGCCACCACGCTGCTGGCGGCCGGGCTGGCCTTGTTTGGGGTGCTGGCCTTTAACCTGCTGCCGGTGGCGCCACTGCCGGAAGTGGACTTCCCGACCATCAGTGTCAGCGCCTCGCTGCCCGGCGCCGACCCGACCACCGTGGCCAGCTCCGTAGCTACGCCGTTGGAGCGCCAGTTCGGGCAGATCGCCGGGGTCACGCAAATGACCTCGGCCAGCAGCCTGGGCTCAACGCGCATCACGATGCAGTTCGACCTCAGCCGCGACATCGACGGCGCGGCGCGGGATGTGCAGGCGGCGATCAACGCCGCACGCAGCAACCTGCCCAGTGACTTGTCCGGCAACCCGACCTACCGCAAGGTCAACCCGGCGGATTCGCCAATCCTGATCATCAGCCTGACCTCCGACAGCGCCACGCCGGGGCAGATGTACGACGCGGCCTCGACAGTGCTCGAGCAACGCTTGTTGCAGACCACCGGCGTCGGCGATGTAACCGTGGGCGGCGGCGCGCTGCCGGCGGTGCGTGTGGAGCTGAACCCGGACCGGCTCAACCAGTACGGGGTCAGCCTGGAGCAGGTGCGCCAGGTGATCAGCGCGTCCAACGCCAACCTGCCCAAGGGCAATGTGGCGGTGGGTGATCGCTCCTATGGCATTGGTGCCAATGACCAGTTGCTCGACAGCAATGATTACGGGCCGCTGGTGGTCAAGGCGCACAACGGCGACCTGATCCACATTTCCGACCTGGGCTACGTGCGCGAAGACGTGCAGGACCTGCGCAACTTCGGTTTGTCCAACGGCAAGCCGGCAGTGCTGCTGGTGGTGTTCAAGCAGCCGGGCGCCAACGTAATCGACACGGTGGATGCGGTGAAAGCCTCGCTGCCGTTTCTGCAAAGCTCGATCCCGGCATCGATCAAGCTCAGCCTGCTGATGGACCGCACCACCACCATTCGTGCGTCGTTGCATGACGTGGAAGTGACCTTGCTGGCCTCGATCCTGCTGGTGACCCTGGTGACCTTCGGCTTCTTCCGTGACTGGCGCAGCACGCTGGTGCCCGCCGTGGTGGTGCCGTTGTCGTTGCTCGGCACGTTTGGCGCAATGTACTTCCTCGGCTACAGCCTCAATAACCTGTCGCTGATGGCGCTGACCATTTCCACCGGCTTCGTGGTCGACGATGCCATCGTGGTGGTGGAAAACATCATGCGTCACCTGGAGCGCGGCAAGACGCGGGTGGAAGCCGCGCTGGCAGGGGCGCAGGAAGTCGGGTTCACAGTGTTGACCATCAGCGTGTCACTGGTCGCGGTGTTCATCCCGTTATTGCTGATGGGCGGGATCGTCGGGCGGTTGTTTCGCGAGTTCTCGGTGTCACTCTCGGTGGCCATCGTCATCTCGATGGTGATCTCGCTGACCGTGACGCCCATGTTGGCCAGCGTGCTGTTGCGCGCGCCCAAGGAGATTCGCGAGGGCGACGAACACCCGGACTCACGCTTTCACCGGTTTTATGACCGCACCCTGGGCTGGGTGATCGATCACTCGATCCTGATGGGCCTGGTCACGGTGTTGGTGATCGTGCTCGCGGGCGTGTTGTACGTGCTGGTGCCCAAGGGCTTCTTTCCCCAGGAAGACACCGGGCGCCTGCAAGGCAGCATCATTGCCGCGCAGAGCATTTCCTACGGGGCGATGCAAAAGGACTTCACCGCGATCAACCACAAGGTGATGCAAAACCCCAATGTTGAAACCGCGGCCGGGTTTGTCGGCGGCGGTGGCGGCGGGGGTGGAGCGGTCAACAGTGCGCAGTTGTTCGTGCTGCTCAAGCCGATCGACCAGCGCAAAGACAGCGCCACCGACGTGATCGGGCAGATCCGCCACAGCCTGGGCGACTTGCCCGGGACCAAGCTGTTTTTGCAGGCTGCCCAGGACATCACCGTGGGCGGTCGACAAAGCGGTGCACAGTACCAATACACCCTGACTGCCGACGATCAGCAATCCCTGGATGAGTGGGTGCCCAAGGTGGTGGAGGTGTTGCACAAACTGCCGCAGTTGACCGATCTCAATACCGACCAGCAGGACAACAGCCTGCTGGCCAATGTGACCATCAACCGCGACACGGCCGCGCGGCTTGGCGTGGGCATGTCGGCGGTGGACCAGACGCTCTATGACGCGTTCGGCCAGCGCCAGGTCTCGACCCTTTACCGCGCCGCCAACCAATACCATGTGGTGATGGAAATCGCGCCGGAGTACTGGAACGACCCTTCGGCCCTCAAGGGTATTTATGTGCCCACAGGCAGCGCGGCAGTGGCGGCCAAAGGCACCACCGTGGCGCCGAACCTGACCCGGCAAACCACCTTGGTGCCGCTGTCCGCACTGGCGGATAACAGCGTCTCGCGCACGGCGATTTCCATCAGCCACCAAGGCACCTTTCCAGCGGTGACCGTCTCGTTCAACCTGGCCCCCGGCACGTCGATCGGCCAGGCCACTGCACTGGTGGAGGACGCGGTTAAACAGCTGCGCATGCCGGCCAGCGTCACCGGCCAGTTTGCCGGCACGGCCCAGGTCTTCCAGTCCTCGGTGGCCAGTGAGCCGCTGTTGATCGTCGCCGCATTGCTCTCGGTGTACATCGTCTTGGGCATTCTTTATGAAAACCTGATGCACCCGCTGACCATCCTTTCCACCTTGCCCTCGGCGGGCGTCGGCGCGTTGATTGCTCTGCTGCTGACCGGCACCGAGTTGTCGATCATCGCGCTGGTGGGGGTGATTCTGTTGATCGGCATCGTGAAGAAGAACGCGATCATGATGATCGATTTCGCGATCACAGAACGGCGTGAGTTCGGCCTCAGCGCCAAGGAAGCGATTCGTCGCGCCTGCCTGATTCGCTTCCGACCGATCATGATGACGACGCTAGCGGCGATTCTCGGCGCGCTGCCGCTGGTACTCGGCTCGGGCTACGGTTCGGAATTGCGTCGGCCCTTGGGGATTTCGATTATTGGTGGGCTGTTGTTCAGCCAAGTGCTCACGCTTTACACCACCCCGGTGATTTACCTCTGGCTCGACCGGGCGTCTCAACGCCTGGGACGGCACAAGGAAGCAAGGTCATGAAATTCAGATTCAGTGTGTTGTTGGTTGGCCTGATGCTGGGCGGTTGCATGGTCGGGCCGGATTACCAGAAACCTGCCATGGCGCTGCCGCAGTCGTTCAAGGAAGGCGCGCAGTGGCAACGTGCGGTTTCCAACCCTCGGGGCGCAATGGACAGCCAGTGGTGGCTGGCCTATCAGGACCCGGTACTGAATGACCTGGTGGCGCGCTCGGCCAAGGCCAACCAGTCGATCATTGCGGCCGAAGCGGCCTACCGATTGGCGCAGGCGCAAGTGGCCTCGAGTCGCGCCGGGTTGTGGCCGACGGTTGGCGTCGGGTTGTCGGGTTCACGCGGGTCGAGCGGCAGCGGCAGCGGCTCGGGCACCAGCACCACGTCCGGCACGACCACGGGTGGCGTGCAAAACAGTGTCAGCGCCACCCTGACCGCCAGCTGGGAGCCGGACCTGTGGGGCCTGGTGCGCCGAGGTATTGAGTCGAGCCAGGCCACGGCCCAGCAATCGGATGCATTGCTGGCGGGGGTGCGGTTGTCCATCAGCTCCAGCGTGGCGAGCAATTATCTGGCGCTACGCCAGATGGACATCGACGTGCGTCTGTTGCAACAGCAGCAGACGATCAACCAGCAACTGCTCGACATGATCCAGGCGCAGTTCACTCAGGGCGTCGCCACCAATGACCAATTGCTGGTGGCTCAGGACCAACTGACCACCTCGATTGCCGGCTTGCAGACGTCGTTGCGTGACCGCGAGCAATACGAGCATGCGCTGGCGGTGCTGGTGGGTGTGGCGCCCAGCGAGTTCAGCGTGGCACCGCGCACGGATTTCACCTTTGTGGTGCCGCGGCCGCCGTTGACCTTGCCTTCGACCTTGCTGCAACGGCGCCCGGATGTGGTTGCGGCAGAACGCTCGGCGGCGTCGGCCAATGCCAGGATCGGCGTGGCCGAAGCGGCGTTCTTTCCTTCCCTGGACCTGACGGCCGAGGTGGGCTATCGCGGCAGTGCCTTGGGTGGGTTGTTCTCCTTGCCTAATCGGATCTGGACCCTGGGGCCGGCGTTGGCCGAGACGATTTTTGATGGCGGTGCGCGGGAGGCGGCGGTCAAACAGGCTGAGGCCAGCTACGATCAGATCGCCGCGAATTATCGCGGGACGGTGCTGAGTGCTTTGCAGAACGTCGAAGACAATCTGTCCGCGATTAATCATCTGCAAACCCAGGCAGATGCCTTCCAGCAGGTCTACCAGCGCAATCAGCAGCTGT
Organism: Pseudomonas sp. UBT; assembly: GCF_050915955.1. Lineage (NCBI taxonomy): Bacteria > Pseudomonadati > Pseudomonadota > Gammaproteobacteria > Pseudomonadales > Pseudomonadaceae > Pseudomonas > Pseudomonas sp. UBT. The sequence goes on along the minus strand of NZ_CP168079.1, from coordinate 3,430,602 downwards.
TTGGGAGCCAGGAAGCGCAGTTGCGTGCGGGGACGGTCAGCCGGGAGACAGTGCTGACCCAACAGCTGGTGTTGTTGCAGGCAGAGCAGAATTTGCGCGATACCCAAGGGCAGTTGAGTCAGGGGAGTGTGGCGTTGATCCAGAGCCTGGGCGGGGGATGGCAAACTGCGCAGTAATGACCAAGACGGCCAATGAAGGTCTCAGCCCTCATTGGCCGTTGCGCTGTTGCAGCGTGCCTCAGATAACTAGCCTGCTTTGCTGGCAAGCGTAGAGGTTGGTTTTTTTACCGGGAAATCATCATCGAAGAACGTTGACGCTTCTTCAATTTGGGATTTACGTTGTTTGCGCAGAAACTCTTCGAAGTCTTTTTTGATCGCAGGGTCTTCAAGCGCTTCATAATCAAATACGTTGGCGCCGTATTTATAGGAGAAGTTGATGTCGACAAACTCGGCACTGGCGCAGGCGGATGAGAATTTCGAGTTGTTTCTATCAAAGTTGACGCGGTACTGTTTGATTTTTGGAATATAGACGATGTTGGTGCCCACCTTGAACACTTCGACGGAAACACCCACGGTAATGGTTTTGTAGAAGTCTTTGTTGTTTTCGACGCCGAAACGCAAGGCGTCTCCCTGCTTGGCCATAAACTTCTCAAAACTCTTCAGGGCACTGGTGCCTTGCGAGGCGACGATGTCCAATATGAAGTTGACGAAGTCGGCGGCAATACTGACCCCGCGTATATGCCGTGAATAGGATTGCTCATCGATTTTGCTCGGGCCCATCAGCGGTAGTTTTGACAGCGCCAGGCTCCAGAGCGCCACGTCGGTTTTGTACTGCTCCCCCTCGGCTTCGGCCTTGCGCTGCACGTAATTGGTGACGACAGAGGTCATGCCGATCAAGTATTTTTTCAGCTCGCTGATCTTTTTCATGACCTCCGGGTCTTCGATCAACTCGTTGCCGATAATAAACTCAATCAGCCCATCGGTATCGGCGTAGGGGTTATCGGCGTCCTTAAGTTGAATATCCTTGAGGTGTGTGTCGCCAAAGAAACTATGGGCTTCTTTCAGTTGTTCGGAGAATAAGCGGACGTCTTTGACGTGGGCGGGCAGGGCGCTAAGTGTTTTCATTTCGTCATTTCCTTATGAAAGCAGTCACTAACTGTTTGACGCGACTCCATCACGGATGGCTGTCCGTCAGGGTCGCGAAAGTTCACCACGGATGAAACATGCTTGGCTGTTTTAAATCGGTTTTTAGTGCCTCGGTTATTCGAGGTATGGCCTCTGAAAAAGAGGTAGGGGAGTTATAGGTTTAATGCCGGGTATTGGCAATGAACACGCTCAACCAATTCGCTTGCTTGGCCGGAACAGTTATAGCGTTTAGGAGTGAGCCTTTAGAGGCTGTATTTTGACGGCCGTCACTCATGCGTGCGAAGTATGGCTAAGTGATGGCTTTTGCAAGGTTTTTGGTGGCCGCTTTCCAGCTGTTGAAACCTCACGATGAGGCAGGGCCGTCGGCCGAAGCCTGGAGGATACGACGAGTGGTTGCGTTCGAAATCAAAATCAAAAGCCAGGCGACGCGCGATTGGCAATGTGCAGGAATATAGATACGATACTAATCATTAGCTTGCTATCTATGTGCTCATTGAATGAAGTCTTCCACGTTTCAACTCCCGGATTTCTGGCAAGCCACCCTGGCGCCCTCGCGGGTCGATCTGCTGTTTGCCTTGCGCAACATGATCGCCGGCGGGGTCGCGTTGTATCTGGCTTTTTGCTTTGACCTGCAGCAGCCACAATGGGCTTTGACCACGGTGTTTATCGTCGGCCAATCCACCAGCGGCATGGTCTTGGCCAAGGGCGCCTATCGGCTGCTGGGCACGTTTGTAGGCGCCCTGGCTTCGGTCGTAATGATCGGGGTTTTCGGCCAGGCGCCGTTGCTGTTCCTGCTGTGCATGGCGTTGTGGCTGGCATTCTGCACCACGGGAGCGTCGCTGCTGCGTAATCATGCCTCTTATGGCTTTGTGTTGGCGGGCTATACCACGGCCATTATTGCCTTGCCCGCGACCGCCGCGCCGCTGGGCGTGTTCGATGAGGCGGTGGCGCGCTGCCAGGAAATCAGCCTGGGGATCCTCTGCGCGTCTATCGCCAGCACGATCTTATGGCCGCGCCGGGTTGAGCAGACCCTCGCGGTTCAAGGACGCGCCGCCTGGCAGGCGGGAATGCGCGCAGCGGCGTCGGAGCTGCTGGGGACGGATCAGCGCAAGGGCTTGCTGGAGGCGCTGGGCCGTTTGGTGGCGGTGGACGCCCAGCGCGACCATGCCTGGTTTGAAGGCCCCAAGGGCCGGCGCCGCTCCCAGGCGTTGCGGGTGCTCAGTCGCGATTTACTCGGCTTGTTGCGCGCGGCACGCGGCGTGGGCCGGCAACGGATGATGCTGGATGACGCGTCCCTTGTTACGACATGGGTGGAAGACGTGGCCGCCACATTGCAGCAAGAGCGGCAAGAGGCGCTGCCTGAACTGTCGCGTCGCCTTATTTCGGCGCTTGCCGATCCAGGTCTAAGCCCAGACGCGCACTTTTGCCTGGTGCAGTTGGCCCAGGTCCTGCGTTTGGTGAACGTGGGGGCGCTGACCCTGGAGGCTATCGAGACGGGCAGGGTGCCACCGGGCGCGCCGGGGGCCATGTCCTGGCATCGGGATATCGAGCAGGGCGTACTCGGCGGCTTGCGCAGTGCCTTGGCGTTCCTGGCGGTCGCAGCGTTCTGGGTGTTCACGGCCTGGCCCTCGGGCCTGGGCGCGGTGTCGATCAGCGGCGTCGTGTTGAGCCTGTTTGCCGCGCGGGAGAATCCCTCGGCGTCGAGTCTGAATTTTCTCAAGGGTATCGCGCTGTCGATCCCAGTGGCCGGTTTTGTGCGCTTTGCGGTGTTGCCCGGGTTTGACGCTTTCCCGCTGTTATGTGTGGCGCTGGGTGTGCCGTTGTTCTTCGCCTCGCTGTGCATGAGCCGGGTAAAACTGGCAGCCAGCGCCTCGGCGTTTTGCATTTTCTTCGTCAATAACGTCGGGCCGAGCAACCTGATGACCTACGACATCGCCGCCTTCCTCAACAAGGCCATCGCCACGCTGGTGGGTGTCGGCATTGCGGTAGTGGTGTTTCGCCTGATCCAGCTCAACCCCGGCGAGCGCCATTATCGGCGGATGTTCAAGGCCTCATTGTTTGACTTGGCGCAGCTGACGTCACGCCCCTTGGAGCAGGCCGAAAGCTGGTTTGGCGGGCGTATGGCCGATCGCTTGATTCGCCTGTCGCGCTACAGCCAAACCTTGCCTGCCGAGCGTCATACCCATTGGGACAATGGGTTGCTGGGGCTGGATGTGGGCGATGAGTTGCTGGAGTTGCGCGCGAGTTTATCGGGCAGCCAAGGCGCGTTGGCCCGTGTGCGCGATGATTATTTGCGGCAGTTGGCGGTTGTGCTCAAGCAGGGTGGGCCTGGCGTGACGCAGGCATCGGTGCTGGATGCGCCAAGCACTGCGCTGTTGGACGTGCTTGAGCGGTCGTCGATGTTGACGGAGCAGGATCGGGAGATGGCCAGGGCGGCGGTGCTGCAGTTGCGGTTTACGTGGCAGAAGTGGTGTCAGAGGGGCGTCTGATTGCAGGAGCTGGCGAGCCAGCTCCTGCAACGAGTGTTACTCGGCGATCTGCAACTTGCGCGATTCGGTGTAGATGTAGCGCACCTTTTCATACTCGAACGGCGAGTTCATCTGACCGTAGCGGAAGCTGGTCTGGTAGCGCTTGTCGACGGCGCGCAGGGCCCAGATTTCCGGGTGGTTTTCGCTGACCTTGGACACGTTGAGGAAGTTGACCTCGGTTTCCGCGCCGTAGTCGACGATCAGGCCGGTGGTGTCGCGCAGGTTCGATGGGCCGAAGATCGGCAGCACCAGGTACGCGCCGCCGGGCACGCCGTAGAAACCCAGGGTCTGGCCGAAGTCTTCGCTCTGGCGTGGCAGGCCCATGGCGGTAGCCGGGTCCCACAGGCCGGCGACGCCGATGGTGGTGTTGAGCAGCAGGCGCCCGGTGGTTTCCAGTGAGCGGTGGCCCTTGAGTTGCAGCAGGCTGTTCAACAGGTTGGGCACGTCGCCCAGGTTGTTGAAGAAGTTGCTGACGCCGGTGCGCAGGAAGCTCGGTGTGACATAGCGATAACCGTCAACCACCGGCAGGAACACCCATTGGTCGAAGCGGTAGTTGAAGTGGTACACGCGGCGGTTCCACGACTCCAGTGGGTCGTAGACATTGAGCGCGGTGAGCGACGAACGCTCGAACTCGCGCTGGTCCAGGCCCGGGTTGAACTTGAGCTTGGTCAGCGGCTCCTTGAAGCCGTCAGCGTCAACCTTGACCGGTTCGTGGGCCTTGCTGTTGTCGGCATTGGCGACGCCCGCGCACATCAGGGCAGCGAGCAGCAGAAGATATTTAGCCACGGAAGAACTCCAGCATGGCGTCGGCGTTGACGCGGTAATTGAGGTTGCCGCAGTGGCCGCCCAGCGGGTAGACGGTCAAGCGATCGCCGAAGGTTTTACGCAGGAAACCGAGGTCGCCAGGGCCGAGAATCACGTCGTCGGCGTTGTGCATCACCGCGATTTTCGGGCTGTCGTGCAGGTAGTCCTTGAGCGCATAGAGGCTGACCTGGTCGACCAGTTGCAGCAGGCTGCCGCCGTCGGAGCGTGCGCGCCACATCGGGATCACTTGTTCGGTGAGGTAGCAGTCGAAGTCGCATTGCAGCGCACGCTTGAGGAACGGCGTGAGGCTGGTGCCTTCGGTGATCGGGTATTTGGGCGGGATGATCAGGCCACGGCGGTTGATCAGGTCCGAGGTAAAGGCAATGTCGGCCGCCGAGAAGCGGAACGAGGTGCCGATCAGCATCGCCATCTGTTCGTTGGTCAGGTGCTGCTTGGAGTTCTGGAAGTCGTAGAGCAGGGCGTCATTGAGGTCGATGTAGCCTTTTTGCTGGAAGTAGCGGGTCAGCTTGGCCAGTACCAGCTCATAGAAGGTGGTGGTGTTGTTGATGCCCTTGACCTCGGTCTGTACCAGCTTGTCGAGGTTGGTGATCGAGGTGTAGAGGTTGACCGGCGGGTTGAGCAGCAGCACTTTCTTGAAGTTGAAGCTGCGGCGGGTCTCGTCCAGCTTGCTGACAAACGCAGCATCCAGGGCGCCCAGGCTGTAGCCGGTGAGGTAGAAGTCGGTCACTGGCAGCGAGGCGTTCTGCGCGCGCACGGCTTGCATCACGCGGTACATGTCTTCGGCGTCTTCCTGGGTGATACCCGGAGTGGCGAAGCGCGAGGCGGCGCTGATGAAGTCGAAGCTGGTGGGCGACGACAACTGCACCACGTGGTAGCCGGCCTGGTAATACAGCTTTTTCAGGTATTCGTTGATGCTGCTGTCAAACCGCGCACCGGTGCCCGCGATCAGGAAGATCAACGGCGCGGCGTGGTCTTGTTTGGCGATGCGGTAGGTGAGTTTCTTCACCGCCCAGAAATTGTCCGGCAGGCTGAACTCGCGCTCTGGGCGCATGTTCAGGGTGTAGTCAGACTGGTTGATCTCATCGTTGGTCGGCAATTTGGGCCGAAGGTCAGGCGGGGTGGTGGCGATGGTCGCTTCGAACGGGTTGGTCAAAGGGAAGCCATAGGTGGCCTGGTCGATGTCGACGGCCAGTGCTGACGCACTCAAAAAAAGGCTGCCGAGTAAGGCAGCACAGCGCAAGGAACGGAGCATGACTTAATCCCTAAGAGGAAACGGGCTGAATGAAGTTCGCAGGCTATGACCACCGCGTTGCCACCGAAGTGCCAGCCTTCGGCACGAAAAGTCGGAAAAAAACGTCGGAATCGGGGTTATAGCAGCCAGAAGATACACGTTGCCACGCATTGATGGACACTAATTGTGTGTATGCGCCTTGCTAACGGCAGCCGGCGCATTAAGCTGAGCGGCGTTTTTGCCTATCGGAGTGCCCCATGTCCCGTCGTTTGCCACTGATCCTGCTGCTTATTGCCCTGCCGTTATGGTTGGCCGCCAGTTATGGCGCCCGTTACGGTTTTATGGAGGATGGCCGGTGGGTGGGTATCTGCGTTGATGAGGCCAGTCGCTGGGAATGCCAGTTGCGTTCGAACCTGGGGTTGATGATCCACTTCAAGGTATTGGGCTGGGCGGCGTTGATCGCGTCGGTGCTGGCGTTTTTTGTGCCGGGTCGAGCGGGGTGGGGCTTGGCAGTTTTGGCAATGGTGTTCGGCTTGCCGGCGCTGGCGTTGTACAACACCACGTTTGCGGTGTTTGCGGTGGTGATTGCCGGGTTGCGGTTGGTCAGGAAGCCTCGCGTTGCCTGACAGGGCCTCATCGCAGCATAGGTATCTCACATCTTTTTTTACGGGTTGAGTGCTGTGGTTGTCGGGGGGGGGGGCGCTGAGTACATATCCGTTGTTTGGGTCACGGCTGACATTGGTTTCGCCCTTACGGCGACTCACTTTGGAAAAGCCCCAAAGTAAGCAAAGGGCTCTTGCCCCACCACTCGGCACCTCGCCTAGGCTCGGTGTGCCCTCACTCCGGCATCACGAAGCGGGCCGCCGCGACGGGCCGTCCCTGCCCCGTCGCGGCTAAACCGGCGTCCTGCCGGTTTACCCGCTCCGTAATACCTGCGTTCGGCCAGCGTGGTTAACGGGGCGCCTAGGATCAACAGCAGATCAAGATCAAAAGCAGAGCACGGCGGCCTGGTAGCCGACCTGAGTGGTTAGATCAAAAGCAAAGCTGAAGCGGCCTTCCAGCCGACCTGATCTTGGAAACTGAACTCGGATAGTGTCAGTTGATGCATCTGGTGACTGACCCAGCGTATTCGCGAGCAAGTCGAATCGCCGCACCGCCGCTCCCACATTTGGAACTCAGTACATCAGGCAGAGAGTGTGCGGCTCTTCAGGCTGTACTCGGTCAATGTGGGAGCTGGCTTGCCTGCGATGGCATCAGTTGGGTATCCCTGATGTACCGAGGTGTCTGCATCGCAGCGGTTCGGCGGTCCGGCAAGCCAGCTCCCACATTAGAGCGCATTCCAGGGATGCACTCGGTCAAATGTGGGCGCTGGCTTGTCGAATCGTCGCAACGCTGCAAAAGCGGTCTTAAGCCCTACGCACCCGCAAGCAACGCCACAACGCTACAACCATCATCACGCTGACCACCGCCCAACCCCAAGCCTGCTGGTTCAGCAGACCTTCACGGTAGAGCTGCGGCGCAATGCCGGCACCGATAATGAAGGCCAGCAGCGCGATCTCCCGGCGTGGCCCCGTTACCGGGCGAACCAGGTACACCAAGGCCGGCAACACTAGTGCCGCACTTGGGAAGCTGCGATACCGCGGGTCAAATACCAGTGCGAGCATCATCACCGCTCCGGCAAAGCCGGCGATTGCCACCAGCCAGCCTGCGCGTTGCTCCAGCCAGTTGAACGCCCGTTCGCGCCAACCGTCCCGCGCACTCAGGGCCAGCGCGGCATGGGCCAGCACCAGCAGGTTCAGCACGACCAGCAAGCCTGCCCACACCCATTCATCGTTGAAGCGCGCGGTTACGCGGGTCAGTTCGGCCCAGGTGCCGATTGAGCAGGCGGCGACCGCTCCGAGCAGTGGCAGCATTAGCGCTGCGCGAGTGCTGCGAACGCGCCCGCCGAGGGCCAAGGTACCCAACAGGATAATCCCGCCCACGCCCAACCACAGCGGCCAGTACGGCACATTGCTCACCGGCCCTGCGAGGATGCCCTTGTCCTGGCGGTCGGCGTCAAACAGCCCCCAATAACCGCCGACCGCGCCTTCACTGGCGCGCTTCCATGGCTGGTCAAAGGCTTCGATCAGGTTATAGCGCCAACCGTTGGCCTCGGCCATGGCCACAAAACCACGCATGAACTTGGCTTCGTTGACCCGGCTCGGCACGGCGGTTTCGCGCTGGCGACCTTCGCTGGGCCAGCCGGTCTCGCCGATCAGCACGTCTTTTGGCGCGAACTTGTTGCCGAAGGTCTGGCGCACATCACCCACGTGCTTGAGCGCCTGGTCGATGCCGGACGGGTCATCTTCCCAGTACGGCAGCAGGTGAATGGTCAGGAAATCCACGGCCGGGGCAATTTCCGGGTGTTGCAGCCAGAATTCCCAGACATCGGCATAGGTGACCGGCTGTTTGATCTGACTTTTGACTTTATGGATCAGCGTCACCAGTTGCTTGGCGGTGACTTCTTTGCGCAGCAGGGCTTCGTTGCCGACGATGACCGAGGTGACCACGTCGGGGTTGGCGTTGGCCGCCGCGATCAACTCGTCGATTTCTTTTTCGGTGGCAACCGGGTCACTGCTGACCCAGGCGCCGGCCATTAACTTCAATCCATGTTTGCGCGCCATGCCCGGCAGGGCTTCCAAACCGGTCATGGAGTAGGTGCGAATGCATTCAAAGCGGGTGGCCAGCAAGGCCAGGTCGGCGTCCATGCGCTCGGGACGCAGCTTGAACGGCTGATCGAACGGCGATTGGTCTTTGTCGAATGGCGTGTAGGACGCACATTGCATTTTGTGGCTGGCGCTGGCCACATCCGGCAACACCACCGGCCGGCCGAGGCCATACCAATAGCCGACAAGGGCAAGCACGCCGAGGATCATGGCGAAAAAATAGGGCAGGGCAGGGAAGCGGGCAGTCGCGGGCATGGTCAGCTTATCTGGGGGAGCAAAGGCGCGCATCTTACCCGGATTTGGCCCGTCCCAGTGGGGCAGCATGATTTAGACATGCAAAGTTCGGGCGGGATTTTGGCAGCATGTCCTGCAAACCGGGCTGCTGGCGATGTGATGTCGTTTCTTGCTTACCTGAGGTCGCAGTCAGAGCAGGTCCAAGCCCCCGGCAGGTTGATGATCGAAGTGTCAGCACTCCACTGATGTCTGTGCCGCCGGATCGATGCGCGTGAAGGGGGCGCGGTGCACCACATAACAACAGGTTGACGTCGCTCGGCATCCGTCGGGCGCAGCACTTTCGGGGAAGTACTATGAAGATGCGACGACTCTTGGGCGCAGCTGCCACTCTGGTAGTTGCGATGGGCTCCACACTGGCCAGCGCCGACAGCAAAACCCTGAGCATCGGCTATGTAGACGGCTGGTCCGACAGCGTTGCCACCACTCACGTGGCGGCAGAGGTGATCAAGGAAAAGCTCGGTTATGACGTGAAACTGCAAGCCGTCGCCACCGGGATCATGTGGCAGGGCGTAGCTACCGGCAAACTCGACGCCATGCTTTCCGCCTGGTTGCCCGTGACCCACGGTGAATACTGGGCCAAGAACAAGGACAAGGTCGTCGACTACGGGCCCAACTTCAAGGATGCGAAAATTGGTTTGATCGTACCGGAGTACGTCAAGGCCAAGTCCATCGAAGACCTCAAGACCGACACCACCTTCAAGAACAAGATCGTCGGTATTGATGCCGGTTCAGGCGTAATGCTCAAGACCGACGAAGCCATCAAGGCCTATGGCCTGGATTACAAGCTGCAAGCCAGTTCGGGCGCTGCGATGATCGCTGAGCTGACCCGTGCCGAAGACAAGCAGGAATCCATTGCGGTGACCGGTTGGGTGCCACACTGGATGTTCGCCAAGTGGAAACTGCGTTTCCTGGACGATCCAAAAGGGATTTATGGTGCTGCTGAAACCGTCAACAGCATCGGCAGCAAGGGCCTGGAGAAGGAAGCGCCGGAAGTCGCCGCCTTCCTGAAGAAATTCCAGTGGGCCTCCAAGGACGAAATCGGCGAAGTCATGCTCGCGATTCAAGAGGGTGCCAAGCCTGATGCGGCGGCCAAGGACTGGGTTGCCAAGCACCCTGAGCGTGTCGCCGAGTGGATCGGTAAATAACCCCCGAAGCGTCTAAATAGCACCTTGCAAGCCCGTCTGGCGTTTTCGTCAGACGGGCTTTGTCATTTACGGGAGAAAAGCTGTCACTTTAATCAGTTCAAAGTTGGCGCGAACCCTCATGTCGTTCTAATACTAAGGTCGTCTGGAACCTGTTCTGCAGCCGCATACAGTGGATACGTTCCAATAATAAAAAAGCTGTGCTGCGAGGATAAAAACAATGAACGACAGCATTTACCTCTCGATTCAAAACAGCCCGCGTTTCAAGGAGCTGGTGAGAAAAAGGGAAAGGTTCGCCTGGATTCTCTCGGCGATCATGCTAGGGCTTTACTCCGCTTTCATTCTTCTGATTGCCTATGGGCCGCAAATACTGGGGGCCAAGATCAGTCCCGGCTCGTCCATCACCTGGGGAATCCCGATTGGGGTCGGGCTGATTGTTTCGGCCTTTGTCCTGACTGCGATTTACGTACGACGCGCCAACGGCGAATTTGACGACCTGAACAATGCGATTCTCAAGGAGGCTGCGCAATGATCCGTCGTCTATTGGCTGTACTCGGCGCTTCGGTCTTTGCGCCTGCCGTTTGGGCGGCGGAAGCATTGACCGGCGAAGTGCATAAACAACCGCTGAATATCCCGGCGATCCTGATGTTCGTCGCCTTCGTCGGCGCGACCCTGTGCATCACCTACTGGGCATCCAAGCGCAACAAATCGGCGGCCGACTACTATGCGGCCGGCGGCAAGATCACCGGTTTCCAGAACGGCCTGGCGATTGCTGGCGACTACATGTCGGCGGCGTCCTTCCTGGGGATTTCCGCGCTGGTGTTCACCTCCGGCTACGATGGCCTGATCTACTCGATCGGCTTCCTGGTGGGCTGGCCGATCATTCTGTTCCTGATCGCCGAACGCCTGCGTAACCTGGGCAAGTACACCTTTGCCGACGTAGCGTCCTATCGCCTGGGACAAACCCAGATCCGCAGCCTGTCGGCCTGTGGCTCGCTGGTGGTGGTGGCGTTCTACCTGATCGCGCAGATGGTTGGCGCGGGCAAGCTGATCCAGTTGCTGTTCGGCCTCGATTACCATGTGGCGGTGATCCTGGTGGGCATCCTGATGTGCATGTACGTGCTGTTCGGCGGCATGCTGGCGACCACATGGGTGCAGATCATCAAGGCGGTCCTGCTGCTGTCCGGCGCCTCGTTCATGGCGCTGATGGTGATGAAGCACGTCAACTTCGACTTCAACATGCTGTTTTCCGAGGCGATCAAGGTTCACCCTAAAGGTGAAGCGATCATGAGTCCCGGCGGCCTGGTGAAAGATCCGATCTCTGCATTCTCCTTGGGGCTGGCGCTGATGTTCGGCACCGCAGGCCTGCCGCACATCCTGATGCGCTTCTTCACCGTAAGCGACGCCAAGGAAGCTCGTAAGAGCGTGCTGTATGCCACGGGCTTCATCGGCTACTTCTACATCCTGACCTTTATCATCGGCTTCGGCGCGATCCTGTTGGTCAGCACCAACCCGGCGTTCAAGGATGCGGCAGGCGCCTTGCTGGGCGGTAACAACATGGCGGCGGTGCACCTGGCCAACGCGGTGGGCGGCAGTATCTTCCTGGGCTTCATCTCGGCTGTGGCATTTGCCACCATCCTGGCGGTGGTTGCCGGTTTGACCCTGGCGGGCGCTTCGGCGGTGTCCCATGACCTGTATGCCAGCGTGATCAAGAAAGGCAAGGCCAACGAAAAGGATGAGATTCGCGTGTCGAAGATCACCACCATCGCCCTGGCGGTGCTGGCAATCGGCCTGGGTATCCTGTTCGAAAGCCAGAACATTGCGTTCATGGTCGGCCTGGCGTTCTCCATTGCGGCCAGCTGTAACTTCCCGGTACTGCTGCTTTCCATGTACTGGAAAAACCTCACCACCCGTGGCGCGATGATTGGCGGCTGGCTGGGCTTGATCAGTGCCGTCGGCCTGATGATCCTTGGCCCGACCATCTGGGTCTCGATCCTGCACCACGAAAAAGCCATCTTCCCGTACGAGTACCCGGCGCTGTTCTCGATGATCATCGCGTTCGTCGGTATCTGGTTCTTCTCCATCACCGACAAGTCGGCGGCGGCAGAGAAGGAGCGTGCACTGTACTTCCCGCAGTTTGTGCGTTCGCAAACGGGCCTGGGGGCGAGTGGGGCGGTGAATCATTGAGGCAGTTGCAAGCTTTAAGCTACAAGCTGCAAGTTAGAAGCAGTGTTGTATAGAGAAATACCCCTGTCGTGAGGCAGGGGTATTTTTTTGCTTGTAGCTAACAGCTTGAAGCTTGCAGCTCACTAAATCCCAGCCAAAAAAAACGGCCTCATAAAGAGGCCGTTTTATTTGGCTGGGATTTAGTGCCGATCTTCCAGCTTGGTGATGTCACGCGACTCGTAGCCGGTGTACAGCTGGCGCGGGCGGCCAATCTTGTACGGGCTGGAGAGCATTTCTTTCCAGTGGGAGATCCAGCCTACAGTACGGGCCAGGGCGAAGATCACGGTGAACATGCTGGTTGGAATGCCGATCGCCTTGAGGATGATCCCCGAGTAGAAGTCGACGTTCGGGTACAGCGAGCGCTCGATGAAGTACGGGTCGGTCAGGGCGATCTCTTCCAGGCGCATGGCCAGTTCGAGTTGCGGATCGTTCTTGATGCCCAGTTCCTTCAACACTTCGTCGCAGGTCTGCTTCATCACGGTGGCGCGTGGGTCACGGTTCTTGTAGACGCGGTGGCCGAAGCCCATCAGCTTGAACGGATCGTTCTTGTCCTTGGCCTTGGCGATGAACGTGTCGATGTTCGAGACATCGCCGATTTCATCCAGCATGGTCAACACGGCTTCGTTCGCACCGCCGTGGGCAGGGCCCCACAGTGCGGCGATACCGGCGGCGATACAGGCGAACGGGTTGGCACCCGAAGAGCCGGCCAGACGTACGGTAGAGGTGGAGGCGTTCTGCTCGTGGTCGGCGTGGAGGATGAAAATCCGGTCCATCGCCTTGGCCAGCACCGGGCTGATCGGTTTGATCTCGCACGGGGTGTTGAACATCATGTGCAGGAAGTTTTCCGCGTACGTCAGGTCGTTGCGCGGGTACATCATGGGCTGGCCCATGGAGTACTTGTAAACCATTGCGGCCAGGGTTGGCATCTTGGCAACCAGGCGGATCGCGGAGATTTCGCGATGCTGCGGGTTATTGATGTCCAGGGAGTCGTGATAGAAGGCCGACAGGGCGCCGACTACGCCGCACATGACGGCCATCGGGTGGGCGTCGCGACGGAAGCCGTTGAAGAAGGTCTTCAACTGCTCGTGAACCATGGTGTGGTTCTTCACGGTGCTGACGAACTGGGCTTTCTGCTCGGCTGTTGGCAATTCGCCGTTTAGCAGCAGGTAGCAGGTTTCCAGATAGTCCGACTTCTCAGCCAGTTGCTCGATCGGGTAGCCCCGGTGCAGCAGAATGCCATTGTCGCCGTCGATATAGGTGATCTTCGACTCGCAAGAGGCGGTCGACATGAAGCCTGGGTCGAAAGTGAAACGGCCCGTGGCCGTCAGGCCCCGTACGTCGATAACATCGGGACCAACGGTGCCGGTTAAAATGGGCAGCTCGACGGGGGCTGCGCCCTCGATGATCAACTGCGCTTTTTTGTCAGCCATGTGGCCTCCTATTTATGCTTCAAATCATCAGACAGACCCCCCACGCAGGGCCCGCACCACTATAGTGAGATAAATTCAGATGTCAATTTGCCTAAAGTCTTGCTCCAGAAGGCTTTAACCGTACTTTTTCGTCGAAATTGACTGCCATTTACGCCTTTTATCCCGCCAGCGCAATCAGCTATTAGGGTGAGGCGTGCGCGTTGTCATTAGTAGCCTAACTGTCTATACTCGGCCACCGACCGCCAAGGGCTTTTGGGCTTGCTTTCATTGGGGGTCGCACTCCCTGGGTGGTGCTTACCTGACCAGTGCACTCCCCAACAACTTTGCCCTGATTGTTAGGGGCTCTTCAGTGTGAAAAAAAGCCGTGAATAGCCAACGACCTGTAAACCTAGACCTAAGGACCATCAAACTCCCCATCACCGGCGTTACGTCGTTCCTGCACCGTGTTTCCGGCATCATCCTGTTCCTGGGCTTGGGCATCATGCTTTATGCATTGAGCAAATCCCTGGGTTCCGAGGAAGGATACGCCGAGGTGAAGGCATGCTTGACCAGCCCGCTGGCCAAGTTCGTAGCATGGGGCCTCCTGTCCGCTCTGCTTTATCACCTGGTAGCCGGCGTGCGCCACTTGATCATGGATATGGGCATCGGTGAGACGCTGGAAGGCGGCCGCCTGGGCTCGAAAATCATCATCGCCATTTCCGTGGTGCTGATCGTTCTGGCAGGAGTTTGGATATGGTAACCAGCGTTACGAACCTATCGCGTTCAGGCCTCTATGACTGGATGGCGCAGCGTGTGTCTGCGGTCGTTCTCGCGGCTTATTTCATTTTCCTGATCGGATACCTCGTCGCAAACCCGGGCATTGGCTATGAGCAATGGCACGGCCTGTTTTCCCACAATGCGATGCGAATCTTCAGTCTGCTGGCACTTGTAGCCCTGGGCGCTCACGCCTGGGTCGGCATGTGGACCATCGCGACCGACTACCTGACGCCGATGGCGCTGGGCAAGTCCGCGACTGCAGTACGTTTCCTCTTCCAGGCAGTATGCGGCGTCGCGATGTTCGCTTACTTCGTCTGGGGTGTGCAGATTCTTTGGGGTATCTGAGTCATGGCTAACATTCCAACTATTTCCTTCGACGCCATCATCATTGGTGGCGGCGGTGCTGGCATGCGCGCAGCGCTGCAGCTGGCTCAGGGTGGTCACAAGACTGCCGTGATCACCAAGGTGTTCCCGACGCGTTCGCACACTGTTTCGGCCCAGGGTGGCATCACCTGCGCCATCGCCTCCGCCGATCCGAACGATGACTGGCGCTGGCACATGTACGATACCGTCAAGGGTTCCGACTACATCGGTGACCAGGACGCTATCGAATACATGTGTCAGGAAGGCCCGGCTGCCGTGTTCGAGCTGGACCACATGGGCCTGCCGTTCTCGCGTACCGAGCAAGGTCGTATCTACCAGCGTCCATTCGGCGGCCAGTCGAAGGATTACGGTAAAGGCGGCCAGGCTGCCCGTACGTGCGCCGCGTCCGACCGTACCGGTCACGCGCTGCTGCACACCCTTTATCAGGGCAACCTGAAAGCCGGCACTACGTTCCTGAACGAGTACTACGCCGTTGACCTGGTCAAAAACCAGGATGGCGCATTCGTCGGCGTGATTGCCATCTGCATCGAAACCGGTGAAACCACCTACATCCGCGCAAAGGCAACTGTTCTGGCGACTGGCGGTGCAGGTCGTATCTACGCTTCGACCACCAATGCCCTGATCAACACCGGTGACGGCGTCGGCATGGCACTGCGTGCGGGCGTGCCGGTACAAGACATCGAAATGTGGCAGTTCCACCCGACCGGTATCGCCGGCGCGGGCGTACTGGTTACCGAAGGTTGCCGTGGTGAAGGTGGTTACCTGATCAACAAGCACGGCGAGCGTTTCATGGAGCGTTATGCTCCGAACGCGAAAGACCTTGCCGGTCGTGACGTTGTTGCCCGTTCCATGGTTAAAGAAATCATCGCCGGCAATGGCTGTGGCCCGAATGGCGACCACGTACTGCTGAAGCTCGATCACCTGGGCGAAGAAGTGCTGCACAGCCGCCTGCCAGGTATCTGTGAGCTGTCCAAGACTTTTGCTCACGTTGACCCGGTGGTTGCTCCGGTTCCGGTTGTTCCGACTTGCCACTATATGATGGGCGGTGTTCCGACCAACATTCATGGCCAGGCGATCACTCAGAACGCTGAAGGCGTGGACGAGATCATTCATGGCCTGTTCGCGGTAGGCGAAGTGGCATGCGTATCGGTTCACGGTGCCAACCGTCTGGGCGGCAACTCGCTGCTCGACCTGGTGGTGTTCGGCCGCGCGGCCGGCCTGCACCTGGAAAAAGCCCTGACCGACGGCATCGAATACGATGACGCTACCGACGCCAATATCGAGGCCGCCCTGGCGCGCCTGAACGCTCTGAACGAGCGTACCGATGGTGAAGACGTAGCTACCCTGCGTCGCGAGCTGCAAAACTGCATGCAGAACTACTTCGGTGTATTCCGTACTGGCGAATACATGCAGAAGGGTATCGCCCAGCTGGCCGATCTGCGCAAGCGTATTGCCAACGTCAAGATCAACGATAAGAGCCAGGCGTTCAACACCGCTCGTATCGAAGCACTTGAGCTGCAAAACCTGTTGGAAGTGGCTGAAGCGACTGCGATCGCCGCCGAGGTTCGTAAAGAATCCCGTGGTGCTCACGCTCGTGAAGACTTTGAAGATCGCGACGACGAAAACTGGTTGTGCCACACCCTGTACTTCCCGGGTGACAAGCGCGTAACCAAGCGTGCCGTGAACTTCTCGCCGAAGACAGTTCCGACCTTTGAACCGAAGATTCGGACTTACTAAGGGTGGCTGCCATGTTGAAAGTCAGTGTTTACCGCTACAACCCTGATCAGGACGCTGCGCCGTTCATGCAGGAATTCCAGGTCGATACCGGTGGTAAAGACCTGATGGTGCTGGATGTATTGGCACTGATCAAAGAGCAGGACGAAGGTTTCTCCTATCGTCGCTCTTGCCGTGAAGGTGTGTGCGGTTCCGACGGCATGAACATCAACGGCAAAAACGGCCTGGCGTGCATTACGCCGCTGTCCGCCGTCGTCAAAGGCAACAAGCTGATCGTTCGTCCTCTGCCAGGTTTGCCGGTTATCCGTGACCTGGTCGTCGATATGAGCATCTTCTACAAGCAATACGAGAAAGTTAAGCCGTTCCTGCAGAACGACACGCCGGCTCCGGCCATCGAGCGTCTGCAGTCCCCTGAAGAGCGTGAAAAGCTCGACGGTCTGTACGAGTGCATCCTGTGCGCTTGCTGCTCGACCTCGTGCCCGTCCTTCTGGTGGAACCCGGACAAGTTCCTGGGTCCAGCCGCTCTGCTGCAAGCGTACCGCTTCCTGGCAGACAGCCGTGACACCAAGACGTCCGAGCGTCTGGCTTCGCTGGATGACCCGTTCAGCGTATTCCGCTGCCGCGGGATCATGAACTGCGTCAACGTATGTCCTAAAGGCCTGAACCCGACTAAGGCCATTGGTCACATCCGTAACATGCTGCTGCAAAGCGGCGTGTAACTGACGTTGTAACAAAGCAGGACCGTTGTGCCCGTAAATGCTACGGCGCAGGCTTCAACCGGCGCCGTAGTTTTAACTTGAGCAGCGACTTACAAAGCCGCGGCTCTTATTTTGAAGAAATGAGACAAGCAGGGGCATTCGGGTTGGTACCCGAACTATCAGCGTGATCCTAAGTGGCTTGTTTTGGTCGCTGCACTTGGCCTTTTGCAAGCAAACTCGGTGTTTCCGCCGGTGGTGTCCCCAAATCGAGGGTGACCAAGCATGCAAGAAAGCGTGATGCAGCGCATGTGGAACAGCGGCTATCTTTCAGGTGGTAACGCTGCCTATGTGGAAGAGCTTTATGAGCTCTACCTGCACGACCCTAACGCTGTGCCAGAAGAATGGCGCACCAAATTTCAGACGTTGTCTTCAGACGGCAACGCTGCCACCGATGTATCGCACGCAACAATTCGCGATCAGTTTGTGCTGCTGGCAAAGAACCAGCGCCGCGCTCAGCCGGTTTCCGCCGGGAGCGTGAGCAGCGAGCATGAGAAGAAGCAAGTTGAAGTATTGCGACTGATCCAGGCTTACCGGATGCGTGGCCACCAGGCGGCCCAGCTTGACCCGCTGGGGCTCTGGCAGCGTCCTGCACCTGCTGACCTGTCGATCAATCATTACGGCTTGACCAATGCCGATCTTGATACGACCTTCCGTGCCGGCGACCTGTTCATCGGCAAAGAGGAAGCGAGCCTACGCGAAATTCACGAAGCGTTGCAGCAGACATATTGCCGCACCATCGGCGCTGAGTTCACGCATATCACCGATTCCGAGCAACGCCACTGGTTCCAGCATCGCCTGGAAGGTGTGCGTGGCCGTCCGGTGCTGTCCGCCGACGTACGCAGCCACCTGCTCGAGCGCGTGACCGCAGCTGAAGGTCTCGAGAAATACCTGGGCACCAAATACCCGGGCACCAAGCGTTTTGGCCTGGAAGGCGGCGAGAGCCTCATTCCAATGCTCGACGAGCTGATCCAGCGTTCCGGTTCCTATGGCACCAAGGAAGTCGTGATCGGCATGGCTCACCGTGGTCGCCTGAACGTGTTGGTCAACACCTTCGGCAAGAACCCGCGCGAGCTGTTCGACGAGTTCGAAGGCAAGAAGAAGGTCGAACTGGGTTCCGGTGACGTTAAATACCACCAGGGCTTCTCGTCCAACGTGATGACCACCGGCGGTGAAGTTCACCTGGCCATGGCGTTCAACCCATCCCACCTGGAAATCGTTTCCCCAGTGGTCGAGGGTTCGGTCCGTGCTCGTCAGGATCGTCGTAACGATGCCACCGGCGAAAAGGTCCTGCCGATTTCCATCCACGGTGACGCGGCATTCGCCGGCCAAGGCGTGGTTCTGGAAACGTTCCAGATGTCGCAGACTCGCGGCTTCAAGACTGGCGGTACGGTTCACATCGTCATCAACAACCAGGTAGGCTTCACCATCAGCAACCCGCTGGACGCGCGCTCTACCGAGTACGCCACCGACGTTGCCAAGATGATCCAGGCGCCGATCCTCCATGTGAATGGTGATGATCCGGAAGCCGTGTTGTTCGTGACCCAGCTCGCTATCGACTACCGCATGCAGTTCAAGCGTGACGTGGTGATCGACCTGGTTTGCTACCGCCGTCGCGGTCACAACGAAGCGGATGAGCCTAGCGGCACCCAGCCGTTGATGTACCAGCAAATCGCCAAGCAGCGCACCACCCGTGAGCTGTACGCCGAAAGCCTGACCAAGGCCGGCGTGGTTGACGATGCGCGTGTGCAGGCGAAAGTCGATGAATACCGCAACGCGCTGGACAACGGTCTGCATGTCGTAAAAAGCCTGGTTAAAGAGCCGAACAAAGAGCTGTTCGTTGACTGGCGTCCGTACCTGGGCCACGCCTGGACTGCGCGTCACGACACCTCGTTCGATCTGAAAACCTTGCAGGAACTGTCTGCCAAGCTGCTGGAAATTCCAGAAGGCTTCGTTGTGCAGCGCCAGGTTGCGAAGATCTACGAAGACCGTCAGAAGATGCAAGCCGGCGGCCTGCCGATCAACTGGGGTTACGCCGAAACCATGGCGTACGCGACCCTGGCGTTCGAAGGTCACCCGATCCGCATGACCGGCCAGGATATCGGCCGTGGTACGTTCTCGCACCGTCACGCGGTATTGCACAACCAGAAAGACGCGGGCACCTACATTCCGCTGCAACACCTTTACGAAGGCCAGCCACGTTTCGACCTGTTCGATTCGTTCCTGTCCGAAGAAGCCGTACTGGCGTTCGAATACGGTTACTCCACCACCACGCCTCAGGCGCTGGTGATCTGGGAAGCCCAGTTCGGCGACTTCGCCAACGGTGCCCAAGTGGTTATTGACCAGTTCATCACCAGCGGTGAGCACAAGTGGGGCCGTCTGTGCGGTCTGACCATGCTGCTGCCACACGGTTATGAAGGTCAGGGTCCGGAGCACTCTTCGGCCCGTCTGGAGCGTTACCTGCAGCTGTGCGCCGAGCACAACATCCAGGTGTGCGTGCCGACTACCCCGGCCCAGATCTACCACTTGCTGCGTCGTCAGGTGATCCGCCCGCTGCGCAAGCCGCTGGTAGTGCTGACTCCGAAGTCGCTGTTGCGTCACAAATTGGCCATCTCGACCCTGGAAGATCTGGCCGACGGTTCGTTCCAGACCGTTATTCCAGAAATCGACACCTTGGACGCAGCCAAGGTCACTCGCCTGATCCTGTGCAGCGGCAAGGTTTACTACGACTTGCTGGAAAAACGCCGTGCCGAAGGCCGCGAAGACATCGCCATCGTGCGTATCGAGCAGCTTTACCCGTTCCCGGAAGACGACCTGATGGAGGCCATCGCGCCTTACACCAACCTCACCCATGCGGTGTGGTGCCAGGAAGAACCGATGAACCAGGGCGCTTGGTACAGCAGCCAGCATCATTTGCGTCGCAGCATCGGCAACCACAAGACAGGCCTTGGCCTTGAGTATGCCGGTCGTGATGCTTCTGCTGCACCTGCGTGTGGTTATGCGTCGATGCACGCCGAGCAGCAGGAAAAACTGCTGCAAGATGCTTTCACTGTTTAACGCCTTCGCGCTGACTGAAACCGAATTTTAAGGACCCACAGATAATGGCTATCGAAATCAAAGCCCCGTCATTCCCGGAATCGGTTGCCGATGGCACCGTTGCCACCTGGCACAAGAAACCAGGCGACGCTGTAAAGCGTGATGACCTGATCGTCGACATCGAGACCGACAAAGTCGTTCTGGAAGTGTTGGCCGAAGCTGACGGCGTGCTGGGCGCGATCGTTGCTGAAGAGGGCGCTACCGTCCTGTCGAACCAGATCCTGGGCTCGATCGAAGCAGGCGGCGCTGCTGCACCTGCTCCGGCTGCTGCTGCACCTGCTGCTGCTTCCGCTCCAGCCGCTGCTCCAGCTGCCGCTGGTGAAGATCCAATCGCTGCACCGGCTGCGCGTCAGCTGGCCGAAGAAAACGGCATCAATCTGGCTTCCATCAAAGGCACCGGCAAAGACGGCCGTGTGACCAAGGAAGACGTGGTTGCTGCCGTTGAAGCCAAGAAAAACGCTCCGGCCGCCGCACCTGCCAAGGCTGCTGCTCCAGCTGCCGCTGCGCCTGTGTTCGCTGCTGGCGACCGCACCGAGAAGCGCGTACCGATGACTCGTGTACGTGCCACCGTGGCCAAGCGTCTGGTTGAAGCACAGTCGAACATGGCGATGCTGACCACTTTCAACGAAGTCGACATGACTGAAGTC
The DNA here is from genome assembly GCF_050915955.1 of Pseudomonas sp. UBT. Taxonomy (NCBI): domain Bacteria; kingdom Pseudomonadati; phylum Pseudomonadota; class Gammaproteobacteria; order Pseudomonadales; family Pseudomonadaceae; genus Pseudomonas; species Pseudomonas sp. UBT. The sequence goes on along the minus strand of NZ_CP168079.1, from coordinate 3,409,704 downwards.
ATGGCCCTGCGTTCGAAGTACAAGGACCTGTTCGAGAAGTCCCACAATGGCGTGCGCCTGGGCTTCATGTCGTTCTTCGTGAAAGCGGCCACCGAAGCGCTGAAACGCTTCCCGGCAGTCAACGCTTCCATCGACGGCAGCGACATCGTTTACCACGGTTATGCCGACGTCGGCGTTGCCGTGTCCAGCGACCGTGGCCTGGTCGTACCGGTTCTGCGTAACGCCGAGCTGATGAGCCTGGCTGAAATCGAAGGCGGCATCGCTGGCTTCGGCAAGAAAGCCCGTGATGGCAAGCTGACCATCGACGAGATGACCGGTGGTACCTTCACCATCACCAACGGTGGTACCTTCGGTTCGATGATGTCGACCCCGATCGTCAACCCGCCACAAGCTGCGATCCTGGGCATGCACAACATCATCCAGCGTCCGATGGCCATCAACGGCCAAGTCGTGATCCGCCCAATGATGTACCTGGCACTGTCTTACGATCACCGCCTGATCGATGGTAAAGAAGCCGTGACTTTCCTGGTGACCATCAAGAACCTGCTGGAAGACCCGGCTCGTCTGCTGCTGGATATTTGATTGAGGCAGCTTCAAGTTGTGAGCTACAAGCTGCAAGTAAACGCAGTTTGGCTTGCAGCTTGAAGCTTGAAGCTTGACGCTCCGAGCTAATAGAGGATCTATTTTCATGACACAGAAATTTGACGTCGTAGTGATTGGTGCAGGTCCTGGCGGCTACGTTGCCGCCATCAAGGCCGCACAACTGGGCCTCTCGACTGCTTGCATCGAAAAATACACCGACAAGGAAGGCAAACTGGCGCTGGGCGGTACTTGCCTGAACGTCGGTTGCATTCCTTCCAAGGCGCTGCTGGACAGCTCCTGGAAATTCCACGAAGCCCAAGACGGTTTCGCGATCCACGGCATCAACCACGCTGGCGTGACCATGGACGTGCCAGCAATGGTCGGCCGTAAAGCCAACATCGTTAAAGGCCTCACTTCCGGCGTTGCGACCTTGTTCAAGGCCAACGGTGTGACTTCCCTGCAAGGCCACGGCAAACTGCTGGCCGGCAAGAAAGTTGAAATCACCAAGCCAGACGGCTCGGTAGAAGTCATCGAAGCCGAAAACGTGATCCTGGCTCCAGGCTCGCGCCCAATCGACATTCCACCGGCTCCAGTTGACCAGAACGTGATCGTTGATTCGACCGGCGCCCTGGAATTCCAAGCGGTTCCCAAGCGTTTGGGCGTGATCGGCGCTGGCGTAATCGGTCTGGAACTGGGTTCGGTATGGTCGCGTCTGGGTTCCGAAGTGACCGTTCTGGAAGCCCTGGACACGTTCCTGCTGGCTGCCGACACTGCGGTGTCCAAAGAAGCCTACAAAACCCTGACCAAACAAGGTCTGGACATCAAGCTGGGTGCTCGCGTGACCGGCTCGAAGGTTAACGGCGAAGAAGTTGTCGTGACCTACACCGACAAGGATGGCGAACAGACCATCACTTTCGACAAGCTGATTGTTGCCGTTGGTCGCCGTCCAGTCACAGCTGACCTGTTGGCTTCCGACAGCGGCGTGAACATCGACGAGCGTGGTTTCATCCACGTTGACGATCACTGCGCTACCACCGTTCCTGGCGTGTACGCCATTGGCGACGTGGTTCGCGGCATGATGCTGGCGCACAAGGCTTCCGAAGAAGGCATCATGGTTGTCGAGCGCATCAAGGGCCACAAAACCCAGATGAACTACGACCTGATCCCATCGGTTATCTACACCCACCCGGAAATTGCATGGGTCGGCAAGAACGAACAGCAGTTGAAAGCTGAAGGCGTTGAAGTTAACGTCGGCACCTTCCCGTTTGCCGCTTCTGGCCGTGCCATGGCAGCCAACGACACCGGTGGTTTTGTCAAAGTCATCGCTGATGCCAAGACTGACCGCGTATTGGGCGTCCACGTGATTGGCCCGAGCGCTGCAGAACTGGTTCAGCAAGGCGCGATCGGTATGGAATTCGGCACCAGTGCCGAGGACCTGGGCATGATGGTCTTCTCCCATCCGACCCTGTCCGAAGCGTTGCACGAAGCAGCGTTGGCAGTGAATGGCGGCGCCATCCACATCGCCAACCGCAAGAAGCGCTAAGCGAGATAATAAGAAACCACGGCGGTTGCCCGTCGTGAGCCTTGCGCGCAAGACTCACCGCGGAATGTCCGCTGGACGCAGTCTTGCGCAGCTTTACGGGCCTTGAGCCCCGCAAGTTGCGCAAGCAGCAGTCACAGGTGGCGCGGCACTCATAATGAGCGCAGCGCCGAATGCGCAGTACCTAACGAAGACGGTAAAAAGCATGAATCTTCACGAGTATCAGGGTAAGCAGCTGTTCGCTGAATACGGCCTGCCAGTATCCCAGGGCTACGCAGTAGACACCCCGGAAGCAGCAGCAGAAGCTTGCGACAAAATCGGTGGTACCGAGTGGGTTGTCAAAGCCCAGGTCCACGCTGGTGGTCGCGGTAAAGCGGGCGGCGTTAAGCTGGTTCGCAGCAAAGAAGACGCCAAGGCCTTCGCACAGCAGTGGCTGGGCAAGCGTCTGGTGACTTACCAGACTGATGCCAATGGCCAACCAGTCACCAAGATCCTGGTTGAATCGTGCACTGATATCGCTAAAGAGCTGTACCTGGGCGCTGTCGTTGACCGTTCGAGCCGTCGCATCGTGTTCATGGCTTCCACCGAAGGTGGCGTGGACATCGAGAAGATCGCTCACGACACTCCAGAAAAAATTCTGAAAGCCACGATCGATCCACTGGTTGGCGCTCAGCCATTCCAGGGTCGCGAACTGGCTTTCCAGCTGGGTCTGGAAGGCAAGCAAGTTGCCCAGTTCGCCAAGATCTTCGTAGGTCTGGCCAAACTGTTCCAGGATCACGATCTGGCCCTGCTGGAAGTGAACCCGCTGGTGATCAAGGCTGACGGCGATCTGCACTGCCTCGACGCCAAGATCAACATCGACGCCAACGCCATGTACCGTCAGCCTAAGCTGAAAACTTTCCACGATCCGTCGCAAGACGATCCGCGCGAAGCGCACGCTGCCAAGTTCGAACTGAACTACGTAGCCCTGGAAGGTAACATCGGTTGCATGGTCAACGGTGCTGGCCTGGCCATGGGTACCATGGACATCGTCAACCTGCATGGCGGCAAACCAGCCAACTTCCTCGACGTGGGCGGCGGTGCTACCAAAGAACGCGTTACCGAAGCCTTCAAGATCATCCTGTCCGACACTAACGTCGCTGCAGTATTGGTCAACATCTTCGGCGGCATCGTTCGTTGCGACATGATTGCCGAAGGCATCATCGGTGCAGTGAAAGAAGTCGGCGTTAAAATCCCGGTTGTTGTTCGCCTTGAAGGTAACAACGCTGAACTGGGCGCTAAAGTACTGGCAGAAAGCGGTTTGAACATCATCGCGGCTACCAGCCTGACCGACGCTGCTCAACAAGTTGTCAAAGCTGCGGAGGGCAAATAATGAGCGTCCTGATCAATAAAGACACCAAAGTTATCTGCCAGGGTATTACCGGTTCGCAAGGTAGTTTCCACACCCAGCAAGCCATCGAATACGGCACCAAGATGGTGGGTGGCGTTACTCCTGGTAAGGGCGGCACCGAGCACCTGGGTCTGCCAGTGTTCAACACCGTGAAAGACGCTGTAGCTGCCACTGGCGCCACCGCCAGCGTGATCTACGTTCCAGCTCCTTTCTGCAAAGACTCGATCCTGGAAGCGGCATTCGGCGGCATCAAGCTGATCGTTTGCATCACCGAAGGCATTCCTACCCTGGACATGCTGGACGCTAAAGTTAAGTGTGACGAGCTGGGCGTAGTCCTGATCGGCCCTAACTGCCCAGGCGTGATCACTCCAGGCGAATGCAAGATCGGCATCATGCCTGGTCACATTCACTTGCCAGGCAAAGTCGGTATCGTTTCCCGTTCCGGCACCCTGACCTACGAAGCTGTCAAGCAAACGACTGACGCCGGTTTCGGCCAGTCGACTTGCGTCGGTATCGGCGGTGACCCGATCCCAGGCTCGAACTTCATCGACATCCTGAAACTGTTCCAGGAAGACCCGAAGACCGAAGCGATCGTCATGATCGGTGAGATCGGCGGTTCGGCTGAAGAAGAAGCGGCTGCCTACATCAAGGCACACGTGACCAAGCCGGTTGTTTCCTACATCGCTGGTGTGACTGCCCCTGCTGGCAAGCGCATGGGCCATGCTGGCGCAATCATCTCCGGCGGCAAAGGCACAGCAGACGAGAAGTTTGCTGCCCTGGAAGACGCAGGCGTTAAAACCGTGCGTTCGCTGGCAGACATCGGCAAGGCTTTGTCCGAGCTGACCGGTTGGGCTGTCAAGTAAGCCTCGCGCTTAGCTGACGCTTTATCCACACAAAGGCCACCTTCGGGTGGCCTTTGTGCGTTCTGGGTATTGCTCATCAGATTGGATGCCCCGTTCACATGTGGGAGCTGGCTTGCCTGCGATAGCATCGACTCGGTTTACCTGATGGACCGAGTCGCCCGCATCGCAGGCAAGCCAGCTCCCACATGGGGCTGTATTGTCAAAATTAAGTATGAAAACGCGACATTGTGATGTCGCTTATCGGACAGTTCGCCCCGCAACAGTGCGTTTGTCGGCCTAATTCTGTACTCTAGCCGCCTCTTTATGCGTCCGCATCCCAAAAGGAAGCTGCGCGCTAGACCGGTCGGTCCCCATCAGGACCGGCAGCAGTTCCCTCATCCACAGGGAATCCCTCTCTAAATTCCGATTCAGTAGTGTGGTATTTCCTTAAATGAAAGTGTTGAAAAGCCAGGATGTCCTGGCGTTAGGCTTTATGACCTTCGCCCTGTTCGTGGGCGCCGGCAACATCATCTTCCCGCCTATCGTTGGTTTGCAGTCCGGGCCTCACGTGTGGATGGCAGCGCTGGGCTTCCTGATCACCGCGGTCGGTCTGCCGGTGGTCACCGTGATCGCCCTGGCCAAGGTCGGCGGCGGTATGGACGCGTTGAGCAGCCCGATTGGCAAGATTGCCGGCGGCCTGCTCGCGGCGGCGGCGTATCTGGCGGTAGGGCCATTGTTCGCCACTCCGCGCACTGCGACCGTTTCGTTTGAAGTGGGCCTGGCGCCGCTGACCGGCGAAAGCCCGTTGGCGCTGTTCCTCTACAGCTCGGTGTATTTCCTGGTGGTGTTCTTTGTTTCCCTCTACCCGGGCCGACTGCTGGATACCGTAGGTCGCTTCCTGGCGCCGCTGAAAATCATCGCCCTGGCCATTCTCGGCATCGCCGCGTTTGCCTTGCCGGCCGGTGACGTGGGCGTCGCGACGCCGGAATACGTCGCCGCACCGTTCTCCCAGGGCTTCATCAATGGTTACCTGACCATGGATACCCTCGGCGCGCTGGTATTCGGTATCGTCATCGTCAATGCCATCCGTTCCCGTGGCGTTGAATCGCCACAGCTGATCACCCGCTACGCGATCATCGCCGGGCTGATTGCCGGCGTGGGCCTGGCCCTGGTGTACATCAGCCTGTTCCGTCTGGGGTCGGGCAGCCATGCCGTGGCCGCCGGTGCAAGCAATGGCGCTGCCGTGCTGCATGCTTACGTGCAACACACGTTCGGCTCCCTGGGCAGTGGCTTCCTCGCTGTGCTGATCTCTCTGGCGTGCCTGGTCACCGCTGTTGGCCTGACCTGCGCGTGTGCCGAGTACTTCAGCAAAGTCCTGCCGCTGTCCTACAAGACGCTGGTAGTAATCCTGGCGCTGTTCTCGCTGTTTGTGTCCAACCTGGGCCTGACCAAGCTGATTGCCTTCTCGATCCCGGTACTCACCGCGATCTACCCGCCGTGCATCGTGCTGGTGGCCCTGAGCTTCTGCAAAGATTTCTGGCTCGAGCAGGGCCGCATCGTCGGCCCGGTCATGCTGGTGTCGTTCATCTTTGGTTGCATTGATGCGCTCAAGGGCGCGGGCCTGGCGGATTGGATGCCTGCGCAGTTGGCACATCTGCCGCTGAGCGAGCAAGGCCTGGCGTGGCTGGTACCCGCGGTGATGACGCTGGTCGTTGCCGTAGTGGTTGACCGCATGCTTGGCAAACGCAGCGAAGCCATCGCTTAACCCGCGGTTTCACGCTGTACTGAAATGCCCCGTATCAATCGATACGGGGCATTTTTTTGTGTGTGAGACCACAACCCCTAAAGTGTGGAATACGGTCAGTGTGGGAGCGGGCTTGCTCGCGAACGCGGTGGATCAGTAATGCACCAGGAGACTGACACACCGCGTTCGCGAGCAAGCCCGCTCCCACATTTAGATCGCATTAATATCCGTACACCGAGCAAAAGGCCCCCGCATGTCGTTCGTTGAAACCAATCAGATCCACCTGCTTGCTGCCCTCTGGTTCGTATTGTGCTGGGGCGGTTACACCCGATACGCCACGTGGAAGGCCCGTGACACTGCGTGCCTGGCCAGCGTGCTGCATCTGTATCGTGAAGACTGGATGCGCCGCATGTTGCTGCGCGATAACCGTATCGCCGATGCCAGCGTGATCGGTAACCTGGAGCGCAATGCCTCGTTCTTCGCATCCAGTACCTTGATCATCCTCGCCGGTATCCTGACAGTGCTGGGTGCTTCCGAGCGTGCGGTATCGTTGCTGGCGGACATTCCCATGGTGCAACAGGCGTCCCAGGGCATGTCGGAAATCAAGCTGCTGTGCCTGGCACTGGTGTTCGTCTATGCGTTTTTCACCTTCAGCTGGTGCATGCGCCAATACAACTTCGCCGCGGTGCTGGTGGGGTCGGCGCCGATGATTGGTGAACGGCATGTGTCGGAGCAGGAGCGCAACGCGTTCGCCCTGCGGGCAGCGCGGGTGATTTCCATGGCGGCCAACCAGTTCAACTTTGGCCTGCGTGCTTATTACTTTGGCATGACCATGCTGGCCTGGTTTGTCAGCCCGTGGTTATTCATGTTGATGAGCAGCGGGGTAGTGTTGGTGCTGTATCGCCGCGAGTTTCATTCCGACGTACTGCAGGTCATGGTCTACACGCCAACTGATATGCCGGTGACGGAGCCGGCTAAAGAAGCCGTGTCTTAACGCGTGGCGCCAAGGTTAATTAAACTTTTGGGCGCTGAAAAAACAGCAGACAAAGTAAAGCCCGCTATGTAAGCGGGCTTCCTTTTTGCAGCAGTTGCCAGGCTATTAAGGCTTGGCAGGTGCTACTGGAGTAGCGGTACCGTCTTCTTTTGCTTTTTCAGCGTTCGCATCAGCCTGAGCTTTGGCAGCATCGGCGTTTTCTTTTGCAGCGTCGTTCACTTTATCCTGTGCTTTCGCCATGTCCTTCTGAGCTTGCTCAGAATGCGCTTGGGCATCTTGGGCTTTGTCTTCGGATTTCTTATCGCAGGCAGCGAGGCCGAGGGCAGCAGCCAGCATCATGGAAATAGCTAAAGTCTTGCGCATGGGGTGTTTCTCCTTAGTGAAGATATCTACTGGCCTTTCGAGCTTAGACGGCCAGCATTAGTTCCTTTTGTTTCAAAGATATATAAAACGTGACGCTCAAGGAACTTTTGCCCTTGCCCCCGGACGCCTCTAATCGACACTAATAAGAGTCTGAACACATGACCGAAAATCCCTTGTTAGCGCGTGCCACACGCTTTGTTTCGGCGCTGCCCCACTGCCAGGTATTAGGCATCACCGTCCATGCTGCCAGCGAGGAGGGCATGACGCTGGTCCTGCCTTACAGCCCGAGCATCGTCGGCGATCCTCAAACCGGCGTGATTCACGGTGGCGCGCTGACCTCCTTGATGGACACTGCCTGCGGCATGGCCACGCTGTGTGTCTTGCCGGAGTTCGAGGTGTGCCCGACGCTCGACCTGCGTGTCGACTACATGCATCCCGCCGAACCGCACAAGCCCGTGTACGGCTTCGCCCAATGCTATCGGGTGACCACCGACGTGATCTTCACCCGCGGCTTCGCCTACCAGGATGATCCGCAGCAGCCCATCGCCCACGTGGTCGGCACGTTCATGCGCATGGGCAAGCGCCTCAAGGGCACGCAAGGGCTGGGCAGCACCCTCAAGGGAGAGCAGGCATGACACATCGATTCAAGACCCGCCTCGAACAGGCCCATCACCGGGGTAACTACGAGGCGCTGCTCGACCTGGTCCCCTACGCCAAGCTGATTGGCATTGAATGCACAAGGTTGGGGGATGAATTGCTGTTTCGTCTGCCGGCCAACAAGGACAACATTGGTAACCCCATATTGCCGGCGCTGCACGGTGGGGTGATTGCCGGGTTTATGGAGCTGTCGGCGGCGCTGCACCTTCTGGTATTTACCGGCGCGCCGGGCCTGCCGAAAATCATCGATTTTTCCCTGGATTACCTGCGCGCCGGCCAGTTTCGCGACACTTACGCCAGATGCCAGGTGTGGCGCCAGGGCCGGCGCGTCGCCAATGTGGCAATCACTGCCTGGCAAAGCACCCCGGCCGAACCGATTGCCACCGCTCGCGCACATTTCAAGATTGAGGAAACAGCGCGCCCTTGAAATCCTGGTCTTAGCCCCCAACTTTGATGACAACCCGCCGCCAACCCTTAAGGGCGCGGCCACTGCCATCCAATTGGAGTTTGATGACCATGAGTGTGGAAACTCAAAAGGAAACCCTGGGCTTCCAGACCGAGGTGAAGCAACTGCTGCACCTCATGATCCATTCGCTGTATTCCAACAAGGAAATCTTCCTTCGCGAATTGATCTCGAACGCCTCTGACGCTGTCGACAAATTACGTTTCGAAGCCCTGTCCAAGCCTGAATTGCTGGAAGGTGGCGCCGAACTGAAAATCCGTGTGAGCTTCGACAAGGACGCCAAGACCGTCACCCTCGAAGACAACGGTATCGGCATGAGCCGTGAAGACGCGATCACCCATCTGGGCACCATCGCCAAATCCGGCACCGCAGATTTCATGAAGAACCTGTCGGGCGATCAGAAAAAGGATTCGCACCTGATCGGTCAATTCGGTGTGGGCTTTTACTCGGCCTTTATCGTTGCCGACAAGGTTGAAGTGTTCAGCCGCCGCGCCGGCCTCGCCGCCAGCGAAGGTGTGCACTGGTCTTCCAAAGGTGAGGGCGAGTTCGAAATCGCCACCCTCGACAAGGCTGACCGTGGTACCCGCATCGTGCTGCACCTGAAAGCGGCTGAAGATGAGTTCGCCGATGGCTGGCGCCTGCGCAATATCATCAAGAAATACTCCGACCACATCGCGCTGCCGATCGAGTTGCCGAAAGAGCAAGCTGCTGCCGAAGGCGAAGAGCAGCCTGCCCAGGAATGGGAAGTGGTCAACCGTGCCAGCGCCTTGTGGACGCGTCCTCGTACTGAAGTCAAAGACGAGGAATACCAGGAGTTCTACAAGCACATCGCTCACGACTACGAAAACCCGCTGAGCTGGAGCCACAACAAGGTCGAAGGCAAGCTGGAATACAGCTCGCTGCTCTACGTACCGGCGCGTGCTCCGTTCGACCTGTACCAGCGTGAAGCGCCCAAAGGCTTGAAGCTGTACGTGCAGCGCGTGTTCGTGATGGACCAGGCAGAGTCCTTCCTGCCGCTGTACCTGCGCTTTATCAAAGGCGTGGTCGACTCCAACGACCTGTCGCTGAACGTGTCGCGGGAAATCCTGCAGAAAGACCCGATCATCGACTCCATGAAGTCGGCGCTGACCAAGCGCGTGCTCGACATGCTGGAAAAACTGGCGAAGAACGAGCCTGAGCAATACAAGGGCTTCTGGAAAAACTTCGGTCAGGTCATGAAAGAAGGCCCGGCGGAAGATTTTGCCAACAAGGAAAAAATCGCCGGCCTGCTGCGTTTTGCATCTACCCAAGGTGAAGACGGTGAGCAGGTTGTGTCGCTGGCCGAGTACCTGGCACGCGCCAAGGAAGGTCAGGACAAGATCTACTACCTGACCGGCGAAACCTACGCTCAGGTCAAGAACAGCCCGCACCTGGAAGTCTTCCGCAAGAAAGGCATCGAAGTGCTGCTGTTGACCGACCGTATCGATGAGTGGCTGATGAGCTACCTCAGCGAGTTCGACGGCAAAACCTTCGTCGACGTGGCCCGTGGCGACCTGGACCTGGGTAACCTGGACTCCGAAGAAGAGAAGAAGGAAGCCGAAGAAGTCGCCAAGGCCAAAGAAGGCCTGGTTGAGCGGATCAAGACCGCTCTGGGCGATGCTGTCAGCGAAGTGCGGGTTTCGCACCGTCTGACCGACTCCCCGGCGATTCTGGCCATCGGCGAGCAGGACCTGGGCATGCAGATGCGTCAGATCCTGGAAGCGAGCGGTCAGAAGGTTCCGGACTCCAAGCCGATCTTCGAATTCAACCCGGCTCACCCGCTGATCGAGAAACTCGACGGCGAGCAAAGCGAAGAGCGTTTTGGCGACTTGTCGCACATCCTCTTCGACCAGGCGGCCCTGGCCGCTGGCGACAGCTTGAAAGACCCGGCCGCCTACGTGCGCCGATTGAACAAGCTGTTGGTTGAACTGTCGGTTTAACACCGTTGTAGAAAAACCCGCTTCGGCGGGTTTTTTCGTTCTAGTGCACCTCAACTGGAGTAAATGATGAGCCAAGTCACTGTGCGTTCCGTGGTCTATCAGATTGATGGCCAGTCTTATGAAAGCCGCCTGGCATTCGATGCCAGCCATAAGGGCCCGCTGCCGGGTCTGTTGATGGCACCGAACTGGATGGGTGTGAGTGCGGGTGCCGAAGACATTGCCAAAAGCGTCGCCGCCAAGGGCTACGTGGTGCTGATCGCCGACCTGTACGGGCAAACCGTACGCCCATCGAATGGCGATGAAGCGGGCGCGGCAATGATGCCGTTGAAAAATGACCGCCCATTGCTGAACAAGCGTATGCAGGCAGCCTTTGAGCAACTGCAAGGCCAGACCGAAGCCGCTGTCGATACCGCGAAACTCGCGTCGTTCGGTTTCTGCTTTGGCGGTTGCTGCACCCTGGAACTGGCGCGTACCGGCGCAGCGTTGAAGGCCGCCGTGTCGTTCCACGGCACTCTCGACACGCCGAACCCGGCGGATGCGAAAAACATCAAAGGTTCAGTGCTGGTACTGCACGGCGCTTCCGACCCGTTGGTGCCCAAGGAACAGTTGCCGGCGTTTGAAGATGAAATGAACGCGGCCGGTGTGGATTGGCAGTTGCTGAGCTACGGCGGTGCGGTGCATTCCTTCACTGACCCGCATGCCAATGTGCCGGGCAAGATGATGTACGACGCGAAGACCGCTGCGCGGGCGTTCCATTCGATGCATAACTTGTTGGATGAAGTGTTCAAGGGCTAAATCTTTAGCGCCTGTGCCGGCCTCTTCGCGAGCAAGCCCGCTCCCACATTTTGATTGGTGAACACGGTTAAATGTGGGAGCTGGCTTGCCTGCGATAGCTATCTGACAGGCAACTCAATCCTTTCAGACTCTCCCGGCACCGTCGGCCAATCCCCAGCCGCCCAACGCTGCCGCGCCTGTTCGATCATGGCCGGATCGCTCGCCACAAAATTCCAGTTGATCCGCCGTGGCCCATCCAGTGGCGCACCGCCAAACACCATCAGGTGGCAATCGCTTTCAGCAAACAGTGCCATTGCCTGCCCGGCAGGCAGCACCACCAGGCTGTTCACTGCCAACACCTCGCCGTCCAGCTGCGCCTCACCCTCCAGCACATACACCGCCCGTTCCTCGTGCTCATCCGGGATCAACAGCGTCGTGGCCGTCTGCATCTGCACCTCGGCATACAACGTAGGCGACAGCACCGGCACCGGTGATTTGAGACAGAAGCCGCTACCGGCGATCAGACGAATCTGCACGCCCAGGTTGTCACTGACTGGCAGGGTCGCCGCCGAGTGATGGCTGTAATGCCCAGGCCCCGTCTCATGGTCTTTGGGTGAGGCCAGCCACACTTGCAGGCCATGCAGGCTGAAACCTTCAGCCTTGATCGCCTCGGGCGTGCGTTCGACGTGGGCAATCGCACTGCCGGCCGTCATCCAGCTGACGTCGCCGGCTTGCACCAACTGGTCCGAGCCGAGGCTGTCTTTGTGCTGCAAGGCACCTTCGAATAGATAAGTGAGCGTCGACAGCCCGATATGCGGGTGCTGGCGGATATTCATGCCGGTGCCCGGCGCATAACGCGTCAGCAGCATGTGGTCGAAGAACACAAAAGGCCCGACGCTGCGGCATTCGCGCGACGGCAACGGGCGCAGGATCGGCTGGCCTTCAACATCTTCGGCGCGCGGGCGGATCACGGTGAGGGTGGTCATGGTGCGTCCCTGTCTGAGCGGGTTAGATGGCCCTGAGCATAACCCGCTCGACGGGTGGATGGCGCTACTGGCTGAAAGCGCCTTCGGACAGTTTCGTCTCGATGGTGACTTCTGCGGTGGTCATCAGTTTATGCACGGGGCAGCTATCAGCCACGCGGTGCAGCTCGTCGCGCTGTTCATCGGTGAGCACGCCCTTGAGGGTTAACTTGACGTTGAGCGTGTATTTGCCTTTTTGCTCCTCGGTGCTGTCGTGGGTGACTTCCACGGTGACGCCGGTGAGGGGAATGTCTTTTTTCTGGGCATACAGTTTGACGGTCAGCGCCTTGCACGAGGCCAGGGCAGCATCGAAATAATCGTGGGGGGAGGGCGCCGAGTCGTCGCCGCCCAGGCTTTTGGGCAAATCGGTGAACAGTTCGTGGTTATTGATATTCACACTGTGGCGAAAGTTGTCGTGGTTCAGGGTGTTGACGGTAACAGGCATGGTAAACCTCACAGATTGGCAGGATGAAGGTCATGCAGTTATAGAACATGCTGGCACTGGGGTGTTCCGCGTTTTTTGCCGGTGAACCCGTTTGCATCGCGCAAGGTCTACCGCAATTCACCCCTATGAGATTTTACCGTGCCTTGGACCCGCCTCAGTCTTGCCCTGTTGCTCGCTGCCAGTAGCCTCGTCGTGCAGGCCCGCGAATATGCCTACAGCGATGCGCACCTGCATTACGTCGACTTCTTCCAGGAAACGGCAGGCATGGACACGCTGCTTAAGGCCATGGCGGATAATCGCATCGAGCATGTGATGATTTCCGGCATTCCTGTGGCCAAGAAATGGCACGAAGACGAACCCAAGCGCCCGCGTTACTACGCGGGTGACGATGCCGATGCCTATTGGTACAGCGCCACCGACGTGATCGTCGCGGCAGCGGTGAACACACTCACCCCTGAGCAGCGTCAGCATTTTCATCCGTTTTTGTCCGGCTTTAACCCTAACGACAAGAACTCGGCGGCGCATATCCAACGCATGCTCGACCTCAACCCAGGGCTCTGGCAGGGCATTGGTGAAGTGTTCACACGGCACGACGACCTGACGGCCTTGACGGCAGGTGACACCCCGCGGGCCAACAATGAAGCCATGACGCGCGTCTATCACCTCGCCGCCGAAAACGATTTGCCGGTGATGCTGCACTCGAACATCACCTCCAAGCGCGAACGCAACCCACTGTACCTGCCGGAGGTGGAGACATCGCTGCGCAACCACCCGCACACGCGTTTTATCTGGGCGCATGCGGGTACCAGTAAAGAGATCCATCGCCATCAGGTACAGATGGACTTCTTGCTCCCTACCTTGAGCCGTATGTTGCAAGCCTATCCCAATCTGTACATCGACCTCTCTTGGAGCATGCTCACGCCGTACTTGCTGGATGAGGCAGGTAAGCCTCGCGCGCAATGGTTAAAGCTGGTTGAACGCTTCCCTGAGCGCTTCATGGTGGGTTCGGATGTTGTAGGGCGCTTCAATAAGCTCGGTAAGGAAATGCGCCGCTTTGATCCTTTCCTGGACGCGCTGCCGGAGGACGTGGCCCGTAAGGTTGCGCGCGATAACTTCCTGGCCATTCTGCCTAAACACGCTCGCGATGAGCAGGCACATTGATATCGCGTTTTCGTCTTACGCAATTTGGCTGAAGGGCCGATAGCTTTCAGGAGACCCGCTGCAGGTGGATGCAGCGCATTTGGAAGGAACCAGGCAATGAGTATCCGTAGTCTGAATATCGCTCCCCGCGCCGGCTTGGGCTTTGGCGTGTTGGCGTTGATGGTGTTCGCCTTGGGCGGCTTCGCACTGCTGCAGATGGCCAACATGCGCCAGCAGTCGGACCAGGTGGAGAACAACTGGCTGCCCAGCGTGATGGCGGTGGGGGATATGAGCCAGGATCTGTTAAGGGTTCGCGCGCTGACCCTGCGGTTGGTGGTCAACCGTGATCCGCAGGCGCTGGCGCAGAACGAGCAAAAACTGACCGATCTGAAAAATGGCATGTCCCACGCCCAGACACTTTACGAGGGGCTGATCGTCCTGCCCGAAGAACGCACGCTGTTTGATCGTTTCAAGACCGAAGAGCAGCAATACCTGCAACGCCAAGAGCAGGTGATGACGCTCTCCAAGGCCAACCAGTTGGACGATGCGATCAAGATCGTCAACGGTGAGATGAATCAACTGGCCGATCAGATGGCCGGCACTCTGCATGATCTGGTCATTTTGAACAAAACCAATGCCAACCTGGCCGCAAGCCTGGCGCAAAGCGTGTTCACTCAATCGCGTACCTGGGTGGTCGGCATGATCGTGCTCACGGCGCTGATTACCATTGGGTTGGCGGTGTGGCTGACCCGCAGCATCGTGCTGCCGTTGGCACAGTCACTGAAAGTCGCGCAGGGCGTCGCCAGTGGCGACCTGACCGGTGAGATCAACGTGACCGGCAATGATGAGCCGGCGCGCTTGCAGCAGGCGCTCAAGGGCATGCAGGAAAATCTGCGCGACACCATCCGGCGTATTGGCGAATCCTCTAACCAGTTGGCTTCGGCTTCCGAAGAACTCAGTTGCGTCACTGAGGACGCGACCCGTGGCCTGCACCAGCAGAACCAGGAAATCGAACAGGCCGCCACGGCGGTGAACCAGATGACGGCGGCGGTGGAAGAAGTGGCGAGCAACGCGGTGGCCACGTCGCAGGCGTCGCGCGAGTCCGACCGCATCGCCCAGCGCGGGCGTGCTCAGGTGCACCAGACAGTGGAGTCGATTGAGGCGTTGGCCACGGACGTGACCGCCAATGCCACTCAGGTCGAAGAATTGGCGCAAAAGGTCTATGGCATCAGCAAGGTGCTGGACGTGATTCGCTCGATTGCCGAACAGACTAACCTGCTGGCGCTGAATGCCGCGATCGAAGCGGCGCGGGCCGGGGATGCCGGGCGCGGTTTTGCCGTGGTGGCGGATGAGGTGCGGGCCTTGGCCCATCGCACGCAACAGTCGACCCAGGAAATTGAGCTGATGATCAGCGGCATTCAGCAGGGCACCGATCAGGCCGTCAGTTCGATGCAGCAGAGCAATACCCGGGCGCGCTCCACGCTGGATATCGCCAAGTCGGCGGGCACGGCGCTGGAAGAAATTGCGTCGGCATTTACCCTGATCAACGAGCGCAACCTGGTGATTGCCAGTGCCTCGGAGCAGCAGGCGGCGGTGGCGCGGGAAGTGGATCGCAACTTGATGAATATTCGTGATCTGGCGCATCAGACGTCGACCGGCGCCAATCAGACCAGTGCGGCGAGCCAGGAGCTGTCGCGGTTGGCGGTGGATCTGAACACGATGGTGGCGCGGTTTTCGGTGTAGGGCGCAAGACCGCGGTTATTCAATCGCAGGCAAGCTGGCCCCCACATTTGACTGTGTTCACAATTCAGCATGTGGGCGCTGGCTTGCCTGCGGTACGCATGGGTATCTACGCAACTCTTTGTGTTGCTTTGAGCCTGCGTTCGGCCATCGAGGTTAACGGGGCCTGTCAGATCAAGATCAACAGCAGATCAACAGCAGAGCACGGCGGCCTGGTAGCCGACCTGAGTGGTTGAAGCAAAAGCAGGGCAACAGCACAGCAACACCACTTTTACCGGATGAAATGAGTTCCAAATGTGGGAGCGGCGGTGCGACGATTCGACTTGCTCGCGAATGCGGTGTGTCAGTCAACTTATTTGTAACTGACACACCGCTTTCGCGAGCAAGCCCGCTCCCACATTTGATGGGGTTCAGCTTCCAAGATCAGGTCGGCTACCAGGCCGCCGTGCTCTGCTTTTGATTTTGATCTGCTGTTGATTTTGATCTTAGGCGCCCCGTTAACCACGCTGGCCGAACGGAGGTATTACGGAGCGGGTAAACCGGCAGGACGCCGGTTTAGCCGCGACGGGGCAGGGACGGCCCGTCGCGGCGGCCCGCTTCGTGATGCCGGAACCCATGTCAGCCGTAACCCAAACAACGGATATGTACTCAGCGCCCCCCGACAACCACAGCACTCAACCCGTAAAAAAAGATAGGTAGATACCTATGCTGCAATGCGGGCGACTCGGTCTCACCTTTTCAGTTGCCCATAAAAAAGCCCCGAACCAGTCGGGGCTTTTTTACATGATCCACCTGCGGGGCTTACTTGCCCTGCCAGCGTTTCAGTACCAGGGTGGCGTTGGTGCCACCGAAGCCGAAGCTGTTGCTCATCACGGTGTCGATTTTGACGTTTTCAACGGTCTTGGTCAGGATCGGCATATCGGCAACGACCGGGTCGATCTCTTCGATGTTGGCCGAACCGGCCATGAAGTTGCCTTCCATCATCAGCAGGCAGTAGATCGCTTCGTGAACGCCGGCGGCGCCCAGGGAGTGACCGGACAGGCTCTTGGTAGAGCTGATGGCCGGAGCCTTGTCGCCGAATACCGCACGCACACCTTCCATTTCCTTGGCGTCGCCGACCGGAGTCGACGTGCCGTGGGTGTTCAGGTAGTCGATTGGGGTGTCAACGGTGGACATGGCCATCTGCATGCAACGGATGGCGCCTTCACCGCTTGGCGCAACCATGTCGTAGCCGTCGGAAGTGGCGCCGTAGCCGACGATTTCCGCGTAGATCTTCGCACCACGGGCCAGGGCGTGTTCCAGCTCCTCGACCACGACCATGCCGCCACCGCCGGCGATGACGAAACCGTCACGCTTGGCGTCGTAGGCGCGGGAGGCCTTTTCCGGGGTTTCGTTGTACTGGGTGGACAGGGCGCCCATGGCATCGAACAGGAACGACTGGCTCCAATGCTCTTCTTCACCGCCACCGGCGAACACGATGTCTTGTTTGCCCAGTTGGATCTGCTCAACCGCAGTACCGATGCAGTGAGCACTGGTGGCGCAGGCGGAGGAGATCGAGTAGTTCACACCCTTGATCTGGAACGGCGTGGCCAGGCAGGCCGAAACAGTGCTGCCCATGGTCCGCGTTACACGGTACGGGCCAACGCGTTTCACGCCTTTTTCGCGCAGGATGTCCAGCGCTTCCATCTGGTTCAGGGTGGATGCGCCGCCGGAGCCGGCGATCAGGCCGGTGCGTACGTTCGATACCTGGTCTTCGCTCAGGCCGGAATCGGCAATGGCGTCTTTCATGGCCAGGTAAGCGTAAGCGGCAGCGTGGCCGACGAAGCGATAGATCTTGCGATCGATCAGTTCTTCGAGGGGCAGGTCGATGGAGCCGGAAACCTGGCTACGCAGACCCATTTCGGCATATTCCGGGTTAAAGCGGATGCCAGGGCGACTTGCACGCAGGTTAGCGGTGACGGTCTCTTTGTCATTGCCCAGGCAAGAAACGATGCCCAGACCAGTGATAACGACGCGGCGCATGCGGATAACCCTTAAAAGTTGTCAGTGGAAGTGAATACGCCGACCCGAAGGCCTTCGGCAGTATAGATCTCGCGACCGTCGACAGTCACCGAACCGTCGGCGATGGCCAGGTTCAGCTTGCCCTTGAGGACGCGCTTGATGTGAATGTTGTAAGTGACTTTCTTGGCGGTCGGCAAGACTTGGCCAAAGAACTTCACTTCGCCCGAACCCAGGGCACGACCGCGGCCCGGCAGGCCTTGCCAGCCCAGGTAGAAGCCAACCAGTTGCCACATGGCGTCGAGGCCCAGGCAGCCCGGCATGACAGGGTCACCTTCGAAATGGCACGCGAAGAACCACAGGTCAGGGGTGATATCCAGCTCGGCGACCAATTCACCTTTGCCGTACTTGCCACCTTCTTCGCTGATATGGGTGATGCGATCCACCATCAGCATGTTCGGGGCGGGCAGTTGCGCGTTACCTGGGCCGAACAGCTCACCGCGACTGCAGCGCAGCAGGTCTTCCCGAGTAAAGGCGTTTTGTTTGGTCATGCGAGCTCCTCAATAATCCCATGCGGCAGGGTAGGGCAAATCTTCCCGAACCGAATGAAGCGTTCATGCCTCATATCGGCAGCCTACACATAGACTATTGCGTTGTAGTGAAAGTCACAGCGTCAAGGCACTCAATGTACACTTGTTCACTGAAATTTTAAACCGAGCCTGTTTATCGGCCCGTTTGGGTGCCTAAGACTGCCGCACTTTCGTCTTTCACGCCAGTCGCAGTTGGTTGATGGCGCGGCGCTATTGCACCCAGCGCTGCAGGATTTGCTGCAAATCCGTGCGTTTGAACGGCTTAGCCAGGTAATCGTTCATTCCCGCTGCCAGGCAAGCTTCGCGATCACCCTGCAAAGCGTTGGCCGTCAGGGCGATGATCGGCAGGTCGGCGCAGCCTGGCAGCTGGCGAATCTGCCTCGTGGCTTCGTAGCCGTCGATCAATGGCAAGCGGCAGTCCATCAGGATTGCCGTAAATATCAGGCTCTCGGCGCTTCGGATTGCCTCGGCGCCATCGGTGGCCAGGCTCACTTCAAACCCCAGGCTGCGCAGCATGGCTTCGACCACGGTGCGATTGACCGGGTTGTCTTCCACCAGCAACACATGGCGACCGTCGCCTGCGCCGGTTTTGCCTTCGCGGTCCTGCGCGATCGCAGGCAGGCTGTGCTGGTCGATGGCCAGTGGAATTTCCAGGGTAAACACCGAGCCACGGCCTTCTTCGCTTTGGGCGCGCAGTGTGCCGCCCATGCGTTCAGCCAGCGTACGGGCAATGGGCAGGCCCAGGCCGGTGCCGCCGTAACGTCTTGAAATGGAGCTGTCGGCCTGCTGGAACGCGTCGAACATCAACTCCAGGCGTTCAGCGGAAATCCCGATGCCGCTGTCGCGCACGGTGCAGGTGAACCACACCAGTTCATGGTCGAGGGTTTGCCAATGGGGTTCGACGGTCACGGTGCCGTGTTCAGTGAACTTGAGCGCGTTGCCGATCAGGTTCACCAGGATCTGCCGGATACGCGTCGGGTCGCCCTGCACCCGCAGTGAGTCCATGCCCGGCGGAATCGGCAACTCCAGTGTTAACCCGCGCTGCTGGGCGCTGTGCTGGAAGGCCTGCGCGCAACTGCTGATCAAGTCTGCGAGGTTGAACGGGATATTTTCCAGCTCGAGTGCGGCGCGTTCGATGCGCGAGAAGTCGAGGATGTCGTTAATCACCTTGAGCAAATGCTCCGTGGACTCTGACGCCAGTGCGGCGTACTCGGTCTGCTCCTCGGTCATCTCGGTGGTTTCCAGCAACTGCAACATACCCAGCACGCCGTTCATGGGCGTGCGCAGCTCGTGGCTCATCATCGCCAGGAAGTCCGACTTGGCATTGTTCGCCCGCTCGGCCTCTTCGCGGGTCTGGATCAGTTGGGCCATGGCCTGATGCTGCTCGCGGCTGGCCTGGTTGAGGCCTTCGGCGAGGTTGTTGATATGACGCGACAAGTCGCCCAGCTCCGAGTCATCGACGATCGGCAGCGGCGTCTTGTAGTCGCCTTGCTGGATGGCCTTCACCGCATGGCCCATGGCGCTGATCGGCTGCGACAGGCTGGCGGCGAGGCGCCGTGCCAGCAGGAAGGTGAAGAGCAGGGCAAACAGGGCGAGGATGCCGGCCTTGAACAGAATTTCCTGTTGGCGCTGGCTGAACGCATCGTTGGACATGCCGACGATCACCCGGCCCAGGTAATCCGGGCGCCGCGTCCTGGGCTCAATAAGGTTGTCCTGGAAAAAATCATTGCCCAGCTGGATATGTTGCAGGCGGATGGGTGCCTGGAACACTTTCACCGACAGCGAACGGTCGTGTTTTTCCGACGGCTGTTCGACATACACCAGAATGTTTTCGCTGCTGTCCTGAATCTCCAGGAAGCGTACATGAGGCGTGGCCAGGGTTGCCCGCAGCAAGCTTTCGAGCACGTCGTTGTTGCCAGAAATAACCCCGTACTCGGTGGCCGGGGCCAACTGGTTGGCGATCAGTTGGCCGGTATGGTCGAGTTCCTGGCGCAGGTCCTGGATACGTACGAACGTAAAGAAGCTGATCAACAGCAAGGTCAGCAACAGCGCCGGGCCCAGCGTGATGAGCTGGGTGCGGGTGTTGATGTCCCAACGACGACGCAAGGTCATGGACGTTTTTCTCCTTCGGCCAATCGGGCGGCGACGGCGGCTTCGTCAACCTGTTCGATCCCCAGTGAGCGCGCGACTTGCGGGTTGCCCACGACTTTGAAGTGTTCCGGGTACAAGGTGCGCGGCCAACTGGCCGGCGAGTGGTCCAGCAGCCGATCGAGCACATCGAGCCAGTCGGCCTGGTCGCTGTAGGTGCTGGCCAGGCTGCCCGCCTTGACGAACCCGGCGTTGGGGCCCACCAGGGGCAGTTGCTGGGAGTAGCTGCTGAGCAACAGGTTCTTCACGGTTTTCGGGTTGTACAGCCGTGGGTCGTCAAGGCCGAGCAGCACATCGCTGTTCTTGAGCAGGTTTTGCAGCGGGCGGCTGTCACTGATGTTGTCCCAGAGCTGCGGCACGATCTCCAGCCCCATGGGCGCGGCGTATTGGGCCAATTCGCGCAGCAGGAATTCACTGTCGGCGCCGTAGAGCACGCCGATGCGTCGAGCCTGGGGCAGGATGTTGGCAATCAGGTTCAACTGGCGTGCCAGTGGCGGGTCGCTCCACAGCAGGCTGATTTTCGCCGGCTGAGCGTTGCCCAGGCGTTGGCGAGCTTGTAGGCGGCTGATGCGCAACACCAGGGTCGGCGGACCCTGAGTGTCCTGCAGGCGCCAGTCGAGACCGGGCAGGTCCAGCAGGATCAGGCGGGTGCTGGCAGGCAACTGGCTCGGAGCGGGCAGGTCTTTGAGCGGGGTAAAGGTCACATGGTCTTCGGGGCGCTGCCGGGCGAGGGCCTGGGCAAAGACTTGTACGCCGGCACCGTCTTCGGCGGCAGTCAGCAGGATGTCCGCACCCCACGCTGGCGCGCCCAGCAGCAGGCACGCCAGCAGCACACCACGCCGCCAGAGCCTGGATAAGAAATGGAGGGTCATCCGTGACTGATCGCCCATGTCAGAACTCTAACTCCGCGCTGAAGTAGAGGACGTGGCGACTGTCGTAATTGTTGTCGGCCCAGGTCGTGGGCTGGTTATCGAGGCGTTGTTGCAACATGCCGGCCAGCTCCACATTGGCTTTGCCCAAGGCAATGCGCTTGGCCACCCGCAGGTCGACCCGTTCGAAGCGATATTGGTTGAGTGCATCGTCGCCATAGTAGAACAGCGCACTGGACCAGCCGTGGCCCCATTCGCGCAACCAACCGGCCGAGCCACTGTTGCGGGCCGTTTGTGCCTTGTCCAGCGGGTTGCTGGAGGTGGCATCGACGTAAGCATAGGTGAGCCGCAGACGGTCGGCGCTGCTCATGCGCCAGTCAAATTGCGACTCGGCACCGGTAAACCGCGCGCTGTTGGCATTGCTGGCAATGTACTGGTTATTGCGCAGCGGCGAACTGATCATGTCGGTGATTTCGTCATAGAACAGTTTCACGTCGACATTGAGCCCGAGGTCGGCAAAGAAACCGTTGTAGCCCAGCTCTCGCGAGCGCATCAACTCTTTATCGAGGTTGCCCGGGCCTCGCGTTACCACAAAATATTGCCCGGAATTCTGCCCGTAGGCCGGGGAACTCAGATTGGTGACGCGGTAGCTCCAGTTGACGTTGTTCTCGAACATGTCCGGCGAGCGAATTGCCTCGGAGTACACCGCCCGCAAGCCGTGACGCGGGTTGATCAGGTAATTGACCGCCACCCGTGGCGTCAGCGAGTTGCCACTTAAGTAGGTGTCTTCGTACATGGCGCCGCCTTGCAGCAGCCAGTGTTCGCTGGCGCGCCATTCCAGGTGGCCGAACAAGCGCCAGGTGGTGTCGTCCAGGGTGCCGTTGAAGTAAGTGTCGGAATCGGCGCGGTCGTAGCGGTAGTTCATGCCGCTGACCAGGCGCAGGCTGTCGGACAGGCTCAGGGTGTCCTGAATCTCCAGGTCGTAGCGGCTTTCGCGAGTGCTTTGGTCGATGTCGCCGCAGACCGGGTTTTTGCCGTCGTTGCCCCATTGTTTTAGCACTTCATAGGCCAGCGCCTGCTCGGCGCTGCTGCCAGGTGGCGGGCTGCCTGGTGTGTAGCGGTACATATGACGGGCCAGTTGTTCGGCATAGTTGGGGTTCAACTGCCATAGCCGGGTCAATTCCGGGCTGAACGACACCTTGGCGTCACAGGCCTTCCAGACTTGCTGACGGTCCCATTGCTGGGCCGAGCCCTGAATGTACAAACTGTGCTCGGGGTTGAACTCAACGTTCCAGCGCATTGACCCGGCATAGTCCTTGGCGACGACATCGGAATTAGTACCGCCTTCGGTAATCCCGGCGAATACCGGCGCGTAGGTATAAGGGCGCTGATTGGTCCCTTCCTTGGCGTCAAATTGCCAGTCGATGCTCTGCTGCGCGTTCAGTGTCTGGCTGACGGCGAGGCTGAAACGGTTGAGGCGCCGACCGTCACGACGGTCAGCACCGACCGCGTCGCTGTCAAAACCATCGTCCTGTTGCCCCGACATCGAAAGGCGCAAGTCGCCGGTGTCCCAACCAACGCCCTGGCTGGCGTAGAAGTCGTTGATCCCGCGCTCGCCACGGATGACTTTGACCCGCGAGCCGTGGCTGTTGGCCGGTGAGCGCGTGAGGATGTTGACCACCGCCATGAGTGCATTAGCGCCGTAACTGACGGTGTTGGGGCCACGGAATACCTCGATGCGCTCGATATCCTCCATGGCGACCGGAATATCGCTCCAGTCCACCGTCGCCAGGCCCGCGCGATACACCGAACGCCCGTCGATCAACACTTGCATGCGCCGTGCATCGCTGGCGCTGGTGCCGTGGTAGTTCACTGCCGCCTGATTGCCGGTGGTGTAGCCGACCATCATCCCCGGCACCAGCCGCAGCAGCTCGGCGATGTCCCGTGCGCCGCTGGCCTTGATCAGCTCGCTGTCGATCACTGTCATGCTGCCGGGCACGGCCGCCGCCGATTGCTTGAGGCGTGTGGCCGTCAGCACCTGCGGCAGCGGCTGGCTGTCGAGGAACAGGTCATCAGCCAGCGCCGTTGCACTGCACGACAGTGTCAACGGCAGCATCCACAACAGAGATGAGCGAGGAGGAGGGCCCAGATACACGGCACGGCCTTGATAATTACGAATAGCCGCCCATGTTAACTGAGGTGGGGCCATTTGCCAGTCGTGGACCTTGCAATTACTTCACACAAGTGTGGCATTTTCCGACATGCGCTTGAATTGACGCGGGGGCTGGCCGCCAGCAAGTCGCCCCGTATAATGCCGCCATCGCCACTGGTATGGATTAACGGATTGCATATGACTGAACAGCGCCCAATTGCGGTCCTGGGAGGCGGAAGTTTTGGTACCGCCGTGGCTAATCTGCTGGCTGAAAACGGCCATGCGGTGCGCCAGTGGATGCGCGATCCCGAGCAGGCCGAGGCCATCCGCGTCCATCGGGAAAACCCCCGTTACCTTAAAGGCATCAAGATTCATCCGGCGGTCGAGCCGGTCACGGACCTGTTGGCAACGCTCACTGACTGCGACCTGTGCTTCGTCGCGCTGCCGTCCAGCGCTTTGCGCTCGGTGCTGGCGCCCCACGCCGAGCGCCTGGCGGGCAAGCTGCTGGTCAGCCTGACCAAGGGCATCGAGGCGCACACGTTCAAGCTGATGAGCGAAATCCTTGCCGAGATCGCTCCCCAGGCGCGCATTGGCGTGCTGTCCGGGCCGAACCTGGCACGGGAAGTCGCCGAGCACGCACTGACGGCCACCGTGGTCGCCAGTGAAGACGAAGCGCTGTGCGAGCGCGTCCAGGCGGTGCTGCATGGCCGCACGTTCCGCGTGTATGCCAGCAGCGATCGTTTTGGCGTGGAGTTGGGCGGAGCACTGAAAAACGTCTACGCGATCATTGCCGGCATGGCGGTGGCCTTGGGCATGGGTGAAAACACCAAGAGCATGCTGATCACCCGCGCCTTGGCCGAAATGACCCGCTTTGCAGTCAATCAGGGCGCCAACCCGATGACGTTCCTGGGGCTGGCGGGCGTGGGCGACTTGATCGTGACCTGCTCGTCGCCGAAAAGCCGCAACTACCAGGTCGGTTTCGCGCTGGGCCAGGGCCTGAGCCTGGAAGACGCGGTCACCCGCCTGGGTGAGGTCGCCGAGGGCGTCAACACGCTTAAAGTGTTGAAGGCCAAGGCTCAGGAAGTCGGCGTGTACATGCCGCTGGTCGCCGGGCTGCACGCGATCCTGTTCGAAGGGCGCACCTTGAATCAGGTCATCGAGTTGCTGATGCGCGCTGAACCGAAAACCGATGTCGACTTCATTTCCACCAGTGGTTTCAACTGAGGAACGCGCTATGAACGATCCGAAAGCAGCCCCCCAATACGAGTCCATCCTCCTGCGTATCCTGTGGATGCTGGTCTTTGCGCTGGTGTGGCAAGTGGCGCAGTTCCTGCTCGGTGCGCTGGTGGTGGTGCAGTTGGTCTATCGCCTGATCTACGGCGCGCCGAACCTGGGCCTGATGAACTTTGGCGACAGTCTCAGCCAGTTCCTGGCGCAGATCGGCCGTTTTGGCAGCTTCCATACTGAACAAAAACCCTGGCCGTTCGCCGACTGGCCGACCCCGCGCGCACCGGAGGGCGAAGCCGCCCACAGCGTACCGCCGGCGCCGCACCCGGTGCGTGATGAAGAGCCAAAGCTGTGAAGCTGTGGATTTTGCGTCACGGTGAAGCCGAAGGGCACGCGCGCACCGACGCCGAGCGCAACCTCACCGAGCATGGCCGTGGCGAAGTGTTGCGCAGTGCCGCGCACCTGATCGGCCAGCCGATCAGTGCCATCATCGCCAGCCCGTATGTACGCGCCCAGCAGACTGCCCATCTGGTGCGTGACGCGTTGGGCTTCGAGCCGCAAATCCGCACGGTGCCGTGGCTGACGCCGGAGAGCAACCCGCTGCAGGTGCTGGACAAGCTCGACACTGATGACAACGTGCTGCTGGTCAGTCACCAGCCATTGGTAGGCAGCCTGATCAGCTTTTTGCAGCATGGCCATCTGCGTCAGCCACAACCGATGCACACCGCCAGCCTGGCGGAGTTGGAGGGGGATTTTCCGCTGGCAGGGCTGATGAGCCTGGTGGGTGTGAAGAACCCGTAGGAAAAGTCATCGCTGTTTTGTGTGCTATATAGTCAACCAAGCAAGTGCTTGGTTGGCTATCATCGGATCACAAAGGAGCGCGTCCCATGCCTGTCGCTTTTCGTTTGCCGTTGCAGGTCTTCTACGAACGTGAAGCGCGGCACCCGCGCAAGCCCTTTCTCGTGCAACCCATCGGCGGCGGGGCGGTGCAGACCCTCACCTGGGGCGAGGTCGGTCACCAGGCCCGTTGCGCTGCGCAGTGGCTGCGTGCCCGGGAGTTGCCCCAGGGCTCGCACATTGCCCTGATCTCGAAAAACTGCGCGCACTGGATCATTGCCGACCTGGCAATCTGGATGGCCGGGCATGTCTCCGTGCCGTTGTACCCCAACCTCACTGCCGACTCGGTCGCCCATGTGTTGACGCATTCCGAGGCGGCGCTGGCGTTGATCGGCAAGTTGGACGACTGGCCGGCGATGGTCGCCGGTATCCCGGCCGGTCTGCCGACGATCAGCCTGCCACTGTGCCCGGCCGGTGACTTTGATTTCAGCTGGTCAGACCTGCAAGCCTGTTCACCGATCCAGGACAACCCCACGCCCGCTGCCTCAAGCCTGGCCACCATCGTCTACACCTCCGGCACCACCGGCTTGCCCAAAGGCGTGATGCAGACCTTCGGCGCCCTGGGTTTTGCCGCCACGCAAGGCACTCAATTATTTGGGTTGGGGGAGGGCGATCGGCTGCTGTCCTACCTGCCGTTGTGCCATGTAGCGGAGCGGATGTTTGTCGAACTGGCCTCGATCTACACCGGGCAAACGGTGTTTTTCGCGGAGAGCCTGGATACTTTTCTTACAGACTTGCGCCGGGCACGGCCGACGGCGCTGTTTGGTGTGCCGCGCATCTGGACCAAATTTCAAATGGGCGTCTACAGCAAGATCCCGCAACAGCGCCTCGACACCCTGCTGCGCCTGCCGTTTATCGGCAAACGCGTCGGCCATAAAGTCCTGGCGGGTTTGGGCCTGGATGCGCTGCGCATTGCGTTGTCCGGTGCGGCGCCTGTTCCCGAGGGCTTGCTGCGTTGGTATCAGCGCCTGGGGCTGGACGTGTTGGAGGTGTATGGCATGACCGAAAGTTGCGGCTATTCGCACGTGTGTCGCCCCGGCCAGCAGACACTCGGCTGGATCGGCCGGCCGTGCCCCGGTGTTGAAGTGCGCATCGACGCGTCAGGAGAAGTGCAAGTGCGCAGCGGCGCGACCATGCTCGGCTACTTCAAGGACCCGCAGAAAACCGCTGAGACCCTGACCGATGACGGCTTCCTGCGCACCGGCGACAAGGGCGAGCAGGACACCGATGGCCGCTTGCGCCTGACCGGGCGACTCAAGGAAATCTTCAAGACCAGCAAGGGCAAATACGTCGCCCCTGCGCCGATCGAAAACCGCCTGGCCGAACACGCGCGGATCGAACAGGTGTGCGTGGTCGGAGATGGCCTGACCGCGCCGATGGGCTTGTGCGTGCTGTCGGCTGCGGGCCAGGACCGACAAGCACTGCACAGTAGCCTCGAGCGCTGGCTGGAACACGTCAACCTGAGCCTGGACAAACACGAACGTCTGCGCCAACTGGTGGTGGTGAAAGACAGTTGGGCGGTGGAAAACGGCTTTCTGACGCCGACCCTGAAGATCAAACGCGCGGTGATCGAATCGACCTACGGCGCACAGTTCCAGGCCTGGAGCGAGCGCACCGAATCCATTCTGTGGCAGGATTAGGCACGTAATAAAACCAATAAGGACAATTGCATGAGCCTGTGGCGCACCCAACCCGATATCGAGCAACTCAACGCCATCCAGAAAAACACCATCGGTGAATTGCTGGATATTCGTTTCGAACGTTTCGACGACGAGTCACTGACCGCCAGCATGGTGGTCGACCATCGCACTCATCAGCCTTACGGCCTGTTGCACGGCGGTGCTTCGGTGGTGTTGGCGGAAAGCGTCGGCTCCATGGCGGCTTATCTGTGTATTGATGCCAGCAAGTTCTATTGCGTGGGCCTTGAGGTCAATGCCAACCACTTGCGTGGTGTGCGCAGCGGTCGGGTGACGGCAGTGGCGCGGGCGATTCATATCGGTCGTACCACTCAAGTCTGGGATATTCGCCTGACCAGCGACGATGGCAAGGCCAGCTGTGTATCGCGCCTGACCATGGCCGTGGTGCCTTTGGGCGAGAACCCGCCAGCACGATAGGCGTGGCGTGAGTGTCATCATTCCTGGCGGTTACAGTCATTGCTGTAAAGGCCAGGCATGGTGACAATCAACTCCTGTTTTTGTTGATGGATTTTGTATGTCGCAGCACGTGTTTTTTGCCCACGCCAATGGATTCCCTTCGGCCACTTACGGCAAGTTGTTTGCCGCCCTGGCCCCGGAATATGCAGTGGCTCACCTGCCGCAGCACGGCCACGACCCCAGGTTTCCGGTGGACGACAACTGGCAGAACCTGGTGGATGAGTTGATCCACCACCTGGAGCTGCAGCCGGAGCCGGTGTGGGGCGTGGGCCACTCCCTGGGCGGCGTGTTGCATTTGCACGCGGCCATGCGCTGCCCACAGCTGTATCGCGGTGTGGTGATGCTGGATTCGCCGGTGCTGACCCGCGCCGACCGCTGGGTAATCCGCGCCGCCAAGCGCTTTGGTTTTATCGACCGCCTGACACCCGCCGGGCGCACCTTGGGCCGGCGTGAAGAGTTCACCGATCTCGACGCCGCGCGCAGTTACTTCGCCGGCAAGACCCTGTTTCGCGGCTTCGACCCGGAATGCTTTGACGCCTACCTGCAACATGGCCTGCAACAAGTGGGCGATCGCCTGCGCCTGCGCTTTGACCCCGCCACCGAAATCAGCATCTACCGCGGCGTGCCACACACCAGTCCCGGCCAGGTTCGCCAATTGAAGGTGCCGCTGGCGGTGGTGCGCGGGCGCCAGAGCCGGGTGGTGATGCGGCACCATGCCAGCGGCGTCGACCGCCTGCCCATGGGCGAAATGCTCACCATGCCCGGTGGCCATATGTTCCCCCTTGAACGCCCTCAGGACACTGCGACCTTGATCAAGAACCTGTTCTCCCGTTGGCAAGCCCGCGAGCGCAGTTGCGCATGAGTGCGCCGGTCGAGGAAGTGCGCCTGAGCCTGCCGCACATCGAGTTGGCAGCGCACCTGTTTGGTCCCGAAGACGGCTTGCCGGTGATCGCCCTGCATGGCTGGCTGGACAACGCCAACAGCTTTGCGCGGCTGGCGCCGAAGCTGCAGGGCTTGCGCATCGTCGCGTTGGACATGGCCGGCCATGGGCACTCGGCGCATCGTCCTGCCGGGGCGGGTTATGCCTTGTGGGATTATGTCTTTGACGTGCTGCAAGTCGCCGAACAACTGGGCTGGAAACGTTTTGCATTACTTGGCCACTCCCTCGGCGCTATCGTGTCGTTGGTGTTGGCGGGCGCTTTGCCGGAGCGTGTGACGCACCTGGGTTTGATCGACGGTGTAATCCCGCCGACCGCCGCTGGCGAGAACGCGGCGGAGCGGCTGGGCATGGCGCTGCAGGCGCAATTGAGCCTGCAGAACAAACGCAAGCCGGTTTACAGCACCCTTGATCGGGCGGTTGAAGCACGGATGAAAGGCGTTGTGGCAGTCAGCCGTGAAGCCGCCGAACTGCTGGCCCAGCGCGGTTTGATGCCGGTGCCGGGCGGTTATACCTGGCGTACGGACAGCCGTCTGACCCTGGCCTCGCCGATGCGCCTGACCGATGAACAGGCGATGGCTTTCGTGCGGCGTGTGGCGTGTCCTACGCAGTTGGTGGTCGCCGCTGATGGCATGCTGGCGAAACATCCCGAATTGCTTTCTCAGCTACCCTTTACGGTGAACACGCTGCCGGGAGGCCATCATTTACACCTTAATGATGAGCCTGGCGCGATCCTTGTTGCAGACTGTTTCAATCGGTTCTTCTCCACGCCTTGACTTGGCGGGGTCAACTGCCGAGGCTGGGCGGATTGAAAGGGAGTCGACCATGAATGATGTGAACACCGATCTTAAACCAGCAGCAACCTCCGATGGCCAGGGCTTATTGATCCGATGAGCCTGCGTAAAGGATGTATCCGTGCCTTCGGGCTGTGCTGTTTCAGCCCCTTGGTGTTCGCCGCCGACGTGCCGGGTAGCCAGGATTTACCGGCCGTGTCCCGCCAGATCGATGCGCAAATCGTCGATTACCGCCCCGCAGAAGAAAAGGAACGCATCTACCCCATGGGTGCGATCCGCAAGATCAGCGGCCAGCTGCGCTATGAGGGCCAGGCCACGGCGCGCGGTCAAGCCACTGCCATCACCTATGAACTGCCCGCCGAGCATACTTCCAGCGCCGCGTTTACCGAGACGCGCGAAGCGTTGCAGGCCAAGGGCGCGCAGCTGTTGTTCTGGTGCCAGGCCCGCGATTGCGGCGAAAGCAGCCTGTGGGCCAATGAAGTATTCGGCAACGCCAAGCTGGTCGGCGCCGATGGCCAGCAGGAATACCTGCTGTTGCGCCTGGCCGCACCGCAGGACAACTCCCTGGTGGCGTTGTACGGCATCACCCGCGGCAACCGTCGCGCTTATCTGCATGTGGAGCAACTCGATGCCAGCGCGCCGCTGGGGGACTTGCTGCCCACCTCCGCGACCTTGCTGCGTGAGTTGAAAAGTACGGGCGAGCTGGATTTTCCGGCGCTGGGCGCCGAGCCTGATGCCACCTGGTTGACCCTGATTTCGCGCGGCTTGAACCTTGACGCCACCTTGCGCGTCAGTTTGACCGGGCCGACGGCCGAAGCCTGGCGCCAAGGCTTGATCGACAGCGGCGTACGCGCCGCCCGCATGGAAACCGGCACCGGCGACGCTAAGGGTTTGCACCTGCATCTGATACGCTGACCGTTATCAGGCGAGCGGACCCGCGCCGCTCGCCTAAGCTCTCTTCCTACAGCCTTCTTCTCGAGATACCCGATGCTCAATAACGATCGCCTACTGGTGCAAATCCTGCTGCTGGTGTTGTTTGGTGCCAGCTTCTGGGTGATGGCGCCATTCTGGTCGGCGCTGTTCTGGGGCGCGGTGCTGGCGTTTGCCAGCTGGCCGCTGATGCGTTTGCTGACTCGCTGGCTGGGCGGCCGGGAATCTCTGGCGGCAGGCATCCTGACCTTATGCTGGATGTTGCTGGTGGCGGTGCCGCTGGTGTGGCTGGGGTTCAACCTGGCAGACCATGTGCGTGACGCCGTGGGCCTGATCAAGGATATCCAGGTCGATGGCTTGCCTGCCGCGCCCACCTGGCTGGGCTCGATACCCTTTGTCGGCGAGCGTTTAGTGGCGACGTGGGACAGCATCGACCAGCAGGGCGCGGCGCTGATGGTCAGCATCAAGCCGTACCTGGGGCAGGTCGGCAATTGGCTGCTGGCGCGCAGTGCGCAGATTGGTGGCGGCATCCTCGAACTGACCCTGAGCCTGGTGTTCGTGTTCTTTTTCTACCGCGACGGGCCACGCCTGGCGCTGTTCGTGCATCGCTTGCTGGAGCGTTTGATCGGCGAGCGCGCCGGTTACTACATCGAACTGGTGGCCGGTACCGTGCAGCGCGTGGTCAACGGTGTGATCGGTACGGCGGCCGCCCAGGCCCTGCTGGCGCTGATCGGTTTCCTGATCGCCGGCGTGCCGGGCGCGCTGGTGCTGGGCATCGTCACCTTCCTGCTCAGCCTGATCCCCATGGGGCCGCCGCTGGTGTGGATACCGGCCACGGCCTGGCTGGCCTGGAAGGGCGATTACACTTACGCAGTTTTCCTCGGTGTATGGGGCACGTTCATCATCAGCGGCGTGGACAACGTACTCAAGCCGTACCTGATCAGCCGAGGCGGCAACTTGCCGCTGGTGATCGTGCTGTTGGGCGTGTTCGGCGGGTTGATCGCCTTTGGCTTTATTGGCCTGTTTATCGGCCCGACGTTGCTGGCGGTGGCCTACAGCCTGTTGACCGATTGGAGTGCGACCCAGGCCCAAGTTCGCCGCGAAGACAAGCCACTGTAAAGACTGGGTGAGGGCTAATGTGGCGCTCTTAAGCGCGGGGCAGCCACATCACCGCCGTCAAGCCGCCGCCTGGGGTTTCCTCCAGGCTCAGGCGGCCGCCGAGGCGTTCCACCGCTTCCTTGGAAATCGTCATGCCGAGGCCGACGCCACCGGAGTTGCGGTTGCGTGAGCCTTCCAGACGAAAGAACGGCTCGAACACCGCCTCACGTTTATCCGCTGCAATCCCGGGCCCGTGGTCGATGACACGGATGACCAGGGCTTCGCGGCTGTCGGTCAGTTCTATGCGCGCCGTACCGGCATAGCGCAGGGCGTTATCGATCAGGTTATTGAGGCATGAACGCAGGGCCATCGGCTGCACCTGCAAAGGCACGCAGGTGCCGGAAAATTGCACGTCGGCGCCTTGGTCTTGGGCGTTTTCACTCAGAGACTCCACCAACGCCTGTACGTCGAGCCAATGCCGGGTTTCGCTGGTGCGTTGTTCGTGCAGGTAGCTCAGGGTGGAATCGAGCATGCCGATCATGTCGTCCAGGTCCTGGCGCATCTGGCCTTGCAGCTTGGTGTCTTCGATCTGTTCCAGGCGCAGCTTTAGGCGTGACAGCGGGGTGCGCAGGTCATGGGAGACGGCGCCGAGCATGCGCGCGCGCTGGCTGACCTGTTCGCGGATGCGCTTTTGCATCAGGTTGAACGTCGATGCAGCCTGGCGTGCCTCACGCGGCCCGGACTCGTTGAGCGGCGGGCTGTCGAGGTCGAGGCTTAAGCGCTCGGCGGCGGCGCTCAGGCGCTGGATCGGCCGGCTCAACAGTTTGGCGCCGTACCAGGCGGCGATGATCAGCGAGATAAACTGAAACGTCAGCGGCACCACGGGGCCACCAAACCACGGGCGATGATGCCGGGGCAGCGGCGTCATGGTGCCGTCCGGCTGCTCGACAAAGGTTTCCTGAGGCGGTGGCGGCGGCGGGCCATAGTGGTGAAACCAAAAGAACGCCAGCACATGGGCCAGCACAATGGCCACCAGCAGTACGCCGAACAGCCTTCCGAACAGCGTATTGAAGGTGGCGCGCATCAGCCGATGTCTCGAGCGTCGAACAGGTAGCCTTCGCCACGTACGGTCTTGATCAATTGCGGTGCTTTGGGGTCATCCCCCAGCTTTTGGCGCAGGCGCGAGACCAGCAGGTCGATGCTGCGGTCAAACGCTTCGATGGAACGACCACGGGCGGCATCCAGCAACTGTTCGCGGCTCAGCACGCGACGTGGACGTTCGATAAACACCCACAACAGCCGAAACTCGGCGTTGGACAGCGGCACGACCAGCCCGTCGTCGGCCACCAGTTGGCGCAATACGCTGTTGAGGCGCCAGTTGTCGAACCGGATGTTGGCCCGTTGTTCGGTGCGGTCATCGCGCACTCGGCGCAGGATGGTCTGGATGCGTGCTACCAGTTCACGGGGTTCGAACGGTTTGGACATGTAGTCATCGGCGCCCAGTTCCAGGCCGATAATGCGATCGGTAGGCTCGCAACGGGCGGTGAGCATCAGGATCGGGATGTCCGACTCAGTGCGCAGCCAGCGGCACAGCGACAGGCCGTCTTCGCCCGGCAGCATCAGGTCGAGCACCACCACATCAAAGGTTTCGGCTTGCATGGCCAGGCGCATGGCGGCGCCGTCGGTCACGCCGACGGCGAAAATATTGAAGCGCGCCAGGTAATCGATCAGCAGCTCACGAATCGGTACATCGTCGTCGACGATCAGCGCACGGGTATTCCAGCGCTTGTCTTCGGCGAGCACCGCGCCTTTTTGCTCTTCGTTTACAGAGACGGTAGGGGTATGCATAGTGCGATCATCTGCCTGGGTTGTTGCTGTCAGCATAGGCGCCCAGCTCCACGGCTGTAAGTGCTGGACGGGCGGTCATGTGCGCGAGGCTAGAGGCGGCGCGTGTTGGGGGCATGTCGTGAATGTATCAGTTCTGACACAATTGACCTGAATGGCGGCTGTAGCGTGGTTGAACAGTATTTACCGATCATCGGATCCCGCAACGGCGCTGCTTGCGCTACAATCCGCGCCGATTTCGACTTGCCTGAGAGCCCATTCCAATGTCCGTCTGCCAGACTCCTATCATCGTCGCCCTGGATTACCCCACTCGTGACGCCGCACTGAAGCTGGCTGACCAGTTGGACCCGAAGCTTTGCCGGGTCAAAGTCGGCAAGGAACTGTTCACCAGTTGCGCCGCGGAAATCGTCGGCACGTTGCGTGACAAAGGCTTCGAAGTATTCCTCGACCTGAAATTCCATGACATCCCCAACACCACGGCCATGGCGGTCAAGGCCGCTGCCGAAATGGGCGTGTGGATGGTCAATGTGCACTGCTCCGGCGGCCTGCGCATGATGACCGCCTGCCGCGAAGTGCTGGAGCAGCGCAGCGGCCCCAAACCGCTGTTGATTGGTGTCACCGTGCTGACCAGCATGGAGCGCGAAGACCTGGCCGGTATCGGCCTGGATATCGAGCCTCAGGAGCAAGTATTGCGCCTGGCGGCCCTGGCGCAGAAGGCCGGCCTTGATGGTCTGGTGTGCTCGGCACTGGAAGCCAAGGCTTTGAAGACGGCTCACCCGTCGCTGCAACTGGTGACCCCGGGGATTCGTCCGGCGGGCAGTGCGCAGGACGACCAGCGTCGTATTCTGACGCCGCGCCAGGCACTGGATGCAGGTTCTGACTACCTGGTGATCGGTCGCCCGATCAGCCAGGCGGCGGACCCGGCGAAGGCGCTGGCGGCAGTGGTTGCCGAAATCGCCTGACCGGTTTGCGGTCAACTGTGGGAGCCGGGCTTGCCCGCGATGCAGGCAACTCGGTCCTACAGTGATATTGAGTTGAGGCTATCGCAGGCAAGCCAGCTCCCACATTGACCTGCCCACACCCGGTTTCGTGGTCTGTCAGCTGACCTTCAACACCAACTTCCCAAAGTTCTCGCCGTTGAACAGCTTCATCAACGTCTCCGGGAACGTCTCCAGCCCCTCGACAATGTCTTCCTTGCTCTTGAGCTTGCCCTGCGCCATCCAGCCGGCCATTTCCTGCCCAGCCGCAGCAAAGTTCGCGGCATGGTCCATCACCACAAAGCCTTCCATGCGCGCGCGATTGACCAGCAACGACAAATAATTGGCCGGGCCTTTCACGGCTTCTTTATTGTTGTACTGGCTGATCGCACCGCAGATCACCACGCGCGCCTTCAATGCCAGACGGCTGAGCACAGCGTCGAGAATATCGCCGCCGACGTTATCGAAATACACGTCCACGCCTTTGGGGCATTCGCGCTTGAGGGCGGCGGGTACGTCTTCGTTTTTGTAGTCGATGGCTGCGTCGAAGCCCAGTTCATCCACCAGGAACTTGCACTTGTCGGCGCCCCCGGCGATGCCCACCACGCGGCAGCCTTTGATCTTGGCAATCTGCCCGGCAATGCTGCCGACCGCACCGGCGGCGCCGGAAATCACCACGGTTTCGCCGGCCTTGGGGGCGCCGGTATCGAGCAGGGCGAAGTAGGCGGTCATGCCCGTCATGCCGAGGGCTGACAGGTAACGGGGCAGGGGGGCGAGTTTAGGGTCGACCTTGTAGAAACCCCGTGGCTCGCCAAGGAAATAATCCTGTACGCCCAGCGCGCCATTTACATAATCGCCGACCGAAAATTTCGGATTGTTCGAAGCAATCACCTTGCCTACGCCCAACGCCCGCATTACTTCACCAATGCCTACCGGCGGAATGTACGACTTGCCCTCATTCATCCAGCCACGCATGGCCGGGTCCAGCGACAGGTATTCGTTGTGCACCAGCACTTGCCCGTCTCCAGGCGTGCCGACTGGCACTTCCTGGTAGGTGAAGGTTTCCCGCGTGGCCGCCCCGACCGGGCGTTTGGCGAGCAGGAACTGGCGGTTGGTCTGGGCAGTCATGGCAAGAGCTCTTCAAGAAGTGGACCTTGAGTGATAGACCCTGAACGGTCTGGGGGCAAGGTTATTAGAGGGGGGCGAATGCCTGCCGATAGACTTGGATGATAGTGAGTCGTGCGGTCTTATCACTGCGATTCATGCAGCACCCACCGGCCTTCTGATAGTGCTGACGCGCCCGCCGCGCCGTTGGCTAGACTCGTCTCACGGCTATTTCTTCCATAGGACATCCCCCATGAGCATGACGTTTTCCGGCCAGGTCGCCCTGGTGACCGGCGCCGCCGCCGGTATTGGCCGCGCTACCGCGCTGGCGTTCGCCGCAGAAGGCTTGAAGGTTGTGGTCGCCGACCTGGACGTGGCGGGCGGCGAGGGCACGGTTGCGTTGATCCAACAGTCGGGTGGCGAGGCGCTGTTCGTGCGCTGCAACGTCACCCTGGACGCGGATGTGCAGCAATTGATGGCGCAGACCGTCGCCGCTTATGGGCGCCTTGACTATGCCTTCAACAACGCCGGGATCGAGATCGAGAAGGGCAAGTTGGCCGACGGCACACTGGACGAGTTCGATGCAATCATGGGCGTCAACGTCAAGGGCGTGTGGTTGTGCATGAAGTATCAGTTACCGCTGTTGCTGGCCCAGGGCGGCGGGGCGATCGTCAACGCTGCGTCGGTGGCGGGGTTGGGTGCTGCACCGAAGATGAGCATCTATGCCGCGTCCAAGCATGCCGTGATCGGTCTGACCAAGTCGGCAGCCATTGAGTACGCGAAGAAAAAAATTCGCGTGAACGCAGTCTGCCCTGCGGTGATCGACACTGACATGTTCCGTCGTGCCTATGAAGCTGACCCGCGCAAGGCAGAATTTGCCGCCGCCATGCACCCGGTCGGGCGTATTGGCAAAGTTGAGGAAATCGCCAGCGCTGTGCTGTACCTGTGCAGTGATGGGGCCGCATTTACCACTGGCCAAGCGTTGGCGGTGGATGGCGGCGCGACGGCTATCTAGGACTCAAGGTCGCGCACTCTTCGAAAAGGCCAGGGACGCTGTGGGGCGTTTCCATGGCTGGCACAAGGCCTCGTCAGAATGTGTATCAGCAGGTAAATAAGTCAATAAAATCAATACTTTAATAAAGGTTGGCGACCGGCATGAGCGGGCTTCTGTGCTTAACTGTTTGGGGTTGAATAACAGACAGTTGAAGTGAGTGGCTCATGGATTTAGGGATCGATCGACAAGCCCTTGTACCGGTGGTGCAGCAAATCGTCAGCGCGGTGGCGCAATGGATACGCAAAAGCGGCGCGAGCCCCGGCACGCGCTTGCCGTCCATCCGGCAAGTGGCCCTCGATAACCTGCTTAGCCAGTCCAGCGTGATCGAGGCATTCGAGCGAATGGTGGCCCAGGGGTTATTGGCCTCAAGGCAGGGCTCGGGATTTGTGGTGGCCCAGCCGCCTGTTTCCCTTGAAAGCCACTGGTACGAGGGGGCGGAACTGGCGTGGGGCGCCTTCGTCGAAGGCCCGTTGGGCGAATTGAAACTGGGATGCGGCTGGTTGCCGGACGCGTGGCGTGAAAGCGACGACCTCTGCTACGCGGTACGCGAAATCAGCCGTACCGACACCGCCGGCCTCTTCAACTACAGCACGCCACTGGGGCTGCCGGCGTTGCGTGAGCAACTGCTCAAGCGGCTGACCCAGATAAAAGTCGCCACTCGCCTCGATTGCATCCTTACGACCCACGGCGCCGGCCACGCCCAGGACCTGTTGATACGCACACTGCTCAAGGCCGGCGACACGGTAGTGGTCGAGACGCCGGGCTATGCCAACCTCTATCGGCAGTTGGAGCGCCACGGCGTCACGTTGCTGGAAGTCCCGCGCACCGTGGGTGGCCCGGATATCCCGGTGCTCGAGACGCTGCTGCAAAGCCATCGCCCCCGGTGCCTGTTCATCAATTGCCTGTACCACAACCCCACCGGTACCAGCCTGTGCCGTGCGATAGCCGAGCGTTTGCTGCAACTGGCGCGTAGCGAAGACTTCCTGATCATTGAAGAGGACGTCTATGGCGACTTGCAGCACGCCAGTTGCACGCGGCTGTCGGCGTTGCCCCACGATGACCGGGTGATCTATGTCTCGAGCTTTTCCAAGACCCTCAGCAGTGCGTTGCGCGTGGGTTACGTCAGTGCCGGCGCGGCGATCATTGCGCAAATGGCCAGCCTCAAGACGCTGACCGGCATCGGCACCTCGCGTTTTGCCGAAGCGGTCGTTGCCACGTTGCTGGCCAATGGCACTTACCGCAAGTGGGTGCAGCGCCTGCGCAAGCGCTTGAACACGCAGATGGCCGCGACCCTGCAGGTGCTGGAGGATGAGGAGTGGGAAGTGTTTGTTGTGCCTGCCGGCGGTATGTTTGTGTGGGCGCGGCCTGGTGTGGGCGATCCTTCACGGTTGCAGGTCTGTGCCCGGCGACTCGGCGTCTTGTTGTCGCCCGGTGCGCTGTTTAATCCAAAAGGTGAAGCAAGTGACTGGCTGCGCATCAATGTGGCCTATGCTGATGATCAGCGCGCGCTGGCGTTGTTCCGCGCCATGGGGCCTGCAAGATCGACCTCGACCATTCTGAAAACGACGAGCATGTAGCTTTTTGCCATTATTGTGGCGCCA
This sequence comes from Pseudomonas sp. UBT, assembly GCF_050915955.1. Classification (NCBI taxonomy): domain Bacteria; kingdom Pseudomonadati; phylum Pseudomonadota; class Gammaproteobacteria; order Pseudomonadales; family Pseudomonadaceae; genus Pseudomonas; species Pseudomonas sp. UBT. The sequence continues at coordinate 3,371,676 of NZ_CP168079.1, read as the reverse complement.
ACGTCTTGTGCCGGTAGCTCGTCGTTGCGAATCTCCCAGCATGGAAACCAGGCTTGATGGCATCTGCCATTGCAAGAGGATTCAAGTGCAATGATTTCGGCCGTGCAACGACGTTTTGCCAACCTCGGTATGGCGAAAAAACTAGGCTTGGGCTTCACCCTGGTGCTGCTGCTGACCGCGCTGGTAGCGGCCATTGGCGTGTGGTCCCTGCAAACTGTGGGGCAGCGGTTTGAAGGCCTCAAGGCGATGTCTTCGCTCAACAGTGGCTTGCTCAAGGTGCGCTTGATCGAGCAGGACTATGCGTTGCACGTTGACCCCAAAGCTGTCGACGCCCTGCATGAAAGCGTCGATGCGCTGGCGGCCCTGGCGGCCACGTTAAAAGCCCAGTCCGCCGCCAATGTACCGGTGATGAGCGATGTTGAGCAGGCGTTGGCCGCCTATCGCAAGGCGTTCGATGAGTTTGTCGAGTTGACCCAGACCAAGGACCTGGCCCTCGAGATGGCCAGTTGGTCGGTGTCCAGTGTGGCCAATAACCTCGACGTATTGCAGGCCGGTTTGGCCGATGATGGGGCCTATGGCCTCAAGGAAAGCCAGGGTAAGGACGGCGCCGAGTTTATCGCGCAGGCGGGGCAGGTCAGCCAGGTGTCGCGGTTGATGCTGCAAGCCATGAATGAAGCGCGGGTGCGCCTGGATCAGAGCCGCAAGGCGGATGCCGACAATGCCGAGCAAGGCAGGATCGAGCAGGCCGACCAGGCGCTGGCTCAGGTCGAACAGTTGAAAACGTCGGTCAAGGATGCGGGTTACCAGACCGTGCTCAACGAAGTGTCCGGGCATATTGCCGCGTTCAGCGAAAAACTCGGCGAATACACCGGGTTGCTGGCTCAGGAAAAAGTCGTCTACAAGCAGTTGCATGACCGCGCCGATCAAGTGGTCAGCCGGGTCAACCAGGCGTACGCCGCCGAAGATCAGTCGATGCAGGCGCAGTTGAAAAAAAGCGCGTTGCTGATCATCGGTTCCTCAGCCCTGGCACTGTTGGTGGGGTTGATTGCGGCGTGGGTGATCACCCGGTTGATCGTCGCGCCCCTGCGCAGTGTGATCACCGTGGCCCAGCAGATTGCCGCCGGGGACCTGAGTGGGCGGATGGAAGTCAGCCGTCGTGATGAGATCGGCCAGTTGATGCAGGCGATGCAGCAGATGGGCAATGGCCTGAGCCAGATGGTCAGCGGCTTGCAGGCGGGGATTGAGCAATTGGCCAGCTCGGCGCATTCCCTGTCCAGCGTCACCGAGCAAACCAATGTTGAAGTCAGCAGCCAGAAGGAAGAGACCGAGCAAGTCGCCACGGCGATGAACCAGATGACGGCCACGGTGCATGACGTGGCGCGCAACGCCGAAGAGGCCGCGCAAGCCGCGCAGACCGCCGATGACAAGGTCGAAAGCGGTCAGCATGTGGTGCGCCAGAGCCTGCAGCGCATTGAATTGCTTGCAACGTCGAGCACCAGTGCCAGCGCCAGTATCGAGAGCCTGAGTGCGGAAATCCAGAACATCGGCACCGTGTTGAGCGTGATCAAAAGCGTGGCCGAGCAGACCAATCTGCTTGCGCTCAACGCCGCCATCGAAGCCGCCCGCGCAGGCGAGCAAGGCCGAGGCTTTGCGGTGGTGGCTGATGAGGTGAGGGCGCTGGCCAAGCGCACTCAGCAGTCGACCGAGGAGATCGAGCGGCTGGTCAGCACCTTGCGCAGTGCGGCGCAGTCATCGGTACAGCAGATTCAGCAGAGTGGCGAATTGGTGAAGCTGGCCGTCAGTGATGCCCTGGAGACCGAGAGTGCGTTGGGCAGCATCGCCGCCGCAGTGTCATTGATCCAACAGATGAACCAGCAGATTGCGGCGGCGGCCGAAGAACAAAGCTCGGTGGCTGAGGAGATCAATCGCAGCGTCACCAGCATTCGCGCGAGCGCCGATCAATCGGCGTTGAGCATGCAAGGTAACGCCGCGTCGAGCATTCAACTGGCGCAATTGGGGGCTGAGCTCAAGGGCATGGTGGGGCACTTCCGCCTTTGATCGTGCCGTGTTGGCCGCGATCAAAGGGCGCAGGAGCGATCAGGCGTTGTTGGCGAGGAAGGTCAGCAGCGCTTCGCTGACGAAGTCCGGATTTTCCCGGGCAGAGATATGCCCGGCCTCTGGAATCAGGATCAGGCTGCAGCCGATCAGCTCGGCCATTTCCTGGGATTCGGCGGGTGGACGAGGCTTGTCCTGTTCGCCGCACATCACCAGGGTGGTCTCTGCGTCCAGCTGTGGCAGTTGATCCAATACGTCGGCGCGGCTGAAGATCAGGCGCCCCAGGGGCACGATGCTCTGCAGCAGCCGCTCCTTGGTAAACGCCTTCAGGGCCTTGCGGAAATCCTGATACAGCGCCGACTCACGATCGATCCCCGGTCGGAAGAAGATCGGGGCGACCACATCCAGCAACGGCTCCGGGATGGCGCCAGCGTCTTCGATCATCTTGAACAGCGAGAAATAGTACTGACGCGTGGTCTCGGGCTCGGCGCCCAGGTAGGTGTCCATCAATATCAGGCTGTTGATGCGCTCAGGCGCCCGTAATGCCAGGCGTGCGCCCCACATGCCACCGACCGACAGGCCCACCAGGTTGACCTGTGCAATGTCCAGTTGGTCCAGCAGGGCCAGGGCCTGGCGCGCCAGGTCATCCAGGGAGTGGGTCTGGGCCGGTAGCGGGCCTGACTCATCGTGGCCCCACAGCTCGGGGACGATGACGCGGTATTGTTGCGACAAGGCTTCAATCTGCGGTGCCCACATGTCGCGGTCCCACAGGTAGCTCGAGCCAAGGAGGACGACCGGGCCGGTGCCCTGGTCGACATAGTGCAGCGGTTGTCCATCAATCACGGCAACAGGCATAGCAGGCCTCTAACTTCACGGAGTGAGGGGCACTTTTTTACGCTAGTCGGGGCCGTGCGGATAGATGCAAAGTGATGGCATGTGGCGAGTAGCTCGCCACATGCGAGGCAGGGCGATCAGTCGTAGATGGCTTTCTTTTTCCACTCTGCGTCGGCATCGACTACTTTCAGGCCTTCGGTCAACTCGTTGACTTCATCCTCGGCGGGCGCGCTGTTGGTCAGCACCGTAGAGTTGGCGCGGGCCAGTTGATTCTCCAGCAATTGCAACTGCGCGCTATAGAGTACCGGCTCCGGCTGTTTGCGCAGGTACTGTACGCCACGCTCGAACGCCAGGCGTGCCTGGCCAGGCTGGCCTTGTTGCAGGGCGTGCTGGCCGAGGTTGTTGAAGAACTCGATGTGCAGCAGCACGAGAATATGGCGAATTTCCTTGATCCAGTGCTTGGCCTCGTTGGTCGGCAGGAATCCGTCCTGGGCGGCACGGGTGACTTGACCGTGGAGGGCTTCCAACAGGAAACGCACATCCTTGGCCTTGGCTTCGGTCTGGATCGGCGCCGGCGGGTTGGCCACCGGAATCGATTCGCCCTGGCCGATCAGCGCATTCAACTCAGCGATACGGGCCTTGAGCGGCGCGCTGGACTTGTTGAGGTTCAACAGACGCTGGTTGACGTTGAGCTCCAGGCGGGTCAGCAACAGCTTGAGCTTCGGAGTCATCAACTGGCCGGGGAAGGTCTCGGTAATTTCACCGCAACGACGCAGCCGATCGTTGAGTTCGATCTCGGTGCGTTTCTTTTCCAGTTTGTTGTTTTCCACCATGTGGTTCATGTAGCCAATGGCGATCAGTATTACGATCCCGGCTACTACCAGCAGGGTGATCATGAGTGGTGTCACCGGTGTGACCTCTTTATAGGGTTTGTTGTGGAGTGTAGTGACTGGGCCATCCGGCGGATAGGATTGTTCGACCAGTTGCCCAGGTAGTTTCTTCTATATAGGTAAAGGCGCGCTGGATAGATGCACATTGCCATCATTTGCTGAGGCGAACTATAGCGCCTTGTCGGGCGCCAGAATATAGGCGTCAAAGCCCGGACGGGCAGATTGCCCGCAAAGGCCTGGAAAGCAGGGCGAAGTCATTGATTTAAATAAATTTATCCTTGGGGGTTGACGACCTTTCAATCCATCCATAGAATGCGCGCCACTTACAGCGTAAAGCACACAGCGAAATGCGGTAGGGAGTGAATGTTGTACGTGTGTCCCCTTCGTCTAGTGGCCTAGGACACCGCCCTTTCACGGCGGTAACAGGGGTTCGAGTCCCCTAGGGGACGCCATATGCGGGAATAGCTCAGTTGGTAGAGCACGACCTTGCCAAGGTCGGGGTCGCGAGTTCGAGTCTCGTTTCCCGCTCCAATTTACAAGCAGTGTGGCTTTCGGGCGGCACTGAGTGAAACCAGGACCAAGTCTTCGGATGAGGCCTCTGGGCACTGAAATACACACCATGTGTTTCAGTAGCGTGTCCCCTTCGTCTAGTGGCCTAGGACACCGCCCTTTCACGGCGGTAACAGGGGTTCGAGTCCCCTAGGGGACGCCATTTGCGGGAATAGCTCAGTTGGTAGAGCACGACCTTGCCAAGGTCGGGGTCGCGAGTTCGAGTCTCGTTTCCCGCTCCATATTTAACGAAAACGCCGATCAGTGATGATCGGCGTTTTTGTGTGTGTTGATTTTTATCCACGGAAACACATCGTGTGTAGGGCGTGTAGTGAAGCGCGTAGGAATAATCTGTATTTGATATCGGGTGGGTGTGTACCTGTTCCGTTGTCTCTACTCTGGCCAGCCCGTTCTGCGTGTTCACTTCAGAGAGCTGCCCGGATGTTCCAACTCGATTTCTATTCAACCTTGGTCGCCGCCTCGCTGGTGCTGTTACTGGGGCGCTGGCTGGTGGCCCGAATCGGCTTTTTACGTGCCTACAGTATTCCGGAGCCGGTCGCCGGTGGCCTGTTGATTGCCGCGTTGCTTGTGTTGTTGCGCGCACTGACGGGGGTCGAGGTTCGATTCGATGCGTCATTGCAAGCGCCATTAATGTTGGCGTTTTTTGCCACCATTGGCCTGAATGCGGACTTTGCCAGCCTGAAAAAAGGCGGACGGGTGTTGGGTCTCTTCCTGTTGGTCGTGACTGCCCTGCTGGTTGTGCAGAACGCCATGGGCATCGCCCTGGCCACGGCGCTCGGGCTCGACCCGCTCATGGGCTTGCTTGCCGGCTCTGTCACGTTGTCGGGTGGGCACGGCACCGGAGCCGCATGGGCGGGAGTGTTCAGTGAGAAGTATGGCGTGGCGTCCGCGTCTGAGTTGGCGATCGCGTCGGCGACGTTTGGCTTGGTACTGGGTGGCTTGATTGGTGGCCCGGTCGCGCGCTTGCTGATCAAGCGTGTACGCGTGCCGGGTGTTGAGCATTCTCAACCGCGCCTGCCGCAAGGCTTTGAGCAGCCCGATCAGGAGCGCTTGATTACCCCGTTCTCCTTTATTGAGACGCTTGCGCTCCTGGCGATCAGTCTGCAGGTCGGTACGTTTTTGAGTGGTTTGATTCAAGGTACGGCATTCGAGCTGCCGACTTTTGTGTGTGTGCTGTTCGTTGCAGTGGTAGTGCGCAACGGCTTGTCGGCGCTGGGCTGGCACCAAGTGTTTGAGCGTGAAGTGTCGGTGCTGGGTAATGTCAGCCTGTCGTTGTTCCTGGCGATGGCCTTGATGTCGCTCAAACTCTGGGACCTGGCGGCGCTGGCGCTGCCGATTTTCATCCTGTTGGCGGCACAGGCGTTGATGATGGCCCTGTTTGCGATTTTTGTGACGTTCCGGGTCATGGGCAGTCACTACGACGCAGCGGTGCTGGCGGCAGGGCACTGCGGCTTCGGTTTGGGCGCCACGCCCACTGCGATTGCCAATATGCAGGCGGTGACGCAACGCTTCGGCCCGTCGCCAATCGCCTTTCTGGTCGTGCCGATGGTGGGTGCGTTCTTTATCGATATCACCAATGCGGTGGTGATCAAGCTGTACCTGGCGCTGCCGTTGTTCGATGTGGTGGGATGAGTCCGCGACCTCTCGCTTCACCCAGAAGTTGGGTGAGGATTAAGAACCGCTCCTGCTCGACGGTGACCCGCGCCCGCTGGCATTGCAGTGCTTGAACCCCACAGGAAAACCCGTGAACGAGCCGATGCAGTAGGCCCTGCACTGTACTGAATGCCTTTTGGGTCGTTTACAGGGCCGCAATAACAACAACGCCGATCAGTGATGATCGGCGTTGTTGTGATGACGGCGACAGCCGGTGCTTTGCCAATCAGAGCTTCGGCAATTGCCCGACACGTCCCATCATTTCAGTGACAATCTGCAGGTCCAGCAGGAACTGGTCGACCGTCTTGAATTCACCGTCCGTATGCCCGGTGTATTTGACCTCCGGCCGCGCCAGGCCGAATTGCACGCCATTGGGCAGTTCATGCACGGAGGTGGCGCCGGCCGAAGTGCCGAACTTGTGTTCCATGCCCAGGTTTTCGCTGGCCACGGCCAACAAGGCCTTCACCCATTCACCTTCAGGGTTGCGGTACATCGGCTCGGCGACCGAGTAGGTGAAGTTCACGGCCACGTTGGTTTGCTTGTCCCAGGCGCTGAGTTTGTCGGCAATTTCGGCCTTGAGCACGGCCGGGGATTTGCCCTTTGGTACGCGCAGGTTCACCGCCAGCTTGAAGGCTTTGTCATCCAGACCGACAAAGGTCAGCGAGGTGGTCAGCGGCCCCATGAACGCATCGGAGAAGCCAACGCCCAGTTTGCCACCCAGGTAATCCAGGCCCCAGTTGTCAGCGGCGTAACGTGCGGCATCAGTGATGTGGTTGTGCTTGAGGGCGATCTTGCCGTCGATGCTGTGGATCAACTCCAACATGCGTGCAACCGGGTTGACGCCCGATTGCGGTTCGGACGAGTGAGCGGACACGCCGGTGACCGTCAGTTTGACCTGCTTGCCATCGACCTTGGCGTTGACCTCAAAGTCGCCGCCATTACGCTTGGCGTATTCCGCGCCGGCTTTTTGCAGGCTGGCGGCAAGTTCTGCGGGCGTGTCGCTGACCAGGGTGGCCACCGACACCGACGGAATCTGATTGGTGGCCATGCCGCCGGTCATCGCGATGATTTCCGCGCCTTTGCCTTCACCCTTGCGCACCGGGAACGTCGCCATGACGGTGCCGTAGCCTTTCTCGGCAATCACCACCGGGTAGCCGCCGTCCAGCGCCAGGTTGTATTTGGGCGTTGGGTTATGTTCGAAGTAGTAAGGAATCGCGTCGCCGGACGTTTCCTCGGTGGTGTCCACCAGCAGCTTGAAGTTGCGCGCCAGCGGCAGCTTCTCTTCCTTGATGACCTTCATTGCATACATGGCCACTACGATGCCGTTTTTGTCATCTTCAGTGCCGCGACCATACATACGATCGCCGATCAGCGTGACCTTGAACGGGTCGAGTTTGGTGCCGTCCTTGAGCACCCAGTTTTCCGGCGTCACCGGTACCACGTCAGCGTGGGCGTGAATGCCGACCACTTCATCGCCGCTGCCTTCCAGGGAGATTTCGTACACGCGGTTGTCGATGTTCCGGAAGTTCAGGTTGAAGGCCTTGGCCAGGCTCTGAATCTTGTCGGCGATCTTGAGGAATTCCGGGTTCTTGTACTGCGGCAGGCCGTCGACGTTGAAGGTCGGGATTTCCACCAGCTCGCGCAGGGTTTCGAGGGCTGCTTTGCCGTATTTCACTCGCGTGTAAATACCCAGCAGGCGATTGATTTCATTTTGCTGGTCGGCGGTCAGGGTTTTATTGGCCAGGAAGGCATTGATGGCCGGCCCGACGTCATCGGTTTTCGCCAGGTCGCCCTTGGCCAGGGTGCCGAGGAAACCACGAAAATCGGTGACCGATGTTTCGTTGAAACTCTTCAGAATTGTCGCGCTCTGTTCGGCGGTGATGTTGGCAAATGCCGGTGTGGCGACGGCCGAGAGGCTGGCGGCGAACAGGGTGGCGGCAACCAGTTTTTTAAGGGGAAAGTGCATTGCTGGAGGCATTCCTTTGCAGGTAGTAAGTAAGGAGTTTCTGATCAATAAGTCAGAAACATTTCCACACACTACCATCACCAAGGTCGGGAGAGGGAGACCTTGGTGTGGGAAATGTCGTACTTAAATGCCGGGACTGTAGAGATCCAAATGTGGGCGCGGGCGTGCTCGCGAAGGCGGTGTGTCAGTCGAAGCCGGCGGTGACGGGTGCATCGCTATCGCAGGCAAGCCCGCTCCCACAGGGGTGTGGCGGGTGTTGACGCACGTTTCACATCAAGGCTTGCCAGGATGAGGGTCCGGATACTGTGCCGCTACCTCCAATGGCTTGGCATAGGGCCCGTCCCACAACTGTTCATGCAGCTCTCCTACACGCTTGGCCATCGCCGTGTCGTGCATCACCACTTCCAGGTTGCGCGAGTTATCCAGGTACCCGCCCAGCCAGTTGCTGGTGCCGACCCATGCAACTTGCCCGTCGATTTCCATCGTCTTGCTGTGGATCACCCGCGCATAAGGGATAAACCCTTGCTTGGCCTCGGGCAGGGTGACGATTTTGATCTCTACATTGGGCAGCACGGCCAGGCTTTTGAGGTAGGGCAGTTCCAGCTTGTCGGTGTTCCAGTTGGACACCATCAGCTTGACCGCCACCCCTCGCGCTGCCGCAGCACGTACGGCGTTGTCGATCACCGCGTAGTACGGACGGGTCCTGTCCGGTCCGTAGGACAGCGGCGCGTAGTCGAGCAGTTGCACACGCACTTCTTTCTTGGCTTCGCTCAGCAGGCGCGGCAGTTCCAGCTGTGAATCGCCCACGCCCGGCGGGTTGTAGCGTTGCGGGCTGGCCACCAGATAGTTGCCGGTGCGCGCAGGTGCCTGGCTTGCGGCAGGCAGTGGCACCGGTTGTTTATCTGCCAGGGCGGCCTGGGCTTGCCAGTCCTGATTGAAGATCGCCTGAACCTGGCTGACCACGGTGGCATCGCTGATGCGCAGCCCGGTCTCGTGGATATGTTCCAGCGAGCGCCAATCGAAGTTCTGGCTGCCGACAAACGCCTGCTTGCCGTCCACCACCATGTATTTGGCGTGGATGATCCCACCGCTCAGTTGCCCGTACGACAGCACGCGGAAGGTCAGGTTGGGGATCGCCCGCAAGCGTTCCAGGGTGGACGCTTCCGACAGCCGAATGCCTTTTTCTTCGAGCAAAAAGCGAATTTTCACCCCGCGTTTGCCGGCAGCTTCCAGGTGTTCGATGACCTTGTCCATCACCGAGCCGGGATGGTCGGCCGCGTAGAACTGGCCGATATCAAGGGTGCTTTTCGCACCGTCAAACAACTCGATCCACACCGGGCCAGGCTGGCGCAAATCGGCGGTGCCCAATGCGGTGTCCACCGGCACGGTGTGCACCAGTTCAAACCCGGGAATCGAAAAGTCCGCTTGGGCAAGCGGACTGAGGAGTAGGCCGGTGAGGCCTGCGATACGCAACTTCAGCGATAGGGACATAGGAGTCTCGGCAGGCAAAAAGAAGGGCGGGCGCCTGCTGCGCCCGCCCTGCAGGTCATGCGGTGCGGGTGTGCAACGGGGTCGGCACCAGGTGCGGCACTTCGCCCTGTACACGGGCCCCGGTGGCGGCGCGGATCAGCAGGATTTTCAGCTGGTCGTTGATGCGCTCCAGGCTGTCCTGGAAGAAGTTGTGGAACACCACGCAGAACAGTGCGATGGCGATACCCAAGCCCGTGGCGAACAAGGCCGTGCCGATACCACCGGAAATCTGGCCTGGGTCGGACACGCCGGCACTGGCCAGTGCCTTGAAGGTGTCGATGATGCCAAGGATGGTGCCCAACAGGCCCAGCAACGGCGCGGCGGTGGTGATGGTTTCGATGATCCACAGGCTGCGCGACAGCGGTGCGCGGGTCTTCAGGTACTGGGTTTCGATTTCGTCGTCCAGGTCTTTGCGCGAACCATGGGACGCCTTCTGCGCCAGGATCGGCAGCACCATGTTCAGCGGCAGGCTGTCACGACGGGTCAGCGCTTGTGGCAGGTCGCGTTCGCTGTGCACGCTGGCGCCCAGCGCTTCGGTCAAGGCCCGCGCCTGGCGGCGTACGTAGGCGAAGTAGATGCCACGTTCGATGGTGATGAAAATCGCAATCGCCATCGCGGCATACATCACATAAAAGGTGATTTGGTGAAGCAGGTCCATGTCCATGAGTGTTGTCCTCTCAGGTGAATAATCAGAAATTCGCTTCCAGGGAAACCGTGACGGTACGGTCCAGGCCCACGATGTAAGCCGGGTCGCCATCGCGGAAACCGCTGTAGGTCGCCGAGTTGGTCTTGGTGGTGTACACGCCGTCTAGGTACTTCTTGTCGAACAGGTTGTCGACGTTCAGGCGCAGGGTTGCGTCCTTGACCACTTTCTTGTCGACCGGCAGGTAGATACCGGCGCCGAGGTTGAAAATGGTGCGCGCGGAAATGGCTTCGTCGTTGGTCAGGTCGCCGTAGAGCTTGCTGGTGAACTTGCCGCCGAACGTGCCGTAGAAGCGCCCGTCGTCATAGCCGAGGTTGGCCGCCAGCATGTTGGTCGGCACGTTGGCGAACTGCTTGCCGCTGGTGGGCAGCACGATGGGCTTGCCGGCGTTGAAGACGGTCAGGTCATCCTGCTGCTTGGAGCTGGTGTAGGTGTAGGACGTGTAGTAGTTGAAGTGGTTGGGCAGCTTGCCGCTCCACTCCAGTTCCAGGCCTTTGTTGATGACGGTGCCGGCGTTGATGTCGGCCGAATCACCGTTGCTGTCCAGGGAGGTGAGCTGGCGATTCTTGAACTGCATATAGAACAGGGTGGCGGCGAGGGTGGTGTCTTCGCCGGTGTAGCGCCAGCCCAGTTCCTGGTTCCAGCTCAGTTCCGGCTTGGCGTCAAGGGAGCCGACGCCTTTGTCGTACAGCACGTAGTTCTGCGGAATACGCATGTTGCGCGACAGGCTGTAGAACAACTGGTCACGCTCGTCGAGCTGGTATTTGAGGCCGGCGTTGGGCAGCAACTTGTTGTAGGTCTGGTTGGCTTTGCCCGGTTGTTCGGTGAGGCTGCCGTGGTTGGTGCCTTCACGCTCGACGTTCATGTAGGCAATGCCAGCGATCAGCGTCCAGTCCGAGTTGATGTACCAGGTGTCCTGGGTCCAGACTTTTTGCGCAGGCGTCACGGTGTAGCGGTCGCGACCTTGTACGGTGTTGCCGTTCGCATCGACCACGGAACTGCCGTCCGGCCAGGTGTCGCTTGGCTTGCCGCTGTTCTTGAGGGCAATGAACGGTTGGGTCTGGCTTTGGCGGGCGCGTTCGTACCAGTAGCCGAATTGCAGGCTGTGGTCGCCCAGGTCCCAGTTCAGTTTGGTGGTGATGCCCGGGCGCCAGGTCTGAGTGCGCGAAGGACGGTAGTAGACGCCTGTGGTGGCGGAGCCGTCGGCGTTGTATTGAGCCGCCGTCGGCAGGTTGCCGAGGTCGAAAACGCCACCCTTGTTCGAGCTGCTGTTCAGCGCATAGGCGGAGGAGCCTACGCCGCTGCCGTTGCCGTAGTAGTAATACGGGATCACCGAGAGGGACAGGTTGTCGCGCAACTTGTATTGGGTGTTGAGGACGGCGGTAAAGGTCTGGAACGGGTTCTGCGCCAGGTCGTAGTAGCTGCTGACTTTGCCGTTGGAGCCCACCGCCGGCGTCGCCGGGTACGGGTCGTATTTGCGGCCGTATTGCTGGAACTGCGCCTTGGTCAACTGGCTGTAACTGTTGTTGTCTTGCTCGTGGTATTTGAGGATCAGGTTGGCCGTGTTGCCGTTGCCGGCGTCGAAGAAGCTGTTCCACTCCACCTTGTCAGCCCGTACGGCACCCGAGCCGCGCCACATCTGGCCTTCGGTATGGGAGGCCGACAGCCAGTTGCTCAGGCCGTTGACTTCACCGGTGTTGAGTCGGGCAAACGTCTTGCGGGTGGCGTTGCTGCCCACCACCTGTTTGACGAAGGCTCCGGTTTCCTTGGTCGGACGAATCGTCACGATACCGATGTTGCCGCCGCTGGAGCCGATGTGCGGGCCGTCGGCTTCCGATGAGCCCTGGGTGACAAAAATCTGGTCGATGTTTTCCGGGTCGCCCAGCAGGTTGGAATACAGCGCGTAGTTGCCGGAGTCGTTGATCGGCATGCCATCGACCGACATACCCACCTGGTCGGAGTTCATCCCGCGCATGGTGAAGCGAAAGCCCGAAAGGCCGGTGTTGTCCTCGCTGGAGATGTTCAGCCCTGGCGTGTACTTGAGCTTGTCGATGGCGTTGCCGGTGGCAGTCTGTTTGTCCAACGCTTCCTTGGTGATGGTCGAGCGGCCCTTGGCGCTCTCTTCCTGGACCATGTAACCGCCCCCCGCGGTTGCCTTGCCCTGTACTCCAATTGTGCCGACGTCACTGTCGCTGGTATCTGCCATGACCACTCCGTGGGTCATGCTCGTAGCGGCAACGAGTGCCAGATGAATGCGGGTGAACCTCATCACTGTCGTCCTGGTGTCGGGTGCTTATTGCACGCTGTAGTTGAAGGTGGCGGTGAAGCGTTGCTCGTTACGTCCACCGAAGGCTTGTTCGGGGAACGGTTTGACCTGCTTGATGCGGCGCAGGCTATTGGTAGCGGCCCGATTGAGCAGCATGCTGGGCGCCGGGGTCTGAATCCCGGCGTCCAGGACGCGGCCTTGTCGATCCACCATCAACCAGACCACCACCTCGCCACTGGGGCGTTCGAGGGACGCCTGGCGCCCGGTGGGGTATTGCTTGTAAGTGTCCAGTTCGTTGCGCAACCCCTTGAGGTAGCCGCCTTCCAGCGCCAGGCCATCCACTTTGGGCGGCGCCGGCGGGGCGGGCGGGGCAGGCGTCGGTGCGACGGCAGCCTGTACCGGCTTCGCCGCAACCGCAGGTGCCGGCGTCGGCGTGGGTGTTGGCTTGGCAGCAACGACGGGCTTGGGCTTGGGGATCGGCTTGGGCTTGGGTTCAGGTTTTGGCAATGGCTTGGGCGGTGGCGGCGGCGGGGCCGGTTCGGCCTCTTCATCCTCGATGACCGGCGGTGGCGGCTCTTGCTCCACCACGGGTTCGGGGACCACTTCGGGCTCCGGCTCGACCAAGGCCAGTTCAACCGCCGACTCGTCGTACTGCGGCTGGATTTTCAGGGGTTGGGACTGGATACCCAGTGCAATCAGCACCAGGGCGATCAGGGCCGGGACACTGCCCAGCAGCCGACGCGTACGAAACAGTACATACATGATCAGGACTTACGCGTGGCGATGGACACGGAGGTAAAGCCACCCAGGCGCAGGGTGTCCATGACTTCCACCAGGCGCGAAACCTCCACACCTTTGTCGCTGTTGACGATAATTGTCGATTTGGTATCAGGCTTTTCTGCCGCCTTCAGTGCCGGCACCAGAGCGTCGACCGCGAGGTCCTTGCCGTCGAGCTGCAACTGGCCTTCCAGACCCAGGGTCAGGATGAATTTGTTCTGCGGCTTGAGTTGTTGTGAGCTGCTCGCGCTGGGCAATTGAGTCTTCATGCCGAGTGCCGGAATCACGTTCAAGCTCACCAGTACGAAAAACACCAGGAGGAACATCATCACGTCGATCATTGGGATCAACTCAATGTGCGCCTTGCGTTTCTTGGGCTCATCCCAGGTTCTCATTCTGTTACCCCGTAATTGAATTAGGGGCGACACGCTAACAGTCAAAAATGACCGAATGGTTAACATTAATTTACGTTTTAAAGGCTCTAGGACGCGTCTTACAGGCGTTTAACCTTGCAGTTTTATGACGTAATGAAATTGACACGAAGGGCGTACATGCTTGAAGAATTTATCTCGAGAGCCCGCTCGTATGTTCACTGCATTGCCTCATATATCCACACCGCGACTCCTATTGCGGGCGCTGGAAATGGACCAGGCGGAGACACTGTTCCACCTCGCCAACGGGCCGAAAATCGCCGACAACACGGCGAATATCCCGTCGCCCTACACCCTGGAAACGGCGCAGGGTTTTATTGCCGGGAATGCGGAAAAATACCGCGCGGGTGAGTTGTTGAGCCTGGGTATGCATGTACGTGAAACCGGTGTGTTGATCGGCATCGTCAGCCTGCGACTTAACCCTCGTCATCACTATGGGCAGTTGGGTGGCTGGGTGGCGGCGCACTGTCGCAACCAGGGTTATGCGGCTGAAGCGGCGAGCGCGGTGATGGATTTCGGGTTTGCCGAACTGGGGTTGCAGCGGGTGGGCAGCCAGTGTTTTGGCCGCAATAAGGAATCGGCGCGGGTCATGGAGAAAATCGGCCTGCGTTATGAGGGCTGTATGCGCCAAGCGTTTCTCAAGAACGGCGTGTATGAGGACTTACTCGGCTTCGCCACCGTACGCGGTGACTGGGAGCGCCGAGTGTGACTGGTGCAGTGGACCATGATCGGCGGCGGGTACTCAGTGGTCTTGCCATCGCCACCGCGTTTTCGATTCTCAGCCCCTTTGCGCGCAGTGCCGGGGTTGATTATCCGTTTACCCTTGGCGTGGCATCCGGTGACCCGCTGCCGGATGGTTTTGTGATCTGGACGCGCCTGGCACCGTGGTTTAACGCAGCGGATGGGCGGGGTGGCTTGAGCCGCGCCGTGCCGGTGCGTTGGCGGGTGGCCAGCGATGCGGCGATGCAGCGCATCGTGAAACAGGGTGAGGTCATGGCAACCGAACATTTCGCCCATTCGGTGCATGTCGAGGTGGCGGGGCTGGAGGCGGGCAGGCCGTATTGGTACCAGTTCGAAGGCCTCGGCGCACAGAGCGCGGTGGGCCAGGCGCGCACGACGCCGCCGCTGCAGGCCATGGCGTCGGCACGGCTGGGGTTTGTCTCCTGCTCGCATTGGGAACGCGGTTACTTCAGTGCTTATCGCCACTTGGCGGCGGAGCAACCCGACCTGGTGTTTTTCCTTGGCGACTACATCTACGACAGTTCCCTTGCTGCGGACTCAGGCAAGATCATTCGCCCCCATGGCAGCGGTAATGCCGTGAGCTTGAGCGACTACCGCAACCGTTATGCGCTGTACAAAACCGACCCGGACTTGCAGGCCCTGCACGCCGCAGCGCCGAGCGTGGCGACCTGGGATGATCACGAGGTGCAGAACGACTACGCCAACCGTTGGTCCCAGGACCCGAAGATTCCAGTAACGCAATTTCTCCAGCAACGGGCTGCGGCGTACCAGGCCTTTTACGAACACATGCCGCTGCGCGCCAGCAGCCTGCCCAAAGGTCCGGACATGCGCGTTTACCGACGCCTGGACTACGGCCGGCTGGCGCGTTTCCATGTGTTGGATGGCCGACAGTACCGCTCCGAACAACCCTGCATCCAGGCCAATGGCAGTCATCAGGGGCACATTGCTGCCAACACTTGCGCCGACCTGCGCGACCCCCGTCGCACGATGCTCGGCTGGCAGCAGGAAACCTGGCTTGACCAGGGGTTTGCGCAGTCGAAGGCGCAGTGGAATGTGATCGCTCAGGACTTGCTGGTAGCGCCACTGATCCAGCGCGATTTGACCAGCCACCAGATGGGCCACTGGACAGACGGCTGGGACGGCTACATGGCGAACCGCTCACGCATGCTGGCGTCCATCGAGCGTCATCAGGTGAAGAACCCGGTGTTCTGGGGCGGTGATATCCATTCGTTCTGGACCACCGACCTGCATGCCGACGCCAACAACCCGGACTCGCAGATTGTGGCCACCGAATTCGTCGGCAGCTCAGTGACCTCCGATGGCCCGCCCTTTGAGGCGTTCAGCCAGATCCTGCCGCTCAACCCGCATGTAAAGTTCTTCGACAGTCGACAACGCGGCTATGTGTCGGTGGAGCTGGAGGCTTCGAGCATGCTGACCCACTTTCGCGTGATTACCGACCCGCGTGACCCACAGGCCACCGTGTCGACGCTTAAGTCGTTTGTGGTGGAGCCGGGTCGGCCGGGGGCGATTGCGCTTTAATCCAGGCTATAGCGCACTGACAGCGCGCCTTTTTTCTCCGACAGGCCGAGGATCGTCACCTGGCCCAACTCGCTCAAGGCCTGCACATGTGTACCGCCACAGGCGTAGGCGGGCAATTCGCCAAAGCCCACTTCACGGGTGCCGTCTGCCAGGACCATGTGGCGCGGGTAGTCAGCGGCGATCCATTGGTTGATTTGAGCCTGGAGCGTCTCGGCGTCTATGGCCTGCGCCGCTTGCCCGCGGATAAAGGTGATTTTGCATTCGCCCGGCCAGTGATGAGCCTTGATCGGCATCCAGCCCAGGCTTTCACCGGCATTGCCAATCAAGTGCCCAGCGGAGTGCAGGCGCGTGTAAAGGGAGCGGCGTTGCGCATCGACCCGCGCGGTGATCGGGCCGAGTTCCACGGGCTGGCTGACATAATGCACCACGCGGTCGGCTTCCTGGGTGACACGCACGACCTGGCTGTCGCCGAGCCAGCCGGTGTCAAACGGTTGCCCGCCACCTTGAGGATGAAAAATCGTTGATTGCAACGTGACGGCAAACTGGCCTTCGTGCGGGGTACAACTCAGCACTTCAAGCTCGGCCGTCAGGTGGTCGTGGGTAAAAAACAGGCGCTCGGTCATTATCTACATCCGCATCAAGGTTCTGCGGGCAGTATAAATAGTGCGCTGATGAGTGATAATCCATTCAAATATCAATGGACCTGTGCGTGATGAGCATCAATCTTCCTTTGCCGTTGCTGGGTGAAATGGCGATTTTCGTCAAAGTGGTGGAAACCGGCAGCTTTTCCGAAGCCGCGCGGCAACTGAGCGTTTCACCCTCGGCGGTAAGTCGCAGTATCTCGCGCCTGGAGCAAGCCCTGGCCACGCGCTTGCTGCAACGCACCACACGCAAGTTACGCTTGAGCGAGGGCGGTGAAGAGGTATTCAAACGCTGCCAGGAGATGGTCAACGCGGCGCGTTCGGTGATGGAAGTCAGCGGCCAGTTCACCCATGAAGCCGAGGGCCTGGTGCGGGTCAGCGTACCCAAGGCCGTCGGGCGGTTTGTGGTGCACCCGCATATGCCGGAGTTCTTGCGGCGCTATCCCAAGGTCGATGTACAGCTGATCCTTGAGGATCGGCATGTGGACCTGATCGACGACAATGTCGACCTGAGCATCCGCATCACCGATAGCCCACCGCCCGGATTGGTCGGCCGCCAGTTGTTGCCCATTGAACACTTGCTGTGTGCGACGCCGCAGTACCTGGCCGAGCATGGCACGCCAGGCCATCCCCATGACTTGCTGGAGCACAGTTGCATCTACCTCGGTGAAACACCGGGCGATTCTCGCTGGAAATTCCGCCAGGGTGGCAAGGCGGTGACGGTGGGCGTGCGCGGGCGGTATGCGGCGAACCACACCGGGGTGCGGCTGGATGCGGTGTTGCAGCATGTGGGGGTTGGCAGTTTGCCGTATTTCACCGCGCGCCATGCTTTGGAAGAGGGCCGTTTGGTGCAGGTATTACCGGAGTGGGATTTTATTGCGTCCTACCATGGCGAGGCGTGGTTGCTGCATTCGCCCACACGGTATCTGCCGCCGAAGCTACGGGTGTTTATTGATTATCTGGTGGAGTGTATGGCGCGTGAGCCGACATTGCGCCGACGGTAGTGGCGGGTGCTGGCTTGTGTGGGAGCTGGCTTGCCTGCGATGACATCGCCTCGGTTTGAATGACCGACCGAGTCGCCTGCATCGCAGGCAAGCCAGCGTCCACAGAAAAACAGTGTGTCAGCCGAGATCAGTGGGTGCTCTGATCTTGCGGCATCGCCAACAGTTGCTTTTCCTGGTTCCAGTCGAACGGTTCGTCGTTCTGTCCGGCTTCAAAGCGACGTTCTTCCAGGGCCTGATAAAGGTCCAGTTCGTCGTCCGGCATGAAGTGCAGGCAGTCACCTCCGAAGAACCACAGCAGGTCGCGCGGCACCAGGTGGGCAATTTGCGGGTAGCGCAGGATGACCTGGCTCATCAGGTCCTGGCCCAGGTATTGGCTTTCGATCGGATCGATCGGCAGCAGGGCGCGCAACTCGTCGAAACGCTCCATGAACAAAGTGTGGCTTTCCTCGGGCACCTGTTCGGCTTCGCCGACGGCAACCAGGATGCTGCGCAAGTGGTCGAGCAAGACGAGATGATCGGCAACGACGTTGGACACGAGATAAGTCCTCTAAAGCAAAAACGGGCGCGAGAGTATATGCCTCTCGCGCCCTTTTTTATATGACCGCTGGTATCAGCGGACCTTACCCTCAGCCTGGGTCAGCTCTTCCTTGCTGAAATCATCCACGTCGATCACCTTGCGCCGCGCTGCTTCGGCATCGCGCAGGGTTTGCGCTTCGGCCGGTTGCAGCACCCCGGCATGCAGGGCAGCATCGATGGCATGCTCGCCGGCAGTCGGTTTGACCTGGCCGCTTTTCAACGCGGCATGCAGTTTTTTCTGCAGCGGATGGCTGGCGCCAAGCAGGTCGTAGGCATGTTGCAGGGCGCCGACAGGATCTTCCGCCGATTGCGGGCGATAGCAGCCGGCCAGCAACTCCTCGAGGGTCGGGTCGCCTTTGGCGCGACCGATCACCGCAGCCACTTCGGCGTCCAGTGCATCGGACGGCCCGGTATGACGACGCCCGAACGGGAACACGATAACCCTCAGCAGGCAGCCGAGCACCTTGTTCGGGAAGTTGCTCAGCAGTTCATCCAGCGCACGCTCCGACTCGCCGAGGCTTTCTTCCATGGCCCACGCGAACAGCGGCTCCAGATGGTCCGGCGAATCCAGGTCGTGATAACGCTTGAGCGCCGCCGACGCCAGGTACATATGGCTCAGTACATCGCCCAGGCGCGCCGACAGGCGTTCGCGTCGTTTCAATTCACCGCCCAGCAACATCATGCTCAGGTCGGCGAGCAGGGCGAATGCTGCGGCCTGACGGTTCAGCGCGCGGAAGTATCCCTGGCTCAAGCGGTTGCCCGGGGCTTTCTCAAAGTGGCCAACGCCCAGGTTCAGCACCAGCGTGCTGGCGGCATTGCTCACGGCAAAACCGATATGTTGCATCAGCAGGCCATCGAACTCCTTCAGCGCCTGGTCATGGTCTTCACGACCGGCCAGGGCCATTTCCTTGAGCACGAACGGATGGCAGCGAATCGCGCCCTGACCAAAGATCATCAGGTTGCGCGAGAGAATATTCGCGCCTTCCACGGTGATGAAGATCGGCGCGCCTTGCCAGTTGCGACCCAGGTAGTTGTTCGGGCCCATGATGATGCCCTTGCCGCCGTGTACATCCATGGCGTGGCTGATGCACTCGCGGCCGCGTTCGGTGAGGTGGTACTTGAGGATCGCCGACAGCACCGAGGGTTTCTCCCCCAGGTCCACGGCGTTGGCGGTAAGCATGCGCGCACTGTCCATCAGCCAGGCGTTGCCGCCGATGCGCGCAAGGGCTTCCTGAATACCTTCGAAGGCCGACAGCGGTACGTTGAACTGTTCACGCACCTGGGCATATTGCCCCGTCACCAGGCTGGTGAACTTGGCAGCGCCGGTGCCGACGGCGGGCAGGGAGATCGAACGGCCTACCGACAGGCAATTCATCAACATCATCCAGCCCTTGCCGAGCATTTCCTGGCCACCGATGAGGAATTCCAGGGGGATGAACACGTCTTTGCCCGAGTTGGGGCCGTTCATGAAAGCGGCGCCCAGGGGCAGGTGACGACGGCCGATCTCCACGCCGGGGGTGTCGGTCGGGATCAGCGCCAGGCTGATGCCCAGGTCTTCTTTGTCGCCCAGTAGGTGATCCGGGTCATGGGCCTTGAAGGCCAGGCCGAGCAACGTCGCCACCGGGCCGAGGGTGATGTAGCGTTTTTCCCAGTTCAGGCGCAGGCCGAGGGTTTCCTGGTCTTCCCATTCACCTTTGCAGATCACGCCGGTGTCGGGCATGGCGCCGGCGTCGGAGCCGGCCAGTGGGCCTGTCAGCGCAAAGCACGGGATATCATCGCCACGGGCCAGGCGGGGCAGGTAGTGGTTGCGTTGCTCATCGGTGCCGTAATGCAGCAGCAGTTCGGCCGGGCCGAGGGAGTTGGGCACCATGACAGTGGATGCCAGGTCGCCGCTGCGGGTGGCGAGTTTCATCGCGACCTGGGAGTGGGCATAGGCAGAGAAGCCCTTGCCGCCGTATTCCTTGGGAATGATCAGCGCAAAGAAACCATGGGTCTTGATGTGTTCCCAGGCGGCGGGCGGCAGGTCCATGGCCTGGCCGATTTCCCAGTCGCTGACCATCGCACAGAGTTCTTCGGTGGGGCCGTCGATGAATGCCTGCTCTTCTTCGGTCAGTTGCGCCTTGGGGTAGGCCAGCAACTTGTCCCAGTCGGGGCGACCGCTGAACAGTTCGCCGTCCCACCACACGGTGCCGGCATCAATCGCGTCGCGCTCGGTCTCGGACATCGGCGGCAGGACTTTCTGAAACCAGCTGAACAGCGGCTTGGTGAAGTATTGGCGGCGCAGGTCGGGCAACAGCAAGGGCGCCGCGACGACGGCGATCAACACCCAGAAGATCAGCAGCAGCCAACCCGGTGCGTGGCTCCAGGCGCCCATCGCCAGCAGGTAAACGGCGACCACGCCCAGGGCGGGCAGGGGCGCGGTGCGGCGGTGTGCCAGGTAGGCAATGCCGACCACCAGAACCAGTATCCACAACAACAGCATATTCAATCCTCCGTGAAACCAGGGGCGAAACCACCATGGAGCTTAGTCGGCATCCGAAAAAGCGCGGTGATCAGGGTGTAACGAGTTGTACTGGGAGCACCATCACCAGGCGCCGACATTTGGCCGAATCGTCGTTATCTCCACGGCAGACCTGTCGTTACACTCCAGGCTTCCTTCGGAGATAAAGCTCATGGATACGTACCTGAATCCCAGCCGCTTCATCGATAGTGACCACCCTGCGGTGGTGGAGTTCGCCGAAAAACACCGTGGTCCCAGTGCGGATTTACGTGACCAGGCAGTCAGTCTTTATTACGCCGTACGTGAGGCGATTCGCTACAACCCTTACACCTTCAGCCGCGACCCAGGCACCTTGCGCGCCAGCTTCGCCTTGGCGGCCGGTGAAAGTTACTGTGTGCCCAAGGCCACCTTGCTTGCCGCCTGTGCCCGTCACTGCGGTATACCGGCGCGCATCGGTCTGGCGGACGTGCGCAATCACCTGTCGACGCCACGCCTGATCGCGTTGCTCAAAAGTGATGTGTTCGCCATGCACGGCTATACAGAGTTCTACCTGCGCGGCCGTTGGGTCAAGGCCACGCCGGCGTTTAATCAGCAACTGTGCGACGTCTTCGATGTACCACCGCTGGAATTCGATGGCATCAACGACAGCGTGTTTCACGCGTTCAATCGCCAGGGGCAGCGCTCGATGGAATATGTGCTGGACCACGGGCAGTTTTCCGACGTGCCCGAGGCGTTTTTCTTCGCTCATATTCAGCAGTGTTACCCGCACCTGTTTGCCGAGGATATGCCGATCGTGTTGGCTGACATGCACTCCGATTTAAGCCGCGCGTGAAGCGGCGTATGCTGCTGCGTTCATCAAGCCATGTTCATTCACGATAAGGCGCGGTCATGCTGAAAATCTGGGGTCGTAAAAATTCATCAAACGTCAGGAAAGCACTCTGGTGCGCCGAGGAACTCGGCCTGGACTATGAAGCGATTGATGCGGGCGGGGCTTTTGGTGTGGTCGACACGCCGCAATACCGAGCGTTGAACCCCAATGGCCGGGTGCCGATGATCGAAGATGGCGACTTTGTGCTGTGGGAGTCCAACACCATCGTGCGTTACCTCTGCGCCAAGCAGGCGTCGAGCTGGTACCCGAGCGACCTGAAAGCGCGGGCCAATGCCGAAAAATGGATGGACTGGACCACTTCGACCCTCGCTGAGCCGTTCAAGGCCGTGTTCTGGGGCATCCTGCGCACTCCCGCAGAAAAGCAGAACTGGGACAGCATCAATGCCGGGCGCCAGGCCTGTATCGATGCCTTGAGCACCGTGGACAAAACGCTGGCGACGCAACCTTACCTGTCGGGCAATGCGATCGGCATGGGCGACATCCCCTTGGGCAGCTTTATCTACGCCTGGTTTGAAATGCCCATCGAGCGGCCTGCAATGCCCCATCTAGAGGCCTGGTACCAGCGCCTTAAGGAACGCCCGGCCTACCGCAAAGCCGTGATGACTGCGTTGACTTAATACCTACTATTAATACGGGTGACTGTACTTGTGCGGCGCAGGCAAGCACCATGCCTGTCATGCGCCGCCGTTGAACTACCTGGGCCGCGCCCTCATCTATTCTTTCTATTCCCTTCTTTGGTGCGTATTCCGATATGAGTTCCGCTCTGTCCATCCGGCAGCTAACCAAAACCTACGGCAACGGTTTCCAGGCCCTGAGTGGTATCGATCTGGACGTTGCCGAAGGTGACTTTTTCGCCTTGCTCGGCCCCAACGGTGCCGGCAAATCCACCACCATTGGTATCCTCTCGACCCTGGTCAACAAGACCAGCGGCACGGTGAATATCTTTGGGCATGACCTGGACAAATCCCCGGCGGCGCTCAAACGTTCCATCGGCGTGGTGCCCCAGGAGTTCAACTTCAACCAGTTCGAAAAGACCTTCGACATCGTTGTAACTCAGGCCGGCTACTACGGCATCCCGGCTAAAATCGCCAAGGAACGCGCCGAGCAGTACCTCACTCAGCTGGGCCTGTGGGACAAGCGTGACGTGCCTTCGCGCTCGCTGTCCGGCGGCATGAAGCGCCGCCTGATGATCGCCCGCGCGCTGGTGCACGAGCCGCGCCTGCTGATCCTCGATGAGCCGACCGCGGGCGTGGACATTGAACTGCGTCGATCGATGTGGGCCTTCCTCACCGAGCTGAACGAGAAGGGCATCACCATCATCCTCACCACCCATTATCTGGAAGAGGCTGAGCAACTGTGCCGCAACATCGGCATCATCGACCACGGCACCATCGTCGAGAACACCAGCATGCGTAACCTGCTGGGCCAGTTGCATGTGGAAACCTTCCTGCTTGACCTGAAAAACAACCTGTCGGTGGCGCCGCAACTGCTCGGCTACCCGAGCCGCCTGGTGGACGACCACACCCTGGAAGTCCAGGTGGACAAGGCCATGGGCATCACTGCGCTGTTCACCCAGTTGGCGGCCCAGAACATTGAAGTGCTGAGCCTGCGTAATAAAACCAATCGCCTTGAGGAGTTGTTCGTGTCCCTGGTGGAGAAAAATCTGGCGAAGGTGGCGGTATGAGTTCCGAACTGCAACCCAACATTGTCGCGCTGCAGACCATCGTTTACCGCGAGGTGAAGCGCTTTACCCGGATCTGGCCGCAGACGCTGCTGCCGCCGGCGATCACCATGGTCCTGTACTTCGTGATCTTCGGTAACCTGATCGGCCGCCAGATCGGCGACATGGGTGGCTTCACGTACATGGAGTACATCGTGCCGGGCCTGATCATGATGTCGGTGATCACCAACTCCTACGGCAATGTGGTCTCCAGTTTCTTCGGCAGCAAGTTCCAGCGCTCCATCGAAGAACTGATGGTGTCGCCGGTCTCGCCCCACACCATTCTGATCGGCTACACCCTGGGTGGCGTGCTGCGTGGCTTGATGGTCGGCGTGATCGTGACCTTGCTGTCATTGTTCTTCACCCACCTGCAGGTGCATCACCTTGGGGTCACCCTGCTGGTGGTCGTACTGACGGCGACGATCTTCTCGCTGCTGGGGTTTATCAACGCCGTATTTGCGCGCAATTTCGATGATATTTCGATTATCCCGACGTTCGTGCTGACGCCGCTGACCTATCTGGGCGGGGTGTTCTACTCCATCACCTTGCTGCCGCCGTTCTGGCAGACCGTGTCGCTGGCCAACCCGGTGTTGCACATGGTCAACGCCTTCCGTTACGGCATCCTGGGCGTATCGGATATCAAGATCAGCGTGGCGATCACCTTCATGCTGGTGGCCACCGTGGTGCTGTATGTCAGTTGTGCGCGGTTGCTGGTGAGCGGGCGCGGGATGCGTACGTAAGCTGCGATCACACACGGATAAAAAATGTGGGAGGGGGCTTGCTCCCGATGGCAGTGGGTCAGTCAACCTATTCAGTGACTGGTCCACCCTCATCGGGAGCAAGCCCCCTCCCACATTGGGTTTTGTGCAGGATCTTCAGGCGTTCAGTGCCAACTCAATCAGCGCGTGCAGCTCTTGTACCGTCAACGGTGCGGTTGAGAACAGAATGCGAAACACCGTCGGCGCCGCCAGCAGGTTGATCAGATGGTCCACGCTCGGCGGCGGTGGTGTGGCGCCTTGGTAGCGATCGACAATCGTCTGCAACTGCCCGCTCAGGATGCTGACGCAGTACCCCGGGGTCACGCTGCACTGCACGTCACGCATCATGTTGCGACCCGGTTCTGAGCTCATTTCATCCAGGTATTGCTCGGCCCAGGCGTGCAGGTCACCGCGAAGGGTGCCGGTGTTGGCGGGCTCGCTGTCCGGGCGCAGGCGTTCCAAGGCCACGTCGGCGAGCAGGGCGGACAAGTCGCCCCAGCGCCGGTAGATCGTCGAGGGCGTCACGCCCGCGCGCGCAGCAATCATCGGCACGGTAACGCTGGAACGCTCATGGGCCTCCAGCAGTTCGCGCGCGGCGTTATGCACTGATTCTTGTACCCGGGCACTACGGCCTCCCGGGCGGAGGCCTTCTTTTATCGCCATGCGTAAAACCTTAACACAAAGAATTTGCTTTAAGCGCTTGCCAGTAGCACACTCCGCAAAAGCAAAATATTAGCTTTAGCGGAGTGTGCTTATGTCTAGCGTCATGTCTCAACGTTCCAGCCTGGCGTTCCTGGTCATCACGATGTTGACCTTCCTCGCTGCGTCCAGCGCGCCTACTCCGCTGTATCAGGTTTACCAGGACAGCCTGCATTTCTCCGCGGCCATGCTGACGGTGATTTTCGGCGTTTACGCGGTGAGCCTGTTAGCGGCGTTGTTGACCGTGGGTTCGCTGTCGGATTACCTGGGGCGCAAGCCGGTGATCTTCGTCGCACTGATCCTGAATATGCTGGCGATGCTGCTGTTTATCAACGCTGACAGCACCGCCTACTTGATTGCCGCCCGCGCGTTGCAAGGTTTCGCGACAGGCACGGCAACGGCGGTGCTGAGTGCCACGCTGCTGGACACCGACCGTTTGCGCGGCCCAATGCTCAATAGCCTGGCGCCACTCCTGGGCATGGCCAGTGGCGGCCTTGGCAGCGGCTTGCTCGTGGAGTTCGCACCACGCCCGACTCAATTGGTTTACTTCACACTGCTGGGGTTGATGGCTCTTCAGGCGGTCTGCATTTTACGCTTGCCCGAAACCGTCAGCCGCATACCCGGTGCCTTGAAGTCGTTGGCGCCGACCCTGCATGTGCCGGAGCAAGCGCGCCGTGCCTTGTGGCTGGCGATGCCGCTGAATGTGGCGGTGTGGTCGCTGGGCGGGTTCTTTTCATCCCTGGCCCCTTCGCTTGTGCGGGCTGCGACCGGTTCGACCTCGCACCTGATTGGCGGCGGACTGGTGGCAGTCGTAACCCTGAGTGGCGCGGTAATGATTTACAGCCTGCGCGCGCGTGCGGCAGACAAGCTCATGCGGCTGTCGGCGGTCTTGTTGGCGGCGGGTGTGGCGTTGCTGCTGGTCGCCGTGCAGAGTGCCAGTCTGTGGCTGTTTTTTGTCGCCAGTGTCATCGCAGGCTTGGGTTTCGGCGGCGGGTTCATGGGCAGTGTGCGCAGTATCGTGGGGTTGGCGCTGCCCCATGAACGGGCGGGCTTGATGTCTGCGTTTTACGTATTGAGCTACCTGGCGTTCTGCGTGCCGGCGCTGTTGGCGGGTAACCTTAGCCGGGTGTTTGGCCTCATCGCCACCACCGATGGCTACGGCGCCGTGCTGATTGTGCTGGCCCTCAGTGCGCTGGTCGGTTTGATGTTGCAGGATTCGGGGCGAGCCAGAACTGCGGTATAGGAAATATCGCTATATCGGTAAAACAGATAACAGTTAGAGATATTACCCGTTATATAGATATTCGTTCAGGTTCTATGATGGTTTCAACCTCATGCGAGGAAGAGGATTACCATTATGACCTGCTCCAATAGCATCAGCTATAAACCCTTCAGTCACTTGACCCGTCCTCGGGAAGTGATTCGCCAGTTCACCCCCAACTGGTTTGCCGCGACCATGGGCACCGGCGTGCTGGCGTTGGCCTTGGCCCAATTGCCCTTCAGTGTGCCCGGCTTGCACGCCATTGCCGAAGGGCTTTGGATGTTCACCATTGGCCTGTTTGTCCTGTTCAGCCTCTTGTATGCCGCCCGTTGGGTGATGTTCTTCAACGAGGCGCGGCGGATTTTCGGGCACTCCACGGTTTCGATGTTCTTCGGCACCATCCCGATGGGCCTGGCGACGATTCTCAATGGCTTGCTGCTGTTCGGCCTGCCACGCTGGGGCAGCGATGTCATACCGTTGGCTGAAGCGGTGTGGTGGTTGGATGTGGCGATGGCCCTGGCTTGCGGTGTACTGATCCCGTTCATGATGTTCACCCGCCAGGAACACAGCATCGACCAGATGACGGCCGTGTGGCTGTTGCCCGTGGTCGCGGCCGAAGTCGCTGCAGCCAGCGGTGGCCTGCTGGCGCCGCACCTGGTCGACGCCCATTCGCAACTGGTGATGCTGGTGACCAGCTACGTGTTGTGGGCGTTTTCCCTGCCAGTGGCGTTCAGCATCCTGACCATCCTGATGTTGCGCATGGCCCTGCACAAACTGCCCCACGCAAATATGGCTGCGTCGAGCTGGTTGGCGCTTGGCCCCATCGGCACCGGCGCCCTCGGCATGCTGCTGCTGGGCGGCGATGCACCGGCGATCTTCGCGGCCAACGGCTTGCCCGGTGTCGGCGAGATGGCCAACGGCCTTGGCCTGGTGGCGGGCATCACCCTGTGGGGTTTCGGCTTGTGGTGGATGCTGATCGCCGTGTTGATTACCCTGCGGTACCTGCGTGCGGGCATTCCGTTCAACCTCGGCTGGTGGGGTTTTACCTTCCCATTGGGGGTTTACGCCTTGGCCACGCTGAAGCTTGCGAGCGTATTGCACCTGGGTTTCTTCAGTGTGTTTGGCACTGTGCTGGTGGTGGCATTGGCGCTGATGTGGCTGATCGTCGCCAAGCGCACCGTGCAGGGCGCCTATAAAGGTGAGCTTTTTGTTTCGCCTTGCATTGCGGGGCTAGGGAATAAGTAAGCGAGATTAGGTAAAGTCGTGGCCTGACAATCCAAGCCTTCAGGCCACGCAGGAACACGGACGATGAGCCACCCCTCACAATTCACCTTGCTGCGAACACGGCGTTTCCTGCCGTTTTTCGTTACCCAGTTACTGGGCGCCTTCAACGACAATATCTTCAAGCAGTCGCTGATCCTGGCGATTCTCTACAAACTCACCCTCGACGGTGACCGCTCCATCTGGGTCAACCTGTGCGCCCTGCTGTTTATCCTGCCGTTTTTCCTGTTCTCGGCGCTGGCCGGGCAATTTGGCGAGAAATTCAACAAGGACGCATTGATCCGTGCGATCAAGATCGGTGAGATCGTGATCATGGCCGTAGGCGCCACGGGCTTCCTGTTCAATCACCTGGAACTGATGCTGCTGGCGCTGTTTGCCATGGGCACGCACTCGGCGCTGTTCGGCCCGGTCAAGTACTCGATCATGCCCCAGGCCCTGCATGACGATGAGTTGGTGGGCGGTAACGGCCTGGTGGAAATGGGCACGTTCCTGGCAATCCTGGCCGGCACCATTGGCGCCGGGATCATGATGTCGTCCACCCATTACGCGCCGATCGTGGCGGCGGCGATTGTCGGTGTGGCGGTGCTGGGTTATCTGGCCAGCCGCAGCATTCCGCGCGCGGCGGCGTCTACGCCAGAGCTGCGGCTGAACTGGAATATTTTCAGCGAATCCTGGGCCACCCTGCGTTTGGGCCTGGGGCAGACGCCGGCAGTGTCGCGCTCGATTGTCGGCAACTCGTGGTTCTGGTTTGTCGGCGCGATCTACCTGACACAGATCCCGGCTTACGCCAAGGAATGGTTGTACGGCGACGAAACCGTGGTGACGCTGATCCTTACGGTGTTCTCGGTGGGTATCGCGCTGGGCTCGATGCTTTGCGAAAAGCTCTCAGGCCGCAAGGTGGAAATCGGCCTGGTGCCGTTCGGTTCATTTGGTCTGACCGTGTTTGGCCTGCTGCTGTGGTGGCACTCCGGCGGCTTCCCGCAGAACGTCCAGGCGAACGATTGGCTGGCGGTGCTCGGTTACGGACAGGCGTGGTGGGTGCTGTTCGATATCCTTGGGCTGGGTGTGTTCGGCGGCTTTTATATCGTGCCGCTGTATGCGCTGATTCAGTCGCGCACCGCCGAGAACGAGCGCGCGCGGGTGATCGCGGCCAACAATATTCTCAACGCACTGTTCATGGTGGTCTCGGCCATCGTGTCGATCCTGTTGCTGAGTGTGGCCAAGCTGTCGATCCCGGAGCTGTTCCTGGTGGTGTCGCTGCTCAACATTGCGGTCAACACCTATATCTTCAGGATCGTCCCCGAGTTCACCATGCGTTTCATGATCTGGCTGCTCAGCCATTCCATGTACCGGGTGGAGCATCGCAATCTGCAACTGATTCCGGATGAAGGCGCAGCCTTGCTGGTGTGCAACCACGTGTCGTTCGTCGATGCGCTGTTGATCGGTGGCGCAGTGCGTCGGCCGATTCGCTTTGTGATGTACTACAAAATCTACCGTTTGCCGGTGCTGAACTTTATCTTCCGTACGGCCGGGGCGATTCCGATTGCCGGGCGTAACGAAGATATCCAGATCTACGAAAAGGCTTTCATGCGGATTGCCCAGTACCTGAAAGAAGGGGAGTTGGTGTGCATCTTTCCGGAAGGCAAATTGACGGCCGACGGTGAGATGAATGACTTCCGTGGTGGCGTGACGCGCATTCTCGAAGAGACACCGGTGCCGGTGATTCCGATGGCGTTGCAGGGGTTGTGGGGGAGTTTCTTCAGTCGCGATCCGAACAAGGGGTTCTTTCATCGGATCTGGTCGCATGTCACGTTGGTGGCGGGCGAGCCTGTTGCGGTGGAGGCGGCGACGCCTGCGCAGTTGCAGGAGCGAGTAGGGGTGTTGCGGGGGAGTGTCAGGTAGTTTTTTGTTGCCTGTCAGGGCCCCTTCGCGAGCAAGCCCGCTCCCACAGTTGACCGAGTTGTTCAAGCGAACGCGGTTGAGTGTGGGAGCGGGCTTGCTCGCGAAAGCGATAGTGGCTCAGGCGCTGATCTTGAGGCCTACCAACCCGCAAATGATCAACGCCACACTCGCCAACCGAAACAACGCCATGGATTCCCCAAACAGGATAATCCCGGCGATTACCGTGCCCACCGCGCCCACACCCGTCCAGATGGCATAGGCGGTGCCCAGCGGCAGTTCCTTCATGGCCAGCCCCAGCAGGCCGAGGCTGATGGCCATGGCGGCAATGGTCAGAGCCGTTGGCAGCGGTTTGCTGAAACCGTCGGTGTACTTCAGGCCGACCGCCCAGCCGACTTCAAACAGCCCGGCAAAAAACAGAATGATCCAGGACATGATGACCTCCAAACTATAGCTGGGGTCGTCCCCGGAATTAGCGCTTGAAAGCGTCGCGAGGTCGTCCCCGCGAAGCTCGGTAGAGTGCCGAATATTGATCAGGCGATCAAGTTTTTGGCGTGTTCTGCAAAGCGCGACGGTCTTCCTTTTCGCTCATTCTGCGGAAGTAAGTCGACAGCAAAGCCCCGGAAATATTGTGCCAGACGCTGAACAGCGCACTCGGCACCGCCGCCAGCGGCGAAAAGTGCGCGCTGGCCAGTGCGGCGCCCAGCCCGGAGTTCTGCATGCCCACTTCCAGCGCCAGCGATTTGCGCTGTGCCAATGGCAGCTTGAACAACCGACCGGTGAAGTAGCCCAGCAGGTAGCCAAAGCTGTTGTGCAACATCACCACGGCCATGATCAGCAGGCCGGACTCGGCGATCTTCGCCTGGCTCGCCGCAACCACCGCCGCGACAATGATCACGATGCTGACCACCGACACCAGCGGCAACACCTCCACGGCATGGCGGACCCGCTCGCCGAGCACACGTTGCGCCACCACGCCGAGCACGATCGGCAGCAGCACCACTTGCAGGATCGACCAGAACAACTCCATGAACGACACCGGCAGCCAGGCCGACGCCAGCAGCCAGATCAACGCCGGTGTGAGCAGCGGGGCGAGGAGGGTGGTGACGGCGGCGATTGCCACCGACAGCGCCAGGTCGCCCCGCGCCAGCCAGGTCATCACGTTGGACGACGTGCCGCTTGGGCAGCAGCCGACCAGAATCACGCCGACGGCAATTTCCGGCGGCAGGTGGAACGCCTGGCACAGCAACCAGGCCACGCCCGGCATGATCACAAAGTGCGCGACTACGCCGAGTGCGACGCGCCACGGGTGGCGGGCGACCTCGGCGAAATCTTCAAGTTTTAAGGTCAGCCCCATGCCGAACATCACCAGGCCCAACAGCGGCACGATGGCGCCTTTGAGGCCAATGAACCAGCTGGGCTCAAGGAAGGCGAGGACCGCGAAAACCAGCACCCAGTAGGCGAAGGTATTGCCGACAAAGCGACTCAAGGCGGCGAGAGCACGCATGGGGATGTCCTTGTTATCAGGTAAGTTCGGGAGTGCTTATGTTTGCTTGGAAACCCAATCAAATGTGGGAGCGGGCTTGCTCGCGAATGCGGTGAATCAGTCAGCCTATTAAGTGACTGACACTGCGCATTCGCGAGCAAGCCCGCTCCCACATTTTGATCTTCACATGGCTTAGATGCCTTGTGGCGTCTCTTCGCCGCCAAGTGCCTCAACCAACGCCGGCAGGAACTCGCCGAACGTCAGCATCATCAGGGTAAAGCTGGCGTCCAGTTGGCCCAGGGCTTCGTCGCCGCCGTCCTGTTCGGCCTGATCCTGCAGCAGGTCTTCGAACTTCAGGCGCTTGACGGTCATCTTGTCGTCGAGCATGAAGGACAACTTGTCCTGCCAGGCCAGGGACAATTGGGTCACGACTTTGCCGGTGGTCAGGTGCAACTGGATTTCTTCGCTGGTCAGGTCCTGGCGCTTGCAGCGCACAATGCCGCCATCTTCGTGGGTGTCGCGCAGTTCGCATTCGTCGAGGACGAAAAAGTCATCGGCCGGTTTCTGGGTGGTGACCCAGTCGGTCATGATCGCAGTCGGTGCGGTTTTAACCGTCAGCGGGCGTACCGGCAGGGTGCCGATCACTTCGCGCAGGGTCGACAGCAAGTCTTCGGCGCGTTTCGGGCTCGCCGAGTTGACCAGGATCAGGCCCTGTTTCGGCGCGATGGCGGCGAAGGTCGACGAGCGACGAATAAACGCACGCGGCAGGAAGGCCTGGATGATTTCATCCTTGATCTGGTCCCGTTCCTTTTTATAGACCTTGCGCATTTGCTCGGCCTCGATCTCTTCGACTTTCTCTTTCAGTGCGTCACGCACCACGCTACCTGGCAGGATGCGTTCTTCCTTGCGCGCGGCGATCAGCAGGAAGTCACCGCTGACGTGAACCAGGGGAGCGTCTTCACCTTTACCGAAAGGCGCGACGAAACCGTAAGTGGTCAACTCCTGGCTTGCACAAGGGCGCGCCAGTTTGGTGGCCATTGCCGCTTCCAACGCCTCGGCATCAACAGGCAGATCTTGGGTCAGGCGATAGATAAGCAGGTTCTTGAACCACATGGGGTGAGTCTCTCCTTTATACAAAGGGGGGCATTATTCTCTTGATCAGGGCTGAGGCCAACCCTGCCTAAGCCATTGGAAGGCCTCAAAAAAAAGATTTAAGAAAGTGCTTGCCAGACTTAGGGTCGCTCCGTAGAATGCGCGCCACACCGAAGCGAAGGGTGATTAGCTCAGCTGGGAGAGCGTCTGCCTTACAAGCAGAATGTCGGCGGTTCGATCCCGTCATCACCCACCATTCGTTTCAAGTGTTACGCGCAGCGGTAGTTCAGTCGGTTAGAATACCGGCCTGTCACGCCGGGGGTCGCGGGTTCGAGTCCCGTCCGCTGCGCCATATTCGGTAACCTGGAACACTGAACGCCAGGTCACCACAGAAAGCCCGCTCATTGAGCGGGTTTTTTTTGTCCGAAATACGGCAAACAATCACGAGATGAAGTTTTTTTAAATAAATTGCATTTAAATCAACACATTACGTTTTTTTGTTGTATGATGCGCCCACACCGAAACGAAGGGTGATTAGCTCAGCTGGGAGAGCGTCTGCCTTACAAGCAGAATGTCGGCGGTTCGATCCCGTCATCACCCACCATTCGCTTCAAGTGTTACGCGCAGCGGTAGTTCAGTCGGTTAGAATACCGGCCTGTCACGCCGGGGGTCGCGGGTTCGAGTCCCGTCCGCTGCGCCATATTCGGTAATCTGGAACACTGAACGCCAGGTCACCACAAGAAGCCCGCTCATTGAGCGGGCTTTTTTTTGCCTGCGATTCAGCGCAGCGACTCAACGGTCGGCGCCGCGACTATTGGCGCAACTTCGCGTCGGCTCAGGAACACAAAGACCACCGCCGCTGTAGATAGGGTGAGTCCTGCCAGCAATTGCAGCAAGGTATTGAAGCCCGCAAGGTAGGCCGTGCGCAGCAATTCCAGTGGGATGTTTGCACTGGCGTCTCGGACGTCGCCCATGACCAACTGCTGGGCAAGCACTGCCGCGTCCTGCGCAGTGCCTGCGGGCAGATGATGGGCAACCAGTGCGCTCAACAGGGCAACCGTGATTGCCAGCGCCACCCCTTCACTGGCGACTCGGGTTGTATTGAAAATGCCTGCCGCCATGCCCGCGCGCTCCTTGGGTACCACACTGATCGCCAGGCCATCCATCAAACCCCACGGCAAGCCCGTGCCGATCCCGATGACCAGCAGTGCGGCGACGGTCTGCAACGGCTGGCCGATCCTGGCCAGGCTCAACCCGTACAAGCCCGCAGCCGCAATCAACAGGCCAACGGCGCACAGTACGCCCGCCGACAGCCAGCGTGTCAGCGTTGCGGCAATAATCGGTACGACCAGCATGGGTGCGGACAGCGCCAGCATCATTAAACCCGCCTCAAATGCGCTGGCGCCTTCGACACCCATAAACCGCAGCGGTAACAGTACGATCAGGACGATATAGCAGTAACAGGTGCCGATCGGCAGCAACTGCACACCAATAAAGCGCCCAAAGCGAAACAGCCGCAGGTCGAGCATCGGTTGGCTCGTATGATTTTCAACCCGAATAAATACCAGCAAAAACACCGCTGCTGCCGCCAGCAGATACCGGGTAGTTGCTGAGCCCCAACCGTGTTCCGGTGCCAGAATGACCGCCGTGGTCAAGCTCACCAGCATGGCCGAAAAGGTCAGCACGCCGGCCACGTCCAGGTGCAGCGCCTGCGGGTCGCGGCTCTCACGCATGTTGGGCACGGCGAACAGCAGTGAGAGCCCCGCCAGCAATGCCGTGCCCAGGAAAATCGCGCGCCAGCCCCAGTGTTCGATCAGCAGCCCCGACAGCAGCGGGCCAAACGCCAGGCCCGCGCCGAAAGTAGTGCCCAGCAGGCTGAAGGCACGCGTCCTGGCATGGCCATCAAACACCTGTGCCAGCGCCGCACAGCCACTGGCCAACGCAATGGCCGCCGCAACGCCTTGCACCCCGCGCACTATATCCAGCCAAAGAATGCCCGGCGCCACGGCCAGCAGCAGGGAGGCCACGGTAAACAGCGCCATGCCCCACAAGAACAAGCGCTTGCGCCCATAGCGGTCGGCGAGGGTGCCGGCGGCCATCAACAAACTGCCGAAACTGAGCATGAACGCGTTGGTGACCCACACCAGTTGCGTGGGGTGGGCGGCAAATGCCTGGCCGATAAACGGCGTCGCCACCGCGCCGCCGGTAAAGCTCATGGGCAGCACCAGGGCTGCCAGGCAAATGGCTGCCAGAATCGAATAGCGACCATGGGCGGGTTCGACTGTGTTCATCGCGTACATTCCTAACGTTCTATGAAGATAAAGACTCTAATCAGGATGTAATTACCGATAAACAGGCCTACATTCCGTTCATAGCGGACGATAAGGATGTAATGGTGTGACCGATAATCTCAGTGGTGTGATCGCCTTCGTGAAAACCGCAGAAGCACTCAGCTTCACAGGCGCGGCGCGGGCGATGGGGATTTCCGCCTCGGCGGTGGGCAAAAATGTGGTCAAGCTGGAGGCATCGTTGAATGTCCGGCTGTTGCACCGCAGCACGCGTAAGGTCAGCCTGACTGCCGAAGGTCAATTGTTCTACGATCGTTGTCGGAAAATTCTCGATGACCTGCAGGACGCCCGCGCCATGCTTTCCCATGCCATGCAGGCCCCGCGCGGCAAATTGCGGGTCAGCCTGCCCACCATCGGCTATCGCTTCCTCTTTCCCCACCTGCTCGCGTTCAGGCAAGCCTATCCGGAGATTGAATTGGAGCTGGATTTCAACGACCTCCTGGTGGATGTGATCGAGGAGGGCTTCGACGTGGTGATTCGCAGCGGCGGCCTCGCCGATTCGACGTTGATGGCCCGTAAACTCGGACCTTTTCGCTTTTTACTGTGCGCATCACCCAAATACTTGCGTGCTAACGGGCGTCCGGAAACCCTCGGTGATCTTGAGCGCCATCAGTGCCTGCGTTATCGCTTTGCAACCACCGGCAAAGTCATGGAATGGACCTTGTCCGCCAACCCGGCGATCACCCAATTACGCCTTCCTACTGCGCTGACCTTGAACAACATGGAAGCCATGCTCATGGCCGCCACCGATGGGCATGGCATAGCCTACGTGCCGGACTTTCTGGCCCGGGACGCGCTGGCGCAGGCACAGCTGGAAACCGTGCTGGACGGGCATTCCGATGACCAGGGCCAGTTCTGGGCGCTGTGGCCCTCGAGCCGGCATCTCTCGCCAAAAATCCGCGTATTTGTGGACTTTGTCGCCGAACGCCTTTTTACAACCCCATCAACCGATACCCCACCTGCAACTCGGTAATGAAATGCTGCGGCTGCGCCGGGTCCTCTTCCAGCTTTTGCCGTAAGTGCGCCATGTGCACCCGCAAATAGTGGGCGCGGTCCACGTAATCCAGGCCCCACACTTCCAGCAATAATTGCCGGTGGGTCAGTACCCGGCTCTGGCCGCGAATCATCGCGCAGAGCAGGCGGTATTCGATGGGGGTGAGATGCACAGGCTGGCCCTGGCGCCATACCTCGTGGGTCGACAGGTCGACTTCAATATCGCCAAACGCGACCTTGCTGGTCGCTGCCACGGTGCCGGTCTGACCATGCCTGCGCAGCTGGGCGCGGATGCGTGCGAGCAGCTCGGGCACACCGAACGGCTTGGTCAGGTAATCATCGGCACCTGCGTCCAGGGCGGCAACTTTCTCTTCTTCGCGATCACGCGCCGACAACACCAGAATCGGCACTGCCAACCAACCGCGCAGTTCACTGATCAGTTGTTTGCCATCGCCATCCGGCAGGCCGAGGTCGACGATCACCAGGTCCGGTTGACGGCTGGCGGCATGGATCAGCGCGCGTTTGACGCTGTCGGCCTCGAACACCTGAAAACCTTCATCTTGCAGGGCGATCCCGACGAAGCGGCGGATATTGGCTTCGTCTTCAACAATCAAAATGCGTGCGGTGCTCATAAGGCTTCCATGGGCGGGGGTGTGCCCGCCGGTAAAGTGATGATGAAGTGCATGCCGCATGCCTCAATGGCGTTGGCTTCGATGCGCCCGCCGTGGGCTTCGACGATGCGTTTGGCCAGTGCCAGGCCCAGGCCGATGCCGGCGACGGATGATTCCTGCTGGCCGCGTGTGAAGGGTTCGAACAGGTTGGCCGGCGCCCGGCCCGGGCCGTTGTCGCTGACGTCCAGCACAATGGTGTCCGCAGCAGAGCGGGCGGCGACGGTAATGCTGCTGCCTGGCGGGGTGTATTTGGCGGCGTTGTCCAACAGGTTGACCAGCACCCGTTCGATCAACAGCGCGTCGATTTCCACCAGTGGCAACCGCGGGTCCAGTGCGGTGTGCACGCAGTGTTGCGCCAGAGGTTCACGTAACTGGCGCAGTGCGCTGCCGACGATTTCTTCCAGCGAATGCCACTGCCGGTTCAGGCGCACACCGCGTTCCTGCATGCGGGCCATGTCCAGCAGGTTTTCGATCAGCCGCTGCATTGACGTCGCTTGTTCATGGATGCCGTGCAGCAACTCGGTCAGCGGGCCTGGTGGGGCGTGGGGCAGGGCGGTGTCGGCGGCACCGATCAGGGTGGTCAAAGGGGTACGCAGGTCGTGGGATATTGCCGCGAGCAGGGTGTTGCGCATCTTTTCGCCTTCCATCTGCACCAGCGTGCTTTGCGCGACTTCGACGAAATGCACCCGCTCCAGCGCAATCGCCAACTGGCTCATGCAGGCTTCCAGCAGGCGGCGCTCCTGCGGATCGCTCAAGCGTTCGCTCTGGGCCAGCTCCAGCACCAGCACGCCGCGTACGCGCATCGGTGCCTTGAGCGGCAAGTAACACCCTTTGGCCGCCGACAAGGTGTCGGTGCCGTGACCGGCGGCCTGGCCGTGGTCGTAGGTCCATTGGGCGATGCTCTCGTCAATCGGCAACCCGCCCGCGCCCACGCTGTGCACGCCGTCGGCGGCGTCCGGCAGCGCCAGGCCTACGCGTGCTTCGAATACACCGCTGAAGGTGCGCAGCGCGACTTCACTGATTTGCTCCACCGTCAGCGCCGCCGACAGGTCGCGAGCCAGTCGCGCCAATGAGGTGGCGCGCCGTTCGCGCGCGGCGGCGGTGCGTGCTTCGTGGCGCAGCCGCGCAGTGAGTTGCCCGGTGATCAGGGCGATGCCGAGCATCAGTGCAAAGGTGAAGAAATACTGGGTGTCAGTGACGGTAAACGAGTAGCGCGGCTGCACGAAAAAGAAGTCGAAACACAGCACCGCCAGCATCGCGGCCCAGACGCCCGGGCCACGTCCGTAACGCAGGGCCACCAACACCACGGTGAGCAAAAACAGCATGACGACGTTGGCCAGGTCGAACACTTGCAGCAGCAATGCAGCAATGGCGCTGGCGGCGAAACAGGCGAGTGTGGCCCACAGATAGGCCAGGACTCTGCCCGGTGCAGGTGTCGGTTTTTCGATGGCAGGCGCAGGCCCCGGC
The DNA here is from genome assembly GCF_050915955.1 of Pseudomonas sp. UBT. NCBI lineage: Bacteria > Pseudomonadati > Pseudomonadota > Gammaproteobacteria > Pseudomonadales > Pseudomonadaceae > Pseudomonas > Pseudomonas sp. UBT. The sequence continues at coordinate 3,334,436 of NZ_CP168079.1, read as the reverse complement.
ACTGCACCGTGGGCTATCACGATCTGATCAATCTGCGGGTGATGGCGGCTGATCCGGTCGCTGACCGACTGATGCCAGAACCGCCACGCCTGGCGCGGATGGTGGCCGAGCACCAGGCGATTGGCGTTGTGCTCACGGGCACAGGCGACCAGCGCGTCGGCGACGTCCATGCCCGGCAGTGTTGCCGTGTCGGCGCCGAATTCGCTGGCCAGGGTCAGGGTTTTCATGGCCGTCAGATAGCGCTTGGCGCCGCGGCCCTGGGCTGATGCGACATGCACCACGATCCAGTCCGCTTCGAGTTTTTGCGCCAGGCGCGCGGCTTCGCGCACCAGGCGCTCATCGCCCGCGTCGCCCGCTACACCCACCAGCAGCCGTTCGCGCGCTGGCCATAAGGCTTTGATTGACTGTTCGCGGCGGTATACGCGCATCTGCGTGTCGACCCGGTCCGCTGTGCGCCGCAGCGTCAGTTCACGCAGGGCCAGCAGGTTGCCCTTACGGAAGAAATGTTTTGAGGCCCGTTCGGCGTGTGGGCCGAGGTAGACCTTGCCGTCCTTGAGGCGTTGCAGCAGATCATCGGGCGGCAGGTCGATCACCACCACTTCGTGGGCGTTATCGAAGACGTGATCGGGCACGGTTTCACGCACGCGGATGCCGATGATTCCACTGACCAGATCATTCAGGCTTTCCAGGTGCTGGACGTTGAGGCTGGTCCACACGTCGATACCGGCGCCGAGCAATTCTTCTACGTCTTGCCAGCGTTTGGGGTGACGCGAGCCGGGCACGTTGCTGTGGGCCAGTTCGTCCACCAGCACCACGGCGGGGTGCCTGTGCAAGGCGGCGTCGAGGTCGAATTCGCTGAGCGCGAAGTCGCGGTGCAGCAGGGCGGCGCGCGGCAGTTGTTCGAGGCCATCGAGCAGCGCCGCGGTTTCCGCGCGGCCATGGGTTTCCACCACGCCGGCGAGTACGTCACGGCCCAGGGCGACTTCGCGTTGCGCCGCTGCGAGCATCGCACAGGTCTTGCCCACCCCAGCATTTGAGCCGAAGTAGATACGCAATTTGCCGCGCAAGGCGGCCTGTTCTTCCAGCTGTACCCGGGCCAATAGGGCGTCGGGGTCGGGGCGTTCGTCGTTTAATGCGGGCATGTCATTCCTGTTGAATACAACACATTTAACGGTGGGAGCTGGCAAGCCAGCTCCCACAGTTGAGTGACGGTGTGGCTTACACCAAGCCCAACCCGCTGAGCAGCATGTCGATCAACTTGATCCCGGCGAACGGCACCAGCACACCGCCCACGCCGTAGATCAACAGGTTGCGATTGAGCAACGCCGCCGCGCCGATGGCCCGGTAAGTCACGCCGCGCAAGGCCAAGGGGATCAACGCGACAATGATCAGCGCGTTAAAAATCACCGCGCTGAGAATCGCCGAGTTGGGGCTGCTCAGGTGCATCACGTTCAAGGCGCCGAGCTGTGGGTAGGTCGCGACAAACGCGGCCGGGATGATCGCGAAATACTTGGCCACGTCATTTGCCACGCTGAACGTGGTGAGGGCGCCGCGGGTCATGAGCATCTGTTTGCCGACCTCGACCACTTCGATCAACTTGGTCGGGTTGCTGTCGAGATCGACCATGTTGCCGGCCTCTTTGGCGGCCTGGGTGCCGCTGTTCATCGCCACCGCTACGTCGGCCTGGGCCAGCGCCGGCGCGTCGTTGGTGCCGTCGCCGGTCATGGCCACGAGCTTGCCCTGGGCCTGGTAGTCGCGGATCAGTTGCAACTTGTCTTCCGGGCGAGCCTCGGCGAGGAAATCATCCACCCCGGCTTCCACCGCAATCGCGGCGGCCGTCAGGCGGTTGTCGCCGGTGATCATCACGGTCTTGATGCCCATGCGCCGCAGTTCGGCAAAGCGTTCCTTGATGCCGCCTTTGACGACGTCCTTAAGCTCAACCACGCCCAAGGCTTTGGCACCGTCGGACACCACCAGCGGTGTGCTGCCACGCCGTGACACTTCATCGACTTTGGCCTGCAGCGCGGCCGGGAAACTGCCGCCCAAGGCCTCGATGTGGCTGCGAATCGCGTCCGCTGCGCCCTTGCGAATCGCCCGGCCTTCCGGCAGGTCGACGCCGCTCATGCGCGTTTGCGCGGTGAAGTGCACGAAGCTGGCGCCCAGGGCGTTGATATCGCGCGCGCGGATGTCGAACTTCTGCTTGGCCAGCACCACGATGCTGCGACCTTCCGGGGTTTCGTCGGCCAGAGACGCCAGTTGCGCGGCATCGGCCAACTCGGCTTCCTTCACGCCCGGTGCCGGCAAAAAGCTGCTGGCCTGGCGGTTGCCCAAGGTGATGGTGCCGGTCTTGTCCAGCAGCAACACATCCACATCGCCTGCCGCCTCGACGGCACGGCCGGAGGTGGCAATTACATTGGCCGACATCATCCGGCTCATGCCTGCCACGCCGATGGCCGAAAGCAGGCCGCCGATGGTGGTGGGGATCAGGCACACCAGCAACGCCACCAACACCGTGGCACTGATCACGCTGCCGCTGCCGCTCATGGCCACGGCGAAGATCGAGTAGGGGCTCAAGGTGGCGATGACCAGCAGGAACAGCAAGGTCAGGCCCACCAGCAAAATTGTCAGCGCGACTTCGTTGGGCGTCTTCTGGCGCTTGGCCGATTCGACCATCGAGATCATGCGGTCCAGGAACGATTCGCCCGGGTTGACGCTGATGCGCACCACCAGCCAATCGGACAGCACGCGCGTGCCGCCGGTGACCGAGGAGAAGTCGCCACCGGCCTCGCGAATCACGGGCGCCGATTCACCGGTGATCGCGCTCTCATCCACCGAGGCCACGCCTTCAATCACTACACCGTCCAGCGGCACCAGGTCGCCGGCTTCGATTAGCACCACGTTGTCCTTGCGCAACAAGCTGGCTTCCATTGGCAGCCAGGCTGCGCCATGACGCGGTTGCTGCAGCAACTTGGCCAGGGTCTGGCGTTTCATGCCGCGCAGGCTCGCAGCCTGGGCGCGGCTGCGACCTTCGGCCAGGGCTTCGGCGAAGTTGGCGAACAGCACGGTGAACCACAGCCACAAGGTGATGCTGAGGATAAAGCCGCTGGGCGCCTCACCCTTGCCACCCAGGGACTGGAACCACAGCAAGGTCGTGAGGATGCTGCCCAGGTAAACCACGAACATCACCGGGTTTTTCCACTGGGCCTGGGGCAGTAATTTCTTCAGCGCATCGACGCCGGCAGTGAGCACGATGCGCCGATCAAACAGGGGTAAACGAGCATTCTTCATGAGGGACATCTCTTACTCACTGACCGCAATAGAGGGCTGACGCGCATCCAGCGCCAAGTTGAGTTGCAGCACATTCACCCGTGGCTCGCCGAGCAAACCAAGGGTGCGGGCGGCGGTGTTGTCGTTGAGCAGTTGCAGCAGTTCGGTTTCGGGGATCTGCCGCAAGCGCGCCACCCGCGCCAGTTGCAGCCGGGCGTTGGCCACCGAGATGTGCGGGTCCAGGCCCGATGCGGAAGCGGTGACCGCGTCCACCGGTACCGGTGCGTCGGCGGGCAGGCCGTTGTCCTGGCGATAGGCTTTGGCGCGTGCGCTGACCTGGTCCACCAGTTTCTGGCTGGTCGGCCCCAGGTTGCTGGCGCCGCTTGCGCCTGCGTTGTAGGGCTGCGAAACGCTTTTGCTCGGGTCTTGCGGGTCGGTACCGAGGGTCATGCTCGGGCGGCCATGGAAGTACGCGGGCTTGGTGAAATCCTGGCCGATCAGCGCGGAGCCGATCACCAGCCCGTCGCGTTCAATCAGCGAACCCTGCGCCTGAAACGGGAACAACAGTTGCGCCGCCAGTGTGGTGAAGGCCGGGTACGCCAGCCCTGTCAGCAGCATGAAAAACACCGCCGAAACCAGCACCGGGCGCAACAGCCCTTTGAATATCGATTGAGTCGTCATCAACATGTCCTTAGTTGTACGTCTGGCCGGACAGCAACTGCAGTTGCTCCACCAGTGGGCCGAGCGCGAGCGCCGGCAAGAAGGTCAAGCCACCGACCACCAGCACCACGAACACCACCAGCAGCATGAACAGCGGGGTCGCAGTAGGGATGGTGCCGGCGCCGGCAGGCACGGTCTTTTTCATCGCCAGGGAGCCGGCCACAGCGAGCATCGGCAGCATGGTGAAGAAGCGTCCGATCAACATCGCAAGACCGATGGTGGTGTTGAAAAACGGCGTGTTGGCGTTCAGGCCGGCGAAGGCCGAACCGTTGTTGGCGGTGCCGGAGGTGTAGGCGTACAGCACCTCACTGAAACCGTGGGGGCCGAGGTTGTTCAGGCTGGCCATCGTGTCTGGCCACAGGGCGGCGAGGGCGGTGAAACCAAGGATGCTGATCGGGTGTGCGAGCACCGAGAGCATCACCAGTTTCATCTCTCGGGCCTCGATTTTCTTGCCGAGGAATTCCGGGCTGCGACCGATCATCATGCCCACCAGGAACACCGTGAGCAGCGCGTACTGGATCAGGTTGATGAAGCCCACGCCGTCACCGCCGAATACGCAGTTGAGCATCATCTGCGCCAAGGGCACGAAGCCGCCCATGGGGGTCAGCGAGTCATGCATGGTATTGACGGAGCCGGTGGTCGCCGCCGTGGTGGTGGCGATAAACAGGCTGCTGTCGGCGATGCCGAAGCGCAGTTCCTTGCCCTCCATATTGCCGCCGCTTTGCTCAATCGACAGCGTCTGGTTGGCGCCCGCCTGGGTCAGCAGCGGGTTGCCGGTCTGTTCGGCGCCATACACCAGCGCCAGGAAGCCGATAAACATCACCAGGAACGTGCCGAAAAACACCCAGCCCTGACGGCGTTGCAACAGCATGCTGCCGAAGGTGTAGGTCAGCGCCGACGGGATCAACAGCATGCTGAGGATGTGCAGGATGTTGGTCAGTGGTGTCGGGTTTTCGAACGGGTGCGCAGCATTCATGCTGAAGAAACCGCCGCCGTTGGTGCCGATATGCTTGATCGATTCAAAGCTGGCGACCGCACCGACAATCAACTGTTGCTGCGCGCCTTCCAGCGTCGTGGCCAAGGCTTGGGAGGCGAAGGTCTGTGGCATGCCTTGCCACACATACACCAGCGCCATGCCCACGCACAGCGGCAGCATTACCCGGTACAGCGTGCGCGTGAAGTCGACCCAGAAGTTGCCGATATCGGCCGCACTTGAGCGGCTCAATCCGCGAATAAAACCCGCGGCGGCAACGACGCCTGAAGTGGCGCCGACAAACATCAGAAAGGTGATGACGGCCATCTGGCTGAAGTTCGACAGACTGGTTTCACCCGAGTACGCCTGCCAGTTGGTGTTGGTAATAAAGGAGGCGGCAGTGTTGAACGCCAGGTCCGGGGTTTGCGCCGCCAACCCCAATGGGTTGATCGGCAGCACCGCCTGCAAGCGCAGGACGATATAGCCCAGCAGCATCATCGCCGCGTTCGACAGCAGCAGGGCCGAACCGTAGCGGGCCCAGCCCATGGTCTCCAGTGGGTCGACGCCCAGCAGGCGATAGGTAAAACGTTCCGGTAAGGCATGGCGGGCCCCGGTGAACACCCGGGTCAGCCACTTGCCCATCAGCACGGCAAGCGCGGTCATCAACCCCAGGACCAGCGCAAATTCCAGCAAAGTGCTTAACATGTCGTGGCTCCGTTCAAATCTTGCCCATGGCAACAATGGCCATGGCAGTCGCAACAAAAAACACCAGGGAAAGCCCCATGAACATCACGTCGTACATGGCGAACTCCCTAGAACTTTTCGGCGCGAATGAGGGCGTAGCCCAAGTAAGCGAACAGCCCGACGGCACATAAACCGCTGGCGACATAGATGAAGGTCAGTGTAAGCACGGTGAAACTCCCCTTGTTGAATAAGCCGGCGAGGTTAAGCGTTGGCGTATCAAGCTCGGGCACTGATTACGGGCGGCGGTATTAAGACGGTATATAGAAGGTTTTTGCGCCGACGAACGAAAACAAGGGATAGCCCGATGCCGGGGTATCCCTTGAAAGTCTGGGGTTCTGCTGATTTCAGTGATCAGCTTATTTGGCTTTCTTTTTCTTCTCGCCGCGGGTAGCAAGGTGCTCGAAGCAAAACGCGGCGGTGCCGAAGAGCGCAATCATTGACAGGACGACCATGCCTAAAGTTGAACTTTCCACGATGACTTCCTACGGGTTTTGGGGGTAGGAAGTGACGGTAAAGTGTGCAGCCTTAGTTGCTCAATAGGGACGACGTAATCGTTATGGCGAATAGGCAATCTATACGCCTTCTTTACGCGAAATGGGTCACTGCATCTTTTATATCGAACGCGGTCCAGAGGTGGGAGTTGGCGTGCCTGCGAGGGCAGCCACTCAGTGTGGCTGATACACCGAGGTGCTGGCATTGCCGGCAAGCCAGCGCCCATCGATTACAAGTTACGACTATGCCGATAGTCGCTGATAGCCTCATACACCGCTTTGCGCAGTCGGTTGATTCCGCCAATCGGTCGATGCGCCTCCAGCCCGAACCAAGGGTTGAACGATTGGTTGTCGCAGGCGAGGTTCAAGGCCGGCGTGTCGAAATCCTGCGCGGGGATGTTCACCTTGGCCACCGTTTCATAAGGCGCGTCGCTTTCCTTCCATTCGATACTGGTGTCTTCGATCGGCATGAACTTCTGCGGGTTCTGCCGCTGAATCTGCAACACAAAACACGCCGGCACTCGGTCGGTGGACAGTTGCTGATTCAAGGCGCTGCGCAGGAAATTCGGCAGGTCCTGATTCTGTTTTGGCAGCACATAGTCCGGGCAGTTTTGCGGATCGGGTGCGACGCGAAACTTGGCATTCGCCGCACCAAATTTGTAGGGCGAAACTGAAAAGTACGTGGTCTGCGTCGGGCTGGCCGGTGGCGGCGCCAGGGTCGCCAGGGCGATAAACAAGTGGCGCACCTGCCAGCTGCGTGGGTCGACGTTGGGGAAGAACGCCAGGACTTTCTTGCCATCGGCCTGGGCGCCGATGTTTTGCGCGTACTCCGCTACGTCGCTGACAAAGAAGTTCGGGTGGCTGAACATCACAAAGTCTTGCTCGGTGCGTGTTTGCTGGTCCGCCATCAGCTGTTTGCCCGGTACATCCAGCAGCTTGATTGCCATGCCCCGCGCATCACGGATGCTGTCGAACTGCGGATAGGCGTTGCCGTTGGACAAGCGCATCAGCGCTTGCCAGGTTCTGCCCGGCTCGGCGAAAACGCCCTGGCGCAAGGCCGGATCAAGGTCCTTCAACACACTGACTTCGGCCTTCACACAGCCATGCGCCTTGGCGTGCGCATCACGCAGGTAGCGGGTGCCTTCGCGATGCTGGTCGACGATACGCACCGCCGTCTGAATGATGCCCTGGCTCATGGTCGCTTCACCGGGCGGGACCTGCTCGTCCGGTGAAACCGGGCCACTGTGTTGCCAGGCAAACCAGGCCGTTGCCACCAGCCAGCCCAGCAGTCCCAGGCCCACCAGCCACAACAGGGTTTTACCCAGAAATGCGCCGAGGCGCAGCCACAGACGTGCGAGCATCGAAGGTTGCTTGTATTGAGATCGGATCATCATGGCAGTTGTTGCTCCAGCGGGCCGCCCAGCACTTTGAGGTATTCCAGCAGCGCCCAACGTTCCTGCGGCAGCAGGGCGCGGCCGATCACGCCATTGCCACGCTTGCCGTCACGGAATTCGTGACCGCTGTTGTGGTTGCCGGTGATTGTGGTATCGAACACAAAGGCATTTTTGAAGGCGCCAGTCTCAAAGCCCAGGTGGCGCGGGTCGTAGTTGAACGTGCCTTTGTAGAAGGTGGTGCTGCGCTCGTCCTGAGGCGAGAGCAATTGGAAGATCGTGGGTACTGAGCCGTTATGCAGGAACGGCGGGGTGGCCCACACGCCGGCCAATGGCCGCGCCTTGTAGGCGCGCAACTCGCGCACGCCAATGGGCAGGCCGAACCCGTCCAGGCTTGGGCGTTCGGCTGGGGTCACGCCGGCCGCACGGTAGGCGTGGTCCTCGACGAAGGCGGTGACGTAGGCGAGGCCCTGGGCAACCGACATTTTGTGCAGATCCAGCGGGGCGCTCGGCTTGGGGTGCAACTCGACGTTGAGCGTGGCCAATTCCGCCGCGTCCCATTGCAGGGCGCTGAGGTCGTAGCGCTGATCGGCGATGTTAGTGGCGGCGCTGGGGTCGGTGCCGATGTATTCCACAGGCAGCATCTTCAGTTGCTGCACCGGGCGACCATTGACCTGATTGACGGCGGGCACGTGGCAGCCGGCACAGTTCTCGGCGAACAGTGCACGGCCTTGGGCGGCGAGGGGCTTGTCGACGGCACCGAACAGGTCTTCCGGCCAGGCGGGTGGTTTGAGGCGTTGCAGGGTCTCCTCGATTCGGTTGAGGTCACGCACCCGTACGCTCGATGGGTAGCGCGCAACGCCCTGAAGGGGCTGGCCGGCGCTGTCGAAGAAATCCAGGGTGGCGCCAACGCCAAGGGCTTCACCGATATTGCGCGCCATGGGTTGCTGGGCTGAGCCGTTCCACTGCACCCAGTCGAAGGTCCAGATATCCCACAGGTGTGGGTAGTCCACCGGCGCATTGGCGACGCGATAATTCTCCGCTGAAATGGCGTCGCCGAAACTCGCATTGGCGATGCGGCCAAACGCATCGGTGCGCCCCGGCCCTTCTTCGGTGGGGTAGAGGCCGCGGTGGGTGTCGTTCCAGGCAACGCTGAGGAACTGGTTCAGCGACGCTTTGAAGTCCTGACGCAATTGTTGCTTGTTGTGCTCGTCATAGTCGTGACCGAGCACGCTGCGGGAGAAACGGTCGAACTTCCACGGCAGGTAATAGGTGGCGGCAAGACTGGCCACCAGGGCTTGGCCGAAACTGCCGCCACGCAGGGTCGGCACGCTGGAGGGCAGCACATGCTGGGCCGAGCCGCCGTCGATGCGCAGGGCCTGGTTTTTGAAGTGCAATTCGCCGGTATGGCAGGCGCCGCAGGTGATATCCAGGTATTCAACATTGCTGCCGGCGTTCTGATGCCGGGCGAAACCTACCGGCAGGTTGCCGGGGTTCTGCGCGGTAGGGACTTGCTTGGGATCGACCAGGAAACCAAAGCGCGCGAGGTATTCGGGCGTGGCAAAACGTTGCTCCGAAAACGGCAGTTCCAGAGCGGTGAACCAGTTGTAATGCAGGCCTTTTACCTGGGTGCCCTGAGGCGTGAAGTAATATGTTTGGCGATCAGCCGCACTCCATTGGTCCTGGTAGTGCACCTGCTCCACAGGCACGTAGTCCGGCAGCTTGGGGTTGGCGGTGTAATAGAGCACCACGGTGAGGGCAATGCCCAGTACTGCAAGTATCAGGAGTAAAACACGGGAAAAAATGCGCAAGATAACTATCCTTGTCGAGTTGTAGCGTTCTTATGCCATTGCGCCACAGGTGCGGCAAGTGGCCAGTAGGCTGGTTGGCGGCAGTCCGCGATCCTTCGCGGACCTCCATAATGAATGAAAATGCTTTTAAACACGTGAACTTATCAGAAGTTTCCTGCTCAGATGCCGGTAGCCATTGGTCGTGGCCGCCTGATAAGCTCGCGACTTTACTCGAATGCCCTTTTGGCGCACGAACAAGGAAATAGCATGAAACAGCATCGGTTGGCGGCGGCGGTGGCCCTGGTTAGCCTGGTACTTGCGGGTTGTGATTCGCAGACCAGCGTAGAGCTGAAAACCCCGGCGCAGAAAGCTTCCTACGGCATCGGCCTGAACATGGGCAAAAGCCTTGCTCAAGAAGGCATGGATGACCTGGATTCCAAAGCAGTAGCCCAGGGCATCGAAGATGCCGTTGGCAAGAAAGAACAGAAGCTCAAAGACGACGAGCTGGTTGAAGCGTTTGCCGCACTGCAGAAGCGTGCTGAAGAACGCATGACCAAAATGAGCGAGGAGTCGGCAACCGCCGGCAAGAAATTCCTTGAAGAAAACGCCAAGAAAGACGGCGTAGTGACCACGGCTTCCGGTCTGCAGTACAAGATCGTGAAGAAGGCCGATGGCGCTCAGCCTAAGCCGACCGACGTGGTGACTGTTCACTACACCGGCAAGCTCACCAACGGCACTACCTTTGACAGCTCCGTAGATCGCGGTAGCCCGATTGACCTGCCGGTCAGCGGCGTGATCCCGGGTTGGGTCGAAGGCCTGCAACTGATGCACGTGGGCGAGAAGGTCGAGTTGTACATCCCGTCCGACCTGGCCTACGGCGCGCAGAGCCCGAGCCCAGCGATTCCAGCCAACTCCGTGCTGGTATTCGATCTGGAACTGCTGGCCATCAAGGACCCAGCCAAGGCTGAAGCCCCTGACGCTCCTGCTGCTCCGGCTGCCAAGAAGTAATCGGCAGCTGAACACACGACGCCCCGTTTCGACGGGGCGTTGTCGTATCTGGGGTATGGCAAAACCTCGCCAGCCAAACCCGATGCAAATCCAAACGAACCCCTGCAATCTGAAACAGTCTGATATTAGACTCGAGCACGGGTAGCCGCACCGAAGCGCCAAGTCAATGAAATCTTGGGTTTTTTTTATGTGCGCAAAAAACGCCCGATCTGACTGAAAGCCTTGTAGTCCGTGGCTTTCAGCCGATAAAACAGGCTCTGTTCACAAGGTTATCCACAATTTGTGTGGATAACCTTTTATGTCGCCTGGAACTGGAGTGACGCATGAAACCACCTTTCAATTTCACCCGTTTCCTGCCCATGGCTGCGCGCTTGCTGGGCCGTGGGCGTTTACCTACCCTGCTGTTTGCCGTTGCCGCCAAAGGCTCAAACCAGGGCAACCGGCTGGGTAAGTTCAAGGATGATCTCAAATTGCTCCAGGCCCTGTGCCTGGCTTACTGGCGCGGAGAATACCGGGCGATCAGCCCCAAGGCGCTGATCTCGGTGGTGGCGGGGTTGATGTATTTCCTCAGCCCGATTGATGCGATCCCGGACTTTATCCCGGTATTCGGCATGCTCGATGACATCGCTGTGCTGGCATGGGTCATGAAGACCTTGAACGGCGAGCTGAGCGCTTTTCGCGCCTGGCGCGACGCCCAGCGCCCGGAAAAACTCGCCGTGGTTGAGCGACTGCCTGCGACGGCTGCACTCCTGGCCCAGGAAAACCCACAAAAAAACTGATGACTCTTATATCCCCTGCGACCTTCGGGGCTGTTAGGATTACACTTCTAAGGAAAGAACTTACTTAGTAAGTGTTGTTATCCTACGGGGCAGTCATGGATATTCAGATAATTTTACGCAATGGCGAGCCCGAGTATGCGGTGTTGCCATGGGACCAGTACCAGGCGCTGCTAAAAGCCGCCGGTCAGCCGCAACCCACAGCCGCTTCTTCCCCCGCCGCACCCATCACGATTGACCAGGACCTGCGCCCGCTCGCGGACCTGAGCGGCCTGCGTGAAGCCAAGGGCCTGGCCATCGAAACCCTGGCCCGCACGGTGGGTATCAGCCCGTCATATCTTGGATTGATTGAACGTGGTGAACGCCAGCCGGATGCCGCCATACGCCGCAGCCTGGCCTGGGAATTGGGCGTTGCAGGTTGGAGGGATGAATCTTGAGCCTACGAATCAGTCGTCAACACTGGGATGGGTTACTCAACGAACTGGACCAGGCGCGCCGCCAGCGCCACCTGCTGACCTACCGCGCGCTGCTTGAGCGCCTGCAGTTCCCCACACCGGCGATGCAGACGCTGGCCGCAGCCCTTGAACACCTGGCCGCACTGGACGCGAAGGCCGAGCAACCCTTGCGCAGCTCTCTGGTCATCAGCCAGGGCGCCAGCCGCTTGCCGCGTACCGGTTTCTTTGAGTGTGTAGAGCGCCTGGGGCGTTTCAGCGGGCCATCCGATGGTGTGGCCGCCGCATCCTGGCATGCCTCGGAAGTGGTGCGAGTGTTTGAATACGAGTATCCGGAATCCGCCGAGGCTTAGAGCGCCTGGGGCAGGCTGTCCATGCTGTCGATGACATGAATGCTGTAACCGGCCACATCCTTGGCGTGGTGCTTGGCCTGTGAGGCCATCTCCGCCAACTGGCTGGCATCCAGTTGTCCACAGGCCTGTGGATACAAATGCACTACGCCGATCGACAGCGACAGCAAGGCGAACTCCTGGCGCGCGCCCTGGCGGTTCAACGCCACGAAGCAGCCGGCGTCGAGGTGTTCGGCGCGATAGAAGCGTCGGCATTGCGTGTGGAAGTCATCCAGCAACTGGTTGAGCCGCTTGCGCCAATCCTGCGGGCCGAGCACCAGCAAAAAATCATCCCCTCCGATATGCCCGACAAAGTCGCGGCTCGGGTCGACCCGGTCGTTCAGGCACTGCGCCAGGCACAGCAACACCTCATCCCCGCGCCCGTAGCCATAGATATCGTTGAACGGCTTGAAGCTGTCGATATCCACGTAGCAGATCACCGACTCGCGCCGTTGTTGCAGCAGGCGCGTCAGGCATTGCTGAATCGGCACATTGCCGGGTAGCAGTGTCAGTGGGTTGGCGTAACGCGCTTGTTGGATCTTCAGTTCGGTGATCAGCTTGAGCACATCAATGACCCGACCCAGGCCGAGGTAATCGCCATTGAGGGTGATGATGAAATCTTCTTCAATTCGCTGGCGTGCGCGGCTGGTCAACAAGCGGCTGACTTGCTGCAGGGATTGGCTCAACTCCACCGCCAGAAAGTCATCGCTCATCAAGCGGCTGATGGGCTTGCGCGCGAACAGGTCAGTGGCGAACGGCTTGAGCAGCGCGTCCGACAAGGAATGCCGGTGCACGATGCCGACCGGGTGGCCGCGCCCATCCAGCACGGCCAGGGAGTTGAGGTTGGCCTGGCGGCGGAAGGATTCCAGGACCAGGGCCGTGGCGGTGTCCTGATCCACTGCTGGTTGTTCGTTGAGCAGGGCGCTGAGGTCGCTGCTTTCTTCGCTGAGGGCGAGGTTGGCGTTGTCCTGTTTGGGCAGCATCAGGCGTGCTTCCTGGGGAGGCTGTTCCTGTGGACGGCAGAGCAGGTAGCCCTGGACCAGATCAACGCCCATTTCGGTCAACACCGCCAATTCTTCGGGCAGCTCAATACCTTCGGCAATGACTTGGGCGCGGGATGCCCTGGCGATCTGCAAGATGGAGCCGACGAATTCGCGCTTGAGCGCGTCCTGGTGGATGCCGTCGATAAAATGCCGGTCGATCTTCACGTAATCCGGGCGCAGTTCCGACCATAAACGCAGGCTGGAATAGCCGGCGCCCAAGTCATCCAGAGCGATGGCGAAGCCCATGTTGCGGTAATGATGCAGCGCGGTTTGCAGCAAGTCGAAATCGTCGGTTGGCGTCTGCTCGGTGAGCTCGATCACCACCTGGCTGGGTGGGATACCGAAGTCGCGCAACAGTTGCAGCGTGCGGCCCGGCTGGTGCGCCGTCTCCATCAGGGATTCCGGCGAGATGTTCAGGAACAGTTTGCCCGGCAGTTTCTGTTCACTGAAGCGCCGGCATGCGCTTTCACGGCAGGCGATTTCCAGTTCACTGAGGCGCCCGGCATGGCTGGCTACCGAGAACAGGGCGACGGGGGAGTGCAGCGGGCTATTGGACGGGCCACGGCTGAGGGCTTCGTAGCCGAGGATGCGCCGCTCGGACAGGCAAATGATCGGTTGGAACAAGCTGTGCAAACTGCCTTGAGCCAGGATTGAACCCAATGCATTCAGCTGTTCGGTCATGGTCATGGCGATCTCGATCAAAAAAAAGGACCGCAGGCATTAAGCCTGCGGTCCTTCATTTCACGACAGAATGATGTCTATATGATGACACTCTTGGGAGCGCTCACATTAAATTGACTTCATTTATTGCTTGGCCACCTGCTTGCTGATTTTCAGGTAGTCCAGCAGTACCCGGCCTGTCTCGGACAGGTAGGCGTCGTCTTCCGGCTTGGTTTTTTCAGGCTCGGTCGGCAGGGCATCCTCATCTTCTTTCTTCAGCTCTTTGAGCGGGTCTTCGCCCTTGGCCTTGCGGCGGGCGTTTTCCAGCACAAGCTGCTGATTCTCGATGTCGGTGTGCTGCGCACGGCGATCCGCTTCGTTAAGGCTGACGGTTTTTTCTTCCATCAGCTTCTTGGCCAGGGCCAGTTTGTCGCGGATAAACACGAACTCGGCATCCTTGGCGGAGCGAGCGTCATGGTCAGCCTTGAGCTGCGTCAGGTACGGCTTGAACGGGTCCGAAGCGGGTTTGATCGCAGGGCGAATGGTGTCCCACGGCATCGCTTCGGGCAGCGCGCTTTCGCCGATTTCCTTGGTGTCGATGATCGACGGGAAATCAACATCCGGCAGTACGCCCTGATGCTGGGTGCTCTGCCCGGAAACCCGGTAGAACTTGGCAATGGTCAGCTTCAGTTCGCCATGGTTCAGCGGCTGAATGGTCTGCACGGTGCCTTTACCGAAGGTCTGGCCGCCGACGATCAACGCGCGGTGGTAGTCCTGCATGGCGCCGGCGAAAATCTCCGAAGCCGAGGCCGAGAGGCGGTTGACCAGCAACGCCATCGGACCTTTGTAGAACGCGCCCGGGTTCTCGTCTTCGAGCACGTCGACACGGCCGTCAGCGTTGCGTACCAACACGGTCGGGCCTTTGTCGATAAACAGGCTGGTCAGCTCGGTGGCTTCCTGCAGGGAGCCGCCGCCGTTGTTGCGCAGGTCGATGACCACGCCGTCGACTTTTTCCTTCTGCAGCTCTGTCAGGATTTTCTTAACGTCGCGGGTGGTGCTCTTGTAGTCCGGGTCACCGGCGCGGAACGCCTTGAAGTCCAGGTAGAACGCCGGGATCACCACCACGCCCAGTTTGTAATCCTTGCCATCCTGCTTGAGGTTGAGGACTTGCTTCTGCACAGCCTGGTCTTCGAGCTTCACCGCTTCACGGGTGATGGACACGATCTTGCTGGTCTGGTCGTTCGGCGCATTGGTGTGCGGAATCACTTCCAGGCGCACCACGCTGCCTTTCGGCCCACGGATCAGCTTGACCACTTCGTCCAGGCGCCAGCCGACCACATCGACCATCTCTTTGTCGGCCTGGGCCACGCCGATGATCTTGTCCGCCGGGGCGACCTGCTTGGTCTTGTCGGCAGGACCTGCCGGTACCAGACGCACGATCTTGACCTGGTCATTGTCGCTTTGCAGGACGGCACCAATGCCTTCCAGCGACAGACTCATGTTGATATCAAAGTTTTCCGCGTTATCTGGCGACAGATAATTGGTGTGCGGGTCGTAAGACATCGCGAAGGTGTTGATGTAGGCCTGGAAGATGTCTTCGGCACGGGTCTGGTCCAGACGTGCCAACTGATTCTTGTAGCGCTTGGTCAACAGCTCTTGAATGGCCTTCGGCTCTTTGCCGGCGATCTTCAAGCGCAGCACTTCGTCCTTGACGCGTTTGCGCCACAGGTCATCCAACGCGGCGGTGCTGGTCAGCCAAGGTGCGTCCTTGCGGTCCACCAGAAGGGTTTCCTTCTGCGTGAAGTCGAGCTTGTCGACGCCCTTGTTCAGCTCACCCAAGGCGAAGTCCAGACGCGCTTTGACGCGGTCCAGGTAACGCTTGTAGATGGTGAACGCTGGCTGCAGGTCGCCACTCTTGAGGAAGTCGTCGAACTGAGTCTTCCACTTGTCGAACTCAGCGATATCGCTGGCCAGGAAGTAGCTGCGCGACGGGTCCAGCAGCTTGAGGTAGCTGTCATAGATGATCACCGAGCGAGCGTCGTCCAGCGGCGGCTTGCTGTAGTGATGGCGCTTTAGCAACTCGACAACGTTAAGGCTGGCAATCACCTCATCGCGATCAGGCTGAAGATTGTCCCAGCTATTGGCTGCGAACGTATTGGTCGACATCGACGCGAAGCCGAGACCAATGAAAAAAGCGAGGGCGGTGCTGGGGAACAGATGCTTCATGCTGATTCGACGCGGGGGCAATTGATAACGCATATTAGGCCGTCTTTGAGGGAGCCGGTTCCATATGATCCGGTCGCATAATGCAAAAAGCCCGGCGCTACAGCTACGGGCTCAGTCCAGACTCACTATGGAGGCACTGTGAAAGCATTGCAAGGCGTTGAAGGTCATGTGGAGTGGTTGGAAGAGCCCAGTCCTACCTGCGATGTAGGCCAAGTTCGCATTCGTGTGGCGGCTGCTGGCCTTAATCGCGCCGATTTGTTACAGCGCGCGGGGCTCTATCCGCCCCCTCCGGGTGCCAGCCATGTACTCGGCCTGGAGTGTTCCGGGGTAATCAGCGAAGTGGGTGCAGGTTCGTCCTGGCAAGTCGGTGATCGCGTCTGCGCGCTGCTGGCCGGGGGTGGCATGGCCGAAGAAGTGGTGGTGGACGCCCGCCACGTGCTGCCGGTGCCGGAAGGTTTGTCGCTGGCCGAAGCCGCGGCGTTGCCAGAGGTGTACAGCACGGCGTGGCTGAATCTGTTCCAGTTGGCGGGCCTTAAACCCGGTGAAAAAGTCTTGTTGCATGCCGGCGCCAGCGGCGTGGGCTCGGCGGCAATCCAGTTGTGCAAGGCATTTGGCAGCCCCTGCTGGGTCAGTGTCGGCTCGGCGGAACGGCTGGCCTACTGCGAGGCGCTCGGCGCTCAGGGCGGCGTGGTACGTACCGACGGTATTGAAGGGCTGCGCGATTTTGGGCCGTTCGATGTGATCCTCGACCCGGTTGGCGGCAACTACGCGGCCCTGGACCTGAAGCTGTTGGCCCTGGATGGTCGTTGGGTGTTGATTGGCTTGATGGGCGGGCGTGACGCTCAGCTCGACCTGGCTCAGGTGCTGGGCAAGCGCATCCAGTTACTCGGCTCGACCTTGCGCAGCCGCAGCGATGAGTTCAAGGCGGACCTGTTGAGTGATTTGAGCCAGCAGGTGTGGCCGCTGTTTGCAGAGGGGCGCTTGAACCCGCAACTGGCCAAGACCTTCTCGATCAGGGATGCCGAGGCGGCCTTTGCCGCGTTGGCGAGCAACCAGATTTCCGGGAAATTGGTGTTGGTGATTGACGAGAGCTTGGTCTGATCTCAAGTTGAGATGCAATCTAGTGTGGGAGGGGGCTTGCTCCCGATCGCAGTGTGTCAGATGAAGAATTCTTCACTGTCATACCGCTGTCGGGAGCAAGCCCCCTCCCACATTTTGATAGGATTTCAATTCAAGAGGTTGGGGTCACACCCACTGATGAATCGGCCAGCCGGCTTTTTCAGCATGCTCGCGCAACACCGGGTCCGGGTTCACCACCTGCGGGTGATCGACCTTCAGCAGCAATGGCAAATCATTGCGCGAATCCGAGTAGAAATACGCCCCCTCCAGTGATTCACCTTCCTGCTCCAACCATTCCAGCAACCGTGTGATCTTGCCTTCACGGTAAGTCAGCACACCCACGGTACGGCCGCTGTAAGCGCCATGGCTGACGTCCAGATCAATCCCCAGCACTTCATCGATACCGATACGTGCGGCAATCGGCGTAACCAAGTGAGTACCCGAGGCGGAAATCACCAGAATCCGGTCGCCATTCGCGCGGTGCCGGGCGATGGTTTTGGTGGCGTCGCTGTAGATCAGCGGCTCAATCACATCCTCGACCCATGGCTCTACCAAGTGGTCGATTTCTTCCGGCGTGCGCCCGATCATCGGCTCCAGGCTGAAGTCCATGAAGTCTTCCATCAACAGCTTGCCCTGGCTGTAGGCGTCCATCAGTTCGTTGTTCTTGCGCATGAACGACTCAGGGTCGACCCAGCCCAGGCGACCCATCTGCTCGCTCCACAGCGTGGCGCAGTCGCCGTGGATCAAGGTGTCGTCCAGATCAAAAATTACCAATGCCATCCGTCATGCTCTCTCAATTAAATCGTTGCGTCAGGCTACTTCACACAACGCACTCGGGTCGATGGAAAGTGCCAGGCGCTGCCCATCCGGGTGCAGGTCGTCGGCGGAACGGTTGAGCACGTCGACCACCAACTCCACGCCGCGCGCTTCAACGCGGTAGCGAATCACGTTGCCCAGCAGGCTGTGGCTACGCACCAGGGCGTCCAGCTCGCCGCTGCGGCTCAGTTCGATGGCTTCCGGGCGAATCGCGATGCGCCCGCTGATCGGGCGTTGCAGCAATTGGCTGGCCTTGTCGGCGTCGAGCAGGTTGTAGTTGCCGATAAACCCGGCGGCGAATACATCCACCGGCGCAGTGTAGAGGGTCTCGGCATCGCCGCTCTGCACAATCTTGCCCTGGTTCATCAGGAAGATGCGGTCCGACATGGTCAGGGCTTCTTCCTGGTCATGGGTCACGAAGATCGTGGTCAGCCCCAGTTCACGCTGGATCTGGCGGATCTGTTCGCGCAGATGCTTGCGGATCCGTGCGTCCAGCGCCGACAGCGGCTCATCCAGCAGCAACAGGCGCGGGCGGGTCACCAGGGAGCGGGCGAGTGCCACACGCTGGCACTGGCCGCCGGACATCTGGTGCGGGTAGCGACCGGCGAGTTCCTTGAGTTCCACCAGTTGCAGCACTTCCTGCACACGCTTGTGGCTGTCGTCGGCGTTGACCTTTTGCATGCGCAGGCCGAAGGCGACGTTCTGTTCCACGGTCATGTTGGGGAACAGCGCATAGCTCTGGAATACCATGCCGATATGCCGTTTCTGCGGGCTCAGGGGGACGATGTCCTGGCCATCCAGCAGAATTTTCCCACTGTCCACCGACGTAAGCCCGGCGATGCAGCGCAGCAAGGTCGACTTGCCGCAGCCGGACGGGCCGAGCAGGGTGACGAACTCGCCCTTGGCGATCTCGCAGTTGATGTCGCTGAACACCGGGGTGCCGGCGTAGCCTTTTTGCAGGTGTTGGACGCTGACGAAGCTCATTGGCTTTTGTCCTTGTTCAAGATATTGGCGGCCCAGGTCAGCACCAGCACAAAGAAGAAATAGGAAATGACGATGGCACTGGTGAAGTGGCCGCTCGTGTTGCGCATGTTGTTCAGGTAGACCTGCAGGGTTTCATAGCGGGTGCCCACCAGAATATTGGCAAACACGAACTCACCGAACAGAAACGAGAACGACAGCAGCAGCGCCACCATCAGGCCTTTGCGCAGGTTTGGCAGCACCACCAGGATCGCCGCCTGCCAAGTGCTGGCACCCAGCAGTTGCGAGGCGTCCATCAGGTCGCGCAGGTTGATCGCTTGAAGGTTGTTGGTGATCGCGCGGTACATGAACGGTAGAGCCACGGTGAAGTAGCAGCCGATCAGAATCCACGGCGTGCCCACCATTGCAAATGGCCCGGAGCCATACAATTGCAGCAAGCCCACAGATGACACCACCGGCGGCACCGCGAAGGGCAGCAGGATCAAAATGTTCATCAGCGCGTCGAGTTTGGGGAAGTGGTAATGCACCACGAACAGCAGCGGCAAAATCAGCACCACCGACAGGATCAGTGCGCCCACGCACACCAGCAGCGACTGGCCGAAGGCAGCCAGGAAGCGTGGGTCGCTCCAGAGCTGCACGTACCATTTGACGGTGAAACCGGCTGGCAAGATCGTCGCCGACCAACTGCTGGCAATGGAGTAGACAAAGGTGCCCACCAGCGGCAACACCAGGATCGCGAATAACACATACACCACTACCCGATGGTAGAGGGAGGCCGAGCCGGCTTCAGCGCGAGACATGGTAGCTCCTCTTGAGCAGCAGTTGATGGACCACGGTGACCACCGTCATCAGCGCCACCAGCACCACGGCCAGGGCACTGGCCATGTTCGGGTCAAGGGAGATGTCGCCGGAGACCATTGCCGCGATGCGAATCGGCAGCACGTTGAAGTTGCCGGTGGTCAGCGCGTACACCGTGGCATAGGCGCCAAGGGCGTTGGCCAGCAGGATCACGAAGGTGCCGAGCAGGGCAGGGGTGAGCACCGGCAGACCAATGTGCCGCCAGAACTGCCAGCCGTTGGCGCCGAGCAGCGAGGCCGACTCCCGCCAGTCTTCACGCAACGCGTCGAAGGCGGGGTAAAGCAGCAGCACGCCCAGTGGAATCTGGAAGTAGGTATAGAGAATGATCAGCCCGGTCTTGGAGTACAGGTTGAAGTCCTGAATGATCCCGGCCTGCTTGAGCATGATGGTGATGCTGCCGTTGAAACCCAGCAGGATGATGAACGCGAAGGCCAGGGGCACGCCGGCAAAGTTGCTGGTCATGTTGGCAAAGGCGGTCACGAAGTTGCGCAGCGGCCCGTCCACACGGCGCAACGAGTAGCTGCCGAGCACCGAGATGATGATGCCGAACACGCTGGAATAGAAGCTGATCTCCAGGCTGTACTGGATGGCCTGCAGGTAGAACTTCGAACTGAAGATCCTGGTGAAGTTGGCCAGGCCCCAGCCGAACTCCTCCGATTGCAGGCTGTTGATCATCACCCACACCAGCGGGGCGATTTCAAACACGATAAAGAACAGCGCAAACGGTACCAGGCAGAGGATCGCCAGCCATTTGCCACGGATGATGGAGTTCACTTCAGCAGCTCCCGGCATACAGGTTTGTCGTGGGGTACGCCGAGCAGTTCGCAGACGGTGCCGCACAGTTCGGTTTGCTTGGGGCTGGCAGAAGGGTCGAAGTTGAAGGCCGAGCCCAGCACGAACAGCGGCACTTCACGTTCTTCCGGCAGCAGGCCGTTGTGGGAGCGATCGTTGTTCATGCCGTGGTCCGCAGTCACCAACACCTGGTAACCGGCATCGAGCCAGCCTTGCAGGTAGTCGGCGAGGATGATATCGGCCGAGCGCGCGCTGTTGCGGTATTGCGGCGTATCGAGGCCATGCTTGTGGCCGGCGTCATCAATGTTCATCGGGTGCACCACCAGGAAATTCGGCGCGTGTTTGCGGCGCAGGCTTTCGGCGTCCGCGAACAGGTGCGAATCCGGGTAGTGGTCATTCCAGTAGAAATGCCCGTGTTGGATCGCCAGCGTCTTGTCGTCGGTATGACGATCACGCGCGGCAATAAAGGGCGTGCGGTTATACAACTCGCTGACCCAGTGATAAGCCGCCGCCGCTGTAGTGAGACCTGCGTCGGTGGCGTAATGGAAAATGCTGCGCTGGTTGGACAGGCGCGAGACATTGTTGTGGACGATGCCGCTGTCGATCGGTGGCACGCCGGTGAGGATGCATTCATACAACGGCCGGGACAGAGCCGGCAGTTCACAGTCCAGTTTGTAAAGCGCTGCGCGTCCTGCGCCGATATAGGCCTGGAGATGCCCCATGGCATGTCGGGCAACCTCGTAGTTCAGGCCGTCGAGCACCACAAGGATGACGTTGTGCTTCATAGGGGGAGACGCTCCGCAACGGCTGGTTTGGCTCGGTTTCATCCTGGAACCGGATCAAATGTGGGCGCTTGCTTATGTGGGAGCTGGCTTGCCTGCGATAGCATCACCTCGGCTTACATGACACACCGAGTCGTTTGCATCGCGGGCAAGCCCGGCTCCCACACAAGCCAGTTCCCACACTGACCGTGTTTACAGCTCAGGCCTTACTGCATATTGATGATGACTTCTTCCTGCCACTTCTGCGGCAGTGCCTTGGAGGTCTTTTCCCAAGCATCGGCATCTTTGATCGGCGTGACTTTCTTGTACTGCTCGTTAGGCAGCAGCTTGGCCTGGACGTCGGCAGGCAAGGTCAGGTGCTCGGCACGGATCGGACGGGCGTTGCCGCGCGCCAGGTTGGTCTGGCCGGCGTCGCTGAAGATGTATTCACGGGTCAGCTTGGCGGCGTTCGGGTGCTTGGCGTATTTGTTGATGATGGTGGTGTAGCCGGAAATCACCGAGCCGTCCGATGGGATCAGCACGACGTAGTCATCCGGGTTGGCCATCTTGGCTTTATAGCTCAAGCCGTTGAAGTCCCAGACCACACCCACTTCCACTTCGCCTTTTTCCATGGTGGCGATGGTCGGGTTGGCCAGTGACAGGCGGCCTTGCTTGGCGATCTCGGCAAACATCAGCAGGGCAGGCTGAATGTTCTTCTCGTCGCCACCATTGGCCAGGGCTGCTGCGAGCACGCCGTTGGCGGCTTGTGCAGCGGTGCTCACGTCACCGATGGAAACCTTGTATTTGCCGGTCTTCAGGTCAGCCCAGCTTTTTGGGGCTTCGGAGCCGTGCAGCAGCTTTTTGTTGACGATAAAGGCGATGGTGCCGGTGTAGGCCAGGGCCCAATTGCCGTCTTTATCTTTCGCCCAATCCGGGACTTGCGCCCAGGTGCTCGGCTTGTACGGCTGCGCAACGCCCTGTTTCACCGCGATCGGGCCGAAGGCCGCGCCGACATCACCGATATCGGCGCTGGCGTTGTCTTTTTCGGCGGCGAACTTGGCGATTTCCTGGGCCGAGCTCATGTCGGTGTCGATGTGCTTGAGGCCATAGGTCTTGGCCAGGTCTTCCCAGGTGCCTTTCCAGTTGGCCCAGTCATCGGGCATGCCGACGCTGTTGACGGCGCCTTCCGCTTTCGCGGCGGCTTCCAGCGTTTTCAGATCGGTATCAGCGGCCATGGCGGCGGTGCATATGGCAATGGTCGAGCCTAACAGTGATGCCAGGAAAAGCTTTTTCATCCGAAGCTCCTTTGGGCGTTTTCAACGCGGCGTTTTTAAGAACGTTTGCGGGGGGGGCGGTTCATCACTGATTTCTTGTGGCGCGTTGCGCCTGAAAGCCGGCCGGGCTAGGCGCAGTCCGCAGGTAAGGGTCGTTTCCTTGCCAAGGACTGCAACACAGCCTGGCCGGCTTTCAGGCGCAACCCGAAGGGCCGGGCCTGATTTTGCGCAGGGCTGCGTTACTCGTCGCTTATTTGGAACAACCAAACCACGCTCCTCGCGCCTTGCCCTGCACAAAATCAGGTCCGGCGCGCCCCAAGAAATCAGTGATGAATCGCCCCTTTGGTCTAGGTCAGAGCAATACCTGAGCCAATCTAGGCTCGATGGATGACAGTTTCATGTCTGTGTCGTTTTTAAATCGCTTTTGTCGCTCAGTGCAGACTCAGCGTAGACCATGCTCAAGTACCCGCAGGCCCTGGACTTGGCCGATGTATTGCAGGGTGTGGTGCAGGGCCTGGACAGGGACTGTCATCTGTCGGTCATCTGTAATGCCTAGGCTGGCAGGCAATAGCAGAAGCCCAAATAAAGCGCGGTTTGTGCACTTGAACGGTGCTGGTCTAGTCCAGATAGGTAATGTTGATGCGTGATGAGGCAATCAAGGCGGTGACCTCCATCGGCCTGGCGCTGCAAGAGCAGATCGACCACGGCCTGTTAACGCCTGCGAGTAAATTGCCCGCCGAGCGCAAGCTCAGCGAGTTGTTTGGTACCACTCGAATTACTGTGCGGGAAGCCTTGTTACAACTGGAGGCCCAAGGGCAGATTTATCGCGAGGAACGCCGCGGGTGGTTTGTTTCGCCGCCACGGCTGGCTTACAACCTGATGCAACGCAGCCACTTTCACGCGATGGTCAGCGACCAGGGGCGGGTGGCGTCGACCGAGGTGATTTCTGCGCGCCTGCAACCGGCGTCGGCGGCGGTGTGTGCATGGCTGCAATTGCCGGCGCTGTCGAGTGTGATCCAGATTTGCCGGGGCCGAAGGATTGATGGGCGCCTGGTGTTGTATGTGGAGCACTACCTGAACCCGCAGTATTTTCCGGGCATTCTGGAATGCGACCTGAATCAATCAATGACCGAGCTGTATGCGCGCAAGTACGACTTGCATTACGGCCGTGTGCGCTTCGAAATCGTACCGACGTCATTGCCGGTGGAAGCCGCCGGCGCATTGCGCGTGTCGGTGGGCAGCCCGGGCTTGCGCATCGCACGGGTGAACTATGACCAGCATCAGCGGTTGATCGACTGCGACCTGGAGTTTTGGCGGCATGATGCGATTCATGTCGGCGTCGATGTGGTTTGACAGTCGGGTGCCGGGCTGGCTGACCATCAGCCGATGCACCGCGAGCTTAATGTGGGAGCTGGCTTGCCTGCGATGCGGGCGCCTCGGTACATCACACAGACCACGTTGTTGCTTTCGCAGGCAAGCCAGCCCCCACACTTGAATCGATCTCGACTTGAAGAGTCGCTCGCCTATGGCATCAGGGTTTTAATGACCTGATCCACATTGGTTTCCAGCTCTGCCACCGGGTCCGCTCCGTCGACATTCAATACCAACAGTTGCGCACCCCCTGCCGTCACCGCCGCTTTAATCGCTTCACTTGGCTGACGATGATGCAGCACCACCGCCACGTCGCTGTCCTTCAAGCGGGCACTTAATGCCTGCAACGCTTGTGGCGTCCAGTCCGCATCCGGCCGTGCATCGGTACCGGCCACTTCCAGGTTCAGGCTGCTGACCAGGTACGCGAAGTGATCGCTCAGGCTGACCACGCTCAGGTTGTCCGCCTTGGCCAGCCGCGCTTCGCTGTCGGCGCTGAGCTTGAGCAGGCGTTGCTTGAGGGCCGCCAGGTTGGCGTCGATCTTCGGTTTGGCGTTGGGCGCCAGGCGACCAAGGTCGGCGGCCATCACATCGGCCATGCGCCCCATATTGTTGCCCGACTGCCAGGGCTGGCTGTTCAAGCCATCGGCACTGCCCGGTTGCACGGCGATGCCTGGCAAGCCGCCGTCCACCGGGCGCGCGGCGTCGACTTCGACGATACGGATATTGCTGCGCCGCGCCACCGGGTACAGCGGGTCGTCCGCCCACAGCGAGCGCAGGCCGATGGCGGCGTCGGCATCCTGCGCCAGGGTATTCAGCGCCGGGGCGCCACGGCCCGTGAAGTAGGACACCTGGCGCGAGCCGGGCAGGTTGGCCGGCGCAGCACGCTCAAGCTGCACGTCGGTGCCCTTGAGCAGCACCTCGGCCAGCCCGTAGGTGATGGGCAACGACGCCAGGACCTTGACCGTTTTTTTGGTTTGGGTCAGGGCGGCATGGCCGAGGCCTTGGTTGACTTTGAATTCCTTGGGGTCGAGGCCGTCAACGGCCAGCGCCGAGGTGCTGAGCAAACAAGCGATGGCCAGGGCCAGTGGGCGAAAGACAGGGCGCATTATCCAAGATTCCCTTTGAGGCTGGGCACAGTGCCGCGCGCGATGGCGGCGAAGGCGAAGGCGATACCGGCCACCAGAATGATCGCGGCGCCGGAGGGGATGGGCAGGTCGAAGATGATCGGCAACAGGATGCCGCACAGCGTGCTGACCGTGGCAATCATCACGGATACCCAGAAAAACCCCTTGAGCGACTGGCTCAGCAGGCGCGCCGCAGCGGCCGGAATCACCAGCAGCGCGCCCACCAGGATGGCGCCGATCACCTTGACGGCCGCCACAGTAATCAGCGTCACCAGGATCACGAACAGGTAGTCCAACGTCTTCACGGCCACACCGCGCACCGCTGCCAGCTGTGGGTTGAAGCTGGCCAGCATGATGCGGTTGTACAGTGGCAGCGCCAGGGCCATCACCAGCGAACCGACAATTGCGATTACCAGCAAGTCATTGCCGTTAACCGTCAACACCGAGCCAAACAGCACGTTTTCCAGGATATGCACGTTGATCTTGCCTGCCAGGATCAACAGCAGGCTCGCGCCCAACGCCAGCGACACCGACAGGAACACGCCGATCAAGGTGTCTGGCGCCAACCCTGTGCGGTTGCGCAGGTAATTGAGCAGAATGCCAAACAGCAGGCAGTAGCCGAACAGTGCGCCATAGGGCCCGGTGTAGGGTTCGCCGAGCAGAATGCCCACGGCCACGCCGGTCAGTGCAGCATGCCCGACAGCCTCGGAGAAAAACGCAAAGCGCTTGACCACCACCAGCGTCCCCAGGCCGCCAAGTACCGGGCCGATCAGCAAACCGGCGAGCAAGGCATTGACCACAAACCCATAGGCCAGCGCCTCCGGCAGGTACCCGGACGAGGCCCAGCCCTGGACCATCAAACGAAACGCTTCATAACTCATGGCGCCGAGCTCCGAGGATGGGTGGAGAACAGGGTCAGCAAGCGGTCCGGGGTCAATGCCTCTTTGGGCGTGGCGTCGAACAGCACGCGGCGGTTCAGGCCGGTGACGCGGTCGGCGAGACGGCCGACGGCGTCCAGGTCATGTTCGATCCATAGCACGGTGATCCCGGCCAGCCGCCAGTCATGCAGCAGTCGCTCGAATACCTGGATGCCCGCTTCATCAAGGGCCGACATCGGTTCATCCAGCACCAGCAGGTGTGGCGCCGGGATCAGGCCCTGGGCCAGCAAGACACGCTGACGCTCACCGCCGGATAACGCGCCCATGCGGCGTTTGCGTTTGTCCTGCATGCCCACCCGTTCCAGCGCCTCACCAATCGCGGCGGCGTAGTGTTTGGACAGGCCCAGAAACGCCGGGCGCCGTTGACACATGGCGGCCATGAAATCGTCCACCGTCATCGGCAAGCCGCGGTCGAATTCCAGCGCCTGGGGCACGTAACCGATGGTGCCGGGCGTATTTGGCCACTGCAGGCGCAATTGACCGTGGTGCGGCGTTTGCCCCAGCAGGGTCTTGATCAGCGAACTTTTGCCGCCGCCGTTCGGGCCGACCAACGCATGGATGCTGCCCGGTTCTACCTGGAAACTGACAGCGTCAAGAATCACCGTGCGGCCCAGGGTCAACGACACCTTGTCGAAGTCGAGGGTTGGGCCGATGCTGGCCACTTTGAGTTGTTCCGCGGCTGTCATGCCCCCGACTCCTGAATCGCCCGCACCACGGTGTTGAGGTTGCCGGTCATTTCCACTTCGTACTTTTCAGGGGTGTATTCGCCGTAGGAGATATGCGACAGCGGGTACAGCTTGACCCCGGATTCACGCTGGATGGTCTCGACGTAGGTGGACGGGAAATCCATCTCCGAGAAGATCACCTTCACATCCAGGGCGCGCAGTTCGTCGATGGTTTTTTTCAACTGGCTGGGGCTTGGCTCGATGCCGTGGGCGGGCTCGACCACGGCGGTGACTTCCAGGCCGAACTCGCGCAGCAGGTAGTCGTAGGCGGCGTGCACGGTGGCCACGCGCAGGTCGGGGTTGGGTGCGCTGGTCAGCTTGGCCAGGGCGTCGGCGCGCATCTGGCGCAGGCGTTTGCCGTAGGCACGGGCGTTCTGGGTGTAGGCCTTGGCATTGTCCGGGTCAAGCTTGCCCAACTCGCGGGCGATGTTGTTGACTTGGGCAATCGACGCGCTGATCGACAGGAAGGTGTGCGGGTTGACCACCTTGCCCGCGCCACGCGCGGCATTGCCCGTGGCGGCGAGCAACGGCACGTTGGCGTTGGCCTCGATCACCGGGATGTCCGGGCGCTCACTGGTGGCGATCATACGGTCGGCGAAATCGTCATGGCCGACGCCGTTGAGCACGATCACGTCGAGGGTGCCGATGCGCTTGATGTCTTCGGCGCGGGGCTCATAGGCGTGCGGGTTGAAGCCGGCCGGAATCAGCGGGACCACGTCGGCCTTGTCGCCGACAATGTTAGCCACGTAGCTGTAGTAAGGGTGCAGGGTGATGCCGATACGCAGGCGTTTGGCCGCCTCGGCATTTGCCAAGGGCGCCAGCATCAGGCTGAACAGGCTAACCAGCAACAGGCGCAACAAGGGAGATGAAATAGACATGGGCACTTGGTCTTCTCGTTCAGTGACGGTGCTGGCGCGTAACGCCGGCATCGAATTGCGCGACCACCTGCTGCCAGCCGGCAGCGATCAGCGCCTGGTCAGTGAGGTCGGAAGGGGCGGCGAGGTGGGGTTGGCGGTTGAGCCAGATATCCGGTTCGGCACCGTGCACGCGCATCAGCAGCGAGCCGCTGGTGCTCGGCGTCTGGCTCAAGCCCAAATAGGCAGCAGGCGCCAGCAACGCCCAGCGGTGGTCGCCACGGCTGACCGAACTGGCGTCCTGGGCAAACGGTGCGAAACCTTCTTCGGCCAGTTGCGCAGGCGTCGGCAGGGCGCTTTGCTCCTGTTGCAGCAGCTGGATTTCATCCAGGGTCACCCGCAGGTCGGCATAGATGCCTTGTTCGGATGCGCTGAGGTCGCGACGGGCGTCCAACTGGTGGCTGGGCAGCGCCGCGACTTCCTGAGTTTCACCGTGCAGGGCCACCACCGAACCGGCCACCGCGAGGATGATCAGGCACAGCAGGAGCACGTAGAGGGTTTCGTGGCCGGCACCGGCGGGGCGTACAACCTGTGTCGTGCTCATTGAGGCTGGATATCCGCTTGGTCGATTTCAACGACGTGGCCGGGGCCCGCGTCAAACAGCATATAGAACTCGGCCGCGGGCTTCTTGAAAGTCAGGGTTGAGTCCTGGCCGAGTTTGCCGGGCAGCAGGATGGTTTCGTCGTAGCCGATGACGTCCAGGGTCACGCCCGGGGCGCCGCTGCCGTCGGAGAAACCGCCGGTGCACTGGATCTGCTCGCCGGGTATTTCCTTGCATTCGCACATCGGGTTGTGCGCCAGGGCGGTGGTACTGAAACCTGCGCAAAGTAACAGCGCCGCAGCGGTGCGGGTCAGACGCTTGAACGTCATGGTTTAACTCCTTGCTTGTTCAGCCAGGCAATGGTGGCAGGCGAGGCCTGGCTCAGCGGGATGGAACCCTGGTGCATCGTGCCGTCCCAGCCTTCCATGGTGACCCACAGTTCGGCGTCGACCGGCGTGCGTTCAGGCACTGGTAATGCGGCGCCCATGCGGTAGGGCGTACCGAAGAAGATCACCCCGGCGGCGCGCAAGCTGCGCGGTTTGCCGATACGCAGGTAGGTGGCCTTGACCTGCTCGGCGCAGGTGTCACACAGGGCGGCGTTGAAGAATTTCATCGGGCCGGCCGGGTCCGGGCTCGGGCCTTCGTTGCGGAATTCGGCGAGTTTCAGGCTCCAGGGGCCGACCTGCACGTCGCCGACGACCCGCTCGCCAATGCCGGTATCCCCGCGAAACAACGCGGCGTCGGCGAAGTATTTGGGCATGAACCCCAGGGGCACCAGCAACAGCAGGATGTTGATATGGAACCGCCATTTCAGCCAAAAAGCGCGCAGCGGCGAAGGCGGCGTAGCGCGAGCGACCTTGCTCATGAGTTGGCCTCCGAGGTTTCAGCCTGCATGGCGAGGGCGGCGGCCGGCGCACGTTGCGTCTTGGCTTCGCGCTTGAGCGCATTGAGGGTGGCCAGGGCGGTGCGCTTGATCCAGATCAGCAGGCCGCTCAACACCATCATGCTCAGCACCAGGCCGAAGAATGCCCAGATCAGCTTGATCCACAGCCCACCAAAGTCGCCGGTGTGCAGCGGGCGCATGGACTCGGTGACGAACTCCAGCGTCGAGCGGTCGGACAGCAAGTGCGACACCGCGATTTCGCCGCTGTACGGGTTGAGTTGGGCCGTCTGGAACATCAACGGGTACCAGCCGCGCCCGCCGATTTGCAGGTGGCTATAGGCGTTGAGCGGCAGGAACACGAACGTGGCATCCAGCCCGGGAATGCGTTGGGTGGCAATGCCGATGGCGTCGTCCAGTGGGATCATCGGTGCCGGCACGCCGGGCGCGGACAACGGCACCTTTTCACGGGCGATCACCGGGACGATCGGTTCGCTGGAGATGGAAATCTGGTTGTCCCCCAGGATCGCCTGGATCAGGAACCAGGTGCCGGTGATGGAAATCACCGCGATAAACCAGATTGACCAGATCCCGCTCAGGCGGTGGAAGTCCCCCCAGAAGATTCGCGCACCGTGACGGATACGCAGGGTCGGTCGCAGAAAACCCTTCCAGAAACGCTTGTAGACCACCAGCCCGGTCACCAGTGACGCCAGCAACGGCAGGCCGAGCGCCGAGACCAGGTACCAGCCCCAACTGAAGCCATTGGTGAACGGCACCAGCCACCAGCCGTGCAGGGCGCGGGTAAATTGCTTGAAGTTGAAGGCTGGGCTGATGCCCTGGATCGCCCCGGTGTAGGGGTTGACGTAGACCTCAACGGAACGCCCATCCGGGTAGCTGAGGTCGACACTGAGGGCGAAGTGCGTTTCGTCCGGGCGGATGATCGACTGCACGATCACCTGGGGCTCTTGGCGTTTGATCGCGGCGATCACCTGGTCAAAGCTCAGCATCCGGGCATCCTCCGACGGCTTGCTTGCACGGATATCCGGGTTGGCCAGCCATACGATTTCCTGGCTGACCACCGCCAGGGTGCCGGTGACGCAGACGATCAGTACAAAAAACCAGATGGGCAACGCCAGCCAGCTGTGCACAAGAAACCAAAGCTTTGAACGTGACTTCTTTGACAGGTGAACGTTTGACATGTGAATACGGTCTTGAGCGGAGGAGGGCGATGGAGGCCCGGAAAAGGCCGGTCGTAGCTTTTGCTGACGCGACGGGCTGTATCTAAGTTAAGACGGATGAGGATGAGAAATCCCCAGGCCGCATATGAAAGAAAATGTTTCAGGTTCACATTCGCAGTGCTTTCAGGCGTTGATCGAACACGAAACATGTTCCAAGCCATCACCCAGGTGCCATTGATGGGGCCGGGGGGCTGCGTAGGATGGGGGCATACCGTTGAGTGAGCCCGAAGAAAAAATGACTGCCAGAACCCTCTACGACAAACACATCGATTCCCATACGGTGTGCCCCCTGGACGATCAGGGCCATGTCCTTCTATACATCGACCGCCAGGTGATCAACGAATACACCAGCCCCCAGGCATTCAGCGGCTTGCGCGAGGCCGGGCGTAAGGTTTGGCGCCCCGGCACGGCGCTGGCAGTGGTTGACCATGTAAACCCCACCACGCCCACGCGTATTGCGGCGATGCCCGATGCGGGCGGCGCGCGGCAGGTTTCGTACCTGGCGGAAAACTGCCGGGACTTCGGCATCGAGCTGCTGGATATCCTCGACAAGCGCCAGGGCATCGAACACGTGATCGCGCCGGAGCAGGGCTTTATCCTGCCGGGCATGGTGATCGCCGCCGGTGACAGCCACACCACCACCTATGGTGCGT
The DNA here is from genome assembly GCF_050915955.1 of Pseudomonas sp. UBT. Lineage (NCBI taxonomy): Bacteria > Pseudomonadati > Pseudomonadota > Gammaproteobacteria > Pseudomonadales > Pseudomonadaceae > Pseudomonas > Pseudomonas sp. UBT. The sequence continues at coordinate 3,303,521 of NZ_CP168079.1, read as the reverse complement.
TGGGCGCTCTCGGTTTTGGTATCGGCACTTCGGAAATCGAGCACCTGCTGGCCTCGCAGACCCTGGTTTACAAACGCCTGAAAAGCATGCGCGTGACCGTTGACGGCGAACTGGCGCGCGGCCTGACCTCCAAGGACGTGATCATGGCGCTGATCGGCAAGATCGGCGCGTCCGGCGCCACCGGCTATGCCATCGAGTTTCGCGGCTCCACTATTGATGCACTGAGCGTCGAAGCACGCATGACTATCTGCAACATGGCCGTGGAAGCCGGTGCGCGCGGCGCATTTATGGCACCGGACGAAAAAGTCTTCGCCTACCTCAAGGGCAAGCCCCGCGCGCCCAAGGGCGAGGTGTGGGAGCAGGCATTGGTGAGTTGGCGCCAACTGTATTCGGACGCCGATGCGGTGTTCGACCAAGAAGTACATCTGGATGCCAACACCCTGGAACCCATGGTCACCTGGGGCACCAGCCCCGACCAGGCCGCGCCCATCGGCGCCCGCGTGCCCGACCCGCAAGACGTGAGCGACCTGATCCTGCGCCAGGACATGCGCCGCGCGCTTAATTACATGGGCCTGGAAGCCGGGATGCCACTGAGCGATATCGTGATCAGCCATGCGTTTATCGGCTCCTGCACCAATGCCCGCATCGAAGACCTGCGCGACGCCGCCAGTGTCGTGCGCGGTAAACACGTGGCCGACCACGTACGGGCGATGATCGTCCCCGGCTCCACCGAAGTGCGCGACCAGGCCGAAGCCGAAGGGCTGGCGGCGATCTTTATCGACGCTGGTTTCGAATGGCGCCAGTCAGGCTGCTCGATGTGCCTGGCGATGAACGACGATGTGCTGGCCCCCGGCGACCGCTGCGCTTCCAGCACCAACCGCAACTTCGAAGGCCGCCAGGGCGCCGGCGCCCGCACTCACCTGATGAGCCCGGCCATGGTCGCCGCTGCCGCCATCACCGGCCGCCTCACCGATATTCGTCACTTTGGAGACCGCGCATGAGCCTGCAACCGTTCACCCTGGTTACCGGCAAGGCCGCGCCGATGCTTGCGGCGAATATCGACACCGATGTGATCATGCCCAAGCAGTTTCTCAAGGGTATCGACCGCAGCGGCCTCGACCGTGGGTTGTTCTTCGACCTGCGCTTCCTCGCGTCAGGCGAGCCCAACCCGGCATTCGTGCTCAACCAGCCGGCCTGGCAGGGCGCGCGCTTTATGGTGGTCGGGCCGAACTTCGGCTGTGGCTCCAGCCGTGAGCATGCGGTGTGGGGCTTGAAGCAAATGGGTATTCGCGCGCTGATCGGCAGCCGCTTTGCCGGCATCTTCTATGACAACTGCCAGCGTAACGGCGTGTTGTTGATCACCCTGGACGAGGCGGTGCTGCAGGCGCTCGGGCAGACTGTAAGCCAGCCTGAACAGGCGCAGATCAGTGTGGATCTGCAGGCGCAGCAGATTCGTTTGGCGGACGGCGAGGTGATCCCCTTCCAGATCGACACCTTGCGCAAGACCGCGTTGCTGCTCGGCCTGGATGCGATTGGCAGCACCTTGCAGCGCAGTGAACAGATCCAGGCGTTCGAGCGCAGGCACCTGGCGGCCAACCCCTGGCTCGGTTGACACACCGGGCGCCGTAGACTTAAGTGGGACCGACAAGGAAGTCGGCTCATTATAAGAAAAGGAAGTGTCTGACATGGACGTGCTGAACGTTGATCCTGAATCAACGCGGTCGACCCGCAATGCACGCTTGATCATCTTCGCCCGCGGGGTGTCGGATTTCGGCGCGTTCCTCAACATGGTGGCGTTGTCCACTTACGTCTACTGGCTCAGCCAAAGCGTGGTGTTTGTCAGTGTTTTCCTGGCGTGCCGCGTCACCGGTGGGATTATTGCGAGCCTGTTCGGTATTCCTTTTTTCAGGCGCTTTGCCGGGCGTGGCACGTTGGCCGGGCTGGACCTTGCCCGAGCATTACTGCTGATGCCGCTGCTGGTGTTGATACCGGCGCATCAGCTCAGCGTGCTGCCCTTTATCGCGTTTGGCATTGGCCTGTGCAATTCGTTGTTCGCCATTGGCCTGAACAGCCAGTTACCGACATGGGTGGCGCTTGAGCAGCGGGTGAGCACCAATGCGTGGATCACGTCGGCGGCGGCGACCGGCGCGGTGTTCGGCAGTTTGCTGTCGGGGTTGCTGATTGCCACGGGAGGCTTCGAGGCGGTGTTTGCCGTGAATATCGGCACCTATATCCTGGCGGCCTGCCTGATCTTGCCATTGCGTGTGTTGTACACAGTGGCCGTCGCCGCGCATCGCGGGCTTTCGGCTGAGTGGCGCGAGCTGACCCAAGGGCTGCGTGGGGCGCCGGTGCTGGCGGCGATGTTGTTGATCAGCATGCTCGACACCCTTGGCAGCGCGGCGCATAACGTCGGCTGGCCGGTGCTGTCGCAGTACATTTCGCCGGACACGGCCAAGACCGTCATGGGCTATTTGCTGGCGGTGTGGGCGTGTGGCAAGTTCGTTGGCGCGCGAATCGCCAGTGCGCTGCTCAAAGGCCGTGGCACCCAAGCCATGGAGCGCTTGTTCATGCTGGGCGTGGCGCTGATGTCCAGCGGCTTTATCCTGACCTTCCAGCAAACCGAACTGTGGCTGGCATTGCTGCTGGTGGTGTGGGCGGGGCTGGGTGATGGCGTGTCCGAGGTGGCGTTGGTGTCCCGCGCGCAAAGCGAGCCCGATAGCCTGCGCCTGCCGCTGTTCAGCTTATTGACCCTGATCCAGATGGCCGGCTTTGGCGTAGGCATGCTCGTGGTCGGGCCGTTCTACCTGACGTGGGCACCGTCCCAAGTGATCGTGTTGTTCCACGGGCTGCCGTTGACCGCCCTGGTGGTCATGGGCTTATGGCTGGGTTACAGCGCCAATCGGGGCGTCAGATCGACAACCCCTTGAAGTGCTCCTGCAAAAATTCCACACACGCTCTTAATTTTCCGGAGTACGCCAACCGCGTCGGGTACACCGCCCACACGTTGGCACTCTGGGTGTAGTCGTGCAGCACCTGCACCAGCTTGCCTTGTTCCAGCAGCGGCTTCACATCCCACATCGAGCGCAGCAACACCCCGCGTCCGTCCAGGGCCCACTGCAACACGATCTCGCCATTGTTGGAGGACAGTGGCCCGCGTACGCGAACACTTTGCGCGCTGCCATCACGCTCCAGGTTCCAGATGCCAAAGGCGTTGTCACGCTCCTTGAGCACCAGGCAGTCGTGCTGCTCCAGGTCACTCAACTGTTGCGGCGTGCCCCGGCGCTTCAGGTAAGCCGGCGCCGCGCAAAGCACCCGGCGGTTGCTCACCAAGCGTCGGCCGATGTGTTGACCGGGAATGTCATCGCCCACGCGAATCTCCAGGTCGAAGCCTTCGCTGACGATGTCCACCACGCGGTCGAACAGGTCCAGGCGGATTTCCAGGTCCGGGTATTGTTCGGCCAGCAACGACAGGGCCGGCGCCACATGGTTGCGGCCAAAGCCGAAGCTGCTGCACAAATGAAGATGCCCACGGGGGCTGTCGTGGGCGTCGCAGAGCTCATCGGAAAGTTGCTGGAAATCTTCGAGGATGCGCACGGCCCAGCGCTGCACCCGTTCACCGTCTTCGGTCAGGGCGATGCGCCGGCTGGTGCGGTGCAGCAGGCGAGTGGCCAGGGTAGTTTCGAGGATCTGGATGCGCTTGCTGACATACGCAGGCGACAGGCCCAACTCATCGGCGGCGGCAGCGAAACCCGCCTTGCGAATCACGGTCAGGAACACCCGCAGGTCTTCGGGTAGGGGCACGTTATCTTTCTTGTTAGTCATCAGAAAACAAGCGTGGCGGCATGAGCCGCCAGCATAGCACCGGATGCGCGCACCTTCCGGCGCGCCTGGGCGTGAATGCTTATTCGGCAGCGATCTTCGCTTGCGCGGCACGCGCATGCCGGCCATGTTTGAGGGCAATCGGCGCCATCTTGTCGCGATCCAGCTCACCTTCCCAGGCGGCCACCACCAGCGTGGCGACGGCGTTGCCGATGATATTGGTCAGCGAGCGGCATTCAGCCATGAAGCGGTCGACGCCAAGGATCAGCACCATTGCCGCCACGGGGACAGTCGGCACCACCGCCAGGCTCGCAGCCAATGCCACAAAGCCTGCACCGACCACCGCACCGGCGCCTTTGGAGGTGAGCATGGCCACGGCCAGCAACGTCAGTTGTTGCTCCAGCGGCAGGTCGATATTGGTGGCCTGGGCCAGGAACAACACCGCCAACGTCATATAAATGTTGGTGCCGTCCAGATTGAAGGTGTAGCCGGTCGGCACCACGATGCCCACCACGCCTTTGGACGCGCCGAGGCTTTCGAGTTTCTGGATCAGTTGCGGCAGCGCCGACTCCGACGAACTGGTGCCCAGCACGATCAGCAGTTCCGACTTGATGTAAGCCATCAACTTGAAAATGCTGAAGCCGGCGTAACGGGCGATGCTACCCAGTACCACCGCGACAAAAAACAACGCGGTGATATAGAAGGTGCCGACCAGTTTCAGCAGCGGTAGCAATGAGCCCACGCCGTACTTGCCGATGGTGAAAGCAATCGCGCCGAAGGCGCCGATAGGCGCTACACGGCTGATCATCGCTACGATGCGGAAAAATACCTCGCTGGCCTGGTTGATGACGCTCACCAGCGGCCGCGCTTTCTCACCGACCATCACCAGGCCGAGGCCGAACAGCACGGAAATAAACAGTACCGGCAGAATTTCACCTTTGGCGAAGGCATCAAAAAAGGTCGCTGGGATGACATTCAGCAGAAACCCGGTCACGCCTTCACTGTGCTGCGCCTGGCCGACAAAGCCGGCGATGGCCGAACTGTCGAGGGTCTTCACGTCGATATTGAAACCGACGCCCGGGTGCAGCAGGTGCGCAGCGAGAATGCCGATCAGCAGCGCGATGGTCGAGACGATCTCGAAGTACAGCAGCGCCTTGCCACCCACCCGGCCGACCTGTTTCACATCGTGCATGCTGGTGATGCCGGAAACCACGGTGCAGAAGATGATCGGGCCGATGATCATCTTGATCAGCTTGATAAACCCGTCGCCAAGAGGCTTGAGGTCGATACCGATTTGCGGCCATACGTGGCCGATCAACACACCCAGCGCGATAGCGATGAGCACCTGCACGTACAGGGTTCCCAGCAGTTTTCGGATTGTCATTGTTATTATCTCGAGGGGCTTTTTTTGGGCAAAGCGAACCCGTCGCAGACATTTTCAGCCGGCGAGGCGGGTCCGTCAGGTCACGGGGTCATACGGCTCAGCGCAGGAAGGTCAGGACTTCGCCAAGCAACAGTTCAGGGACTTCTTCGGCGATGTAGTGGCCGGCGGGCAGGGCTTTGCCACGGACATCGGTGGCGACTTTCTGCCATTCCTCAAGCGGTTCGAAACAGCGGCCGACAGTGCCTTCGGCGCCCCACATCACCAGCAACGGCAGGTTCAGGTGGTTGCCGGCGTCGATATCCGCCTGGTCGTGCTCAAGGTCGATACCGGCGGCAGCGCGGTAGTCTTCGCAGATACCGCGAGCCGTACCTGGCAGTTGCAGGCAGCGCAGGTATTCGGCGAAGGCTTCATCGGTAAACGGCTTGAGCCCGGCACTGCGGCTGCCCATCACGCTGCGCAGGTACAGCTCGGGGTTGCTCTCGATCAAAGCCTCCGGCAGCGGCGCCGGGCGGATCAGGAAGAACCAGTGCCAGTAGGCGCGGGCGAAGGCTTCGTCGGTCTGGGCGTACATCGCCAGGGTTGGCGCGATATCCAACAGCACCATGCGTTGCACGGCGTTCGGATGGTCCAACGCCAGGCGATGGGCGACCCGGGCACCGCGGTCGTGGGCCAGTACCGAGAACGTGTCAAAGCCCAGGGCCTTCATCAGTTCGACGCCGTCGCGGGCCATTTCCCGCTTCGAGTAGTTGCTGTGGTGATCGTTGGCCGGCGGCTTGCTGCTGTCACCGTAGCCGCGCAGGTCGGCGGCCACCACGGTGAAATGCTCGGCCAACTGTTCGGCGACTTTGTGCCAGATGACGTGGGTTTGCGGGTGCCCGTGCAACAGGAGCAGACCGGGACCTGTACCGCCTTTGCGGTAACTGATGTCCACGCCGTTGACGTGGCACTGGTCTTTTTGGAATCCGGCGAACATGGAATGACTCCTTGTGATGATTGCCTGCATCCTGGAATCACGCAGCGTTCGGGGCAAGGGGGAAAGCGTGTAGGGGTTGTTCATGAAGTGTGTAGGAGCCTGCCGGCCTGCCCCGATCGCTCAGACAATGAGGACCCCTGTGGGCGCTGGCTTGCCTGCGATGGTATCGACGCGATGTACCTGAAACACCGAGCTGTCTGCATCGCAGGCAAGCCAGCGCCCACATTTGATGTGTATTACAGGCGCGCGCTCAGCCTTGCTTGAACATCGCTTCGGCGCGCTGGCGGATCTGTGCTTCGGTCAGGTCTTCCTTGCGTGTGGCCAGGAACCACAGATGGCCGAATGGATCTTTCACGCTCGCCGACCGGTCGCCGTAGAACTGATCCTTGGGCTCTGATACCACACTGGCGCCTGCCGCAACGGCTTGCTCGAATTGCGCATCCACGTCGTTCACATACAGGTGCAAGCCGACACTGGTGTGTTCGTCCGGATTGCGCAATGCCATTTCAGCGCAGGGCGAGCCCAGCATGATCGCCGAGTCACCGATGCGCAGTTCGGCGTGGCCGACCTTGCCGTCGGGCATGTCCAGGCGCATGACTTGCGTGGCACCAAAGGCTTTCTTGTAGAACTCGATGGCTTCGGCGGCGTTGTCGATGCCCATATAAGGCGTAACGCTGTGATAACCCTCGGGGATAGGTTTGGCACTCATGTCGTTCTCCTTGATTGTGGTTATGGAGGTACGGGCTATTTACTATAGGCCACGTATCGCGCGGCTTGCGGGCAGCCGACGAGGTGTTGGCCAGGCAACAGTGAACAGGCAGATTGCTGCGCCAAAGGCGGTTTTCGATCTCGGTTTGGTGGCCAGGGCGCCTGTTTCGGGGCACGGCACAGAAGCTGCAATAGAGCAGACAAACCATTCGCCCGAGAGCGTTGTATGTCTGTACTGCCTGTGTCTGCCGATTACCCCATTCACGCACCCCATGCCGAACTGATCCGCGATGAAGCCCAGGCGGTTGCCGTCGCCCATCGCGTTGCCGCCGTGCTGCTGGAGCAGGACGCCGAACGCGACCGCACCCGCCAGGTCCCCGCCGAGGTGGTCGACCTGTATTCCAACAGCGGCCTGTGGGGCATCAGCGTGCCGCGCGAGTTTGGTGGCGCCCAAGTCTCCTATGCGGTGCTGGCCCAGGTGATTGCGATTATCTCGGCGGCCGACCCATCGCTGGGGCAGATCCCGCAGAACCACTACTGCCTGCTGGAGGATATTCGCCTGCAAGGCACGCCCGAGCAGCAGGCGCATTTCTTCGGCCTGGCGCTGCAAGGCCATCGTTTTGCCAATGCGCTGTCGGAAACCGGCGGCAAGCACGTGCAGGACATCCAGGCCACGATTCGACGCGAAGGCGACGGTTATGTGATCAACGGCCGCAAAGGTTACTGCACCGGTTCGCTGTACGCCCACTGGTTGGCGGTGTTGGCGCTGGATGAGCAGCAAAATGCGCAACTGGCCTTCGTCAAGCGTGGCACAGAAGGGCTGGTGGTCGTCGACGACTGGGACAGCATGGGCCAGCGCACTACCAGCAGCGGCAGCGTGCTCGCGGAAAACCTGCGGGTGTCGGCTTTCAATCTGTTTCCTACGCATAAATCCTACGATTCCCCGACCCTTGCCGGTCCTTTCGCACAACTGACCACCGCCGCCATCGACGCCGGAATTGCCCGTGCCGCGTTGCGCGACACTGTGCAGTTCGTGCAGCAATTTGCCCGGCCGTGGATCGACGCCGGGGTGCAAAAAGCCAGTGAAGACCCGCTGACCATCATTCAGGTCGGCGCCCTGGATATTCGCCTGGAAGCCGCCGAAGCCCTGTTGCAACGCGCCGGGTTTGCCCTGGACGCCGCACGCCCGGCACCGAATGAAGACAACGTCGCCCACGCGTCCCTGGCCGTGGCTCGGGCCAAGGTGTTGACGACTGAAATCGCCATAGAAGCCAGCAACAAACTGTTCGAACTTGGCGGTACTCGTTCGACGCTGAAGAAGCACAACTTCGACCGCCACTGGCGCAACGCGCGGGTGCACACCCTGCACGACCCGGTGCGCTGGAAATACCACGTGGTGGGCAACTGGTTGCTCAATGGCACCCGGCCGCCAAGTCACGACTGGTCATAACGCATGGCCGAGTTATTTAAAAACATCTATTGGGCTGACATCGGCCAAGCCTGCCTGGAAACCCTGAGCATGCTCGGCGCCGCGCTGGGTTTTACCGTGCTGCTGGGGTTGCCGCTCGGCGTGCTGCTGTTTCTCACCGGCAAGCGCCAGTTGCACGAAGCGCTGGTGGTGTATCGGTTGCTGTCAGTGGTGGTCAACGTGCTGCGGTCGCTGCCGTTCATCATCCTGCTGATTGTGTTGATCCCGCTGACCACGTTGCTGGTCGGCACGTCCCTCGGCGTGCCGGGCACCATCCCGCCGCTGGTGGTGGGCTGCACCCCGTTTTTTGCGCGGCTGGTGGAAACCGCGTTGCGCGAGGTGGACCGCGGTGTGGTGGAGGCAACCCAGTCCATGGGCGCCAGTACCTGGCAGGTAGTCCGCCACACGCTGTTGCCGGAGGCTCGCGGTGGGTTGCTGGCGGCGGTGACCGTGACCGCAATTGTGCTGGTGGACTACACCGCCATGGCTGGGGTGATCGGCGGGGGTGGCCTCGGTGACCTGGCGATTCGCTATGGCTATCAGCGTTTCCAGACCGACGTAATGGTGGTCACCGTGGTGCTTTTGCTGGTGCTGGTGCAGGCCCTGCAGATGACGGGTGACCGTTTGGTAGCGCGTTATAGCCGCCGTTAATTCTTATAAAGCTAACCTTGGAGCATGCATGAAAAAGTCCCTGGCCATTTTGGCTGCTGTCCTGTCGTTCAATGCGTTCGCCAACGAGAAATTGGTGGTGGGCGCGACCCCTGTACCTCACGCGGAAATCCTCGAGTTCGTCAAACCGGTATTGGCCAAGGAAGGTGTGGATTTGCAAATCAAAGTCTTCACCGACTTTATCCAGCCCAACCAGCAATTGGCGCTGAAAAACATCGACGCCAACTATTACCAGTACCGCCCGTTTCTGGATGATTACAACAAGACTCGCCACACCGACCTGGTGCCGGTGGTGGGTGTGCATATCGAACCGTTTGGTGCTTACTCGACGCGGATCAAAAACATTGCTGAGCTCAAGGACGGCGCCACCGTGTCGATCCCCAACGATCCGGTCAACACCGGGCGCGCGCTGGTGCTGCTGGATGAAGCCGGGCTGATCAAACTCAAGGACCCAAGCAACACCTTGAGCACACCGCGCGATATCGCGCAGAACCCCAAGCACCTGAAAATCCGCGAACTGGAAGGCGCCTTGCTCGCGCGCTCGGTGAGCCAGGTGGACCTGGCATTTGTGTTTGCCAATTACGCGTTGGAAGCGGGGATCGATACCAACAGCGCGTTGATTGTGGAGAAGGGTAAATCGCTGTACGTCGAGTACCTGGTTGCGCGACCGGACAATATCAACGACCCGGGTATTCAGAAGTTGGCCAAGGCGTTGAATTCCGAGGCAGTGCGCCAGTTCATTTTGACGCGCTACAAAGGCCAGATTGCCCCAGGCTTCTGAGCCTGGCAAATCACATTGATCGCATTCCCAAGTCAAGATGCGGTGGTGGGCTCCAGCAAATGGGCACCCGGCCCACGCTCCCCGAGTTGATCATCCTGATTACGCAAGGGGCACGCGTCCAACGACAGGCACCCACACCCAATGCACCCACTGAGTTTGTCGCGCAGCAGCAACAACTTGTTGATGCGATCATCCAGGTCCTCTCGCCACAGCGCCGACAAACGTTCCCAATCCTGCTTCGTAGGAGTGCGCTCATCCGGCAAGGTCTGCAATGCCTCGCCAATGGTCGCCAGCGCAATCCCCAAGCGCTGGGCAATCTTGATCACCACCACCCGCCGCAACACATCCCGTGGGTAGCGCCGCTGGTTGCCCGCATTGCGATTGCTCTTGATCAGGCCCTTGGATTCATAGAAGTGCAGAGCCGTGACCGCTACGCCACTGCGGGCGGCCAGTTGGCCGACGGTGAGTTCTTTAGTGAGCATGAAAAACTCCGAATCAATGCTTGACCTTGACTTAACTAGAGGTTTTACCCTGCGTGGCATCGAATCGCAAGATTCTGCTTACAGAGAAAGGGGAGTGTTCATGCAGGTATCAGAGAAGAATCGCAGCTTCACTCAATTGATCGAGTTTCAGATCGAGCCCCGGCAGCAGTTCGCCCTGGTAGCGGCCTTGTCTACCCAAAGCGAGCGCCTGGCCCAAGGCCACGGCGGCTTTATCAATGCGAGTGTGCAGGTCAGTGAAGACGGGCGGCGGGTGCTCAATTACCTGCAATGGCGCTCCCGCGAGGACGGTGAGGCGGCGTTTGAATGTTTTGAGCACGGCGAGGAAGATTTCTGGACGCTGATTCGCGCCCACCAGGCCACGGCGGTGACCTTTGGTTCGTTCCAGGTGCTGCGCAGCTTTGAGCGCAGTCATGACAACGCGTTGCACTGTCGCCTAAATGGATAAGTGCAGCATCCGCTCGCCTTGCACGTTCTCCCCTGGGCGGCGTTTGTTCACCGCCAACTCGCCGATCTTGATCAGGCGTGTGCGCGTGACGTTGCGGCTCAGGCCCAGCAGGCTGGCGGTGTGCACCTGGTTGTAATGGCTGAAGCGGTAGGCGGCGCGCAATAACGCATCCTCGACCTTTTCATGCAGGGCGCCGGCCTGTTCCTCGAACAGCTTTTGAAAGGCGCGCGCCAGCAACGCTTCTGCGCTGTTATCGCTGCCGTGCTGGCTGTCGTCCTGGCGCTCGATGCGCAGGTTCGACAGGCGCAGATCATCGCGTTCGATCACGCCGTTGCGGCAGATCAGCAGGGTGTGGTGAATCACGTTTTCCAGCTCGCGAATATTGCCCGGCCAGCTGTAGCTTTTGAGCTTGTGTTCGGCCTCGCGGCTGATGGTGATCGGGCCATAGCCCAGGCGCTGGCTGTAGGCTTCGATGAAATGCCGGGTCAGTGGCAGGATGTCGCCGGGGCGCTCGCGCAGCGGGCTGAGCTCGAGGCTGACCACGTCGAGGCGGTAGTAGAGGTCTTCGCGAAAGTGCCCGGCATTAATCGCCTTTTCCAGTTGCACGTTGGTCGCTGCCAGCACGCGCACGTCGATGGGAATGCTTTTGCGCGAACCCAGGCGCACCACCTCGCGTTCCTGTAATACGCGCAACAGTTTGACCTGGATCGCCATCGGCAAGTCGCCGATCTCATCCAGGAACAAAGTGCCGCCATCGGCTTCTTCGAACCAGCCGGCCTTGGCGCTGAGCGCGCCGGTAAAGGCGCCCTTTTCATGGCCGAACAGTTCGGCCTCCACCAGCGATTCGGAAAATGCCCCGCAATTCACCGCCACGAACGGCCGGTTGCGCCGTGCGCTGAGGTTATGAATATGGCGCGCCACCAGCTCTTTACCGGTGCCGGTCTCGCCGATGATCAGCACGCTGGCTTCGCTGGGTGCCACTTGCTGGATGTGATCGAGCAGCGCCTGGGATTTCGGGTCTTCGAAGACCTGGGCCGTGGCGCGAATCGACGTCGCGAGGGCGGGCGAGGGCGGTAAGGTTAAAAGCTGCATGGGCACCTCTCTTAAGAGTAGAACGTTGGAATCGGCAGAGACTGGTTGAGCGCCCAGTCCCCGAGTTCGTGGAGCTTGTAGTCCACCGGGTCGTGCAAAGTTTGCGTGCGCAGATTGCGCCAGTGGCGGTCCAGGCGCAGCGAGGCGTGGGTGGAGCGCGCGCCGGTGACTTCAAACAGACGGCTGCACAACTCCAGGCCTTGGCGGGTGGCGGCGACTTTCGCGGTGGCGATCGCAATGGCCAGTTGGCCGCGTTCGTGTTCACTGAGGTTGGGGCCTTTGGCCCAGGCCTGATCGAGCAGCTCGGCAGCGCGTTCCACCAGCAGGCGCACGCCTTCCAAGGCTACCCAGAACTCGCCGTAATGGTGCAGGACGTAAGGGTCCTGGCGCACGTTGTCGGCCGAGGATTTATGCCATGAACGGGTTTCGGTCAGGGTGTAATGGCGCGCTTCTTCAAATGCGCCCTCGGCAATGCCGAGAAACATATGCGTGAAGGTCAGTTGCGCGATCAGCGGGCGCAGGCAGGCGAAGGGCGTGCTCAGTGGGCCTGGGTCGAGCAGCAATTCCGACTCCTCGACGCGTACCCGTTCGAAGCTGGCGCTGCCGCTGTCGGTCTGACGCTGGCCGATGTTGTTCCAGTCGTTATGTAGGGTGATGCCACTGCGCCCGCTGGGAATGGCGGCAATCAGCAGTTTGCCGCCAGCGCTTTCATCCACGGCTGAGGCAATCAGCATTTCCGAATCGCTGGCACCGGAGCAGAAGCTCTTCTTGCCGGAGAATTCACGCCAGCCGCCAAAATCCTTGACCACCGTGCGCGTGTCCAGCGGGTTGAGGGCGTTGCCCCAGAACCAGTTTTTGCGTGCGGTCTGTTCGAACCAGGGCTGCCATTGGTCCGGACGCGCAAACAGGCGCACGGTGGCGAGCATCAGGTGGTGGAAACCGAAGACGTGCGCGATGGAGCTGTCGACCTTGGCGAACTCGCGAACGATGCCCAGGGTTTCGCTCCAGCGTGCACCGAGGCCACCGTATTGGGTGGGAATGCTCAAGGCCAGCAGGCCGCTTTGGCGCAGGGCGTCCCGTTCGGTTTTCGGTGTGCCGCCACGCTCATCGCGCTCGACGGCGGTGAGGGCAAATTCGGCGGCCAGCAGTTTGGCGGTCTGCAACGGCGATGGCAGGACGCTGTGGGGTTTGGCTGTCACACGATGTTCCTCAATATCGGTTTGGCGATGAAGGCCAAATGTGGGAGCGGGCTTGCTCGCGAAAGCCGTGTGTCAGATGGCAAATGAATTAACTGAACTGACGTATTCGCGAGCAAGCCCGCTCCCCATAAAGCAGATTCAGCGCGCTCAGGCCTTCGTTGTGGGCAGCACATCATTGGCAATCATTTCGCCAAACGGGCCCGTGAGGTTGGTGACGCCACGCCCGGCAAGGCTGGCGTAGGGTTCCGGCAACAGGGGGAACACCAACTCGGCAAAGCGATAGGCTTCTTCCAGGTGTGGGTAGCCGGAGAAGATGAAACTCTCGATGCCCAGGTCGGCGTACTCTTTGATGCGCTCGGCCACCTGCTGCGGGTTACCGACCAGTGCCGTGCCGGCACCGCCGCGTACCAGGCCGACGCCGGCCCACAAGTTGGGGGCGATTTCCAGGTTGTCGCGGCGCCCGTCGTGCAAGGCGGCCATACGGCGCTGGCCTTCGGAGTCAAAGCGCGAGAAGGATTTTTGCGCGGCGGCGATGGTTTCGTCGCTGATGTGCTCGATCAGTTTGTCGGCGGCTTTCCAGGCGTCTTCTTCGGTCTCGCGCACGATCACGTGCAGGCGGATGCCGAACTTCACGGTACGGCCGTGGCGGGCGGCACGTTCGCGGACATCCGCGAGTTTTTCCGCAACAGCGGCGGGCGGCTCGCCCCAGGTCAGGTATACGTCGACCTGTTCGGCGGCCAGGTCGTGGGCGGCGTCGGAAGAACCGCCGAAGTACAGCGGCGGATACGGCTTCTGCACCGGTGGGTAAAGGGCCTTGGCATTCTGTACGCGCAGGTGTTTGCCTTCGAAGTCCACCGATTCGCCCTGCAACACTCGGCGCCAGATCTGCAGGAACTCGTCTGAGACTTCGTAGCGTTCGCTGTGGTCGAGGAAACTGCCGTCGCCCCGGTTTTCGTCGGGGTCGCCGCCGGTCACCACGTTGATCAGCAAGCGGCCGTTGGACAGGCGATCCAGGGTAGCGGCCATGCGCGCCGAGACCGTGGGCGAGATAATGCCCGGGCGAATGGCGACCAGATAACGCAGGCGTTCAGTCAGCGGTACCAGCGCTGAGGCGATAACCCAGGAGTCTTCGCACGAGCGGCCGGTAGGAATCAACACGCCGTAGTAACCGAGGCTGTCAGCTGCTTGTGCGACTTGTTTCAGATAGTTGAGGGTGACCGGCCGTGCCCCTTGGGTGGTGCCCAGGTAATGACCGTCGCCGTGCGTTGGCAGAAACCAGAAAACATCCATGACAAATCCTTAAGCGATTTTCAGCAGAGAAGGAGAGTGCGCGGCAAACAGTGGCGCTGCGCGTTCTGCGGCAAGGCGGATGCGGCCCTTCAAGGGCTCGCTGGTTATTTGGTAGTCGGTGAAATCAGCTTCAGTGGCGTACACGCCGATCGGCAAGGTCAGCGCTTGGAAGAAGCTGAACAGCGGGCGCAGTTGGTGCTCGAGGACCAGTGCGTGGCGTTCGCTACCGCCGGTGGCCGCGAGCAACACCGGTGTGTTGATCAACGCGTTCAGGCCGACCAGATCGAACAGGTGTTTGAGCAGGCCAGGGTAGGAGCCGCGATAGACCGGTGCGGCGACGATCAGCAGGTCGGCCTGTTCGATGGCCAACAGTTGGGATTCGACCTCGGCCGGCAGTTCGTCACGCGACAGGGCACCGCCCAATGGCCGGGCGATGTCGCCCAGTTCGATCAGTGTGGTCTGGATTGGCAGCAGGCTCGCCAGTTCGGCCAGCACGGCTTGGGTCAGCACCAATGTGCGGGAGGGGCGCCAGGTTCCGCCGGAGAGGGCAACGACATTCAGGGGACGGGTCATGAACAGTTCCTTTTTCAACAGTGGTTCATTGCAAGAGAAGTGAAACGTCTGAGCAAGAGCTGTACCAACGGCTGGAAGCCTTGATTTACATGGGCTGCGAGCTCACTGCTGAAAAAGCTGCTGTTGTCGGCCTGGTGTTTTGTTGAATGACTGTTGCGTGGGCAACAGTTGCGTGGCGAACAGTGTTAGTCGGTGTGCAGCCAGTTATAGAGGGTTACGGTTATTCCGTAAATGAACGTATTTCCATATTTATAGATCTTAAATGAATATGCCTTTCGCCCTATCGAAGGGGTCTGAACGGTTGATAGCGACTATCACGGACGGTGATTTTTCACCGTGCGAGGGCGGGAGTAGCCTGTGTTCATTGACTCGAAACCTCCTTCGCAGGGCCTTCACCATGAACCATTTTCTGGCTGTTTCCTTAATAGTTGTCAGCTCCGTCCTCGCCGGTTGTGCGACCCATCCATCACCAGAATCGCGCCCCTACACCGCAGAAGAAACCAAGCAATTGGCTTTGGAGGCCTTGGGCCGTCGTGGCCTGTCCTTTGATGAGTATCAGCAGCAGCGCGCGGCACTGACCGGCCAGCCGCAGAAGCCCTTCGGCTTTGATCACCAGGGTGAAATGAACGCTGAACGCAGTGTGGTGTTGCATGGTCGTCCCAGTTGAGCCCGCGCCGAGCGGTAAAAAGCCCGAGGATTCCCTTAAGGAACCTCGGGCTTTTTGTTTGCCATGGGGTTACTTCAGCCTGTTAAGCTGAATTTCAGGAGCGTTCCTACGCACATTTAAATAAAGTGGTCCTTCTTTAATGGCATTCGATCGGTTAAACCTGACGACCTCTGTTCCGGTCCATGCCCCCGAGACGCTGCTCTTGGGAATACGCTCTGCGAGTCTTAAACGTCATGAATAAACGTCCGTTGTATTTCGACTACGCCGCCACCACGCCGGTGGATGAGCGGGTCATCCAGGTGATGGTCGAGTGCCTGGGCTTCAATGCCAACTTTGGTAACCCTGCGTCCAGTTCCCATGCGTTCGGCCAAGCGGCCCGGCAAACGGTTGAACAGTCGCGCCGCCAGGTGGCCGAGTTGGTCGGTGCCCAGCCCGAGCAGATCGTCTGGACGTCCGGCGCCACTGAATCCAACAACCTCGCGATCAAGGGCGTGGCCCAGGCGCGTGGTGTGGCAGGTGGGCATGTCATCACCAGCCAGATCGAACACAAAGCCACGCTGGACACTGCGCGGCAACTGCAGGAAGCCGGGGTGGCCGTGACCTACCTGGTGCCGGATGCCGAAGGGCTGATCAGCGCCGAAGCGGTGAGCGAAGCGCTGCGCGAAGACACCTTTCTGGTGTCCTTGATGCTCGTGAACAATGAGTTGGGCACTCTGAACGATATCCCCGCCATTGGCGCGCGGGTGCGTGAGCATGGTGCGTTGCTGCATGTGGATGCGGCGCAAGGTGCGGGCAAGGTAGCGATCGACCTGGCTGAGTGGCCGGTGGATTTGATGTCGTTTTCCGCGCACAAGCTTTACGGCCCCAAGGGCATCGGTGCGTTGTACGTGGGCCCTCGTGCCCAGCAGAAAGTGTTGGCGCAGATTCACGGCGGTGGCCACGAGGGCGGGTTGCGCTCCGGCACGCTGGCGACACACCAGATTGCGGGTATGGGCACCGCGTTCGCTTTGGCGGCAGCGTCGTTCTCAGCAGAAAAGGCCACTATCGTCGCCTTGCGTCAGCGCCTGTTGGATCAGTTGGAGTCGGTAGCGGGTGTGCGCCTCAATGGCAGCCCTACGCAGCGCATTCCACATACGCTCAGCCTCACGTTCAGTGAAGGTGAATTCAATTCCTCCGCATTGAGCGCAGGCAT
Organism: Pseudomonas sp. UBT; assembly: GCF_050915955.1. Taxonomy (NCBI): domain Bacteria; kingdom Pseudomonadati; phylum Pseudomonadota; class Gammaproteobacteria; order Pseudomonadales; family Pseudomonadaceae; genus Pseudomonas; species Pseudomonas sp. UBT. Next base: position 3,286,758 of record NZ_CP168079.1, on the reverse strand, counting down.
CGCCTTTTCGGCAACCTCGGCGTGCAACTCGGCGAGCAATGCGCCGTCCCACGTGCTTCTTGCCCTTGGCCATGACGCACGTAGCGCCGGCCGCACCATTCGCTTGAGCCTGGGTCGGTTCACCACCGAGCAGGACATCGACCAGGCCGTGCAATTGATCAAGGCCGCACTCGCCAGTGCACCGGCGTTCTGGGCCGTCTGATTTGTCATGCGCAGTACATAACAATTATTAGTGGTTAGCAGGAGACACAATGAGCACTCAGCCTTTGACCCATGGAACCGTTCCCCAGCGCCTGGCGCTTACCCGCGAACTGATGAGCCGCGAGGGCATCAACGCCCTGTTGGTGCCGTCGGCCGACCCGCATTTGTCCGAGTACTTGCCGGGTTACTGGCAGGGGCGGCAATGGTTGTCCGGCTTTTATGGCTCGGTAGGGACGTTGATTGTCACCGCAGATTTCGCCGGTGTTTGGGCCGACAGCCGTTACTGGGAACAGGCGACCAAGGAACTCAAGGGCAGTGGTATCGAGCTGGTGAAGTTGCAACCGGGCCAGCCCGGCCCCCTGGAATGGCTGGCCGAACACACCCCGGAAGGCGGTGTGGTGGCGGTGGATGGTGCGGTGATGGCCGTGGCGTCGGCGCGTACCCTGGGCGGCAAGCTGGCGGAGCGCGGCGCGCGCTTGCGTACCGATATCGACGTGCTGAATGAAGCCTGGCACGACCGCCCCGCGTTGCCGGCCCAGCCGATCTATCAACATCTGCCCCCGCAGGCCACCGTCAGCCGTGGCGAAAAACTCAGCGCCCTGCGCGCCAGCCTGAAAGAGAAGGGCGCCGACTGGCATTTCATCGCCACCCTGGATGACATCGCCTGGTTGTTCAACCTGCGTGGCGGTGATGTGTCGTTCAACCCGGTGTTCGTGTCCTTTGCCCTGATCAATCAGCAGCAGGCCACTTTGTTTGTCGCGCTGAGCAAGGTCGATGCCGAACTGCGCGCGATACTGGAGCAGGATGGCGTGACCTTGCGCGACTATAGCGAAGTGGCGGATGCGCTGCGTGCCGTGCCGTCGGGTGCCAGCTTGCAAGTTGATCCGGCGCGTGTAACCACCGGGTTGCTGGAGAACCTCGACGCGGGCGTCAAACTGGTCGAGGGGCTGAACCCGACTACGCTGGCCAAATCCCGCAAGAGCCTGGCTGACGCGGAGCATATCCGCCGGGCCATGGAGCAGGATGGTGCGGCGTTGTGCGAATTCTTCGCTTGGTTGGACAGTGCGTTGGGCCGCGAGCGCATCACCGAGCTGACCATCGATGAACACCTGACGGCAGCACGCACCCGTCGCCCTGATTATGTATCGCTGAGTTTCAACACCATTGCTGCATTCAATGCCAACGGTGCGATGCCGCATTACCACGCCACTGAAGAAGAGCATGCGCTGATCGAAGGCGATGGTTTGCTGTTGATTGACTCGGGCGGCCAATACCTGGGCGGCACCACGGATATCACGCGGATGGTGCCGATCGGCACGCCGAGTGAGGAGCAGAAACGCGACTGCACGCGGGTCCTCAAGGGCGTGATTGCGCTGTCTCGTGCACACTTCCCCAAGGGCATTCTGTCGCCGTTGCTGGATTCGATTGCGCGTGCGCCGATCTGGGCTGAAGGTGTGGACTACGGCCATGGTACGGGTCACGGCGTAGGCTATTTCTTGAATGTGCATGAAGGCCCGCAGGTGATCGCCTACCAGGCCGCCACTGCGCCGCAGACGGCGATGCAGCCGGGGATGATTACTTCGATTGAGCCGGGCACTTATCGCCCAGGTCGTTGGGGTGTGCGCATTGAGAACCTGGTATTGAACCGTGAAGCCGGCAAGACCGAGTTTGGTGAGTTCCTCAAGTTTGAAACGCTGACCTTGTGCCCAATCGACACGCGTTGCCTGGAGCCATCGTTGCTGACGGTGGACGAACGCGAGTGGTTCAACGCCTACCACGCCGAAGTGCGTGAGCGTTTGAGCCCATTGCTCAGCGGTGCTGCGTTGGAGTGGCTGCAGGTGCGTACCGCGGCTATTTGATCGGTAAGCGCCGCTTGCGATTTGCTCGCAAGCGGCGTTCAAGGTCGGTTGGCTATCAATGTCTAGCTTAGGGCTTCGCGCACAAATTCCAGACGGTCCTGACCGAAGAACATGTCATTGCCTACAAACATGCTGGGCGCCCCGAAAACGCCGCGCTGAATGGCTTCTTCGGTTTTGTCCTTGAGGGCTGTTTTTACGCTTTCATCGTTGGCCAGGGCCAGCACTTCCTCAGGGTCGAAACCTGCTTCGGTCAGAACCGCAGCCACGCCAGCCGGATCGCCCAGGTTGCAACCTTCGACCCAAAGGGCGCGGAAAAGGCAGTCGATGAAGGCCTGGAAGCGTTCTGGCTGACGTAGTTGTATACCGGTAACGGCTCGCATCAGCACCAAGGTGTTGATGGGGAAGTGCGGGTTGAACTTGAGCGGCACGTTGTAGCGTTTGGCGTATCGCGCCAGGTCATTGAACATGTAACGACCTTTGGCTGGCACGGTGATTGGCGAGGCGTTGCCAGTGGCCTTGAACACGCCACCCAACAGCATCGGCTGATAGACCAGTTGCGTGCCGGTTTCGGCGCATAAAGCCGGCAGTTGGGTGTAGGCCAGGTAAGTGGCCGGGCTGCCGAGGTCAAAGAAGAATTCCAGGGTTTTACTCATGGTCGATACTCGCTGCTTATTGTTGTTCTTTATTGGGCGGTAGACGCGCCTACCAGGGTTCATTCCAGGGGCGCAGGTCCAACTCAAAGGTCCAGGCGTCGCGTGGTTGGCTGTGCAGGTACCAATAGTTGTCGGCGATGTGTTCGGGATTGAGGATGCCGTCCTGATCTTTCAGGGCGTATTTCTGCGGAAAATTGTCGCGAATGAAGTCGGTGTCGATAGCGCCGTCAACCACCACATGGGCGACATGGATATTCCTGGGGCCCAATTCTCTCGCCATGCTTTGTGAGAGGGCGCGTATGCCGTGCTTGGCGCCGGCAAATGCGGCAAACCCTGCCGCACCGCGCAGCCCGGCGGTGGCGCCGGTGAACAGGATGGTGCCTCGGTTACGGGTCACCATACGTTTGGCGACTTCGCGAGCATTCAGGAAACCGGAGAAGCAGGCCATCTCCCATATCTTGAAGTATTTGCGGGCGGTCTCTTCCAGGATGCTGCAAGGCACGTTGGCGCCGATGTTAAAGACGAATGCTTCGATGGGCCCCAGTTCGGTTTCGATCTGTTCGATCAATGCGATCACGTCTTCCTCTTTACGCGCATCACAGGCAAAGCCATGAGCTTCGCCCCCCGCCGATTGGATACTGTCCACCAAGGGCTGCAACTTGTCGGCACTGCGACGGGTGACGCAGGCCACATAACCTTCACGGGCAAAGCGCTTGGCAATGGCGCCACCGGTTGCATCACCGGCACCCACTACCAATACGATTTTCTTGTTGTGTGTCATGGAAACTCCATTGGCTCGATTGTCGAGCAGGAGTGTAGACGCGGCTTCGCGAATGGCCGGGTTGAGGGCGAAATTTAAGAGGGTGGAGCAGTCGGACGTGGACTGCTCGGGCGGTCATTTACAGATGACGATCATGCTGCGGCTGGTGTAGCCGGCAGGGTTGATGCCGAAAGGATAGTCCCCCGGCTCTTCGGAGTTGTCACCGGACTTGGCGATAACCCGGTAGCCCTTGGCACCGCATGAATTGGTTGCACTGGTGTAGCACTGGTCCCAGGAAGAGGACAGGCCTGAACAGTTGATATGCAGCCCTTTTTTGCCCCGTTTCACTTCTGTCTTGGAGGTCGCCGCACAGCCAGCTATGCCCACGACCATTAACAGTATCAAAATTCGTTTCATCACTATCCTTAATAGCCGCTTCGCAAAAAGGCTCGATGCAGGCTTTACGCGCTCTCGATTGTAGCGTTCAGCTGTCCGTGTCGAAATTCTCCATGAAAGACATTCGCTTACGGCCTAAACATGGCCTAAATGAGCGGCAAATGCCAGAGCTACCTTCGATGAGGATCAATCCGCGGGTACCAGCGGTTTGGATTCATTGCGCATGGTCAGCGTGGCGCCGACGGAGGCCAGAATGATGCAAGTGATCGCCATCCATTGCGTGAGGGACAAGTATTCTTGTAGGAAAAACAGGCCGGAGAGCGCGCCGAATGCGGGCTCGATGCTCATCAAGGTGCCGAAGGTACGGGCAGGAAGGCGGGTGAGAGCGATCATTTCCAGGGTATAGGGCAGGGCAGTGGATAAAATGGCAACACCGAGGGCGACGGGAATCAGCGCAGGCGTCAGTAATGCGCTACCGGCATGCACGATGCCGATCGGCGCAACGAACAAGGCGGCGATCATTACCCCGAGTGCTGCCGTTTGCACACCGTTGTCGTTGCCGGCCTTCTGACCAAACAGAATATAGAGTGCCCAGCAGACACCTGCGCCCAGTGCGTAGGCGACGCCGATCAAATCAATACCGCTGCTGGCTTCCCCCGTTGGGATCAGCAACAGAAGGCCCGCAATCGCGAGGCCAATCCATAGAAAATCCACAGCTCTGCGAGAGGCGTAGATGGCGACGGCGAGTGGGCCTGTGAATTCCAGCGCTACGGCGATGCCCAGGGGGACTGTGCGCAAGGACATATAGAAGAGGAAGTTCATGCCGCCCAACGCCATTCCATAGACGACGACAGTGCGCAGGGACTTTGCCGTCAGCTTGGCGCGCCATGGACGTAATAGAAGCAGCATGATGACACTGGCAAAAATCAGACGCAGGGTGGTGGTGCCCTGCGCGCCGACGATGGGGAACATGCTTTTGGCCAGCGAGGCACCGGATTGGATGGAAGCCATGGCGATCAACAGCAGGCCGACTGGAAACAATGCCGAGGCCAGGCTGCGCGGTGGGGTGTTCATTGGGGGTGTTCGTCCGAAGTCATAGTAGAGAAGCAGAACGCGTATGATGCTTAACTGACCTGCTTTGAGCAATATATTGCTCAGCTGTTCGTTTTGGCTCTCTATATAGAAGGGGTTTGTAGGTTTTTCGACTGTTTGATAGAGAATCCAAATTAAGGGTTGACGGCAAATTCTGGAAGTCTATAATTCGCCCCACTTCCGGCGCAGTCGAAACGGAAAACTCCTTGGTAAACAAGAAGTTATGCGGAGTTCGACAGCGAGTTGCTTCAGTTCATCGAAGCCCAGAAGGAGTTGGTAGGGCAGTGTTGTTTGGCTCTATTAACGTTTCGATCCTCTCGGTCGAAAGCGGAGAAAAAGAGGTGTTGACAGCAGCGTGTAACGCTGTA
>NZ_CP168079.1:3193345-3281329 GCF_050915955.1 Pseudomonas sp. UBT | reverse complement strand
GTAGTGTGGGGTTTCCCCATGTGAGAGTAGGTCATCGTCAAGATTAAATTCCGAAACCCCTGTTTGCTAACGCAGACAGGGGTTTTGTTTTGGGCGGTCGAAAAGTGAAGCGCTACGGCTTTTCCTAAAATCCTTGCTGCTTGATCAGCTCAATCAGTGCTCTCAGACCGGCCGGTACATGGCGTCTTCCCGAGTAGTAGAGGCGTAAAGCGTCGAAAGGGGGTGTCCATTCTTCGAGCGCCCGCACCAACGTCCCCTTCGCCAGGTCTACAGAGGCATTCCATTCCGTTAGATACGTTAATCCCATTCCAGCTCTGGCTGCCTGAAGCATCAACGTTGGATTATCAAGTGTCAGCGCGCCTCGTACGTCAACTGCAATAGTTTCGCCGTGGCGCTCAAACTCCCAGCGATAGATTGAGCCACTTGGCATCCGGCTACGGATACATTCATGAGCGCTTAGATCCAAAGGGTTCAAAGGGGCAGGGTGCCTTGCAAAGTAGGCTGGGCTACCCAATACGGCAAACCTCTGAGGCGGGCTGATATCAATCGCGATCATGTCTTGTGGAACGCTATCGCCAAGACGAATACCCGCGTCAAACCCTTGAGCCACAATATCCACCAGCCGACCTTCAGTGACGATATCCACTTTCATCAGCGGATAACGCCGCATGTACTCCAGCAGCAGCGGCATTACCTGCTTGGCGGCACCTGCTGAAGTATTAAGCCGTAATGTGCCACTCGGCGCCGCCTGACTATTGCCCGCTTGTTCAAGCGCCACACGGATAGTCGAAAGGGCGGGTGTGATCGTGCTGACAAACTCTGTCCCTATTTCTGTCAGCGACACACTTCGCGTCGTACGATGAAACAGTCGAACGCCCATCCGCGCTTCAAGTGTGGCGATTGAGTGGCTGAGCGCTGATGTCGATACATTCAGCTCGGTCGCCGCTGCCCTGAAACTGCGATGTCGCGCAACGGCCAGCACCGCTTCCAGTTCATTCAGTCCGGATGTGTTCATTGTCCTGGATCGCTCATCAAGTCATGCGGCGTTGTGCGGATTATCAGGTCAATCATAGTGGCTTACCGTAAGGCATACCAACTGAGTGCCCTCGGAGGCTCCATGCATCAGGTCGACCAGATCTACATCAATGGCCAATTTGTTACGCCCCACGGCGAACAGCTTTTTGACCTGTTCAACCCAGCGACCGCCCAGTGTATTGGTCAGGTTCGCCTGGCTGATGAGCAAGATGCAAACAACGCGGTCAGCGCCGCAAAACAGGCATTTCCCGAGTTTTCACGCACGACAAAATCCGCGCGTGTCGATTATCTGAAGTGTATGCATGCCGCGGTCGCAGCCATAGAGACGGAACTTACAGGCGCCATCATCGAGGAGTACGGCGCCCCGGTATCCCGTGCACGGTGGATGGCCAAGCATGCAGCAAGTGTGCTTCTGGACGCGGCGGCCGTGCTTGCTGACTACGACTTCACGCGACGCATCGGCATCGCTGATGTGACGATGCAGCCTCTGGGTATTGCCGGGCTCATCACCCCCTGGAACAGCAATGCCGGCTTCATCTGCGGCAAGCTGGCCGCAGCATTGGCGGCCGGTTGTACAACAGTGATCAAGCCGAGTGAAATGAGCGCCATCCAGACATCTATTGTCACGCGCGCTCTGCACGAGGCAGGCTTGCCACCCGGTGTATTCAATATTGTCACCGGGCGTGGTGAAACCGTTGGAACCGTGCTGAGTGCGCACCCCGACATTGCCAAAGTCTCATTCACTGGCTCTACCGCTGTAGGCAAACAGATCCTGATGGCTGGGGCGCAAACGCTGAAGCGCATCACACTGGAGTTGGGTGGTAAGTCGCCGGTATTGATACTCGATGATGCCGATCTGAAAAAGGCCATACCCATGGCACTTCAAGCCGGATTCATGAACAGTGGCCAGGCGTGTATTGCCGGTACCCGCATGCTTGTGCCGGCCCACCGCTTGGCTGAAGTAGAAGCGCTGATCGTCGAGGAAATGGTCGCTATCCGCGCGGGCGACCCCAATGACAGCGACACGAGTATCGGCCCGATGGTCAGTCTCAAGCAGTGGCAGCGGGTTCAGCGATATATTCAGATCGGCATCAAAGAGGGCGCGCATTTACTGGCGGGCGGTCTTGGTTTGCCTGATGACCTCGGTGCCGGCTGGTTTGTCAGGCCCACCGTATTCAGTCGTGTCACAAACCAGATGACCATTGCCCGTGAGGAGATTTTCGGTCCTGTGCTATCGATCATCACTTACAGCGACGAGGAGGACGCGCTGGCGATTGCCAATGACACGCCCTACGGTCTCCAGGCTTACATTCTGTCATCCGATCTACCGAGGGCTCACGCGTTGGCTGCTCGCATCGATGCCGGTCGCGTGTTAATCAACACCCTGGCCCACGAGCCCCGTGCACCCTTTGGTGGCTTTAAACAATCAGGCATCGGCCGTGAGTATGGCACTTTCGGTTTGGAGGCCTTTCTGGAGCCAAAATCTGTCCTCTCCTGACAAAACAGCATGCCGTTGGGGAAATCGATGCAAAGTGTTTCTGCATTTTTGGTATGGTGCAGCACATTTTCACAAGGATTGATCTGTCATCCGCAGGACGCGGCGTCGACCTTCTTCAACGAGATGCTGTAGAAATGCCTGAACCGATACCGATCAAGGATCACGAAAAAGAAAACCGTCTGGTCAACAAGCGTTTGTTCGCCTGCGCGCTGTTGGTAATTGGCATTACTTGCGCCCTGGTCGGGCGCATGTATTTCCTGCAGGTTGTGCAGTACGACTACCACTCGACGATTTCTGAAAACAACCGCGTCCACGTATTGCCGATTACGCCAACTCGCGGCCTGATTTATGACCGTAATGGCGTGGTTCTGGCTGACAACCGCCCCAGCTATAACCTAATTATCACTCGCGAGCGCACCACTGACCTTAAGGGCGAATTGGACGCCATCGTCAACCTGCTGCATTTGCCGGCAGAAGATCGCGCGGTGTTCGACAAAGCGCTGAAGCAGGCCCGCCATCCTTTCGTGCCCGTTACGTTGTTCTACGAATTGACCGAAGAACAGATCGCCGTATTGGCTGTTAACGAGTTCCGCCTGCCCGGTGTCGACGTCGAGCCGCAATTCGTGCGTCATTATCCGCTGGGTGCGCATTTCGCCCATTCGATTGGCTACGTCGGCCGGATCAATGAAAAAGAATCCAAGGCGCTCGATTCGGTGGAGTACCGTGGCACCCAGTCTATCGGCAAGACCGGTATCGAGCGCTTCTACGAGTCCGAACTGCACGGCCATGTCGGCTATGAAGAGGTCGAGACCAATGCCCAGGGCCGCGTATTACGCGTGCTCAAGCACACCGATCCGATCCCCGGCAAAAACATCGTCCTGAGCCTCGATGTCAAACTCCAGGAAGCCGCCGAAGAAGCCTTGGGCGATCGCCGTGGTTCGGTCGTCGCCCTTGACCCGCAAACCGGCGAAGTGCTGGCCATGGTCAGCAAGCCGAGCTTTGACCCGAACCTGTTCGTCACCGGCATCAGCTTCAAGGAATACGCTGCGCTGCACGACTCCATTGACCGGCCGCTGTTCAACCGCGTACTGCGCGGGCTTTACGCGCCCGGTTCGACGATCAAACCGGAAGTGGCCATCGCGGGTCTAGACAGTGGTGTGGTGACCGCGCAAACACGAGTGTTCGACCCCGGTTACTACCAGTTGCCCGATTTTGACCACAAATACCGCAACTGGAACCACAGCGGCGATGGCTGGGTGGACATGGACGCGGCCATCATGCGCTCCAATGACACCTACTTTTACGACCTGGCTCACAAACTGGGGATTGACCGCCTGCACGACTACCTGGCCGAATTCGGTCTGGGTCAAAAAGTCTCACTGGATATGTTCGAAGAGTCGGCCGGCTTGATGCCTTCCCAGGCCTGGAAGCGTGCGACACGGCGTCAACCCTGGTTCCCGGGCGAAACCGTAATCCTCGGCATTGGCCAGGGTTACATGCAGGTCACGCCTTTGCAGCTGGCGCAGGCCACTGCGTTGATCGCCAACAAAGGTGTATGGAACCGGCCGCACTTGGCCAAGACCATCAATGGCGTGCCGCCCGTGGACGAAAACCCGATGCCTAACGTGGTTCTGAAAGATCCGCGTGATTGGGAACAGGTCAACCACGGCATGCAACTGGTGATGCACGACCCGCGTGGTATCGCTCGTGCGGCGGCGCTTGGCGCCCAATACCGGATTGCCGGCAAGAGTGGTACCGCGCAGGTGGTGGCAATCAAGCAAGGTGAGCGCTACAACCGTAACAAGACCCTTGAGCGCCATCGTGACAACGCCCTGTTCGTTGGCTTCGCGCCGGCTGAACACCCGAAAATCGTGATCTCGGTGATGATTGAGAACGGCGAGGCCGGTGGCCGCGTGGCAGGCCCTGTGGTGCGGCAAATCATGGACGCCTGGCTGCTCGATCAAGAAGGCCACCTGAAGCCGCAATATGCGACGCCGGCCAAAGCGCCAGGTGACCCGCACGTCTAAGTCAGGCCTTCCACTCGTCCCATTGTTCCAGGCTTTCATAAGCCAGCCAGGGCACATCATGGGCTGTCCAGATGTGCGAGGTGGGCCGGACACCCGGATCATCATCCAGTGTCGCCACCCGCACAATCACATGGGGCTGATGCCCGCGCTCTGCCACCAGGTGTGAGCCGCAGCGCGAGCAGAAATGCCTGAATTTACCCGGCGATGACTCAAAAGCCGACAGCAGTTCTTCACCCTGCGTCCAGCGAAAGTGCTCACGCATCACCCCGGCCGTGGTCACAAAAGCGGCTGCATGCACCTTACGGCAGCTGTCGCAATGGCAGTGGCTGATGGGCATATCCAGGCTGTCAATTTGATAGCGCACTGCTTTGCAGAAGCAACTTCCATTCAACGGGTCAGTCATAAACGTATTGTCGGATCAAGGATAGGGTCATCATCATCGCGCACAACCCAAGGTTGCGCATTGGTCGATGTCGCCTACTGTCAATGGAGGAGGTGACTTATGCACGTATTAGATCGCATCGAACGAAAGGTCCTGCTCAACGCGTCACGCAAACAGGTCTGGGAAGCACTCACCGATGCCGAGCAGTTCGGCAGCTGGTTCGGCATCGCCCTCAAGGGTAAAACCTTTGCCGCTGGGGAAACCATTGAGGCGCCGATAACCTACCCTGGCTACGAACATGTCGTGTGGAAGGCCAGGATCGAACGCGTCCTGCCACAAACCCTGTTCTCTTTCTGGTGGCATCCTTACGCGGTGGAGAAGGACGTGCACTACGACAAGGAAACGCCGACCCTGGTCGAATTCACCATCGAGGATCGCGCGCCCGGCATCCTGCTGCGGGTGGTCGAATCAGGCTTTGACGCGGTGCCCGAGGCCCGACGCCAGAAAGCGTTCAAGATGAATTCCCGTGGCTGGGATGAGCAAATGAGCAACATCGAAACCTATCTCGGCCAGGCCCGTCGCGCCTGACCCAAACGGGCATCCCGAGGATGCCCGCCTTCGTTGCAATCAGTCTTCGAGAACCGTGGTGATTGGCCGGGTGACCGGTTTTTTTTCAGGTCGATGTGGGTAGTCATCAATTGCACCTGTATCGGGTGGTGGGTCAGCGATGCGCCAATCCGCTGGCCCACCCGGTTGTAACGGTTTTAGAAATCAACCGTCGCCGACAACTTGGCTACTCGCGGATCACCCTGGGTCAGATAGCCGCCCAACGCCGACTCCCAATACTTGGTATTCGCCACGTTTTCCACGGTGGCGCCCACCGTCACATCGCGCTGGGCCACCTTGAAGTTGTAGCGAGCCCCCACGTCGAAGCGGTTCCAGGTCGGCAGGCTCAGGTTGTTGGCCGCATCGGCGTACTGGCCGCCGGTGCGCAACATACGTCCGTTCACGGTCACGCCTTGCAGGCCGGGCACATCCCAGTCCACGCCAGCGTTGAGCTGGAACGTCGGCACGCCGATGGCACGGTTGCCGTCGTTGGCGCCGTTTTGCGTGCCGTTGACTTCGGTGTGAATAACGGTCGCGCCGCCCAGCAGGCGCAGGCCGCTGACCGGTTCACCGAAGACGCTCAGTTCTACGCCCTTGTTGACTTGCTCGCCCTGGAACACAAAGGTCGCGCTTTGATCTGCGTTCAGTTGAGAGTAGCCCTGAGTCGGTTGCTCGATTCGGTAGACACCCAAGGTCGCCCCGTACGTGCCCATATCAAGCTTGACGCCGGCCTCGGTCTGTTTCGAACTAGCCGGTGCAAAGGTCTGGTTGGCGTTGGTCACGGTGGCGTTGCCGAACGTGGTCGGTGCAGTCGGCCCGGAAGCCAGGCCCTCGATGTGGTTGGCATAGAACGAAACGTGGTCCCAGGGTTTGAATACCAGGCCATACACCGGCGTGGTGATGCCCTTGGCGTAGTTGGCGGTGCGCGTGCCTGTGCCGTATGCATAGCCCTGAACCACCAGTTCCTGGCGGCGCAGACCGGCAGTGAACAGCAAGCGGTCATCCATGAACCCCAAGGTGTCTGACACTGCCGCGCTGCGAGCGAATGTCTTGGCGGTGATGCCAGGGTCGTTCAGGTCACTGCCGGCGGTGTAGCCGCCCTTGGCCGGCGCGGCCACGTCGGCTGGATTATAGAGGTTGGTCGCCTGGCTGCCGGAGGCAAAGTCAAACGCGTTGCGTGCCTGGGTCCAGATGCCGGTCAAGCCCAGGTTCAATTTGTGGCTGACAGATCCTGTCTGGAACTTGCCGTTCAGGCCGGCCATCAGGCTGGTGTTGTCTTCCTGGTGAGCGATGTTCGAACCACTGACGGTGGCATTACCCAATGCGTCGTTCAGGGTAACTGACGAGTAACGCCCGATCTCGTTGGTGTGCTTGGCGCCGCCAGCGACATAGGCGGTCCAGTTGTCGTTGAGGTCGTACTCGCCACGCAACATGCCGAAGGTATCTTCAAGGCTGGTGGTGCCCCAGTTCGGCGCGTAGTTGGTGTCGGCGGACGGGGCGTTCGGGATATGGGTCAGCCCATTGCCGAGCAACACCGTATTGCGGCCGCCATTGACTTGCTGCTTCTGATAAACAAAGTCGCCCGACAAACGCAGTGCATCACCGCGGTAATCCAGCCCGACGGAGAACAGCTTCGAACGCTGGTTCTCATCGTCGACCGCAGTATCGCCTTCACGCTGGGACAGGTTCACCCGCGCACCAAAGCGGTTGTCCTCGCCAAAGCGCTGGCCGATGTCGAGGTGTTCACCCATCCGCCCATCACTGCTGATATCCGTGCTGAAACGGCGCAGCGGCAGATCATCGGCGCGCTTGGGTTGCAGGTTTACGCCGCCGCCAATGCCTGAGCCGCCGGGCGTGACACCGTTGATAAAGGCATTGGGGCCCTTGAACACTTCAACCCGTTCCAGGGAGTCGGTGGACATGATCTGGCGCGGCAGGATGCCGTACAAGCCGTTGAACGAAATATCGTCGCCATTGAGTGGCAAGCCGCGAATCACGAAAGCCTGGGCCTGGTTTGCGTAGCCCGATGCCTGGCGCACCGACGCATCATTGAGCAACACATCGCCGACGGTTTGCGCTTGCTGGTCGCGAATCAATTTCTCGGTATAGGAGGACATGCTGAACGGCACATCCATGATGTCCTGGTTGCCCAGCACTCCCAATTGGCCACCGCGTGCAACCTGGCCGCCAGCGTAAACCGGGGGCAGGGCGTTCGGCGCAGGCGCCTCGGCATTGATGTTGGTGGCGCCCAATTCCAGTGTGTTGCCGTCCTGACGGTTGTTCGCATCCTGCGGGGTGACTGGGGATGCAGCATGAGCGGTGAGGCTCAGAGAACAGCAAAGGGCGAGCAGGGTCGGGCGAAACGGTACAGAAAGTCGGCTGCAAGTGGGCATGGTCGATCCTGACGGCGAACCGTCAATGTGAGGAAAAGGGCAACAACGTTGCGCTTCCTCGCTGCGCGGATACGACTCCGGTGCAAATGATAGTGATTGTTATTAATATTCTGCAACAAATTTGTGGGATTGCAGTCTGGGCGCGCGTTAACGTGCCGCGTTTGGCCGGATGCCGAGTAGAATCACGCCCTGAAAGCGATTCCTGAGGTGCGGTACGGTGGATTTACAGCAGGGTTTTGTCCTGACCCGGCATTGGCGCGACACCCCGGCGGGCACGGAGGTCAGTTTCTGGCTGGCCACGGACCTCGGGCCGCGGTGCATCCGTCTCCCCATGCAAACCTCGGTCATGTTTATCCCCGAGGCCCATCGCAAGCATCTGGATTGGCTGCTCAAGGGCGAGCGCGATATCGAGTTGCGCCCGTTGCAGCTGTGCGATTTCCACCATCGACAGGTCCTGGGCCTCTACACCCGCCAGCACCGCCAAATGATGGACCTGGAAAAACGCCTGCGCGCTGCGGGAGTTGATGTATACGAAGGCGACGTGCGCCCGCCCGAGCGCTACATGATGGAGCGCTTCATCACCGCCCCGGTGTGGTTCGGTGGTACACCGGACGTGAATGGCACGCTGCTCGACGCACACATGAAACCCGCGCCCGAGTACCGCCCGCCGCTGAAACTGGTGTCTTTGGACATCGAGACCACTGCCCAGGGCGAGCTGTATTCCATTGCCCTCGAAGGCTGCGGCGAGCGCCAGGTATACATGCTCGGTCCGCCGAACAAGACCGATGCCGTCGACTTCAAGCTCGACTACTGCGACACCCGCGCGCAATTGCTCGAACGCCTCAACGCGTGGCTCGCCACCCATGACCCCGACGCGATCATCGGCTGGAATGTGGTGCAGTTCGACCTGCGTGTACTCCACGAACATGCCCAGCGCCTCAACGTGCCCTTGCTGCTGGGCCGTGGCGGTGAAGCCATGGCCTGGCGCGAACATGGCAGCCGCAATCACTATTTTGCGGCAGCCGCTGGGCGCCTGATTATCGACGGCATCGAAGCCCTGCGTTCGGCTACCTGGAGCTTCGAATCCTTCAGCCTTGAAAACGTCGCGCAAACCCTGCTTGGCGAAGGCAAGGACATCTCCACGCCTTACCAGCGCATGGATGAAATCAACCGCATGTTCGCCGAGGACAAGCCCGCCCTGGCGCGCTACAACCTCAAGGACTGCGAGTTGGTCACGCGGATTTTCGAGAAGACCGAGCTGCTCAAGTTCCTGCTGGAACGGGCCAGCGTCACCGGGCTGCCGGCCGACCGCAACGGCGGCTCCGTCGCCGCGTTCACCCATCTGTACATGCCATTGATGCACCGCCAGGGCTTTGTCGCACCGAACCTTGGCGACAAACCACCCCAGGCCAGCCCCGGCGGGTTTGTCATGGACTCGCGGCCCGGCCTCTACGAATCGGTGCTGGTGCTGGATTACAAAAGCCTCTACCCGTCGATCATCCGCAGTTTCCTGATTGACCCGGTCGGTCTGATTGAGGGCCTCAAGCACCCCGATGACAGCGAATCGGTGGAAGGCTTTCGCGGTGCGCGTTTCTCGCGTAGCCGGCACTGTTTGCCGTCCATCGTTGCACGCGTTTCCGAAGGGCGCGAAGTGGCCAAGCGCGAACACAACGCGCCACTGTCCCAAGCCCTGAAAATCATCATGAACGCGTTCTATGGCGTACTCGGTTCCAGCGGCTGTCGGTTCTTCGACACCCGGCTGGCGTCCTCAATCACCCTGCGTGGTCACCAGATCATGCGCCAGACACGGGAGCTGGTTGAGGCCAGGGGTTATGAGGTGATCTACGGCGATACCGACTCCACTTTCGTTTGGCTGGGCGGCGCCCATTCCCAAGAGGACGCCAGCCGTATCGGCCAGGAATTGGTGCAGTACGTCAATGCGTGGTGGCGTGCGCATTTGCTCAATGAGTTCGGCCTGCAAAGTGCCCTGGAACTGCAATACGAAACCCACTTCAGCCGCTTCCTCATGCCGACCATTCGCGGCGCGGAGGAGGGCAGTAAAAAGCGTTACGCCGGCTTGGTCGTGCGCGCCGATGGCAGCGAAGAAATGGTCTACAAAGGCCTGGAAACCGTGCGCAGCGACTGGTCGCCCCTGGCCCGGCAATTCCAGCAGGAACTCTACCAGCGCATCTTCCATCGCCAGCCCCATCAAGACTATGTGCGCGACTATGTGCGTCGAACGTTGAGCGGCGAACTCGACGACCTGCTGATCTACCGCAAACGCCTGCGGCGTCAACTGGATGACTACGAGCGCAATGTCCCGCCTCATGTGCGCGCTGCGCGCCTGGCGGATGAATACAACGACCGTCTTGGGCGCCCACGTCAGTACCAGCGGGGTGGCTGGATCAGCTACGTGATCAGCGTCAACGGCCCGGAACCGCTGGAGGTGCGGCAGGCACCCATCGACTACGACCACTACGTTACCCGTCAATTGCAGCCGGTGGCCGATGCGATCCTGCCGTTCGTGAATGATGATTTCGGCACCTTGGTCGGCGGGCAAATGGGCCTGTTCTAAAACGCTTGCCTGGAGGCCGTGAGAGCCTGCACTCTTGGCCTCTAAAGACCCCTCGGACGGCGCGCCTCTCCATGAACCAGATCACTCTGACCGGCACTACGGTCGAACTTCAACCCCTGCAACGTGAACATGCGGCTGCACTGGTCGAGGCTGCCGCCGACGGCGAGCTTTGGAACCTCAACGTTACCCACGTGCCGGGCCCCGAAACCGTCGCCAAGTACATCGACCTCGCCATCGCCGGGCGTGAGGCCGGCACCATGATCCCGTTCGCCATTGTGCGTCGCGACGGCGGCCAGGTGCTCGGCAGTACACGCTTCTGGAAGGTCGACCGGGTTAACCGCAAGCTCGAGATCGGCCATACCTTCTTGGCGCAATCGACGCAAAAAACCTCGGTCAACACCGAATCCAAATTGCTGCTGCTGACCTACGCCTTCGAAGTGCTGGAGTGTGTGCGGGTGCAGTTCACCACGGATGAACTCAACGAAAAATCCCGCGCCGCCATCCTGCGTCTGGGTGCCGTGCAAGAAGGCATTGTGCGCCACGAACGCATCATGCCCGACGGGCGCAAGCGCAACTCGGTGCGCTTCAGCATCATCGATTCGGAATGGTCGCAGGTGAAGGCCAATTTGCAGGCCAAGCTGCTGCGATAAGGAGGAAGCACTCATGTACACGCTCTACGGCATTGATGAATCCGGCTCCTGCATGATCGAAATCGCCTTGCAGCGTTGCGCGGTGCCGTGGCGACGGATCGACGCCAGTTCCTGGGACTACAGCGAGGGCAGCGAAGCCCTTGCACGGATCAACCCGCTCAAACAGATACCGACCCTGGTCACCCCCGATGGGCAGGTGCTGACCGAAAGCGCCGCCATCCTGATCCACCTGGGCCTGGAGTTTCCCGCTTCCGACCTGCTGGCCGGCAACCGCGCGCAGATCCTGCGTGGCCTGCTGTACATCGCTGCCAATTGCTACTCGGCAATCGGCATCATCGACTATCCGCAGCGCTGGCTGGGCAATGCGGATGAAGCGGTGCAGGCGCAATTGATCACCGGTACGCGTCGCTATCTGCATCATGCGTGGGTGGTCTTCGCCGAACAGTTTGCCGACCAGTTGTTCGCCCCGAACGCCGTGCCGAATGCACTGGGCATCATGGCCGCAGCGGTGTCGCGCTGGGACGAGGCGCGCGAGGTGTTGGGCAACTTGGCGCCAGGCTTTGCCCAGACACTGGTGCAGGTGGACACCGACCCCATCGTGGCGCCCGTCTTTGCGCGACATTGGCCGGAATGGGACGTCTCGTAATGTTTCCGCAATCAGAAGAAACAATGACCGTTGCCCCCACCCAACCCCTTGCGTAGCGGGCGTCCTGACCTACGCTTCTTAACGTGGTGTAGGAATCATCCTTGAATTTGACTGTCGCAGACATGAAACTCAAGAACCCTGCATGGAATTCAAAGGAGGTGCGCATGCTCATCCGGTCGCTGACCCTGGCTACCTTGATGGCTTTTACGGGGCCGCTGTTGGCCGCGGATGATATCAACCCGCTCAAGCAGGACTTGGGCAAGTCCCGCCCGCTGGTAGTGGTGGAGCTGGATTCCGGCAACGAAACGCTGGCCACCCTCAAGAAACAGATGGACGAGCCTGCCAACAAGCAGTCCTTTGAAGAGCGCAGCATGGTCTTCTACACCGTCAAGTTCGGCAGTATCGGTGCCGAAGGGGAGAAGTTCGCCAAGGACGCGAAGGACAACAAAAAGCTCACGCCGCCTGAAACCAACGCGCTGATCCGCGCCCTCAAGTTGGGCGCCGGCAGCGGCACCAAAGTGATCCTGGTGGGGAAGGACGGCGAAAAGAAAGTCGAGAAAACCGTGCCACCGGATACCCTCGATCTGAAGGCGTTTTTCAGCGCGATCGACCAGATGCCGCAGGCTGAAAAAGACCTTGCCGCGCCTGCCGAGCCGGAGCCTGCCGCAGCTGCTCCAGCCAAGGGCGCCAAAGCGGCCAAGCCCGCAAAACCCGGCAACAAGCCTGCCGCGCAACAACTGGATGATTGAAAATACCTAACCCCTGTGGGAGCGGGCTTGCCCGCGATGACGCAGTGTCAGTCAATACACCTTTGAATGACCCATCGCTATCGTGGGCAAGTCCGCTGCTACAAGTGTGTCGCAGCCTTTTCAAATTTTTGGGGCTTTACGCACCGGAAACGGAAAGTAGAAAAACCGCAAGAACGCCACTCGCTTGATCACTTCCCCGATCAGCAACGGCACGACCACCGCCACCACCAGGCCCAGGCATGCGGCCAGGAAGGGATGCAGACCCAGGCGCTCCATCAGGTCGACGGTCTTGTGCTGGATTTCCCCATGGAAGATCAACAGGATCAGGGTCGACTGGCCGATATACGTCATCGCCCGCGTGATCACGGCCGACACCATCAGCACCCGCGCCAATGCCCAGCACGCGTACACGCCGATCACCGCCAGCAGGCTGGTCCACAACCAGTGGTCGTAGCGCCGTTGTGCCAGGTCCATGGTGGCGTGGCTGTAGAGGAACACTGCGGCGAACAATGCCACCGCAATCACCACCGTCAGCAGCGAGCCCTCATGCCTGCGCAGCCAGTCGCGCAACAGGTAGCCGTAGATGAAATAGGTGCTGCTGATCAAGGTGACTTCAAGGCTGAACGGGAGGCCGGGCAGCGTCCAGGTGTGCCCGCCGACGGTCACCGGTATTTGCCAGAACCACGGCAATACCCAAATACCGATTAACAGTTGCACCACTATCAGCAGGCAGCTCACCGGCAGTGACAGTTTCAGACGCTGGATCAGTCGCAGCATCAACCAACTGAACAGAATCGCCACCCAGAAATGCGGCAAAAACCACAGGGCCTGCCACGGAATTGTGTCCACCGAGGCGTACAGCACACCGCCGATATCCGGCAGCAGCGGTTGCCAGCGCAACACCGCGCGCACGATCACGTACACCAGCATGGTGAAGAAAAACGGCTTGAGCAGGCCGTCGGCCTTGCGTATCGCCATTTCCACAAAAGGTTGCTCGGGCTTGAAGAACACCCCGGACAGGAAAAAGAACAACGGCAATATGAACGAGGCGATGATCGGATACAGCACGTCCGGCGAGTTAGCGACAAACCAGCTGTGGCCATACACGATCATCAGGATGCCGATGCCTTTGGCAATATCCATCTGAATCCAACGATGTTTCAAGTGACCACCCCCAATTGCTCGTTCATGCCTTGCGCCACGGCTTCAGCCATAGCCCCATACTCAACAACACCACGGCGCCGGCCAGGGTACTCAGCCCCAGTTGCAGCCACACGCCTTGAATTCGAAACAGCGCCAGCGCTGCCAGGCTCATCAGCCCTGCACTGAGCAGCCATTGCCGCGCCCAGGGCAGGGCGTCGAGCAACGACTGTCGCTGCATCAGCAGCAATGCGGTGCAAATCACGCCCGCCAAGGCGGCCAATGGAATACCCGCCAGGCCAAACACAAAGGGCAGGGCGCCGAGCAACAGCACATTGACCAGGCTACCCAGCAACTCGCAACGCAACGGCTGGCGCGTGTCGCCGGCGGCATAGGCATAACGCGCCAGCAACGCGTTCCACGCGCCGAATACGAGCGGCACGGCAAACCACGCCAGCAGCAGCGGCAACGGCGAGTCGGCCGATTGCTTGGGCAGCAACAACGCCACCAGGCTGGGTGCTGCTGCCACCAGGCCAACGCCGGCAGGCAACGTGAGTACGCTGGCGGTTTCCAGGCCGCGTTTGAGCAAGGCCAGGCGCTCATCGCCCTGGCGTCGGCTCATCATGCCCAGCAACACTTGGTTGAGGCTCATCAGTGCAATCAGCGGCAGGTTCATCAGCTTGCGGGCGAGGTTGACCCACGTCACGGCGCCTTCGCCGAGCAGCGATGCCACCAGGCGCTCGATCAACGCCAACCCCTGGCTGGCACCATTGCTTAACAGCAGCGGCCCGATGCGTTGGCCCAGTTCCCGCAACGGCGTGAACGACAACTGCCAGCGCCACGGCCGCCAGCCCTGACGCCAGATCGACGGCAGCAGTGCCAGTGGCATCAACAGACTCCCGGCCACACACGCCAAGGCGAGGGTGTGCGGTTCAGTCGCGGTGCCCGCCAGGGCGAGGTACGTCACCGGCGGCAGGTTGAACAGCAGCGAACCCAGGCCCGCCAGCACAAACCGCTCACTGGCCTGCAACGGAATACTGAACAGTGCATGCAGCATCAACCCCGGCACGCACCAGGCCACGATCTGTAAGTTGCTACCGGCAAGCGCCGTCGCGCTGGCCGCCAACCCTGGCCCGAGTAATTGCACCAGCCATGGCGCCAACAGCGTCAGCAACAGGCTGGTGACCAGCGCGATCAGCATCAGCGCCGGGAACAGCACCGCCAGCCAATCCAGGCGTTCAGCGTCCTTGCGTTCCAAGTACAGCGGCAGCGCGGCGGCGCTCAATACGCCACCGGCCAGCGACATGCGCAACGCCTCGGGCAAAAACAGCGCGATCAGGAACGCATCGCTGCGTTCGCCCGCGCCCCAGGCGGCAACCAGCAACCACTCGCGGGCAAACCCGAGGCACAGGCCAAGCAAGGTCGCAAGCGTCAGCCAGACGGCAGAACCGAGCATGGTTAAGGCCGCGCGCCGTCAAGGATCGGCTTGCGGTAAGCCACGGTCTTGAGCTGCGGCAGGCGTGCCGGAAACAGTCGGCGCGCCTCCAGCACATTGAGGCCCACCATCAGCCAGAACAGCGCCACCATCACCACCGCAAAGCTGAAGTAGTGGTCAAACAAACCGCTGACCAGCGCCGAGAGAATCCCGGCAGTGCTGCCCAGCCACAGCGCGTTGTCCTTGGTCAGGCGGATCGGGCCTTTTTCCGGGCGCGCCTCACGCCACCAGCGCACGGTGACGGCGACAAACAGCAGCATGCCGACAATGCCGATCTTGTAGATGAGGTTCAGCCACAGGTTGGAGATCCCCAGCAACAGAGTGCCCGGCACCGGTGGGTCGACCTTGAAGCCAATGCCGAACGGATACGCCGCCACCGCCTGCGGGAACATGCGGTATTCATCGACGCGCACTTCGGTACTGGCGTTGTCCGACGAAAAGATCGTCGCCAGGCGGTCCTGTAACGGTGGATAAGCCATCACCAGCGCCACCGTCAGCGCGGCGCCGATCATCAACAGACGCCCGGTGTACGGCACACGGCGTGTCGCCATCCACATCAGCACCAGCGCCAGGCTGACCATCGCGCCACGGCTACTCGCCAGCAGCAAGGCCGCAGCGCCCAGGCACGCCACGCCCAGGCCCAGCGCGCGCTTCCAGCCTTGTTCGGTCATGCCATAGCAGAACGCCAGGGGCAGCAGCAGCGCCATGATTCCGCCGATGGCGTTCGGGTGCATCCACGGCGAGCCCATGCGCGACGCCATCGCCTCCAGGCCGAATTTCAACATGTCGAAGTTGCCGTAATTGAACACCGCCAGGATCGGCGCAATGCCCGCCCCCGAGCGGGTGCGCACAAACACTGCAATCGACAGCACCAGCATCGTCAGCGTGCCCAGCAGCAGGGCGATGACCAGCGATTCGCGTTGCTTGTAGCCGGTCAGCAACTTGGCGCAAAGGAACACGCCCGAGAGGTTCAGCAACCAGCGCAGCCAGTTGGCCGTGCCGCTGCTGTCGGCGTGGATGCTGACCTGGCCGACGATAAACGGGAACACGCTGAACAGCATCAGCCACAACAGCGCCTGGTCGGTGGGGCGCCGTGACAGGCGGGGTGTATCAGGCACGCGCGACAGAAAACTGTGCCACACCACCGCCCCCCAGGTCAGCGCGAGGACGGCTTCGCTCACCGTACTGCGAATGCCCAGGTTGACGGTCGAATACGGCATAAAGGTCGCGACCCCGGCGAACAGCAACAAGCCCCAGAACGGGAAGCGCAGGATGGTTACCGCAGCCGCCAGACCGATCACGGCGAGGAAGGCCTTGGCCGGTGACAGCATCAAGGCGAGTGCGCCGAACAACAGGCCCAAGAGGATGGCGACGAGGCTTGCCAGGGGGAGTCTCATTTCAATTCCTCGATCAGTTCGGCCAGACGTCGACGATAAGCCTGGTGGTTGAAACGTTGTGCCCACAGCTTGCGTTGTTCGGGAGAATCTTCGGTAGGGCGCCCCACCAGCTCGACCATCAATTGCACCAGCGCGGGTGCGTCGCTGGGCGAAAAGCGCGGGGCCGAAGGCGGCGTGATTTCATCCAGCGACGTGCCGCTGGCCACCGCCACCGGCGTGCCGACGCTGAGGGCTTCAATTACCGGTAAGCCAAAACCTTCAGCATAGGACGGCTGCCACAGGCGCGAGGCCTTGCGGTACAGCCCGTGCAATTGTGCATCTGACACACCACTCAGGGCGCGAATACCCGGCAGGCTGCGCTGGGCTTCGGGCAGATGTTCGAGGCTGCCTACCAGCACCAACTCGGGTACGGCGGGAGACAGGCGACGTGCCTGCTGCCAGGCGTCCACCAGAAACGGCACGTTCTTGCGCAACTCACGGGTGCCGACCAGCAGCCAGTAATGTTCCGGCAACTGGTGCGCCGACAGGTCCGCAGCCAGTTCGACAAAACCCTCCACTTGATTAGGCAATACGCGAATCTTGCCCGCCGCCTTGGGAAACAGCCGCGCGGTTTCATCGGCGCTGTACTGCGAGGGCGTCCATACCCGATCTGCGCTGTGCACTGCATAGGCGATCGAGAGTCGATCGCTGGTCTTGTAGATCAGCGCCTTCAAACGGTTGGCGTGGTAGTTGTTCAGGGTGATCTGGAACAGGTCATGCAACAGCACCACGGTACGCAAACCCTTCGGCTTGGGGGGGAGCGGCAGGCCCATATTGAACGTGCTGATGTACAGGTCGATGTGCTGCTCACGTAACGCATGTGGCAGAAAACCAGCCTCGAACCGCAGGCGATTCTGCGGTTGGTGCATGGCCGTCTTCGCGCAGCCCCAGGTCGGGCAGTGGGCCTGCAAGCGGGTTTCATCGCCGAGGGGGGCGACGGTGAACCGTTCAACCTCGACATCCGGCAGCGTGCGCAGGGCATTTTCCAGCGCGTACACCTGGCGACTGATCCCCGATTGCGGTGAGGTGCCGACGGTGCGGTAATCCAGGCCTACACGCATGCGGGTTCCTTTTGACTGAGCGGCGACAGGCTTGCATACACCTGCTCCAGTTGGCTGGCGGCGACACTCCAGTCATGGGCCCGGCGCACATACGCACGGCCCGCTTCACCCATCGGCGTGGCGGCTTCGGGAAATTGCAGCAGGCGTACCACGGCGTCCGCCAGGCTTTCGGCGGTTTGCCCGCCGAGGTAATCCAGGCCCTCCACCAGATCCAGGCCCGACACGCCTTGTTCGGTGCTCGCCAAAGGCAACCCGGCGGCCAGCGCTTCCAGCACTTTCAATTTGGAACCGCCGCCATGGCGCAAGGGCGCCAGAAACACCGAACAGCTCGACTGCAGGTTCAACAGGTTCGGCACGAACCCTTGCCACTCGATACGCGGGTCCTTCCAGCGTTCACGCCAACTGTCGGGCATGCCGAAACCGCACACACTCATGCGCGCATCCGGGCAGTGCTCCCAGACCCTGGGCAGGATTTCATCCAGGGCCCATTCGATGGCGTCCACATTGGGCGCATATTCATAGTTGCCGAGGAACAACACTCGGCGCGCCGATGGGTCGGGGTGAGCGGCGGCAAAGTGATCACAGTCCACGCCATTGACGACTACCGGCACCGGTTTGCCGGCGATCCTGGTCAGCACCTGTGCATCGCTTTCGGTGACCGCCACCACCTGCGCGGCCTGGCGCATCACGCGGCGTTCCCAGCGCGCGTAGCGCCATTGATCGTAGCGAATGAACGGCAGCGCCCACCGGGGCAGGCGATCGTAAGTGGCCGCGCCCAGCGCCGATTCAACATTGTGCTCCGTCAGCACGAAAGGCTGGGATTTGCGTGCCAGGGCGTCTTCATAAGGCTGGAAGGCATACGTGTGCTCGATCTGCACCACGTCCCAGTGCTCTTTGAGCAATTGATTGAAAGTGTCCTGCAGCGCGCCCGACAAGCCATTCACACTGGCCAGCAGCGGGTAGGGCGCAAACAGCCCGGCCACCAGGGTTTTCAGGCTGCGCAGCGGGCGGCGTGGCAGTACGATCAATTGCTCGAGGAAGGCTTCCAGCACCTGGCGGTCAGTCAGCGACACCGGGTGCTTGTCATGCAGCAGCAAGGTGATCCGATGCCCACGCGCAGCCAGGCTGCGCAGCAGGTGGAACTGGCGCGTCTTGCCGCCGCTGGTGGCGGGCCAGGGCGAGTAGGGCAGGATCCATAAAATGCGCATGGCGGGCTTCAATCCCATAACAGAATTTGCAGGTTCGACTTGACCGGAACGGTCAGCCCATTCGTGCCACTCACCGGCGTTTGCGTGCCGCGCAACGGGTCGTACAGGGTGGCGCTGGTGAGGTTGGGCAAGTGTGCGTTACCGCCCTGGGCCGACCAGAAAAACCACAGCTTGTGGCCATCGGCGCGGGTCCAGCCGATGCTGAACAGGCCGTCGGGCAATTGGTCGGCAGTGGGCGGGTCGCCGGGCGTGAGTTGTGGCCCACTCACGTCGAGGAAATTCTTCAAGGCGGTGTAGACCGGCTTGGGGTTGGCGTCGATGTCGAGTAAACCGTAAGACTGGTCGCGCACGCTGGCGCGTTGATCCAGGTCGCTCAGGGTGAACAGGAAGATCTTGTCGAAATCCATCGCGCTCATCAGCGCCACGCGGCGCACCACGTAATCGGCCTGGCCCTGCAAGGTAATGAGGTCCTGGGCGTCTTTCGGCCCGGGGTAGGTCGACCAGCCCCATTCGGTGCTCCACAGGGTTTTTACACCGCCGGCGCGCAGGGTCTGGTTGAGTGCGGTGGTCTTGGCGATAAAGTCCAGGTTCGCCGGGTCATTGCCTTCGGGCAGTTGGGTGTAAGGGTGATAGGAAATGACCGTGTTCAAGCTCGTCACACCCAGCGCGCTGAGGGCCGCGAGCATGGTCTGGCCGTTGGGCATTTCGCTGAAGAACGCCATGCCGGCAGCCACTACGGGTTTGTTCGCATCCACAGTTCGCAATGCCGCGGCGGTGGCGGTCAACAGGCTGGCGTAGCCTGCCGGGTCAGCTGCCGGGCGCCAAAACCCCAGCAAGTTGGGCTCATTCCAGACCTGCCAGGCATCCACGCTGGGGTAGCGTTGCGACAGCAGTGCCATGCGGTTGGCGAAGACGTTCGGGTCCTTGGGCGGATACTGGTCCTGATACGGCGCGCCGGCTGGTGCGGTGGTGATGAAGGGCGCCGAGCCCACCAGGTAGAACACCGATTTGAGCTGGTTGTCTTGCAGCTTGCCCACCAACTGATCAAGGGTTGCAATCTGATACTGGCCCTCTGCTGGTTCCAGTTGATCCCAATGCAAATCCAGGCGTACCCATTGCAGGCCCAAGGCCTTGAGGCGGTCGATCTGCAACTGATACAGCGTGGGGCTGAACCACAGGAACTGCGCGTTCACCCCCAGGAAGTCCTTCCACACCACCACCTTGTTGCCCTTGAGGACATGGTTCTCGGCGTCGGCCTGGCGCCCCCACATAAAGGCAGTCAGGCCGAGTGCGGCAACCACCGCGAGGATAGCGAGATAAGCCCGTTTACGCGCCATAAGGGGCTCCCGCAATCGCCTGCTCGAAAAGTAGCTTGAACTTCTGCGCGGTCAACGGCCACAGGCGTTCACGCCCAATTTCCCCGGCACGCTCGGCCCATTCGCGCGCCAATGTCGGTGCACGCGCCAGGCGCAAGAGTTGTTCGCTCAACGCTGTCACATCGCCTTGGGGATAGATCGCGCCATTGCCGCTGGCGACTTCTTCGGCAAACGCCCGCGCATCCGACGTGATAGCCCCGCGCCCACATGCGGCGGCCCAGGACAGTGCGCCGCTGGTGCCGCGTTGGCGCCCGAGCAGGCCGAGCTTCTTCGACTCGCGGTACGGCAGTACCATCACATGGTGCGCCTGGATGGTTTGGGCAATCTCGCTGGCCGGCAAGTTCAGCCGCCAGTCGATGGAGCCCGCCAGGCCGAGTTCGGCGATCTGGCTGTTCAACTGCTCCAGGTAGTTGCCGCCCGCGCCAAACGCCATTTCGGCGGCCGTGCCACCGGCCAGGGTCAGGCGCACACGGTCACGTAATTCGGGGGCTTGCTTGAAGACATCGGCCAGGGCCTGCAACAGGTCTTCAATGCCTTTGCCACGGTAGATAAAGCCGAAATACAGCAAGTGCAAGGTGTCCAGCGGCGGCAAGGGTGCTGGTGCAATCGCCAGGTTGGCGTGGTTGATAACTGCCACTTTGCCGGCCGGCAGGTGCATGCGCTGGCTCAGGCAGTCGGCGCCGAGGCGGGTGAGGGTAATCAGCCGCGTCAGGCCTTGGGCAACATGGCGTTCTTCGCGCAAGGTGAGTGGATCGGCCAGCACCACGGCCGCCTGCGGCAATGGGCTTGGCAAACGTTGCAGCAGGTTCAGCGGGAAGGGCAGGTGCTCGCGCCGCCACACCATGCGTTCCGGATCATGCACGGTGGCGGTCAGCGGCAGCCTGGGGTAAGCCTTGCGCAACTCGCGCAGGGCCAGGAACTCCCCAAGCCGGCCGCCACCCAGTTCGGCGTGGACCAGGTCCACGCTGTGCCAGTCGAATGCGGCGATAGCCTGCTTGATTGCTTCGGTAGTGCCTTCCGCGCCGCTCAACGGTGTCGCCACCGTCACGCCCAGTTGCTCCAATGCCGTCTTGAAATGGTTCGCATAGTCGGCGATGCCATTTTTTTCCGGTGGCAAAGGCGCAAGCAAGGCGATGCGCATCAGAACGCTCCCCGGTACTTGGCGATCGTTTTAAGCACCTTGGCCGGCACTTCAAATTTGCGTCGGTTGATGATGATGCCATCCACCTTGCCGAACGCCGTGTTGAGGATCGACAGCGCGTGTTCCACCACCGGCACCGTGCTTTTCTGCGCTTCCACCACCAAGGCGATCAAGTCGGCACGGCGCAGGTTGATAAAGGCATCGCGGTTATCCAGCAGCGCCGAGGCATCCAGCAGCACCAGTTCGCCAGGTGCAGCAGGTTCCACGCCGCCGACCCGCACGGCAATGCCGTTTTCCTGCAGCAATTGGCGCAGTTGCTCGACCACGAAGGTCACCCCTTCACCATGACGTGCCGAGGTCAGCCCCAGGGTCATGCCTCGCTCGGCAATACGGTCCAACTGCAGTAACCCATACAGCCGGTAAATACTCGCATTGAACGCGTTGGTACTTTGCGCAGTGCTCGTGTCCAGCTCCGGCAACGTGGTCCACAGTGGCAGACCGAACTTGCGCTCCACCAGGCCGCCGTCGTGAATACGCTGGTCCAGCAGGTAGCACAGGTAAATCACCAGCAAGCCGACAACGATGGCAAACGGAATCGCCAGTAGCAGCATCACCAGGGTTTTTGGGAAGATGCGGCCCGGGTTCAGGGTGGCTTCTTCGATCACCGCAATATTGCTGATCTGGCTCTTGTCCAGTTCACGGTCGATGCGTGATTTTTCCAGGTTGTCCACGTACAGCGCGTAGTTGCGTTCGGTAGCGCTTAGCTCGCGCGCGAGACGCGCCAGTTCCGGTTCGATCTCCATGGCATCTTTGCGTTGGGCTTCGAGATTCACCAGTTGTTTTTGCTGCTGTACAAGCTGGGTGCGCAGCGCCAGGTTGTTGCTCGACTCGTCCAGCAGCACGCGCTGCAGGTGGATTTCCAGGGTGTTAGGCGCACGGTTTTCGGAGGATTGCACCGTGTTGCTTTCACTGGCGACCTGGGCTTGCATCGCACGAATCGACGCATCCAGGGCTTTGACCGGCGGCGCGTTGTCGGTGTAGGTGCGCATCATGTCGGCTTTTTCCAGCAGCTTCTGGTTCAGCAGGCGACGCAAATCCTGCTGCTGCGGGTTCAGCGCGATCTGGCGTACGGTGGTGACTTCCTTGGGTTGGGATTTCAGTTGATCGCGTGTGCTCTGCAGCGCACTGTCGGACGAGGCGATCAGGCGGGTGGTGTTGAAGGTCTCGCCGCGCAGCACGTTGATGCGTTCGGACAAGTCTTCCAGGCGATCGGTGATGCTCGCCGCGCCGATCTCATTCAAGTGCTTGAGGATCTGCTCTTTATAGCTCTTGATCTCGGTGGCGCTGGTGTTCACCTGGCCTTCATAGAACGCGTACAGGCTCTTGCGACCCAGCGCCTGGGTACGTTCGGTGATATAGGTCTCGATCCAGTCCTTGACCACGGCCTGGGCAATTTCCGGGTCGCCCCACCTGAAGCTGATATCCATCACCGTGGAACCTGCGGCGTGGCTGACCTCAAAGTTCTTTTCCAGGCTCGCGGCCAGGCGCTCCACCGGCGTGGTTTTTTCCACAATGCCTACGGTTTCGAGTACCACGCGAATGCCATCGAACACCGCACCCACGCCGGCCTTGACGTAGTGCTTGGTGCGCTTCCAGAAGCCTTCGGGTGGCGGCGCGTTTTCGATAAGTTCCAGATAATGCTCGGCGACGGTGCGCACGATCGGGCGCCCGGTCAGTAAGCGCTCCTCGTCGACAATCGGGTCGCGCTGGGTGCTGGGCATCACCAGCGCCTGGCGGTTGCTGATCTCGATCGGCAAGGTTGAATCACGCCCCGGCTTGACCAGCAGGCGAGCGGTGGATTCGTACTTGGCCGGCAGCAAAAATGCACCCAGCAGGATGATCACCAGCGCCGCGATGGCGGCCAGTTTGAACTCTTGCCGGAAGATGAAGAACAGGCGCAGAAGATCACGAAAAGAACGGATCTCGATCATGGGATGTCGCTCCTTTAGTTACTGGAACTGCTGCTGGTTCGCGTGTAGTTGTAGCCAACCCCGATCGACTTGGTGAACGGGATCAGTTGGTTCAAGTAGGTGTCCACCCCTTGGATACGCTCGCCCACGTTGGATTTAGGCACGAACACCACATCCCCGCGTTGCAGGCGCACCGATTTACGCCCGTTGGGGCCGGGTTTGAGGTATTGGCTGAAATCCAGGAAATAGGCGTGATAGGCGCCCTGGGCGTCTTCACGCAGCAGTGCAACCATGCTCGCATCGCCCGAGGGGTTCACCCCGCCAGCACCGACAATGGCTTGCTCCAGGGTGTTGGCCGTGCCGATCTGCACCGCAGTCGGGTTATTCACCGCGCCGCCGACGATCACCGAGTTAGCCGGTGCCTGGTTGATGTTCACCGTCACCCGTGGCTCGCGGTACACCGGCGCCAGCTTTTTGGTCAGCTCGCTGGCCAGTTCCGAGGGTTGGCGACCGGCTACCTGGATCGGGCCCAGGAACGGATAGTTGATCTTGCCGTCCGTTTGCACCGTGTACAGCGTCAGCTCATAGATCGTGCTGACGTTGAACGCGGACAAGGTCGGCATCTCCCCGGCATCCCGTACGATACGCAGTTGGTCGCCGACGCGGATACGCTCTACGGCCACTGGTAGCTGTGCAAGCTGGTCGAGGGCGCGCTTGCCGTCTTCGATGGTCTTGTCGTCCGGAGGGACGATGCGTGCGGGCGTATTGCAGGCGGCCAACGCCATCATGGCCAGGACGAGCAAGGTTCTTTTCATCAAGGGGGACTTCCTGTGGGTCATGATGCTCACCTCCAATAACCGGGGAACATGCTGATGCGCCGCTTGAGGGCGAGGGGGAGCCGGCGTTCCAGATGGCCCAGCCGATAGCCGAGCAACTTGAACGCGCTGCGCACCAGTACTTCGGGTACGCGGTGCAATGCACCGGCTGCGCGCAAGGCCGCGAGCTCAGCCAGTACATAGCGTTTACCTTCACCGCCAGCGTCGCCAAAGGCCTGGCGAATCCACGGCTCGCGACCGTAGAACACGCCAATGTCGAAGTAGCGGTGAAACTCATCCATGAGTCGGTAATCGTGGGAGTGATACACCCGCGCGGTGGCGGCGTAGCGCACGGTGTAGCCCTGGAGGAGCATGCGCGCAGCGACGTAGGCGTCTTCGCTGCCGATCACATCGGCGGGGAAGCCGCCGACTGCCTGCAATGCGCTGCGTCGGTATACGCAAAACGAATCAGAGCTGAAGCAGGTCTTGATGCCCAACTGCGGTGCATCGGCCATGCTCTTGCTGCGACTCTGGGCCGGGTAGTTGAAATGTCGCGACTGCGCGCCCAGCACACCGGCGCCGGGGTGTGGCAATTGCCGGCCGTACGCCACGCCGCTGCGCGGGTCTTGCTGCAATTCGTCAAGCAGGTTGGCAAAGGTCTCGGGGCTGTCGGGGATCGCGTCCTGGGTCATCATGATCAGCGCATCACCGTCCACCTGTTCACTGGCCCAGCGGCGCGTGCCGCCGTGGTTGAAGTCTCGGGCGTCGATCACCTCGACCCGGGCGCCGAAGTCGCGAAACCGTGCCACGGTGTCATCGCTGGAGGCGCTGTCGACTACCAGCATCTCGTCCGGTTGCAGGGTCTGCATTTTCAGCGCAGGCAGCAGCCGCGCCAGGTGACTGGACGCGTTGCGGGTCGGGATGATCAACGAGGTGCGCATGTCACTTTTTCACTTCTGCGGGTGCACGCCCATAGATGTCATCAAAACGCACGATGTCGTCTTCGCCCAGGTACTCGCCGCTTTGCACCTCGATCATCACCAGGTCGATGATGCCGGGGTTGGTCAGGCGGTGCTTGTGCCCGGCCGGAATGTAGGTGGACTCGTTGGCATTGATCAGAAATTCGCGGTCGCCATTGGTGATCTGTGCGGCGCCGCTGACCACCACCCAGTGCTCGCTGCGGTGATGGTGCATTTGCAACGACAGCGACGCCTGGGGCTTGACCACGATGCGCTTGATCTTGAACCGGCTGCTTTCCTCCAGCACGGTGTAGGTGCCCCACGGCCGCGTGACGGTGCGGTGCAGGCTGTACGCCGGATGATTCTGACGCTTGAGTTCCGCGACAATAAAGCGCACGTCCTGGCTGCGGTGGGCGTCGGCGATCAGCAGCGCATCGGGGGTGTCGACGATGATCAGGTCGTGTATGCCCACGGCGCCCAATACGCGCTTGGGCGAGTCGATGTAGCAGTTGTGCACGTCATGCAAAATCGCTTCACCGTTGACCTGGTTGCCATGCGCATCGCTGGGCGTGAGTTGGCGCAGCGCCTCCCAGGAACCGATGTCGCTCCAGCCAATGTCGCAGGGCACGACGGCGACTTGCTTGGACTTCTCCATTAACGCCACGTCGATGGATATATCCGGCGCGCTGCCGAAAGCGTCAGGGTCCAGTTCACGCTGGCGCGAGGTTTTGTTTTGCAGGTCATGGCTGTGTTCCAGTGCCGCTTTGGCCGCTGTCAGCACGTCGGGGGCGTGGGCGGCGAGTTCGTCCACCAGGGTGCTGGCCTTGAAGCAGAACATGCCGGCGTTCCACAGGTGCTTGCCGCCGTCGAGGTAGCCTTGCGCGGTGGCCAGGTCAGGTTTCTCGACAAAGCGTTTGACCCGGAAGCCGTCGCCCAGTGCTTCGCCTTTTTCGATGTAGCCGAAACCGGTTTCCGGGTGGTCGGGCTTGATGCCGAAGGTGACCAGGTAGCCGGCTTCGGCCAGGTCGCGGGCTTGGGTGACCGCTTCGGCGAACGCGACCTCATTGAGAATCAAATGGTCGGCGGGCATCACCAGCAACTGCGCCTGATCGCCGAAATGCTCTTGCACGTGCAGCGCCGCCACAGCGATGGCCGCCGCCGTGTTGCGGCCGAATGGTTCCAGCAACAGGTCCAGGGGCAGGTGGGCCTTGTTGACCACGCGGTAGTCATCCAGGGTGCGAAACAGCAGGTCGCGGTTGGTCACCGTGAGCACGCTTTCCACGCCGGGCAGTTTAGCGGCGCGCTGGAAAGTTTTTTGCAACAGGCTCTGGCCATCGCGCATGCGCATGAAAGGCTTGGGCATGTTCTGCCGGGAGACCGGCCACAGCCGTGTGCCCGAACCACCGGAAATGATGCAGGGAATTAATCCGTTGAGGGTATTCATCAATAGACTTCCTTGGTGGAGAGGACGGCCGGGACCGTCATGAAGACGATGTACAAGTCAAACCACACCGACCACTTGGAGATGTACTCCAGGTCGTACTCGACACGTTTCTGGATCTTGATCAGGGTATCGGTTTCACCCCGGTAGCCGTTGATCTGCGCCCAGCCGGTGATGCCCGGCTTGACCCGATGCCGCGAACTGTACTCGCTCACCGCGACTTCGAACGGAATACCCGCGGCCTTGGTTGCTGTGGCGTGGGGACGCGGGCCGACCATGGACATATTGCCCAGCAGCACATTGAACAACTGCGGCAGCTCGTCGATGCTGGTCTTGCGAATGATGCGGCCCACACGTGTGATGCGCGGGTCTTTGCGGGTGGTCTGTTGCTCGGCGGTGAAGTCACTCTGGTCGGTGAACATCGAGCGGAACTTGAACACGCGAATCTCGTTGTCGTTGTAGCCGAACCGGTTCTGGCGAAACAGCACCGGGCCCTTGGAGTCGAGCTTGATTGCGATCGCCGTCAGCAGCATCACCGGCGACAGCGCCACCAAGGCCAGGCTGGCCAGCAGCAAGTCTTCACAGCGCTTGATGAACGGCGACCAGCCGCGCAGCGGTAACTGCGAGGTGTTGAACATCAAAATGCCGCCCACGTCGGTGATGCGGCTGTGGCCATAGCGCAAGGCGGCCATGTCGGGCACCAGCATCACGTTCACCGACATCTGGCGCAGGCGATTGACCAGCCCGTGGATGCGTTTTTCGGCGGCCCAGGGCAGGCAGATCATCACTTGGTTGACCTGTTCGGCACGGATCAGCTTTTCCAGGTCGCGGGTATTGCCCAGTAGGGGCAGGTGGCTCAATTCCTTGGGAATGCGCTCGGTACGGTCGTCGATGAAACCGATCAGGCCGGAACGGATATCGCCATTGCGTTGCAGGTGGTCGGCGACGTGCACGGCCGTGTCAGTGAAGCCCAGGATCACCGTGCGTTGCAGGTATTTGCCTTTACGCATCAGGTTGCGATACAGGCGCAGCATCACCAGGCGCTCAAGGCAGAACAGCCCGAGGCTGGCGAAGTACCAGGCCACCAGGTTGCGCGGAGTCAATTGCGGGAAAAACTGCAGGATCTGGTACATGAACAGCAAGATGCAGAACGCGGAGGACCAGGCCACGATGCTGGTCCGCAGGCGCAGACGATTGCTGAACAACTCTTCTGAATAGATCCCCAGTGCATGGAAAAGAATCACGCTCAGCACTGCAAAAAACAGCAGCAGGCCGAGGAAATGGGGGCGCAATTGGGGGTCCATTGTGTCGAAGAAAAATACCAGGACCAGCGGTGGCAAGATAGCAGTCAGGCCGTGTACCAATTTGACGAAAACCACAAAGAACTCAACAAAACCCGCACGGGTTAGAAACAGGCTTACGACTGACGACTTTTCTCGCATAAAAACATCCCTCATTGCACTCCAGGCTTTCTGTTCGCTGCTTTTGAGGGCAGGCGAACGATGGCAACTCTGGGTAAAACGCAAGCCTTTCCCTTCCAAAACGAAGGAAATGCGTGGGGGCAGTGGCTAAAGGAGTTTTCCGGTTATTGGCTTTGTCAGTGAGAGAAAACGCCTTTTTTCTGACCTTGTCAATAAGTTGACTTTTTTTCGGATGGGCTGCCGTAGACACCTTGTTTAGTCTTTTTGTGTGTCATTTTGTTGACTTTCCTTGTCGGTTCACTCGGTCCTAGGGTGTGATTTTGAGTGTAGAAACAAATGTGAGAATTTTCCTGCCGTGCGGGAAAACCTTTTTTGAATGGAGGTAGGAAAGAGGGACAAGGAGGGTTTTGAAAGGCGGCCCAAGTGCCCTGAAAATGGCGTTCGAGCGGGTATGAGCGGCCTTTCAAACGCACGCGTAAAAATCGTGTGCCTTGTTATAAAGTTGTCCAAAAGGCAGCTGGCGCCGACCACGGCGTTTTTATTAAAAAAGTATCAGCGCAATTTTTTGTTTGTATCCATTTGACTACTTTACCGGTCGCGCTCTCGGGCGGATGACGTGGAAGAAATGATCGACTTCAGGCATTCAGCCATTTCTTTGAGCGCTACGCGCAGCGCCAAGCCCCATTAATGGGCCGGGCGCTGATGTCGCGTCCAGCGGGGCAGGGTAGGTCAGCGCAGCCGTGCAGCGGCGCGTGCCACAACCTCGGCACGTACCCGATGCGACTCCGCTGTGCGCTTGTTGGCTTCCTCCAGAACGTGCTTGGGGGCGGTTTCCGGGCTGCCCGCGTCGAAGGGTGGCGCCGGTGCGTATTCGATCTGTAGTTGCACCCGTTGCGCGACGTCCTCGCTGTACAACTCGGCGGCCAGCGTCAGGGCGAAGTCGATCCCGGCGGTGATGCCGCCACCGGTAAACAGGTTACCGTCACGCACCACCCGCGCCTGCACCGGGATCGCGCCGAGCGGAGCGAGCAGGTCGTGGTAAGCCCAATGCGTGGTGGCCTTGCGACCGCGCAGCAAACCCGCCGCGCCGAGTACCAGCGAACCGGTGCATACCGACGTCACGTAGCGCGCGGTCTGTGCCTGGTCCTTGAGGAAGTCCAGGGTGTGCGGGTCCTCCATCAGCGCGCCGACACCGGCTCCGCCGGGCACGCAAATCACATCCAGGCGCGGGCAATCGGCATAGGTCATGGTCGGGGTGAACACCAGCCCGGTGCTGGAAGTGACCGGCGCCAGGTCTTTCCACAGCAGGTGCAACTCCACATCCGGCAGCGAGCCCAGCACGTCATAGGGACCGGTGAGGTCCAGTTGCTGGATACCGGGAAACAAGAGAAAACCGATCTGCAAGGTCATGAGTGAAGCTCCGATTACGGGGGAGGTAGACGGCTTCACTCTAGAGGCCTAGGCTTTGGCGTATACGCCATTAAGCCCACCAATTACGCCAACCATGACTCGAATAATCCACGTACTCGCTTTTGATAACGCACAGGTACTCGACGTGACCGGGCCGTTGCAGGTGTTCGCCTCGACCAACGACCTGGCGCGTCAGCGCGGTTTGCCGTTGCCTTACGCGGCCTCGGTGATCGCCGCGCAGACGACGCCGGTGATTACCTCGGCTGGCTTGGCGCTGTTGGCCGAGCCTCTGCCCGCAGCCGACACGCCGTGCGACACATTGGTGATCGCCGGTGGCTGGGGTGTGTACGGTGCCGCCGAAGACGCCGAGTTGGTGGGGTGGGTGAAGCAAAAAGCCCAGCACACCCGGCGCATGACCTCGGTATGCACCGGCGCTTTTTTGCTGGCCGCCAGCGGCTTGCTCGATGGCTGTCGGGTGGCCACCCACTGGACTCGCTGTGACGAACTGGCGCGCAAATACCCTTTGCTGACGGTGGAGTCCAACCCGATTTTCATCCAGCAAGGCGCGGTGTGGACCTCTGCCGGTGTAACGGCCGGCATCGACCTGTGCCTGGCCCTGGTGGAGGAAGACCTCGGCCGGGCCGTTGCCCTGGAAGTGGCGCGGCATCTGGTGGTGTTTCTCAAGCGTCCGGGTGGCCAATCCCAATTCAGCGCGGCCTTGTCCCTGCAAAAAGGTGACAGTCGCTTCGCCGATTTGCACGTCTGGATCGCCGAAAACCTCAGCCTCGATCTGAACATTCCCACACTGGCGGCCCAGGCGGGTATGAGCGAACGCAGTTTTGTACGCCACTATCGCGCTGAAACCGGGCAAACCCCGGCGCGTGCGGTCGAGTTGATACGCGTTGACGCCGCGCGCCGGCAGTTGGCCGACAGCACAGCCTCGATCAAACGCATCGCCGTGCAGTGTGGTTTCGGTTGCGAGGAGACCCTGCGACGCAGTTTTCTGCGGGCTCTGGACGTCACACCCCAGGCCTATCGCGAGCGCTTCTGCCAACCGGCCTGAATGAAAACGTACCGGTTTGAACCCAGGTGATGTGTTATTGCACCGCCTTCAGCGCCGGCGCTTTCAGAAGATGAAATAATTCGTTTCGCCCAGGCCTGTTGCCAGGGCAGGGCAGGGTAACGTCTTCAGTGTCAGGGTCGCGGCTGCACGCTGACGTCACGTCCGATCAAGTAATTCGCAGATTGCTGCAAGGGTCGCCTGAGGTGCTTCCTGAGGAATATTGTGACCGACGCCGGGCAAGACTTCGCGCCGATAAACGCCGGTGAAATGTTCCACATCTTCATCCTCTACCGGGGCCGGGCCCACGCCATCATCGGCGCCGCACAACGAAATGCTCGGTACCGAAATCGGCGGCTGCAGTGCCAGGGCCCGCTCGATGAACTCCAGCGTGGGGTCGCCGGGGACGTACATGAAACGATGGCGGTAGGAGTGAATCACCACCTCGACAAAATCCGGGTTATCAAACGACGGCGCGGTCTGGCCATACAGAGCCGGACCTTCGGCCCAGGTCGGTGACCACAGCTGCCACAATAACTCACAGAGCTCACGACGATTGGCGGTCAGACCGTCTACGCCGCGCGGGGTGTGAAAGTAGAACTGGTACCACAGCCTATGCTCAGTCTGCGGTGCGCTCGGCGTGGGCGACTGGGCGATATCCTGAATGTTATAGCCATCCCCGGTCACCAACCCGCGCACCCGCTCCGGCCACAGCGCCGCGACAATACAGGCGGCGCGCCCACCCCAGTCATAGCCCGCCAGGGTCGCGCGCTGGATAGACAGCGCATCCATGAAATCCAGCAGGTCCTTGGCCAACGCCGCCTGTTGGCCGGAACGCATCACCTGCTCATCGATAAACCGCGTCGGGCCATAGCCACGCAGGTAGGGCACTAACACCCGGCACCCGCGCTCGGCCAGGGCCGGCGCAATGTCATCGTAGCCGCGTGGGTCGTAGGGGAAACCATGCAACAGGATAACCGGTTCACCGTCGTCGGGGCCGTGGGCTTCATAGGCCACATCGAGCATGGAAGTGCGCACGTAAAGTAGCGGGGCGGATGTGTTCATGATGCGCTCGAACGAGGTGGCCGAAGGTGCTGGAACTCTAGCCGATACCGAATGACGATGCGGCATGTACTTGAGGGCAATAGTCTTGCTCGCCGGGATGGGTAGCCAGCAGGCCGGCGTTTTTCAGCACCGGCTGGGGTTCCCTGGTGGCGTCCCGGTCAGGGTTGCCAGACGGTCTTCTCCCCGCTGAGTTTGCGGTCCAGAAAGGTCGCTGCGCTGATCAGCGCCAAGTGGCTCAGCGCCTGGGGTGTATTGCCCAGATGCCGGGCCTGGCTGTCGAACTCCTCGGCGTACAAACCCAGGGGGTTGGCGTAGCGCAGCAGTTGTTCGAATTCCAGGTGGGCTTTTTCGACTTGACCGGCCCGCGCCAGGCACTCGACGTACCAGAACGAGCAGGCGGCGAACGCGCCTTCGGTGCCTTGCAAGCCGTCAATCTGGCTGTCGTCGTTGCGGTAGCGATAAACCATGCCGTCGCGCACCAGGCTTTTCTGGATCGCCTCCAGTGTCGACAGCCAGCGTGGGTCAGTGGCCGCGACGAAGCGCACCAGCGGCATCAGCAACATCGAGCCATCGAGGGCGGTGCTGCCGATATGTTGCACAAAGTGCCCGCGTTCTTCATTCCAGAAGTTGCTCCAGATATCGGCATAAATCGCCTGCCGTGTCTGGTCCCAGCGTGCGAACGGGGCGGGCAGCGAGCGCTTGGAGGCCAGGCGGATTGCGCGGTCCAGCGCCACCCAGCACATCAGGCGTGAGTGCAGGAAGTGATGCTGCTCGCCGCGCATTTCCCAGATGCCGACGTCCTTCTGATTCCAGATTTCGCAAACCTGGTCGGCGACTTCCACCGTGTGTTTCCAGCCTTCGTGGGAGATGGCTTCACCGTATTTGTTAACCAGGTACACCGCGTCCATCAGCTCGCCGTAGATATCCAGCTGGATCTGGTCGAAGGCCTCATTGCCGACGCGCACAGGCTTGGCGCCGCCATGCCCGCTGAAGTGGTCCAGCTCGGTTTCCGGCAGTTCCTGGCGACCGTCAATGCCATAGAGGATGTTGATTTTGGTCGGCTGGCCGCAGCAGTCACTGACCCGGCCTTTGAGCCAGCGCATGTAGCTGTTGGCTTCCTCGATAAAGCCCAGGCGCATGAACGCGTAGACGGTAAACGAGGCGTCGCGGATCCACGTGTAGCGGTAGTCCCAGTTGCGTTCGCCGCCGGGTGTTTCCGGCAGGCCGAAGGTGGCGGCGGCGATGATGGCGCCGTGTTTGCGTGAGGTCAGCAGCTTGAGGGCCAGCGCCGAGCGATTGACCATTTCGCGCCAGCGCCCGCGGTAATTCGACTGCGCGATCCAGCCGCGCCAGAACTTCAAGGTTCGCTCCAGGTACAGGTCGGTACAGTGGTTGGTCACGCGCGGATCGTCCTCGCCGCCCAATACAAATTCGGCGCCTTCTTCCTGGGTCAGGGTAAAGCTGGCGACTGCCGAATGATCGTCGAGGCTTAACGGGTGGCTGCCGACCAGGCGCAGGCCAGGCTGGCCGTCGGCAGTGAACAGCACGCCGCCCTTGTCGGCCGCGGCGTGCGTTGCCGAGCGGGCATAGTCATGACGCACGGCGCAGCGCAGGTGGATCGTGGCCTTGCCGCTGACAACGCGCACCCGGCGGATCAACAGCGGCAGGTCGTCGATTTCTTCGGTGACCGCCAGCAGGTCGGTGATTTCCACCACCGCCTCATCGCTCAGCCACCGGGTTTGCAGCACGTTGGTGTCGGGCAGGTAGATTTGCTCGCGGCGGGCGTTGGGCAGGTCGGGAGTGAGCTGGAAAGCCCCGGCCTCAGGTGTGTCCAGCAGCGAGCAAAAGATCGACGGGCTGTCAAATTCCGGCCAGCAGAAAAAGTCGATACTGCCGGTGTCATTGACCAGCGCTGCACTGCGCATATCACCGATGATGCCGTGGGCATCAATGGCGCTTTGGGGTTCGTTCTTGAAATCAACCATTGCCACGAAACTCCGGATAAAGGCTCATGCCGCCATCGATGAACAGGGTGCTGCCGACCACGTAATCGGAGGCGTCACTCGCCAGCCAGACCACCGCATTGGCCACGTCCTCCACGTCGCCGACCCGGCCATAAGGAATCAGCTTCAATAACTCCTTTTGCGCCGCGCCTTCCGTGGCCGCACGGTTGATCGCCGTACGAATCGCACCCGGTGCAATGCCATTGATCCGTATGCGCTGCTCGCTGACTTCCTGGGCAAGGGTACGCATCAGCATCTCGACCCCGCCTTTTGAGGCCGCGTAATTCACGTGCCCGGCCCACGGGATGATTTGATGCACCGAACTCATGTGAATGATTTTGCCGGCCGCTCGCGACACGCCTTCGCGCACGCCTTGGCGATTGAAGATACGCACGGCGGCGCGGGCGCACAGGAACTGGCCGGTGAGGTTCACGCCGATCACGGTGTTCCAGTCGTCGAGGGTCATGTCCACCAGGTTGGCGTCTTTTTGCAAACCGGAGTTGGCGACCAGAATGTCCAGGTGGCCGAAGGCGTCGAGGGTCTGGGCGAACAGGCGTTCCACGTCGGCCTCTTTTGACACATCACCACCGATGGCCACCGCTCGGCCGCCGTCGGCGTTGATCTGAGCGGCGAGGGCTTCGGCGGGTGCCGCCTGGGAATTGTAATTGAGCACCACGGCCGCCCCGGCTTCAGCCAGGGCCTTGGCGGCGCCAGCACCAATGCCGGAACTGGCGCCGGTGACCAGGGCCACTTGTTGTTGCAATGAAATCTGCATCGCCCACCCACCGTTTTATGAGAGTCCTTTCTGCTGACTGACGCGACGGGGCACAAGTTCACCCGGCACCTGCACGCCGGGAATCAATTGCCCCACTTAATAGGAAGCATTACTATTCACGCCCCGCCTCCCCGGTGCTCTCGCGATGATTCCTCAGCCGCCCCGCAGAACAGGCTTTTTCGAGCATTACGAAGAGTTGATCGGAACCTGGACACGTCGCCTGAAAAACCGTCAGCAGGCCGAAGATCTGGCCCACGACACTTTCGTGCGGGTGCTCGAGTCGCGTTCGACCGAGGTTGAGCAACCGCGCGCTTATCTGCATCAAACAGCGCGCAATATCGCCGTAGACGCTTACCGCCGCGAAGACCGCCGTGAAGCGCTGGCGCTGGAAACCTTTGATCAGCGTTCGCCTCACAGCGGCGACCCGGAGCATTTCATGCACGCGATCCAGTTGGCGGACTCCATCGAGCGGGCCTTGGCCGAGTTGCCCGTCAACTGCCGCAGGATTTTCATCTGGCAGAAGATCGAGGGTCTCACCCAGCAGGAAATCGCCGTACGCCTGGGGCTTTCAAAAAACATGGTGGAAAAGTATATGATCCGCACCCTGCGGCATCTGCGTGACCGCCTGGATGCGATGGCCCCATGACCCGCCTTGAAACAGGATCTTCCATGATGGATAACCGTTCTCGCGACGAAGCCGCGCAATGGTTTGTACGCCTGCAAGACGCCGAGTTGAGCGTCGAAGAGCGCCAACGTTTCGACGCCTGGCGCAATGAATGCCCGGAGCACCAATACGAATTTGACCTGCTGCAAGGCGTGTGGAGCGCCACCGACCTGTTGCCCAAGGCCCGTTTGCAGGCCCTGTGCGATGAGCCGGTCGAGCGCCCCGAGCGCCGGGCAATCTTGCGTTATGGTATCGCCGCCAGCGTGGTCGCCGCTGCCTTGGGGTTGGGACTATTCAGCGCGCTTGATCACACCAAACCCTACAGCGCCGAGTTCAGCACTCGCCCGGGCGAGCATCGTCAGGTGGCCTTGCCCGACGGTTCGATGATGGACCTCAACAGCCGCAGCGTCGTCGCGGTGCACTACGAAAAGGGCCGGCGCGGTGTCGAGCTGAAACAGGGCGAAGCCATGTTCAGCGTCGAACATGACACCCGCCGTCCCTTTATTGTCGCTGCCGGGGCCGGGCGGGTGACGGTCACCGGCACGCGTTTTGATGTGCGCCGCGATGACGACCAGACCCGCGTGGTGGTCGAGGCCGGCACGGTCAAGGTACAGGGGCGCTCGTCGGATCAAATCGTCACGCTTACGGCGGGGCGGGGCACGCATGTTGATCCTCGAGGGCAAGTTGCAGCGGCGTATGCGGTGAATGCCGATGAGCTGACGGCCTGGCGCACCGGCAAGTTGGTGTTCAACAACGCCACCCTCGGCGAAGTGGTGCGGGAGGTATCGCGCTACCGCGAGCAACCGTTGCGGGTCAATACCGCTGCGGTCAGCAACCTGCGCCTGACCAGCGTGTTCAAGTCCAGCGACA
This sequence comes from Pseudomonas sp. UBT, assembly GCF_050915955.1. Taxonomy (NCBI): domain Bacteria; kingdom Pseudomonadati; phylum Pseudomonadota; class Gammaproteobacteria; order Pseudomonadales; family Pseudomonadaceae; genus Pseudomonas; species Pseudomonas sp. UBT. The sequence goes on along the minus strand of NZ_CP168079.1, from coordinate 3,245,458 downwards.
CCGACGCCTTGCTCAAAGCCTTGCCGCACATCCTGCCGGTCGCGGTGCGCGCCTTGCCGGATGGCAGTCAAGAAATTATTTCACGCTGAGATTCAGGTTTTTTTCGAGTTCTACGTCTTCTTCTGCAACTGCAACTGGTTTGCATTAACAGTCGCGCACTCTTGCGATCACAGGACTAGGTTCGACGTGAAAAAACTCGCCGTGTACAACAATAAAGTGAGCAACACTAAAATCGCCTGCTGGGCTCCACTCGCCCTGGCACTGGCTGTCAGCGCCGCGTTGCCTGCAGCCTACGCTGCCGATGGCATCCATATTCGGGCCCAGCCGTTGGGCGCAGCCTTGAGCCAGTTGGGCCAGCAAACGTCCCTGCAAGTGTTTTTCAGCCCTGAGATGGTTGCGGGCAAACAAGCCCCTGCGGTAGATGGCAATGTCTCGCCCGAACAAGCACTGGGCCAATTGCTGCACGGCAGCGGCCTGGATTATCAGATGGACGCGGGCTCCGTGACCCTGCGCCCGCAGAGCAACGGCACCGGGGAAGCCGGCTCGCCGCTGGAGTTGGGCGTCACCGACATCAAGGTGGTCGGCGACTGGCTGGGCGACGCCAATGCCGAAGTGGTGCAGAACCACCCCGGCGCGCGGACGGTGATCCGCCGCGAAGCAATGGTGGAGCAGGGCGCGATGAACGTCGGTGACGTATTGCGCCGCGTGCCTGGCGTACAGGTGCAGGAAGCCAACGGCACCGGCGGCAGCGACATTTCCCTGAACGTAGGCGTTCGCGGCCTGACCTCGCGCCTGTCGCCACGCTCCACCGTACTGATCGATGGCGTGCCGGCGGCATTCGCCCCGTATGGCCAGCCACAACTGTCGATGGCACCGATTTCCGCCGGCAACCTGGACAGCATCGACGTGGTGCGCGGGGCCGGCTCCGTGCGTTATGGGCCACAGAACGTCGGCGGTGTGATCAACTTCGTGACCCGCGCCATCCCGGAAAAATTCTCCGGCGACGTCGGCACCACCCTGGAAACTTCGGCCCACGGCGGTTGGAAACACATTGAAAACGCCTTCGTCGGCGGCACCGCGGACAACGGTATCGGCGCAGCGCTGCTGTATTCCGGGGTCAAGGGTGATGGCTATCGCAGCAGTAACAACAGCAACGACATCGACGATGTGATCTTCAAGACCCACTGGGCACCGACCGATCAAGACGATTTCTCGCTGAACTTCCACTACTACGACGCCAGCGCCGATATGCCCGGCGGCCTGACCCAGCAGCAGTTCCGCGCCAACCCGTACCAGTCGGTGCGTGACTGGGACAGCTTCAGCGGCCGGCGCAAGGACGTGTCCTTCAAGTACATCCGTCAGATCGACGACCGTACCCAGGCCGAAGTGCTGACTTACTACTCCGACAGTTTCCGCGGCAGCAACATCGCCAACCGCGACCTGAAGACCATCAGCTCCTACCCGCGCACCTACTACACCTTCGGCATCGAGCCACGGGTGTCCCACGTGTTCGACGTGGGGCCGAGCACCCAGGAAGTCAGTCTGGGTTATCGCTACCTCAAGGAAGGCATGCACGAGCAGGCCACCAGCCTCAACCTGGTCAACAACGTACCGACGCCGGGCGGCCAGAACGACGGGCACGTCTACCAGGACCGCACCGGCGGCACCGAGGCCAACGCCTTCTATATCGATAACAAAATCGATATCGGCAAGTGGACCATTACCCCGGGCATTCGCTTCGAAGACATCAAGACCACTTGGCACGACCGCCCGGTAGTCGCCTTGAACGGTGTGCGCACCCAGGAGAAAAATCGCGAGGTCAGCAACAACGAGCCGCTACCGGCCCTGAGCGTGATGTACCACGTCTCCGACGCCTGGAAACTGTTCGCCAACTACGAAACGTCCTTCGGTAGCCTGCAATACTTCCAACTCGGGCAGGGCGGTAACGGTGACCAGACCGCCAACGGCCTGAACCCGGAAAAAGCCAAGACCTACGAAATCGGTACGCGCTACAACGACAGCGTCTGGGGCGGCGAAGTGACGCTGTTCTACATCGACTTCTCGGATGAGCTGCAATACGTCAGCAATGACGTGGGCTGGACCAATCTGGGTGCCACCAAACACCAGGGTATCGAAACCTCGGCCCACTATGACCTGTCGCACCTGGACCCACGCCTCGACGGCCTGACCGCCAGCGCCGGTTTCACCTACACCAAGGCCACCTCCGAAGGCGATGTACCGTTCAAGGGCCGCGACCTGCCGCTGTACTCTCGTGAAGTGGCGACACTGGGCCTGCGTTACGACATCAACCACTGGACCCATAACCTGGACGTCTATGCCCAGTCCGGTCAACGCGCGCCAGGCACCGGCACCACTTACATTACCCAAGGCACCGCCGATGGCCAATACGGGGATATCGCGGGTTATGTGTCGGTTAACGTGCGCAGCGGGTATGACTTCGGTGCGCAACTGTCGAACCTTAAACTGGGTGTGGGTGTGAAAAACGTCTTCGACCAGCAGCACTACACACGCTCCAGTGACAACAATTCCGGCTTGTACCTTGGCGAGCCGCGTACGTTCTTCGTACAGGCAAGCGTCGGGTTCTGACCGGCCGTTGAAATGAAACATCGCAGCTCACGGGCTGCGATTTTTTTGCCTGTTTACCCAGCGGCTACCCACTTGCGTACGGCCTGCGCAGGAACTGTTTTCGCGCGTTTGCCACACAGCCTATAACCAGAGGATTTGATCGTACTGGTCGCTTTTCAGACGCTGAGCCAGGGCCCAGACATGACTTCAACTTTGTTTCAATCCGGCCAATCCGCTGGCCGTGGCGCCTTCCACTGCCGGCATATCCTTGCTCGCTCAACATCGGTAAACGTGGACGGGGCATCAGCAGCGCTGCGCAAGGTGCACGCCACCGAAGCGCTGCGAGTGAAAGCCTTTGTGGGCCAGCGCAAATTCCAGGCCCCAGTCGCCGATGATTTTATCCGTGGCCTGCTTGCGCCGGGGCATGCAAGCCAGCCGGATGCCAAGGGGTTGAGGCAAGCCCATTGCATGTGGGCCGCGCTGACCAATGGCCTCGCCGCCTGGTGGCGTGGGCAAAGGCCAGCTTTAACCGGCGTCTCAGGGTCTTTTTACATGCTGTTATGGGTATTCGCCCGTTGACCGGAACTATTGCACGCCACTAACCACATATCCGCTGCTTGCTGCCCAGGCATCAATTCGATGATTGGGGGCACCTTAATGGTGACTTTCAGGCAAGTACAGATCTGCAACAGGTGGGAGATGACGTATGAAGATTGATGGTGCAATACCGTGCGGGCAGCCAACGACGATGGGCGGGCCAGAGGCCCGTTGGGTTTCGCCGCCACCCGTTTTTCATCCTCCTTGCGACGCGCAATACGCAACGCCGGATGTGCCGGTACGACGGCCTGCGTTGTTGCGCGCAGGCCTGTCTTCGCTGCGCCACCAGACGCTGCAGAATGCACCCACTGCTCGCGCGAACACCACACCTCCCGGTCCGACCTCGACGGATAGCCAATTGGCGGGCGAGTTGGAGAGACACTTTGGCGACCTGCATGCGTTCTTGAAAGAAGGTCGCTTGACGCAGTCGTCGCTGCGCCAGATCGCAGCGCAAGCGTTGACGGGAGAGTAATGTGCGGGACCGTATGATTCTGGTGATCAGGGAAATTCTCAATCGCCCGTCGCTGAACGACGCGATCATCGATTGCACGGGGTATATCACCCGCGACAGCTTGAACGCCGCCGCCGCCGCATTACGGGGCAACAGCTCCTCCAGCGCCTTCAGCCAGGACCCTTTTCATGGCCAGGGCAACACCGAGGTCGTGCAGGCTTTACAAGGCTATTTCAAACCATTGAGGGACACGTCCAAAGACCGCACGGTGTTTTTTGAAACCGTTGAATATCTGGACATTGCACTGCTTGAAACCGTGATGAATGACCCCGACGACACCGATTCACGGGGCATGCCCATTCTGGAGGCCGCCACTGGGTTACCCAGGAAGAAGTACAGCGAACACTGCGTGTACACGGCAAAAAACATCATTGAGCGCCCGGGTTTACTACGCTCATTGGAGCGCGCCAATAACACGCGTATGTTTGGTCGCCCCAGGCACGAGGGATGGCTTTGCAACAAAAGCCTGGAGCGCTGGCTGGAGCAGTACGCGACACACAAAGCCAGGTAACCCCCTGGCCTTGTGCGGTGAGCGGTTTACACCTTGAGAATTTTGCCGCTGATAGCCACGCCGGCCAGCAGCATTGCAATCAGCACAAAGGCGGTGCTCAAGCTGCTGCCGTGAGCGATAAAGCCGATGACTGCAGGGCCGGCGAGAATGCCGGCATACCCCAGGGTGGTGATGGCCGGCACCGCGATATGTTCCGGCATGACCTTCTGTTTACCGACGGCGGTGTACAGCACCGGCACGATATTCGAACAACCGGCACCTACCAACGCATACCCCAGCAATGCAGTTTCCCAGGCCGGGAATAACGTAGCGAGCAACATGCCGGCAGTGGCCAGCGTGCCGCCAATCACGATCACCCGGGTGGCGCCCAGACGTCGAACGATGGCATCACCAGTCAGGCGCCCCGCAGTCATGGTCAAGGCGAACGCCGCATAACCCAGGCCGGCATAGGCTTCATCGAGGCCGCGCTCGGCGCTGAGGAACACTGCGCTCCAATCCAGCACCGCACCTTCGGCCAGAAATACGATGAAACACAGGCAGCCGATAAACAGCACCACACCGTGCGGTACAGCAAACGCCGGGCCCGAGCTTTCACTGCCGTAGGGCAACAGGTGTGGTCCGGCTTTGAGCAGTGCCGCCGCCATGATGACGATCACCACGAGTGTTGCCTGCAGCGGCGACAGGCCCAGCCCCAGCAACCCGGCCACGCCCGCCGCGCCGACAATGCCGCCCAGGCTGAATAAACCGTGGAAGCCCGACATCATGGTTTTGCCACTGGCGCGCTCAACGATTACCGCTTGCAGGTTGACCGTCGAATCCACGCTGCCCAGGCCTGCGCCAAACAGGAACAGCGCGGCCATCAGCAATGGAATCGAACTGACTGTGGCGAGCATTGGCAGCGCGAGGCAGATCATGAGGGTGCCGGCCGTCAGTACGCGTCGGCAGCCATAGCGTGAGGCCAGGGCGCCCGCGACGGGCATGGCGATAATCGACCCAACCCCCAGGCACAACAGCAACAGGCCCAGTGTGCCGTCATTGAGATTTGCGCGCGCTTTGGCATACGGCACCAGCGGCGCCCAGGCTGCGATGCCGAAGCCGGCGATGAAAAAGGCGATACGGGTCGACATTTGCTCCAGCCGCCCGGGAACCACGGGCGCTGGGGTGGGGATGGCAGTCATGAAAAATCCTTGGTTTTGCGTTCAACGAACGATGTCCGGCGCGACATCCTTGCACATCAGGCCCTGTCGAGCGAGCCGGGTTCCCTTGGCGATGGGGATTGGCGCGCAGGTGGGGAATTTATTTTTATAGCCTTGGAACGCACTCAAGGGCCGCGACCACACAAAGGCTATCGAGTCTTCAGGCGGTGGTCTGGAAGGTGCGTAATCTGCGCGAGAATGGACGAACCCCAGCTATCTTGCGTTGGATTACCACCTTCCAGCTCACTTCCCACGGGACGACCGTTCTGTAATACGCTGCCGCCAAGTGTGTATGCAATTGGACGGATGAGCCGATGAAGATTTTCAGTCAGGTAGCGATATGACCCTGTTCTACGACGCACGGGGCAATATCTATGGCGTGGTCTGTCCGGGCTATTTGCGCAACCGAGGCATTGACGTGCCCGAGCGCGCCGACCTGGCCGCGAACACACGCAAGGATTGGGCTTCGTCGGCTATCGCGTCTGAATGTGGATGGGGCGCGTTGCCGCGTGCAGCGGATGCCAAGGCACACCGCTGCGATGGTTTATTGGTCGGGCCCTTCCAGTCGGCGCCGCCGTTTGACGTACTGATCGTCAATACGGACGGCTCACTTGCCGAGCGCAGTGGTAATGGACTGACGATTTTTTCTCAGTCACTCACTGATCAAGGCTTGATGACTCAAGGCTGTGAGTTGCGGGTGCATCACGACAACGCGGATACCGCATCACCCCTTGCGACCTATGTGGAACCTGCGGTCTACGAACAGCTTGCAGGATTCTGGCTGGCCCTGGGACAGCCGGAGTTTGGGCCAGCAGCGGTGGGTGCTTGCGGTATCGATTCGGTTGCCATGGGCGCGCGCGAATTCAGTCACGTCGACGCGCTGGCGGCGATCAACCGGCACTGGGCACAAAGCCAGTTTGTCCGTGTCGGTAATCCCCATTGCGTCACGCTCGTCGAGCAAACCTCGGTGTTACCTGACAATCAGTCGATGCTCCACCCCTCACTGTTTGAGCCGTTGCAGGCGATTGCTTTTGCGCCACCAGCCGGGCGCGGCCAACCATGTTTGGCCGGGGTTAATCTGCAATGGGCCGCTCGGTCTACAGGCAATCAGCTTATCGCACGCGTGTTTGAGCGGGGTGAGGGGCCTACCGCGTCCTCCGGGACCAGCGCTAGCGCGGTGGCATGCGCAGCGTGGCGGGCGGGCTGGGTCGAGGCAGGGGACGTGGCGGTGGTCATGCCGGGTGGCACGGCGCCAGTACGGTTGCAGAGTCAGGGTGAAACGCTGCTTAGCGTCAGTTTGTTCGGGGCTGCACGCCCGCAAACCTGAATTTGGAAGTGCAGCTGATATCTTTAATAAGTGCCAGCTGTTTCCTTGTCTGTTAGGTAATTTTGTAGAGTTAGTGTGGGAGTGTTCTCGTTGTTGGAGGAGGGTAACTAATCGTTTGTCTTATTTTGTAAAAGACACTTCCGGCTACACCGTACGAAACTTCTTTTTTATCTTTTAAGGGCCTCTTTTCGCCTGGAATCGCTAAGCTTCAACGCATTCAGGCGCTTTTTCCCGGCAGTTAAATCAGCATCCGAAGGGAGAAAGCCTTTCAATCAAATCATTGATGATGGGTAACTTGCGGATGGTTGATACGTTTGCTGTTTCACGTTTCAAATTGATACTTCCAGAAATAAACAACGACTTTCAGGTGCTGGCGTTCAAAGGCCGCGAAGTCGTTGATCAACCCTTTTTCATTAAACTGCAATTAGTCAGTGAAAATCCCTCCCTGGATCTGGAGGCGCTGCTCCACCAGCCCGCCTACCTGGACTTCGGCGAAGCCGATGCCGGGCTGCACGGGCAGGTCTACGCGGCCGGCCGGTATGACCCGGGCGTTCGACTCACCCGGTACCATCTCACTCTGGCCCCCCGCCTGGCGTGTCTTGCCCATCGGCGCGACCAGCGGATTTTCCAACAACGCAGCGTGCCGCAGATCATTGCGGCGGTCCTTGAGCACCATGGCATCTTTGCCGACGCCTATGCCTTCGAACTCGGCCCTGTGGTCTACCCGCCACGCACGTTCTGCGTGCAGTACGCGGAAACCGATCTGCACTTTATCCAGCGGTTGTGTGAGGAGGAGGGCATTCATTACCATTTTCGCCACAGCCCGAACAATCATCTGCTGGTGTTCGGTGATGACCAGACTGTGTTTCGGCGCTTGGCGGCGCAGCGCTTTTGCTCGACGGGCGAGCTGGCAGGCGAAGCGAGAGCGATCCGGCGTTTCGACCTGTGCCTGGAAACCCGCACTCGGCAAATGGTGCTTCGCGATCACGACTTCCAGCATCCGTCGCTGCGTCTGCAAGACACGGCCGGCCCTGCATCGGCGCAACCCCTCGAAGACTATCGTTATCCCGCCGGTTTCACCGCTCATGCGCGGGGCCGGCAATTGGCGCGTCGTGGCTTGGAGCGACATCAAAGCGACCGTCATCGCGCACTGGGCAAGAGCGATCAACCGGCGTTAAGCAGCGGCCATTTTCTTGAGCTGTGTGAACACCCCGATCCTGCCTGCAACGACTTGTGGTTGCTCACCTCGGTGCGCCATGAGGGCTATCAACCGCAGGTGCTGGAGGAAGCGGTGTTTGCGGCTGACACATTCCAGGGGTATCGCAACCGATTCACCGCAACACCCTGGCGCGCAGCGCACAGGCCGCCCCTCAAACACCCGAAGCCGACCATCCAATGCAGCCAAACCGCCACTGTGACGGGGCCGGCAGGCGAGGAGGTGCATTGCGACGCCTATGGCCGGGTGAAGGTGCGTTTTCATTGGGACCGCCTGGACAACACCGACGACAAAAGCAGTTGTTGGGTGCGGGTGGCATCCGGTTGGGCGGGAGATGGCTTTGGCGCAATGCTGATTCCGCGCGTGGGCATGGAGGTATTGGTGACTTTCCTGGAGGGCGATCCCGACCAGCCGTTGATCAACGGTTGCTTGCCCAATGCATTGCACATGCCTGCTTATCCTTTGCCGCAACACAAGACGCGCAGTGTGTTGCGCAGCCGCAGTTCCCAGGGCGGCGCGGGTGCCAATGAGTTGCACCTTGAAGACCGCCACGGCGAGGAACTCATCTACCTGCGCGCCCAACGCGATCTGGAGCAACGGGTGGGCCATGACAGCCGCTTGGAGGTGGCCGGAGAGCGCCGTGAAATCATTCGGGGGTTAAGCACGGTTCAGTTGGAAAGCGGGGAGTATCGATCCATTGCGGGTGATCGCAAGGTCGAGCTCAAAGCGAGCGATCATTTGCACGTGCAAGATGACAGCCAGACACATATTGGTCAGTCCATGGTCATCGAGGCTGGGCAGCAGATCTACCTCAAGGCAGGCGCCAGCCTGGTCATCGAGGCGGGTGCGCATCTGAGTTTCAAGGCCGGGGGCGAGCACCTGCTGATCCAGGCGGGTGGCATTTTCAGCAGCAGGCCAATTACCGTCGGTGGCTTGCCTCCCGTGACCCGGCCAGCGAACCCTTTGTGGGCAGTGGGTGTACCGAATATCTCGGCGGCGCAGGGCGCCATTCTGGACATGGCCCGACAGTTGGGCGCGGACTTCTGCCCGGTGTGTGAGCAATGCCGCGAAGGCCGTTGCACTGTCACGCAGAGGGCCGCGTGATGCCGAGTGAGCCAGGCCAGTGGATGGCCCAACAGCACCAGGCGGGGCACCGACTGTGCTTGATCCTTGACGGTAACCACGACGCACGCCAATCGCTCTTGGCGGGCCGCAATCTGTCGCAGTATTGCAGCCTGTACGGTGAAACAGCCGTGGCCGAGCTGGCAGCGGCAGGTCCCGTTATTCTGCTGCTGGAGCAGGTGGGTGAGCCCGCGCTGGTCGACCTGTTGCAGTATCCAGAGGCGAACTGGGGCTGGCTGGGCAGCCTGTCCGACGATGACCTGTCTGGCGTGGTCCGACACTGGCGCGACCGCCTGGTAGTAGGGGCGGTTGGAAGCCAGACCCTGTATCGCTTTCAAGATAACCGTACCTTGGCCCGCGCTCTGGCCCATCTGCCGAACGAGCATTGGCCAGCGTTCCTCGGCCCACTGATCAGTGTGTGCTATTGGCACGACGGCCATTGGTGCCAGAGCGAAAACCCGGCGCCCGGCGAGTATTCGGTCCCTGTACCTGCACCTTGGTTGAACACGCCCAACCCCCAGGCCGAAGTCATCCTGAACGCCAATATCCTGCGCTACCTGCTGACCGAACACAGCGAAAGCCTCGCCGCGCTGGTTGAATTCCAAGACCCCCGGGTCTGGCTGGACCAAGTGCTGCAACAAGCCCGTGCCTGGCAATGGCGGGAGCCGCAGCAGCTCGAATTTTTGGTCGTGCACAGGTTGGAAGAGGCGACGCAAAGCAGCGTGATTCGCTGGCAGCCGATGGTGGGCGAGGCGCCAGGTGATCATTTTGAACGGGTGGTGGAGCAGTGGCGAAGGTTGGGAGATACGCATGAGTAGGTTGATACACAGCGTTTGGGTTGCGCTTGGAATGGGATGGCTGTCGGGGTGTGCGGTGGGGCCGGTTGATCGCTTTACGCTGGAGGTGGATTTACCGAAGCAATTTCGATTCATCGGCGCGGCTAACTATAGGCCCGCCAGAGGGCAACTTTGCACGTTGCCGCAACGTCGAGGCAAACGGCCTGAACGCAAGATCTTTATTGCTCAATACAAACCAGAGGCCGAACGGGTGAGCTATGACTTGCCGTTGACTGAAACCATCGAGGGATGCCCTTCGGTGCTGCAGAGCGTGGAGTTCAGCTTTTATGCGAAGTGGGGCGTGCGAGACACTGATGTTGGTGGGGATTTTGGGACTATCTACTTTGCCGACCCTATAGAAAGTGAGGGGGTGGCGGGGATGCCGGAGTTAGGTGTACAGGAATTGCCTGGGCAATGTCAGTGGTTTTTCAGGACGGTAGGCCCCATGCATGTGATCAGGAAAATCATGCAATGCAGATCGTTGGACACAATGGGCCAGCGGCAGAAATCGCTTGCGGGTGGTGTTGTACAAAGAGATCCGTTAGCTGGAAAAAAACTAAGGCTGACGCTTACGGTTACAGAAGAGGAGGAGCCTGCTTTTGACAGACGGTGGATAGCGGTACCGGGCGGTTGGAAACGCTGCCGGGGGAAAAGCTTTGAAGATTTGGTCGGAGTTTGCGGCCGCAATATTCAGGAATTTAAACCCATAACGATGCCGGATGGACGTACTTGCGATGTCTATCCAACGTGCAATTAACAAGGAGTTGATTGATGAGGCAGGAAGCATGGAAGCAACCTTTTTTCAATAGCAAGATGCCTGTTTGCGCGTTGAAAGGGCATTGGGCGAGCTTTTGTCTGGTCGATGAAACGGGCAGTGGGGAGGCTTACGGCGGACTCGCATACACGATTCGCGACAGTGCAGGTCATCAGTACAACGGAAGGTTGACTGGGGAGGGATACGCCAAGCTACAAGGGTTTTACTGTGGTCCCATCGTTCTTATTCTGGAGGGGCTATATTCTGGGGAGCAGCAGCCGTATCTTGAATTGAGTACGCGTAGAGCTTACAAGTTACCTATCACCGAACTTCAAATCCGCGCCGAAAAAACACGCTTTTCCGCCGCTGATGGCCAACGCATTGAGGGTAATCCTGCACAGCACCACGCTGACCGGTTTTATCAGGTTGAAGTGCGCGACCTGGTCCGGCATGTCGCCCACCTGCCGCCGTTAGCGCCCAGAACATATCAACCTCAACGCCATGCGCTAAAAATGATGGCCGAGCTGGGATTCGGGCCGCCCCAGCCCACTTTGTCAGGCGTCGTTCTGTTCCCTAACCTGCACACTGTTCTTGAAGTGCGACCTTTGCGTGCCCTGCGCCCGATCTTATCCATCGATGATCGGTTTTGTGCCCTGAACCTTTACCAACTGGCGCTGATGTCCACGTTGAGTTATTGCGATTTTGGCCAGGAACCTCCAAAGCAGCCGGTGGATCAAGTCAGCTTCCCTCTGGACCCCAGCGTTGGGAATGTATTTGCAGAAAAACTATCGGGGTTTCAGCAAGCCTGGAAGATAGACCGTGAGCAGGTTCAGCGTTTCTACCCCTTATATGAGGAGGTTCCATACTCTCATCGTTTTGAGATTGTGCCCTTCGATCCGGAGCTGTACCCCCAGAACCGTCAGGAGCTTGGCGAGGCACAGGAGCACCCGGCACGCGTGCACTTTTTTGATGATGAAGCACACGGCACGGATACTCAGGCGTTTATCAGTCATCACAATGAAGTGATCCTGATCGCTGTGCGAGGTACCGCCAGCGGTGCCGACGCACTACGAGACGCAAATGCCCACCAAGTGCCATTTTTCGAAGGTGTTGGCAAAGCCCATGAAGGCTTTTACCAAGCCTATCGAGCGATGCGAGATTTCGTTTTGCACTACCTCGACCTGTTCCACAGCGGCCAGCGTATTGTGATTTGCGGCCACAGCCTGGGAGGCGCCATCGCTTTGCTGCTGGCAGAAGGGCTGCGCCGAGTTCCCGGGTCGCAGTACAACATCCTCCTCTACACCTATGGCGCGCCCCGCGCCGCCGATTCGGAATTCGCTGACGGTGCCTCATCCCTGATCCACCATCGCATCGTCAACCACAACGACCCGGTCCCCAGTGTCCCCGCCACGTGGATGAACACCACCGCCAAACTGTGGGTCCCGGGCGCCGTCACGCTCTTCAGTGCTCCCGCAGCAGGCGGCCTGCTGTTTGCGGCAGGCCTGGTACGCGTGGGGGGCAATCCTTACCAGCATCACGGCGAACAACAGCACTTCATGCCGATCAAACTGCCGGACGGTACGCACTCCTCGGTGTTATGGACGCCCGGCTGTGAATCCATCCTGGAGGCCGGCTGTAACCGCGCGTTGCAACTGCATGGCGATATGCCGGGCCGCGACAACCTGTTGAAACAACTGTTCCAGGCGAACCAGCATTTCATGACCGCCAGCTACATCCCGGCAGCCTGGGCCACCTTGCGTCGCTGGCAACAAACCCTGGATAGCCAGGGGCCTTTGGTCACGCCAAGAGAGTTTGAGTTACTCGACCTTGCGCTCGAAACCATGACTCGACAGTTGCGCAACAAGAACCGCGAACTTGAGCGTCGCCGCCCTGCGAACCAGCGCGGCTATGGACATGAACACAACCAGGCGCTCAACGCAGAAATTGACCGCCTGCACACCAGCCGTCGCCGTCTGGAATCCTTGCGTTGGCGCCGCCTGGAAGCGCGTGACGTGTATGGAAGTCACGCTCAATCCAGCCAGTTGCAGCCCAGCCTGAAACGTTGGTTCAGCCACCGGGAAAACCGTGAATTAGCGCAAATCGCCAGTATTCCTGCGCCCATTCAAAGCAGCCCGTTGAACCCGCAACCGTTGGATATCGACTCGATCGTCTAGTGGTCGGTTTTACAAGAACTCGACCTGCGCCGGTTGCCGCTTCATCAGCACCTCGCCATTACGGATCGAGTAGAGCGGCAGGCCCTGGCTGCGGATCACCTCGTAGTCGCTGTCTGCCGAGAGGATCAACAGATTGGCCGGGCGCCCGGGCTCCAGGCCGTACCGGTCACCCAAGGCCATGGCCTTGGCGCTGTTGTCGGTCACCAGGTCCAGGGCGCTTTGCAGGTTGCGGTAACCGAGCATGTGGCAGATGTGCAAACCGGCTTCCAGCACACGCAGGATGTTGCCATTACCCAGCGGGTACCACGGGTCGACGATGGAGTCCTGACCGAAGCAGACGTTCATGCCGGCCTCGAGCAGTTCGTTGACGCGGGTGACGCCGCGGCGTTTCGGAAAACTGTCGAAGCGACCTTGCAGGTGGATGCTTTCGGTGGGGCAGGAGACGAAGCTGATTTTTGAGTGCCCCAACAGGCGAAACAGCTTGGCGCAATAAGCGTTGTCGTAGGAACCCATGGCCGTGGTGTGGCTGGCGGTGACGCGTGTGCCCATGTCGCGGCTGCGGGCTTCTTCGGCAAGAACCTCGAGAAAACGCGAGTGCGGGTCATCGGTTTCGTCGCAATGCACGTCTACCAGGCAGCCGGTACGTTCGGCCAGGTCCATGAGAAACTTCACCGAACTCACGCCTTGGTCGCGGGTGTATTCAAAGTGGGGGATACCACCGACCACGTCGGCGCCCAGGCGGATGGCTTCCTGCATCAGTTCGCGGCCATTGCGGTAGGATTCGATGCCCTCCTGCGGGAAGGCGACGATTTGAAGGTCGATCAGGTGCGTGCTTTCTTCGCGGACTTCCAGCATGGCTTTCAGTGCGGTGAGGTCGGGGTCGGTGACGTCGACATGGGTGCGAACATGCTGGATGCCGTGAGCGGCCAGGCCCTGGATCGTTTGCTTGGCGCGGGTCTTGGTGTCTTCCTGGGTGATGGTGGCTTTGCGCTCGCCCCAGCATTCAATGCCCTCGAACAATGTGCCACTCATATTCCAGCGCGGTTCGCCGGCGGTGAGGGTGGCATCAAGGTGGATATGCGGCTCGACGAAGGGCGGTATCACCAGGTTGCCGGCGGCGTCCAGGTCGTCTGCCCTTAAAGTTGGCGCCACGGTTTGTGGCGTGATGCTGGCGATCCGGCCGTGTTCCAGGTGCAGATCATGCAGGCCTTCACGGTTGCGCAGGCGGGCGTTGATGATATGCATGGGCAAGTTCCTCTTGGCTAATGACAATCAGGCAGACAACGCCAGATTATCCGGGCTGTTGTGATGTACGGCCTGGCGCGTCGGCCATAAGGTTACCATTCCCAAGACGCCTGCCAGACTCATCCCCGTGCATCAGCCAGCGGTGCCCGTACGCGCAGCACTGCGCTCAGCCCAATGTAGGTCAAGGACGCGGCAACAATCCCCACCAACGGTGCCACCCACGGCGAGTGGAACGCCAGCATGGTGCCCACGGCATACGCTACCAGCCCAGGCCAATTGAAGGCTGGCAGGCGGGCCTCGGCCAGGCGCGGATATTGGCCGCGATAACGGTAGAAGAAGTCCGCCATGATCACCCCGCCAATCGGCGGGATCACGGTGCCCAGCAGAATCAAGTAGGGCACCAGCAGGTCGTACATGCCGAGCAACGCCAGCAGGGTGCCGATTACCGCGCCGGCCAGGGTCACGGTCTTGCGCCTGCGGGTGCGCAGCAAATTGCAGCCTGCGACGGCGAAATTGTAGATGGTGTTGTCCTGGGTGCTCCAGATGTTGAGCAGCAACATGGCCATCGCCGCCATCGCGAAACCTTGCAGCAGCAAGACTTCGACCACGTCCGGCTGCTGATAGACGATGGCGCCATAGGCCCCGATCAACACCATCAAACCATTGCCGATAAAGAAGCCGATCAGGCTCGCCAGCACCGCGACTTTGGCCGAACGAGAAAACCGCGTCCAGTTGGTGGCCTGTGTCGCGCCGCTGACAAAGGTGCCGAACACCAGCGTAATCGCGGTGGACAAATCCAGCTCGCCTGTCGGCACCACCGCCAACAGGCCGTCCAGGCCGCCGACTTTGAGGGTGGCGACCCCTATCGACAGAAACAGTAAAATGCCCATGGCCGGCACCGCGATGTAGGACAGAATCTCCAGCCCGCGATAGCCCACATAGGCCGTGGCGCAGAACACCAGGCCAAACAGCACCATCAATGCCAGCAACGAGCCTTGGCCCAATTCGAAATACTTGCCCAGCACCACAGCGGCGGTGGCAGTGCCCCAGGCGTACCAGCCAATCTGAGTGAAGCCAAGGATCAAGTCACTGAGCTTGCTGCCCACCTCGCCAAAGCAGAAACGCCCCATCAGCACCGAGTTCAAGCCGCTTTTGAAGGCGATGTAACCCAGGCTTGCCGCGTAAATACCCAGCAACAGGTTACCCAGGGCCACGACACCGAGCATCTCGGTGAAACTGAATGCTACGCCCAGCTTGCCGCCGGCAAACATGGTCGCGGTAAAAAACGTAAACCCCAACAGCACCATGGCGGTAGACGCCAGGCCCTTGCGCGCATGCATCGGCACTTCGCTGAGGGGGTAATCGTTGCCCGGTTCTTGCTGCGTCATGGCCTTGCTCCCTGGATGACTGACGCAGGGCTATTGCACTGCGCGTGCCAAACCGGCAGCGCAGTGTATGTGGAGCCAAACAGGCGCGTATCGTCTCATTGCATGGTCGTTGTGCCCGGTCGGGCACGAAAGCAGTGCAGCGGTGATACACATTGGATCAGTCGAACAGCGTCTGGGTGACCTCGCCGCGATGAAACGCAAAGGCTGCTTCGAGATCGCTTTCGATGGTGCGCCCACGGGACAGCGGCGGCAGGTCGTCCAAGGTAAAAAAGCCCACTTCAGTGGTCTCGAAACCGGGCATCGGCGCCAGTTGGTCCACCCGTTCGCAGAGGAAATACAGCTTGTAGAAGTCCCGCACGTCCGGGCGATAGAGGCCCTTGGCCTTGTGAGTGACGCTATACAGCGCGCGTGCCGTCACGCTTAGCCCGGCTTCCTCGCGGATTTCCTTGACGATGTTTTCCGCCGCCGATAAACCGATATCGGCATAACCACCAGGCAGCGCCCAGCAACCATCAGTCAATTCGCGCACCAGCAGAATCCGGTCGCCATCGATCACCGCACCGCGCACTTCAACCATCGGCGTTGAATAACGCTTGGCAAAATCCGACACCAGCCCGGTGATGCGTTCCAACGGCACATCCGCCAGTTGCGCCAGCATGCTGTGAGCAATCTGCGCAATTTCTTCAAGGCGCTCACGTTCGAAATCGTCGGTGCAAAAGTGCAGCCCTGTGGACGCCAGTGCCTGTAGGCGCTTGGCCTGTGCCAGCCAGATGTTTTCCATGAGGTTCTCCTAAAGGCGCTTTGTCATGTACACACGGTGCAGGCCGTGTTCCTCGATGCGATGGGTTTCCACATAGCCGCGGCGGGTGTACAACGTGATGTTTTCAGTCATCGCTACATGGGTGTAGAGGCGGATGGTTGCGTAACCCGCAGCGAGTGCCTTGTGCTCGGCAAAGTCCATCAACTGACGTCCCAATCCCAGGCCCTGGGCATCTGGGGCGACGGCCAGGTTTTCCAACAGCAGGTGGTTATCGGCGTTGAGCAAGATGATAAAACCCTGGACCCGCCCGGCGTTGTCCAGCACATGCACGTGCCCTGCCTCGACCTGCTGGCGGTAGTCCTCAAGCATCGGCCCGGGCTTGCGGCCGATCCGTTCGATGTAAGGCGAATAGGCGGCCTGGACGATGGCCTCGATGGTCGCAACATCAGCAACAGTGGCGGGGCGCAGCATTGCAGTGTGCTCCTGTCAAAATGGATCAGCCCTTCGGCGCCTCGAAGAACGCCTCGATACGGCATTCGAACACCTTGGAGATCTTGAACGCCAGAGGCAAGCTCGGATCATGGCGACCGGTTTCGATCGCATTGACGATTTGGCGCGATACACCCAGACGCCTCCCATGAGTGGCCACACCCATGGGATTCGGGTACATGCCGCATCAAGCGTGCTTCCCAGGCATAAAAAAACCACCCGCAGGTGGTTCTTCAGCACTTCATCGCTTATTCACCGCGATAGATACAACCACTGGTGCAGGTCTCATGGATACGAATTGCACTGAGTTCCGGCAGCAGGGGTTTGAGCTCATTCCAGATCCACTTGGCCAGCACTTCGCTGGTCGGGTTTTCCAGGCCGGGGATGTCATTGAGGTAGTTGTGGTCGAGGCGTTCATAGAGCGGCTTGAAAATCGCCTTGATCTCCGAGAAGTCGCGAATCCAGCCGGTATGGGGATCCAGGTCGCCGCTCAGGTGGATCGCCACTTTGAACGAATGCCCGTGCAGGCGCCCGCATTTATGGCCTTCCGGTACGTGGGGCAGGCGGTGGGCGGACTCGAAGGTAAACTCTTTGAAGATTTCCACGGTGTGACCTGTAGGGCTTGTGTTGCGTGGGTTTGAAGTGATTGTCAGTTTTAGATGCACTGATCAATGTACTGATAGGTCGTCGCTGGGCGCGATTGAGGCCATCCATTCGGCGCTTGCCGACTGGCGCCAGGCGACCGAGTTGGGGCCTATTCTAACCTGTTTTGGCAACGCGCTCTTCCTGGTCGCCGATAAACCCGCATAATACCAACCGTTTCAAGGCTCGCCACTGAGCGTTTTTTTTGCCTCGGGGGCAACCATGGCCTTTACCAACAGAAACTCTGTCGAGCCGAATGGCGCGAGCGATCGTTCAGACCGTACCTGGCGTGCAAGGCTGAGTAAGACCCTGAAGCGCTGGGCAGGCATGAAAGCGGCGCAAGACGGCGCCCCGGTGCAGGAAACGTCGGCCCTTGAGTACGCGCCTGAAACCGTTGGTCTCGCACTGGCGCCGGTGGATCGCCCCGACCGCACAGAGCCGCAACCGACCGCTGCCGATTTCGAGATATTCTCCAACCTGGGCAACTTGGACCGGCTCAACGCTGCTATTTCCGAGGGCACCGTACGCATAGCTTTTGCGGGCGATTCGATTGTCGAAGGCGATCGCGACGGCCTTTATGAGCACTCGGTTGTGGCAACGGTCATGCGGGCTTTGCGCGAGCAGAACCCTGCAATCAACTTTGTAGTGGGCAACTTCAGCCTGTCAGGCCGAGGTATCGGAGCACTGGCAACCGAGACGTACGTGGGGCAGCCCTACCCGGAAAACCTCAGTACCGGGTTTTATCGCCCTGACGGCGCTCCCATGACTGACCAGTGGCCGGGAGGATCCGTCGTCGGTAAGTCGTGGATGGCGCACCTCAAGGATTTCGCTCCCGACTTTGTCATGGTCATGCACGGTGCTAACGATTTGTCCGGCTCGAGTGTCGGGAACACGACCGCACTTAAGTATGTGGTCGGGCTGATTAGCCATTTCCCCAAGGCTCCGTCTATTGGGGTATCCACCACCGCCCTGCCGGCCGTTTCAGCGGGATACCAGGAAGAGGCTCAAATCGCCGCTGATGGCGTACGCGGCGTGGCCCGGGAACTGAACCTGACGCTGGTCGATATCAACCGGGCATTCAACCTGCTGCGTTCCGGCTTTGACGTCGACAACCTCCACTACACGCGTGATGACAACTTCGCCGGATATCCAACCGGCTGGCATGTCGAGGATGGCTCCACGCTGTCACTGGCAAATGCGGACGCGAGCTCAATGAGCGGCACCGGGTCGGCACTGCATCACGCGCAGTCGCTGGACATCATGATCAAGGCTACGTTTAGCTGCCCCAACTGGGTGTTTACGACCTGCGCCCTGCGTTATCGGTCGAAGGGCTCGGCTGCACACCAATACAGCGCGCACGTCTCGTCGGGCTTTCTGGCTCTTTGTTGGGGCGCAACCACCATTGGCTACAAGGCCATTGGTGAAATCGCGTCCGGCTCAAAGGTTGTGTTGCAGGTTGATGTTCGCGGCGCGCTGCACAGGGTATATGTCAACGATGTGCTGCAACTGAGTGTCCATGACTACAACTATCTGCGCCGTGGCAGTCACGGGGTGGCGATCATCGGCGGCACTGGAACCCTGACTGAATTTATCGTAGACAAAGGTAACTACTGCGCGAATGGCGTACCGCAGCTGAGTGATCTCGACCTCTACGGCGGTGATGCCTGCGCCACCCACAATCACACGCCGGAAGGGAACGGTATCAACCATCCAACCAAGCTGGCCAACAGCGTCTGCTGGGCGGGATCTTTCTCGGCGCTGACGGAGCACATCCGAGTGCAAAAAGAGTCAAGGCAGTGAGCGCAGAGATTATTCGCTGGTGAAGGACGTTGAGTTCAGCGTATTAAGAAACCCGATAACAGCGTGGCTGTTACGGTGAAGAAACCTGCGCTGTTTAGTTCAACATCACTTCAGTAAAGGTTTCGGCGTTCGGTATGCACCTTTGCGACAAATTAAGTGGAATTCAGTAGAATTAAAATTCTCTATTGAATTGGCGTGTCACGACGTGTCTGCTTACCCTGTGCACTACAGAACGAAACCACTGATTTTCTTGATTGCTTTTTTCATTAGCGTCCCACTCAACCTCTTTGGTTCCGGTCAATACGTATTTGGGGCGGATCTTGCTGGCGCGGTCGCACCCACCCAAAACGACGCGACGCTAGCCGCTCCCGCTATTTCCGTTAGCGCTCCGAGCCTCCCGAGCAACCAGAATGCGCCGGATGATTTCTCAACGCTGTCCAACGTGGGCAATCTGGAGCGGCTTGACGCTGCTATTAAAGAGGGCGCAGTTAAAATCGCCGTTGTCGGCGACTCTATTTCCCAGGGTGATGTTGACGGGCTTTACGAAAACTCCGTCGTGGCTACCTTGATGCGATTGGCCCGCGAGCAGAATCCCGACATTGCTTTCACCTTTGGTAATTTCAGCCTGGCTGGACGCGGGATGGGGATGTACTCAAACCGTAATTACATAGGGGAGGCGGGCGCTGTCGAAAATCCGATGACGGGTTTCTACAGGGAGCCGGGAAGGGAGGTCACGCGTCAATGGCCCGGCGGCTCCGTTGAGGGAAAGAGCTGGGCTGACCACGTTAAGGACTTTGCTCCTGACCTCGTGATTTATATGTTTGGTGCCAATGATCTTACGGGAAGCAGTAGTGTAAACGCCGACTATTATTTCAAGTCACTTGATTATCAGAATACCTGGTCAAAAGTCCCTTCTACTGCTATTGCGCCTGCCGCGTTACCGTCCGTTGCTTTTGGGCATCAAGAGCAGGTTCAAGTCGCGGCTGACGCAGCGCGGGATGTTGCGAAAGTTCGAAATCTGACCGTCCTGGATATTAACCGATTGTTCAATCTTCACCGCGCAGGCGTCGATGTGGATAAGCTTAGTTTTATTCGCGACGATAACCTTGCGAGCTACCCCACCGGCTGGAGTCCGGAAACAGGCACTACATTCGCGGTATCCGGTTCGCCTGAGCAATACACCCTGAAGGGGCGTGGCGCTGCGATGTTCGACAGGGCGTGCCAGGATGTCAGTTTGTCGGCTACTTTCACGATGCCCAGTTGGTCTGGACAAATAGGCGGTATTCGCTATCGGTCTATGGGCTCAGGCCTGAGTCAGTACACGGCGCAAGTGACAGCCAACCAGGTTCTGCTTTACTGGGGCGGCACCGTGATTGGTCGGTCAGCGGTTTACGCACCCATACCGGATGGAACTTCGGTCAGCGTGAAAGTGACGGTTCGCGGGGCGAAGCACGAGGTGTATTTGAATGGCGTTAACGTTATTTCCGTGTATGACTTCAACAACCTGCGCTTCGGTAAAGTCGGCTTGGTGGTGTCAGGCGCAGAGGGCACCATTTCCAATTGGATAGCGAATTTGGGAGTTCCCGAGGCTCACGGTGCCCCCGATTTAAGTGATATTGAAATATATGGATTAGGGGATTTCGGTACCAACCCCGGCAGCGTGGGTGGAAACACCATCAACCACCCTACCAAACTCGCTAATGCGGTTATTTGGGGCGGTGCGTTGAATCCTCTGCTGCAGCATATCCGGTCGCAGCCAAGGGGCGGCGTGCCAGCCTCGACTCAAGCCAGTCACTGACGCTCGACGCTTGGCAATATGGGTCGGCGCGCATTCAGTGCGCCGACCCATCCGCTTTGGGGCGTGATACGCGTCTGCCTGACGTCTGAATAGCGCGTGAAGCTCGAACGCTGGCAATCTTACATTTTGCGGCGAAATTTTAAGGGTGGGGCGATTCAACAACAGGCTGAACGCGCGGCGAGGATACCGCTCACGGTCAGGAGATCGCTGTTGCGTTAAAGGGCCTGCAAGTGCTCGCCCAATTTGCCGTTGTCCGCCCACTCAAGAAACTCATCCCCCAACCGTTGGCTCTCGCTCATCGCGGTTTGCCAGTATTTGTTGCGGCTCGGGTCATCGCCCATGAAGCGCTTGAAATCACTGCGGTCCGGCAATTTGCCGTAGGGCAGGCGGGCCAGGTAGTCCTTGGACGGCGCCAGCAGCAATACATCCTGCAAACCCTGTTGATTGCTGCGTCGCCATGGCAGGCCCTTGTCGAACCAGCCGGGGATGACCCGGTCGGTAAAGTGCGGGTACAGCACGATGTCATCGCCGTGGTAGGGCAGGTCGAGGTGGTAGTCCAGCAGGCCGCCGTCACGGTAAGTGCCGGCGCCTGCGCCGGGCAGGTCGCGCACGCCTTGCATCACCATGGGGATTGAGCCGGAGGCGAGCAGTGCCTGGCGCAGGTTGCCCAGTTCCAGGTTAAGGAAGCGCGACGGGAAATCCTTAAGCGGATGCACCGGCGGCGCCTGGCGTGGATCGTGGATGATCAGCCGCTCGAAATGCCGCGACAGCCGTGCGCGGCCCCGCAGGTTGTCGGCAATCACCGACGACAGGCCCAGGCCCAACCGCCCACGGTGGTCATCGGCGAGCAGGCCGTGGCTTTTGACCACCATGATGTTCAGGCGGTAGTCGGGGTTGTCCAGCACCCGAGCATCGCGGCCGGCCAGCAGATCATCGAGCATGCGCTGGCAGCTGTGGCTGACCTCGGCCATGGTCACACCTTTGGCAAAACGCTGTTCGTTGTACAGGCGGCCGAGGTCGAGCAGGCCTTGCACCGGGTCGGGCAGGCACGCGCTGGCAAACCGCCAGGAGCCGATGGACGCGCCGATGAGTGCGCGTTCGCGCGGCGCGCGTGGCAGCCAATCGCCGAACAGCGCCAGGTCCAGGCCCTGAATACCAAGGGCTTTGGGGCCCCCGGCCGCGCCGGGGAGGATACCGACGTCTGCCGGCGCGAGGCCTTGTTCGCGAATGCGCGTATAGGCGCGTTTGCCGGCCTTGAGAGTCAGGGCGGGAAACTTGATGTGGATGGCTGTCATACCGGTCTCTTTTGACGCGAATGAGCCAGTATAGAAAATCTGGCACGATGAGGGAAAAGCGCTTGGCTCAAATTGCCATGGTGGCAATTCAGTTTCAGTTAAGTTGCCAGGGTTAACGTGGGTCGCGTAGGACATTCATCCAGAAACGCAGGCTTACGTGAAAACCCTCACGGGTCGGTTCGCCGCCCGTATCATTGTCCCCATCGCCTATTTGGCCCAAGCCCCTAACCGGGCCGCCCTCAGGAACATCAGGACACGCAATGAAGGTAAATCTATGCGCAGGCAGGCAGGTGGTGCTGGTATTGATACTGACCAGCTCAAGCCTGTCGGCCCATGACCTTGGTCAGGACGAAGCCTTGCGCCTGCGCCAGAAGGGCGTGATCGCCCCGCTGGAGCACTTGTTGGGCCCGGCGTTCGAGCGCTACCCGGGCGCCAAACTGCTGGATGCCGAGCTTGAAGAGCACAAGGAGCGGCCGGTGCGCTATATCTATGAAATCGAGCTGTTGACCGTCGAAGGCGTGGTGCGTGAAATCGAGCTCGACGCCAGCACTGGTGAGTTGCTCAAAGATAAGGAAGACGACTGATGCGCCTGCTTCTGGTGGAAGACAATGTGCCGCTGGCCGATGAACTGGTGGCGGGCCTGCAGCGCCAGGGTTACGCCGTCGACTGGCTGGCGGATGGGCGCGACGCAGCCTATCAAGGCCGCAGCGAACCCTATGACTTGATCATCCTCGACCTCGGCTTGCCGGGGCTGCCCGGACTGGAAGTGCTGGCGCAGTGGCGCGCAGCCGCCCTGGCCACCCCAGTGCTGGTGCTGACCGCACGCGATTCATGGGCCGAGCGTATCGAAGGGCTCAAGGCCGGCGCCGACGACTACCTGAGCAAACCCTTTCACCCCGAAGAACTGCACTTGCGCATCCAGGCCCTGTTGCGCCGCTCCCATGGCCAAGCCAACCAGCCTACGTTGCAAGCGGCCGGCTTGCACTTGGATGAAGGGCGCCAGTGTGTGCTGCGTGAGGGTGACGAAATCCAACTGACGGCCGCCGAATTCCGCCTGCTGCGCTACTTCATGCTGCACCCGGAACAGATTCTGTCGAAAAGCCACTTGGCCGAGCACTTGTATGACGGTGAGACCGAGCGTGACTCCAATGTATTGGAGGTGCACGTCAACCACCTGCGCCGCAAACTGGGGCGCAGCGTGATTGAAACCCGGCGCGGCCAGGGTTACCGGTTTGGCGCCGCCCCGGCATGAGGTCGATTCAGCGGCGCCTGAGCCTGGGGCTGATCAGCGTGATGGTGGTGGTGGGCGTGGTGCTCGCGCAGACCAGTTTGTGGCTGTTCGAGGCCGGTTTGCAGCGTTATCTGGACGCTGGGTTGCGCAACGACAGCGAGAATTTGCTGGTGGCGCTGGTGCGCGGGCCGAACGGTGTGCAACTGGATGAGCAACGCCTGTCACCGGCTTATCAGCGACCGTTTTCCGGGCACTATTTCCGCATTGATTTTGCCGACGCGCACTGGCGTTCACGCTCGCTCTGGGACCAGGAACTGCCACGCCTGCCCGAGGCCGGGCTCAAGGGTAACCTGCAATTGGGGCCGGAAGGCCAGCAACTGCTGGTGTTGCGTTCGGACTACAAGCGCTTCGGCCAGTCGATTTCCATCAGCGTGGCCCAGGACTACACGCCTGTGCGGGAAAGCTTCCGCCTGATGCGCCAGATTGGTCTGGTGCTTGGGCTGGCGGCGCTGTTACTGGTGTTGATCCTGCAACGGGTTACCGTGCGTCGTGCCTTGCGGCCGCTGGAAACCGCCCGCGAGCAGATCGCCCAACTGCAACAGGGCCAGCGTTCGCAACTTGATACCCAAGTGCCGCTGGAGCTCGAGCCGCTGGTGGCGCAGATCAACCACCTGTTGGCCCACACCGAAGACAGCCTCAAGCGTTCGCGCAATGCCTTGGGCAACCTCGGCCATGCGCTGAAAACCCCGTTGGCGGTGTTGTTGAGTGCGGCGTCGAGCGAGGTGCTCAAAGACCACCCGCACCTGAGCAAGTTGCTGCGCGACCAGCTTGAGCAGGTGCAACAACGCCTCAACCGCGAACTCAACCGTGCCCGTCTTGCCGGTGAAACGCTGCCGGGGACCTTGTTTGATTGCGAAAAGGAACTGCCCGGCCTGCTGGCCACGTTGAACATGATTCACGGCGAACACCTGGATTTGAGCTACCGCGTTGTGCCCGGCCTGCAACTGCCCTGGGACCGCGAAGATCTGCTGGAGTTGTTGGGCAACCTGCTGGACAACGCCTGTAAATGGGCGGACGCCGAAATACGCTTGAGTGTCAGCGAAACCGCGCACAGCTATCTGCTGGCGGTCGAAGACGACGGCCCGGGCATTCCACAGGCCCAGCGCGACCAGGTGTTCAGCCGTGGCACCCGCCTGGATGAACAGGTCGACGGCCATGGCCTGGGCCTTGGGATCGTGCGGGATATCGTCGAGGTGTGGGGCGGGGTGTTGCAATTGCAGGAGAGTGAGCAGGGTGGGCTAAAAGTGCTCGTCGAGTTGCCCAAACGCCAAAGCTGACACAATGCAGGTCAACCTGTGGGAGGGGGCGTTCTCCCACAGGGGCCCTTCATCGGGCCCAGGGTTTGTGCCATTCGCTTATACGCGGAACTGATCCATCAGCCCCTGCTGCTGATTCGCCAGGCTGTTCAACGCCTGGCTCACCCGTGCCGATTCATTCGCTTGTTCCGACAACGACTCGGTCACATCTCGAATCGTCGCGACATTGCTGTTGATCTCTTCGGCCACCGCGCTTTGCTCTTCGGCGGCGCTGGCGATTTGCAGGTTCATGTCGCTGATCACCGTGACGGCATCGCCGATCTGGCGCAGGGCGGTGACCGCCTGGCCGACCTGCTCGACACTGCCCTGGGCCTGGCGATAGCTGTTGCCCATGGAACTGACCACCTCGGTGGTGCCGCTTTGCAGATGCTCGATCACCAGGCGGGTTTCTTCCACCGACTCCTGGGTGCGTCGCGCCAGGTTGCGGACCTCGTCGGCGACCACGGCAAAACCACGGCCGGCCTCACCGGCGCGCGCGGCTTCAATGGCGGCGTTGAGCGCCAGCAGGTTGGTCTGCTCGGCAATCCCGCGAATCACTTCCAGCACCGAACCGATTTTCTCGCTATTGGCTGCCAGGCCTTCGACCTGGGCCATGGCCGTACTCATATCCGCCGCCAGGTTGCCGATGTTGGTGGTGGTGCGGTCGATCACAGTCAACCCTTCACGGGTGGCCTGGTCGGCGTCGCGCGCAGCCTGTGCCGCTTGGGCGGCGCTGCGGGCCACGTCCTGGGCGGTGGCACTCATTTCATGGGAGGCGGTCGCCACCTGATCGACCTGGCGGTATTGCTGCTCCATGCCGGCGCTGGTTTCGCTGGCAATCGCGGCGGACTTGTCGGCGGTGCCACGGGCGTCCTGCACCGAGCGTTTCACCTGAGCAATAATCGGTTGCAGCTTGTCGAGGAAGCGGTTGAACCAGCCGGCCAGTTGCCCCAGCTCATCCTTCTTGTCATAGGCCAGGCGGCGGGTCAGGTCGCCTTCGCCGCTGGCGATGTCTTCCAGCATGCGTGCCACTCCGAGGATCGGTCGGGTCACGCTGCGAGCCATCAGCCACACCAGGATCAAGCCAATCACTGCAGCCAGCAGGCCCAGGCTCAGTTCCAGCAAGGTGCCACGGGCGTTATCGGCGTCCAGCTGCGTCTTGAGTGTTTCGGCCGGGCCCACCAGGACTTTTTCCGGCACATCCAGCAACACGCCCCACGGTTTGCCGCCGGGAATCGGTGTGAAGGGCGCCAGCACCTTGAGTTGGTGGTCGGCGCGCAGGCTGCGGGTCTGCGTGCTGCTGGCCAGTGCGTTGATCAATTGCGCACCGCTGGCAGGGTCGACCTTGTCCAGGCGCTGGCTGAGTTTGCTGGCGTCCGGGCTGTAGCCTGCGAGCAAACCAGTGGGGCTGAGGATGCTGACTTGGGTCTGGCCGTCATACAGCTTCTGGCTGGCCTGTTGGCTAACGGCCTGCAGGCTGTTGAGGTTGATGTCCGCCGACAGCGAGGCGATGACTTTGCCATTGACCATCAGTGGGAAGACGATGCTGGTCATCAGCACGTTTTGCCCGTCGATCATATAAAAGTAGGGTTCGATGACGCAGGGTTTCAGGGTGGTGCGCGGGCAGGTGAACCAGGCGTTGGCTTTCTCGCCGCTGGGGCCTGTGCTGGTGTCGGACATGTCGCTTTCGGGCAGTGCCATGGAGGTCAGTTTGCCGGGTGTCGGCTGCGACCAGTAGAGAGCGAATCGGCCCCTGTCGT
Source organism: Pseudomonas sp. UBT (assembly GCF_050915955.1). Taxonomy (NCBI): domain Bacteria; kingdom Pseudomonadati; phylum Pseudomonadota; class Gammaproteobacteria; order Pseudomonadales; family Pseudomonadaceae; genus Pseudomonas; species Pseudomonas sp. UBT. Next base: position 3,218,865 of record NZ_CP168079.1, on the reverse strand, counting down.
TGCTGCCCAGTTCCGCCTGGTTGGCGAACAACTCATCCTTGCCGTCCAGCGCATTGGCTTCGAACACCAGCGACAAACCGAGCAAATCCGGGTTGGCCTGCAGCGCGGCCTTGACCTGGCGGGTCAGGTCTTCGCGCGTGTCGAAGGCGTCGAGAAAGCGTTTTTCAGCCTGTTCGCGCAAAAACAGCACCTGGCGTGAAAAACCATGGCCGTACTGGAAGGCATCCATGAATTGCTGGCGAATCCCCAGCGCCTGTCCTTCACCTTGCGCCTCGATGCGGGCCTGGGCGGATTCGTCGAGCATCTGCATGCTGGAGGCTTTGACCTGTTGCGAGCTCTGCTCCATGCGATACAGCGACAGACCCACCAGCAGGGTCACGATTCCCAGCAGGCACAGGCCGGCGAGCAGGGTGATTTTCCATTGTATGGAGAGCTGTCTGAGGGACATCGAGGAGCATCCTTAACCTGAAAACACAGAGAGTCAGGCTATCGGCCGCTTTTTCGGTTTCTTTATTGTTTAAACGTTCAATTGAAAGCTGAAAAACGACGCCGTTTTTTGACATGCGCGCCCGGCTGCTGCAAAGTGCGCGCCCTCTAATAAGACCTCTTAAAGCCTGCACGCTGGCGCCACCCAATGGCCGCACGGGCGCGGGCATGCCTGTTTTTATGTTTCTGTCTTGAGGTAACCATGATTAACGCAGTCATCGCCGCGGTCGGCACCATGCTGGTGCTCAGCTTGTCCCGCGTGCATGTGGTCATCGCCATCATTGTCGGCGCCCTGGTGGGTGGCTTGACCGGTGGCCTGGGCATCGAGGCCACGCTCAAGGCATTCAACGGTGGTTTGGGCGGCGGCGCGACCGTGGCGCTGTCCTACGCTTTGCTCGGCGCTTTCGCCGTGGCGATTGCCAAGTCCGGCTTGGCTCATGCCTTGGCGGATAAGGCGCTGCTGTTGGTCGATCGTCAGGAAGCTACCGGCGGCAGCCACGTCAAATGGCTGTTGATCGGCCTGTTGTGGGTGGTAGCGATTGCTTCGCAGAACATCTTGCCGATCCACATCGCGTTTATCCCGCTGCTGGTGCCGCCACTGTTATACGTGCTGACCAAGCTGCAACTGGACCGCCGCCTGATCGCTTGCGTGATGACCTTCGGCCTGATCACGCCTTATATGTTCCTGCCGGTGGGCTTCGGCAACATCTTCCTCAACCAGATCCTGCTGGCCAACGTGGCCAAGAGCGGCGTGGATATCAGCCAGGTCAACGTCACCCACGCCATGGGCCTGCCTGCGTTAGGCATGGTGGTCGGCCTGCTGGTGGCGGCGTTTGTCAGCTATCGCAAAAAGCGTGTGTACGACCTGGAAAAAATCGAGCGGGTCGAGCAAGTGGCGGTGCAGTACAACCCGCTGACCTTGCTGGTGGCCGGGCTGGCGATTGCTTCGGCGTTCATCATTCAACTGTGGCTGGACTCGATGATTATCGGCGCCCTGGCCGGCTTCCTGATCTTCTCGGTGTCGGGCATTGTGCGCTGGCGTGAAACCGACGACCTGTTTACCGAAGGCATGAAAATGATGGCGATGATCGGCTTCATCATGATCGCCTCCTCGGGGTTTGCCGAAGTGCTCAAGGCCACCGGTGACGTGCGTTCGCTGGTGGAAGCATCGGCGGCATTCATCGGCCATAGCCGTGGGGTGGGCGCGTTGCTGATGCTGCTGGTGGGGTTGCTGGTGACCATGGGCATCGGTTCGTCGTTTTCCACGGTGCCGATTCTTGCCGCGATTTTCGTACCGCTCTGCGTGCAACTGGGCTTCAGCCCGCTGGCCATCGTGTGCATTGTCGGCACGGCCGGTGCGCTGGGTGACGCCGGTTCGCCTGCATCGGACTCGACTCTCGGCCCGACCTCCGGCCTGAACATCGACGGCCAGCACCACCATATCTGGGACACGGTGGTGCCGACGTTCCTGCACTACAACATCCCTTTATTGGCATTTGGCTGGCTGGCTGCCATGACCCTCTGATAACCCACAAATGGAGGCGCTGGCCACGCATACCTGGGGCCTACAGATATTTCTCGGTTGGCCGTTAACCTCTCAAGTCGCCACGAATAAGAGAGAAAAGCCATGCGTCTGAGCTTGAAGGCCAAAGTCCTGTCCCTCGCTGTAGTGCCGGTGTTGTTGTTTGCCGTGGTCATCAGCCTGACCACCGTGTGGATTCTGCAGGGCCAGGCGCGCAATGAGGTAGATGAAACCCGCCAGCGCCTGCTCAACGACGCCAAGACCACGCTGAAAAGTTATGTGGAAGTGGCCATGACCACCATCAAGCCGCTCTACGATGCCGCCGCGCCTGGCGACACCGCCGCGCGGGCTGAGGTGGTCAAATTGCTGTCCAACACCACCTACGGCAAGGACGGCTACTTCTTCGGCTACGACTCCGAGACCATTCGCCTGTTCAAGGGCAACAGCCCGGACGGCGTCGGCAAGAGCTTCAAGGATAACCGCGACCCCAACGGGGTCTACGTAAACCGCGACCTGGTCAAGGTCGGCAAAGACGGCACCCACTACCTGCAATACAGCTCGACCCAGCCGGGGCAGACCGAATTGGTGCCCAAGCTGGGTTACACCGAGTACCTGCCGAAGTGGGACATGGTGATTGGTACGTCGGTCAACCTCGACGGCATCGAAGGCCAGGTGGCGGTGGTCGAGGCCAAGGTCGAGAAACGCATGGAAGGCGTACTGCTGAGCATTCTCGGCGTGGCCGTGGTGGTGCTGTTGGTGATTGCCGCCGTGGGTATGGTGACGGCCAATACCATCCTGCGCCCGCTGAACCTGATGAAAGCCAACCTCGACGATATCGCTGCGGGCGAGGGCGACTTGACCCGCCGCCTGGCCATTACCAGCCAGGACGAACTGGGCGATCTGGCCGGCGCATTCAACCGTTTTGTCGACAAGATCCACGGCCTGGTGCGCCAGATCACCGAGATGACTGCGCAACTCACCGGCCTGGTGAGTCAGGTATCGGACCAGGCCCAGCGTTCCGAGCAGGCCATGGAGCGCCAGCGTCACGAAACCGATCAGGTCGCCACCGCGATCAACCAGATGTCATCCGCTGCGCAAGAAGTCGCGCGCAGTGCGCAGGGTGCTTCCGTGGCGGCGCAGCAAACTGACGTGGAAGGCCAGGCCGCCAAGCGTGTGGTGGACGGCAGCATCGCGCAGATCCATGCGCTGGTGAACGATATTCGCAGCAGCGGCGTGTCCCTCGACAGCCTGCAACAGGACGTGTCGTCGATTGTCAGCGTGCTTGGCGTGATCCGCTCGATTGCCGAGCAGACCAACCTGCTGGCACTCAACGCCGCCATCGAAGCCGCACGGGCCGGCGAGGCCGGGCGTGGTTTTGCCGTGGTCGCCGACGAGGTCCGTGCCCTGGCCAGTCGCACCCAGACCAGCACCCAGGAAATCCAGGGCATGATCGACCGCCTGCAAAAAGGCACCGAAGCCGCCGTGGAGTCGATGCGCCGCTCCAGCGATGCGGGCGACGGTACCTCGGCCCGGGCCAACGAAGCCGGGGCGTCGCTGGACACCATGGCCCAGTTGATCGGCACGATTAATTCCATGAACGCGCAGATTGCCAGCGCGGCGGAAGAACAGACCGCCGTGGCCGAAGAGATCAACCGCAGCGTGCATCAAATCGCCGTGGCGGTGGACAGCGTGGCCGATGAAACCCAACTGGGCGCCCAGACCTCTCGTAGCCTGGCAGACCTCGGCCAGCGGTTGGGGCAGCTTGTCGGTCAGTTCCGGATCTAACCAGACCTGGCTTGGAGGCAGGGTTGTTTGGCATTAAAACCAAGCCGGCGCCCTGTCAGATATCCCGCATCAGCAAGCCAAATTGCAGGTCCATCTGCGCCGGCAGCGGTACATAAACGGTGTGCCCATCCCCCGGCGCCACCTCGATGGCTTCGCCCTTGGCGTTGTGCAGCGTGGCCAGGTCAAAGTGAAAGTTACCGGCGGGGGTCATCAGTTCCAGGTGATGACCCACGGCAAAGCGGTTCTTCACCTTGACCTCGGCCAGCTCGCCCCGGCGCTCGCCGGTCAATTCCCCGACAAACTGCTGACGTTCCGATACCGAGCTGCCGTTCTGGTAGTTCTGGTATTCGTCATGCACATGACGGCGCAAAAAGCCTTCGGTGTAGCCGCGTTGCGCCAGGGACTCCAGATCGGTCATCAGGTTACGGTCAAAGGCTCGGCCGGCCACCGCATCATCAATGGCTTTGCGATACACCTGGGTGGTGCGCGCGCAGTAGAAGTGGGATTTGGTACGGCCTTCGATCTTCAGCGAATGCACGCCCATGTGGGCCAGGCGTTCCACATGCTGCACCGCGCGCAGGTCCTTGGCGTTCATGATGTAGGTGCCGTGCTCATCCTCGAACGCGGGCATCTGTTCATCCGGGCGGTGGGTTTCTTGTAGCAGAAACACCTGATCGGTCGGCGTACCAATACCCAGCGTAGGCTGAAACGCCTGGACGATATCGCCGGTGGCGTTTTCCATCGCCGGCACCGCCTGGTATTTCCAACGGCAGGCATTGGTGCAGGTGCCTTGATTGGCGTCGCGTTTGTTCATATACCCGGAAAGCAGGCAGCGCCCGGAATAGGCCATGCACAAGGCGCCGTGCACAAACACTTCCAGCTCCATGGCCGGCACGTGCTGGCGGATTTCGCCGATCTCTTCCAGTGACAGCTCCCGCGACAGAATCACCCGGCAGATGCCTTGCTGCTGCCAGAACTCCACACTGGCCCAATTCACCGTATTGGCTTGCACCGACAAGTGAACGGGCATCAAGGGGAAGTGGCGTCGCACCAGCATGATCAGCCCCGGGTCGGACATGATCAGCGCATCCGGGCCCATGGCGATGACGGGGGCCAGGTCTTTGAGGAAGGTCTTCAGCTTGGCGTTGTGCGGCGCAATGTTCACCACCACGTAGAAGCGTTTGCCCAGCGCGTGGGCTTCGTGGATGCCGAGTGCCAGGTTGGCGTGGTCGAACTCATTGTTGCGCACTCGCAGGCTGTAGCGCGGCTGGCCGGCGTAGACCGCATCGGCGCCGTAGGCGAAGGCATAGCGCATGTTTTTCAGGGTGCCGGCGGGGGCGAGCAGCTCGGGGGCGATCACAGGGGGCATGGGCTCAAGTCGCAAAAGGTCGCGAGGGTAAAGGAGCCAGCAGCGGGCTTTATTGACCCAGATCGTCCTTTTGCTGACTTTGTATCGCCAGCGGGTTCGCGACACGCGCGCGACACCTCAAGGGCTTCCAGGCCGTGTGTAAAGACCTCGGCGCAGCGCTACGAAAAGGATGGCCTGGTGGTCATCGGCGTACACACCACGCAATACGCGCTCTGTTGAGTGAGGCGCGGTCGGATACTTCAAGCCATCGAGCGATGCGGTCTATGCTCGTTCTATAAACAAGGGCACTCCCAGGTTTCGCAGCGGACTAAGCAACAGGGCTTACGAAGGCCCTTTGCTTTCTGACATGGACCGGACATGAACCAAACGAACCTGCAATTCAAAACCCTGCTGTTGTTGCTGGCCCTGGTCACCATCGCCTTTATCTGGATATTGCTGCCGTTCTACGGCGCGGTGTTCTGGGCGGTGATCCTCGGCATTATCTTTGCCCCTATGCAGCGGCGCCTGCAGCTGCGGTTTGGCTGGAACCGCAACCTGACATCCCTGGCCACCCTGACGGTGTGCCTGATCATTGCGATTCTGCCGGTGATCATTACCAGCGTGCTGCTGGTGCAAGAGGGCGCGACGCTCTATAAAAATATCGAGAGCGGAAAACTGGATGTGGCGGGGTATATCGAGCAGTTCAAAAACGTGCTGCCGCCTTATTTCCAGCACCTGCTTGACCGCTTTGGCATGGGCAACCTGGAAGGCCTGCGAGAAAAAATCGTCAAGAGTGCAATGCAGGGCAGCCAGTTCTTTGCGACCCAGGCATTCAGCTTCGGCCAGGGTACGTTTGATTTCCTGGTGAGCTTTTTCATCATGCTGTATCTGCTGTTTTTCCTGCTGCGCGACGGCCCGGAACTGGTGCGCAAGGTACGCACGGCGGTGCCGCTGGCCGAGCCGCAAAAGCGTCGGTTGCAGCTCAAGTTCAACCGGGTGGTGCGCGCGACGGTCAAGGGCAACGTACTGGTGGCCGTGACCCAAGGTGCGCTGGGTGGTTTGATTTTCTGGTTTCTGGACATTCCCAGTGCGTTGCTCTGGGCGGTGCTGATGGCGTTTCTTTCGCTGTTGCCGGCGGTCGGCGCAGGAATTGTATGGGCGCCGGTGGCTGCCTACTTCCTGTTGAGCGGTTCGATCTGGCAGGGCGTAGTGCTGGGACTGTTCGGCGTTTTCGTGATTGGGTTGGTGGACAATGTGCTGCGCCCGATCCTGGTGGGTAAGGACACCAAGATGCCGGATTACCTGATCCTGATCTCGACCTTGGGCGGCCTGTCTGTGTTTGGCCTGAACGGGTTTGTGATCGGTCCGCTGGTAGCGGCGCTGTTTATGTCCAGTTGGGCGCTGTTCGTGGAAAGCAAGCCACGGGTCAAGCTGCCGTTGCCCTAGACGTTACAGAGCGTGAGGCTCATGCGTGGAGTCTGAAGTTCGACGCTTGCTGCAGCTGTTTTTCGGCGGCGGACAACGAGGTGAGCGGGCCGCTGATGGGCTCGCCATCGCGCACCAGATACCAACAGGCAAGCAACCCGTGCTCACGAAGAGGGGCGGGGACTGCGCTGCCGATGACGGACATGATCTGAACAGTGGGCATAGGTACCTCCAATTGCTATGGAGGTCACCATACTGGCTGTTTGCCCGTAGGAAAAATCACCTGGCTCGATAGTCGACATTAACGCCAGGCGTCAATCCACCACTTGATCGAGCATGGAAACCACTTCCTGTTCACTGAGCAGGCCTTTACGCACCAGGTTTTCCGCCAGCAGCGACAGGAATTTTGCGCTGCGGTGGCCCTCAAGGTGCTTGAGTTCGGTCAGTGCGCTGTAGACCTTGCTGGACGTACACAGGCCAGCGGTTCGATGCGGGTTTTGCGTGGGCATGGTCAGTCGTCCTTGTTGTTATTGGGTGGACAGTGTCGATAGTGGGAGTGTTTCGTGACACAAACATGACAGCGCGAGGCGCGTTCGAGCAAGGGGTCATTGGCCATAATCATGTGCGATTACGCGTCGACCATTGTCCTCAGAGCGACCTTGGCAGGATGAATCCGGACTTTTCAGGCAAAAAAAGGCCCCGCGTGTAGGCGAGGCCTGTACCTGTCATCTCAATTGCGTGTTACCAGCCGCGACCATAATAGCCGTGGGGAGGGCCGTAATAGCCGCGCGGTGGGCCGTAGTAGACCGGCGCCGGACGGTAGTAAACCTGTTGTTGCACATACACCGGTGGTGGCGGTGCGTAGTAGACCGGCGGCGGCGCGGCGTAAACCGGTTGCGGCTGGACATACACCGGTTGCTGCACGTAGACCGGCTGGGATTGGCTGGCAACCACGGAGCCCACTACGGCTGCGCCGACCAAAGCACCCAATACGGCCGGGCCACCCCAACCACCACCGTGGGCGGAGGCTTGGCCTGCCATAGCGAGTGCGCCGATAAGCAAGGCGATTTTGGGGATTTTACGAATCATGGTCATTCCTCGGTTAGCCCCTGCGCTTGTGGTCTGCAATCAATAGACTCAAGGATTGTCGCGGGGATACTTTTAAGACAACGTATTTCTGAAAAACAGCACGGCCGATAGGTAAAGGTTGTGTAAGGTCTGTACCGAATTGCTTACTCAAAGGAGTTACCCATGCAGATGCACCCCAACAAGGACACCCAGCTGTGTATGTCATTGTCGGCGCGCCCTGGGAATTTTGGCTTGCGTTTCCATAACCATCTGTACGAACAGTTGGGTTTGAATTTTTATTATAAAGCGTTCAGCAGCCAGGATTTGCCCGGCGCGATCGGTGGTATTAGGGCGCTGGGCATCCGTGGTTGCGGTGTGTCCATGCCGTTCAAGGAAGCCAGTATCGCCTTGGTCGACGAGCTGGATGAGTCGGTCAAGGCCATCACTTCCCTCAACACCATCGTCAACACCAACGGCCATCTCAAGGCCTATAACACTGACTACATTGCTATCGAACAGCTGCTGAAAAAACACGCAGTGCCAAAAGACGCGACCTTTGCCCTGCGTGGCAGCGGCGGCATGGCCAAGGCCGTGGCCAGTGCCTTGCGCGACGGTGGTTATGCCAACGGCGTGATTGTGGCGCGCAATGAGGCGGCAGGCCGGGCGTTGGCACAAGGTCTGGGGTATGAGTGGCAAGCGCAATTGGGTGAGTTGCGCCCGCAGATGTTGGTCAACGTGACGCCGATTGGCATGACCGGCGGGGCGGAGGCCGACCAGTTAGCCTTTGAGGCTGGCGCAGTGGATGCCGCGGACACCGTCTTTGATGTGGTGGCGATCCCCGCCGAAACGCCGCTGATTGTGCGCGGGCGTGCCCAGGGCAAGCGGGTGATTACCGGGCTGGAAGTGATCGCGATCCAGGCGTTGGAGCAGTTTGTGCTGTACACCGGCGTGCGGCCGACGCAGGCGCAGTTTGAAAAAGCCGTGGCGTTTGCCCGAGCCTAGAGAACACTGAAGAACCCATGTGGGCGCTGGCTTGCCTGCGATAGCGTCACCCCGGTGTACCTGATGTACCGAGGTGTCTGCATCGCAGGCAAGCCAGCTCCCACCTGTTGACCGTGTTAAGCCTGTTCCAGCTGCGAAAGGCGCTCTTCCAGCGCTGCAATCCGGGCTTCAAGTTCTTCGATACGATCCGAAGAGACGGCACCGGCCGACCGCTCCACCGGATTACCCCGCGCCGACAGAATCACTTCAATATCCGCCGGATCGCCCAGCGCATGGGTATAACGATCTTCCCGTTGCCCCGCCTGACGCGGCACCAACAGCGCCAGCTCGCGCGCAATCAAACGCTCCAGCTGGTGTACAACCTGCTCGGCATCTTCAAAATCATGCATGCGTCCGCTGCGGGTCAGCAGTTCATTGACCGTCTGCGGCCCGCGCAGAAACAGCAGCCCGATCAGTATCACCTGGGCCGGCACCAGCTCCAGTGCCTTGTCCACGCGATGCTCCCAGCGGTCGGCCCGGCTGCCCATGACCAGGCGTGTAAAGCCTTGGCCTTCCAGCGCGCGCAGGCTTTGCCCGACTTGGCCTTGGCTGAGGTTCGTCACCGGCTCGCGGCTGGTTTTCTGGTTGCAGGCCAGCACCAATGCATTAAGGGTCAGGGGGTAGGTTTCCGGGTTGGTCGCCTGTTTTTCGATCAGGCAGCCCAGGATGCGAATTTCCGTGCTGTTCAGGCGCGGTTCTGGGGTGTCGGTGGCGTGCTCGGCGGTCATCGCGCTTTCCCTATGCAGTGAGTCCCCTAGCCTAATCCTGAAAAAATAAAAGACAAGCTGCACACGCGGCTGGCATGTCTATAATCGCCGCTGCTTACACACCCTGCCATCACCGCGAGACTGTCATGACTATTTCCCTGTACGCCGCCTCCATCCCGGTCTTCAAGCAAATGCTCAACGCCCTGAGCGATGTGCTGAACAAAGCCGAAGCCCATGCCACCGCCAAGAACATCGAGCCCAATGCACTGCTGCAAGCGCGCCTGTTCCCGGATATGTTCCAGCTGGTGCGCCAGGTGCAGATCGCCGTCGACTTCGCCAAGGGCGTTTCCGCACGCCTGGCCGAGATTGAAGTGCCGAAGTACGAAGACAGCGAAGTGACCTTTGCCGACCTGCAAGCGCTGATCGCCAAGGTGCTGGCGTTTGTCGACACCATCAAGCCCGAGCAAATCGATGGCAAAGAAGGCATCGAGATCATCACCCGCCCAGGCACCCCGAAAGAGAAGCGCTTCAGCGGCCAGTCCTACCTGCTGACCTACGGCCTGCCGCAGTTCTTCTTCCACGTCACCACCGCTTACGCCTTGCTGCGTCACAACGGCGTAGAAGTGGGCAAGCGCGATTACATGGGCGCGTTCTAAGCACCCAGGTACAAAAAAGCCCGGGGCGGTTCTGCAACGAACCGCCCCGGGCTTTTTTTCGCCTGAGGGTTAAGCCGGCTGTTCTTCCTGGCCCAGGCACGCGGCGGCGGTAAACAGCACATCGGTGGACGAATTGAGCGCGGTTTCCGCCGAATCCTGCAACACACCAATGATGAAGCCTACGGCGACTACCTGCATGGCGATCTCGCTGGGAATACCGAACAGGCTGCACGCCAGGGGAATCAACAGCAACGAGCCACCGGCCACGCCCGACGCCCCGCAGGCACACACTGCCGCCACCACGCTGAGCAACACGGCGGTCGGCAGGTCGACGGCAATCCCCAGGGTATGCACGGCCGCCAGGGTCAGCACGGTGATGGTGATCGCGGCACCGGCCATATTGATGGTGGCGCCCAGTGGGATCGATACCGAATAGGTGTCTTCATGCAGGCCCAGGCGTTTGCTCAACGCCAGGTTTACCGGGATATTTGCCGCCGAACTGCGGGTGAAGAAAGCGGTGATGCCGCTCTCACGCAGGCACATCAGCACCAGTGGGTAGGGGTTACGGCGCAGCTTCCAGAACACGATGGCCGGGTTGACCACCAATGCCACGAACAGCATGCAGCCGATCAACACCACCAGCAGGTGAGCGTAGCCGAGCAGGGCACCAAAACCCGAGGTGGCCAGGGTCGAGGCCACCAGGCCGAAGATCCCCAGCGGCGCGAAGCGAATCACCACGCGCACGATCAGCGTCACGCCGTTGGACAGGTCGTCGAGCACGGTGCGGGTGGTTTCGCCAGCATGGCGAATCGCGATGCCCATGCCGATGGCCCACGCCAGAATGCCGATAAAGTTGGCATTCATCAGTGCGCTCACCGGGTTATCCACCACGCTCAACAGCAGGCTTTGCAACACCTCGCCGATGCCGCCGGGAGCGCTTACCGCGACGTCATGGGTGGCAAGCACCAGGGACGACGGGAACAGCGTACTGGCAACCACCGCCACGACGGCAGCCGCAAAGGTGCCGAGCAGGTACAGGAACAGGATCGGCTTGATATGGGTTTCCTGGCCGTGTTTATGGTTGGCGATCGAGGCCATGACCAGCACGAACACCAGGATCGGTGCGACGGCCTTCAGGGCGGTGACGAACACCTTGCCGATAAAGCCGGTGGCGCGGGCAGCCTCGGGCATCCACAGGGCCAACAGGATCCCGGCAATCAAGCCGAAGACAATTTGGGTGACCAGGCTAACGCGCAGAAGTCGTTGCAACAGGGAAGGGGCAGCAGTCATAAACAGTTGTCTCTAGTTTTTTTAATAGAACGCAGCATTGCAGGCGGAAAGTGCTGTAGGCAGTAGGTGCGGAGTCTAACATGCTGTAGGAAGCGTCCCGTTCGGTGCGGCATTGCGTCACCCACACCCGCAGGCTTTGGCAAAATCCAGACATACTCTGTTAATATTCTCCTCTCTCATCTTTCCTCTCCGTCAGCGAGCCCTTCGGGCTGTCGTTGATGTCGTCGTTTCTGGAGTTTTCATGTTGTTTCCCATCCTGCTGCTGTCGGCCGCCGGCTTTACTGTATTGACCACAGAATTCGTCATCGTGGGCCTGCTGCCGTCGATTGCCCGGGACCTGAATGTCAGCGTGTCCCAGGCGGGATTGTTGGTGACCTTGTTCGCCTTTACCGTGGCGGCGTTCGGTCCGTTTCTGACGGCGTACTGCGCGCGCTTCCCACGCAAGCGCTTGTTTATCAGCATCCTGATCATGTTCGGCGTGGCCAATACCGTGGCGGCGCTGGCGCCGAATATTTGGGTGATGGCGTTCGCGCGGCTGATACCGGCGCTGGGGTTACCGGTGTTCTGGGCCTTGGCCAGCGAAACCGCGGTGGACATTGTTGGCCCCGAATACGCCGGGCGAGCCATCGAAAAAATCGGCTTCGGCATCGTCTGTGCCACGGTGTTCGGCATTCCGGTCGGCACGTTGATTTCCGACATGTTCGGCTGGCGTACCGCGTTTGCCATACTGGCGGTCGTAGCGTTGGCCAAGGCGTTGCTGCTGTTCATCTACTTGCCGGTGACCCAGCCGAAGAACGACCAGGTGACGCTGCGCTCGCAATTCAAGATCCTGCGCAACCCGTTGATGCAGGGTCATATCCTGCTGTCAGTGCTGGTGTTCAGCGGCATGTTCACCGCTTATACCTACCTGGCAGACATCCTTGAGCGCCTGGCCGGGTTCGACGGCACACTGGTGGGCTGGTGCCTGATGGGGTTTGGCGCGGTGGGCCTGATCGGCAATTCACTCGGCGGGCGCGCAGTGGATCGCCACCCATTGATCGCATCCATGGTGTTCTGTGGGTTCATGATCGCGGGCATGGTGGCGTTGGTCCCGGCGATTCACTCCACTGTCGGCCTCGCGGCGGCGATGGCCGTGTGGGGCGTGACCCAGGCGGCGATGTTCCTGGTCAGCCACGTGCGGTTGATGAAGGCCGCGCCCCATGCGCCAGCGTTTGCGGCGTCGTTGAATATCGCCGGGGCCAACCTGGGCATTGGCCTGGGGGCAATGGTCGGTGGGCATGTGATCGACACCCTCGGCCTTGGCAGCCTGGGCTTTGCGGCGTCCGGGTTTATCCTGGTGTCGATCTTGCTGGCGTTGTGGCTGATGACCGCCAGGCAACCGGTCGCATCCAACGCCTGAGTCGTCAGGGCAGGGCGGTAAACAACTCGCGTCGGGCACCTTCGGTAATCGCCACGATGCCGGGGTGCTTGACCTTGCGCTCCACCGAGATCGCATAGAACGACTCGGTCACCGCATCGGTCTGGCCGATCAGCGCCACCCCGTACTGGCGCACTACCTCGTCGGCAATCACGCTGGGGGCGATAAAGATTCCGCTGCCCGATTGGCCAAACGCCTGCATTAATGCACTGTCATCGAACTCACCGATGATCTTTGGTTGAATCTGCTGCTCGGCGAACCAGCGTTGCAAGCGGCTGCGCACCACTGTCTCGGCCCCCGGAATCAATAATGGCGCCCCCTGCAGGCATTGTGGGAAATCGCCACCGTACTGGTCGGCCAACGCCTGGGTGGCGAAAAAGCTGATGCCACATTCCCCCAGTTTCTGGCTGTAGCCTTTGATGTCCAGGTGAGTGGGCATGGGGCTGTCGGAGATCACCAGGTCGAGACGCTGGATCGCCAGGTCTGCCAGTAAACGTTCGAGTTTGTCCTCGCGGCAGGTGATACGGATTTGTTCGCTCAGCTCCATCGTAGGTGCAATCAGCCGGTAAACGATGGATTTGGGCACCACATCCGCCACGCCGACCCTGAACAGGATCTGCTGTTCATTGGGCTGCGCGCGCAACATCGCCTCCAGTTCGTTGCCGGTCTGGAACATTTGCTCAGCGTAGGGCAACGCCTGGCGCCCGGCTTCGGTGAGTTCAAGCTGGCGGCCGACACGCTGAAACAGTGCAATACCGAAGGTCTGCTCCAGCAGGCTGATCTGCCCGCTGATGGTCTGGGGCGTAAGGTTCAATTGCTCACAGGCGCGCACGATGCTGCCGGTCTTGGCCACCACCCAGAAATAATGCAGCTGTCGATAATTGAGCATCGTCGTCTACACTTCGTAAAAATCGAAGTATACGCGAGAAAAATACGAATTTTCCTGAACTGTTCAGCTGCATAGAATGCCTCGCTATCGAGGGGCCACTATTTGGACCCACTGGTTCTAACGAGGAATACAGCATGCAACTCAATTCCCTGGGCGCGGCGGCCTTACTTGCGCTTTCATTGGTGATGATCAGCGGGTGTGATCAGGTCGAAAAAAGCGCCCAGCAAGTGCTGGGCAAGGCCACCGAGTCGGCCAAACAAGCCATCGATGACACCCACAAAGCCGCCGAGCAGGCATTGAGTGAGGCGACGCAAGGCCTGATCAGTCCGCAAAAAAAGGCTGATCAGCAAGAAAAAGAGCCTGAAACGAGCAACAAAGAAGCCTAATTCCCCAGCACAACGTCAGGACTGACCTATGGACTACCTTTTACAACTGGCCGCCAGCCCCACCGCCTGGGTGGCACTGGCCACCTTGATCGTCATGGAAATCGTGCTGGGCATCGATAACCTGATCTTTATCTCGATCCTCACCAACAAATTGCCTGAAAAGCACCGAGCCAAGGCGCGGCGTATCGGTATCAGCATGGCGCTGGTGTTGCGCCTGGGCCTGTTGAGCACTATCGCGTTTATCGTGCAGTTGACGGCCCCGGTATTTGAGATCTTCGGCCAGGCGTTTTCGTGGAAAGACATGATCCTGATCGCCGGTGGCCTGTTCCTGGTGTGGAAGGCGACTACCGAGATCCATCACAGCATGGACCCTGAGCCGGAAGAAAAGGCGACCACCGGCAATGTGGTGACCATCGGCTTTGCCGCGGCGATTGGTCAGATCCTGCTGCTCGACCTGGTGTTCTCCATCGACAGCATCATCACCGCCGTGGGCATGACCGAGCATTTGCCGATCATGATCATTGCCGTGGTGACCTCGGTTATCGTGATGCTGGTGGCGGCTGAACCACTGGCCAAGTTCATCAACGACAACCCGACGGTCGTGATGCTGGCCCTGGGCTTCCTGATCATGATCGGCATGACGTTGATCGCTGAAGGCTTCGGCGCTCACGTGCCAAAAGGCTACGTGTACGCGGCCATGGCGTTCTCGGCGGTGATCGAGTGCCTGAACATCGCGCGGCGCAATCGCCATAAGCGTTTGCTCGCTGCCCGGCAGTAACGGCTAAACCCAAAAGCCGGCTGAACTCCCAAGAGTCCAGCCGGCTTTTTGCTGTCTGATAGAATCCGCCCACTTGTTACCTTGAGGTCCACCATGAACGAGCCGATTCGCCTCACCCAGTACAGCCACGGCGCGGGTTGCGGCTGCAAGATTTCGCCCCAGGTGCTGGAAGTGATCCTCGCCGGCAGCGGCGCGCAGAACCTCGACCCCAATCTGTGGGTCGGCAATACCTCACGCGACGATGCGGCGGTGTACGCCATCGACGACGAACGCGGTGTGGTTTCCACCACTGACTTTTTCATGCCGATCGTCGATGACCCCTTTGACTTCGGCCGCATTGCCGCCACCAACGCGATCAGCGACATCTACGCCATGGGGGGCGACCCGTTGATGGCCATTGCCATTCTGGGCTGGCCGGTGAATGTGCTGGCGCCGGAGGTTGCCCGCGAAGTGATCCGTGGCGGCCGTTCGGTGTGCGATGCCGCCGGTATCCCGCTGGCGGGTGGCCACTCCATTGATGCCCCGGAGCCGATTTTCGGCCTGGCCGTGACCGGCATCGTGCAAAAGCGCCATATGAAACGCAACGACACCGCTACCGCCGGCTGCAAACTGTACCTGACCAAACCGCTGGGCATCGGCATCCTCACCACTGCCGAGAAGAAGGGCAAATTGCGCGAGGCGGATGTCGGCGTGGCCCGTGACTGGATGTGCACACTCAATAAACCTGGCAGCCGCTTCGGTAAGTTGGCCGGCGTCACGGCCATGACGGATGTCACCGGTTTCGGCCTGTTGGGCCACCTGGTGGAAATGGCTGACGGCAGTGGTCTCACGGCCCGCATCGAGTACGAAAAAGTCCCACGCCTTGCAGGGATCGAGGATTACCTGGATCAGGGCTGCATGCCCGGTGGCACCTTGCGCAACTTCGACAGCTACTCGAGCAAACTCGGGCGCTTGCAGGAGCTGCACAAACGCGTGCTGTGCGACCCGCAGACCAGTGGCGGCCTGCTGATCGCCGTTACCGCCGAAGGTGACGCTGAGTTCCACGCGGTGGCCGCCGAGCTGGGCCTGAGCCTGGAGCCGATCGGTGAACTGGTTGAGCGACAGACACACGCGGTAGAGGTGTTTTGATGGCAACCGACATCACCAACTACCGCGACATCTTCCTCAACGACCGGCCGATGATGGATACCCGCGCGCCGATCGAATTCATCAAGGGCGCGTTTCCCGGGGTGATCAACCTGCCGTTGATGACTGACGACGAGCGCCAGCGGGTCGGCACCTGTTACAAACAGCAGGGCCAGCAAGCCGCGATTGTGCTGGGGCATGAGCTGGTCTCGGGGGCAATCAAGGCCGAGCGTATCGAACAGTGGGCGCAGTTCGCCAAGGCCAATCCTGACGGTTACTTGTACTGCTTTCGCGGCGGGCTGCGCTCGCAGATCGTGCAGCAATGGTTGAAGACTGAAGCCGGTATCGAGTATCCCCGCGTCGGCGGTGGCTACAAGGCCATGCGTACCTTTTTGTTGGATACCGTGGAGCAAGCGACCGCCGAGTGTGATTTCGTATTGCTGGGCGGCATGACCGGCACGGGTAAAACCGAGGTGCTTGGCCAGTTGCATAACGCCCTGGACCTTGAGGGGCACGCCAACCATCGCGGTTCCAGCTTCGGCAAGCGCGCCACGACACAACCGTCCAACATCGACTTCGAAAACCGCCTGGCGGTGGACCTGCTGAAAAAACGCTCGGCGGGTATCGAGCAATTTGTCGTTGAGGATGAGAGCCGCATGATCGGCAGCTGTGCGCTGCCATTGCCATTGTACAAAGGCATGCAGGCGTTCCCGATGGTGTGGCTGGAAGACAGCGTTGAAGGCCGGGTCGAAAGGATCTTGCGTGATTACGTGGTCGACCTGTGCGCCGAGTTTATCCAGGTGTTTGGAGAAAATGGCCCGGCGCTGTTTGCCGAGCGCCTGACCCAGAGCCTGGCCAATATCCACAAACGCCTGGGCGGCGAGCGCTTCCAGCGCTTGCAGGCTGTTTTGCAGGACGCTTTGGCTGAACAGGCCCGCAGCGGTGCGGTGGACTTGCACCGGGTGTGGATCGAAGGGTTGCTGCGTGAGTATTACGACCCGATGTACGCCTTCCAGCGTGAAAGCAAAGGCGCACGGATCGAGTTCGCGGGGGAGCAGGGCGCGGTGGTGGAGTATTTGCGCGAGCGGAGTGCCAGGCGAGAATAATCGGTGGGTTTGAGGGCCTCTTCGCGAGCAAGCCCGCTCCCACATTTCGATCGCAATCCTACAGGATGAGCCCGGTTGGATGTGGGAGCGGGCTTGCTCGTGAAAGGGCCCTCAATGTCGCCAGAAATCTAAAGAAGGACCGCCCCGATCAACCCACACACCACGCCCATCAGCATGGTCAGCCCGGCCACCGTCACCAGCACGCGCGCATCGAAATCCTTGCGCAGCATCAACAGTGACGGCAGGCTCACGCTGGGCAGGGTCATCAGCAAGGCCACGGCCGGCCCGGTGCCCATGCCCAGGGTCATCATGGTTTGTACGATTGGGATCTCGGCGGCGGTAGGAATCACGAACAGCGTGCCGACGATCGCCAGCGGCACCAGCCACATCAGGCTGTTGGCCATGGCCCCGTCAATATGGGGGAACAGCCAGACCCGCGCAGCACCCAGCACCAGCACGGCGACGATATAGATCGGGATCGTGCTCCAGAACAATTGCCACAGGGTGCGTAACCAACGGCTCAGGAACGGCTGCGACTCGACCTGGCTGACGTCGGCCACCGCATCCAGTGCGGCTTCAGGCACTTGGTCGGGCCGGGCAATCCGCTGCGCCACCAGGGACACGCCGACCACCAGCACAATACCTGCGACCAGCCGCAATGCGGTAAAGCCCCAGCCCAGCACAAAACCCATGAACACCAGGGTTGCCGGGTTCAATACCGGGTTGGCGATCCAGAAGGCCAGGGCCGCGCCCACCGACACCTGCTGACGGCGCATGCCGGCCGCCACCGGGGCCGCGCAGCAACTGCACATCATTCCCGGCAAGGCGAACAGCCCGCCACGCACGGTCGAACCCAGCCCGGCGCGGCCGAACAGGCGCAGCAACCAGTCGCGGGGAATCAACACTTGCAGCAGCGAGCCCAGGATGACCGCCAGCACGGCGGCCTTCCAGATCGCCAGGAAATATACCTGGGCATAGGCCAGCGCCGCTGCCAGTGGCGAGCTTTGCTGGTCATTCAGAATCGAGGCGCCGATGCTGTGGTTATCCGCCGCCACGAACGCCTTGAGGTAGTAGGGCGACCACTTCACGTAGTAGAGGCCTATGCAGGCCACCAGCACGAACAGCGCTGGTTTCCACCAGAAGGACCAGCCCCGGTTGGGCTGGTGGGAGATGAGGTTGGGCATGGTGCAGATCCGCAGATGGTTCAATAGCGGGGCATCATACGCCTGTGGCGCCCAGGCTTCAGATATCTGCGCTGACTTGAGTTGCGTCCGGGCATGTCTGCTGGCCGTTATTCAGGCCTTGCTTGTAATTGCGGCTCAGCAGCGACGCTTTGCCGTTATGCCAGGTCAAGGTCAGGACATAGAGCGTGTCGTAGTCATCGCCCGACCAATCCTCAGTGATGGTGTGTTTTTCCCCCGAGGCTTCACTGGCCACCTTGTTGATCAGCTCCGGCAGATAGCCATGGGACCAGGCGGTGTAGATGATCGCGTTGTGGTACTTGTCTTCGACCAACTCGTCAGCGAGGGCGCTGGTGTCATTGGCTGAGAACTTGATATTCACCGGCAGGCCGAGCTTGATGGCGCTGGGGCTGATGGTCATCAGCGGCCGAATGTAGCTGTAGGAATTGTCGTGTTCACCTTCCTCGACGTTGCGTGTCGGGTTGGCGGCGAATACGTAATTGGCCTTGCCGAATTTTTCCGGCAATACGCTCGCCAGGTTCATCGCGCGATTCAGGCCCTGGCAGTTGAGCTGGCCGAGGCCGCCGACCGGTTTTTCACCGTGACGCAGGAAGACCAGGGTTTGTACGCCATCCACCGGTTCGGCGCGGCTGGTCCGCGACTCCAGCGTCAGGCCGATTGCGCCGCCGACCAGAAGCAGCGGCAACATGATGTATGAATAGCGTTTAAGGCGTTTAGCAAGGCACAGAGGCTTGATTGTCATTGTAGTGTCGAGTCTTCGTGCTTGGGGTTAAGTCGTACAGGCCCGGCGCCAGTGACGCATCCGGCGTCCTGCGGTTTTCCGTGTCGTTGTAACGAGTGTCTCCGTTCACCCTGATGGCGCACTTAAGAGTGTTTATCCGCTCTTTGGTTCGTCAGCACGCGAGATTAGCGCGGCTATGTTGCGCAATCATGACCCATGCAGGACGCCGAGCCAGTGGTTATTATGAGGACTTTCCGCCTGGGGACTTTCCGATGAATGCACTCGCCGCTTTCCCGATCAACAGCAAATGGCCCGCCCAACACCCTGAACGCTTGCAGCTGTATTCGTTGCCCACGCCCAACGGCGTCAAAGTGTCGATCATGCTCGAAGAACTGGGCCTGCCTTATGAAGCGCACAAGGTCAGTTTCGAGACCCAGGACCAGATGTCACCTGAGTTTCTGTCCCTGAACCCCAACAACAAAATCCCCGCGATCATCGATCCCAATGGCCCGAGCGGTCAGCCGCTGGCGTTGTTCGAGTCCGGCGCGATTCTGATTTACCTGGCGGAAAAAACCAGCCAGTTGCTCTCCGAAGACCCGGCCACCCGCTACGAAACCCTTCAGTGGCTGATGTTTCAGATGGCGGGCATCGGCCCGATGTTCGGCCAAGTCGGGTTCTTCAATAAATTCGCCGGCAAGGAATACGAAGATAAACGCCCGCGCGATCGCTACGCCGCCGAGTCTCGGCGTTTGCTGGGCGTGCTGGAAAAACACCTGCTGGGCCGCACCTGGATCATGGGCGACGAATACAGCATCGCGGACATCGCCACGTTCCCGTGGATTCGTAACTTGATTGGCTTCTACGAGTCCGGCGACCTGGTGGGCATCGCCGATTTTCCTAACGTGCTGCGCGCGCTGGACGGCTTTGTTGCGCGCCCTGCGGTGATCCGCGGCCTGAACATACCGAGTTGAAGCATGCCGACTTTCGATTTCAAGCAGCTGGATGTATTCAGCAGCGTCTCACTCAAAGGTAACCCGTTGGCCGTAGTGCTGGGCGCTGACAGCCTTACCGACCAGCAAATGGCCGACTTCGCCAACTGGACCAATCTCAGCGAAACCACGTTTTTGCTGACGCCGCGTGATTCGCGGGCGGATTATCGGGTGAGAATCTTTACCACGCTCAACGAGCTGCCGTTCGCCGGGCACCCGACGCTGGGCAGCTGCCATGCCTGGCTGCAAGCGGGCGGCATGCCGAAAGGCGAGGAGATCATCCAGGAGTGCGAAATCGGCTTGGTGCGTGTCCGTCGTGAGGGCGATGAGTTGGCGTTTATTGCGCCGCCGTTATTGCGTTCCGGCGCGGTAGAGGCCCCTGTGCTGGAGCGCGTGCGCCTGGCGCTGGGTCTGGCGCCCGAGGCCATTGTGCGCAGCCAATGGGTGGACAATGGCGCGGGCTGGCTGGCGCTGATGCTGGCCGATCGTGACCAGGTGCTGGGCTTGCAGCCGGATTACGCGCAACTGCACGGGTTGGCCATTGGCGTCATCGCGCCGTGTGACCCGGCGCGCGACGATGTCGACACGCACTTCGAAGTCCGCGCTTTTATCGCCGGCGATGGTGCCCCGGAAGACCCGGCCACCGGTAGCCTGAATGCCGGTCTTGCCCAATGGTTGCGCAGTGAAGGCCTTGCGCCGAGCCGTTACGTGGTCAGTCAAGGCACTGCCATGGGGCGCGCCGGGCGTATTCGCGTCGAGCATCGCGGCGATGAAATCTGGATCGGCGGCGCGGTAGCGGTATGCATCGAAGGGCGTGTACAGCTCTAGATCAATGAATTGTTACGGGCCGCGCAATACACTGTTGGCCCCTTGGCGTTTGTACTGCCGGGGCCTGGGGGCATAAGCTTTGGCCCCAAAGATTATTGCCTCTACTGTTTTAGCATCCAGTCAGGAAAACCATGACCAGCCAGTTCCCCCAAGCCCGCCCACGTCGCCTGCGCCGCTCCCCGGAGCTGCGTGGCTTGTTCCAGGAAACCGAATTCACCCTCAACGACCTGGTGTTGCCGATTTTCGTCGAAGAAGAAATCGACGACTTCGTACCGATCACCAGCATGCCGGGTGTGGTGCGAATCCCAGAGAAGAAACTGGCCGGTGAGATCGAGCGTTTTGCCCGTGCCGGGATCAAATCGGTGATGACCTTTGGTGTGTCCCACCACCTGGATGCCAACGGCAGCGACACCTGGAAAGAACGCGGCCTGGTTTCGCGCATGTCCTCGATCATCAAGGACGCCGTGCCGGAAATGATCGTGATGTCCGACACCTGCTTTTGCGAATACACCGACCATGGCCACTGCGGCGTGATGCACGGTGCTCATGTCGACAACGACGCGACGTTGGTCAACCTCGGCAAGCAAGCCGTGGCCGCAGCCCGTGCCGGCGCCGATGTGATCGCCCCTTCGGCAGCGATGGACGGCCAGGTCCAGGCGATTCGCCGCGCCCTGGACGACGCCGGCTTCACCCATATTCCGATCATGGCCTACTCCACCAAATTCGCCTCGGCCCTCTACGGCCCGTTCCGCGAAGCCGGTGGCAGCGCCCTCAAGGGCGACCGTAAAAGCTACCAGATGAACCCGATGAACCGCCGCGAAGCCGTGCGCGAATCGCTGCTGGACGAGCAAGAGGGCGCGGACGCGCTGATGGTCAAGCCTGCCGGTGCCTACCTCGACATCATCCGCGACATTCGCGAAGCCTCGCGCTTGCCGGTGGCGGCCTATCAGGTGAGTGGTGAGTACGCGATGATCAAATTTGGTGCCCAGGCGGGCGCGATTGATGAGGCGCGTGTGGTGCGGGAGACGTTGGGGTCGATCAAGCGTGCGGGGGCGGATTTGATCTTTACGTATTTTGCGATGGATTTGGCGTTGGCCGGGATCTGATTCCGGTCCGTGGTCCTGTGGCGGGGGGACTCGTCACAGGTGCTCCAAGCTACACCTGCACCGATTCAGACCAGCGTTGGCAGAAGTCGTGTTGTTCCTGTATATCGTTGGTGAGATTGTTTTCCTCTAACGCAAAGATATGCACAAGTTCAGTGTTTGCCTGCCCCATTGTCAATTCATAAGCGATAAGTCCATTTGACATATGTGAAGACATACCTGATGTGTGGACGTTAATTTTTGCGCCTTTGCATAAAAACGTTATATCTTTTAAGTCTGCCCTCAATAAGCCGAAGCAATCATACAGGTCCAGTGCTGTGTAGCTTTTTCGTGTTTCATCGTTTAGCAGTAGGTGAAGTGTCGGCTTGCCTCCTTCATATTCGATTACTGCATTTTCACGTATACCGTTGTTGATGATGAAGATATTCTTTTTGGAAATTGACTTAGCTGAATTTTTCATAGTCCTCCGCACCTAATGATTTTAGCCAGTTTTTGAAGAAATCCACCTGTTCTTGTGGGTTGTTTGTTAGGTTGTTTTCTTCATAATCAAATAGATGGACGATGTCGTCTCGTGATGCTTGTTTGCCTAGTGTCATTTCATATGCAACAAGCCCGGCGCTCATTTGAGATGCCATCCTTGAGGGCATGACGTTTATTTTTGCGCCCTTACAAAGGAATACTATATGCGGGAAATCCGCTCTAACTTTTGCTAAACAAGTATAGATGTCCTTTCCCCTGTAGGTCTTCTTGAAGTTGTTAGCTTCGGAAAATGTCATCGAAAGTTTTTTGAGATCATATCTTACGGTGACTTCCGAACTTTTGTTGTCGATAATTACCTTTATTGTTTGCGTATTCATACTATTTCCTATTCGGATTTGGGATTGAGTATCCTACATAGCTTCCGTCGCGCTTTACAGGTGTCATGCCCAAAATGTCCTCTGGGTGTATTTTGTGATGGACTGCGAATTCTTTCTCGTTAGAGAATGGCGTCATTTTACCGAGTTCTAAGTTTACGTCATGACCAGGTATGCTTTTTATAACGTATAAATAACCTTTTCTTGTGCCGTATCCGGTTGCAAAATCTATAGCGGTGAGCCTCGATGGAGAGGTGCTTATAAAGTTACTTGGTGGATCGTTGCTGTTTAGAGCGTGCAGATAAAGGTCATTGCTTTCTCCCTTACTCTTAAAGCCAGTTTTAAAGGCTTCTTGTGGATGTTTTCTATCCCCTCGAAATAAATACTCCTCTTCATCGCTCGTTTTCGGTGGTTCGGGTTCGCTTTTGTAAATTTTTGCTTTTGCCGAAGGCTCATCAGGCGTGTCTGCGGGTTTACACCCGTCTCCACCAGGGCATGTATTCAAGCCTAGCGGATCTATCCACCCCGTCGGGTTGGGCACGTACTGGTACGCGTTGATCCCGCCCGCTAGCTTCACCGGGTCAGGCGTCAGGTAACGACCACTATCCGGATTGTAGTAGCGATGGCGGTTGTAGTGCAGCCCGCTTTCCGCATCGAAATATTGGCCCTGAAAGCGCAGCGGGTTGTCGACTTTATCTATGTCGAGTCGGGCAATCTCACCGTAGGCGCGGTAGTGCGCCGACCAGACGATTTCACCGTCAGGCGCGGTCAGCTCCTGCGGTGTGCCTAGATGATCGAGTTGGTAGTGGAAGGGCTGGGTGTCTTTTGGACCAAAGCCTTCCAGCATTGCCAGAGGCCTAAAACTGTCCGGTTCGTAGATGTAGCTGCGATGGCGATCCGCGTGATGCTCGGCAATCAGCTTGTCGCCTTGCCAAAAAAACTCTGTCGTTATGTCGTCGACGGTTTTGCTGATCCGTCGCCCAAACGGGTCATAACGATAGCTGGCGGTTTTCCCGTTCGGCTGGGTAATGCCGATCAGCCGATGCTGGCAGTCGTAGCGGTATTCAGTAACGAGTTGATGGCCCTTGCCACGTCGCTGACGGATCAGGTTGCCGAAGGCGTCATAGTCGTAATGATGATCGCCCTGGATCATCAACCGATTCCCCGCCACGATGTCCGGGCCGGGTCGATCCTGCATTAGCAGGTTGCCTGCCGGGTCGTGGCCGAAGCGTTCTTGCACGCCTTGCGAGTGATCGGCCCGGGTCAGGCGGGCGAGGGGATCGTAGTGGTAGTCGTGTTGGCCTTTACGGGTATCGAGCAGGCGGGTGAGGTTGCCGGTTTTGTCGTAGTCGTATTGGCGCTGGTAGAGGGTGTGTTGCTGTTGGCTGACAGCATGGGTGTGCAGGCGGTTTTGCTCGTCGTAGTGGTAGTTGCTGAGGAGCTGGCCTTGTTGGCGCTGGTGCTCGCGACCGGTTTTGAACAGGTGAGACGTGAGCGTTTCATCATTCAGTTCAACGGTGGAAAGGTGGCCGCCTTTGTCGTGGTTGAAGGTGAGGCGGTTGTTGTCCGGCAGACGCAGGTTTTGCAGCTGGCCGCAGGCGTCGTAACCGTAGCGCAAGGTGCCCCAGCCTTGGTGGTCGGCGGTGAGGCGGTTTTGGCTGTCGTATTCGTAGGCTAGCGCCCAGTGGCCGTCGTCGACGCTGAGAAGGTTGCCTTGGCGGTCGTAGGCGTAGTCAACAAGGTTGCCGTCGGGCAGGGTTTTTCGTACAAGGCGGCCAGCGTGGTCTCGCTCGTAGCCGGTGACGAGCTGACTACCGTCATCACCATATTCGGTTTTCTCGAGCAGGTTGCCATTGAGGTCGTAGGCGTAGGCGGTACGCTGGCCGTCAAAACCGATTTCCTGCTGGATCAGGCCATTGGGGTGGTAATCGAGCTGGTAGGTTTCGCCGACTTCGTTTTCGATGGCGGTCAGCAGCAACCGTACGTTGTCGTAGCGGTAGTTGACCTGGCTGCCGTCGGCATTGATACGGCGGCTGATCAGGTGCAGGCCGTCGGCGTATTCGTAGCGAGTGAGGTGGCCTAATTCATTGCGTTCGGCGGTGATTTTTCCGTAGGGGTTGTAGCTGTATTCCCGCGTCGCGCCGCCTGGCAACACCACACGAGTCAATCGGCCCATGCTGTCCCACTGATACTGAAT
This sequence comes from Pseudomonas sp. UBT, assembly GCF_050915955.1. Classification (NCBI taxonomy): domain Bacteria; kingdom Pseudomonadati; phylum Pseudomonadota; class Gammaproteobacteria; order Pseudomonadales; family Pseudomonadaceae; genus Pseudomonas; species Pseudomonas sp. UBT. Next base: position 3,193,942 of record NZ_CP168079.1, on the reverse strand, counting down.
CAGCGCGCCCTGTTCATCCTCGTGCGCAACCTTGCGCCCAAGATCGTCATAGCGATAGCGCTTGATACCGCCATTCGGCAGCTGCTCCTCAAGCAACTGACCACGTTCATTCCAGACCAGCCGGTGACAACTGTTATCCGGATACCAAATCCCGGTCAGTTGCCCGTATTTGTTGTAGCTGTAGTCCGTAATGTGGCCGTCGGGATCGGTCTTGCGAATGACGTCGCCCTGGTCGTTGCGCTCATACTTCCAGACCGCCTCACCACGCCGTACAACCCGTACGAGCCCGTTATCGTGCTCGTAGGAAGTCGGCTCATCCTCCCCAGGAAACAACGCCACCAAACGTCCGGCGTCGTCGTACTGATACGCCGTCACCGCGCCCAACGGGTCCTGCTCGACCGTCAGTCGGCCCTTGTCATCGTAGGATTTGAAGTGCTCGGCACCGTCGGGATCAATGCGCTGCACCAGCCGCGCCCGCTGATCGTGGACGTAAACTTCCCGACTGCCATCAGCGTTCTGAACCGTGACCCGGCCGTTGTCATCCCACGCATACCGCGTGTCCATCTGCGAAAAGCTGGCCCAGTGCCGGACACAGCG
>NZ_CP168079.1:3180299-3193245 GCF_050915955.1 Pseudomonas sp. UBT | reverse complement strand
AGAATGACGTGCTGATCGTCGTACCGATAAACCTCGCTTTCACCGACAGCGTTGGTCGCTGAAACCAACCGTCCAACTTCGTCATAGGCGTAGGAAACGACGTTCTGTTCAGTCACCCATTCAAAGGGTTCATGCCCTTTGGCGCGATGAACCTGATAGTCCACCGCCACGATGCGGCCAAACGCATAGCGCAAAAACAGCGAGCGACCCGCACCGTTATCCAGTCGTTCGATTCGCCCCAAACGATCACGGCTGATGCGCAGCCGGTTGTCATACGTATCGCTGATGGCCGTCAGCACACCGTCGCGAAAGTGATAAAAACGCGACGCCTGAGCCAGCACTAACTCATCGGGCAAAGCGCCCAAGTAGATCGCCGCTTCGGCCAAGCTATTGGTAATCGCCGGCCGAGCCACCGTAGGCAAGGGTAGGGCAGTCGACCGGTTCTCATGATCCGTCCACACCACCGAATCACCCGTAACCACCAACCGCTGGGCCAGCGCATGACTCCAGCCAAACCCCAAGCCGCAATCCACGTCCACCGCACTGGTGCGATACAGCCGCGTCCACTCAAACGGCAAAACCCCATCCAAGGTGCCGTCGGTGAGGGTCAGCAATTCTTCCCCGGTCACCATCGACACCGGGCATCCATTAGTAGCCGTCTTATCCGCAGCCGCCGCCGCATCCCCGTTCGGGTTTTTAGCCGACGCAGGCACATCATTAACCGACTCTTTCTGCTTGAGAACCGCGTTCTGCCGCGCCCGCCAGCGCATCTGCATCGTGCCTTGCTTGAGCCCGCCGACCACGCCGCGAACCGCCACCGCCTTGTAGCGATCCACCGCCTGCATAAACCTGGTCAGAATCGTGAGCAGGCTCCTGACAAAACCAACGGCGGCTTCAAGAATCTGTGCGCCATACTTGACCAACCGTACACTCAGATACGCCACTCCCGCCGCCGGCAGCGCGATCATCAACACCGCGCCAATCACCAGGTCAATCAACAAGGACACCACAAACCCGGCCGCCACCTCGGCTATCTCGCCCGGCGGCAGCGCGTCCAGCCACAGCATGGCCGTGCGCACTATCAGGTACAGCGCCGCCTCATCACTGGCCAGCAACATCGCCTGTTCCATGACCTTGGGCGCATCGGTGGCCAACTGCGCCAACTTGGCGGCCTCGGTGCCGAGCTGCTCGACGTATTTCAACGGGTCTTCAAGAATCGCCTGCACCAGCTTGATGCTGTCCCACACGTCCCGGATCGCCGCCCAACTGCCCGCCAGCACGCCGCTGCCAATCGCGCTGGCGGTCGATTGCTGCCAATAGGGTTTGAAGTCTTTCCATTGCTCGCGCAGCCATTGCTCCAGGTCCGCCGTCAGCCCGGCGTAGGACGCAAACAACGCGTCCACCTGGTGCGCAGAAACGCCGCCCTGCACCCGCACCTCATATCGCCCGCCTGCCACGCAGGTGTGTGAGCCTTTGCCGTGTTCATCCAGCATGATCACGGTGGAACTGCCGTCATCCAGTCGAATAACCTCAACCGGGATGTCGCCGATCGGCACGTCGTACACCGACTCGAACGTGCTTTCGATCTTCAGCACACCGCCCGCCGGGCAGCGGGCGACGGTGGAAAAACGCGTATCGGAAATACTGACTGATTGTTGCGAATCCCCCGCCCTCAGCACCCGATCCATCCCCAGCAACGACGGCATATCCGTTGCGTGGCTGAGCGAATCCAATGCCCGCGCATACCAGGCCCCCATCTGCTGGCGATACTCCGCCATGCTCTGATGAAAGCCATTCAGTTCATGTTCGATAAAGGCAATGTGGGCAGCGTTGGTCATCCGTGACGTCTCGGCAAGATGGCAAGGCGTCGGAGTCTGCTGCAGGAAAAAGCGGCTGGACGAGTGGTTGGAAAAATCAGAAATAGATGACTTTAAGCGGGTAAAAACCGCAAAAAACTAACCCGAAGGCCTACACAAAAAAGCGATTCAGCTCATTGCGCCAGCCTTGACGACAACCTCGACACCACGGCGGCCTATGCCTACTTGGATAACCGCGCGAGTGCGACCTAGCAGGAGCGATAAGTCGTCGATAAGGCAATTTAATGGCCCCTTTGTAACAAAATTCTCGCCAGAATCGCTTTTATTTTCAGGTGGTTAGGTGGGGATGCAAATGCGCACTGTTGGAATGATGCTGATCGCCTGCTCCCTGGCCGGCGGCGCGGCTGCCGTGCAGGCACGGGAGCTGCGCGAAGGTGACAAGTACATGTGCAGCTGGGGCGCAGGCACCGCCGCCAGGGCTCAGGAACTCAAACTGTCGGGCGTGTCGCTGTATGCCGCGCGGCAGAAGATCCAGACCATCAAGTTCAGCAAATCGTGGATGCGCATGATGGCGATGGGCATCACCGAGCAGACTTATGACAGCCCTTCACGTCTCAAACCTGAGGTGATTCGTCAGAGTTTTTATCAGGATTGCCTGCGTTACAAAGTGGCGCGCAAATGATCCACCGGCGATTTGCACTGGCCAGTGCAAAATTTGCGTAAACCTGTCCAACTTTGCCCTGGCGTGCCTCGCCATACTGGCGCCAGGTAAACCAAGAGGCACAGGCCATGACTGATTACGTATTCACCCCCGCGCCAACCCCATCCCTGGCCATACAAGGCAGCGACGCGCGTTTCCCGCTGCGTCGCGTCTTCTGCGTAGGCCGCAACTACAGCGAGCACGCCCGCGAAATGGGGCATGACCCGGATCGCGAGCCGCCGTTTTTCTTCATGAAGCCGGCGGATACGGTAGTGCCGGCCAAAGGGGTGATTGCTTACCCGCCGTTGACCGCTGACCTGCACCACGAAGTGGAACTGGTGGTGGCCATCGGCAAAGACGGGGTGGATATCAGCCCGGAACAGGCTTTTTCGCATATATGGGGTTATGGCGTCGGCATTGACCTGACTCGCCGAGACCTGCAGGCCCAGGCGAAAAAGCTCTCCCGTCCGTGGGAATGGGCCAAGGCTTTCGATGAGTCGGCGCCCAGTACCGCGTTGCAGCCTGTGAGTGCGGTAGGGCACCCGTCGAGCGGCAAAATCTGGCTCAAGGTCAATGGTGAGCAACGCCAGCTCGGCGACCTGGCCGATCAGATTTGGTCGGTCAGTGAAGTAATCAGCCACGCCTCCAAATCGGTAGCACTCAAGGCCGGTGACCTGATCTTTACCGGCACCCCGGCGGGCGTCGGCGCGTTGCAGCCGGGGGATGTGGTCACCGCCGGCATCGACGGCGTTGGCGAGTTGAGTTTCACCCTCGGCCAAGGTTGAGGCTAAAGTGGTGCCCAGGCCACCCGAGAGACTGTTATGCCAGGCACCCGCGTCACCACCTATGGCATGGAGCAACGCAGCGACCGCCCCGACTTCTATATCCGCGATAAACGCGGGCGGGCGGCGCTGACCAGCCCGCATCGGCATGAATACTTCCAGATCCAGATCAACCTGGGCGGCGACACCGTGCAACATATCGGCGGCGCGGTGCGACCGTTTCCGCACAAAGCCCTGGCGTTTATCCTGCCCCATCGCCTGCATGTGATTCCCCACCCGCAAGACGGCGAGTTCATGCTGATCAACTTCAGCCAGGCGTTTTTCCTGCCGCAATTGACCTGCGATCCGTTGGATTTGGAGGACATCCCCATCGGCCAGGCGCCGGAGTTGTCGCCATTTCGCTTTCAGGAGCAACTGGATTTCATTCTCGACGACGCGGCCTTCGACGAAGTGAAAACCTGGCTCGCGCATATGCGCACCCTGGACGCCCATCGCACGTTCGGCGCCCGTGAGCGACTAAAAGGCTATCTATTCCAACTGGTCGGCCTCGTCTGCGAACAGTACGCCGAACCCTTGCAGGCATTTGCCGCCAATAACGCCACGCGGCGCGGTCGCAAAGACGCCCTGGCAAGGCTGCAGGGCTATATTCGCGAGCATCTGCACGAACCGACGCTCAACCTGACCGACGCGGCGGCCGCTGCGTTCCTGTCGCCCAACTACCTCACTCATCTGCTACGCAAAGAAACCGGCAAACCCTTTTCCCAATGGGTGCTTGACCGTCGCATGCAGTTGGCGCGCACCTTATTGCTCAACAGCGCGCAAATGATCGGTGTGATCGCCCAGCGCTGCGGGTTTACGGATCAAGCGTACTTCTCCCGGTGTTTTCGTAAGGCCCACGGCTTGACCCCAGGGCAGTTTCGCCGTCGGCAGCAGACAGAATCCTTGTAGTCGCGCGCTTTCTCTTACAAATCCACCACAATGTATATGTTTCTATTTGCATACAATCGCATGTTGTAGGGGAGGAGGCGTTCATGGAAAACCTCGTACGATTGGCGACGCTTGCGGATATCGACAGCTTGTTTGCCATCCGCACCGCGGTGCTGCAAAACCACTTGAGTCGTGCACAGCTGGCCGACCTTGGCATTACGCCGCAGGTGTTGGCAGACAGTATCCGCGAAGCGCCGTGTGTTTGGGTCGCGCACGTGAATGGCCAATCCGCCGCGTTTTCCATGGTCGACCTGGCCGAAGGCGAGGTGTTTGCGATGTTCGTGCACCCTGCCTACGAGGGCCGTGGCTTGGGCCGCCGACTGATGGCGGTGGCTGAAGCCGCGTTGTTCGAACGCCACGACAGGTTGTTTCTGGTCACGGATGGACGTGATGAAATAAGGGCCAATGGGTTTTACCAACGACTGGGTTGGTCGAAGGTGGGACGGGTCGATGGCGACGATGTCCGTTATGAAAAGAGCAGGGCGCCTTAAAGCAATGAACCTACCAGAACCCTCTCCGGCCAACAGCTTTCGCTATTTTTCGATCGGGGTTCTGTGCGTGGCGGTGCTGCTCGGCGTCTGTTTTATACGGTTTAACGCCCAGGTAGACCGTGATCGGCAAGAGGCAGCAGAGCGCCTGGCCCTCTGCCAACGTATAGAAAACGTTGCTCGCGCGGCATCGCCCGCAGGCTTTGAGTCGCCCGAAGCCTGCAAACAATTAAGACAGCGGTATTCCGACAGTGTCGCGCCGTTGTAGGCAATAACCCCATTTTAATAGCGGAAATACAGCCGAGAAGTCGTTAGGGTTATAACGCTTAATTGCACCAAAAAGTGGCACTTTTAGTCTTCGACACCCTGAAAATTGTGTGGTTATTGAATGACTTACGACGCTTTTAATCCGACGAAAGGATTAAAATAATCTTGTGACAGGTTTATCCAGTCGGTAGTATTGCCGGGCGTTCACCTCCCACGGTTTATGCATTTTTAAATCCCAAGTTTCCATCAGCTACTTGGGATTTTTTTTGCCCGGAGTTTGACTTCGACGTCAAGTTTCAATATCGGCAAACTCCGCCCGCATCCGTCCATTACGTTTGGCCTGGTACAGCAACTTGTCGACGGATTCGACAAACCCCAGCATCGCGCTGTTCGGTGTTACGACATGGGTGCCGACTCCCAGGCTCAGCGTCAGTAACTGGGAAACCGCTGAAAATTCGTGCTCGATCTGCTGCTGGCAGATCAGATGCAGGCAGCGTCGGGCCACCTGCCTGGCTGATGCCGCGTCGGTCTCCGGCAGCAACCACACAAACTCCTCGCCGCCGATACGTGCGATGAAATCCCGTGGCCGGTTGGCCGCCAGCGACAAGGTACGAGCCACCTGGCGCAGGCATTCATCGCCCTTGAGATGGCCGTAGTGGTCGTTGTACTGCTTGAAAAAATCAATATCGAGAATGATCAACGACAACGGCAGCTGGCTTCGCTGCGCGCTGGCCCATTCCCGTTCGAGTACGGTGTCGAACATCCGGCGGTTGGCGATGCCGGTGAGGCCGTCCTGAAAGGAATACTCCTCCAGTTGTTTTTGCAAGCGGATCAGGTGTTCTTCGGTCTTCTTGCGCTCGCTGATATCGAACATAAAGCCAATCAATGCCTGGACTTCATCGTCCTTGCGCACCACATGCACCACGTCGCGAATCCACACATAGTCGCCGTTCACTGTCAGCGCGCGGTAATCGGCTTCATGGTCCACGCCGGCGCGTGATTGCGACACGCAGAAATTCACCACGTATTCGCGGTCGTCCGGGTGCATCCGTTCTACCCAGTCATCCACGCTGACCCAACTTTGCGGGGTCCAGCCCAACAACGTTTCGATCTGCGGTCCGATATAGCTGAAGGTCATGGTCTGCCAGTCAATGCGCCAGGGGATGGCCTTGGTCGACTCCAGCAGCGTCCTGTACACGTCACTATCAGGCTGGCTCGGTGGATTGATGCTCATGGCGGGCTGCTCGAGTGATGGCGAAAAGCCAAGAGCGTCTTTTGAACCACGCCGCGAGTCAAGCCTTCGCCAAAGTGACGGACGAGAGGTCGTGTGCTGGGTTTCTGGCGTCAGCGCACCAGCATTTACGGGGCAAAATGCGGCACAGGTATCACTTTTGAATTAATTGTTCAGTAGCAGACAAAACCTTATCTATGCTGGATGCATCACACCAACAGGGTAGAACCCAGGGACGGGGGCTCAGCATGATTTCGATCATCGAACTCAACCGCATCATGGCCGTGGGCTTCCTCCCGCTTTCCTGTGATTGCAGTTTCAACAGCGACGGCTCGCTGCGCATCAGCGTGTTCGAGCCGGCGTCCGGTCGTGTCGACTTGCTGCTGACCCGGGTGTCGCCCAAAGGCCTGGACAGCATCCGTTCCATCTCAAACCTGATTGGCGAATTGCGCACCGAGATCAAGGCCGGGCGCCGTGGCTTTGCTGCGGTGGGCTAGCTGTTGACGGTGCTGGTGGGCGTGGACACTGCGCCGTAGTAGCGCCAGCAGCAATGCCGGTGTTCCGGCAGGATCACGCAGCCGCTGAGGCTGACGATCAACAGGGCGGCAACCAGCATATAGAGTCGACGGGACATGATATTTTTCCTCATTGTGTGTTCTGCGTTACCTCTTGAACGCCGCTACCTGCGCAAATCCGTCGCGATGCCTGCACACATTTCATCAAGCCCCCTCATCCCCTGAGCAATACTCCTTTCAATCTCGGCCTTGAAAAAAAGCTGCGCGACGTGCGACGGATTTTTCGGCGCACGCCGTTCAACTCATCAGCAGCGAGCATTTTCGTTCGCCATATGGAGGAGTTGCCATGAGAACACTGGCCAAATTGCGCTATGCCCTGTTGATCCCGATGGCCTTTGCCGCGCTTGTCAGTACCCCGACCTTTGCCCAGACCGAAGTGATCATCCGCCAGGCGCCTCCGGCAGAACGGGTTGAAGTGATCCCTGCCGAACGCCCGGGCTACGCGTGGGACCGTGGCCACTGGAAATGGGAACGCGGTGCCTATGCATGGGTGCCGGGCCATTGGCAGCCGGTGATGCGCAATGCCCGCTGGGAGCCTGGGCACTGGGAATCCCGTGGCCCGAACTGGTATTGGCGCGAAGGCCATTGGGTCCGCTGAAATTTGATACTTAGCCTGCGGACCGAGAGTTACCCGATTGAAAGACACTGATCCGGACGTTGAGCTACTGGCGCGTATCAGCAACAACGAGCCTGCCGCCGTCAACGAAATGGTAACGCGCAAGTTGCCGCGTTTGCTGGCGCTCGCCAGTCGGATCCTGGGGGATGCCGACGAAGCCAAGGACGTCGCCCAGGAAAGTTTTCTGCGGATCTGGCGCCAGGCGGCCAACTGGCGCGCCGGCGAAGCGCGTTTTGACACCTGGCTGCACCGGGTGGCGCTCAACCTGTGCCATGACCGCCTGCGCCGGCGCAAGGAACGCCCGTTGAACGAGGAGGAGGTGCTGACACTGGCGGACAGCGCGCCGTCCCCCGATGAGCAGTTGGAAACAGCCGACCGCAGTGCCCGAATGGCCGCTGCATTGGCCAGGTTACCCGAGCGCCAGCGCGAAGCCATTGTGCTGCAGTACTATCAGGAGCTGTCGAACATCGACGCCGCGGCTCTGATGAATATCAGCGTCGAGGCACTGGAGAGCCTGCTGTCGAGGGCCCGCCGCCAGTTGCGCAGCCAACTTGCCGACACACCCGGGCTTGCCCGCCCAGGAAGGGGAAAATCATGACACCTGAACGATTTGCGCACTTGGCTGATGCCTATGGAGCCAGCCTGCACCGCTGGCCCATCGCTGAACAGGCCGCGGCCCAGGCCTTGCTCGACAGCGGTAACGCCAGCGCGCGCGAGGCGTTGTGCGAGGCGGGCTGGCTGGATGGGCAGTTGGACAACCATCAACTGGCATTCGCAGATCCGGCACTGGCACGGCAGATTCGCCAGTCAGCCCCGCGACGCGCCTCTTTCTGGCCGCGCTATGCCAACTGGTTATCGCCCGCCGGCCTGGTCGGTGTGGGGATTGCAGGTATCGCCGCCGGGGTGCTGGTGGCGTCGTTGAGTGTGCCATTGCCCATGTTGTCATCCGAAGTGCTGCCCAGTGTCTTCGATCAGGGCGATGCCGACGTCGTCTTCACTGTCAACGCCGAGGAAACCGAGCAATGACCGTAAAATCCCTTAAACCCTGGCTGGTCGTCTCGGTGTTGCTCAACGTGTTCCTGATCGGCGGTGTAGGTGGCGGCCTGTATCACTGGATGGCCACTGCCAAGCCGGCCGAAGCGGTGGTCAACCAGCACGGCCTGCGCCAGGCGATGATCAAGTTGCCGGCAGAGCGCCGCAAAGAGTTGCGCCAACTGCTGCGGCATAACCGTGCTGACAGCCAACCGCTGATCATGGCCGGTCGCGAAGCGCGCCTGGGTGTGATCAAACAACTCGAAGCGCCGACGCTGGATCACGATGTACTGGTGGCCGAACTGGCCAAGGCCCGCGAAGCGGATGTCGCGCTCAGGGCGCTGGTGGATGCCACACTGGCGCAGTTCGCAAGCAACTTGCCCCAGGACGAGCGGCAGAAACTGGTCGAGGCGCTGTACCAGCGCGGGCAGGGCAAAACCAAGGAGAAACTCCCCCAGGTCGCGGGGAATAAACCGCGTTCTTGATCTGTATGCAGGTGACGACCTGGCTCCTGAGTCAGGCCCGGTCAGCTGTGGGGGCTGGCTTGCCTGCGATGCAGGCGACTCGGTCTTTGCGATCTAAGCGCACTGTCCACCTGCAACCTCGCCATACCCACTTGATGCAACACCGAAATCCCCAACATTCGTGACGTCCGGTGCAGACCCGTGCGCACGACAATCAGCGGATTAAAGCGGTTGGATGGCCGAGGCAAGACGTACAGCCGCTGCCGCGTTCGTCAAATCCTTTGTCGAACGGCAGAAAACGGAAGGCGGGGTGAGGCGGGGAGTCAGAGGCGACGCAGGAAGGATTTGACGATGTGCCGGGTGGCGTCGGTGGTGTCCAGCTCGTCCATGGCACTATAAGCGTGCCACCGGCAATCAATGATCTCGTTGCGTGGGTGCGCCTCGGCAATGTTCACCACCGAGGCTTCGAACACATGATGCACCGTGTCGCGGGCTTTCAATTCCTGCAAGTACAGCAGGCCGTCCACGTTCAACCCGGTTTCTTCTTGCAGCTCGCGTGCGGCTGCCCCGACCGGGCGCTCGTCACGCTCGACCTTGCCGCCCGGCAATGCCCATTTTGACCTGGCCTTGCGCACGAAGAGGATGCGCTCCTCATGTTTGCAAATGACGGTTGCACGTATTTTCAAGGTCTACACCTCCCTAGTTGAATGACTGTCATGAAAGTGTAATGCAATTGTCATGCTAATCGGCGGTGGCGCGCACGGGTGGTGATGTGGATACTTCCCCCTTGATAAAACGGACGAGGACAACTGATGAATACCGTACGTTGGGGCATGATTGGCTGTGGCAGTGTCACTGAGTTAAAGAGTGGACCCGCCTTCTACAAAGTGCCAGGTTCTGCGCTGGTGGCCGTGATGGGGCGCCGCGAAGCCGCTGTGCGCGATTATGCGGCACGCCACGGCATTGCCCGTTTCTATACCGACGCCCAGGCACTGATTGACGACCCTGAAGTCGACGCGGTGTACATCGCCACCCCACCCGACAGCCACCTTGAATACAGCCTGATGGTGGCTGCGGCGGGCAAGCATTGCTGCGTCGAGAAGCCCATGGCCATCAACGCCGAGCAAAGCGCGCTGATGCAGCGCACCTTCGAGCGCGCCGGGCTGCACTTGTTTGTGTCCTACTACCGCCGTTCGCTGCCACGCTTTCAGCAAGTGCGCGACTGGCTGCGGGACGGGCGCATCGGTGAGTTGCGCCATGTGACCTGGTCGCTGTGCAAGCCGCCAGCGCCCGCCGACGCCAGCCCTGCCAATTGGCGTACCGACCCGGCCATCGCCGGCGGCGGCTACTTTGCCGACCTCGCCAGCCATGGGTTTGACCTGTTCCAGTACCTGGCGGGCGATATCGTCGAAGTCACCGGTTTTACTGCACGACAAGCGGGGCAGTATGCGGCTGAGGATGCGGTGACGGCCTGCTGGACCTTCAGTTCGGGCGCGCTGGGCATGGGCTGCTGGAACTTTGTCGCGGATCGCCGCGAAGACCGGGTGGAGCTGATCGGCAGCGCTGGCCGCATCACGTTTGCGGTGTTCGAGGACGAGCCGTTGCGTCTTGAAGGTGAGGTTGACGAAGTGTTGGAAGTGCCTTGCCATGAACATATCCAATGGCATCACGTGCAGGCCATGAACGCGCACATTCGTGGGGAAGCCGAGCATCCTTCACTGGCGATCGAGGCGCTGAAGACGGATCGAATTCTGGATAAAGTATTGCTACGCAATCCGCGCCGTCCTGATTGATTTTCCTATGGCGGGCGTTGCTTTTGTGACTGTCGGTTGGCACTGGCCAGGACCCACACTAGTCGCTTACTTTTTCAAGGAATGGATCGATGAACTACAAGGCAGCCTTAGTGGCACTGGGGCTGGTGCTGGCCAGTATGGCGACGCAAGCCGCACCACGGGAGCAACGGCCGGCGGGGCATTTTGATTTTTATGTGCTGTCATTATCATGGTCACCAACGTTCTGCCTGACGCACCCGGGTAACGAGCAATGCTCGGGCAAAGGCTATGGGTTTGTACTGCATGGGCTGTGGCCGCAGTACGCCAAAGGCGGCTGGCCGGCGTCGTGTGATGCGCAATCGCGGTTGTCGGCCGATGAGTTGGCCAAAGGTGCGTTGATCTTCCCGACACAGGCCCTGCTCAAGCATGAGTGGTCCAAGCACGGCACCTGCAGCGGGCTGGAGGCTTCGCGCTACCTGGACGCGACCGATACGGCCCTGGCAGCGGTGCAGATTCCGCAGCAATTGCAGCCGTTCAACGTGCCGAATTACCTGGATGCGCAGGCGATTGAAAGCCTGTTCCGCCAGAGCAACCCGGCCATGGGCGACCATGGCATGGCCGTCATCTGTAAGGGCAAGGTGTTGTCCGAAGTGCGGGTGTGCCTGAGCAAGGAACTGCGCTTCGCCGGCTGCCCAAAGAGTGTGAAGACCCAGTGCAAGGGTGGGGACATTCGGATTCCGGTTCAGCGTTGATCACGTACCGGGGTGCAATGCGATGGCGGCAGGCGCCGTTGCGCTCGACGCCCCGGCCCGATCCGCCAGGTAACGTGCCGGCGGTTGGCCCACCGTTTTGCGGAACATCGTGATAAAGCCGCTGGCGTTCTCATAACCCAGGTCCAGCGCGACCCGCTGCACACTTTCACCCTTGGCCAGGCGTTGCAGTGACAGGATCACATGCAACTGCCGGCGCCAGCGCCCGAAACTCAAGCCTAACTCCTCTAACAGCAGGCGCGTCATGCTGCGCTCGCTCATGCCAATGCGCACGGCCCACTGGCCGAGCGTGGCTTTGTCTGCCGGGGCGGCCAGCAGGCTGTCGGCCAGGCGCCGCAGCCGCAGGTCCCGGGGCATGGGCAGGTGCAGGGCTTCAACCGGGGCCTGCGCCAGTTCGTCCAGCAGCGTGCTGATCAGGCGCCCCTGCGCACTGTCTTCTTCATACAAGTGCGGGAAGCTGACCGCTTTGCTGATCAGCTCATGCAACAGGCCTGACACCGCCAGGGTGCAGCACTGCGCGGGCAGGGCGCCGGCGGCATCCGGATCGATCAACAGGCAATACACTTCCGCCTCCCCGGAGCCCCGTGCGGCATGCGACAGACCACCGGGAATCCACAGCGCGCACTGCGGCGGCACGATCCAGATTCCGGCCTCGATCTGGCAATGAATGACCCCGCGCAGCGTGTAGATCAACTGGCCCTTGCGATGAGCGTGCGCGGCGTGTTCCCAGCTCTCGGACGTGCTGGTGGCGCCCACCGCCACGACCGCGCGCGGGATCACGTCGGCGTCTCTGGCCCTGGCAGGGTCGTGCTGATCAAGGCGATGGCGTTGCATGGCGGGTTCGCTGCTTGGCTGAATTGCGAAATATATTGGCTATTTTATGCAATGCCGTCCAGGGGGATGAACTCTATAGTGAGATCCACTCTCATTTAGGAGCTCTGCCATGCGACTCGACAGTTCGACGTTCCCTGTGGTGAAAATCGTGTTTGACGCGCCCAACGAAGGCGGCCCGGATGACACATTCGTGATTTTTGAACGCCTGCTGGCACGCGAGCAATCGTTCGTACTGCTGCACGAAAAAGCCGTCGACGAAAGCAACCATGAACACTCCCACGAAGAGCGCAAACAGGCCTCGATCTGGATGAAGAAAAACAAACAGGCCTTGCGCACGTACGTCAAAGGCATGATCCAGGTCGAGCCGAGCGCGGCCAAGCGCCTGGCACTCAAGCCGTTTGCCGTTACGTTCGGCAAGGCCTGGGGCTACCCATTGCTGGTGGTCGAGTCCAGGGACCGCGCCTGGGCGCTGGCGCGGGATGTGCTGGATGAACAGGTGTCGGATGTGGCGCATTTCTAAACGCCGCCGCACAAACCCTGTGGGAGCTGGCTTGCCTGCGATGGCGGTGGGTCAGCACCTTGATGGTGGCTGACACGGCCCCATCGCAGGC
>NZ_CP168079.1:3069403-3180199 GCF_050915955.1 Pseudomonas sp. UBT | reverse complement strand
CGATGGCGGTGGGTCAGCACCTTGATGGTGGCTGACACGGCCCCATCGCAGGCAAGCCAGCTCCCACAGGGGTTAAGTGGCGCGCATTAGTCCACGCAAATCGCCCGGCCCAGTTGGCCTTTCTCGACCGTTGCCGAGCAGCCGAAGTGACTGTTATCCACCTGGCAGGCGCCCGTGACAGGCCCGTTGCCGGCGTGCGTGGTCACGCTGGTCTGGCACTCACCGTCGCACTGGCTTGAATCGGTGCACGCCTTGCCCGCGTCTTTGTAGGGCGTGATGCACGTCCAGCGCTGCAACTTGCCGACTTGCTTCATTGCGCCACCGCCCGCCAGGCAGGTGGAGGCGGTGGCGTCCTGTGCGGGTGGCCGGGTGTGAGCGGTTGTCGTGCAAGCCGATACCAGCAGCAGGGCGGTCAGGCCAATTATCAACTTCATGCAAAAGTCCTCGAGGAGTCAGCGCAGCGGTGCAGTGTACGGGCTATTAAGCTACTTTGATTGACGAGCAAACCCTACCCGGAACTGACGCATGCAAACGTTATGGAAACGCTATTTGAGCTGGCTGGAAAACGACTTGAGCACGCAGATCTTCGACAACGTGAAGAACCTGTTGGTGTGCGCGCTGCTGTTTGCGGCGGGGACCAATACGTTGCTCGGGCAACGTGAGTTATTTATTGGGATGTTCGCCTCCAGTGTGGCCGGCTGGGGCCTGATTATCCTGTCGGCAGTGTTGATGTTATTGAACATCAGCGACGGCATTCGCCGGCTCGCCAAGCTGCGTTATCACCTGGCGTTGCAGCTGTTGCTGATCCTGGTTTACCTGGTGATTGCCGAGCGGGTGGTAGAGATAGTGTGGGGCTTTCGGGCGCATTGAAGTATCCTCCGCGCCCCGCTATCACTGATTCAAAGAAACATGACCGGACAAGACATGCAGGCACTGCTCGAGTCGATCCTCGACGAAGTTCGTCCACTGATCGGCCAGGGCAAAGTCGCCGACTACATCCCCGCGCTGGCCGATGTGCCCGCCAATCAACTCGGCATTGCCGTGTATGGCAACGACGGCTCCGCCTACTGCGCCGGTGATGCCGACACCCTGTTCTCGGTGCAGAGTATCTCCAAGGTGTTCAGCCTGGTGCAGGCCATCGACCACGGCGGCGAAACCATCTGGGAACGCTTGGGCCACGAGCCTTCGGGGCAACCGTTCAATTCCATGGTGCAGCTGGAATTCGAACGCGGCCGCCCACGCAACCCGTTTATCAACGCCGGTGCCTTGGTGATCTGCGATATCAACCAGTCGCGCTTTGCCGTGCCGATCCTCTCGATGCGCGACTTTGTGCGGCGCCTGTCGGGTAACCCGCAGATTCTGGTCAACAGCGTCGTCGCCGAATCCGAAGCCCAACACGGCGCGCGCAACGCGGCCATGGCGTACCTGATGAAGTCCTTCGGCAACTTCCACAACGACGTGGACGCGGTGCTGCACAGCTATTTCAACTATTGCGCATTGCAGATGAGCTGCCTGGATTTGGCCAAGGCATTCAGCTTCCTCGCCAACGAAGGCACGAGCGCCCACAGCGGCGAGCAAATCCTGACCGCGCGTCAGACCAAGCAAGTCAACTCGATCATGGCCACCAGCGGGCTGTATGACGAGGCGGGCAATTTTGCTTATCGCGTCGGTCTGCCGGGCAAGAGTGGGGTCGGCGGCGGGATTGTCGCGGTCGTGCCGGGGCAGTTTACGGTGTGCGTGTGGTCGCCGGAGCTGAATGCGGCGGGCAACTCGCTGGCGGGGATGAAGGCGTTGGAGTTGTTGAGTGAACGGATTGGGTGGTCGGTGTTTTGAGGGTCTGGGGGTTTACGGCGGTGGCCGTAAATCTCCATTTATGCCTAAGCTTTGCGCGGCTTCACGAACAGATCGAGCATCAAGAACAACGCCCCGGCAGTAATCGCGATATCGGCAATATTGAACACGCCGGTATGCGTCGGCCCCACGTTCAGCACCATGTAATCAACAACATGGCCGTCCCGAAATACCCGGTCGATCAGGTTGCCGATACCGCCCAAGGCGATCGCATAAAGCGGCAGGACCTTGCGAAGCGGCAGGCTCCAGTTGGACAGCGACCACCCCATTGCCCACGCAACCACGATGGCCACACCGACGATAAAAATCAGTTGTTTGACCTGCGGCGGCAGCGCCGCGCCCAGGCTGAGAAAGGCGCCGGGGTTAAGGCTCAGTTCCAGCACCAGGTTGATAGGGTTGGAGCCGAGTTTGAAACTGTTGGTTGGTAGTGAAACCAGGGCCAGCAGTTTGACTAGCTGGTCGACGGCAATAAAGGCGAGGCCGGCGAGGAGGGCGAAGGTGCGGCCTCGCAGTAGGGGCGACGTGCTCAAGCGGTAACTTCCTGTTCCGGGCTTTCGATAGAGCGCCCGAAGATAGCTCAGGCGCTCTACCTCGTCCATCTCAAGCCGTCGGGTGGGCTACATTCAGTGCTTTGTCGACCAGCAGTTGCACACCTTCGAGCATTCGGCAGATGCCCAGCGCGACATTGCGTTGGGAACCGTCGATTTCGAAGGCCAGGTGATTGGCAATGTCGCTGATGGACGCCAGGTCTTGTGATGCGTTGACCAGCAAGGTTTCGGTGCCCAGGTCGGCACGCAAGGTGAAGAGGCCATCGCTGGGTTCGGGAATGGGCTTGCCGGGGTTGAGGTAATGGTTGATCGCGCGGTAGGCCACTTCGTGCAGGGTGCTGGTGTCGAAGTCTGGATGGCCGGGGGGATTTGGGCTGTCTTTAATCATGGTGAACTTCCTAAGATTAAGTGGCGCTGCCAACATTCGCGGTCAAGCGAAGAGGGTGGCAGCCGTACGCGGGTTGACCGACCGGCAATCAAAGGAAATCCGGCATACCCGAAGGTATCCCGCGTACAGCTACCGCGACACGATACCTCAGGCGTAAAAAAAACGCCTGAAATAGGTTCTGGCTGTAGCAGTCCTCTAATTAATCGGACGGTCAAGTCCGGTCACTGAGTTGGCAGCGACGGCACAGAGGTTAATCAGCGCACTTCCGACCGACAACCTGAAACCACTGTGGGAAATGTCCGGGATCACCCTGCGCCGAGCACTCTGCAATCGCGTAAGCTGCACCGACTCAAGGAAGATGCCGACCATGCCCAAACCGCTGAATGATGTCGTCCAAACCGCAGCAAAGAAGGTGTTGCAGCAGCTCATCGCGTGCATCACGCCCGACTCGACAGAAAGCTCCATCGCCCGCATTGCCACACAGTTACTCACCGAAGCCGGCTACCCGGACACTTGGTATTACGACTGCCCGGCCTTTGTATTGCTCGGTTCGCGCAGCCTGCTTTCCGTGTCTGGCCGTGACTATCGGCCTGCAGAGGAACCGGTGGGAACCCACAACCTGATAACGGTGGACCTGAGCCCAAGGTCAGGCAGCCTTTGGGGCGATTGTGCTCGGTCGTTTTACATGGAAGAGGGCGTTTGCCGGGCGGTGCCGATCGGTGTTGAATTCAGCCGTGGCCATGCGACTGAACGCGAATTGCATGAGCGGATGCGGCGGTTTGTGCGGCCTGAAATCACCTTCAATGCGCTGTATGAATTTGCCAATGATTTGATCGAGACGGCCGATTTCGAGAACCTGGATTTTGCCGCCAATGTTGGCCACAGCCTCTGCGAGCGGCGTGATCAGCGGCTTTACATTGAAGCGGGCAATCAGCGGCGTCTTGGTGAGGTGGCGTGTTTTACCTTCGAACCGCATGTCCGCGAACGGGGCGGGCGGTGGGGTTACAAGCACGAGAATATCTATTTCTTCAATGACAAGGGTGACGCCTGCGAGTTGTGAGCTAAACGCGGTCGTGAAGCGGTGCGAAAATCCTGGAGGTGTAAATGTACTGTGGGAGTTGGCTTGCCTGCGATAGCGGTCTTTCAGTGATGGATGTGTTGGCAGACCCATCGCCATCGCAGGCAAGCCAGCTCCCACATTCTGATCTTCATTGGCTTTGAATGATCGGTCGGTGGTGGCAATGCTTGCGGGCGCTGAGCAACTCAGGAGTACCAGGCGCGCCGCAAATCAAAATGTGGGAGGGGGCTTGCTCCCGATTGCAGTGGGTCAGTTACAGAATTTTCAACTGGCACACCGTCATCGGGAGCAAGCCCCCTCCCACATTTGGATCGTCATTGGTTTCTGGATACCCATTTACCCAAACAAAAAATGCGCCCCGTGGGGCGCATTTTTTTGTTCAGTCAGCTAACGCCTATTCAAGCAGTCGCATCCCAAGCACGGTCACCGTTCTCGTCTTTGATCCGAGTCGGCAACCCCATCACATCCAGCGCCTTGAGGAACGGCTCAGCCGGCAGCTCCTCGACGTTGGCCATGTGTTTTACATCCCACTCGCCACGCGCAACCAGCAGCGCAGCGGCCACCGGTGGCACGCCAGCGGTGTAGGAGATGCCCTGGCTGTCGGTTTCAGCGAAGGCTTCTTCATGGCACGCCACGTTGTAGATGAACATCTCACGCGGCTGGCCGTCCTTGGTGCCTTTGACCAGGTCGCCGATGCAGGTCTTGCCGGTGTAGCCAGGGGCGAGCGAAGACGGGTCGGGCAGCACGGCCTTGACCACTTTCAACGGCACCACTTCCAGGCCTTCGGCGGTTGTGACCGGCTTTTCGGAGAGCAGGCCGAGGTTTTTCAGTACGGTGAACACGTTAATGTAGTGTTCGCCGAAGCTCATCCAGAAACGCACGTTGGGCACGTCGAGGTTCTTCGACAGCGAGTGCACTTCATCGTGGCCGGTCAGGTACAGGTTCTGCGAACCGACCACCGGCAGGTCGTCGGTGCGTTTGACTTCGAACATGGTGTTGCTGGTCCACTGGCTGTTCTGCCAGCTCCACACCTGCCCGGTGAATTCGCGGAAGTTGATTTCCGGGTCGAAGTTGGTGGCGAAGTATTTGCCATGGCTGCCGGCATTGACGTCGAGAATGTCGATCGAATCAATGCGGTCAAAATGCTGTTGCTGCGCCAGCGCGGCATACGCGTTGACGACACCCGGGTCGAAGCCCACGCCAAGGATGGCGGTGATGTTCTTCTGTTTGCACTCTTCCAGGTGGTTCCATTCGTAGTTGCCGTACCACGGCGGGGTCTCGCAGACCTTGCCCGGCTCTTCGTGGATGGCGGTATCGAGGTACGCAACGCCCGTATCGATGCAGGCGCGCAGCACCGACATGTTGAGGAACGCGGAACCTACGTTGATGACGATCTGCGAGTCAGTCTCGCGGATCAGGGCCTTGGTCGCTTCCACGTCCAGGGCGTTCAGCGCGAAGGCTTGGATCTCGGCGGGAACCTTGAGGCTACCCTTGGCCTTGACGCTGTCGATGATGGCCTGGCATTTGGAGATGTTGCGCGACGCGATAGCAATACGACCGAGTTCGTCGTTGTGCTGCGCGCACTTGTGGGCCACCACCTTGGCGACACCTCCTGCACCAATGATAAGAACGTTCTTTTTCAATTGCTTTATCTCTCCTTTATCCGCCAGCTTACGAAAGGCTGGACAGGTAGTCGTCGTAACCAAATTCACGAACCACCTCGACTGTACCGTCGAGTTGTTTCACTACGATGGACGGCATTTTCAGGCCGTTGAACCAGTTTTTCTTGACCATGGTGTAGCCTGCGGTGTCGATGAACGACAGCCGATCGCCGATGGCCAGCGGACGATCAAATTGATACTCGCCGAAGATGTCCCCGGCCAGGCAGGATTTGCCGCACACCATGACGGTGTGTTCACCCTCGCTCGGCGCCAGCTTGGCGTTGAGGCGGTAGATCAGCAGGTCCAGCAGGTGGGCTTCGATGGAGCTGTCTACCACGGCGAGGTTCTTGCCGTTGTAGAGGGTGTCGAGCACGGTCACTTCCAGGGAGGCGCTGTTGGTGATCGCCGCTTCGCCGGGTTCCAAGTACACCTGCACGTCGTACTTCTGCGAGAACGCCTTGAGGCGCTGGCAGAAGGCGTCGATGGCATAGCCTTCACCGGTGAAGTGGATGCCGCCGCCGAGGCTGACCCAGTTGACCTTGTGCAGGAGCGCGCCGAAGCGTTCCTCGATGGTGTTGAGCATCTGGTCGAACAGGTTGAAGTCACCGTTCTCGCAGTTGTTGTGGAACATGAAGCCGGAGATCTGCTCGATGACGCCTTCGATCTTCACCGGGTCCCATTCGCCCAGACGGCTGAACGGGCGCGCCGGGTCGGCCAGCAGGTAGTCGGAACTGCTCACCTGCGGGTTCACACGCAGGCCGCGGGTCTTGCCTTCGGAACGCTCGGCAAAGCGCTGCAGCTGGCTGATGGAGTTGAAGATGATCTTGTCGCAGTTATCCAGCATCTCCTCGATTTCATCGTCGGCCCAGGCCACGCTGTAGGCGTGCGCCTCGCCTTCGAACTTCTGGCGGCCGAGCTTCAACTCGTACAGCGACGACGAGGTGGTGCCGTCCATGTATTCCTGCATCAAGTCGAACACCGACCAGGTGGCAAAGCACTTGAGCGCCAGCAGGGCCTTGGCGCCGGACTGTTCGCGCACGTAAGCAATCTTCTGCATGTTGACCAGAAGCTTCTGTTTATCGATGAGGTAGTACGGCGTTTTGATCATTTTTGAGAGCCTGCGGCGGTGCCTGCCAAAAAAGGACACGCATTGTGCCCGCACTTGGATCGAATCGAAAGGTTAGCGGGCGGATTTTGCGCGCCGGGTTTCCAAGGATAGCGCCTGAATATGACTGTCCAGGGGTATGACACCGACCGACGGTGAGCGCAACTGCCTTGATGAAGCGCACACATCACGTTGAGCCGAGATTGCTCATAAGCCTCTCTGGGCGATCCTTGCCAGCAAGGGCAACGCAATGGAGAATGACGGATCTCTCACCAGCTTAAAAGTTATTTCTGATTTGAATCAATAGCTTAGAGTTTTGTTTTCGCGCTGGGCAGGCCAGGCGAAACACCGTTTGAGTTGAACGTCACGTCCCGCGAAGTCAGCGCCTGGGAGCCGCAGTTCAAACGTTATCGAGGATATTAAGTGTTGCAATAGCCTTGCGGCTTTTGCCCTTGGTTCAGCGCTTATTTTTACAACAAGGCCCCATAAAACATGAAAACAAAAATAGTACTCATCGCGTCGCTGGGCATGTTATCGCTCATTCAAACTTCACCCTCCGCCGCAGATAACACCAATGGTAAAAACCTCTATTCGCAGCGGTGTGTGATGTGCCACGGAACAGACCTCAAGGGAACAGGGCCCTTGGCGCATAAGAGCAATCCGCCTACACCTGACCTTACAACGTCTGCTTTCAAGAAACGGCTCAACGATTATCCGGGCGTTATTGTGTCATCGATAATACTTCGTCCCAATGGAGACTTGATCCCAAGGACGTTGCAAGAGAACGGAGTAAAGCTCTCGCCCTTTGCCTGGAAGGTTCAGGATTTTCGCGATTTAAATCAATACATGCGGGGTGTGATTTCAAACACTCGATGAGGGTGAGAAGTGAGGTGGGTGCATCGTTAATGAACACTCTCGGTTAAAAGCCGCCTCAACTGAAGCGGACAGCACTGACATCAAACCGTCATCTGCCCACCACCTTCCTGCCACATTCCCTCGCTACTGTCCTCGCCAATGAGATCGATCTCAAGCGAGTGACAATGACTGACTTGAAAGACGTTGCACGGCTGGCTGGCGTATCCCGCGCCACCGCCGCCCGCACCTTTGCCTCACCCGACCAGGTGCGCCCGGCCACCCGTGAGCAGGTGTTCGCCGCCGCTCGTGAGCTGGGCTTTCGGCCCAATTTGCTCGGCCGCCAATTGCGCCTGCAAACCACCCAGCTGATTGGCGTAGTGGTGCCCAACCTGCTCAACCCGGTTTTCGCCGAACAGTTCCAGGCCATGGAGCGTGCGGCACGGTTGCGCGGCTACAGCCTGTTGCTGGCGACCACCGACTACAGCAGCGAACGCGAAAGCGTGGTGGTGGAAGAGTTGTTGCGCCAACGCGTCGACGGCCTGGTGCTGACGGTGACCGACGCCGAAAGCAACAGCGTGCTCAACAGCCTCGCCACCGAACAAACGCCGTTCGTGCTGGCGTATCACCAACCGAGCAATCCCGGCTACAGCGCGGTGTCGGTCGATAACCGCGCGGGTATGGCCCTGGCCACGCGTTATTTGCTGGAAGCGGGGCACCGACGCATCAGCATGGTCGCCGGCCCCGCATTGCAGTCTGATCGCGCTCGCCTGCGTTACGCCGGTTATTGCGACGCGATGAAAGCGTACGGGCTCGACAGCCGCCCGGTCATCGAGATGCCGGCCCACACCCAGGCCGAGTTCGCGGCCATCGAGCCCTTTCTGCAAGGCCCCCAGGCACCGACCGCGCTGGTGTGCTCCAACGATTTTCTTGCCATCAGCCTGATCGCCGAGTTGCGCCGCAACGCCTGGAATGTGCCTGAGCAACTCTCGGTCATGGGCTTTGATGGCATATCGCTTGGCACCCAGATGCACCCGACCCTGTGCAGCGTGGTGCAACCCATCGCGCTGCTCGCCAGCACCGTGATTGATCAACTGCTGGCGCAGATCGCCGGTAACTCCCCGATTTCCCATTGCCTGCCTTGCCATATCCGGCCCGGCGAAAGCACTCAACCCCATGAGGAGACGCTTGATGCGCGCGTTCAGTAAAACCTTGGCAGCCTTGCTGCTGTGCGGCGCGGCCAGCCTGGCCCACGCCGCCGAAACCGCGATTTGCTACAACTGCCCGCCCGACTGGGCGGACTGGGGCAGCCAACTCAAGGCCATCGCCGCCAGCACCGGCGTGCAGGTGCCGCTGGACAACAAGAACTCCGGCCAGTCCCTGGCGCAGTTGGTGGCCGAGAAAGCCGCGCCGGTGGCGGACGTGGTGTATTACGGCGTGACCTTCGGCCTGCAGGCGCAAAAAGCCCAGGTGGTCGACACCTACACACCCAAAGGCTGGGAGCAGATCCCGGCCGGGTTGAAGGACCCGGCCGGCCACTGGTTTGCGATTCACTCCGGCACCTTGGGCATCATGGTCAACGTCGACGCGCTGGGCGGCTTGCCTGTGCCGCAAGGCTGGGCCGACCTGCTCAAACCTGAGTACAAAGGCATGGTCGGTTACCTGGACCCGTCCAGTGCGTTTGTGGGCTACGTCTCGGCCGTGGCGATCAACCGTGCGCTGGGCGGTGACCTGGATAACTTCGCCCCAGCCATCGACTACTTCCAGAAGCTCGCGAAAAACGCGCCCATCGTGCCCAAGCAGACGGCCTATGCGCGGGTGCTGTCCGGCGAGCTGCCGATCCTGGTGGACTACGACTTCAACGCCTACCGCGCGCGTTACAAGGACAACGCCAATGTCGCCTTCGTGATCCCCAAAGAGGGCAGCATCAGCGTGCCGTACGTGATGAGCCTGGTGGCTAACGCGCCGCATCGCGCGAATGCCGAAAAGGTCCTCGACTTCGTGCTGTCCGACGCAGGCCAGGCGCTCTGGGCCAAGGCCTACCTGCGCCCTGTACGGCCGATGAAAATGCCGGCCGATGTGGCCGCGCAGTTCCTGCCTGACAGCGACTACGCGCGTGCCGGCGTGGTCGATTACGAAAAAATGGCCGCTGTGCAGGAAGCCTTCGCCGCCCGTTACCTGAACGAGGTCAAGTAAGTGGCCGCATCGGCAAAACACGCCGCCTGGGCATTGGCCCCGGCCTTTGCGGTGCTGCTCGCGTTCTGGCTGTTGCCGCTGGCGCACCTGGTGGTGCTCGGCGCGCAAAGCCGCGACAGCCAAGGCAGCGGTTATTGGCAGGTGCTCAGCAGTGCGCAGTACCTGGGCAGCCTGGGGCAAACCGTGATCCTTGCGCTGGTGGTGACGTTGGTCGCGTTACTGATCGGCGGCATCAGCGGCGTCTTTCTTGCGCGTCAGCAGTTCTTCGGGCGCTCGGCGCTGGTGGCGCTCTTGACCTTTCCGCTGGCGTTTCCCGGGGTGGTGGTGGGCTTTCTGGTGATCCTGTTGGCCGGGCGCCAAGGCCTGTTCGCTGCCTTGGGTCTGCAACTGGCCGGTGAGCGCTGGATCTTTGCGTATTCGTTGGCCGGGCTGTTCGTGGGCTACCTGTACTTCTCGATTCCACGGGTGATTCTCACGGTGATGGCGGCGTGCGAAAGCCTCGACCGTAGCCTCGAAGAAGCCGCTCATTCATTGGGGGCAGGCCATTGGCGCGTGGTGTGCGACGTCATCGTGCCGGGCCTGGCACCCGCGCTGGCCTCCTGCGGGGCGATCTGCTTTGCCACCTCAATGGGCGCATTTGGTACAGCCTTTACCTTGGGCACGCGACTGAACGTCACCCCGGTGGCGATCTACAACGTGTTCACCAACTACGCCAACTTTGCCGTCGCCGCTGCGCTGTCAGTGGTGCTGGGGGCGGTGACCTGGGCCGTGTTGCTGTTGACACGGCGGCTGGTGAAAAACGCGGGGACAGTCCTGTGAAGCGCTCTTCGCTGTTTGTGATTCAACTGCTGTTTACCCTGCTGGTGTGCGCCTTCATGTTGGTGCCGGTGGTGATGTCATTGTTGGCCGGGTTGACCCGCAACTTCTTTGTAGGTCTGTCCAGTGGGTTGACCTTCGACTGGCTGATCCAGGTGTGGCAGGCCTATTCGCCGACCGTGTGGCTGTCACTGCAATTGGCCCTGGCCTGCGCGGTATGCGTCTGCGTGATCGGCGTACCTGCGGCATATGCCCTGGTGCGGATGAACAACCGCTTCAGTCGCGCCTTCGAAGAGCTGATGGTGCTACCGGTGGCAATGCCGGGGTTGGCCAGTGCGTTGGCGTTGCTGCTGACCTACGGCCAGTTCGGCACGTTTCGCAGCAGCTGGCTGTTCATCCTCGTCGGCCACGTGCTGTTCACCTTGCCGTTTCTGGTGCGCCCGGTGATGGCCGTGATGCAACGCCAGCAACTGCCGGTGCTGGAGGAGGCGGCGGCGAGCCTCGGTGCAGGGCCGATCAAGCGCTTCTTCAGCGTGGTAGTACCGAACTGCCGGGCGGGGATTCTCGCCGGCGTGCTGATGGTGGTGACCCTGAGCCTGGGTGAATTCAACCTGACGTGGATGCTGCATACACCCATGACCAAAACGCTGCCCGTAGGCCTGGCCGACAGCTACGCCTCGGCCCGCCTGGAAATCGCCAGCGCCTACACCCTTATCTTTTTGCTGATGATCGTGCCGCTGCTGATTGCGCTGCAGGCCATCAGTGCTCGTTTGTCCCGTGGAGAGCGTCGATGACCGCTATCACTATCCGGTTGCAGGGCTGTCGCAAGGCATTCGCCGACGGCACCGTGGCCGTGCATGACTTGAACTTGACTGTCGAGGGCGGTGAAACCCTGGCCATTCTCGGCCCATCCGGCTGTGGCAAAACCACGACCCTGCGCCTGATTGCCGGCCTGGAGCGCCCGGACGTGGGCCAGGTGTTTTTCGGCGATCAAGACGTCACCCGCCTGCCCATCGAGCGTCGCGATGTGGGCATGGTGTTCCAGAACTACGCGCTGTTTCCTAACCTGGATGTGGCCGGCAACATCGTCTACGGCTTGAAGATTCGCGGTGTGTCGGCGCCGGCGCGCAACAAGCGCTGTGAAGAGTTACTGGAACTGGTGGGCTTGCAGCACCACGGCAAGCGCAGCATCCATGAACTCTCGGGGGGGCAGCGTCAGCGCGTGGCCCTGGCTCGGGCGCTGGCTCCGCGACCTAAAGTGCTGTTGCTGGATGAACCCCTGGCCGCCCTCGATGCGCAATTGCGCGAGCGGTTGCGCAGTGAGTTGGACCAACTGCTGCGCGGGCTCGGCATCACCTCGGTATTTGTCACCCACGATCAGGGCGAAGCCATGGCCCTGGGCGACCGCATCCTGGTGATGGAGCAGGGGCGTGTAGCGCAACTGGCAAGCCCACGGCAGATCTATCAGCAACCGGCCAACGCCTTCGTCGCCGGTTTTGTCGGCAATCTCAATGCCTTCGTGGTACTCGACCGCACCGCCCATGGCCTGAAAGTCTGCGGCGGTGAACTGCCGTGGCACGCCGCCGACCGCCCCGGCACCGTGTACTGCCGCCCCGAACACCTGCGCGTGATGGAGGGCGAGGGGCACTTGCACGGCCACCTGTTGGCGCAGTTCTTCCAGGGCGCACAAAGCCGTTTGTTGGTGGATGTCGGCGGCCCACAACCGCTGCTGGTGGACAGCAGCGACAACCAGTTGCACAGCGTCGGCGCGCCGATTGCCCTGGCCATTGCGCCGCACATGTTGTTCACCCTGAATGCGTGAGAGCTTATTTTGAACCGTCCGTTTCTTGTTGCGCAGATCAGCGATTTGCACCTTAAAGCCGGCAATCGCTTGACCTATGGCGTTGTCGATACCCTGGGCGCGCTGCGCCGTGCCGTCGATCATCTGAACGCCAGCTACCCCAGGCCCGATATTGTGGTGGTCAGCGGCGACCTGGTGGACTTCGGTCGCGCCGACGAATACGCCGTGCTGCACCCTGAGCTGGCGCGCCTGCAGATGCCTTGCTACCTGGTGCCCGGCAACCATGACACGCGCGGTCCGTTGCTGGATGCCTTCCGCGATCACGCTTATTTACCCGCTTCGGCAGAGGGCCCTTTGGATTGGGTAGTGGACGAACATCCGCTGCGTCTGATCGGCCTCGACTCGACCATTCCCGGTGGCCATGGCGGCCAGTTGCTGGACAGCCAGTTGCAGTGGCTCGACGAACAGTTGGCGCTGCGTCCCGCTGCGCCGACCTTGTTGATCCTGCATCACCCGCCGTTTATCAGCGGCATTGGCCATATGGACCGCGAAGCCTTTATCAACGCCGCCGCTTTGGAGCGCGTCGTTGCCCGCCACCCTCAGGTGGAGCGCCTGTTATGCGGGCATTTACATCGGCCCATGCAACGGCGTTTCGGCGGTAGCTTGAGTTGTGTGTGCCCCGGCACTTCCCACCAGATCGTGCTCGACCTGCAAGACGCCGCGCCCGCGCATTTCAACCTGGAGCCGGCGGGTTACCTGCTGCACCGCTGGGATGAACAGCAAGGGTTGATCAGCCACAACGGCGTGTTCGGGGATTACCCGGGGCCGTATCCGTTTTATGACGCTCATGGATTGATTGACTGAGGTTTTACGGAGGTTCACTTCACTCAACTAAGTACTTAAACGCTCGTTAGTGCACCGGCCCACTCAATGGGGCCGCGTGCTTCCTGCTGCCTTTTTTTGCGCCCGGAACCTGGATTCCGCGCCGGAGTTCGTCCTGATGAAAGCCACGTTGAATGTATTAAGCGTATTGACCGGCGGCCTGGGCATTGCCCTGAGCCCCTTGGCGAGCGCCGACTTCCTGAGTGACAGCAAAGCCAACTTGAGCATGCGCAACTTCTACTTCAATAACGACAACCGTGACGGCGCCGCCGCACCGTCGAAGACCGAAGAGTGGGGCCAGGCGTTTATCCTCAACTACCAGTCGGGCTTTACCGAGGGCACCGTCGGTTTTGGCCTTGACGCCGTCGGCATGCTCGGCGTGACCCTCGACAGCGGCGCTGGCCGCCACGTGGGCAGCTCGATGATCCCCAACGATGACGGCAAAGCGGCGGACAGCTGGACACGTGCTGGCGCGACGGCCAAGGCGCGTTTCGCCAAGACCGAGTTGCGCTACGGCTACCTGCGGCCGAACCTGCCGATCCTGGTGAGCAACGATGGCCGCCTGTTACCGCAATCCTTCGAAGGCGGGCAGGTCACCAGTAAAGACATCGACAACCTGACCCTGATCGGCGGTCAACTGCAACGCACCACCGGCCGTGGCTCCAGCGACAGCAGTGGCCTGGCAGCGGCGGGCGGCACCCGGGAAAGCAATAAATTCAACTACGCCGGTGCCGACTACCAAGTGAACAAGGACCTGCTGGTCCAGTACTACTACGCCAACCTTGAAGACTATTACCAACAGCACTTCGCCGGTTTGATCCATGTGTTGCCGCTGGGCGACTACGGCTCACTGAAAACCGACCTGCGTTACTTCAAGACCACCACCGACGGCAAAAACAGCAGCGCTGCCGGGCGCGCCGAAGGTTATAAGTTCGGCGGCTATACCAAGAACGGCGACGGCGAAATCGACAACAACACTTGGAGTGCCGCCTTCATTTACTCCCTGGGGCCCCATGCGATCACCGCCGGTTACCAGCAAGTCTCCGACGACAGCAACTTCGCCCAACTCAACCAGGGTGGCCTGGTGAACAAAGGGGAGGGTGGCTCCAGCCTGTACCTCTACACCGACCGCACGGTGCAGACCTTCATCCAGGCCGGTGAGCGTACTGCCTTCGCGCAATATGCCTACGACTTCGTCGCGCTGGGCCTGCCAGGCCTGAAGGCGTCAGTGATGTATTTGAAGGGCGACCATATCCTCACCACCGCCGGCAACAATGCCAGCGAATGGGAGCGGGATATCTCCCTGGATTACGTGGTGCAGAGCGGTACGTTCAAGAACGTCGGGTTCGGCTGGCGCAACGGTATGTCGCGCAGCGACGTGGCGCGCGACCAGGATCAGAATCGGGTGTTTGTGAGCTATTCGATTCCATTAATGTAGGTGGCAGACGCACCGCGCCTCAAGGTTCTTTTGAGGCGCGTGCTTTGTCTTCGCTGGCCTGTATCACTAAGACTACCCGCTATACCAGGCGCCCCTGGACTCAATGCAACTGAAACTGTGCTGAATCAACCGCTGTTGTGGATTGATTAGCCTCGTTCACACCACCCGATTTCTGCCCGCAGCCTTGGCCTCATACAGCTGCATATCGGCGCGCTTGAGCAGGGCCAAAGAATCCCGGTCCGAAGGCTGGGCGATGCTCACGCCAATACTCACTGTGACTTGGCCCGCCGTCGGAAATTTCGCCGCAGCCACGGCGGCCCGGATTTTCTCGGCGACGACGTCGGGGCTGTCGGGCTTTTCAACTTCCGGCAGCAATACCGCGAACTCTTCACCGCCGTAGCGCGCGACAAAGTCGGTGGCGCGGGTGTTGCTCTGGATCAGCGTCGCCAGTTGGCATAACACGTCATCGCCTACCGCGTGGCCGTAGGTGTCGTTGACGCGCTTGAAGTAGTCTGCGTCGATCAGCAGCAGGGCGAAGGTGCGGCCGGTGCGTTGGAACAGCAGGCTGTTCTCGGCGAGTTTTTCATCGAAGCGGCGGCGGTTGTAGACGCCGGTCAGCGCGTCGTGTGTGGCCAGGCTCAAGAGGTCGGCATTGGCTTGTGTGAGGTCGGCGGTGCGCTGGGCGACCGTGGCCTCCAGGGAGGCGTTGGCTTCCTGCAGTTCGCGCTCTTTGGCGAGCAGCGATTGGGTCATGCTGCTGATGGACCGGCCCAGTTGAGCGATTTCCAGCACCGAATGTTCCTGCGGGAAGACGGCGCCGGGCTGTTGGTCCTGCACTTGCTTGGCTGACTTGGCCAGGCGCTCGATGGGACGGCTGAGTGATGATGCGATGTAGTAAGCGGCAAGTACGAAGATAATCGCTGCGAGTAGTCCCAGTATCAGTAACTTGTAGAGCAAGGTATGCGCCGGTTGGAGTGCGACATCCAACGGTTGGCGCACCATGATGTACCAGGTCATTTTGGCATTTGTCGGGCTCGGGACGGCGACCGAGGCGGTGACATAGCCGTTGCCCGTGGACCAGCCGGAGGGCGTGAGCAATGCGTCGGGCGGCATGTGCTCGCCTGCGAGCAATTCGGGGTAAAGCACCTTGCCATCGACGTCGACAATCAGCGCCTCGATATCGGGGATAGCATCCTTTTGCATCACGGCGGAATCGACGATCTGGGTAACCCAGCTCCAGTGGGCATGGGCGCCCAGTACGCCGATGGTCTCGCCGTCGGCATTGCGAATCGGCGCGGCGAAATCGATAAAGCGCAGCGGCTCGCCATTCGCCGTGCCGGGCAGCAGCTTGGCGAGCAAGACGGCTTCGTGGGGATCACCGGTGTACTCGGCGTGCAGGCCTGCCTGAAACCACGGCCGCTGTTGCACCGATTGATTGACCAGCAGCCCGTTGACCGCCTGGCGCACGCGCCCCTCGGTGTCGACCACACCCATCCACGCGTAGTCGACGCGCGATTGGGTGCGCAGTTGCATCAAGGTCAGGATATCCGGCGCGTCCAGGTTGCCCCTGCGCATGATCGGTGCCTTGCTCAACACCGACACTTCCAGCTGGCGCTCGCGCAGTTGCACAGCCAATAGCGCGGCCGTCGAGCGCGCCGTACTGAGCAGCGTATTACCGCTGGCCTGCTTCATCTGCTCCGTGGCGATATGGCCGACATACAAGCCCACGCTCAGCAGCGTGAGCAACGACAAACCGGCAAACCAAAGGGTCAGGTGACTGCGCAGGCTGGCTTTGATCATGAGGGCTCATTTTAGTGTTTGTTTTTATCCATGTTATGCGCAATCCAAGGGGTACGGCCAGCGGTGGCTGCGCTTATGTGTTGGTCTTCAATTTGGTCCACAGCCGTGTGGCCAATCGTGCTATCGCCGGCGGCAAGTCTTCGACGATAAACAACTTGTCCATCACACTTTTCGGCGGATAGATCGCCAGGTCCTGCTTCACCGCAGGCGTCAGAAATTCATCTGCCGCACTATTGGGGTTGGCGTAGTGGATGCTGTTGCTGATGTTGGCGATCACCTTGGGGTCGAGCAGGTAATTCATGTAAGCGTAGGCGTTCTTTTCATGGGGTGCGGCTTTGGGCATCACCACCATGTCCATCCAGAGCGTCGAGCCTTCCTCGGGGATGGAGTAGGCGATCTCGATACCGTTTTTGGCTTCCTTCGCGCTGGTGGCCGCTTGCACCACGTCGCCGTTGAAACCGATAACCGCGCAAATATTGCCGTTGGCCAGGTCACTGATGTATTTGGAGGCGTGGAAGTATTGGATGTAAGGCCGGATCTTCAACAGCGCCTGCTCGGCTTTTTTATAGTCGGCGGGCTCATGGCTGTGGTGGGGCAGCCCGAGGTAGTTGAGGGTGATGGGCAGGATCTGCGTGGGGTTGTCGATGATCGCTACGCCGCAGGTGCTGAGTTTCTTGAGGGTGTCTTCATCAAAGAACATCTTCCACGAGCGGGTAACGTCGGTGTTGCCAAAGATCGCCTTGATCTTCTCGACGTTGTAGCCGATGCCCGCTGTGCCCCACATGTAGGGGAAGCCGTACTGATTGCCCGGGTCGTTGACCTCAAGTTTTTTCATCAGCACCGGGTCGAGGTTTTTCCAGTTCGGTAACTGGCTGCGGTCCAGCTTCTGGATGGCTCCGGCTTTGATCAGTCGCGACAGGAAATGGTTCGAGGGGCTGACCACGTCGTAGCCGGTGTTGCCGGTCATCAACTTCGATTCGAGCACTTTGTTGCTGTCATGAATGTCGTAGGTGGCCTTGATACCGGTGGTTTGGGTAAAACGTGGCAGGGTGTCGTCGGCAATATAGCCGTTCCAATTGGAGATGTTGACCTCTTCGGCGGCATAGCTGGCCACTGAAAACGTGCTGAGCAAAACGGCCACGGACAATCGGTTGATGTGCATTGCATTCACCTTTTTTGTTTTAAATTTCTGAACGGGCACGCACGGCTTCGACGCGCATGCGCAACAGGGCACCAAGGTCAAACAGCGCGCGCGGCGGCAACCAGCCAGGTTGCGCACGCTGAATGACCGATTGCAGTAACGGCGAGCTTTGCCCCGAGGCCCACTCCGCCATCAGCCGCCCCCACAACGTGCCGCGCGCAACACCGGAACCATTGCAGCCGGCAATGGCGTACAGGTTGTTTTCGACCTTGGCGAAGTAGGGCTGGCCGGACCGCGACGCGCTGAGGTGACCGGTCCAGGTGTATTGAATGTCCTGCTCGGTGAGCCACGGGAAGCGTCGTTGCAAACCACGCACATGGTGGTGGCGCCGTTGCAGTAAGTCGCCATTGGACAAGTCACGCGTGCGGTACTCGGCCGTGTTGCGGATCATCACGCGCCGGTCCGGGGTCAAGCGGACCGTTGCGCCGAGTGGTCGCGTTGACAGCACGCCCCAGGGTTCGGCGGCGCATTCTTTTTCCGTCAGCGGGCGGGTGAGGCTCGCGCTCAGTTCCATGGGGAAGGTGGCGCTGTGGTCCAGGCCGACGCGGGGGATAAAGGCGTTCAGGCACACCAGCACGTGCCGTGCTTCGATACTCCCGGCCCGGCTGGTCGCGCGAATGGCGCCGTTGCTCATGCGTTCCATACCGGTGATATCGGTGTTTTCAAACAGACTGACCGATGCAGGTAACGCCGCCAGCAAACCCTTCACATATTTGGCCGGTTGCAGCAGGGCGTTGCCGTTGCCACACCAGATTCCGGCCTGGTAATGCGCGGTGCCGAGCTTCTGGTGCAGTACGTCGCCTTGCAGAAATTGCGCAGAGGCACCGAGGGCGCGCAGGGTGGCAAGTTTGTCGTCGACCTGGTTGAGTTTGTCGGCGTCATGCACGGCAAAGAAGTAGCCATTGTCGCGAAAGTCGCAGTCGATGCCATGGCGAGTGATGCGCTGGTGCACCTCGTCGCTGGCGGCCCGAGAGATGGCAGTGTCCACCTCGAATCCTGCGAACTCTGGGCGGCCCAACAACTCGTTTTCAGCCGGGTGTTCATGGGCCACCACAAACCCCGAGTTCCGCGCCGAGGCACCTTGTGCAGCGTATTGACGGTCGACGATCACGATGCGTGCTTCAGGGTGCAGGGCCGCGAGGCTGTGGGCGGCACACAGCCCGGTGATGCCGGCGCCGATCACCAGCCAATCGGCCTGTTGCGCGCCCTTCAAGGCGTCCCGGGCGGGTAGGGGGTCGGTTTGGTCTATCCAGCCACAGGTATTGTCCACGTTTGCCTCGGCTGCATGCGTTGATTGCATGGATGATTTAAGTCGATGGCTAGAATTTATAGGGAGTTGGGTGATACAACCAACGTTATAAAATCATCCAGTTATTCGGAAAACGCATGGATAAGATTCGTCACGTGCCGTCCTTGCAAGGCCTGCAGGCGCTGGTGGAAGTCAGTGACAGCGCCAGCTTCACTCAGGCCGCGCATACGCTGTGCCTGACCCAAAGCGCGGTCAGTCGCCAAATCCAGCAATTGGAAAGCCATTTCGGCGTGGCGCTGTTCACCCGCACCAGTCGCAGCCTGCGCGTTACTGTCGAAGGCGAGCAAGTGCTGGCATGTGCGCGCAGTATCCTCGCGCAGCTCAAGGTGCTGGAGGACCGGATCTCCCCGCAGAAACGCCCGTTTCGGATTCGCCTGCATGTGTCGTTGGCCGTGCGTTGGCTGCTGCCGAAGCTGAGTGATTTCTACCGGCTGCACCCAGACATTTCGCTGGCCATCGAGACCGTCGCCACCGAAGCGGTCGAGCCTGCCGGCGACAGTGATGCTTACATCCAATACCTGCCCCAGCCGCCGAACGATCCGGCGTGCCTGACGTTGTTCGAGGAAAAACTGGTGCCGGTGTGCGCTCCCGGGCTGGGGCCGCTGACCACACTGGACGACCTGCGCCACATGGCGCTGCTGCACCGTTCGGTGGACAAGCAGGATTGGCGCGTGTGGCTGGCCGCCAACGGTGCGGGCGCGCTGGAGGAATACCGCCATATTCCGTTCAACCTCGATGAACTGGCGCTGGACGCCGCCGCCCGTGGGTTGGGTGTGGCGATGACCGACCTGACGCTGGCCGTCGAATCCATCGAGCGGGGCGTGCTGGTGGTGCCGTTGGGCGAACCTTTGGAGACCGGTGGGGTGTATGCACTGTGCCTGCAACCCATGGCGGCGTCTCACCCCGGTTGTGCAGTGGTCATGGAGTGGTTTGCACGACAGGCGCAGCAGTGAACCACAAACGTACAAGATTCAGCGCAAACCGCCTCGGTAGACTCGCCGCACTTCTTCTACGGCAGGTTTTCCATGGACATCTTTCTCTACGCCTTCAGCGTCATGTACAGCCCGGGTCCGGTAAATTTCATGGGCCTGAATGCCGGGCTCACCGGCAAATTCCGCCGCTCCACCGGTTTCTTCATCGGCGTAGGCTGCGCGATGCTGTTGCTGTTCGTACTGTTTGGTTACACCGGCGAGGCGATCATTTCCCAAGCGGCACTACCGTATATCTCGCTGGTCGGCGGCGTTTACACACTGTATCTGGCCTATCAGGTGTTCACCGCGCGCACGGTTGTCGAGGACGCTTCACGTGAGCCGGGTAAAACCCTCACGTTCTGGAACGGCCTGGTGATTCAGTTGCTTAATCCCAAAGGCATCATGGCGGTACTGCCGATCACCAGCGTGATGTTGCCGGCGGCGCATATCAGCGGTGCGTCCATTGCTGGAGTGTCGGCATTACTGGCGTGCGGTGCGTTCGGCGCGCCTTGGGTCTACGCGTTGCTTGGGGCGGTGCTGGGACGGCGAATCAGCGGGACGTCGGCGTTTACCGTCTTCAACCGCTGCATGGGGATAGCACTGGCCGCGTGTGCGTATTTCATGTTTCACGCGTTCTACCTGCACCTGATTTAAACATGAGCAAATCTTGTGTTCGTCTGAAATAAAATGAGTTTGTCTCACTATCAGCATCTGTCGACAATGGCTGCCATAAATACCTACGTTGGAGTTGTATGTCATGGCAGTCGCTCATTCCCTTGGATTTCCGCGCATTGGACGCGATCGTGAACTGAAAAAAGCGCAGGAAGCGTTTTGGAAGGGTGAACTCGACGAAGCGGGCCTGCGTGCCGTCGGCCGTGACCTGCGCAAGACCCACTGGGACCTGCAGAAAAAGGCCGGTATCGAATTGCTGCCCGCCGGTGACTTCGCCTGGTATGACCAGGTACTGACACATTCGCTGATGTTCGGCGTGATCCCTGAGCGTTTCCGCCCGGCGGATGGCAAAGCCACGTTGCATACCCTGTTCGGCATGGCCCGTGGCGCCAGTGACAGCTGCTGCGGCGGTGCCCACGCTCAGGAAATGACCAAGTGGTTCGACACCAACTACCACTATCTGGTACCCGAATTCAGCGCCGATCAGCAGTTCCACCTGGGTTGGGATGAGTTGTTTGAAGAAGTGCAGGAAGCCCGTGACCTGGGCCATAACGTCAAGCCGGTCATTATCGGCCCGCTGACTTACCTGTGGCTGGGCAAGGCCAAGGGCGGCGACTTCGACAAGCTCGACCTGCTCGAGCGCCTGCTGCCGCTGTACGGCCAGATCTTCCAGCGCCTGGCTGACCTGGGCGTTGAGTGGGTGCAGATTGACGAGCCAATCCTGGTGCTGGACCTGCCACAAGCGTGGAAAAACGCTTTTGAGCGTGCCTACAACCTGATCCAGCGTGACCCGCTGAAAAAGCTGGTGGCCACTTACTTCGGCGGCCTCGAAGAGAACCTGGGCCTGGCCGCTAACCTGCCGGTCGACGGCCTGCACATCGACCTGGTGCGTGCGCCGGACCAATACCCGACGATCCTCGACCGCTTGCCGGCTTATAAAGTGTTGTCGTTGGGGGTCGTCAACGGCCGTAACGTCTGGCGTTGCGACCTGGAAAAAGCCCTGGCGACTTTGCAACATGCGCATGAGAAATTGGGTGATCGCCTGTGGGTGGCACCGTCCTGCTCGCTGCTGCACAGCCCGGTTGACTTGAACCGTGAAGACACGCTGGATGCCGAACTGAAAAGCTGGTTGGCGTTCGCCCTGCAGAAGTGCTCGGAAGTCGCGGTGCTGGCCCAGGCTGTCACTGAGCCCGAAGCACCGAACGTGCTCGCCGCCCTGGCGCAAAGCCGCGCGGTACAAGCGGCCCGCGCCGCTTCGCCACGCATTCACAAGCCGGCCGTGCAAGCCCGTGTGGCGGCAATCACCGCCAAGGACACGCAGCGCCAGTCGCTGTTCGCGCAGCGTATCAACAAACAGCGTGCCGGCCTGAACCTGCCGCTGTTCCCGACCACCACCATCGGTTCATTCCCGCAAACCGCCTCGATCCGCCTGGCGCGCCAGTCCTTCAAAACCGGCAAGCTGAGTGAAGCCGAATACGTCGAAGCCATGCACAGCGAGATCAAACACGCCGTTGAAGTGCAGGAAAACCTGGGCCTGGATGTGCTGGTGCACGGTGAAGCCGAGCGCAACGACATGGTTGAATACTTCGCCGAGCAACTGGACGGCTACGTGTTCACCCGCTTCGGCTGGGTCCAGAGCTACGGTTCGCGCTGCGTGAAACCGGCGGTGATCTTCGGCGACCTGAGCCGCCCCAAAGCCATGACGGTGGAGTGGATCCGCTACGCCCAGGGCCTGACCAGCAAGGTCATGAAGGGCATGCTGACCGGCCCGGTGACCCTGCTGATGTGGTCTTTCCCACGGGAAGACGTGAGCCGCGAAGTGCAGGCGCGTCAACTGGCCTTGGCCATCCGTGACGAGGTGGTCGACCTGGAAGCCGCCGGCATCAAGATCGTCCAAATCGACGAAGCCGCGTTCCGTGAAGGGCTGCCTTTGCGCCAGGCGCAGTGGCAGCACTACCTGGACTGGGCGACCGAAGTGTTCCGTCTGTGCGCCTGCGGGGTGCGCGATGAAACCCAGATCCACACCCACATGTGCTACAGCGAGTTCAACGATGTGATCGAGTCCATTGCGGCCATGGATGCCGACGTCATCACCATCGAGACGTCGCGCTCGGACATGGAGTTGCTGGACGCGTTCGGAGCCTTCGCTTACCCGAACGAAATCGGCCCGGGTGTCTACGACATCCACTCGCCACGCGTGCCGGATGTTGCACAAATGGTTAACTTGCTGCGCAAGGCGGCCAAACGGATTCCGGCCGAGCGTCTGTGGGTCAACCCGGATTGCGGTTTGAAGACCCGTGCCTGGCCTGAGACTGAAGCGGCGCTGATCCACATGGTCGCGGCGGCGCGTCAACTGCGCGCTGAACTGGCGTGATCCAAACCTCTGACCGACGGGGCCAACCTTACTTGGGGTTGACCTCGATGCGGTCAAACCCCTTCCAGCGATACAGCATCCCCGAGAGGGCTCGACTGGCGATAAAGATCCCGTAGATGCCAAACAGTTTGGCACGCACATGGCTATTGGAATCACTGAAAACCTGGGCAAGACGGTGGATCATCAGGTACACCCTATGGGCAGTGGCGCGGTCGTTTCGAAGCGGTTAAGGCTTCAGGTTGAGAAACTTAATCGATTCTGTCGGCGTCGATAATGAAATAGGCAGGTTGAGTGGAGAGAAAGATGGCAGGCATGAATGGGCAGTCTATCGAGGCGGTGATTCAGTTCTGGAAGCAGGCCGGGCCCAAGCGCTGGTTCGCCAAGGACGACGAATTTGACGCAGCCTTTCGCGACGGGTTTCACGCGACCCACATGCAGGCGGCACGGCGCGAGTTGGAAGGCTGGCTGGGTTCAGCCCATGGCGCGCTGGCGTTGCTGATCCTGCTGGATCAATACCCACGCAATGCGTTTCGCG
This sequence comes from Pseudomonas sp. UBT, assembly GCF_050915955.1. Taxonomy (NCBI): domain Bacteria; kingdom Pseudomonadati; phylum Pseudomonadota; class Gammaproteobacteria; order Pseudomonadales; family Pseudomonadaceae; genus Pseudomonas; species Pseudomonas sp. UBT. The sequence goes on along the minus strand of NZ_CP168079.1, from coordinate 3,156,721 downwards.
GTACCGCGCATATGTTTGCCACCGACCCGCTGGCGCGTTTGTACGCACACCGCATGGTCGAGGGCGGGCTCGACCAGCTTGTCGAGCCCGAACTACGCGCGTTCTGTTATTTGCCGTTTGAGCATTCGGAAGACCCGGCGGATCAGCAGCGTTCGGTGGCGTTGAACCAGCACCTGGATGCCAGCACCCGCCACTGGGCCAATGAGCACGCGAACATCATCCAACGGTTCGGGCGTTTCCCCCATCGCAATGCGGTGCTGGCCAGGGTAACCACGCCACAGGAACAGGCATTTCTCCAGGCCGGCGGCTTCGCAGGCTAGGCTTCGGCCTGCGCCAGGGGTACCTTGGCGGGCGCTGGACGAAAGCGCCGCAGACCCTTGAGGTCGACCGCCCAGCGCAACGCTTCGGTGGCCGAAGGACGCGGGCCGTGGCTGATTGCGTTGTCATCCTCGCCCAGCGTGCCGAGGTAGCCCTGGGCGCCGCCGCGCTCGCTCCAGTAATGGGTGTGGCTCAGCCAGGAGCGGGCGAGCCAGCCTTTCCATTTGCCCACGGTTACCGGCAGGTCCAGCACGCCTGCGCCCATCACTGGCTTGACCGGGCCGCCGACGACATCACCAAACAGGCCGAAGGGCGCCGGGAAGTAGAGATTGGTCCAGCGCGTCACGGCAAATGCCGCTGCATGATGCAGGTACTGCGGGGTGAACGGTTTTTGGCCGAGCATCACTGGCTGGCGGGCGTTGTAGCCGTAGCCCTTGGTGTCCTCGGTGGGCGGGCAGGCCGGGGCTTCGCGGCGCTCAATGCGTTTTTTGAAGTCACTCACACTGCGGCCCAGCAGCAGGCTGGCATGCGCCATCGGGCTGCCGACGGTGACCAGGTCGGTGATGCGCCACGGGTTGCCCAGGCCGCGCTGCTCGATAAACGCTTCGGCCTGCTGCTCGCGAAAACTCAAAGTACGGCCCAGGCTGCCGTCGAGGGCCGCGCCGGCGTTGGGCAGCGCTTCCTTGATCACCGGTTGCAGTGCTGCGTGGTCGGCATAACGGCTGGCCAGCTCGCGGTTGCTGGGGAAGACTTGGGTCAGTTGGTCGTGATGTTCATGCCACAGGTAGCCGACGATATCGTAGGCAATCACACTGCCCAAGCTGTGGCCGACGACGATGATGCGGTCATAGTCGCCCTTTTTGTGCAGGGCGCGCAGCAACTCCACGCCATCTGCGCGGATCTGTTCGCGCACCACTACGTTCTGCGGGTTGGGGCTGAGGTAGCGGGCCGCATCACCCAAATAGGACAGCGCGGAATAGCGCAACCCCAGGCCGATGGCGCCGACCAGCAGTGGAACCAGTGCGAAGGGGTTGTCGCTGTGATCGAACTGGCCCCAGGCCGTGGCCAGGGTGCCGGTAGCGACCAGCAGCAGGAGCACCATCACCGTCCAGCGGGTGGTGCGCCAGATCGGCACGATGGCGTCGGGAATGTCGCGGCGCGGGCGCTTGAAGATATCCCACAGCCAGCCCAGCAGATGGCCGACCTTGGTGCCTTGCATCTTGTGAGCCCAGTAATACTCGTAGAAATCCGTGCTGGTACGCCCCGACGACTTCAGAACACGCAGGTCGAAATTGCGCGAGAGCCGGTCCGGCTTGCTCCAGTAGAACGGAGTGCCGCCGGGCGTGTCCGTCGGGATCATGGCTTCCACGAAGCCGCGTAAAGTATCCATCGGGCGCTGTTCGCCGATGCCGTGGATGACGACAACTGCTTGTTTCATAAGCTGATCATTCCTTGAAGAACTACGAAAGGCAGGGCCGATTTCGCAGAGTAGCTAATCGCTATGATCTTGCCATCATTGCTGCTATTCCCGCCAGGAATGCCCCCATAAAATCCCTGCATTGTCTTTATCGGCGCAGATCTCGTAGCGTGAGGGCTCACCCAGGGAGACTGCTCATGAGCCATGGCCCGCTGCGCCTTTACGTTGATTCAATGTTCACCAGCCCTTACGCGATGTCGGTGTTCGTCACCCTGCGGGAAAAGGGCCTGGCCTTCGAGACCGTCAGCCTTGATCTTGAAGCGGCGCACAACCAGACCGCGGAGTTTGCCCGGCTGTCGATGACCCAACGCGTACCGACGTTAGTGGAGGGAGACTTCGCGCTGTCGGAGTCTTCGGCGATCTGTGAGTACCTGGATCAGGCCTACCCTGAAACAGCGGTGTACCCGGCAGATCCAAGACAGCGGGCGAGGGCGCGACAGGTCCAGGCGTGGTTGCGCAGCGACCTGTTGCCGATTCGCCAGGAGCGCTCGACCTTGGTGGTGTTTTACGGGCAAAAGGCCCCGCCGTTGTCGCCCGTGGCGCAAGCGGCGGCGCGCAAGTTGATCGATGCAGCGCAGGCGCTGTTGGCTGGCAACCCGACGAACCTGTTCGGCGCGTGGTCCATTGCTGACGTGGACTTGGCCGTGATGCTCAATCGCTTGATCCTGGGCGGTGACAGTGTGCCTGACGAGTTGGTCGCCTACGCCCGGCACCAGTGGCAGCGGCCATCGGTGCAGGAATGGGTCAACCTGCAACGCCCGGCGCTGTAGCGGTTTCTTGCCATTCCTGGGTCACGCGCCGGTCCAGGTCTTCCCAATCCGCCATGCCCAGCACCCGCGTCGTGTTCAAGCCGCGCAGGTAACCGCGCAGTTGCTGGGCGCTGGCATAGCGCTTTTCGGCGTCCGCCGCTTCATCCTGCAACACGTGTTCATAATCGACCAGGTAATCGGCGACCCGCTCGCGAAACTCCGGCAGTACGGCGTCGCGGATGCGGTCGAAGGTTTTCTGGTGGGGCTTCATGGCGTGGTCCTTATCGTTTTATAGCGGTCGGGGTAGGCGACACTATCGGTTCAAATGATAGTCACCATCAAGGATCGCAAGTTCTGTTTTTACGCGAAAAGCGGACAATCACGCCATCGAGACGCTGTTCAAGGAAATGCGCGATGAGGACGATGATCCAGTTGGGTTTAATCATGCTGATGCTCGGCACAACGCTGCTGGCCAACCCGGCCATTGCCGATGATGTGCATGCGAGCCATTTGCTGCCACTCGTCGGTAGCGTAGACTCCCTGCAGCACGCGCAATCGGTGGGTGTGTTGTACAGCGAAAACACCCGCGACAACCTCAACTACCTTGAACGCTACCACGCCAAGGCCATGAACGGCGCCAAGGATGCCCTCGACGGGCGTATCCGCGAGGCGTTCGTCACCAGCTCCGACCCGGAATTGGCGATTGATTGGTTGATGAGCTCGCTGCAGGGCACTTTTCGTATCGTGACTGTCTATAGCAGCCTGGATGAGCTGGTGCAGGCTCACCCGGACGTGGTGGTGGTGCTCGATACCCATAACCAACTGCTGACCCAGCGCAACGACGTGGTCGAAGCGCGTTTTGTGGCGCGGTTTTATGATGCGAACCTGCAATACATCGCCAAGGCCGAAGGCGCGGTGCTCAAGCAGGTGCCGTCGGTATGGGTGCTGGACAAGGCGGCGCCCGAGATAGCCGCGCAGATTGAACAGCAGCGTGATGTACAGCTTGACGCCTTGAAGCAGTTTGATGTGTCGCTCAAGGCCCTGGTTCGCGCAGGTTGACGCGTGGATTGATGTGAACCCTATTGGTTATTTTCAGGAATGTTTATGCGCTCTTTTTTCGTCCCGGCCCTGGCTTTTGCTTCCTTGTTGCTGACCGGTTGTATCACCGCTCCCAATGCTCCGACCTTGACGTTGCAAACCGATAAGACCCCTGAAGGCTATCTGCAGTGCGTCTTGCCCAAGCTTGAAAAATACGGCATCACTTCGACCGTGACCCAGAATTCGCGCCACGCCAAAGTCGTGTTGACCAGCAAGTTTGCGGCTGATGATGTGTTGGAAGCCTACAAGTCCCAAGAGGGCAGCAAGGTGTTCGTGTACGAGCGCAAGCCGCTGGCGTCGGCGCTCAAGCCGTCGCGGCTTGAGTTGGCGGCGCAGGACTGCAAGTAACGCCACACCCCACAGAACCCAGTGTGGGAGCGGGCAAGCCCGCTCCCACATTTTTTTGCGCTCGGCTTAAGGTTTTGCTTCGCTGCTGAAGCTGTCGACAACCTTGACCAGCCCTTGAGCCGCCAACGCCACCAACTCACCGCCTTTTTCCACCGTCGCCAGGGCCGGGTCCGAGCCCATGCGACCATCGGGGAAGCGTGCGCGGAAGTCCAGCGCTTCGCGAATCGGGCCGGTGTTGGCGATTTGCGGGGAATACTCGGCGGACTTGATCGATTCCGGGTAGGCCCACTGCGTCACCGCAATCTCCGACGGCGTGGCATGGCTGCCGTGGCCTACCGGGAATTGGCGGTGGGCCAGGTCATTGACGCCTTCCAGATCCCACCAGTTCACCAGTTTCAGCGCGAACCCGGCCGGGCGGCGGGCATAGCTGGCTTCGGCGTACAGCTCGGAAAAGGCGGCCTCGATGGTGGCGATGTTGCCGCCGTGGCCGTTCAGAAACAGGATCTTCTCGAAACCGTGCCCGGCCAGCGACCGAACCCAGTCGCCAATCGCGGCAATAAACGTGGACGGGCGCAGGGAAATGGTGCCGGGAAAGCCCAGGTGGTGCTGGGCCATGCCGATATTGAAGGTCGGGGCGATCAGGATGTCGGCATTCTGCTGCGCCTCATGGGCGATGATCTCCGGGCACATCCAGTCAGTGCCCAACAGGCCGGTGGGGCCGTGCTGCTCGTTGGAGCCGATGGGGATCACCACCGTGCGGCTGCGCTCCAGAAACTGGCCGATCTCGATCCAGGTGGATTTATGTAGAAGCATGCGACGCTCTCTTTTATCGGTGGGGACAGGCTAACCACCACGGATTGTACGACTACTCGCCACTTGTTGGGGCTTGCAGTTGAGGTAGGTCGACGACTTCAACCAGCGCTGGTCCGGGTACCAGGAGAACATGAACTGCCCATCCTTGAGTTTGTCTACCACCTGGCGCGCCACCTGCGGGCGCACGGCCGGGCAACCCTGGCTGCGGCCGATACGGCCTTCGCGCTTGCTCCACGCCGAGTTGACGTAGTCGGCGGCATGAATCACCAGCGCGCGGTCGCGGGCCTGGTCATTGAAACCCGGCTCCAGGCCGTCCATGCGCAACGAGTAACCGTGGGCGCCGAGGTAACTTTCCTGGGTGCGGAACAAGCCCAGGCTGGATTGGTGGCTGCCTTCGAGGTTAGAGAACTGGGTGGCGAAGTTTTCCCCGGATTTGGCGCCGTGAGCCACCAGATCGCGCAGTACCAGGGTTTTTTTGCGTAAATCGAAGATCCATAGCCGACGAGCGGTTGAGGGCTGGGAGTAGTCAATAACGGCCAGGCGATCCGAGCGTTCCTCGCCGTTATTGACTGCGCACTGCACTGCGCTCAAGGCGCTTTTCAGTACGGTGGGATTGAGTTCTGGAGCCGAGCGCGCCAGGCTGCTATACAAAGAAGGAGACGTGGGATTGGCGGCGAGCGCAACATTGCTCAGCGTAGCCAGGGTCACGGTGATTAAACCGAAGCGGCCTATAAAAGTCAGCATCTACAGTACATCCCCCCGCTGTGGGTTGGAGTTAAGTCAATTGTTCAAAAAACACGCATGTTACTTGAGCATTTGCCTGCTCGTTGCACCACTGGTCGCGACAGCTGATGAGCTGCCGGTGGACGCCGTGCCGCCCGTTTCAATCAGCCCGGTGCAACAGGCCCTCGCGCAGTTACCCAGCGTGTGCCCAGGCCTTGCCCCACAAATAGACGCAGCGGCCCAATTGCGCCTGCAAGCGTTTTACCAGCAGCAGGGTGATAGTCCGCTGTGGTCAGCCGATGATCGCCGCCAAGCCTTGCAAGCCCAATTGCGGATGCTGGCTGACGATGGCCTGGACCCCACCCACTATAGCCTGCCCGCAACAGACGCCACGGCCAACGTGCTGTGCAGCGACATCGGCACCAGCCAGCAATACCTGCAAGCCCTGCAGGACTTGCACTACGGGCGTTTGCAGCAGTCGCGATTCGAGCCACTGTGGCATTCCCAACCACCGCTCCATGACCCCAATGCCGAAGTGCTGGCCTTCGCCGCGACTGGCCTGCACGACCTGGCCCAGGCGTTTGACCAGGCGCGCCCCAGCGCCGATCTCTACCGCAGTTTGCGCAGTACGTATGCCACCGTGCGCCTGCAACCTTTGCCCCATTGGGACTCGGTCGCCGGCGGCCCGTTGCTGCGTCCCGGCATGGAAGACCCGCGTGTGCCCGAACTGGCGCGGCGTCTTTACAACGGTGGGTACCTGGCCAAAGTGCCAGCCGGCAACGGCACGCAATACCGTGACGAGCTGGTCAAGGCGGTCAAGGCCTTCCAGCTCAGCCACTCGTTGCAGGCAGACGGTGTGATCGGTGCCGGCACCGTGGCCGAGCTCAACATCAGCCCGGCGATGCGCCGCGACCAGCTGCGGATCAACCTCGAACGTTTCCGTTGGCTGGCCCAGGACCTGGAGCCCGAAGGGGTGGTGGTCAACGTCGCGGCCGCACAACTGAGCGTTTATCAGAGCGGTATCCCGGTGTGGCAAACCCGCTTGCAGGTCGGGCGGGCCGAGCGTCAGACGCCGTTGCTCAAGTCACGGATTACCCGGCTGACGCTCAACCCCACCTGGACCATCCCGCCTACCATCATGCGTGAGGACAAGCTCCCGGCCATCCGCCTCAACCCCGAATACCTGCGCCAACAAAACCTGCAAGTGCTCGATGCCCAAGGTCACCCACTCACGGCCGACCAGGTGGATTGGTCGCGCCCCGGCAATATTCTCCTGCGCCAGGAAGCCGGCCCGCGCAACCCGCTGGGCAAGATCGTGATGCGCTTTCCCAACCCGTACTCGGTCTACCTGCATGACACGCCGAGCCAGCCATTGTTCACCAAAGGCCCGCGCGCGTTCAGTTCGGGGTGTGTGCGGGTTGAGCAGCCCATGCTGCTGCGCGACTTACTGGTAACCCCGGCCGAACGCACGCGCACCGATGAGTTGCTGGCTACCGGCGTGACCCATGAATTCCGGCTGGCTACGCCCGTGCCGGTGCTGTTGGGGTACTGGACAGTGGAGGTCGACCGCCAGGGCGGGCTGCTGTATGCGCCGGATATTTATGGGCGTGACCCGGTGTTGATGAAGGCGATGGGCGCATTGCTCTAAGCGATATGTGCCAAGACCCGAGTGACAGCCTGATCAGCTGTCATCAGCGCGGTGTCGAGCGTCAACGGCTGTTCTTCCCAGGCCTCGTACTCATGCGCTGAGACGGATTGCCAAGTGGGAGGTACCAGCCCGGGAATATCCCCAGCGCGGCTTTCCACCCGGCGTTGGTGTTCGTGTTGATCAGAACACACCACCTGGATATTCACCCACTCAACATCGGCTGCCGCCGCCACGGCTTTCCACGCATCCCGGCTTTCCTTGACCGGGTTCACGCCGTCCGCAATCACCGTCTGCCCCAAGCGCAAATTGCTCAGCGCCAGCGCATTCGCCACGCTGTAGCCGCTGGCGCCGACATCGCCGGCCAGTACCGCCGACTCCCGCAGCGCCTGCTCGATCACATCGATGCGCAGGTACACCGCGCGGGTGCGCCGCGCCAGTTCACGGGCAATCGTGGTTTTGCCGGTGCCAGGCAGGCCGCTGAATACAATTAGCATGGTCAATCCTTTGAAGAGAGAACCCGGCCAGTCTAGCCGTGCTTACTGCAAATAGCAGGCGCTGATCCAGTCTGCCGGGTGCGCTGCCAATTGCGTCGCCGTGGGCAGGTAGCGCTTGTCCAGTTGCGCGGCCAGCCAGAACAGCGTCGCGCTGCTTTTGGGTTCCCAGGTGCCGCTGTAACCGGCTTCGCCCACGGCGGCGCGGTCTTTGTCGAACTGCACGTGGGTGTGCACGAACTCCTGATGGCTGCGTTGACCATTGGCATAGGGCACCAGCCAGTCCAGCGCGGCGCCCAGGGATGCACCATTGGCCTTGAGGTTCAGCCAGTCGCCACCGTAGGGCTTGGCCGCCAGCGCGGCTTGCACCAGGGGCTCAAGGTCGTAGACCACGTAATGCAGGGCGTCACGGTCCTGGAAGTCGGTGACCGAACCGTCGGGCAGGATGTTGTCGGCGACCTGCTGTTTAAATAATTGATGGGCTTGCTCGAGCATGGCCTGGTCGCCGAGGGCGGCGGCGGCCACGGTGACCAACTTGACGCGATGGCTCTGCCAGTTATTGGTCTGGGTGCCTTTTTTCTGCCCATGGAATTGCTGGATATGCGCGATATAGCCGTTGCCCAGCGTGCTGATCAAGCGGCGGCTGGCCGCGCGGGTTTCCAGGCGCAAGTGATCGGCAGTCAGCGCGTAGGCATTGATCAGCATATCGAGGTTGGTTTCGTCGATGGGGTTGAAGTCCGGCTGATACACGTCGGCCCATGCGGCGAGGTAGTCGTCGACTTGCTTGAGGTAACGCGGGTCGCCGCTCAACCGCCAGGCCAGCGCCGCCTGGCGCATCACCGGCCAGTCTTTCTCGGCGGCGATGCTTTGCGCGCGGATGCCCTGGTTTGGCAGCGTGCCTTCGGTGTGTAAATGGGGCAACGGCGCGGGCGGGTCGGCCAGGTGCCGTTGGGCGGCGGCCAGCAGCGCTTTGGCCGTCGAGTTCGAAGCGGCCGGCTGGCACAGGTTCGGTGTTTGCGCAGCCGCCATGGCCGCGTGGGAAAGCACGGCCAGCAGTGCGGTTAAGGCGACGTTGGTGGTTTTCATGGCGGGCTCTGCCGGACGGGATCGCGCCCACGCTAGCATGCAGCCGAATCGGGGTTGATGAAACTCCCGTATGCTTGCCTGCCAACCCTGCTCGAATCCAGGACAGCCCATGACCTTGCCCTTCGTGAAGATGCATGCCCATGGCGACGATTTCATCATCATCGACCGCCGCGGTCAGGACGACCCGATTACCGCGCAGGTCGCCCGTCGCCTGGGTGACCGCCATACCGGCATCGGTTTCAACCAACTGGCTGTGGTACTCGACTGCACCGACGCCGCCGCGCGTATCAAGTTCTGGAACCCCAATGGCACACCGCTGCAAACCTGCGGCAGCGCCACCCGGGGCGTGGCCGACCGCTTGATGCATGAAACCGGCCGTCAGTCGGTGGTAGTGCGCACCGACCGGGGCTTGTTGACCTGTGTGCGGGCGGCGGGGCAGCAGGTGTCAGTGAATATGGGCGCCCCTTCACTGGACTGGGCGGCAGTGCCGCTGGCCGAGGCAATGGACACCCGCACCTTGCCCATCGACGGCGCGCCTGCGGCGTGCAGCATGGGCAACCCGCACTGCACGTATTTCGTGGATGACCTCAGCGCCTTTGATGTGGCGGCCCAGGGCGCAGCGCTGGAAACTCATCCGTTGTTCCCGGCCAAGACCAATGTGCATTTCGTGCAGGTGCTGGACCGCCGGCATATCCGCCTGCGCATCTGGGAGCGTGGCGGTGGCGTGCCGTTGGGCTCCGGTTCGTGCTGCTGCGGGGCGGTGGTCAATGGGATCCGGCGCGGGTTGCTCGATGATACGGTGCACGTGCAGTGCGACGGCGGGGCGGTCACCGTGCAGTGGGACGGGCAGGGCGGCGTGATCCTGACCGGCAGCGTGGAGCCGATCATGCAGGGCGCGGCCTACGTGCTCTAGAACGTCACGGTAAAGGTTGTACCGGTGTTCTCGCAGGAACTCACTGCCACATCGCCACCGTGCGCCTTGGCCAGTTCGCGCACGATATACAGGCCCAAGCCCACGCTGCGCACCTCGCTGCCCTGGTCGGTGCCACGGGTCATGGGCTCGAACAGCCCGGCCAGCAGGGTTTCAGGAATTACCGCACCGTAGTTGTGCACCGCCACTTCGCAGCCCTTGTCGGCCAGGCGCGAGGTGATGGTGATCGGCAGGAGTAAGTCGCCATACGCCACGCTGTTGGCGACCAGATTGCCGATGACCTGCTGCACACGGTCGGCATCCAGGCACGCAACTCCCGTGCCTTCGGTGTGGTGCTTCAACGTGGCATTGGGGAAAGCCATGCGCAGTTCATCGACGGCGTGTTGAATCACCGCGTGCAGGTCCAACGAGGTGGTCTTGATGCTGATGCCGTGGCCGACCCTGGCCTGGGTGAAGTCCAGCAAGTCGGCGATCATCCGCTGGGCGCGCTCGGACGACTGGGCGATATGGCCCAGCAACTGGCGTTCCTTGGACGTGCGCTCGCTACGGCTGAGAAAGTCGGACGCCATACGGATGGCCGTGAGGGGGTTCTTCAAGTCGTGGCTGACAATCGCCATCATCTGCTCGGCAAACAAGGCACGGCGCTGGGCGACTGCATAGGCTTCGCTCAGCTCGGCCTGGGCCTGCTGCAGCGCCATTTCGGCAGTGGTTCTTTGTTGCAGCAAGGCTTCGGCGAGCTTGCGCGCATTGAGCAGCTCGCGTTCGTACTTGTCGCGGTCGGTGGTGCCGAACAACGCCAGGTCATGCACCACGGCATCTGCCTGATCGCGCTTGCTGGCGTTAAGCAGGACGGTCACCTTGTGCCCATCGCGGTGCAGCATGTCGAGCTTTACCTCGCTGACACTGCCATGCATGCGCAACATCGGCGCCAGGTGGGTCTGGTGGAAAATCCGCCCGCCCATGGTCAGCAGGTCCTGGAAACGCCGCCCATGCAACTCGGCGTTGCTCAACCCCAGCCATTCCCCGAGTCGTGCGTTGGCACGCAGGATCGTGCCGTCCTCAGCGGTGACGGCCAGGGCACAGGCGGCGCTGTCGAACAGATCAGCCGGCATGGGCCACCCACGGCCCCAGGAAATTTTCCATTGCCGCCGCGCAGGCCTGCGGCGCGCTCATGTGCGGGCAATGGCCGACGTTGTCTACCAGGCAAAAGGTGCTGTTGGGGAGCACGCCGTGCAGGTACTCACCCACGACTACCGGGGCGATCAGATCGTCGCTCGATTGCAGGATCAATACGGGCGTGGTCAGGCCGGCCACGTCCTGACGGTTATCGGACATGAAGGTCACTCGCGCAAATTGCTTGGCGATATCGGGTTCGGTGCGGCAGAAACTGTCGCTGAGTTCGGCGCTCAACCCTGGTTGCCCGGGGGCGCCCATGATCACCGGGGCCATGGCGCTGGACCAGCCGAGGTAGTTGCTGTCGAGGGTGTCGAGCAGGTCGTCGATATCACTGCGCTTGAAACCACCGACATAATCCACGTCATCAATGTAGCGTGGCGAAGGGCCGATCATCACATGGGCGGCGATACGGCCGGGCGCGAGGCGGTCGGCGAGGGTGCCAATCATGGCACTGACCGAATGGCTGACCAGAATCACCGGGCCGCTGGCGAAGGCGTCGATAATCTCGTTCAAGTCGTGGGCGTAGCCATCCAACGCACTGTATTTGGCCTTGTCGAACGCACTGACATCCGACAACCCGGCGCCGACGAGGTCATAAAGCACCACGCGAAAGCGGTCGATGAATGGCGGCGCGAGGTAATTCCACATCGCCTGATTGCAGCCGAAACCATGGGAGAACACCAGGGTCGCCGACCCGCTGCCCATCACACTGACGTTGTTGCGATGTTTCAGGTTCATGGCGTTCTCATAGGTGGCATTTTGCTATGTTGGCGTAATGAGCAGTTTAAATAGTCACAGGCGCGGGGTCACGCGTTATAGCGCCGATAAGGTAAAGTCAGTGCCTTCAGGAAGAAATTTTAGGTAACAAAGTATGAGGCTGTTTTTGCGGCAATCTGTTTTGAGTCTGCTGGCCTTACTCGTTGTTGGCCTGTTCAACACGGCCCTGGCCGACACCTCGCCAATCAGGGTGACCCTCGACCAGCGGGTGATCGACCTTACCAATACGCTGGACACCGGCACCACCGATCGCCTGAAATCTCAGCTCGCTGCCCTGGAGCAACGCAAAGGTGCGCAAGTTGCCGTGCTGCTGGTGCCCACCACCGGCGGCGCGAGCATCGAAGACTTCGCCAACCAACTGTTCCGCGCCTGGAAACTGGGGCGCAAGGACGTCAATGACGGCATCCTGCTGGTGGTCGCCAAGAGTGACCACAAAGTGCGCATCGAAGTGGGCTACGGCCTGGAAGGCACCGTCACTGACCTGCTGGCGCACCGCATTATCGAAGAACACATTACCCCGGCGTTTCGCCAGGGCGACTACGTGGGCGGGATTCAACAGGCGGTCAACGATCTGACGGTGCTGGTAGACGGAGGCGACCTGCCCAACGTGGCCGAGCCGGGGATTAATCATCAAGCGATCGCGGTGTTGCTGGCGTTCATCGCCGGTGCCGTTGGCGGTGTGCTGATCGCTGCCGGCAAACTGCACTGGCGCCTGGCGTTGATTGCCACGCTGGTGGTGACGGTGCTACTGGCGATTTATGGTGGCGGCCGGGACTGGCCGATCTACCTGTTGGTCTTGCCGCTGACCCTGCTGATTGGTGGTGCGACCTTCGGTGCGCTGTGGATGGCGCGCGCGGTGTTTTACAGCGTAATCGGACTGCTGGCTTACATCGTCGGGGTATTGGTGGCGGATCGGTTTATGGACGTCAGCTTGATCCATTGGCTGGTATGGCCATTAGGCGGCGCTTTGATTCTGGGTCTGTACGCGGGGCTGTTTTTCGTCATCAAGGCGTCCTGGAAAAACAGCCCGCGCTTCTTTCTCGTACGTGCCTTGGTGGTCGTGGCGATTTATGTGATGGCCGGTTGGCTATTGGGGCGCGGTTACCAGGGCTGGATAGTCGCGATACCGGTGGCCTCTTTCGCAGCGTTTATTCTCTTTGTGCAGAGCATTGCAAGTTCAGGCTCAGGCGGCGGTAGCGGTTCGAGCGACAGCAGCTCAAGTTCCAGTAGCTCAAGTTCCGACAGCAGTTCGTCCGGTGGCGGCGGTTCCAGTGGCGGCGGCGGGGCGTCGGGCAGTTGGTAACGCGGCTAGCGTGGCTTGTAGCCCACCCATCCGTTGAAACTGAAGCCTGCGTAGAACAGTTCCACGTCTTCGAACCCGGCGTCCTGCATCAGGGCTGCATTCTGCTCGGGTGACCGCACCGGCAGTTGCGCACAGATCGCCGTAATCGCCGTTCGGCATCCGCCGCCGGCACCCCCGAGTCCACTGCAAACGCCGCATAGTGCTTCAACGCCTACAAAACGCCAGCTCGGTTCTGCGTCGGCAAACCGTTTCAACTCCAAGCCGCCCCCAGCGCCCAGCACTAGCACATTGCCTGTGGCGGGAACCTGTTCGCGCAGCAGCAGGGTGGTCATGCGTTGCATGCCATCGAAACCCGGCCCCAGGCGCACAGGCCCCTCGGCGTAGCGAGCGACGGCATCGGGGTCGGAAAAAAGCTCAAGCAGGGCTCCTGCGGGTTGGGCGGGGGATAAGCCCTACTGTGGCAATTTGGCAGTGGCAATTGCAGTCACTTGTATTCATGGTAAAACGTCGATCTTCAGGACCCCACAGCACGGAGGCTCAATGGCTGCTGCCAACCCCCCAGAAATCACGCTTCGCAATGCCATTCCCGAGGACGCCTTATGCATTGGCGTGCTGGGTATGCAGGTCTTTCTGGATACCTACGCGACACAGGGTATTCGCAGCTCGATTGCCAATGAAGCGCTGCAGGCCTTTGCGCCGCAGACCATCGCCCAACTGATGGCGCAGCCAGACATCTCGCTGGTGGTGGCTGAGTCGAACGGCCATCTCGTGGGCTTTGCCCAGGTCAAACTCACCGCCAGCCATTCGATGATCAAGGCGTCTGACGTTGCCGAACTGCAACGCCTGTATATCCAGGAGCGATTTACCGGCCTGGGTATTGGCTATCAGTTGCTGCAAGCGGCAGAGCACCGCGCCAAGCTTGGCGGCGCCTCGTTATTGTGGGCGACCGTGTGGGAGGGCAATGAGCGCGCGTTGGGTTTTTACCCTCGGCGCGGTTATGAGGTACTGGGTTCACCGACGTATACCTTTCAGGGGGAAACCCATGGGAATCGCCTGTTTGGTAAAGCCCTGATGCCCAACGCGTGAGGGCTCACGGCAGGATGATGTAGGCGTTCTGCTGGATGATCGGCTGGTGCGAGCCTTGCACCAGGTGAACATAGCGACCGTCCACCAGATCAATGGGCAGGCAGTCGTCAATATCCATCACGCCATCGGTGTGGGCCTGGGACCAGTGCTGCAACATCTGCCGCTGCCCCTTGCGCTTGGCTTCCTGCTTGTCACGGGCGACCACCAGCAGGTAATGATGGGCCTCGCCAAAAGCGTGGGTTTCATAGCCGCCGAGGTTGATGAAGTACAGGTGATGCGCACCGGCAGGTGGCGCCATCTGGCTGAGTTCGACTTTCCAGCCGTCGACGCCATCGACGGCCATCCACGCATCGATGTGCACACCCTTCGGGCTGCCGAACCAGCCGTCGCGTAATTGTGCGTAGGTGTGTTGCAGTGTATCCGCGACTGCGAATACCACATCGTGAACTTCGATTTTAGCCCGTGGGTGCTTGCCCCCGAGCATGACGACAAACAGCATTGCAGGTCCGTCCTGGCGACTTGGAAAAGGCTAACCATACTTCGATTGAACCCTTTTGTCCGGTCAGTGCCACACTGTTAATCCGCGAACTCATCAGGAGGTTGTTATGCGTACCATTGATCTGGCCGGTGTTCCCGTCCCTGTCATCGGCCAGGGAACCTGGCGAATGGGCGAAAACCCGGACAAGCGCAGCGCCGAAGTCGCCGCGTTACAACTGGGTATCGATGAGGGCATGACCTTGATCGACACCGCCGAAATGTATGGTGAAGGCGGCGCCGAGCAAGTGGTCGGCGAGGCCATTCGCGGCAGGCGCGATCAGGTGTTCCTGGTCAGTAAAGTCTACCCTCACAATGCCAGCCACAAGGGCGTTCCCCGTGCCTGTGACGCCAGCCTTCAGCGCCTTGGCACCGACTACATTGACTTGTACCTGTTGCATTGGCGCGGCCAGTACCCGCTTGAAGAAACCGTCGAAGCTTTCGAGCGTCTGCGCGAGGCGGGCAAGATCGGCCGTTGGGGTGTTTCCAACTTTGACGTCGCCGACCTGCAGGAACTCGCCTCCCCAGCCTGTGCCACCAACCAGGTGCTCTACAACATCGAAGAGCGTGGTATCGAGTTCGACCTCCTGCCATGGTGGCAACAGCACCATTTGCCGTTGATGGCGTACTGCCCAATCGCCCAGGGCGGTGAGCTACTGTCCAGCCCGACGCTCAAGCAGATTGCCCATCGACATGAGGCCACACCCGCACAAATCGCCCTGGCCTGGGTACTGCGCCAGGAGGGCGTGATTGCGATCCCCAAGGCAGTGAGTCCCGAGCATGTGCGGCTCAACGCCAGCGCCGCGAAACTGGTGCTGGACGAGCACGATCTGGACGCAATCGACCGTGTGTTTGGCGCACCCAAGCGCAAGCATCCGCTGTCGATGGTGTAACAGCCAGCCTGGCAGAACCGGCGCCCTCCATGGCGCCGATTCCAGCATCCCCCAGGGTTAGCCGGCGACCGGGCTACGCCAGTCATCAGAGCCGGAAGTACCTGCCACCTCGTGAGTCCAGATGATCTTGCGATAGGTGAAGTGCACGTCTTCCAAATGCGTGAAGTGCGCGTTTTCAGGTGCCTGGCAGTTGGGCATGCGCGACTGAATATCCACGATGGTCGCCCCTTTGAGCTCGATGGTGAAGTAGTGCTCCTGGGTTCCAGCCGAAGAGGTACGGAACCACTCCAGTCGGCATTTGACTTCTTCGCCGCTGGTCAACGCGCTGAACAGCAGAGGTGATGATTTATCGAAGACCTTGCTGATCATCAACGGTTTATGAACCCGCTGGCCCGTTGGCTGACCAGACTGCGGATCACGGGGAATAATCACCTGATGAGCAAATGCCTGGACCAGTATCTGGTCTTCATGGCCTTCCTGGTAAATGTTGCCTACCGAGTCCTGAGTAAATGTGCCTGCCGTGATCAGACCTTGTTTGACACCGGTGATTGAAAGATACGCGGGTGTTGGCATGACGGGTTTCCTTGCCTGGTAGTTGAGGTGGTTCCCTGCGGCGATCGTGCCGGCCGGGCAAATGCCTATAACAAAAAGCGTGCCTGAAAATAGGCGGCCTAATAAAAACGGCAGGGTAGCGTGATAAAGGGATAGTTTCCGTTAAGTGGCCAGTGGTTCTGTTGGGTTTTAAGTGAAATAGTTTGCGCAGAAGTGTGCATTAAGTTGCTCATGCCATTCTTCTGTGCGGTGGTTGGTTGTGCGGGTTAATTAAGTTTTTGGTCAGGCTGGGGCTGCGCAAAATGATGCGCAGGTCTTTGTTTGCGGAGGGTGTAGGAAAATCCTTAAGTGCAGGGTTGATGCTTGCTGAATGTTTTACGCATGGCTAAGGTTTGCAAACATCGTGGAAGGATGAGTGCGGTTAAGACAGCGGTTAGTTATGCGCATAAGTGTGCTGGGTTCGGCGGTTTTTATTTTTTATAAGGTGCATGGCTCAAAATGGTTTACTCAGGCGCTTTGTGTGCTTATTACCTTGAACTTGCTTTATTGCCTTGCTCGCACATTAACTTTGCGGGCAGCGATATGCGCTTTTCGAGTGAATATGAAGCCCTTGAGTCCGAGCTTGGCAAGCTGCAATCGATTCATCTCACCGCTCAGCCGGACTGGCACAAAGTCACGCAAGTCAGTGAGTGTCTGCTGCGCCAGCACACCAAGGATTTACGTGTGGCTGCCTGGTTGACCTGGGCGTTATATCAGCGTGAATCTTTCCCTGGCCTGTTGGCGGGTCTGGGGTTGTTGCGTCATCTCTGTGAGCACCATTGGGCGGTTGCCTACCCCGAAAAGCTGCGTACCCGTGGCGCAGCATTTGGCTGGTTGGTACTGCGGCTTGAGCAGTTGTTTGCGCAAAGCTTGCCGCTCAAGGATCAGCAGCCATTGTTCCGATGCATGCTTGAGCACCTGACACACCTTGATGATCTCTGGTCTGCGCGCATGAGTGATGAGGCTCCGCTGCTGTTGCCCATGCGCCGGCAATTGGCGCAGCGGTTGGCGCATGCAGAGCAAGGTGAGGCCCATGCTGTGGGCTCAACCGGCGTGATGGCTCAGGTCAAGCAGGCGGCGACCCGGTTGCTGAGCCCCGAGCCTTCGGTAGAAAACGAAAAAGAGGCGCATAAGTTACTGCGCACATTGCAGGAACAAGCCCGCCCCTTGTGTACCTGGTGGCTGCGCCAGAATGCCACCGACCTGCGCGCCTTGCGCCTTAGCCGGACACTGACCTGGCTGGCACTCAACGGCTACCCGGACGCTGACAGCGAGCGGCTCACGGTTCTTCGTGGCCCGGCGCCCGACAAGCTCAAACGCTACGAGGAGCGTTTTGCCCAGGGGCAATACGGCGAACTGTTATTTGAACTTGAGACCAGCCTGGCAGGCGCATTGTTCTGGTTTGACGGTTTGCGCAGGGTCTGGGAGTGCCTTGAAGCCCTGCAGGCCCCCCTGGCAATGACCGAACTGGAAGTGAGCTTCGCGCTGTTACTGCAGCGTTTGCCACATCTGCCTGAGTTCAGGTTCCACGACGGCGTGCCGTTTGCTGATAGCGCCACCCGCGACTGGATCACTTTGCACGTCGCTCGCCACTTACAACCCTCTGCGCCGTCCGGCGTGGTCGTTGATGCCAAAGCCGAACCCTGGGAAGCAGCCTTGCATGACGTTATGCCTACGTTACGCAAGGACGGGCTCAAGGCGGCGGTGTGCGAACTGAAGCAGGGCATGCACGCCGCTCGCAGCGAACGTGCTCGTTTTCATTGGCGGCTGGCCCTGGCTCGGTTGTGTGTATTGGCGGGCAAGCAAGAGCTGGCGAAGGTGCAGCTCGAAGGCCTGGATCATGAACTGCAGCGTGCGGGGCTGGATCGCTGGGAGCCGGAGCTGGCCCTCCACGTAGCACAGCTTTTGTACCGCTGTTGCGAGCTTTTGCCGCAAAGCCAAACCGTACGTGAGCGTAAGGAAGATACCCACCGAAGGCTGTGCCACTTCGATGTTGAAGCGGTACTTGAATAGGCTTTCGATCCACTCGAAAAAGGAGATTTACCGTGGCCAAAGAAGGTTCGGTAGCACCCAAGGAACGCATCAATATCACCTTCAAGCCAGCCGTTGGCGGTGCCCAGGAAGAGGTCGAACTGCCGCTGAAACTGCTGGTGTTGGGCGATTTCACCCAGCGCGAGGATCAACGCAAGCTCGAAGACCGCAAGCCTATTGGCATCGACAAGAGCACCTTTGACGACGTGCTGGCCAAACAGGCGTTGGCGCTGACGCTGAGTGTGCCCAATCGGCTCCAGGAGTCTGCGGATGTTGACGCATTGGCTATCCAGGTTCGGGTTAATTCGATGAAGGATTTCAGCCCCGCGAATTTGGTCGAGCAGATTCCGGAGTTGCAAAAACTGATGGCACTGCGTGAAGCGCTTATGGCGCTCAAAGGGCCCTTGGGCAACACACCGAGTTTTCGCAAGGCCATAGAGCGGGCTCTGGCGGATGACGGTTCCCGAGCCCGGGTATTGGCTGAGTTGGGATTGAGCGATCCCACCGCCTGACATTTTCAGTAAAAGGACACTGACGCCATGACGATCCAACAGCATCCGCTAACCACACGAGTCACCGAAGAACACAGCATCCTAGACACCATCATTGCCCAGACACTACTGAGTGCGGATGACGAGGCTTACGGCATTGCCAAGCGGGGTGTCTCGGCGTTTATCGAAGAGCTGCTCAAGCCGCACAACAGCGGCGAGCCGGTCAAGAAGCGCCTGGTTGATCGAATGATTGCAGAGATTGACGTGAAGCTCAGCCAGCAAATGGACGAGATTCTCCACCATCCGGATTTCCAGGCGCTGGAGGCCTCCTGGAGAGGTCTGCAATTGCTCGTCGACCGGACCAATTTTCGCGAGAACATCAAGATCGAACTACTGAATGTCTCACGGCAGGACCTGCTGGATGACTTCGAAGATTCGCCGGAAATCACTCAGTCCGGGCTCTACAAGCATATCTACAGTGCCGAGTATGGTCAGTTTGGTGGGCAGCCCGTGGGCGCCATTATCGCTAACTACTCTCTTTCGCCAAGCGCACCGGATGTGAAGCTGATGCAGTACGCTTCCAGTGTTGCCTGCATGGCCCATGCGCCGTTCATTGCTGCCGCGGGCCCGAACTTTTTCGGTCTGGAAAGCTTTACCGGTCTGCCTGACATGAAGGATCTCAAGGATCATTTCGAAGGCCCTCAATTCGCCAAGTGGCAAAGCTTTCGCCAGAGCGAGGATGCTCGTTACATCGGCTTGACCGTGCCGCGGTTCCTGTTGCGAACCCCATACGATCCCCTTGAATGCCCGGTCAAGACATTTGCCTACCAGGAAAACGTGGTCAACAGCCACGAGCACTATTTGTGGGGCAATACTGCCTTTGCGTTTGCCACTCGACTGACTGACAGTTTTGCCCGGTTTCGCTGGTGCCCGAACATCATCGGTCCGCAAAGCGGTGGCGCGGTGGAAGATCTGCCCCTGCATCACTTCCAGAGCATGGGGGAAATCGAAACCAAGATCCCGACCGAAGTACTGGTCTCTGACCGCCGCGAGTACGAACTTGCGCAAGAAGGCTTCATTGCTCTGACCATGCGCAAAGGCAGTGATAACGCGGCATTCTTTTCTGCCAGCTCGGTACAGAAGCCTAAAAGTTTCGGGGGCAGTATCGAAGGCAAGGAAGCTGAGTTGAACTACCGCCTGGGTACCCAGCTGCCTTACATGATGGTGGTCAATCGCCTGGCTCATTACCTCAAGGTGTTGCAGCGTGAGCAACTGGGTTCATGGAAGGAACGTACCGACCTGGAACTGGAGCTCAACAAGTGGATTCGCCAATACGTCGCAGATCAAGAGAACCCCAGCGCCGAGGTTCGTGGGCGGCGTCCATTGCGAGCTGCTCGTATCGTAGTCAGTGATGTCGAGGGCGAACCTGGCTGGTACCGCGTCAACCTCAGCGTGCGACCGCACTTCAAGTACATGGGGGCGGACTTCACGCTGTCCCTCGTCGGCAAACTCGACAAAGAATGAGGAAGGGTCAGGGGATACCCGATTATCGCAGCCTTTTTGAGCGTCTCGAAGGTCTGGCTCCCGCCAGGACTGACAGCGTGGCGTCTATTGCCGTGCATCTGGAGAGAATGCTCAGCACGCGCGCTGGCAGTGTCCAGGCGCTGCCCGATTACGGGCTGCCCGACCTCAATGACATGCGCTTGAGCCTGCATGAATCACTCAGCCAATCGCGTTTGTCGATTGAACGTTTTATCCAGGCGTACGAGCCACGCTTGGGAAATATACGTGTCAGGCGGGGAGCGGGTGCTTACAACCCTTTGGTACTGGCGTTTGTGATTGAGGCAACCGTCGTCATCGACGGTGTCATGCAACCGGTGGTGTTTAATGCACACCTGCTGGGTGGTGGACGGGTCGAGGTATTACCTGATGTCCTTTAACCACTTTTACCAAAGTGAACTCAGTGCGTTGCGCCAGCTTGGGCGGCGTTTTTCTGAACGCAATCCCGCCTTAGCACCCTTTCTTGCCGATTCAGGCCAGGACCCGGACGTAGAGCGTCTATTGGAGGGCTTTGCGTTCCTCACCGGGCGCTTGCGCCAGAAGCTTGCTGATGAGCTTCCTGAGTTGACCCATTCGTTGATGCACTTGCTGTGGCCCAACTACATGCGGCCATTGCCGGCCTTCAGCATCTTGCAGTTTGACCCCTTGAAGCACGCGTGCACCACGGTGAGTGTTGATCGGGATACGCCGGTCGAAAGCGTGGTGGTCAATGGTGAACGCTGCCGCTTCCGAACGTGTTACGCCACTCAGGTCATGCCGTTGCAACTGAGCAGCCTGGAATACCTGTCTCAGGGAACATGGGCGTTGCTCAACCTGCGCCTGGAGATGAGCGTCGAGGGTAATTTCAGTCAGTGGGCATTCACTCAATTGCGCTTGCACCTGACGGGTGATCGACAAGTGAGTCAAGGGTTGTACCTGAGTCTGTTACGTCATCTCGAAGGCATTGAGGTGCTGCTCTTTGACCATGATGGGCTTGCGATCAAGGGTCGCGATGGGCAGGTTTTATCGCTGCGACTTTCCGCTAGCCAAGTAAAGCCAGTAGGGTTTGACGAAGATCATGCACTGATTCCCTATCCGGCGAACACCTTCAGCGGCTACCGCCACCTGCAAGAATATTTTGCATTTGCGGACAAGTATCTGTTTGTCGACGTACTGGGTTTCGATGCATTGCAGGCGTTACCCAACGAATTTCTCAAGCAGGCCATGGGTGTAGAGCTGCGTTTTAAATTGCGCACCCGGGAGCATGAGCCACATCGCCCCACTCTGGATAACGTAAAGCTGTATTGCACGCCGATCGCTAACCTGTTCAAGCAGGATGCGGTGCCGATTCGCCTGGATGGCAAGCAGGATGATTACCTGCTGCTCCCGGGTGGAATTGCACGGGGCAACGCTGCTGTTTTTTCCGTTGACCGTGTTACTGGATGGCGTCCGGGTGGGCTGGGCTACCAGACGTACGTGCCATTCGAATCCTTCGAACATGACAGCGACAGTGGCGTTTCGATGCAAGCCCCTAGCTACAGTATTCGTCAACGCTCCTCGGTACAGAGCGCCGAGCTTGATACCTGGTTGAGTTTCGGCATTGGCCACAGAGATCAACAGGAGACACTGTCAGTCGAGCTGACGTGCACCAACCACGACTTGCCACGGTTGCTGCAGGTTGGTGAGATCAACCAGCCGTGTGAACAGACTCCGGAGTTTCTTACGTTTCGCAATATCTGCGCGCCGACGGCGAGCTTTGCCCCGCCGCTGGACCAGGACTTCCTTTGGAAGTTGATCAGCAACATGTCGCTCAATTACCTGTCATTGACCGACACACGGGCCTTGAAGGTCATCCTCCAAACCTACGACTTGCCGCGCTATCACGATCGACAGGCGCACAACATCAGTCAGCGAAGACTGGATGCACTGAGATCTGTCAGCCATGAGGCCGTCGACCGAATGCATCGTGGGTTGCCAATACGTGGCGTGCGAGTCGACTTGAACATTGACCCCAATGGGTTCGTCGGCCGGGGCGACATCTTTGTCTTCGCCTCGGCACTCAATGAGTTTTTTGCCCTTTACGCCAGCCTTAATTCGTACCACGAACTGCGGGTTACCAGCACACAAGGAGACGTGTATCTATGGCCACCCCGGATGGGTCAGCAGGCCCTGCTTTGACTGCACTATCGCAAACGATTCGTGAGTATTCGCTCTACCAGGCGGTGCTGCAGGTGATCGAGCGTTTACGCGACAGCTACCCATTGCTGGAGGATGACGAGCTCTACGAGAAGGTCGAGTTCCAGGCCAACCCCAGCTTGGGGTTCCCCGGGCACGATATTGATCGGGTGGAATTTTTCGTCGAGCGCGACCAATTACGGGCGAGTCTTCGCCTCAATGTGCTCGGTCTGTTTGGTGCCGGCTCGCCATTGCCTGCGTTTTATCAAGAGCAGGCGGGTGGGAATGTCAGCCGTGACTTCCTTGATGTATTTCACCACCGCCTGCACAGGCTGATGCTGCCGATCTGGCGCAAATATCGCTATCGAGCGAGTTTTCGCACGGGGGCCAGCGATGCTTTTTCCGAGCAGATGTTCGCTCTGGTTGGGTTGGGCAGCCGCGAGATTCGTGACGCTGCGCAATTGGATTGCAAGCGGCTGTTGCCCTGTCTGGGGTTGTTGAGCCTGCGGGCGCATTCGGCCGCCCTGATTGAGGCGGTATTGCGTCACTACTTCAAGCACCGCGGTGTGTTCATCGAGCAATGGGTCGGTCGCTCCGTGACCATCGCCCTTCAACAACGCAACCGACTTGGCGCAGCCAACAACCTGCTCGGCGAGGACCTGATGCTGGGGCTTCAGGTCGCAGACCGCAGTGGCAAGTTCAGAATGCATATCAAGGGCTTGAGCTGGCAGCGCTTTCACGAGTTCCTGCCCACCGGCAACGACTACAGCCCGTTGTGTTCATTGGTTCGCCTGACGGTACGAGCCCCTTTGGACTATGACCTGCGCCTGGTGTTGGCCGACGGGGAAGTGAAGCCGCTGCATTTGGGTGAACGCAACGTCTGCCGTCTCGGTTGGACCAGTTGGTTGGGGTACGAGCGTGCTGACGGCGTGGTCACGCTGGCCAGCAACTCTCATTAGGGACTGATGATTATGATGAATGTAGACCTGCAACAATTGATTCGGACATTGACGGCTGCGACGCGTCTGGACCTGGAGCGCTCCGCCGAGCGATGCGTGACGCGCGGCGGCAAGGAGGTGCTCGTCGAGGACCTTCTGCTGACGCTGCTGCAGCAGCACGATGGTCCTCTGGTGAGGGCGCTGGCGGACGCGGAGATTGCGCCCGACGAGTTGCAGGCAATGTTGCTACTCAAGGGAGAGCAAGGCGCATCGCGTAGCCCGGTGTTTGCGCCGACACTCGTGCAGTGGTTGCAACAAGCGTTGATGGTTGCCCACCTTGAATTGGGGCAAGTCGAGGTGGATCAGGGGGCGGTATTACTGGCACTCCTGCGTCATCCGTTGCAGCACGCGGGCAGTGGTTATCAGCAATTATTGAGTCGTTTGGACGCGCAACGTGTGCGTGATCTTGTGTTGAACCTGCGATCTGAAGCCATTCCTTCGCCACAGGGTGAATCGCTGTTGGAGCGCTTTACCCACGATTTGACGCGTCAGGCTCGAGAAGGACGCATCGACCCGGTTCTGTGTCGAGACGCAGAAATCCGCCAATTGATCGACATCCTCGTTCGTCGGCGCAAGAACAACCCCATCCTTGTCGGAGACGCCGGGGTGGGTAAAACAGCCATCGTCGAAGGGCTGGCCCTGCAAGTGATTGCCTCACAGGTGCCGGCGCCACTCAAGGGCGTACGAATACTCACGTTGGACATGGGCTTGCTGCAGGCAGGCGCCAGCATCAAGGGTGAGTTCGAACGGCGCCTCAAAGGTGTTATCGACGAGGTCAACGCCTCACCGCAGGCCGTTATCCTGTTTATCGACGAGGCACATACCTTGGTGGGCGCAGGGGCTCAGGTGGGCGGAGGCGATGCTGCCAATTTGCTCAAGCCTGCCCTGGCGCGCGGACAGTTGCGCACGATCGCGGCCACGACCTGGTCCGAGTACAAAAAATATATTGAAAAAGACCCCGCATTGGCGCGGCGTTTCCAGCCGGTACGGGTGGCCGAGCCGAGCGTGGAGGCGGCAATCTCCATTTTGCGTGGGCTTGTCCCGGTTTATGAAGCCAGCCATGGTGTTTACGTACGCGACGATGCAGTCGTGGCGGCCGCGCAGCTGAGCGCTCGATACCTGGCAGGACGCCAGTTGCCGGACAAGGCAGTGGACGTATTGGACACGGCTTGCGCACAGGTGCGTATAAGCCTGACGGCGGCGCCTGAACCGTTGCAACGCTTGTGCGCCGAGTTGGCAGAGGGCATGCGGCAGCGCGTGGCGCTCGAGCGGGATAGTGGCGCAGGCTTGCCTGTTGACAGGCAGGCCTTGCAGGCGCTGAGCCAGCGCCTGGAATCCATTGAGCTTGAGCGGGAGCAAGCCGAGCATTGCTGGACTCAACAACGAGCCTTGGCCGAGCGAACACGCTCCTCGCGTCAGCCAAGGGTTGATGCGTGCAGTGCAGGGGAGGGGCTTGAGCACGTTGAGCTGCCACTGGCCGAACAGCGCCAGGCACTCAGCGAGCGGCGGCTGATAAGCCATGAGGTATGCCCACGGGTGGTGGCACAGGTCATCAGTGGCTGGACCGGCATTCCCGTTGAACAGTTGGCCCTTGAGCACAGTGAAAGGGTTCTGGGTTTCGCCGATGCCTTGGGCAGGCGAATTCTGGGGCAAGCGCCGGCAGTGCAGGCGCTTGATCGCAACCTGCGTGCGGTTGCTGCGGGCCTCAACGCCCCAGGAGCACCCGTGGGCGTATTTTTGCTGGTAGGCCCAAGTGGTGTCGGAAAAACCGAAACGGCCCTGGCACTCGCGGATTTGCTGTATGGCGGCGAGCGGTTTGTCACCACACTCAACATGTCGGAATACCAGGAGCAACACTCCCTGTCCCGCTTGATCGGAGCGCCGCCCGGTTACATCGGTTACGGCGAGGGCGGGGTGCTGACTGAGGCCGTGCGCCAACGCCCTTATTCAGTGGTGCTGCTTGACGAAATCGAGAAGGCGGATCCGCAAGTGCTGAACCTGTTTTACCAGGTCTTTGACAAGGGCTTGGCCAATGACGGTGAAGGCCGGGAAATCGACTTCCGTAATACGCTGATCCTGATGACGTCCAACTTGGGAAGCGATTGCATCACGGCTCTATGCTCCGATGGCCGTCGTCCTGATTCCGCGGTCCTGGAAGAAGCGATTCGCCCAGTGTTGCGCGCCCACTTCAAGCCAGCTTTGCTCGCTCGTATGCGCGTTGTGCCGTATTACCCCCTTGCAGGCGAACTGCTACAGGATGTGGCAAGGCTCAAGCTGGAGCGCCTCGGTCAACGGTTGCACCAGCGCAAGCTGGTGTTGAGCTATACCCCCGAGCTGGTCACACACATGGTTGAGCGCTGCCTTCACAATGACAGTGGCGCGCGGTACATCGACCAATGGATCGAGTCACACCTGCTGCCGCCAATCGTGGATCGTCTACTCAGTGCGATGGCCGTTGGCGAATCCCTGTCAGTAACCCATGCAACGCTGGATGGCAACGGTGTACCGGTCTGTGAGTTCAGCCAATGATGGACAATCTGTTTAACCAGTTGCCCGATCCTCTGGTCTACGCCGACCGCTTGCTGAACTGGTTCACACGCCTGGGTATCGAGAGCGATGATTCGACGCTGGCAGAACTTTGTGCCACGGCGATTGCGCAACTGAGCCAGTGCGAACTTTGCCAACTGTACTGGCGAGATGAGACGACCGGCCGGCTTGGGTTGATCGCTCAGCATTGCGCGGGCGCGTCATCACTGGACTCCCCGGCAGCAAACGTGGACTTTCAGAACGAACAGTTATTGCACTATGTTCTGAACCAGTGTCGTTCCCTGACCATTGATGATCTGCGCAACAGCGCCTATGACAGCAGTTTCCTGCCTGAGGCGGCGCAGCCCTGGCATTCACTGTCATGCCTGCCCCTGTTCAATCGGCGCAAGGCGGTTTGCGGTGTGGTGCTGTATGCCAGCCAGCATCCAGCGCAATTGCAGGGCTACGCCGCATCGTTGGGCCAACTGGGTAGTTTTACCCTCAGCCAATTAGCCATATGGCGGCGTAGCCGACCAGGGCACGTCACGACTGCCCCAAAGCGCAACACACCCGCCACCGACGCATATGGCTTGATCGGCAACTGCACGGCAATGGATGAGACTTGCCGCTTGATCGGCAAGGTCTTGCGGGCTCCGTTTACCGTTCTGTTGAGTGGTGAAACGGGCACTGGCAAAGAGGTTGTGGCCCGCGCCATTCACGCCGCGGGCCCACGCAGTACGCAGGCGTTTGTGGTGCAAAACTGCGCGGCCTTTCCCGAGGGCTTGCTGGAGAGTGAGCTGTTCGGCTACCGCAAAGGCGCGTTTACCGGTGCGGAACGTAACTATGCCGGGCTGTTTGACGCAGCCCACGGCGGCACACTGCTACTGGATGAAATTGGTGATATGCCACTGTCCTTGCAGGCCAAGCTGCTGAGGGTTTTACAGGAGGGCGAGGTGCGTCCCCTGGGTGCCAATACCGCCCACAAAGTCGATGTCCGAATTATCGCCGCGACCCACCGCGACCTGAAGGCAATGGTGAGCCAGGGTACGTTTCGCGAGGACCTGTATTACCGATTGGCGCAGTTTCCAATCCAATTGCCGGCGTTGCGGGAACGGGAGGGTGATGTACTGCTGCTCGCACGACACTTCGCAGAAAATGTGTGTGCAGCGCTCGCAAAACCCGTGGTCAGTTGGTCCAGCGCTGCGCTTGATCAGCTCACAAGTCATGCGTTCCCAGGCAACGTCCGTGAACTCAAATGCCTGGTCGAACGCGCAGTGTTGCTGTGCGATGACGGTGTGGTTTTGCCTGCCCATCTGTCGCTGTTGTCGGCGCCCGCTCATGCAACTGTCGACGCCACGCTACGCCAGCGTCTGGAGCGGGTAGAGCGGGTATTTCTGATTGATTGCCTGCACAAGAACCGAGGTAATCGAACACGTACTGCTCGGGAACTCGGGGTCGCTCGTCGCACGCTGCTCTACCGGCTTGCGCGTTTGAACATCCCTTTCAGCGCGTCCCGTGGGGAATGCTGAATGGCGTACCTGTGGACGCTGCGATTCGCCGCCTGCCTTATCTTCCTGGGAGAAACCTGATGCCTGACCGTCCATGGCAAGTCATGGCGCTTGTGCTGTGTTTGTTGACCGGCTGTAACGCCAATTACGTGTTTGATGATGCTGACTACCGTCCTTTGGGTGACCCCCAAGCGACCCGTCGTGGTCAGTGAAAAGGGAGCCTGCCATGCAATTAGTGCTTGAGGTGTGTGACGACGGGTGCAGTCAGCCGCCAACACGCAAGGTGTTCGACGGTATTGGCGGCGTAGTCGGCCGTGGGGTGGGTTGCGACTGGGTTATCCCTGATCCCAGTCGATTGCTTTCCAGCCACCACGGGTTGGTTGGTTACCGTGACGAGCGGTATTTCCTGACGGATATCAGCAGCAACGGTATCTGCCAGGTGAGCAGCGGCGAGGCTCTGCAAAAGGGGCAGGCGCGCTTGATCGTTGATGGGGATGTCTTCCAATTGGGGCCATTCGCTGTAAGGGCGCGATTGAATGAGCCAGTGGCATCTCACCGTCAGGTGCAGTCCGCCGAGAGCCAGGTGATACCCGACGATGCCTATCTGGGCCTGGACCCTGTCCGCGAGCTGGACCGTAAGCAGATGCACGGAGCGTCGTCGTATGAGCTGGATGCATTGCATGACACAACAGACGCTCCTGAGGCATGGATGTATCGCGGTTCTGTGGAGCAGGATCATCTGGTTATACCGACACCGGCGAACCCTCTCGAAGACGTGGTAGAGCCCATTCAGCCTGCTGTGCATTCGGCCCCCGTCGATGAGGCGTTCTGGGCGCAGTTCGCCGAAGCGCTGGGTGTCACGTTGGATGCCTCTGGCCGTGAGGCGTTGGCGATCAAGGTGGCGAGTTTGCTGAGGTACGCTATCAGTGGGCTGCAACAGAACCTGCGTACTCACGATGAACTGAGCAACGAGTGGAGCCTGGGTATTGGCGCGTCAATCAAGATCCCGAACGGTTTTAAAGACAGCGCGGGCATCGACGCAGCCTTGGCATCGTTGCTGGAAATGAGCGAGCTGGGGCAATCCAGCGCCGAGGACGCAATTGCTCAGCTCTATCGGCAATTGCAAGTGCATCAGGTTGCTTTGCTGGTGGCGTGCCGCACGGCGATGCGTGCTCAACAGGCGGCGTTTGCACCTGGCCACCTGCTGCTCAGCTTTGAGCGCCATGACAAGGCGCCGAGGTTCTTCAGCGACAGGGCGCATTGGCGAGCCTACCGGCGTCATTACCAACGGCTGATCGACGCAGAAGCCGTGAGCGCACGCCCATTGCACGGCGACTTTGCCAGGGCATATGAGGAACAGGTACGCCTGGCCTCGGCTTTATTCGCCGGATACCCAGGATGATGTTCATGCCCCGTGTCGCCTTACCCCTGTTGGTTGTACTGAGCCTGCTGGTTGGTTGTAGCAGCGTGTCACCGTTTTCCACGTTAACCAAGCTGGACCTGACGTTAACAGCCAGCGAACAGGTTAACCCTGACCTTCATGGGCGTCCCTCGCCGGTGGTGGTGCACCTGCTTGAACTGAAGCACCCGGTCGCATTCGAGCATGCGGATTTTTTCAGTCTTTATGGCCGTGCCGAGCAGGCGCTGCCCAAAGACTGGGTGAGCAGCGAGGAACTGGAATTACGTCCCGGCGAGCAGGTGTCTATCAAGCTCAGGAGCCAACCGCAAAGTCGCTACGTGGGGGTCGTGGCGGCGTACCGCGACTTGCCCCACGTGCAGTGGCGATGGGTGGTACCGCTGGCCCCGCAGCAAGTGACGCGAGCTCATCTGGTGCTTGACCAGTCGGGTGTTCGCGTTGCCGACCCAATCGTTGGCGTGGTGGAGAATTGATATGCAGGTTCATAAAGTCATCTGGCAGGAAGGCATGTTGCTGCGCCCCCAGCACCTGCAACACAACGACCGTTACTACAACCATCAGCTCAATCGAACCCGCTTGCTTGGCCGTGACGCCTGGGGTTTCCTGGCCCTGGACGTCGACTTGCAGTACCTCAACCTGGGCAAGCTGGTGGTCAACCAGGCCAGTGGAGTTTTACCGGACGGCAGTCTTTTCGAACTGACTACCGCCATGGCGCCGCTGGTGCTGGAAGTCCCGGCCAACTCGGGAAAACAATCGGTTTACCTTGCATTACCGATGGAGACCAACAACCAGGTTGAAACCCGAACGCAGGGTGAGCCCGATGTGTTGGCGCGCTATATCGCCTGCGAAGTCGAAGTCGGTGACTCGAATGCCGGGCTGGACTCTGTTTGCCAGATCAGTTGTGCACGTCCTGATTTGCGATTGTTGCTGGGCGAAAGCCCTGGTGATCAGACCTGCGTGAAGCTGAAAATTGCCCAGGTATTGGACGCCTCTACCGAAGAGGGGGTCAGAATGGATACTGATTTCGTCCCGACGTTCATTTATGTACAGGGCTCGGGCTTTGTGTCGTCGTGTCTTAAGGAAGTGATCAGTCTGCTGGCCAGCCGCGGTGATGCCATTGCCGAGCGTATTTGCGGTAACGGCGTGACCGCGGGTGCGCAGGTGGCAGATTTTCTGATGCTGCAATTGATCAACCGAACCGAGCCGGTGTTGCGTCACTACTTGACCCAAGCGCAAGTTCGGCCAGAGGTGTTGTACCGGGAGATGTTGTCGATACTGGGTGAGCTATCGACGTTCACCACTGACAGCAAACGCGCCAATCTTGAGGTGCGTTACCTCCATGGCGACCAAGGCGCAAGCTTTCGAGGGCTGATGGCGGGGCTGCGCACTGTGCTGTCGATGGTATTTGAGCAGCAGGCTCTGGAGCTGGCGCTGCAACAGCGCCAGTACGGGGTGATGGTCTGCCCTGTGGCAGATCGCAAACTGCTGGGCACCGCGACATTCATCCTGGCGGTCGCTGCTCAATGCGATTCTGAAGAGCTTCGCCACCGGTTGCCGGCCCATCTCAAGATTGGTCCTGTGGAGCGCATTCGCGAGCTGGTCAACCTGCACCTTGCCGGTATCAAGG
Organism: Pseudomonas sp. UBT; assembly: GCF_050915955.1. Lineage (NCBI taxonomy): Bacteria > Pseudomonadati > Pseudomonadota > Gammaproteobacteria > Pseudomonadales > Pseudomonadaceae > Pseudomonas > Pseudomonas sp. UBT. The sequence continues at coordinate 3,126,367 of NZ_CP168079.1, read as the reverse complement.
TAAAGCCGATGCCTGTGGCGCCACGCCAAATCCCGTTTCACGCCGGTAAAACCTATTTCATGCTTGAACTCAGTGCCCGTGATGTTGTGCAGCTGGAGCAATCGGGTGGTTTTGCGTTCCATGTCGGCGGCGAATTTACCGAGCTGGAGCTGACCTTCTGGGCTATCAGGAATTGAACTCATGAGCATGGAAAGTGAATACCCGCAGGATGAAAAAACCGTCTTGCTGGATCGTGACGGCTACGGTCCTGCACAGGGGCCGATGACAGACTTCCTCTCGCCCCCGCGTTTTGAGCAACTGGAGGACCGCATGATTTATGCCGCCGCTGTACAAGGCGCGCAACAGTTCAATGTGGGCCTCAACCCTCTGGTAGCGGCTGCTTGGGATGCACTGTCTGAGCTGCTTAAAATGAAGCGCAGCGCTGGCCGGGAAAACCTGCAGACGCTCAATGATCGCCTGTCCGCAGGCATCACTCGCTTCGAAGCCCGCGCCCTGCATGAGGGCATGGAGAGCGGTCAGGTGGTGTCCGCACGCTATGTGCTGTGCAGCGTCATTGATGAAGCGGTGGTTACTACGGCATGGGGGAATCGCAGCGACTGGGCGAAGATCAGTTTATTGAGCCGCTTTCATAACGAAACCTTTGGTGGCGAAAAGTTTTTCCAACTGCTGGAGCGCCTCTCCCGTGATCCGGTCAAGCACCTGGCGATGTTGGAGCTCATGTACCTGTGCCTGTCGATGGGTTTCGAAGGCAAATACAGAGTCATGGAGCGAGGAGAGGTCCAGCTTGAAGGGGTACGAGATGCCTTATATCGACAGATAAGGCATGTGCGGGGTGATCCCCCCGCTCTGTCGACGTTTGCCCCCCGGTCGGGGCAAGTACGGCGTAGGCGACTGCGCATTATCCCCGCGACCTGGTTTGTGGCGTTCGGTGTGGTCGCTTTGCTGGCGATGTATTCGGGTGCTGCCTGGGTATTGGGGCAAGAGCGGGCACGTGTGCTGCAACCCTTTCAACCTTCGGCGCCGGAACTGACTCTGACGCCCTTGTAACGCTGGGAATATTGAATGAACGCATTCTTCAAGGGCGCGGGCACTGCGCTGCGCATAGTTTGGGTATGGAGTTTGTTGCTGGTGCTTTCCAGCGCATGCCTCGTGTGGTTTTTCGGGCCGTTGCTGGCCGTGGATGACCATCGGTTCTGGCAAAGCTCTACGGCGCGACTTTTAACTATAAGTGGCCTGTTTTTGCTGTGGGGACTGGCGATGGTCATTGCGGGTGCACGCCATACGGTCCGTCTAGGAACACTCGAAAACCAGACGCGCACTCAACATCAGGGGTTGGTAGAGGATGAGCGCAAACACGTGCGCGGCCGATTCAAGGGCGCGCTGCAAACCTTGAAAACTTCCCGCCGGTACCTTGGGCGTAGCGTGCGCTCGCGCAACGAGCTGCCTTGGTATTTGCTGATCGGGCAGCAGGGTAGTGGCAAGACCTGTTTGTTGGCAGCGAACGGGTTGCAGCTACCGCCGGATCAAACTGAGTCGATACCGGCAGGCAGGACTGCTTACTGTGACGTCTACTTCGCTGATCAAGGCGTACTGATTGAGAGCGCCGGGCGCTATCTGGACCAACCCGACAGCTCGGTCGATGCCGTGGGTTGGGCGACATTGCTGAGCCTGCTCAAGTCCAGACGCCGGGTACGTCCACTTAATGGTGTGGTGGTGGCGTTATCGGTGGACACACTGCTGGGTAGCAATGAGCATGATCTGGAGCTCCATGCACGGCAGGTACATAGCCGCCTGCAAGACATTCAGCAGACGCTGCACGTCGATATTCCGATCTATTTGGTGCTGACCCAAGCTGACCGTATACCGGGCTTTATCGAGTTTTTTGATACGCCGCAGGGCAGTGCTCTGGACGGCGTGCTGGGTGAACTCGTCGCCGTCAGCAACACGGGTGTCCAAATGGCGCAGGTGCGTCAGGCGTTCGAGACGTTGTTGCAGCGGCTGAGTGGCGAACTTATCGTGCGCTTGCACCAGGAGCGCAACGGCGAACGCCGTGGCCGTATGCTTGATTTTCCGCAGCAGGTTGCACGCATTGGCGAACGTTTATGCCTGTTTGTCGAGTTAGCATTCTCCGCCCATCGCAATCAGCGGATCAGCGGTTTGCAAGGTTTCTATCTGACCAGTGCGGGCGAGCGGCGCGAACGCTTTGTCAAAGGACTCTTCAACCAGGTGATTTTCGCCGAAGCCGAACTTGCGGGGCTCCATACCCAGGAATATCGCCGAATTCGCTGGCGGCAGGCGGGGTTGGCGATCGCAGCATCACTGGTCATCGGCACCGCGGGCGCGCTCTGGATGCACAGCTATTCGGTCAACCACCAACGCTTGCAACAGTTGGCGCAGCTAGGTAAGGCGGATAGACCGGCGGAGACAGGTGCGGACCAGACGCTGGTCTTGTTGCCTCTTTTGGATAAGCGACTGGCGGCGACTCGGGTTTTCCCTCCCGTGACAGAAGCGCGAGTGTTTGAGCGAGCGGGGTTATTTCAGGGGCAAGTGACTGGCCCACTGTTAGTCAGTGCTTATGATGACGCCCTGCAGCAGCTAATGGTCCAAACCGCGTCTCTCCTGGAAGAGCAAGTGCGGTCCAGCCTTGGGGATCGCGAGCGGTTGCTGGACAACTTGCGCGCGTACCTGATGCTCAACCTGCCCGAGCGCCGTGATAAGCGCTGGCTGGCGGAGCGTGTAGCCAGCCGATGGTCTGAGCGCTTCGCCGGTGAGGCCGCGGTGCAGGTCCGCTTGAATGAACACTTCGGCCGGCTGCTTGAGCAACCGTTCATAGCCACACTGAATGATGAGTTGGTGGCCCAGGCTCGCCACGCTTTGCGTGGGGAGTCGCTGGCAGACGTGGTGTATCGCGTGTTGCGCGAGCAATCGCTGAACCTGGAACCCTACCGTCTAACGGGCGGTACGGTTTTTACTGCGCCTGAGCAACCCATTCCCGGATTCTACAGCAAGCGGTATGTGCAATATTTCGACAAGCAGGGTCCTCGACTGATCAATGCGATCGTCCAGGATAACTGGGTGCTGGGGCAGGCAACCGACCTCAGTGTGATGGATTTGCGTCGGTTGATGATTGAACTGGAGCAGCGCTATTTCAGTGAGTATGCCGACGCCTGGAGCTATGCCTTGGGGCGCATCAGGTTGCTCGATACCGAAAGCCTCAGGGAAAATACAGAACAGCTGGCGAGCCTGACATCGGCGCAGTCGCCCTTGGTGTTGCTGTTACAGCAGGTTCGTGAAAATACCCGCTTGCTAGACGCTAATGGTCCATTGGCAGCTGTGGCCCGCGAGGCGGTTGATGCGGCGGTAATCGCGCAGTCGGCGGCTGGCAATGTATTGGCAGGTCAACTGCCCACCCTGGCAGGTGATGAAGGCGCAAGACGCGCCTTGCAGCGTCGCTTCGAGCCCTTGCATCAGTTGCTGGATGAACAGCAAAACCCGGGGGCGGAGTTGACCCTGGCGTTGCGCCAGCTTGACGCGTTGCATCTGCAACTGGCGGCTCTGAACCGTGAGGGGGCACCGGAGCAGGCAGCCTTTCAGATGGTGAAGCGACGCATGGAAGGGCAACAACCTGCGTTGGGCCAGTTACGTGATATCGCCGCGCGCTTGCCGCTGCCACTCAAAGGCTGGATCGAAGGCCTTGCCGACGACAGTTGGCGACATTTGTTCGATGACGCATACAGGTATGTGAACCAACGCTACCAGAGTGAAGTGTATGGTCTTTATGCCAAGGCGATCCGCCAGCGTTACCCGTTCAATGCCCATGCCGGCAGCGACGTTGCATTGAGCGATTTCCAGGCGTTTTTCAAACCACAGGGCGTGCTGGCAAGGTTCCATGAAAGCTACCTTCGGCCTTTTGTCAGCGTCGAGGGCGGACGCTACCGGTTGCGTGGCCTGGATGGCCGAAGCCTGCCGATGTCACGATCGTTACTGGATCAACTGTCCAAAGCGCAGATCATACGGCGGGGCTTTTTCGGCGAGGACCACGGCGAGTTGGTGGTTCGGTTTACGCTGGCACCCTACAGCCTGGACCAGGCGGTCAGTCGGGCGGTCCTGAGCATTGGCGGGCAGCAGCTGGAATACCGTCATGGACCGATCGTGCCCGTGGCGTTCCAGTGGCCGAGCGAGGCGGACAATGGTCGAAGCAGCCTGGTTTTGGAGCGGGGAACGGAGCGGCCGTTGGGCATCGAGAAGAACAGCGGGGCCTGGTCGTTGTTCCGCTTCTTTGAATTGATGCAAAGCGAGCCTGCCAGCGGGCGTGATGCGCAGCTACTCAAGTCTGATCTCGGCGGTTTGCGTGCCAACTACGTCTTGGTCAGCCAGCGCGTGCCCAGCCCATTTCAGTTGGACACGTGGCGCACGTTCCGCTTGCCGGAGCAGTTATGAGCCCGCCGACATCTCCTGCAAGCAGTGCCGCACGTTCCGAACGAGGCAAGGCCAGGCAACGAAATGAGGATGCGTTCCTCGATTGCCCGCAGCAAGGTTGCTGGGTGGTGGCAGACGGTATGGGCGGCCATCGGGCCGGGCACATGGCCAGCCAATCGGTGGTCGACAGTCTTGCCGCGTTGCCGGCCCAGGACACGCTGGATCAGCGTATCGACGCCGTTCGGCGATGCCTGCAAGGGCTCAGTCGGCGTTTGGGCGGTGAAGGCAGACTGACTGTCGAGGGCCGCGACGACACCATGGGCAGTACCGTGGTGGTATTGCTGCTTGATGGGCGAAATGCGGCGTGCATGTGGGCGGGGGACAGCCGTTGTTACCTGTGGCGACGCCAACGGCTGTATCAGTTGTCACGAGATCACTCCTTGCTTCGCCAATTGATGGATGAACAGCAGTTGAGCCTGGAGCAGGCCCAGGCTCACCCTGGTTCCAGGGCATTGACACGCGCAGTAGGGGCCCGGCATCCGCTCAAACTTGAGGTGCTGGAACTGAGCACACACCCAGGCGATGTCTTTTTGTTGTGCAGCGATGGCGTGTACCAGGGATTGACGCATGTCGAGCTTGGCAGCGCTCTGGATAAAGGGACGCCGCAACAGGTTGTGGACCGGTTGTTCACGGCGGTGTTGCGAGGGCCCGCTCGGGATGACCTGACGGCTGTGGTGGTGCGGCCATGAACACCGAATCTGGCACGCCCTCTTTGCTGGCTGGGCGTTACCACCTTGAGCGAGTGTTGGGCGCGGGAGGAATGGGCGTGGTCTACCGTGCGCGAGACCTGTTGCATGAACAATTTGGCGAGCCCTGCGCCCGTCTGGCAGTCAAGGTGCTTGGCGAGCGTCTCAAGCAGGCCCCCGATGCTCATGTGCTGCTTTACAGCGAGTTTGCACTGACCCGCAGCCTGCGGCATGAGCATGTGGTGCGGGTGTTTGCGTTCGAGGTGGATATCAGCAGCCAGATCGCCTTTTTCACCATGGAGTTGATGCAGGGTATGACCCTGGACCGGCTGCTGCTGGAGTGCCCCGGCGGCTTACCCTGGCGAGAGCTGCAACCCATGGCTGTGCAGTTGCTGAATGCCGTGGCTTATGTCCATCGACAGGGCGTGCTGCATGGCGATGTAAAGCCGGTCAATATCATGGTGGGTGAAGAGGGCGTGCGGTTGTTCGACTTCGGCCTCGGGCATGCGCCGACACACGTTGCGGCAGGGCTGCCGAGTTTGAGTCGTGACCGTTTTAACGCGTGGACACCGGCTTATGCAGCCCCGGAGTTGTTGGCGGGCAGTGCGCTCACGGCGAGCGCTGACCTGTATGGGGTGGCGAGCGTGCTGTATGAACTGGCCCATGGGAAACGTCTCGGCGAGCGTCGAGCCGCTGAACGACCGGACCGCCCTCGGCAACTGCCGACACAGTGCTGGCCGGCGTTACGCTCGGCGTTGGCAGTGGACCCTGAACGCCGAACGATCAGTGTCGAGGAGTTAGGCGAAGTCATGACGCGTTCTCGCCGACACTGGTTTATGTAGCCTGAAGTCAACCCGCCAAATCATGCAGCCGACAATACTCATCCCAACTCAACCCCGCCATCTGCGCGACCTCCTTGTGCACTTCGAGGCGCTGGGCTTCGAAGGCTGCATGGGATTCGGCCGTCAGTTTGAGGGTCAGCTCCCAGGCAAACAGGTTCTGACGTTCCGCCTCGGCTTCGAACGCTTCATGCAGGCGTTCGGCGCGGTACTGCGCCAGGGTTTCGCCTTTGGCCTGCGCCGCCAAGGGGTTGAGGGTGTCCAGTTCTGCGGCCACCAGCGGGTGTTCGTTCAAGAAACGGTCCAGGGCGCGCTGGTGATTATCACCGGGTTCTGACAAGGGCTTACTCCTGATTAGGTGAGGTCACTAGATGGGGTCATGCCGCTGGTTTTGCAATCAGGTCGCGGGCAATCGTCTCAAAACGCACGCCTCAACACGCACGGTTCGGGCCGGTGGCGTCGGGGCGACGACCCTCCATTGGATACGGGCCGGATCGCTGGCGTGGGCGTCTGGGAAACTCGCTTCGCTTGCGTTGATGGCGGCGCAGGAAAACCCCAGCAGCGCACAGGTCATAAGGGGCAGTATTCGTCGCATGGGCAGGCACCTGGATGTCGAGTAAGACACACGGAGCAAGGCCTGGGCTCGAGTCCGTTCGAGAGTAACCATCCAAAGCATGGGCTCACTCACCGTCGGCGACAAGCATCAAGGGCCGAAATTAATTCTGAATAATTGCGGGTGGCGCGGCAAAAACCTTTCGCTCTCGGTAGCTGGCCGTGTAGCGTTACACGAGAATTCCGGGCTGCCACTAGCGGCAGAAGGCGATGGGCGGAGGGGCGGGGCATGGTGCAAACGCTGTTCAAACTTTTCCTTACTCAACGCCTGGCGGCCTTGGCCAGTACCGAATCATTGCGCGCCATACGTGAAGGGCTGCTGTGGATTCTGCCGTGCCTGCTGGTGTCGGCCGGTTTCCTGATCCTGTCCGAATGCGCCAGGGTGCTGGGGTTCGATCCGCAGGTGGTGGGCTTTCTGTCTGGGCTGCACAACCAGATCAGCTCGGTCATTCCGCTGCTGGTGGCGGCCTCCATTGGTTACATGCTGGCGATCCAGCACCGCTTGCCACAATTGCCTGTCGCTTTTTTATGCCTGGCTCACGTGGTGGTCGCCACGTTTGTCTTGCGGGAATACCCCCGAGCGTCGGCCACCTTCGTATTGTTCATCGCCATCGCCTCGCCGCTGCTCAATGTGCCGGCGATAGCCTGGCTGCACCGTTTTCGTTGGACCCGCCTGGTCAACGAGGACCTGGTCGGCCATAACCTGCGGGGTGCCATCAATATGGTGGTGCCGGGCGCCATTACCGCGCTGTTATTGGTGGTGGTGTTGTCGTTGCTGCTACTGATTCCCTATGTGGCGCAACTCCAGGGGCCGCAGGTGCTCGATGCGCTGCAATCGCCTTATGGCAGCGGGTTGTTTGTGACCCTGATGAATTCGCTGCTGTGGTTTTTCGGCATTCACGGTGTGTATGCCATGCAGCCGCTGTTCGATGTATTGGATCAGGCCGTGGTGCTCAATGGCGCCGCACTCGCGGCGGGTGAGCCGATCAAGTACCTGCTCAACAATGGCTTGCTGGGTTCTTTCGCGTTTATCGGCGGGTCTGGCGGGGCGTTATGCCTGTTGTTGGCGATTCTGCTGTTCTCCAAAAGCAAGTCCATGCGTTTGCTGGCAATGGCCAGTTTGCCGCTGTCGTTATTCAATGTCAGCGAGGTCTTGCTGTTCGGCTTGCCGATCATCCTGAACCCGCGCTTGTTTATCCCGTTTCTGCTGGTGCCGGCGCTCAACACCATGGTGGCATTGACGGTGGTACACCTGGGTTGGGTGTCACCGGCGGTGGCCAGCGTGCCGTTTACTGCGCCGGTGTTGCTCAATGCCTACCTCAGCACGCACGGTGACGTAGCGGCCGTGGTGTTGCAGGTGCTGCTGCTGTGTCTGGGCACCCTGGTGTATGCGCCGTATGTACGCGCGATTCATCGTCAGGCCAGCGAAGGCGGCACGGTGTATCTCAAGTCGTTGGACATGACCTTCCGCGGCCTCGAGGAGAAGGGCCGCCTGCTGGAGTTGGACCCTGTGCTGGCGTCCCACCGGACCCTGGCCCGTCAGGCCGTCGAACTGAGCCGCATCCAGCAGATCAGCGACTATGAGTTCTATCTCGAATACCAGCCCCAGGTCTCCACACGCACCGGCCTGTGTACCGGCTGTGAGGCGCTGATGCGCGCGCGCGACAGCAAGGGCACGGTGCACTCACCCTGGGAATTCCTGCAATGGCTCGCCCAGGCGCGGTTGATGCCGGATGTGGATGTGTGGGTGGCATCCCAGGCGGTGCGCCAGTACCAGAAGTGGAAGAAAAACGGTTTCGCCTTGCCCATGACCATCAACATATCGAGCTCCACCCTGACGGACGCCGCCTACGGCGAGCGCCTGGTGGAAATTCTCGCGCAGGCCCATGGGCAGGTGTCGGTGGAAATCACCGAAGACGCGTTGGTCGGTGACATCCAGGTGACCCGCCAAACCATCCAGAAACTGCAAGCGATCGGCGCCAAGGTGTATATCGATGACTTCGGTACCGGGTTTTCTGCGTTGAGTTATCTGCACCAGTTTCCGGTGGACTTCATCAAGATCGACCGCAGTTTTGTGGTCGCCCAGCGCGACCCCAAGGGGGCGCAGGTGCTGACCGGCATGCTGCGTTTCTGTGAGGCGCTCAAGCTCGGCGTGGTGGTGGAAGGCGTGGAGACCGCCGAGCAGTTGGCGTTCTTGAGCACCGGCCCCGAATTGTTTATCCAGGGCTGGTATTTCAGCAAGGCGCTGCCCGGCGATCAGTTGCAACGCTTTGTCCGCGAGCGCGCCTCAACTCAGGTTTAAACCGAGGCTGACGCGTATTCGCGTTGGGTCTGCTCGATCTCTTCGACCAGCCCGTCGATCCTTGCCAGGCGCTTGCGGTTGTCGTGGTCCCAGGGGTGAAAGCCCGGTTTGAAATAGTGCAGCCACGGCCGCAGCATGCGTGGGAAAACTCCCTTGGGGCCGTACAGAAACTTGAGCATGCGCCAGAAGCCCTTCAGGTGCCCACCGGCCTTGCGGTCGGCAATCAGCAGGCGCAGGTGGAAATCCAACACTACCAGCCAGAAAAACACGGTAACGGTCAGCATGGTGCCGGTGCGCAGCAGATAGCGCCCGGGCCCGGGCTTGATCACGGTGTTCCACACATCGAACGCGACGGCTTTGTGTTCAGTTTCTTCGAGGGCGTGCCAGTACCACATTTGCTGGTAGCCCTTGAGTGAGTCGCCAAAGCGCGTGGGATCGCTGAGCAGGATTTCCGCAAGCATCGCCGTGTAGTGTTCAAGGGCAATGGTCACCGCCAGATTGAAGGAGGCAGGCAGGTGTTTTTTTTGCAGGTCGAGGATGAATTTAAGCCGCCGGTCCAGGGTATCCGCCGGCAGACCTGCCGCTTGCAGCAGATTGTTGTAGGCCACGTGTTCGCGGCTGTGCATGGCTTCCTGCCCGATAAAACCCTGTATCTCTTTTTTCAGTTCCGGGTCGTCAATGCGCTGGCGGTAATGGCGCACGCTGTCCATGAAAAACAGCTCGCCCTGGGGAAACAGCAGCGACAACGCATTAAAGAAATGCGTGATGAACGGACCTTGTTCGTGCCAGTCCTTGATGCGCCCGGCGGGCAAGGCAAAACGGATATCGCGACGGATGGGTAGCATGGTGCGTGCTCCTGTTCAGAGACGGGGTTCGTCGTTGGGTTCAAACACCGGCGTGCGCTGTTTGGGCGCCATGCGCTTGCTGGCGAACACCACCAGGGCTTGATAAGCCGCAGGCAGGCAGCGGGCGAGCAGGTCGAGGAAGTACGCGTCGCGACCGATCAGCACACGGCGTTTGTTCTTGCGTACGCCTTGCAGAATCACTTTGGCGGCGTGGTCGGCATCGGTGATGAACAGCTTTTCAAAGTCAGCGCGAGCCTGTTGCTCACTGTGGATCAGAAAGCCGGTCATGTTCGCGTCGATGCGGCTGCTGCGGCAGATATCGGTGCGAATGCCGCCGGGGTGCACGCAGGTGGCGGACACGCCGCAACGTTGCAGGTCGAGCTCCTGGCGCAGGGACTCGGTAAAGCCGCGTACGGCAAACTTGGTCGCGTTGTAGCCGCTCATGCCCGGTTGGGCAAACAGGCCGAATACGCTGGAGGTGTTGACCACATGCCCGTCGCCGCTGGCTTTCAGGTACGGCAAAAACGCCTTGGTGCCGTGTACCACACCCCAGAAGTTGATACCGACGATCCATTCCAGGTCGGCATAGTCCACACCTTCGACCGTGCTCGACAGCGCCACGCCGGCATTGTTGAAGATCAGGTTGACCTGGCCGTGGTCGCTCACGCAGCGTGCGGCCCAGGCTTCCATGGCCTGGCGGTCTGCCACATCCACTACATGCGTGGTGATCTTCACCGGCGACAGGGTCGAGGTCTTGATCAGCGCCAAGGTTTGATCCAGCCCTTGGCTGTTTTTATCCGCCAGGGCCAGGTGGCAACCTTCCCGTGCCAGCGCCAGGGCCAACGCGCGGCCCATGCCGGACGCCGCGCCGGTGATAGCCGCCACGCGGCCGTTGAATGACTTCATGACAGGCTTCCTTCAGCAGTGGCGTTTGGCGCTGTTATCACGTGGGGGATGGCGTGGGTCGGTGCCATTGCAACCACATAGTCCTTGAGCGCGAAATGCCGGGTGACTTGCTTGAAGCGCCAGGTCGAGCCGGGCCACAACGTGGTGTTCTTGCCGGTGCGCGGGTCGAGGTACCAGCTCTGGCAACCGCCGGTACTCCAGATGGTGCGTTTGAGTTTGTCCTGCAGTTGCAGGTTGTAGGCCTGCTCCACGTCGGGTTTGACGTCAACCGTGGCGATACGTTGGCGCTGCATGTGCTGGAGCGCATCAAGGATGTAGGTGACCTGGGCCTCGATCATCAGAATCATCGAGTTATGCCCAAGGCCGGTGTTGGGCCCGACGATCAGAAACAGGTTCGGATACCCCGGCACCGTGGTGCCTTTGTACGCATGGGCGCCGTCGCGCCATGCGTCCATCAGGTCAATGCCGTCGCGGCCGATGATACAGTCGCGGGGCAGGGGATCGGTGGCCTGGAAACCGGTGCCGAAAATCAGGCAGTCGGCCGGGTGTTTGTTGCCGTCGGCCGTGATAACGCCGTCGGCTTCGATGCGCAGTACGTGGTCGGTTACCACCTCGACATTGCTGCGCGACAGCGCCGGGTAATAGTCATTGGAGATCAGCACGCGCTTGCAGCCGATGGTGTAGTCCGGCGTAAGTGTTTTGCGCAGGGAAGGGCGGGCCACTTGCTTATGCAGGTGGCGCAAGGCGATTTTCTGCACCATCTTCATCAGTTTTGGGTGCAGGGCAAAGCCTACGACGCGGCCTTCCAGTGCCCAGTAAAACGCGCCGCGTACCAAGCGCTGCGTGAACGGCAAGTGCTTGAAGGCCCAGCGCTCGACGCGCGAAATGTCCCGGTCGGGCTTGGGCATGATCCACGGCGGCGTGCGCTGGAACAGGTCCAGGTGCGCCACCTGCGGCGCGATCTGCGGTACGAACTGGATGGCACTCGCGCCGGTGCCGATCACGGCGACGCGTTTGCCCTTCAATGAATAGGCGTGGTCCCACTGCTGGGAATGGAAGCGCTTGCCCTTGAAGCTGTCCAGCCCCGGAATATCCGGCAGTGCCGGGCGCGACAAGCCGCCCATGCCCGACACCAGCACCCGCGCGCTGACCTGTCGGCCATTGTTGAAGCTCAGTTGCCAGCGTTGCTGTTGATCATCAAAGACCGCACGTTGCAGGCCCATGCCGAAGCGCAGATGAGGCGCCAGCTCGAAACGCCGTGCGCATTGCTCAAGGTACGCGCGGATCTCTGCCTGCGGGGCGAATTGCCGCGTCCAGTCCGGGTTCGGCGCAAACGAAAACGAATACACATGGGACTGCACGTCGCAGGCGCAACCCGGGTAATGGTTGTCGCGCCACGTGCCACCGAGGGTGTCGGCCTGCTCGGCGATGAAGAAGTCGGTGAACCCGGCTTCCTTGAGTTTGATCGCCATGCACAGGCCGGCGAAACCTGAACCGATAATGGCGATGTCGATTGAATCACTGTGGGCATTCATAGGCAGGCCTCATAGAGGGAGCGCTGGGCGGGCATCGGGTGTGCTCCTGTCTTTTTTGTTGTGTCTTTTAGATAGAACACCATTGCAAAGGAAAAATGAATTAAATATTTTAAAAAAGATTTTAAATAATCTACCTGAAAATATCGCCTACGCTAGGACCTTGTTCCGCATGTGCGACTTGTCCGACGGACGAGCACGGTATGCATGAAGTTTAGGTCCAGGGTGTGGACGATGGCTGAGGCCTTGATCAATAACGGTCGGGTCGCCAGCAGCAGGGAAGCAGAGGACCGAGCTATGGCTGTCGAATGGGTTGTCGCTGCGGGTGTGCTTGTGGCCGCAAGCGTTGTGTTGTGGGGTTTCAGTGCCTGGATGACGCGGCGCATTGAAGCGGCCGTTCCGATCAACGGGCGCTTCGTGGAGGTCGATGGCGAGCGCTTTCACTATGTAGAGGAAGGTAAGGGCCCACCGTTGGTGATGATTCACGGGCTGATGGGCAGTAGTCGCAATTTGACCTATGCCTTGTCCAGCCAGTTGCGTGACCGCTTTCGCGTCATCACGGTTGATCGTCCGGGATCGGGCTATTCCAGCCGCCACGCAGGCACCGCGGCAGATCTGCCGGCCCAGGCCCGACAAATCGCCGCCTTTATCAAGACGCTCGACCTGGATAAACCGCTGGTGTTGGGGCATTCCCTCGGCGGGGCGATATCCCTGGCGCTGGCGCTTGATCATCCCCATGCGGTGTCCGGGTTGATCCTGGTGGCGCCGCTGACCCATCCCCAGCGCATGTTGCCGCTGGTCTTTCTGTCGCTGGCGGTGCGCCCGGCGTGGTTGCGGCGCTGGATCTCGCACACGCTGACTTTGCCTGTCGGCCTGCTCACCCAAGGGTCGGTGGTGAAAGGTGTATTCGCCCCAGACGCCGCGCCGCCTGACTTCGCCACGCGCGGCGGCGGGCTGCTCGGTATGCGTCCTGACAACTTCTACGCCGCCTCCAGTGAGATCAACCTGGTCAATGACGACCTGCCGGACATGGTCAAGCGCTACCCGCAATTGACCCTGCCGATCGGGCTGATTTATGGCGCGCGCGACAACGTGCTGGACTTCCAGAAGCACGGCCAAGCCTTGGCGAGCAAGGTGCCCGGGCTGAAATTGCAGGTGGTGGAGGGCCGTGGCCATATGCTGCCGATTACCGCCACAGAGCGCGTGGCGGCGCTGGTGGATCAGGTCGCCAAGCGGGCCACGCCAGCCCTGAGTGCCACGGTGCTGCGCCCTTCCTTTGCCTTGGCGAGCAAATGATTGTGCTACCCGACTCGCGGTTCAATGGCGTTAAAGCTTGCCCTAGACACCTGACCAAACGGCTGAAAAAGAGACTGCCCGGTCACGTGGCGATGGGTCCAAGAAACTAGTTGACGACCTAACGATTCCGCGCTATTTATTTAAAAAAATTATTTCAATGTCTAATTTGAAACAGTTTTTGAAATGCCTAAGAGCGAATAAAATAATGAAAAAAACGCCTTTTATCGCATCGTTGAATTCTCGGAGCCGTCAGCGCTCCGTGCCGCTGTTGAGTGCCGCGAATCTTTCCCTGCCAAGCCGCTGCGTGCGGAGGCTGCCATGAATCAGACCCTGGCAACCCCACAGGTCTGGACCGACGGCAAGCGCCACCTGTGGTGGCTCGGCATCCTGCCCCTGGCAACGCCGTTGCTGTCCGGCGCCCTGGCAATCACCACCGGTGTGCAGCAACTGTGGTGGGTCGGCGTACTGGTGATCTTCGGCTTGATCCCGTTGATCGACGGCCTGCTCGGTGAAGACGTCAGCAACCCACCCGAATCCGCCGTCAGCAACCTCGAATCTCAAAGCTATTACCGCTGGATCGTCTACACCGGTGTGCTGTTTGTTATCACTTCGGTGGTGATGACCGGCTGGCTGGCCGCCGGTGGTATTGAATGGATCATCAACGGCGGCCTGCTGCACGCCACCGCAACCCTTGACCCTGCAAGCGGCTTGGCAAAAACCGCGGCATTCATTACCGCGCGCACTGAGCTGCACGGCGAGGTCAGCTGGTTCACTTATTTGGGCATGGCGATGTCCACGGGGGCAGCCACTGGCATCGCGATCAACACCGCGCATGAGCTGGGGCACAAACCCAAGCCGCTGGAAGTGTTCCTGGCCAAGGTCACCCTCGCGCCGACGTTCTACGGGCACTTCTACACCGAACATAACCGTGGCCATCACGTACGCGTCGCGACGCCGGAAGACCCGGCCAGCTCACGCCTGGGTGAGAGTTTCTGGGCTTTCCTGCCGCGTTCGGTGTGGTTCAGCGCCGTGTCGGCGTGGAACCTGGAGCGCGAGCGCTTGCGCAAACTCGGCCTGCCGGCCTTGCACTGGAAGAACGCCGTGCTCAGCGCCTGGATGTACAGCGTGGTGTTGTGGGGTGTGATGATTGTCTGGTTGGGGGCGGCCGTGATTCCGTTCCTGATTATCCAGGGTATCTACGGGTTTTCATTGCTGGAAGTGGTGAACTACGTCGAGCACTACGGGCTTCAACGCCAGAAGTTGCCCAACGGTCGTTATGAACGTTGTTCGCCGCGGCACTCGTGGAACAGCAACCGAATTGTCACCAATATCTTTCTGTTCCAACTTCAGCGGCATTCCGATCACCATGCCAACCCGACGCGTAGTTATCAGTCGTTGCGCCACTTCGATGAATCACCGCAACTGCCTTATGGGTACGCGAGCATGATTGTCTGGGCCTACGTGCCGTACTTGTGGCGGCGCCGCATGGACCATCGGGTACTCAATCATTATGCCGGGGATATTACCCTGACCAATCTTCAACCTTCCCAACGGTTGAAGTACCTGGAGAAGTACAGTCACAGTGCGACGCCATTCTAATGTGAAGTAACACAGGGGTTGTGTCACTCGGGATCTGTGTATCGCGCGGGTTTTCATCGCCCAGGTTTTACGGATTGAGTGGTCAGTAAGTTGTTTGACCCGACAACAATAATTTCAAGGGAAGGACGTACATTATGCAAAGCCCTGCCACGTTCACCGCGCATGTCGTATTGGCCGCCCTGGGCCTGATTGTTTACCAACAGGCCCAGGCGGCGCGTATCGAGCCGGCCGGCAGCGCCTTTACGGCACAAGGCCCCATCAGCTTTTCCAAAGGCGCGCTTATCAGCGCCGACTGCACCATCAAGGTGGCCGGCAAAGTCGCCGCCGATGGGGCATCGGTGAATGTCGATAAAGTTGAATTCGATGGCGGCCTCAAGTGCAGCCGTGTCGAGGCAATCAACTTGCCTTGGGTGTTAGTTGCCAAGGATACCAAGAGCGGCTCCATGTCGAAGATCAGTGTGGATGTTCACGCGTTTGGCCTGGGCGGCAAGTGTGGTCCGTCCACGGCCAACGGTACATGGGATAACGCCACCGGCAAGTTGGAAGCCGCCAATGTACCGATTGGCGAAGACTGCACGATCAAGACGGTGTCGATCAAGATGCCGCCCACCTTCAAAGTGGTCGAATAAAAGAATCCGAATACTACAGCGGTAATTGAATTGAAATTTGGCTGGAAAGGGACGTTCTGCAGTTTCACCGTGACTTCTCGTTCATGGCCATTACCCCTGGCGAAATGACTCGCCATAACATGTGAGGAAAAACAATGAAAAGCTTGAAAACTCTCGTGTCGTTGACTGCTCTGGCTGTTTGCATGGGCGCTGCTTCGATGGCCACTGCGGCTTCGATCAGCCCGGAAGGTCCTTTCACCACCACCGCAGGCTCCATCGTCGTGCAGTCACCGTCTTCATTCGGGGGCTCTGTGACCTGCGGCATTACCTTCAGCGGTAATGTCAGTGGCGGTGTTGCCACAATCAACAATGCTGCCCTGACCGGTGGCGGCCTGTGCTCGTTGCCAACCCTTAAAAGCATCCCGTCGCCAGGCTGGAAGCTGACCGCATTGTCGGGCGCTGCAGGCCAAGTGGAAAACGTGGGTTACACCATCAAAAAAACCATCGTACTTCCAGGCACTGACTGCGGCCCGTCCACCATCAGCGTGGCCTGGAACGCTGCGACTCACACGCTGACAGCCGCCAACCAGGCGCTGAGCGGCGGCTGCAACATTGTCTCGCTGACCACGACTGCTGCCGGCCTGACGGTTAACCCATAACGGGCGTGCATTGCAGAACGAAGGGTTGATCACCCGTTGAAAAACCGGTGCCTCGCAAGAGGTGCCGGCTGACGTGGAAAGCCGGCAATGCCGGGAGCGCATAATAATAAGGAGTGCCGCATGATCACTAAGAAACAACAGGCTCAAACACTGCTGGGGCTGGCATTACTGGGGGGGCTGATGACGACAGCGCCCGTGCAGGCGGGTGGTTTCTCCACGCCGACATACGGCGCCCCTGGGTGGGGGCGGGCGTTCGGCGGCGGTTCTCTGTTCAAGAACGACCCAAGTTCTGCTTACAACAACCCGGCGGCCATGGCATTTGTCGACCAGGCCGTGGTTCAACAGACCGTCGACTATGCGCGTGTGAAGATTAAATACAGCGGCCAGGCTTACGATTACGCCGGTAATCCAGTCTCCAATACCGCCGTGATGCCCGATGGCAGCTTTGATCCGAGCACGGCAGTCGTCAACAACAATGACGGTGGCCAGGGCGGTTTCACCGCCTGGTTGCCGACCGGTTTTCTGGTCATCCCGATGGGTGACCGTTTTGCATTCGGCCTCAGCCAGGTCGTGCCACAAGGGATGCGCACCACCTGGAATGAAAACTCCAAGTTTCGCGACTTTGCCGTGGACACCAAAATCGAAACCGTCGGCCTGACGGGGTCGTTATCGTTCAAGGTGCGTGACGACTTCTCCATCGGTGGTGGCATGATCGTCCAGCGCAGCCAAGGCTTCGTCAGCCAGAACATCGATCTGTTTTCGGCTGCGTCGGTCTCTCCCGGTTTGGGCAATGGGGCGTTTCCGTCGGGCGTCGGCACCGCACTGATGCGCGTCAAGGTCGATAATGTCTCCGTTGGCTGGTTTACCGGCGTTGTCTGGAAACCGACTGACCAGGACTCGTTGGGCCTTAACTACCACGCCAAAATCAAAAATAAGATGACCGGTAAATACAACATCCGGGCTGATGCGCTGAACAACGGTTTGATGACCGACGACACCGTCTTCGGTACCGGCAAGACGCTGGTTGAAACGGCGTACCCTGGGCTGAAGTTGTACCCCAACGGCGCCAATGCCAGCACTCAGCTGGATATTCCGGCGACTGCCGCGATCGACTGGGTGCATCAGTTCAACGACCGTTGGACCTTGGGTCTCAGCGCCATGTGGACGCAATGGTCGTCCTTCAAGGACCTGACACTCAAGTCCGAGGGCTCGACGATCGTTGCCATTCCTTACAACTATCGGGATGCATGGATGTACTCCGTGGGTGGCGATTTCAGGGCCACGGATGAGCTGACCCTGCGGGCCGGTGTGGCGTATGACCAAACCCCGACGCGCGACTCGACGCGCGATCCACGTATCCCGGACGGCGACCGTTACTTTGCATCACTGGGTGCGGGTTACGATATCAAGGCCATACCGGGCTTGTCGCTGGACGCCGCGTATTCGCACCAGTTTGTTCAGAAGGTCAACATCAGAACCCAGAACGTTGATCGTCTTGGCGGCGGTCGTCTCGACGGTACGGCTGAGTCTTCAGGCGACATCGTCAGCTTGTCAGCCACCTACAAGTTCTAACACCACGACGGCACGAGCACCCAGCGCATCTTGGTGCTCGCGCCTGAAATTGCCTCAATTGCTGCTCAAGCAGGCTGACTCGTTCAGCCCTTTATTGTTGCGCGAACGCATTAAATAAAAATTTCAAAACAAAATTTGAATTTGTCTTTTCAAGTTTGTAGTGTGGCCTTACGCCGCAGTTCATTTTGATCTGCCTGCGCATTGGCCGTGCCCTGAATCAAGTAGAGGTATCCCCATGGTTATCTGGTTATTGGTGGGTCTCGCAGCAGCGATTGCCCTGGCGTATCGAAAGGCCGCCGCAGCCCTTTGGTTGGGCGCTGGCCTGATCTGGCTGGCGCTTGGTTACCTGTTCAATGGGGTGGCGGGCCTGGGTATTACCGTCGCGGCGGTGTTGGTGGTATTGCCGGCCTTGCTGCTGACGATCAAACCCCTGCGTCGCGCGCTGTTGACCAGCAAGGCCCTGGGCCTGTTTCGTACGATCATGCCGGCGATGTCCGACACCGAGCGCGCCGCCATCGAATCCGGCACCGTGTGGTGGGACGCCGAGCTGTTCAGCGGCAAACCCAACTGGGATCGGTTGCTCAAAGCCGCTCCGGCGAGCCTCAGTGCCGAAGAGCAGGCCTTCCTCGACAATGAGGTCGAGACGCTCTGCGACATGTCCAACGATTGGGAAACTACTCAGGTCTGGCAAGACATGTCCCCCGAAGGTTGGCAGTACACCAAAAGACGCCGGGTTCCTCGGCATGATCATTCCCAAGCAGTACGGCGGCAAAGGTTTCTCCCACTATGCGCATTCGCAAGTGGTGATGAAGCTGTCGACACGTTGCTCGGCGGCGGCGATTTCGGTGATGGTGCCCAACTCCCTGGGCCCGGCAGAATTGCTGCTGCATTACGGCACCGATGCCCAGCGTAATTACTACTTGCCGCGCTTGGCGCGGGGTGAAGACATTCCGTGCTTTGCGCTGACCAGCCCGTATGCCGGCTCCGACGCCGGGGCGATTCCGGACCTGGGCATCGTCTGCAAAGGCGTGCACGAGGGTGAGGAAGTGCTCGGCTTCAAGGTGACCTGGGACAAGCGCTACATCACCCTTGGCCCGATCGCCACGGTGCTGGGCCTGGCGTTTCGCGCCGAAGACCCGCAGGGTTTACTCGGCAAGGCTGGCTCGCTGGGCATTACCTGCGCGCTGATACCGACGTCTCATCCCGGCGTGAACAGTGGTCGCCGTCACTGGCCGCTGAATGCCGTATTCCAGAACGGCCCTACAACCGGCAAGGATGTATTCATTCCCCTGGAGTGGGTCATCGGCGGCCGTGAGCAAGTCGGCAACGGCTGGCGCATGTTGATGGAATGCCTGGCTGCGGGGCGGGCGATTTCCTTGCCATCCGCCAACGTCGGCCTGGGCAAAGTGGCGGTACGCGGCACCACCGCCTATGCCGCGATGCGTAAACAATTCGGCCTGCCCATCGGCAAGTTCGAAGGCGTGCAGGCGCCATTGGCGCGCATGGCCGGGCACTTGTATGCCTGCGATGCGGTGCGCAAGGTGTCGGTGGCGTCCCTGGATGCCGGTGAAAAGCCCTCGGTGATTTCCGCCATCGCCAAATACCACGTCACCGAGCGCGCGCGAATCATCGTCAACGACGGCATGGACATCGTCGCGGGTAAGGGCATCTGTATGGGGCCCAATAACTTCCTGGCCCGCGCCTATCAGCAAAGCCCGATTGCCATCACTGTAGAAGGCGCGAACATCATGACCCGTTGCCTGATTATCTTTGGCCAGGGGCTGATTCGTTGCCATCCCTATGTGTTCCGCGAGATGGAAGCGGCGCGCAACCCGGATCGGCGCAAGGCGCTGGAAGCCTTCGACAGCGCGATGTTCGGCCATCTGAGTTTTGTGCTGGCCAATACCGTGCGCGCCGCCGTGCATTCGCTGACGGGCGGGCGGCTGATTTCTGTCCCGGCCAAGACCGAGCCGGCGCTGGCGTCCTACTACCGCCAGGCCAATCGGCTGTCGGTGGTGCTGGCGTTGATCTCGGATATTTCCATGGGCGTGCTGGGCGGCGCCCTCAAGCGCAAGGAAAGCATCACCGGGCGCCTGGGCGATATTCTGTCGCAGCTCTACATCCTCTCTTGCGTGCTCAAGCGCTTTGAAGATGACGGACGGCCCCAGGCGGACCTGCCGCTGGTGCACTGGTCGGCCCAGGACGCGTTATTGCGCGCCCATGAAGCCCTGGCCGAAGTGCTCGATAATTACCCTTCGAAAGCCGCTGCGCGAGTGGTGCGTGGCTTGAGTTTCCCGTTCGGTATTGCCCTGCGTAAACCGTCGGACCGCTTGCTGGCCCAGGTGGCCGAGGTGGTGCAAACCCCGGGCGAAACCCGCGACCGCTTGCTGGCCAATTCCTACATTCCGCGTCCGGAAATCGACAAGCTGGCTTATGGCGAATTGGGCTTCCGTCTGTTGCCGCAGGTGGAATTGATCGACGCCCGGCTCAAGTCTGCGGTCAAGCAAGGCTTGATCGAGCCCATGCCGATCTCCGCCACGGCCTTTACCGGTTGGCGCGTCAAGGCGCGGGCACTGGACCTGATCAGCGATGACGAAGACCGCCTGCTGGGGCGCTATGTGGAATATGCCGACCACGGCATTCAGGTCGACGACTTCCCGCAGGATTTCGGTTTGCTGGAGGCCCTGCAGCGGCGTCAGCAGGCATTGGCCAAACCGACGGCGAAGCGCCGCAGCAGCCAAGGTGAAAACGCCTCGGTCAACTAGGGAAAACGCGCTCAGTGTGGGAGCGGGCTTGCCCGCGATAGCGGTCTGCCTGACACACCGCCATCGCAGGCAAGCCAGCTCCCACATTTGATCGGGTTTACACGGCAACGCAGCGTTGTAAGTGGATCTATCTATGAGTGACAGCTACCTATCCTTCGTCAATTCCCCCTGGGGCCGCCGCCTGGCCCAGGCCATCGGCCTGCCGCAACCCTTGCCGTTGCAACGTCACCGCAGTGGCCAACACGGCCTGGTCAACCCGGTGATTGTCGCCGGGGCAGGGCGGCTTTGCGCGCGGGTACACGCGATTTTCGCCGCCACCGACACGGTCGCCGCCACCCCGGCGACGCCCAAGGCGCCGTCCACCGTCAAGGTGCAGGGCGCCGTGTTCGACGCCAGTGGCGTGCTCGATTTGCAGCAGCTCGACGAGCTTTACGTGTTCTTCCACGCCAATGCCAAACGCCTTGGCCACCACGGCCGCGTGGTGGTGCTCGGCACGGCGCCGGAACATTGCCAGGACTTGCCCCAGGCCATCGCCCAACGTGCCCTCGAAGGCTTGGTGCGTTCGCTGGCCAAGGAGCTGCGCCGGGCAATTACCGTGCAATTGATTTATGTGGCGCCGGGTGCCGAAGACGCGCTGGACAGCAGCCTGCGGTTCTTCCTGTCGCGCCGTTCGGCCTATGTGTCGGGGCAAGTGGTGCGCCTGGAAACGCCGGTGGACGGCAACGTTGCCGTCAACTGGGACAAACCCTTCGCGGGTCGGCGCGCCCTGGTCACCGGCGCTTCCCGTGGCATCGGTTTGGCGATCGCCCAAGTGCTGGCCCGCGACGGCGCCCATGTGGTTTGCGTGGATGTGCCCCAGGCCCAGGACGCGCTGCTGCAAGCCGCCAGCAGTGTGAACGGCTCAGCCTTGCCGCTGGACATCACCGCAGCGGATGCGGCCTCGCTGTTGCAGGCGCATGTCAGCCAATACGGTGCTTTTGACGTGGTGGTCCATAACGCCGGCATCACCCGCGACAAGACCATCGCCAAGATGACCGAAGCCGCCTGGCGCAGTGTGCTGGCGGTCAACCTCGAAGCGCCATTGCAGTTGAGCACGGCATTGCTCAGCGGCCAGGGGCTGAACCCCGGTGGGCGGATTGTGTGTGTGTCGTCGATTTCCGGCATCGCCGGCAACCTGGGGCAAAGCAACTACGCCACCTCCAAGGCCGGGGTGATTGGCCTGGTGCAGAGCCTTGCACCGCTGGCGGCGGCGCAGCAGGTCACGGTGAATGCGGTGGCGCCCGGGTTTATCGAAACCCAGATGACCGCAAAAATCCCGCTGATGATTCGCGAGGCGGGGCGGCGCATGAACTCACTGTCCCAGGGCGGACAGCCCATCGACGTGGCCGAGACCATCGCCTGGCTGGCGCACCCTGCATCCGGCGGGGTTAACGGCCAAGTCGTACGCGTGTGCGGCCAAAGCCTGCTGGGAGCCTGAGGAATGGACTACGTGACGCAGATTATCGGCCCGCCGCCGTCGCGCACTCAGTTGTTGCTGGACGGCGTGCGCGCGCTGCGTAAACCCAAGCTCGACGGTGCGCCACCCTTGCCCACGGCGCTTCTGGTGCGCTCGGCGGCGCAGCTGTCGGCCAGCGGCATTGCCGCGTATGGCCGCGCGTGTGGTTTCCGGCGCGAGCAGGGCGTGCCGCTGTCCTATCCACACGTGCTGGCGTTCCCATTGCACCTGATGCTGCTGACTCGGCCCAGCTTCCCATACCCGGCCAGCGGCATGGTGCATCTGGCTAATCGCATTCGTCAGCACCAACGCTTGCAGGAAGGTCAGGCCTTGCGCCTTGAGGTGTTTTGCGAGCGCTGGGTGGCGCATCCCAAGGGCCAGGCGCTGAGCATTGCCACCCGGGCTTATGGCGCGAACAGGCTGGTGTGGGAGAGCAACAGCCTGTATTTGCGCCGCGACGTGAATAACCCGGTGGGCGAACCGTGGGACGACGTGCTGGCATTGCAGGAAGAGGGCCTGTTACGCACTCAGCGCTGGGTGTTGCCTGCCGATCTGGGCCGACGATTTGCCAAGGTTTCGGGAGACTTCAACCCGATTCATACCTCGCTGATCGGCGCCAGAATCTTTGGCTTTCGCCGTGCCATCGCTCATGGCATGTGGACCCTGGGCCGCGCGTTGGCCGCCCAGCAACCGCCGGGCGGCCTGGATCAGGCGCAAGCCCATTGTGACTTCAAGTTGCCCATCTTCCTGCCCGGTCAGGTCGCCCTGTGGAACCGCCCTGTAACCGGCCCACGGCGTGAGTTCGAAGTGCGCAATGTCGCGGGCGACAAACCCCATATGCGTGGGCTTTTTATTTGGCAGCCCAATTTTGAAGAGCGCCATCAATGAATGACTACAGCTTCAACCCGGCCCCGACGCGCCGCGTGGCGATCATCGGTGGCAACCGTATCCCCTTTGCCCGCTCGAACACCGTGTATGCCCACGACAGCAATCAGGACTTGCTGGTCGCCGCCTTGCAAGGCCTGGTGGACCGCTACAACCTGCACGGCCAGCGCCTGGGCGAGTTTGCCGCTGGCGCGGTGATCAAGCACTCGCGGGACTTCAACCTGGCGCGTGAATCGCTGCTCTCCACTACGCTGTCACCCGAAACACCCGCGTACGACGTGCAGCAAGCCTGCGGCACCGGCCTGGAAGCTGCCTTGCTGGTGGCGAATAAAATCGCCCTGGGCCAGATCGAAGTGGGCATTGCCGGTGGGGCCGACACCACCTCCGACGCGCCCATCGGCATCAACGAAGCCTTGCGCCACACCTTGCTGGCGGCCAATCGGGCCAAGGGTATGGGCGACAAGTTGAAGGCGTTACTGAAGGTGCGTCCGTCGATGTTTTTCAAGCCGTTGCTGCCGCGCAATGGCGAACCGCGCACCGGCCTGTCCATGGGCGAACACTGTGAAGAAATGGCCAAGCGCTGGCAGATCAAACGCCTGGCCCAGGATGAGCTGACCCTGACCAGTCACCAGCGCCTGGAGGCTGCCTACCAACGCGGCTTTTTCGATGACCTGATCAGCCCTCATCGCGGCCTGGCCCGCGACAACAACCTGCGCGCCGATGCCAGCCTGGAAAAACTCGCGGGCCTGGCTCCTGCCTAC
Organism: Pseudomonas sp. UBT; assembly: GCF_050915955.1. NCBI lineage: Bacteria > Pseudomonadati > Pseudomonadota > Gammaproteobacteria > Pseudomonadales > Pseudomonadaceae > Pseudomonas > Pseudomonas sp. UBT. The sequence goes on along the minus strand of NZ_CP168079.1, from coordinate 3,102,526 downwards.
GACCGCCAAAATGGCACCCTCACGGCAGGCAACTCCACGCCGTTGACCGATGGCGCGTCGGTGGTGCTGTTAGCCAGTGAAGCCTGGGCCGCTGAACAGGGCTTACCGGTGCTGGCCTACCTGCGCACCGGCGAGACGGCAGCGGTGAATTTTGTCGACGGTACCGAAGGCCTGTTAATGGCGCCGGCCTATGCGGTACCACGCATGCTCAAGCGCGAAGGCCTGAGCGTTGCCGACTTTGATTTCTTCGAGATCCACGAAGCCTTTGCCGCCCAGGTACTGTGCACCCTCAAGGCTTGGGAGGACGCCGATTATTGCCGCGAGCGACTCGGCTTGGATGCCCCGCTGGGCGCTATCGAACGCAGCAAGATGAACGTCAACGGCGGCTCCCTCGGCTGTGGTCACCCGTTCGCCGCAACCGGTGGGCGACAACTGGCGGCACTGGCCAAGACCATTCACGAAAACGGCGGCGGACGCGGCTTGATTTCGATCTGTGCGGCGGGCGGGCTGGGCATCACCGCCATCGTCGAAAAGTAGCGCTATCAAAAACAACAACAAGGAGACTGCCATGAACGCTGTAAGCCTGGAACGCACTGAACGGATCTGGTTGAACGCTTACCTGCCCGGCGTCCCGGCGGACATTGAGGCCGGTATCGAGGCCTACCCGTCGTTGCGCGAAGTGTTCCTGGAACACCTGGAGAAATTTCGCGAGCGGGTTGCCTACGTCAGCATCGGTACCGAAATGACTTATGCCGACTGGCAAGTGCAAGGCATTGCGTTTGCCGCGTGGCTGCAGGGCCAGGGCGTGAAAAAGGGCGACCGCGTGGCGCTGATGATGCCCAACTGCTTGCAGTACCCGATTTGCCTGCTGGGCACGATCCTGGCCGGTGCGGTGGTGGTGAACGTTAACCCGCTGTACACCTCCCATGAGCTCAAGCATCTGCTCAAGGACAGCGGCGCTGAAACCGTGGTGATCTTCGAAAATTTCGCCCGCACCCTCGAAAAGGTGGTGGCCGGCAGCAACGTCAAGCGCGTGGTGGTGGCGGCTATCGGCGATTTGCTGGGCACCTTCAAGGGGGCAGCGATGAACTTCATCCTGCGCCGTGTGCAAAAGCAGGTGCCCGTCTTTAATCTGCCCGGCTCGGTACGCTTCAACCAGGTGCTGAAACAGGGGCGGGCGCAGCATCACTTTCCGGTCACGATGGGCCTCGATGAGCTGGCCTTTTTGCAATACACCGGCGGCACCACGGGTGACGCCAAGGGCGTGATGCTCAGCCACCGCAATATCATCGCCAACCTGCTGCAAGCCAAGGCCTGGGTCGGTGATCAGCTCGATCAGCACAAACAGGAAACCAACGTCACCTTGCTGCCGCTGTACCACATCTTTTCGCTCACGGTGAACTGCCTGATGTTCATGTGCCTGGGCGGGCGCAACATCTTGATCGCCAACCCTCGGGACGTGAAGCGGGTGCAGATGATCCTGCGCAAGGAGCGCTTCAATGGGATTGCCGGGGTCAACACGCTGTTTAACGGCTTGCTGGAGAACAAGGCATTCTGCGCGCGGGACTTCTCGGATTTGCGCATGGTGATTGCTGGCGGCATGGCCACGCACACGGCGGTGGCCAAGCGTTGGAAGGAAGTCACCGGGCTGCCGATCGTCGAGGGTTATGGGCTGACCGAGTGCTCGCCGGTGGTGAGCATCAGCCCCATCGACATTTCACGCATGCGCGAGATGGCGTTCACCGGCAGCATCGGCGTGCCGTTGCCGTCGACCTGGGTGCGCTTTATTCGTGAAGATGGCGAGCTGGCCGACATTGGTGAGCAGGGCGAACTGCAAGTGCGCGGCCCGCAGGTGATGCAGGGCTACTGGAAACGCCCGAAGGAAACCGCCGAGGTGCTGGATGCCGAAGGGTGGTTGTCGACCGGTGATATCGGCGTGATGGACGAGCGTGGCTATATTCGCCTGGTCGACCGCAAAAAAGACATGATCCTGGTCTCGGGTTTCAACGTGTACCCCAATGAAATCGAAGACGTGGTGGCGCTGCACCCAGGCGTGGGCGAGGTGGCGGCAATCGGTGTTGAGGATGCTGTGACAGGGGAGAAGGTGAAGATCATTGTGGTGCGCAAAGACCCGAACCTTACTCAGGAACAGATCCTCGCCCATTGCCGGGAATACCTGACGGGGTACAAGGTGCCGCGGTATGTGGAGTTTCGCAGCAACGAGCTGCCCAAGACGACCGTCGGCAAAGTATTGCGCCGGGCCTTGCGCTGATTGGAAAGCGTTGATGACCTAAATGTGGGAGCTGGCTTGCCTGCGATGCAGGCACCTCGGTACATCAGGCATACCCAATTGATGCCATCGCAGCGGTTCGGCGGTCCGACAAGCCAGCTCCCACATTGACCGAGTGCAGCCTGAAGAGCCGCATACCCTCTGCCTGATGTACTGAGTTCAAAATGTGATTAACAGGGCCTGTCAGATCAAAATCAAAAGCAGAGCACGGCGGCCTGGTAGCCGACCTGAGTGGTAGAAGCAAAAGCAGGGCAGAAGCAGGGCAACACCACTTCTACCTGATGAAATGAGTTCCAAATGTGGGAGCGGCGGTGCGACGATTCGACTTGCTCGCGAATGCGGTAGGGTCAGTTACAAATAAGCTGCCTGACCCACCGCATTCGCGAGCAAGCCCGCTCCCACAATTTTGACCGAGTTTAGCTGCCAGCACCGCAGTGCTCTGCTTTTCTGTGGGAGCTGTTCAGCGCTTGGGATTCAGGGTTTCCAGGCCGCCGGATTCACCAGGTTTTTCGGCCGTTCACCCGACAATGCTGCCAGCAGATTATCCACCGCACAGCGTGCCATCGCTTCCCGCGTTTCGTGGGTCGCCGAACCGATATGCGGCGTGGCCACCACGTTATTCAAGCGCAACAACGGCGAGTCGTGATTCAGCGGCTCACGCTCAAACACATCCAGCCCCGCCGCCCGAATCGTGCGTTGCTGCAGTGCCTCGACCAGCGCGGCTTCATCGACGACTTTGCCCCGAGAAATATTGATAAAAATCGTCTCGGGGCCCATCAGTGCAAATTCTTCAGCGCCAATCAATTTCTCGGTTTCAGCCGTGAGCGGCAGTGTCAGGCAGACAAAGTCGGCCTCCTTGAGCAACGCCACCAGGCTGCGGTACTGCGCGCCGAAGCGCTCTTCTACCAGCGGCTTGGGTGAGTGGCTGTGGTAGATCACCGGCATGCCGAAACCGAAATGCCCGCGTTGGGCCAGGGCTTCACCGATGCGGCCCATGCCGATAATGCCCAGGGTTTTGCCGTGCACGTCGCTGCCGAAATGCGAGGGGCCGATGTTCTTGTTCCATTGGCCGGCGCGCACCATATCGGCGAGTTCGACCACGCGGCGGGCAGTGGCCAGGATCAGCGCAAAGCCGGTGTCCGCCGTGGTTTCGGTGAGTACGTCCGGGGTGTTGCTGAGCAGAATGCCTCGTTGGGTCAGGTAGTCGATGTCGTAGTTGTCGACACCGACCGAGACGCTGGCCACCGCTTCCAGTTTGGGCGCCAGATCGAGCAGCGTGGCGTCCAGGCGCAGGCTGGCACCCAGCAGGCCGTGGGCGCTGGGCAGGGCGTCACGCAGTTTGGCCAGGCCGGGTTCGTCCAGCGCGTCGATCAACGTGACGTCGGCGTGCTCGTGCAGGCGGGCCATCAATGGCGCCGAGAGTTTTTTGTATAAAACGACAGATTTCTTCATCGGGTTTTAACCTTCAAATCAAAAGTAGGCGACGGCGCGCGTTTACGGTCGCTGGCGCCGGGCTTGAGGAAAATCGTCAGCACCACCGCGAACATCAATGCGCCGCTCATCAGCAGGTAGGAGGCGCCGGGCGAACCGGTGCTGCTATTGAGGTAACCCACCAGGTACGAACCACCGAACGAGCCGAGCGCGCCCATGCTGTTGATCAGCGCCATGGCGCCACCGGCAACGTTGGCCGGCAGGATCTCCGGGACAATGGCGAAGAACGGGCCATAAGGCGCATACATGCAGGCCCCGGCGATCACCAACAGGGTGTAGGACCACCAGAAGTGCTCGGCGCCCAGGGCGTAGGACGCGTAGAAAGCGATGGACGCAATCAGCAACGGCGGCCACACAAAACGTTTACGTTTTTGCAGCTTGTCCGAGCCCCAGGACACCGCGAGCATACCGATGACGGCTGCCAGGTAAGGCAGCGCGGACAGCCAGCCCGCTTCGACCATGTCCATCTGCAAACCGGCCTTGAGAATCGATGGCAGCCACAGCACAAAGCCGTACACGCCGATGCTCCAGCAGAAAAACTGCAGGGCCAGGATGATCACCTTGGGCGAGCGAAAGGCTTCGGCGTAGTTTTTCACCGCCTTGATGCCGACTTGCTCGGCAGCCAGGGCCGTTTCCAAGTCCTGCTTTTGTGCGTCGCTCAGCCACTTGGCATCCTTGGGCCGTTCGTCAGCCAGGCGCCACCAGATAAACGCCCAGATCACCGCCGGCAGGCCTTCAACGATAAACATCCAGCGCCAACTGAAATGCTGCACCAGATAGCCCGACACCACCGACATCCAAAGCATGGTCACCGGGTTGCCGAGGATCAGGAACGTGTTGGCCCGCGAGCGTTCGGCACGGGTAAACCAGTGACACAGGTAGACCAGCATCGCAGGCATCACCGCCGCTTCCACCACCCCAAGCATGAAGCGAATCGCGATCAACATATAGGCGTTGGATACCACGCCGGTCAGGGTGGCCAGGCCGCCCCACAGGATCAGGCTGACGAAAATCAGCTTTTTAACGCTGCGTTTCTGCGCGTAGATAGCCCCCGGTACCTGGAAAAAAAAGTAGCCGAGAAAGAACAGCGCCCCCAGCAGCGACGACATGCCGGGGGTGATCATCAAGTCTTCGGCCATTCCGGAGGCGGCGGCGAAGCCGTAGTTGGCGCGGTCCAGGTACGCCAGGCTATACGTGATAAACACGATGGGCATGATGTACCACCAGCGGCGGGTGGCGAGTTTCAAAGTGTCCATGGGGTTGCTCCTGAGCTTGTTGTAGTTGTGGCAACAGGGTGTGGGTCATGCAATGGATCGAGTGGGTAACTCCGCACGGGTGGGCAGGCCTTCCATATCTCCGCGGCTTTGCACGGCGCGGCTGCCGATCCAGTTGCCGCGCTGTACGGCCTCGGGGAAGCTGAGGTTGTCGAGCAAGGCGCTGATCATGCCGACGGCAAAACCATCACCGGCGCCGACGGTGTCCACGACTTTTTCCACCGGCACGGCGGCGACGAAGCCCTGGTCCATCTGGGTGCGGTAGTAGGCACCATCCGGCCCAAGCTTGATGGCCACGGCTTCGGCACCCTGGTCGAGGTAGAAGGCGGCGATGTCGGCCGGGTCGTCGAAGCCGGTGAGCAAGCGGCCTTCGCTCAAGCCGGGCAAAACCCAGTCAGCCAGGCTTGCGAGGGCGTTTATCTGGCGAATCATCTGCTGCTGATTGGCCCACAGAGACGGGCGCAGGTTCGGGTCGAATGACACGCTGCGCCCGGCCTTGCGCATCTGCGTCATCAGCATCACGGACAGCTCGCGGGTGGCCTCGGACAAGGCCGGCGGAATACCGGTGGCATGCAGGTGCCGCGCTTGCAGCAGGGCGGGACGAATGTCGGCAATCGACAAATGACTGGCGGCCGAGCCTTTGCGGAAATATTCCACTTGAGGGTCTGCGCCAGTCTCTTCGCGGGATTTGAACTGAAAACCGGTGGGGTGCAGCGGATCGACCGTCACATGGCGACAATCCAGGCCTTCTTTTTGCAGGGTGTCGATGACAAACCGGCCGAGGGAATCAGCCCCTACCCGGCTCAGCCAGGCGACATTGAAACCCAGGCGCGACAGACCAATAGCCACATTGCTGTCGGCCCCGGCAATGCGTTTGTGGAACTGGGCCACCTCGGCCAGGTCGCCGGTCTGTTCGGCGACAAACATCGCCATGGTTTCACCAAACGACAGGATATCGATCTCAGACATGGGCATTCTCCGCACGGGGCTGGCCAAGGAGGGCGAGGGCGGCGACCTGTTGCGCGGTAACTGCGGTCAAGTCATCACCTTGCAACGGGAATTCCACGGCCCGGGTAATACCTTGAGTCATATGCTTGAGCAGTTGTTCCCACAGATGCAGGTCGGTGGCGCTGGGCGGCAAGGCCACCAGCTTGCCGTCCTGGCGACGCGCCACGGCCTTGCAGTGCAGGTAATCCACGTGCCGGCCCAGCAGGCGTGCGGCGGTGAGGGCGGATTGGTCTTGCCACTGCCAGTTGCCGATGTCGAAGGTCATTTTGACCGGTACACCCAGGCGTTCAACCTCGGTAAAGAACCGTTGCATCGGCTCGATGCGCCCGCCGTGCAGGGTCTGGTCGTTTTCCACCAGCAATTGGACCGGGTGGCGGTTGAGCAGGGCGTGCAGGCTTTGCAGGTCGTTGGTGTCGGTGAAGTAACCGAGGGAGACTTTCAGCCAGCGTGCGCCGAATGCCTGCGCGCGGTCCAGGATGGCGGCGAGTTCGGCATTCGGCTGGGCGCGCCCGGCGACCCAGAGTTCCAGCGGCGACGAAAACACCGATTCCAGGCCATGCTCAGCGGCTGCCTGGGCGAGGACGGCGGGTTGTTCGGTGGTCAGCAACTCTTCACGCCATTCGATGCGCTGGGCGCCGGCAGCATTGAGCAACGAGACAAAACTCAATTGGCCCTGCTGGCGTACCAGATCAGCGCCGTAGCTGGAAAGGCTGATGGAGACGGGGTACTTATGCATTGTTGTTTACCTCTGAAACCGGTTTCATTTTTATACACAAAACAGGGGTGGGAGCTGGCTTGCCTGCGATGGCGGTGAATCAGTCGATTACTGCTTCGGCTGAGAACCCGCGATCGCAGGCAAGCCAGCGCCCACAGGGGGTTGAGTTGAGCCGCGAATGATCAGTTGCGGCAAAAAGCCCAGGGTGCGCGTCGGTGCGTCATCGCCACGCAGGCGTTTGAGCAGGCAGTCGAAGGCGCTCGCGCCTATCGCTTCGGTCGGCTGGGCGAGGGCGGTGATGCCGTTGCCTACAAGCGGGTACCAGTCCAGGTCATCCAGGGCGATCAGGCCGACCTCATTAAACAGGTTGCAGCCTAAAGACTTGAGCGCGCGGGTACAGGCCAGCGTGGCGATACCGTTGGCGCAGAACAAGGCTTTGGGGTCGGGCTTGGCAAGAAAGGCCTGCAGACGATTTTCCAGCTCGCCATCGAGTTCCAGCACGGCGCCGGTCAATCCTGGGCGACTGGCTATCTCTGCCTTGAAGCTGGTTTGGCGTTCCAGTCGCGAACTGGTGCCATCGGCCGCTTCGCTCACCAGCAACACATCGCGATAACCCTGCTGTTCGAGATGCTCCACGGCCATGCGTACCGCCGCGAAGTTATCCAAACCCACCATGTCGCTGTGCAGCGGCTCGACCTTGCGGTCGACCAGCACCAGCGGCATTTCCTGTTGCAACTCCAGCAACTGGTCGAGGTGATGGCCAAGGGTGTTCACGATCAACCCTTCGATGTTGTACGAACGCAACGCTGCCAGATGCTGGCGCTCCTGCTCGTCATCGCGGTCGGTGTTGCACACCACCAGGCTGTAGCCGTGCTGACGGCAGGCGGTTTCGACGCCGTGCATCACGGCAATGGAATAGGGGTTGCGGATATCGGCCACCAGCATGCCGATCAGGCGAGTGCGCCCACGTTTCAAGCCCCGCGCCATTTGGTTAGGGCGGTAGCCGAGTTCGCTGATCGCCTGTTCGATGCGCAGGGCAATGGCGTCGGAGAGCAAGGCGCGGTCATCACCGATAAAGCGCGAGACGCTGGCTTTGGACACACCGGCGCGCTCGGCGACGTCGAGCATGGTCACGCGGCTGCGCTGGGCGGCGGAAAAAGAAGTCACGGTTGCAGGCCTTTCTTATTGGAGGTTGTGGAGCTTTGAAACCGGTTTCAGGAGACCTCAACAACGAAAGTACGTCAAGTGTATTTCAGTGCAAATGTGCAATCAGCCGGTGGCTCGGCCCGACGAGTGGCGGCGCTACCTGTTAGTTCTGACAGTATCCGAACAGCAGCGTTAAGTATTCAATCCTGTCTAACGTAGTTGGTAATAGCCATTCACACATGCGTCGGAGAACACCATGGGCAACAGTTCAGCAGATGATGCTATCAACAAAGAAAATGCCGCAGGTTTTGCCGCTGCTGAGGCTGCCGGGGTGGCGACTGTTCCGACATTGCCTGCACCTGACATAAGCAACGTAGAGCCCGATGGATTAATTCTAATAAAATATCTATTTGACGATTTGGTCGTTAAGTTAACCAAGCCTTGGCAATTTTTGCCCCAACTCGGCGAGAGCGACTTTGTGACCTTCATATGGCACGTCGAGGGCAGCGTCGCGTTTGATCTTGAACCGATTGAGTTGGTAGGGCCTATTACCGCGGATGATTTTCCTGTTGAGGTAACGATACCTCAGGCTTATTTTCTCAACAGTGCGAAGGTGCGTGTTTCTTACCGTGTTAATAACTTGTTTGTTGACAGCGAGGTTTTTGAAGTTTCGTCCGACAGGACAATTATTATCGACAGAGTTGCGCCGGGGGGCGGCCAAGTGCTTAACGCCGCCAGGTTTCTACTCGATCCTATTACAGAGTACGATTCAAGCAATGCCACGGCTGAGGTCGACGTGCCCGGCGATTACCTTGATCGAAAAGCGTTCGACACGGTTTTATGTTATTTAAGTGACCGAGACACACTGCCTACACGCCCGGCCATCCATGAGCAATCATTTGCTGCTGTGAGTGGCCCTATGCGTGTGAATATTCCGATGGCGGAGATTCGCAAGTTTGCTGGCGCGCCCCTGCTGTATTTCTTTTATCGTCTGCGTGACCGTGCGGGGAATATCTCTGCTCAATACTCATTCGTTGCGAGTACCGGCCTGCAGTTGAATGCCCCGCCTGCCAACCTGTCGGTACCTGAAGTGCCGGCGTATGATTCCGATTTGCTGGTTAATCGGGAGGACGCACGTCGTATTGTCTCGGTCAGGGTGCGTCACTACGACAACCTGTTGGCAGATGATCAGTGTGTGGTCGAGTGGGACGGTATTAAGCTCCCGCCGGTGCCAGTCAGCGCGTTGCCATTCTCGGTCAGCGTGGAGTGGAGCGTGTTGATCGCCAAAGGCGCGAACCTGCGCCGAATCATTAACTTGCCCGTGCGCTACGCCATTCTCCGCGCAGGCGATACGGTGGGCCCAGGCATCAGCTCCCCAGTGAAACGGGTCACTGTGGACATGACGATTGCAGGCCAGGAAAACCCTCAGGCGCCTGCGCTGCTGAACCGTCAATTGGCCCTGGTTAACATCCATGGCGCGGTCTCCCAGATTCCCAACCGTCTGGACAGCAGTGATGCCAACCAGCCGGTGAGAGCGTCGTTTACCTTGTTCGACAACCCGGTGCAGGGTGAGCGCGCCTTGCTTTTCTGGCCAGGCCAGGCGACACCGGTCGCGACTTATCTGGTTAAGCCGGGTGACGTCGGCGGGAAGATCGTCGACTTTGACAATCGAATTGATTGGCAGGTGATTCAGGCCGGCGGCAGTAATGCGAACACGCTTGTGAGTTACCAGACCGATAATGGTGTGAACCAACAGTTATCGCCTGATCAAACGGTTTTTGTCAGTCTTACTCCGCCCATCAGTTACCCAAAACCCAGCTTTCCCCAGACGGCGCCACACCCTCATAAATGGTTGGCGTGTGATGCGAAAGTGTGGGAAGGCATTAAAGTGGTGGTCAACCCCGCACCGAATGTTCTGCAACCGGGAGACCAGGTCGTGTTGTCATGGCAGGGCTATCTAAACTACCCGGATCGCAATCCGCTTCCTGCAACCGCCGACACCTTTGAATATGTTTGGGTGGCGGGCGATACGACGCATGAATATATCATTGAGCCTTACGAAGCGCTGATCAGGCCATTGAGTGACTATGCAGGGGGAGCCGCTCGTTACAGTGTATTCCGTGAGGGTATCTTACAAGGAACATCAGCAACCGCCTACGTGCCGATTGATCGTAAGTACAGCACGGGTAAATACTGCGGGCCGAACGGTGTAGGGCCTGGGGAAAAATAAGAACGGCTGTTTTATAAGGTTGCGGTGGAGAGGGCGATAGGCACTCTTCATCACGAACTTCTTCGTCTCTAATAATTGTATTGGCGGGCGCGGAAAGAAGTAACGCTCTAAAGGGTCAGCAGGGCATTAATGCACGTTGACTGTCTGTGTTTGTTCGGCATTCATATCAAATGAAGATGGAGAATATATATGAGCACCCCTGTGTCTGCAAAAGTTGCCGCCATACTTGCCGCTGGGCCCACGCTGCGTGCACCTGAGGTCTTGGGCGCACTCAATCCTGCGACGGGCCTTATTTCAGCAGAAGCCGCCAAGCTGCCCTCCACGCTGAGGTGTGAATTGGGGAGTGAAACGCTGAGCGATGACTGGATCGAAATACTCATGCAAGACCTCTCCCAGCCGTTGCCCAATTGGGTAACGCGGTATGGCCCTGCCCAATTTGAAATAACGTCGACAGACGCCACGCTTGATGTGACCGTCCCTTTTACTCAGTCAGAAATAAACGATGGAGGGATAAGGGACGGTCGGTATCAGTTCCAGTACAGGGTGTTTGTGAATGATTACGATGAGAATGACGTAGCAAGACCGCAGGAAGAGTTTAACTTTTCAACGCCCGGGAATTTCACGGTTGACCGGTTTGCTCCCTGGTCCAGTCAGATAAATAGCGTTCAACCCCCTGTCTCAACTTACACAGGGACTGGGGATCCGGCGCAGCCGCTGACACAGGCTATTATTAACAATGACGGGGGGGCACCCTTCAACCTTGCCAACAATACCTACCCGTATCCGGCCGGGCAATGGGCACTCGGCGATACCTACACACATTACTGGAGCCAAGATACGGTTCCACTGGCTGCGTTTGTGGTAGGGACGACGCTGGCGCTGCAAACCGGCAACACATTTACCGTGCCTGCCCGTTTTATCACCGGCAGCGGTGTCTGGTATTACTTCTACACCTGCACCGACGCTGCGGGGAACGTCAGCCGGCCATCGATCGTTAATCGCTTCAATGTGTCGCTGTTGCCGACGCCCACGCAACTGGATATTTTCATTCCGTTGGCACCGGCACCGGTAGGGGGCAGTGTCGATGATCTGCTCAATATTGCGGACTATTTGGCACGTATCGAGTTCCAGGGGACCTACACGGACCCGCAGTTTAATCTGGATAAAATTCAGTGGAAGGTGGGCTCACAACCGTGGACTTCGTTATCTGCTACGTTCACCACCTTACCGGTGGTCATCTCGGGAACAGTACTTAACGATTTGCTAACGACCGAATACGGGAAGCAGAGAGGGCCTGTGCCGATCCCCATGCAATTTCGGGTAGATCAAAACGGCGTAACCACCGATTCTCCTCCTAAGATCGTCAAGGTCGACTTGAGTGTACCGGGCCCGGAAAACCCAGGCGAGCCTGGAAGCCGGAACCCCAATTTGAATCCAGCGCATATATATGGCCAAGGTTCGCTGGTGGCGGATGAGTTGACAGCCGAGCATGCCAATAAACCTATTACCGTGGAGATTGTATTGTGGACGGCCGAGGACATACCCGGACCCAATCAGTGGATCCACGTTGTAGGCAGCGATGGCATTGCAGTGTTGCCTCCTTATGAAATCACCAATCAATTGCCGGGTGACACGGTCAGTTTTGATATCCAATGGGACTCAGGTTTAATCAAGTTTAATGGTGTTCAGAACATTCACTATTTTATCGCGTCCTCGGCAACGCCGGCGCCCACCGACAACATCAATAGAGCGCCGGATACAGAGATTACTGTGACAGACGCTGTGATGGTTTCCCTGGAACCGCCTGAGTTTGTCAATGCGAAGGGCCCAGTCGGTAAAAGGGTTTGGACCTGTGATTCGATGGGGCCAAGGCCGCAAGTAAACCCTGCTAATTATGACGGCCGGATTTTCGTGCCTGGGGACCAGAGGTTTGTGTTGAATCAGATGCTGCAGTTGGTTGTCCGGATTACGTCACCCACGGCAGACGCTTTCATAACCCTCGAAGAGCTTATTACACCTCAGGTTAGAGCCAGTGGCTTTACGTTCCCGGTACCGTTCTCATTCCTCAGGCCGCTTCGATCTGGGCTCGTACAGGTGACCAGCATCGCACCACTCGTAGGCAACGTCAGCGGGCGCGGCAATAACACCATCACCGGGCGCACAACGTTGGCGAACACATATTGTGATTTTGTCCTGGTAACAAACCCTTAGGGCACCACGTAGGTAAGCAGTCGGTATGACTACGTCTCCCTCTTTTGGAGGGGGACGCAAGTCACTGACTTTTTTCTGTTAATCAGCCACTTGAGACACAGGTTTTTACCAAGGACTTAAGGGATTGTTCCTACAGAATGTCGGGCTTTTACTCCTTAGTCTGTGTGCCTCAGAGGTTAGGCTCGCTTTTTATAGACCAGCCAAACCGTTTTCGTAGGCTTTGCCAAAGAGTGATTGACCATGTCGGCACTGAATATATTCGAACTCAAGCCCTTGAGTAAGATGATGAACGTCCCAACCATTACGTTCTGCCTGTTTGCTGCGGTACACGGGCAAGCGCAAGCCGCTCAGTTGAACGGTGAGCAAAAAACCATTGACGCCACTGAGCAAACTACGGATTGGCAATTGTTTAACCAGTCCACCCTGGACATGAACAACGCAACGGCCACCAGCATTGCACTCGCAGCCTCTACGCTGAACATGAACGCCGGCAGTCAGGCCAATGATGTTCGTGCGACTAACGGGTCCGTGGTTCATCTCGAATCAGCGCATGTAACTTCGAACAACCCGGTGTTCGGCGCAGTGCGCCTGGAACAAAGCGCTGCGTTTATCAATAGCAGTACGATTACCAACAACAACGGCGTGGGTTTGCAAGCCGTTGGTGCTGTAAGTTCCGACGATGGCTCGTCAACACAAGTAAGCAACAGCATTATCAGCGGTACTGCCGGCGGGGCGGAAGCCAGCAGCGGTAGCCAGATGGACTTCAAGCAAGGCACGTTGGTACAAGGTACTGGCGTGAACAGTTTTGGCCTTTCCCTACGGGGTGCCACGGCAACGGCCACCCAGGCCACGATCGTCGGCCAGGGCAGCGGGGTATCGTTTACCCGCGGACGTTTTGATACCACCGATGGCAAGTTGGTATTGGACCAATCCGTTGTTGAGGGCAAAACCGGTTCCGCCATTTCGGTCAGGGCCTCGCAAGGCCTGGCCCCGGTGGTAGAAATAGAGGTGCGCAACGGCTCCACGCTCACGGGGGGTAACGGTAATCTGCTGTCTGTCACGGGCGGCAGTTCAGCGACGATGACGGTTGATAACAGCCGTTTGACCGGCAATGTGGTGGTCGATGGCACCAGCACCGCCCATTTGACCCTGCAGAACAACGCCGAGTTGACTGGCCAGTTGCAGAATGTGTCCAGCTTGAACGTGGGCAATGCTTCCAACTGGAACATGACGGGCGACAGCCAGGTCGGTGTACTGAACATGACCGGTGGTACGGTTACCATGGGCGCCGGGGATGCGTTCTATCAACTGAACCTGAATACGCTTGCCGGTGATGGCACGTTTGTTATGGGCACCGATTTCGCGCAAGGCAAGACGGACTTCATCAATGTCACCGGCGAAGCTACGGGTAATCACAACCTGTTGCTGTCGGCCAGTGGCGCTGAGCCGGTCAACCCCGATCAGGTTCGCGTGGTCCATACCGGCGGTGGGGATGCGCAGTTCTCCCTGGTTAATGGCCCGGTGGATGCAGGTGCTTTTGCCTACGATCTGAAAAAAGAAGGCACTGATTGGTATCTCGACCCGGAAACCCGTACGAAAAGCCGTGGCACCCGTGTGGTAACGGCACTCTTCAACACCGCGCCGACGGTGATGTACGGCGAAGAGGCCTCGTTGCGCGCCCGCATGGGTGAGTTGCGTTTCGAGCCAGGCCAGGCGGGTCTTTGGGTTCGTGGTTTTGGTAACAAGTACAACGTGTCCGAAAGTTCGGGTACCGCGTATACGCAAAACCAGCGCGGCTTCTCCATCGGTGCGGACATGCCGCTGGTAGACAGCCAATGGCTGGTGGGTGTGATGGCTGGTCATAGTACCTCCGACCTTAACCCTGCGCGCGGCTCCTCGGGTACCGTCAAGAGCTACTTCGTGGGCGCTTATGCAACCTGGATGGACCAGGAAAGCGGGTTCTACTTTGATACGGTAGCCAAGGCCAACCGTTTCCAGAACGAAGCCAAAGTAAGCCTCAGCGACGCTACATCGACCAAAGGTAATTACAACAACGTGGGTGGCAGCCTGTCGGCTGAGTTCGGTCGCAATATCAAACTCGATGATGGCTGGTACGTTGAACCTTATGGTCGACTGTCGACGATTGTGGTCCAGGGTGGAAACTACAGTCTGAAAAATGGCTTGAAAGTCGACGGTGAACGTACCCGTTCACGTATCGCTGAAGCCGGCGCGACAGTAGGGCGTGATATCCAGCTCGACAGTGGCACCATTATCCAGCCGTACCTGCGTGCGGCCATGGTTCACGAGTTCGCCAACAATAATAAGGTTGCGGTCAACAACCAGACCTTCAACAATGACCTGTCAGGTTCGCGCGCCAAGTTTGGTGCCGGCGTAGCGGTGAAACTCTCGCAGAACCTGCAAATGCACGCGGACCTTGAAACCAGCTCCAGTAATAAAATCGATCAGGTACTGGGTGCCAACGTTGGCGTACGTTATTCCTTCTAACTAAAGCGCCGGTCATTAAAAAGCCCTGATCTTTCGATCAGGGCTTTTTTGTCGTTGGTTAATTACTCTGTTTCAAGTGAAAATTGAGGGTGACGTATTCTATGCGAATCTCATTAGTCGTTGACTGGAGCTTGCCGGTGACTTCAAAAGGACTGAGTGACAGCTTTTCAATAACCAGGATCGCTTTACCAGGCTTGTTTTCTGGATCTCCGCTGCGACTGCTGATGCACTGGGCGACCAAAACAGGGTCTTCGGCCTTGTAGGAAACCCAGGCCATTGGAGGATTGTGCGTTCGCAGTTGCAGTTCTTTGCCGAATTCGACATCGCTCGGGAATTGGATGAATACATCTTCTGCCACGTTGCCGTCTTCATGTTTGTGAATAAGGTTCATGCTGACAATGCCTTGATGGATGCTCCATTTACCGATATCGGTTTTAAATGAGTGATCACCAATCGTTCCTTTTACCTCGCCAGTTGCGTCGCGGGGGGCTGGTTTTTCAGTTGCCAATTTCAGTGTCGCTGCCATGATCGCCTCTCCATCAATGATGTTTTTGCAAGATTCAGAAGCGCTGATGCTTCTGACTGCAGGTATCAAGCGACAAATAAAATATTTATGTAACTGTCAGAATTCACAGTTTACAAATGCGTGTCTATCTTCTTCGTTACGCCGCTTGTGAAGGCAGTATTCAACTGTGCCCGTACAGCGCTATGTTTGAATAGCTCACGCTATTAGAGGCCTTTCCTCACACTTGTCTACTGTCATAGTTGACAGTCTAATAAAAGACTTTTAATAGCTTTTTCATCTAAGTGTGCAGGCGACAAGGCCAGGGGTCTGGCCAGCCAAGCTCAGCTGAACAGACCCGCGGCGATATTGATCGAGAAGCCAAGGATGGCGGTATTGAACAAGAAGCCGATCAACGATTGGCCCAACACCACTTTACGCATGCTGCGCGTGGCAACGCCTACATCGGCCGTCTGCACCGCCACGCCAATGGTGAACGAGAAGTACAGGAAGTCCCAATAGTTGGGGTTACGCAAACCTTCGGCAAAGCGCAGCGCCGGCTCGTCACCTTCCCACGTATAAAAAAGCCGCGCGTAATGCACGCTGAAAATCACGCCGGTCAGCAACCATGAACCGATCACCGTCATACCGGTAAAACCGTAATGCAGCAGGCGCGCGGTGCTGTCCAGGTCTTTGCTGCCCACCAGGTTCAGCGTGATGGTCGCCAGGCTGGCAATCGCCGCGATGCACACCATGAACAGCACCAACCCTGCGTTTTCATCCTCAATCTCGGCGAAGCGTTTGACGTCGTCGGCACGCGAGCGGCTGGTCAGCCACAGCATCAGTATCAGGTAGGTCCAGACGCCGGCGTTCCAGCCGATGAGGATTTTGCTGATGATCGTGTCGGCGGGCGCCAGGATGCCCACGGCAAGGCCCAGGACGGCGGCGACGGAGAGGCGAGGGTGGGTGCGGGCGAGGAAGGCCATAGGTGCTCACAACAGGGGAGGTTGTGAGCACCATAGCGCATTTTCAAACGGGTTATGAACGCTTGCGCACCAGCTTCATGACGACCACAAAGAACACCGGCACAAACACCACCGCCAGTGTTGCGGTGATCATCCCGCCTATCACACCCGTGCCGATCGCCTGCTGGCTGGCCGAGCTGGCACCGGTGGCAATGGCCAACGGCACCACGCCGAGGATAAAGGCGAGGGACGTCATGATGATGGGCCGTAAACGCAGGCGCGCGGCTTTCAAGGTGGCGTCGATCAAGTCTTCGCCCTGCTCATACAAGTCCTTGGCGAACTCGATGATCAGGATCGCGTTCTTCGCCGACAAGCCAATGATGGTGATCAGGCCGACCTTGAAGAACACATCGTTAGGCATGCCGCGCAAGCTCACCGCCAATACGGCGCCGAGCACACCCAGCGGCACCACCAACAATACCGACGTTGGAATCGACCAGCTTTCATACAGCGCGGCCAGGCACAGGAACACGATCAACAGCGACAGGCCCAACAGCAATGGCGCCTGGGACCCGGACAAGCGCTCCTGCAACGACAACCCGGTCCATTCCTGGCCCAGGCCCGCCGGCAGTTGGCTGACCAGGCGCTGAATTTCTTCCATCGCCTCACCGGTGCTGTGCCCCGGTGCTGCTTCACCGCTGATGGCGATGGCCGGGTAGCCGTTGTAACGCGTCAACTGCGCAGGGCCCTGGGTCCATTTGGCTTCGACGAATGCCGACAACGGCACCATCTTCCCGGCGTTGTTGCGCACGTTGATCTTCATCAAGTCCGCCACCTGGCTGCGCTGGTCGCCTTCGGCCTGCACGACCACCCGCTGCATGCGGCCCTGGTTGGGGAAGTCGTTGACATAGGCTGAGCCGATGGCCGAGGACAGCACATTACCCACGTCCGCGAAGGAGACCCCAAGGGCGTTGGCCTGCTTGCGGTCAACCTGCAACTGCACTTGCGGCGCTTCAGCCAGGGCGCTTTCGCGCACGTTGGCCAGGATCGGGCTTTTCTCGGCGGCCGCCAGCAACTCGGTACGCGCCTGCATCAACGCGGCATGGCCGACACCGCCACGGTCCTGTAAACGGAACTCGAAACCGCTGGAGGTGCCAAGGCCGTCCACGGGCGGTGGCAGGATCGCAAAGGCAATCGCATCCTTAAGCTCGCCGAAAGCGGCGTTGGCGCGGTCGGCAATGGCCGAGGCCGAATCCTCGCTGCTGCGTTTCGACCAATCCTTGAGCGTGGTAAACGCCAGCGCCGCGTTCTGCCCGGAACCGGAAAAACTGAAGCCCATGATCATGGTGGTATCGCCCACCCCAGGCTCCTCGGCGTTATGTGCTTCGATCTGCTCGGCCACCTGCACCGTGCGGTTCTTGCTCGCACCCGGCGGCAACTGGATATCGGTGATGGTGTAACCCTGGTCCTCCACCGGCAGGAACGAAGAGGGCAGGCGGCTGAACATCCACCCCAGGCCCACCAGCAATACCAGGTAGATCAGCAGGTAACGGCCGCTGCGCTTGAGGGCATAGGCCACCCAGCCTTCATAACGGTCCGTGAAGCTTTCAAAACGTTTGTTGAACCAGCCGAAAAAGCCGCTTTTGGCGTGGTGCTCGCCCTTGGCAATCGGTTTGAGCAAGGTCGCGCACAAAGCCGGGGTCAACGTCAGGGCGAGGAACGCCGAGAACAGGATCGAGGTCGCCATCGACAGCGAGAACTGCTGGTAGATCACCCCGACCGAACCCGGCATGAACGCCATTGGCAGAAACACCGCGACCAACACCAGGGTGATACCGACGATGGCCCCGGTAATCTGGCCCATGGCCTTGCGCGTGGCCTCTTTGGGCGACAAACCCTCGGTGACCATGATGCGCTCGACGTTCTCCACTACCACAATCGCATCGTCCACCAGGATGCCGATCGCCAGCACCATGCCGAACATGGTCAGCACGTTGATCGAGAAGCCCAGCAACAACATGGTGGCGAAGGTGCCCATCAATGCAATGGGCACCACCAGCGTCGGGATCAAGGTATAGCGCACGTTCTGCAGGAACAGGTACATCACCGCAAACACCAGCGCCATCGCCTCGAGCAAGGTGTAGACCACTTTGGTAATCGAGACCTTGACGAAGGGCGAGGTGTCGTACGGGATCTTGTACTCCACGTTGGCCGGGAAGTAGCGCGACAGCTCGTCCATCTTCGCCCGCACCAGGGTCGCCGTTTTCAGCGCGTTGGCGCCCGGCGACAGCTGCACACTGACGGCGGTGGATGGCTTGCCGTTCAGGCGCGTGGAGAACTGGTATTCCTGGCTGCCGATCTCCACCCGCGCCACGTCGCCGATACGCACGGTGGAGCCGTCAGGGTTGGCTTTGAGCACGATGTCGGCGAATTCCGCCGGCGTCGACAGTTGGCCCTTGACCAGGATGGCGGCGGTGATTTCCTGGGTCTTGGTACCCGGCAAATCACCGATGCTGCCCGCCGAGACCTGGGCGTTCTGCGCGCTGATTGCAGCGTTCACGTCGGCCGGGGTGAGGTTGAAGCCGATCAGCTTCTGCGGATCGATCCAGATACGCATGGCGCGCTCGGCGCCATACAGCTGGGCTTTGCCCACACCGTCCAGGCGCTTGAGCTCGTTCATCACGTTGCGTGCCAGGTAATCGCTGAGCGCGACGTCATCGAGCTTGCCGTCGTTGGAGGTCAGGGTGACCAGCAGCAGGAAGCCGGCGGAAACCTTTTCCACCTGCAAGCCTTGCTGGGTCACCGCTTGCGGCAAGCGCGGCTCTACCGCTTTAAGGCGGTTTTGCACATCAACCTGGGCCATTTCCGGGTTGGTGCCCGGCTGGAAGGTGGCGGTGATCGTGGCCGAACCCAGGCTGCTCTGGGATTCGAAATACAGCAGGTGATCGGCGCCGTTGAGCTCCTGCTCAATCAGGCTGACCACGCTTTCATCCAGGGTCTGGGCCGAAGCGCCCGGGTACACCGCGTAGATTTCCACCTTTGGCGGCGCCACGTTGGGGTACTGCGCCACCGGCAACTGCGGGATGGCGAGTGCACCGGCCAGCAGGATAAACAGGGCGACCACCCAGGCGAAAATCGGGCGGTCAATAAAGAACTGCGGCATGGCGGGTTATTCCTTTACGGGCTGGCCAGGGGCCGGGCTGTCGTCCACTTCGACTTTTTCACCGGGGCGCGCGTGTTGCAGGCCTTCGACGATGATGCGATCACCGGGCTTGAGGCCGCTGCTGACGATCCAGCGATCCTCGACGACCGCGCCCAGCTCCACCGGCTGTTGGCTGACGGTCTGCTCGGCGTCCAACAGCAGCACCATCGGGATGCCGGCGCTGTCGCGCGTAATGGCGCGTTGCGGCACGCTGATGCCTTGCTTATCAACCGCTTGTTCCAGGCGCACGCGCACAAAACTGCCGGGCAGCAGGTCGAGGTCAGGGTTGGGGAACTCGCTGCGCAGGATGATTTGCCCGGTGCCTGGATCGACGCTGATCTCGGCGAACAGCAATTTGCCCGGCAGCGGGTACAGGCTGCCGTCGTCCTGGATCAGCGTGGCCTTGGCCTGGTCCTGGCCGACCTGCTTCAAGCTGCCGGCACGGAAGGCGCGGCGCAGGTCATTCAGCTCGCGGGTCGACTGGGTCAGGTCGGCGTGAATCGGGTCCAGTTGCTGGATGATCGCCAGTGGCGTGGCTTCGTTCTGGCCCACCAGTGCACCCTCGGTCACCAGCGCGCGGCCGATTCGGCCGGAGATCGGCGCAGTGACGGTGGCGTAGCCCAGGTTCAGCTTCGCACGCTCGACGGCAGCCTTATTAGCGGCGACTTCGGCGTTGGTCTGGCGCACGGCGGCGCGGGCATTGTCGTAGTCCTGGCCGCTGATGGCATTGCCTTCTACCAACTGGCTGTAGCGCTGTTCTTGCAGGCGTGCCTGGAAGGCATTGGCCTGGGCCTTGTCCAGGTTGGCCCGAGCGCTGTCCAGGTCAGCCTTGAACGGGGCCGGGTCAATGCGAAACAGCACATCGCCCTGTTTCACGTCGTGGCCTTCCTTGAACACGCGCTGCATGACCACGCCAGCGACCCGTGCACGCACTTCGGCAATGCGCGGTGCGGCGATTCGCCCGCTCAGTTCGCTGGTGATGGAGAGGGGTTTGGCCTGCAGGGTTTCGATGCGGACTTTGGCCAAGGGCATTTCCGGCGCGTCATCGGCCGACTTGCCACAAGCACTCAGTGCCAGCGTCAAGGCCAGCAGGCAAAACGGCGCAAACAGATTCTTCGACATGCTCATATCCCAATATTGACTGGCGCATCCTAAAGTCACCTGCGCCGCGGTGCTGTGAAGCTCTGTAGCCCGTCTGTGAAGAAATGTAAGGTGCGGCGCGCTGAGCGCCGGGGGCGTATATCCTTGCACAATCCTGCAACACACCAACAAACCGCATTATTTGGAAACACCATGCCCAACATCCTTCTGGTGGAAGATGACGCCGCGCTCTCCGAGCTGATTGCCAGTTACCTGGAACGCAATGGCTACCACGTCAGCGTACTCAGCCGTGGCGATCACGTTCGCGAGCGCGCACGCCTTAACCCGCCGGACCTGGTGATCCTCGACCTGATGTTGCCGGGCCTTGACGGCCTGCAGGTGTGTCGCTTGCTGCGTGCCGACTCGGCGGGCTTGCCGATCCTGATGCTCACCGCGCGAGACGACAGCCACGATCAGGTGCTGGGCCTGGAAATGGGCGCTGACGACTATGTCACCAAGCCCTGCGAGCCGCGCGTATTGCTGGCGCGAGTGCGCACCTTGTTGCGCCGCAGCAGCCTGTCCGACCCCCAGGTTGCCAACGACCAGATCATCATGGGCAACCTGTGTATCGACCTGTCCGAACGCACGGTGACGTGGCGCGAGCAAGCGGTGGAGCTTTCCAGCGGTGAATACAACCTGCTGGTGGTGCTGGCCCGGCATGCCGGTGAAGTGCTCAGCCGCGACCAGATTCTGCAACGCCTGCGCGGTATCGAGTTCAACGGTACCGACCGCTCGGTGGACGTGGCCATTTCCAAGCTGCGCCGCAAGTTCGACGACCATGCCGGCGAAGCGCGCAAGATCAAGACCGTGTGGGGCAAGGGTTACTTGTTCAGCCGTTCCGAGTGGGAATGCTGATCCATGTTTCGTGCGCTGCTACGCCTCTACCTGATCACCATCGTCACCTACAGTGCGGCGATCTACCTGATTCCCAAACTGGTGATCAAGGTGTTCGAACATCGCTACATGAACTACAACGTCGAGCAGAGTCGCGGTCAGCAAAAGTTGATCGTCGAACACTATCTGCGCGTGCCGGTGGAGCACTGGTCAGAGGTCACCGCGCAACTGGGCCGTGACTTTGCGCCGCTGAAAGTGCAACTGCTGCTGCGCCAGGACGCGAGTTACACCCCTGAAGAAGAGCACCTGCTGGAGCAAGGCAAACCGGTGATCCGCCTGGGAGAGTGGGGCTGGATGGATCAAATCAGTTCACCGGTCAACGATCAATTTGTGGTCAAGCTGACGATCCCGCCCGACCCGCTGGACATGAACCTGCTGTACTGGTCGATGAACGTGTTGATCGGTGCTGCGCTGCTGGCGTGCCTGCTGTTTTGGCTGCGCCCGCATTGGCGCGACCTGGAGCGCCTGAAGACCACCGCCGTCCAGTTGGGCAGGGGCAACCTGGCTGAGCGTACGCACATTCCCGCCAGGTCCAACATCGGCAGCCTGGCCACGGTGTTTGACACCATGGCCGACGATATCGAGCGCCTGCTCAACCAGCAGCGCGACCTGCTCAATGCCGTCTCCCACGAACTGCGCACGCCGCTGACGCGCCTGGACTTCGGCCTGGCCCTGGCCCTGTCGGAAGACTTGCCCCAGGCCAGTCGCGAGCGTCTGCAAAGCCTCGTGGCGCACATCCGCGAGCTGGACGAATTAGTGCTGGAATTGCTCTCCTACAGCCGCCTGCAAAACCCGGCGCAGTTGCCGGAGCGTGTGGAAGTGGTGCTCGACGAGTTTATCGACAGCGTGCTGGGCAGCGTCGATGACGAGTTGGAAAACCCCGAGATTGTCATCGATGTGGCGCTCGACTGTGCCGTGGAGCGCGTCAGCCTCGACCCGCGCCTCACGGCCCGCGCCCTGCAGAACCTGCTGCGCAATGCCACGCGGTATTGCGACAAGCGCATCCAGGTAGGCGTCAAGGTCTGTGCCAATGGCTGTGAAATCTGGGTGGATGACGATGGCATCGGCATTCCCGTGGACCAGCGTGAGCGTATTTTCGAGCCGTTTTACCGCCTGGACCGTAGCCGCGACCGCGCCACCGGCGGCTTCGGCCTGGGCTTGGCGATCAGTCGGCGGGCGATGGAAGCCCAGGGCGGCACGTTAACGGCGCTGGCATCGCCGCTGGGCGGTGCGCGGTTTCGCGTGTGGTTGCCCAGCGTCGGCTGATCAGAGCACCTTGACGGCGCGGCCGATGGCCTGGATCGGCCCGGTCGGCTTGCCGGTCTGCGAACCACGCGGGTCTTCCAGGGTCAGCTCGAACAGCTGGTTTGGCGTGAGGGGTGGCAGTTTGTCCAAGGGCACCGACAGGGTCTGCCCCGGTTTGACCAGGCCCAGTGATACGGGGCCTTGCCAGCCATCGCCTTTGGTCCAGAATTGCAGGGCCTTGTCGGCCGGCACGTCCATCACGCCCAACGGAATCAACTGGATCTGTTGAGTATTGCTGGCCTGGATGACCCAACCCGGTGCCTGGCTTTGAGGCGCCACCAGCACCACCACAAAGGTCGGTTCAGCGCTGGGCGGGCGGGTCAGCAGCAGCGCGGCCAGTACCAGTGTGGTGACCAGCCCCGCACCGGCCAAACCGCGCCAGAGTGCAAGCAGGTTCCACCAGGGCTCGCGGGTATCGGCGCGCCCAACAGTGCGTTCGATGCGCCGCCATAGCTGTGCGGACGGGGGGACCGGTTCGGCCAATGCCGTCAGGGGCAACAGGCGTTGTTCCCAGGCGTCCACCGCCGTGCGCAACGCGGCGTCGTGTTGCAGGCGTCGTTCAACCTCGGCGCGCTGTTCAAAGGGCAGGGTGCCCAGCACGTATTCGCTGGCCAGTTCGTCCAATGGGTTACTCATGCCATGCACTCCCGCAGCGCGGCGAGGCTACGTTTGATCCAGGCTTTGACGGTCCCCAGCGGGGTGTCCAGTTTCTGCGCGATTTCACTCTGGGAATAGCCGTCGACATAGGCGTGGAGGATGCAACGGCGGCGGGCCGGGTCTAGCTGTTCCAGGCAATGGTGAATCTGCCCGCTGCGTGCGCTGAACTCAACGGCGTCGTCGTCGGCGGCGGCGAGGTCGTCATGTTCCTCGCCTAACGGCACCTCGCGGTGATGATTGCGCACGAAATTCAAGGCCAGGTGCCGGGTCACGCTGAATACCCAGCCACGCGCCGAACCGCGGTCGGGGTCGAAGCTGGCGGCGCCGCGCCAGATCTTGATAAACGCGTCGTGCACGATGTCCTCGGCCAGGGCTTTGTCGCGGGCAATGCGCAAGGCCACGCCGAGCAGACGGCTGCTGTCCTGCTCATACAGCCGACGCAGGGCGCGTTGATCGCCACGCGCGCAGGCCAGAAGGCAGGCTTCGTAGTCAAAAGGGGCTTCAGGCAAGGACCGGGGTTTCCGCCGCAAGAACATGATCAATGCCCCGACCCAAAGGTCGGGGCGCCAGCGCATTAGCCTAGCTGAATGTGCTCAGTTGGCTGCCCAGAATATGTAGTCGGCCTGGTATTTCACCACTTCCTGCTTGCCCTTGTTGGCGGCGGTGCACGCGGTACTCGGCGCCACGCCCCCTTTAAGAGCGACCCGCTGGATATAACTCACGCCAGTCATCGCACCCTTGCCCTCGGCCGGGTTGGCCTTGACCAACTGATAGGGCAGGTTGCCCGCACCCGACGGCGCCACCGCCAATTGGGTGCCGGTGACCTTTGAACCGTCCTTGGCTTGCCAGGTGGCCGGCGGGCCGAAGTAGGTGCCCACTGGCTTGCCGCTGCGGTCATTCAGTGCCGCTTTGGGGCCGACGAAGGTCCATTCGGTCTGGCCGGCAGCGTTAGCTTTGTCGCGGCATTCGTAGGTGATTTCGCCGACGCCGGTGGTCTCCAGCGCCACCTTGTGGCCATCCGGCACCTTGATGCTGTCGGGTAAACCGGTTTGGGCAAAGGCGGTGGGGGCGCCGAGGAGCAAACCAGTCAGGCAGAGCAATGCTTTAGCGTTCATCGGGACTTCTCCATTGAGTAGAACAGCAGGGTTGCTGTGGGTACTACCCATGAGCCGCCTGATTGGATGCACCGGTTAGAAAATAAAATGCGAAGGGCGCACACTGTGCACCCGCTTTACCCGAGGAGAGATTGGCAATGACTGGTATTCACGCGTCTGCTCAACAAGGGTTTTCTACCCAGGCCGTCGCTTACGCCCACGGTCGACCGGACTATCCACGGCAACTCACCGGCTGGTTGAGCGACACACTGGGTATTAGCGCGCAGTCGACGGTCATCGACCTGGGCGCCGGCACCGGCAAGTTCACCCGCTTGCTCAATACCCTGGCGCCCACGCTGATTGCCGTGGAGCCGGTGCCGGCAATGGGCGCGCAGTTGAGCAAGCTGCTGCCGGATGTGCACCTGGTCAATGGCACCGCCGAAGCGATTCCGCTGGAAAGCGCCGTTGCGGATGCGGTGGTGTGCGCACAAGCCTTCCACTGGTTTGCCACCGAGGCGGCCGTGGCGGAAATCCACCGGGTACTCAAACCGGATGGACGCCTGGGATTGGTGTGGAATGTGCGCGACGAGTCGGTGGATTGGGTCGCCGCCATGACTGAAATCATCACGCCATACGAAGGCGACACGCCGCGCTTTCACAGCGGCCGTTGGCGCGAAGCCTTCACCGGCAAATATTTTTCCGCGCCCGAAATCACCTGCTTTCCCTATCAACATGTGGGCAGCCCTCAGGAAGTGATCATGGATCGCTTTCTGTCGGTGAGCTTCATCGCGGCGCTGCCTGCCGCGCAAAAGGCCACGGTGACTGCGCAATTGCTCACGCTGATCGACACCCATCCTGCTTTGCGCGGGCGCGATACGGTAGCTTTTCAGTACCAGACTCAAGCCTACGTCTGCCATCGGCTGACAGAAAAAGCATAAAGTCAGATCATATTGATATAAGTCGTTATAAGAAAAATCGCTATCCTGCGGCCAGAAATTTATAAGGCCGCGGGTAGCTGCAATGGATGTAGGTAATATTGGTTTTGTAATCGCTGGCCTGATCGTTGGTTTTATCGTGGGCATGACGGGTGTAGGTGGGGGCTCTTTGATGACCCCGATCCTGTTGTGGTTCGGCATTAACCCGGCCACCGCCGTGGGCACCGACCTGTTGTACGCCGCCATCACCAAGTCCGGTGGTGTGCTGGTACACAGCAAGAACAAGAACATCGACTGGACCATCACCGGCTGGCTGACCCTGGGCAGTGTGCCCGCCGTGCTGCTGACCTTGTGGTTCCTCGCCAGCCTGCACACCGACCCCAGCGCGATGAACGCGGTGATCAAGCAAGCCCTTGGCGTGGTGCTGCTGTTGACCGCCCTGGCGATCCTGTTCAAGAAAAGCCTGTTGGCCTTCGCCCAGCGCCATGCCGGCGATGACTACCACATGAGCCCGCGTAACCTGAACGCGCTGACGGTGCTCACCGGCGCAATTCTGGGCACCATGGTTGCCTTGACCTCTATCGGCGCCGGCGCCCTGGGCACCGTCGCGCTGTTTATCCTGTACCCGTTTCTGGCTACCCGACGTTTAGTCGGCACCGAGATCGCCCATGCCGTGCCGTTGACCCTGGTGGCGGGCCTGGGCCACGCCAGCATGGGTAATATGGACTGGCACCTGCTGGGCTTTTTGCTGATGGGGTCGCTGCCGGGGATTTACCTCGGCAGCCACATGACCGGCAAAGTCCCGGACGGCGTATTACGCCCATGCCTGGCGATCATGTTGATGACCATCGGCTACAAGCTGGCGTTCTAAGGCGTACGCCATTCAAGTGTGGGAGCGGGCCTGCTCCCACCTGTTTTCCGCGTCAGATTTTGGCCGGGCCGTTGCCGATCTGCCATACAAACGGTGGCTCGGTGCCGTTGATCAACCAATCACCCACGATGCGCGCCCTGTAGATCACCGGGTTGTGGGATGACACGGTGCGCGCATTGCGCCAGTGGCGGTCGAGGGCTTTACCCTGGCGCACGTCCGAGGCCCCCAGTGCGTTGAACAATTCGCTGGTGGCACGCTGGATCAGCGCTGACACCACCACCTGCGCCGTCGCTGATTCAATCTCGGCAGCCACATTCGCTGCACGCTCAGCAGCGTCATCCCCGGCAAATCGCGCCAGGTACGCCTGTTGCGCCGGCACTGCGGCTTTAAGCGCGCCGGCCTCGGCGGCGTAGACCAGTGCTGCCACCTCACCGACGACTTGTTGAACCTGCGCATCCTGGCTGACGTGGGCGGCATTGCCATGGCTGTAAATGCGTTTGCGACTGCGCACCTGATGCGCCACGTCGTTGAGCGCGGCGCGACCAATGCCGGCCAGGCTCGCCAGCAGCACCAACTGGTAAAACGCCGTCTGGTATTTGAAACGGGTGGCAAAATCGATGAGGTTTTCCGTTTCGACGATGGCGTCGGTAAAGCGCGTGGTGCCGCTGCCGGTGGTGCGCTGGCCGAAGCCGTCCCAGTCATCGCTTTGCACCACGCCGGGTTGGCGCGTGCGGGTGGCGGCAATCACGTCGCCACCGGTGTCGCTGCGCTGGGCATATACGTCGATCCAGTCGGAGAAAATGCTGCCGGTGCTGTAGAACTTTTCGCCGTTAAGTTTCCATTGGTCACCGTCGGGGCTGACCTGGGTGACGACGTCGCCGATCGCGACATTGCCGATTTCAGTCCAGGCGCAGCCGACGATATCGCCATCGACAAAACGCTTGAACCACAGGTCGCCACCCGCGCTCGGTGGTGCATTCAGGCGGTCTTCGGCAAAGGCGAAGTGGCCGCGCAGGGCCTGAGGCACGTTGGAGTCAGCGGCGGCCAATTCAATCAGCAGTTCGAACAACTGCGGCAGGGACGCACCACCACCGCCGTATTCCACCGGCACCCGCACCGCGCCAAAGCCGGCCTCCTTGAGCCATTGAATCGGCTCGTGGGGCAGGGTGCGGCTTTGTTCACGCGCCACTGCGCCGTCGGCGATACGCTGGAATATCGGCCGAAAACGTGCGGCCAGGGTGGGGTAATCGACGCCGGTGGACAGCGGGTTGATGACGTGTTGCTCGGTCATGGGGTACGGCTCCTGGGCAGTGATCAAGTGTTACGGTGATTGCACAGTCCGTGCCGGGTTCTTCAGCCCGTATTCAGGGGCAAAGGGTGCAATTCACTGTTGCTCCAGCAACAGTGTTTCGACAAACCGGCGCGATCCCTGACATTCGTCGCCCAGCGACCCAGCGCTGTGTTTCTTGCCGCGATGCCCATGGCCCGGGCGTTTGCCAAGGCCTGGCACGCTTGCTGCTCAACCCTTCGGTACATCCCTTTTTGCGAGGTACCGCTAGATGAGTCAGCAAGCCGTGAAATTTGCCTACTGGGTGCCCAACGTGAGCGGTGGGTTGGTGGTGAGCAAAATTGAACAACGCACCCATTGGGGCATCGACTACAACCGCAAACTGGCGCAGTTGGCCGAAGCGGCAGGCTTTGAATACGGCCTCACGCAAATTCGCTTCACCGCAGGCTACGGCGCCGAAAATCAGCATGAATCCGTGGCGTTCAGCCATGCGCTGCTGGCGGCCACCACCACGCTCAAGGTCATCGCCGCGATCTTGCCCGGCCCATGGCAGCCGGCGCTGGCGGCCAAGCAACTGGCGACTATCGACCAGCTCACCAACGGCCGTATCGCGGTGAATATCGTCAGTGGCTGGTTCAAGGGCGAATTCCAGGCCATCGGTGAGCCGTGGCTGGAGCACGACGAGCGCTATCGCCGCTCCGAGGAATTTATCCGCGCGCTGAAGGGCATCTGGACCCAGGACGATTTCACCTTCAAGGGCGACTTCTACCGTTTCAACAACTACACCCTCAAGCCCAAGCCGCTGGGCCAGCCGGAAGTCTTCCAGGGCGGCAGCTCGCGGGCGGCGCGGGACATGGCCGCACGCGTGTCGGACTGGTACTTCACCAACGGCAACACGCCGGAAGGCATCAAGGCCCAGGTGGATGACATTCGTACCAAGGCTGCCGCGAATAACCATTCGGTCAAAGTCGGCGTGAATGCCTTTGTGATCGCCCGCGACACCGAGGAAGAAGCCCGCGCCGTGCTCGCAGAAATCATCGACAAGGCCGACCCCGAAGCGGTGAATGCGTTTGGTGATGCCGCCAAGCAGGCAGGCAAGGCCTCGCCGGAAGGTGAGGGCAACTGGGCCAAGTCCAGCTTCGAAGACCTGGTGCAATACAACGACGGCTTCAAGACCAACCTGATCGGCACCCCGCAGCAGATTGCCGAGCGCATCGTCGCGCTCAAGGCCGTGGGCGTTGACCTGGTGCTGGCCGGCTTCCTGCACTTCCAGGAGGAAGTCGAGTACTTCGGCAAACGCGTGTTGCCGCTGGTTCGCGAGCTGGAAGCCAAGGCCGGGATCAAGCAAGTGGCTTGAAAAGCACAACCGCCGCACGCAATTTGTTATTGCCGAACCGGCACATTCGCTCGAACTCCCCATGGCTGACCGGCAGGTGCTGGCAGTCCAGGGGCTGGCGATGCTGGCTGTGGTCTACATCGGGGTCGTGCAGGTAAACGAAGTCCTCGTCGCAATCGGTGACCATCACCCAATGGGGCGATTTGGAGCGGGTGAGGCGGTAGCTGCTGATCAACACCAGCGGCTGTCCGCCGTCCTGCAATACTTGAGGTAAATCCAGCGCGCCGCCGAGCACCTGCTCAACATCGCTGCCTGCCAGCTCTTCCTCAAACGCCTCGTGGACCAGGCGCATGACGTCCTTTTTATGCTGGTCGCGCACGCCGTCGAGAAACAGCGGCCCGCTTACATTCACCTGCATTCGCACCCTGAACCCCCGACGCCAGGCCGCCAGGGCCAAGCCTTGCGGGCTACAGCCGCCATGGCCTGCGGTCATGAACACGGTGGTCGCCTCGCGCCAGATTTGCAGCTCTTCGCGGCGCTGGGCGAGGCGATGCGGTACCAGCGCGCCCATGGCCATCAGCAGGCAGGCGGCGCCGCAGGTGAAGTCGGTGGTCTGCTGGTAGTACGGCACGCTCTGCGGGCGCGCGACCTGATGCTGGAGAATGCGTTTTTCCAGGCGGATGGCGGCGGTGTGGTCTTCGTAATAGTCGTTGATCAGGGCAAAGCGGCGGTAGCCATTGCGTTCATACAGGGCGAGGGCGCCGGGGTTGTCGGTGCGCACCTCCAGGCGCAGGTAAGCGCAATCATGCGCTACGGCGCAGGCCTCAATGCGCGTCAGCAACTGCTTGCCCAGGCCCGTGCCCCGTGCATGCTCGGCGATCGCGATGGAGTAGAGCCGCGCCAGCGAGGTGCCGCGATGGAACAACACCAGCGCATAACCGAGCAATTGCTGCTCATTTTCCGCGACCAGCAACTGGCCATGGGCGCGGCTGACCATCCACTGGAAACTGCGCGGCGAGAGCCGGTCAGTGGTGAAACAATGCTGTTCCAGCGCCACCAATTCGGGCACATCAGCGGGGGTTGCAACGCGAAAGGAAAGAGCCATATGACCGCCGTAAAAGTTGCGTAACGAAACGGGACTTCTCTAAAAGATCGTGCTTAATAGAAAAGGTCGAGTTCTCTAAAGCGGATCAAATATTATGTCGGCGGTACAAAGTCATTGGCGTGAAGTATCCGAGCAAACCGTCGCGGCGACAATAACTTCCAACGGTTATTTTTCCGCGCCTCTTAAAGGTTCCAGTCAAGTCGTGATTATTGTCGAGCGCAAGGAAGATTGGGCCTCCTACTTCCCCAGCGAAGACATCGTGACGGCCCAGGAGTACCTCGAGCAAACCCGCGAGAACGAAACGGGCAAGCGCGTGCAGGTCATCAACCTGTGCCGTAGCTACAAGTACCTGGGGCACGGTTACTACTGCTCGTTGCTGGCCGAAGCACGAGGGCACAAGGTGATTCCATCGGTGCGTACCATCAGCGAACTGACCAAAAAGTCGCTGTATGGCTTGTCCCTGGATGACTTGGATAAAACCCTCGATAAAGCCTTGAGTCATCACCTCTACAGCAATACCGAAGGGTTTACCCTGACGCTGTACTTTGGCCGAACCAATATAGAACCGTTGCAGGAGTTGGCCCGTCAGCTGTTTGAAACCTTCCCGTGTCCGATCTTGTTAGTTGAATTTCGCAAGAACAACGGCTGGCATATCGAGGGCGTGAAATCCGGCGTATTGCACAAGTTACGCGACGACCAGGAAGACCAGTTCGCCCACGCCCTCGACAACTTCAGCCGCAAGATCTGGCGCCAACCGCGCTCACGTCGATTGGCCCGCTATGACCTGGCCATCCTCCATGATCCCCAGGAGCAATTGCCGCCGTCGAATGCCAAGGCGCTGGAGAACTTCGTGCGCGTCGGCAAGGGCCTGGGCATTGATGTGGAACTGATCGAGCGCAAGGATTACTCGCGCCTCGCCGAGTACGACGCCTTGCTGATCCGTGAGACCACCAGCGTCGACAACCACACCTACCGTTTTGCCAAGAAAGCCGAAAGCGAAGGCCTGGTGGTGATGGATGACCCGGCGTCGATCCTGCGCTGTACCAACAAGGTCTACCTCACCGACCTGCTCAACAGTCACCAACTGGGTATGCCCGCCACCGAGATTCTCTACAAGGAGCGACCGGAAGATTTCGAGCGGGTCGGCGAACGCCTCGGCTTCCCGCTGGTGTTGAAGATCCCCGACGGTTGTTTCTCCCGGGGCGTGATCAAGGTTGAAAGCCAGGAAGCCTTGCTCAAGGCCACCGCCGAGTTGTTTGAACACTCGGTGCTGTTACTGGCCCAGGAGTTTTTCTACACCGAGTACGACTGGCGCATCGGCGTACTCAACCGCAAGCCGATCTTTGCCTGCCAGTACTTCATGTCCAAGGGCCATTGGCAGATCTACAACCACAAGGCCATCGGCCAGGACATCAACGGCGAATGCCGCACCCTGGCGGTCCACGAAGCGCCCAAGGCGGTGGTGGAACTGGCGGTCAAGACCGCCAACCTGATCGGCGACGGCCTGTACGGCGTCGACCTCAAGCAATCCGGCGACAAGGTGGTGGTGATCGAGGTCAACGACAACCCCAATATGGATGCCGGTATCGAAGATGCCTATTTGCAAGACGACCTGTATGCGCTGGTGCTGGAGGAGTTTGTACGGCGCCTGGAATTGAAACGCCAAGGCCAGGTCTGGTGACGCGCCATGATCCAGCGTTTTGAACTGACCGACGGAAAGCTGCGCAAAGGGGACAGGGACGACGCTCCGATCATGCTGTTCAATAACCCGGATGTTGCCGAACGCGAATGGCTGCGCGACCACCATAAACTCGACGAACACGCCCTGGCCTCGGCACTCGACCCGGACGAAGTCTCACGCATTGAATTTCACCCCGACTACCTGTTCCTGATCTGGAAACGCCCGGAGAAATACTCCGGTGGTGGCAACCTGATGTTTGAAGTGGCGTCCTGCGGCCTGTTGTTTTCGCCGGGTCGCCTGCTGGTGATTGCTACCGATGAAACCCCGCTGTCCGGCCTCGGCGCTCGCCGGCCGCTGCACACGCCATTGGATGTGCTGCTCGATCTGTTGCTCAACAACATCCATCACTACCTGGGCCACCTCAAGGTGATCAAGCTGGTCGCGCGGGAGTTGCAGCAACAGTTCAACGCGTCGATGAGCAACCATCACCTGATGCAAATGTTCAACCTCAGCGAGAGCCTGATCTATTACATCAACGCGCTGCACAGCAACGGCGCGGTGCTGTCGCGGTTGCGCAATCATGGGGAAAAGGAACATTTCAGCGCCGAGATCCTGGGGCTGATCGATGACCTGATCATTGAAAACCACCAGTGCTACAAGCAGGCGGAGATCTACTCCAATGTGTTTTCCGGGTTGATCGACGCGCGCGGCAACCTGATGAACAACAGCATGAACAACCTGCTGCGCAAGCTGACGTTGATCAACGTGGTGTTCCTGCCGCTTAACCTGATTGCCAGCGTGGGCGGCATGTCGGAGTTCAGCATGATGACGGCGGGTACACCGTGGTGGGTGTCGTACCCGCTGCTGATGGTGGCGATGGGCGTTGGGGCGGGGTTGATGGTGGTGGGGCTCAAACGCATCGCGGGTGGCGCAAATGTGGTGTGAACGCTGAACACCTGTGGGCGCTGGCTTGCCTGCGATGGCCATAGGTGTCTACGCAACTCTTTGTGTTGAGGGGGTTGGGGGGATTGCGTACATATCCGTTGCTGCGGTAACGGCTGCTTAGGGTTCCGCCCTTACGGCGGGTCACTTTTTTACAAAGCGCCTAAAAAAGTAACCAAAAAACGCTTTGCCCCACCACTCGGTGCCTCGCCCAGGCTCGGCATGCCCTCACTCCGGCTTGAATCCGTGGGCCGCCGCAATGGGCCATCCCTGGCCCAGTGCGGCTAACCCGGCGTCCTGCCGGGTTACCCACGGATTCAAGCCTGCGTTCGGCCA
>NZ_CP168079.1:3069183-3069303 GCF_050915955.1 Pseudomonas sp. UBT | reverse complement strand
GCCTGCGTGAGGGCACACCGAGCCTAGGCGAGGTGCCGAGTGGTGGGGCAAGAGCCCTTTGGTGGACTTGCTCCCTCGCAGCGGACGCCAAGAAGCGATATTTTAATCGCAACCTTGGAG
>NZ_CP168079.1:3048423-3069083 GCF_050915955.1 Pseudomonas sp. UBT | reverse complement strand
GCCGCACTGGGCCAAGGATGGCCCATTGCGGCGGCCCACGGATTCAAGCCGGAGTGCGGGCATACCGAGCCCAGGCGAGGCACCGAGTGGTGGGGCAAAGCGTTTTTTGGTTACTTTTTTAGGCGTTCTTGTAAAAAAGTGACCCGCTGTAAGAGCGGAACCAATAGCAGCCGTTACCGCAGCAACGGATATGTACTCAATCTACCCAACCCCCCTCACAGACTTAAAGCAACACAAAGAGTTGCGTAGATACCTATGCTGCGACAGCAGTGTGTCAGTCAGTGCAGATATCAACTGAACCGCCGCCATCGCAGACAAGCCAGCCCCCACATTTGATCTTCAAATGTCTTGGACATATCAGTGAGTGCCGGGGTTGGCGCGCAGGTGCACAACCGTCTGTTCCAGCCCTTCCCAGCGCGTTGCATTCGGCGCAAATTGCCCGCGCAGGTACGCAACCAAATCCGCCACTTGGGCAGTGGACAAACTGTCCTTGAAGCCCGGCATATACCCCAGGTCCTTGGTCGCCGGGTTGCTGATACCCTGCAAAATCACCTTGATCAGGTTATCCGGCTGGTCGCTGTGCACATTGGTGTTGGTCGCCAATGACGGGCTGACGCCGAACAACTTCGGCCCCAGGCCATCGGCATGACAGGCCTTGCACGACCCTTCAAACACGCGACGGCCATTCGAATTCGGTACAGTCGCCGCCGCCACAACCTGCGCTTGCGCCGTCGCTTCGCCATTGAGCGAAGCCAAATACACCGCCATCGCGCGGATATCCGCCTTGGGTAACTTCGACAGCTCACTCACCACCGGGCCCATCGGCCCCGCCGCCACGCCATGGGCGTCGGAATAACCGGTGCTGAGGTAGCTGAACAACTGGTCTTCAGTCCACGGCGTCGGGGCCTTGGACAAACCGGTCAATGCCGGCGCTTCCCACCCATCGACACGGCCACCAGCGAGGAACGCCTTGCCGCCCTTCTCCGCGCCCATCAGGTTACGCGGCGAATGGCACGCCGCGCAGTGCCCCAGACCATTGACCAGATAATTGCCGCGGTTCCACTGCTCACCGCGTTCAGGCTGCGGGGTAATTTCTGCGCGCCTTAAATTCAGCGCATTCCAACCGGCCATCAACGGCCGGATATTGAACGGGAAATTCATCGCATTCGGCGTCGGCGCCTGGCTCACCGGCGCCTGCGACATGAGGTAGGCATACAGCGCCTGCATGTCGGCATCGTTGATATTGCGAAACGCAGTATAGGGAAACGCCGGATACAAATTGCGCCCATCGCGGCCAATGCCGTCGCGCATCGCGCGCTCGAATGCCGGGTACGACCAGGCGCCGATCCCGGTCTTCACATCGGGGGTGATATTGCTGCTGTACAACGTGCCGAATGGCGTCTGCATCGCCAGCCCGCCTGCGTTGGTCGCCCCGCCCGGTGCCGTATGGCAGACCGCACAATCGCCCACCGCCGCCAGCAAACGCCCGCGCTCCAGGGTGGCCTTGGACCAGATGCCGGCACCGGGCGGTGCAATCGGTGCAATTTCAGGCTGAAACGGCCAGGCCGTGGCCAGCACCGCGCCCAAGGTTGCAAACAGCGCACCGAACCACCATTTTTTGCGTTTTTCCGGCGACTTGGCAGGTTCGCCCAACGTACCGGCGTTCAGCGCTGCCAAGACCCGCTCGGGCGTGATGGGCAACTCGCGAAAACGAATGCCGGTGGCGTCATAAATCGCATTGGCAATCGCCGCCGCGCTCGGCACCGACGCCGATTCACCGGCGCCCATTGGCGGCTGGTCCTGACGCGGCATCATCAGTACATCGATCTGCGGCACTTCGGGGAACGTCAGGATCGGGTAGCCGCCCCACTCCTTGCTCGCCACGGTCGACTCTTCAAAGGTCACGCGCTCCTTCAACACGCGGCTGGTGGACTGGATCACATTGCCGTGAATCTGATGCTGCACGCCCGCCGGGTTGATCATCATCCCCGCGTCATGGCCGATTACCACGCGCGTCACCGATACGTCGCCGGTCTGTTTGTCGATGGCCACATCCGCCACCCAGGCCGCCCACGCTGCGCCGAAGCCGGGGAACTTGCTGTGGATGTAACGCGCGTAGGCAAAGCCCCGGCCGCGCAGCAGGTGGTCTTCGTTGGCGGTTTGCATCGGCGCGGTGTGCGGTGACCAATTGGCGCGTTCAGCCGTGGACTTCACCAGGTCGATGGCACGCTGATCCTTGAGGTAGCGCAGGCGGTATTCCACCGGGTCGACACCGGCCGCAAACGCCAGTTCGTCGATATAGGATTCATGGGCAAAGGTGTTGGGCAAGGCCGACACGCCGCGCATCCACGAGGCGCGTACGATGGGCGCCATGTCGTTGATGGTCACGCGCATGTGGTCGATGTCATACGGCGGGATCGAGGTGCGGTCGCCCATCTCGAACATCGCCGCCACCGGCTCGACGCGACCGGTGAGCAACAGTGCCAGGGTCGGTGCGCCGTTGGAGGGGTAACTGGTTTCAAAATCATAGCCGGCAATGCTGCCGTCGGCGTTGAGGCCGCCGTCCACATCCATCAACTGCGCCGTGCCCTTGGGCTCCCACAGGTGTTCCTGTTCACGGGTCAGTTGCACCCGCACCGGCTTGCCCACGGCGCGGGATAACAGTAAGGCATCGGCGCACACATCATCGGCACAATTACGCCCGTAGCAGCCGGCGGCTTCCATACGGATGACATCAATCAGGTTTTCATCGCACTCAACCAACCACGCCAGATCCGCCCGTAACAGGTGGGGGTTCTGGCTGCCGGACCACACCCGACTCCCGGCTGCCTGGTAATCGGCCACGCCACACGAAGGACCAATCGAGCCATGCATCTGGTACGGCCACAGGTAACTGCGCGGCATGCGCTGGCTGGCACCGGCCAGGGCTGCATCGACATTGCCCTGGTCAAGCACCGTGCGGCGCACCCGTGGGTTGTCGCGGATGGCCTGCTCGACATCACTCATGTCCGGCAAGGCGTTGTTCCAGGGTTTCCAGTGCACCTGTAATGCTTGGGCGGCCTTGATCGCCTGCTCTTCACGCAACGCGACCACGCCGACAAAATCCCGAATCACCACTACGGCGACGATTCCGGGGATAGCTGCGATAGACGTCTCGTCCACACTTAACAGGCTGTTACCGACAAAATCCCCGCAATCCAACCCGGCATACGGCGGGCGAATGACGCGACCATGGAGCATGTCCGGCACGCGCATGTCGTGCACGTAAGTCAGTTCACCGGTGGCCTTGCCGGGGATATCCACGCGCGCAGCGCCCTGGCCCACCAGACGGTAATCCTCGACAGCCTTCAACGGTGCATCACCGCTGATGCGCAACTGGTCGTGCTCGCCGCTGACCAGTTCACCGTAGGTCGTGCTGCGCCCGTCCTGTGCGCGGATAACCCCGGCTTCAACCTTGAGGCTGCCCGTACTCACTCCCCAACGGCCCGCCGCCCGCGCCAGCAAAAAACGTCGCGCCTCGGCCGCAGCGTTACGCAAGGGGATCGCTGAAATCTGCACGGTCGCACTGGCAATGGTCGCGCCCTGGTTAGGCGCGCGCTCGGTATCCCCCAGCACCATCTTGACCTGGTCCAGGGTCAGGTCCAGCTCTTCGGCGACGATCTGCGCGAGTGAGGTGCGAATGCCGGTGCCCAAATCCACATGGCCGTTGAACGCATAGACCACACCGTCATCGTTGACGGCGATAAACAGCCCCAGCTCCTTGGGTTTCACGGTGGGCGTGCCGCCCTTGGCCACCGGGCCCGAAGGCGGCAACACGTCATCGACGACGAGTAAGACGCCGGCCTTGGCCAGCCACTGGTCACGGGAAAGTGGGGTGTCGGTCATGGTCGGCCATCCACGGTCAAGAGGTGAGCGGCACGCAGCACGGCGCGCAGGATTTCGATATGAGTGCCACAGCGGCAAAGGTTGCCCGAGAGTTCATTGCGGACCTCGGTTTCGCTGGGGCTGGGGTTGCGGTCGAGCAAGGCCTTGGCGGTCATGATCATGCCGTTGAGGCAGTAGCCGCATTGCGCGGCCTGCTCATCGATAAACGCTTGTTGCACCGGATGCGGCGCCTGGCGTGTCCCCAGGCCTTCGAGAGTGACGATCTCTCGCCCTGCCGCACCGGACAATGGGAACACACAAGAACGCGCCGCCACGCCATCGATGATCACAGTGCAGGCGCCGCACTCGCCCAAACCGCAGCCGTATTTGGCGCCGTTGAGCGCCAGGTCATTGCGCAACACCAGCAACAGCGGCGTATCCGCCATGGCGCTGACTTCTTGGGTGTGGCCGTTGACCTCAAGCGCTACCGTGATGAGGGGGCTGATCATTCGCTTCGCCTGTATCAGTTGGTGAAGTGCCTACTACACGAAACAGTCAAAAAAAAGCGTCGCCGGCCTGGGGCCTCGCGACACACTTGATGCGTGAAGTGACTACTACATGAACCGAGAGCAAAAACGATGCCAACGGATGGTGGCACACCCTGTGGCGAGCGGGTTCGCCCCGCGTTAGGGCGCGAAGGGGCCCTATCAAGGCCGCCGCGCTTTTTCAGTGAGAACCCTGCGGCTGGGTCAGTTTAGGGCTGCTGCGCTGCCCAATGCGGGGCAAGCCCGCTTGCCACACTTATTCCTGCGGGTCGTCGATCATCTTGCGCAACAGGAACAACACCGCCACCCGTTCGGCCGGGTTGAGGTTGCTCATGGTCAGCTCGCTGATCTGCGCGGCACAGGGCACGGTTTGATCTACCAGCACGGCACCGGCAGCGGAAAGGTCGACCACCACCTTGCGTTTATCTTGCGGGTCCGGCTCCAGGGTAATCAGCTCCTTGGCCTTTAACCGCTCGACAATACCGCGAATGGTCGCCTGGTCCACGGCGGTGGCCTTGACCAGTTCGGTGAGGGAACTTGCACCGTGATCGCGCAGCGCGCACAGGGTGACAAACTGCACGGCAGTGAGCTGGGAGTCGCCGACATTCTGCTGAAAGATCGCCAGGTGGCGCTGGTAGGCCTTGCGCAGCAGGTGGCCAACTTGTTCAGAAAAAACGTAGGAATCAGGCACGGCGGGCTCGGTGGGTGACTAGCGATGGGCAGGCATGATGGCGGGGATAATGCATGGACTCAAGCTTCTCACTGAAGAAACCCGGACAACCCTGTGGGAGCGGGCTTACTCGCGAATGCGGTGGTTCAGCCACTGAATCTGTTAACTGACACACCGCTTTCGCGAGCAAGCCCGCTCCCACCTTTGGATCTTCAGCGGGCCAGTGAGGCGGCTGGCGCGACGACGTCACCCGCGATAACAACCGCCTCGTCATCCAGATACACATCACAATGCCGCAGCGGAATATCCATATGGCACGGCGTCTTGCGCGTCCCACCCACCTCGGTATTGGGCCCGGTGGAAAAGAGGAAATTGCCATAGAACGCCCGCGCGTCCATGCACATACCGTCGTTCTTGTCATGCAGCCCCATGGCAGTCCACTGCGCCCGTGGCTGCAAACCCCAGCCGATATGAGAGATGCCGTACACCTCGGGGTCGTTGAAATACTTCATGTAATCACGCAGGTATTCAGCCTCGAAGCCGCCGTGGATCTTGGTGATAAAGCCCTTCTCGATCTCCAGCGTGATCTTCTCGCGCGCGTAGGTCTTGAACGGCAGCAGGATGTCACCGATGTCCAGCACCAGCACGCCCTCGGCGGTTTCTTCATTGGGCCAGGAGAACAGAAAGCCGCTGGGCCAGTGGTCCCAACGCCCCGGCTCATCGGCAAAACCGTACTCGGTCACTGACGGGTACTGCCCCAATGCCGCACGAAAGTCACTGCCGGCGCGGGATTTGACGTGAATCGAGCGCGCCTTTTTCAGCAACTGCTCGGCCGCCAGCACACGCACCTTGTCTTCTTCTGTGGGCAGCATGCGCGCCAGCACTTCCGGGGGCTCCACGGCCAGCAGGATGCGGGTGCCGGTCTTGAGGATCTGCTCCTGCTCTGGCGAGTGCAGCAACATCATGGTGTCGACGACCAGGTCAGCCGCTTCCAGCGCACGCTGGGCGGCAATATTGCCGGTGAGCGCGGTGTCGCCGCAGTAGGCGGTCATGTCATTGCCCATCGCCTTGGGATGGTTGAACGACGGCAGCTCCACCGCATACACCTTGGCCCCCAGGCGCTGCGCAGCATCCATCGCGGCGCGCACGGTGCGTGGGTCGGAGTAATGGCTCTTGAGCACGGCAACGCTCTGGGTCGGATCGACCTTCGACAGCGTCAGCACGTGTTCAAACA
Organism: Pseudomonas sp. UBT; assembly: GCF_050915955.1. NCBI lineage: Bacteria > Pseudomonadati > Pseudomonadota > Gammaproteobacteria > Pseudomonadales > Pseudomonadaceae > Pseudomonas > Pseudomonas sp. UBT. The sequence goes on along the minus strand of NZ_CP168079.1, from coordinate 3,062,770 downwards.
TCTGGGTCAGTTCGCAATCGCTTACCGGCATTTTCCTGTCTCCTGTTGGGCTGCACCACGTTCAAGCACCGCGCTTCACTTTAGTGCACTTATATAGCGTATACGCCAATTAATAACGATGAGACCTGAATTGCAGACGGACTGCAAGTAGCGCACCACAACGTTACCTTACGAAACAAACCCAACAGATAAAGGGATAAAAGCGTTACAGATGACCATAACGCTCAAAAAATTATTTTGCGAGCACAGGCTTCCCATTTAAAAAAATGAGCGTATACACTTTAAAAACCTTGCGGACAGACGCCGCCGAAAATCAAAAAGAGAGAGGATCACGCCCCATGGGAAGCACACAAAAAATCGCTATCGTCGGTGCCGGCCTGGGCGGTGCCGCAGCGGCCACCCTGTTGCAGCAAGCCGGTTTTGACGTAGACATCTACGAGCAGGCGCCAGCGTTTTCCCGATTGGGTGCGGGGATCCACATGAGCCCCAACATCATGAAAATCTTTCGCCGCATGGGCATCGAACAACAGCTGGACTTGATGGGCTCACACCCCGAGCACTGGTTCAGCCGTTGCGGCGAAACCGGCGATTACCTCTCGCGCATTCCCCTCACCGGCTACGGCGCCTCCTACGTCACCGTGCACCGTGGCGACCTGCACGCCTTGCAAATGTCCACCCTCAAACCCGGCACGCTGCATTTCAACAAACGCCTGGAAACCCTCGAGGAAACCGACACCCAGGTACGCCTGACCTTTGCCGACGGTGAAGTGACCTACGCCGACATCGTGATCGGCGCCGACGGCATCAATTCGAAGATTCGCGAAGAACTGCTCGGCGTGGAAAAACCGCTGTACAGCGGCTGGGTGGCGCACCGCGCGCTGATCCGTGGCGACCAATTGGCCAAGTACGACCTCAGGTTCGAAGACTGCATCAAGTGGTGGACCGAAGACCGGCACATGATGGTGTATTACACCACCGGCAAACGCGACGAGTACTACTACGTCACCGGCGTGCCCCATGCCGAATGGGACTTCCAGGGCGCGTTCGTCGACAGCAGCCGCGAGGAGATGTTTGATGCCTTCAAGGGCTATCACCCCACCGTGCAGGCATTGATCGAGTCCACCGAAAGCGTGACTAAATGGCCGCTGCGCAACCGCAACCCACTCCCACTGTGGAGCCGTGGCCGCCTGGTATTGCTGGGGGACGCGTGCCACCCGATGAAACCGCACATGGCCCAGGGCGCCGGCATGGCCATTGAAGATGCCGCCATGCTCACGCGCTGCCTGCAGGAAACCGGAATCAGCGACTACCGCACGGCGTTCGAGCTGTATGAAGCCAACCGCAAGGAGCGCGCTTCCCGCGTGCAGGCGGTGTCCAACGCCAATACCTGGTTGCGCACCCAGGAAGACCCGGCCTGGGTCTACGGCTATGACCTGTACGCCCAGGAGCTGAAATCGGGGGTGGCCGCGTGAGCACCTTTTTGTATGGCGGTAACGTCCAGGCCAATGGCATTCGCCAGCACTACTTGCGTTACGGCGGCAAAGGCCCGGCGCTGATCCTGATCCCGGGCATCACCAGCCCGGCGATTACCTGGGGGTTTGTCGCGCAGCGCCTGGGCGCGCAGTTCGACACCTATGTGCTGGATGTACGTGGACGCGGCCTATCGTCCACCGGCCCCGAGCTGGATTACAGCGCAGACACCTGCGCCGAGGACATTGGCGCGTTTGCCGATGCGCTGAACCTGGACAGCTACCACTTGGTCGGCCATTCCATGGGCGCGCGCTTTGCCGTGCGCAGTGCCGTCAAACATCCCCAGGGCGTAAACCGCGTGGTGCTGATCGACCCGCCGGTGTCTGGCCCTGGTCGGCGTGAATACCCGAGCAAACTGCCGTGGTACGTCGACTCGATCCGCCAGTCCCTGCTTGGGATGGATGCCGAGGCGATGCGCGCTTTCTGCGCCACCTGGACGCAAGAGCAGCTGCAACTGCGCGCCGAATGGCTGCACACCTGCTATGAACCCGCCATCGTGCGCGCCTTCAATGACTTTCACGCGGTGGACTTCCACCAGGACCTGCCCCACCTCAAGGCCCCTGCCCTGTTGATGGTGGCAGGGCGCGGCGGGGTGATCCTCGACGAGGACATCGCTGAAATCCAGGACCTGCAACCAGCCATCCAGGTCGCCCGCGTACCCAACGCCGGGCACATGATTCCGTGGGATGACCTCGAGGGTTTCTTCCACGCCCTCGGCGACTTCCTCACACAATAAGAGTGGAGACCACCATGCAGAAGCCTTACCGCATCGGCCAGATCGTGCCGAGTTCCAACACCACCATGGAAACCGAGATCCCGGCGATGCTCACTGCGCGCCAGGCGATTCGCCCCGAGCGCTTTACCTTTCACTCCAGCCGCATGCGCATGAAGCAAGTGCGCAAAGAAGAACTGGCGGCGATGGACGGCGAATCCGACCGTTGCGCCGTTGAACTGTCCGATGCCAAGGTCGACGTGCTGGGTTACGCCTGCCTGGTGGCGATCATGGCGATGGGGCTGGGTTATCACCGCAACTCCGAACAGCGCCTGCGCAAGGCCACGGCGGATAACGACGCCAACGCCCCGGTCATTACCAGCGCCGGTGCGCTGATCGAAGGCCTGAAAGTCATGGGCGCCAAGCGAATAGCAATTGTCGCGCCGTATATGAAGCCACTGACCGAACTGGTGGTGAACTACATCCGCGAAGAAGGCTTTGACGTGGTCGACTGGCGCGCCCTGGAGATCCCCGACAACCTCGAAGTGGCGCGCCACGACCCGGCCAACCTGCCGGCCATCGTCGCCGGTATGAACCTGGAAGGCGTCGACGTGATCGTGCTCTCGGCCTGCGTGCAGATGCAGTCGCTGCCGGTGGTGGCCAAGGTCGAGGCGCAAACCGGCAAACCGGTGCTCACCGCCGCCATCGCTACCACCTACGCCATGCTCAAGGCGCTGGACCTGGAGCCTATCGTTCCTGGGGCCGGCGCCCTGCTCTCCGGCGCGTATTGAGGAGTTTTGCGATGAGCGAACAATCCGCCGACGCCAACTACCAGGGCGTATGGGGCAACCGCATTGGCTTCGGCAAAAAAGCCGCACTGCTGATGATCGACTTCATGCAGGGCTATACCACCGAAGGCGCGCCGTTATATGCCCCCGAGGTTGCAATTGCCGTGACTGAAAGCGTCGAACTGTTGGCCACTGCACGCAAGCACGGGATTGCGGTGGTGCACACCAATATCCGCTACCATCCCGGCCATTTCGCCGACGGTGGCATCTGGGTCAAGAAAGCCCCGGTGATGAAGGACATGGTCGAAGGCAACCCACTCGCGGCGTTCTGCCCCGAGGTCTTGCCCCGGGCCGATGAAGTGGTGATCACCAAGCAATATGCCAGTGCATTTTTCGGCAGCAGCCTGGCCCCGATGCTGCACGCCCAAGGCATCGACACGGTGGTGCTGGCCGGCTGTTCCACCAGCGGCTGCATTCGTGCCACCGCAGTGGATGCGGTGCAACACGGGTTTCGCACCATCGTCGTGCGCGAATGCGTCGGCGACCGACACCCCGCGCCCCACGAAGCCAACTTGTTCGATATCGACAGCAAGTATGGCGACGTGGTGAGCAAGCAGGAGGCGATGAGCAAGTTCAGGGAGCAATAAGACGTTATTAAGAACTGCGCCATAGAGCGTGGTCTTGAAAAAACTGAGGTCCGGCCTGGAAATGCATTCACCTATGGGAGCCAATCCCTGTGGGAGCCGGGCTTGCCCGCGATGCGCACGCTGCGGTGTAACTGTTACACCGCGCCGATGCCATCGCAGGCAAGCCAGCGCCCACAGATGCTCGCTCGCCACAGGTCAATGCCAAACCAGAAATATCTCAGTCTTCTGACACTGCCTTTGGAAGTCGCTTTTACAGCACTCCGAAGTGCTCGAACAAAAGCGGCTGTATAAAAACCATAAGTCACCGCCGGGAGACACCCCAATGCCCATTGCGAATGCAGCGCCCGCGACCACGGTCGCCGACCCCGTTACCACGCTTTACCACAAGATCACCTGGAAGCTGATTCCGTTCCTGTGTTTCTGCTACCTGGCCGCCTACCTCGACCGCATCAACATCGGCTTTGCCAAGTTGCAGATGCTCGACCAACTGCACTTCAGTGAAACCGCGTTTGGCCTGGGCGCCGGCTTGTTCTTCGTCGGCTACATCATCTTTGAAGTGCCGAGCAACCTGGTCCTGGAAAGGGTCGGCGCGAAGATCTGGATCGCACGCATCATGATCACCTGGGGCCTGCTCTCGGCCTGCACCATGCTGGTCACCTCCACCACCCAGTTCTACATCCTGCGCTTTCTGCTCGGCGCCGCCGAAGCGGGCTTTTTGCCAGGCGTGCTGTATTACCTCACCACCTGGTTCCCCACCCATCGACGGGGGCGCATCATCGCGCTGTTCATGATCGGCCTGCCGCTGTCCAGCGTGATCGGCGGCCCGCTGTCCGGCTGGATCATGGGCCACTTCGACAACATGGGCGGCCTGCGTGGTTGGCAGTGGCTGTTCCTGATTGAAGCGGTGCCCAGTGTATTGCTCGGCGTGCTGACATTCTGGGCGCTGCCCAATACCTTTCAACAGGCCAAATGGCTGTCGGACGAAGAAAAGAGCCTGCTCGAAAGCGAACTGCGCAAGGACGACGCGGACGCCACCGGCAGCAAGCACAGCTTCCGCGACGGCTTCTTCAATCTCAAAGTGTGGATGCTTGGCGGTATCGATTTTTCGATCCTGCTCAGCGCCTACGCCATGGGTTTCTGGATGCCGACATTCATCCGCAATGCGGGCATCACCGACACCTTCCATATCGGCATGCTCACTGCGTTGCCGAGCGTGGCGGCCTTGCTCGGCATGCTGCTGATCGGCGCCAGCTCCGACAAACATCGCGAACGCCGCTGGCACATCATCGTGCCGTTTCTGATCGGCGCGGCGGCGATGGCCACCAGCACATTCTTCACCCATAACGTGGTTGCCACGGTGCTGTTGTTCGCCATCGCCTCGGCCGCGATCATCGGCGCCGTGCCGGTGTTTTTCAGCCTGCCGGCGACCTTTCTCAAAGGCACGGCGGCGGCCACCGGATTTGCCCTGGCGTGCTCGCTCGCGAATATCGCAGGCCTGGTGAGTAACTCGTTGATGGGCGTGGCGATCGACGTCACAGGCAGCAGCGCGGGCGCCTTGTGGTTCTTCGCCGGGTGCCTGATCCTCAGCAGCTTCCTGGTCATCGCCTTGCCGGCGAAACTGGTGAACCGTTAACAACAACAATTTTTTCGGATGAATCACCATGCAAGCTTTCCTTAAAAGCTGTGCCCTGATTGTCGCCGTCGGCCTGTGTGCCGGCACCGCGCAGGCGGCTGAAAAAGTCATCTTCGACACCGACTTCAACGTGCTCAACGATGACGGCCAGGCCTTTATCATGCTCGCTCAGTTGCATACGCAAAAACGCATCGACCTGCTGGGCATGACGCTCGTCAGCGGCAACGCCTGGGTCGACCAGGAACAAGTCGATGCCCTCAAGGCTGTGGAACGCATGGGGGTGGAGAACGAGGTGGGCGTCTACTCGGGCGCCGCCTACCCGCTGCTGCATGACTACGCCACTTACGAGGCAGAGAAAGCGCTGTTTGGCTCCGGCTGGCCGGGGGCGTTCAAACACCCGCGCCCTACCTCGGCCTCACAACTGATCGCGCCACCGGATGGCCTGGCGACCCACACCCAGTTGCGCAGTGAAACGGCCGCACAGTTCATCGTCGAAAGCGTGCGGGCCAACCCGCACCAGGTGACCATTCTCGCCGTCGGCCCGTTGACCAACGTCGCCCTGGCGATTCGCTCGGCGCCGGACATCGTGCCGCTGATCAAGCGCATCGTGTACATGGGCGGCGCCCTGGAGATCCCGGGCAACACCACGCCGGCGGCGGAATTCAACTGGTGGTTCGACCCGGAGGCCGCGAAGATCGTGTTGCGCTCACCGATCGAACACGTGATTTTCCCGAATGATGTGTGCGAGAAAGTCACCTTCGACAAATCGGTTTACCAGCGCGTGATTGCCCAGAAAGGCGCGATTGCCGACCTCTACAAGCACGAGTTCGGGCCGCTATTCGACAAAGACCCGAGCTACCACAGCTTTACCTGGGACAGTTTGCCCGCACTGTTCCTGGTCAACCCGCAAATCGTCACCGAATCCCGCGAGTTGTGGGTGGACGTAGATGCGACCTTTGGCGCCGACTACGGCCGTGCACTGGGCTACAAAAAAGGCGCACCGGTCGGTACGCAGAAAGCCAACGTGGTGTTTGGCGTCGATCAGCAGAAGTTCTGGGACGGCTACGTCAACCTCGTGACATTGCCAACCCCGGTCAAACACTGACCGGCGGATCGCTCCCACCTGGCGTGGGAGCGATCATCCTTTCAGTCACGGACGGCCCGACGCTGGATTGAGGCAGGCCTGTAGAATGCCGGACAATTTCAGGGCCACATCCGTCGCCTGCTGCGCTGTTACGACATTGGTGAAGCCCATCAACAAGCCTTGCTCGCGCCCCGGTTCAAGCATCCACTGCGACAACGCTTGAAGGGCAAGGCCTTCGCGATTCGCCGCCTCGGCGACAACGTGGTCCGGCACCGCCACCACCAACCGCGCCAACAGATTAATCCCCCCGGCTTGCTCATCCACGCACAAAAACGCCGCGCAATGCACGCGCAACGCCTCCACTAAAAACCCTCGGCGCTGCGCATACAACAGGCGCATCTTTTTCAGGTGTCGGGTGAAATGGCCCTGTTCCAGAAAATCCGCCGCCGTCAGCTGCAATAACTGCGCACTGCGCTGTTGCAACGCGTGGGCGCTGTGCTCGAAAGCCTCCACCAACTGCGCGGGCACCACCAGATAGCCCAGCCGCAACCCCGGAAACAGCATTTTGCTGAAGCTCCCGACATGGATCACCCGGTCTTGCACATCCTGACTCTTGAGCGCCGCCAACGGCTGCCCCTGGTAGCGAAACTCACTGTCGTAATCATCCTCTACCACCCAACTGCCCTGCTCCTGCGCCCAGGCCAGCAAAGCCTGCCGCCGCGCCCAGCTCAACGCCACGCCCAGGGGGCTCTGATGGGCCGGGGTCACGACCGCCAGTCGCGCCTGCCGATCACGCTGGATGCCCTGCCCGACATCCAGCCCATCCCGATCCACCGGCACCGGCACCAGCTCAACACCTTGATGGATCAATAGCTGCCGTGCGTGCAGATAACCCGGGTCTTCATACCAGCAACGCTGCCCCGCCATCTGCAGCGCATCGCACACCAGCGTCAGGCACCCCGCATAGCCTGAGCACACAAATACCTGCTGTGGCGTACATTCCACGCCCCGGTACAACGCCAGGTAGCTGGCAATCGCCACACGCAACGCCTGGGCGCCACGCACGTCGCCCATGCCCAGGCTGTCGGCATCGGTGCGGCGCACCTGCCGGGTGACCAGTCGTGCCCACAGTTTGCGCGGGAACGCATCCAGCGCCGGCTGCCCCATTTGCAACGCCGGGGTTGCCGAGGCCTGCGGCAGTGCGGCCGGCTGCGGTTTCATCGCAACCTGCGGCAATGCCCTGGAAATGACGGTGCCCGCCTGCCCCCGCGCCTCAAAGAAACCCTCGCTGACCAACAGTTGATAAGCCGCTTCCACCGTTCCCCGCGCCACCTTGAGTTCCAGCGCAAGGCTGCGCACCGACGGCACGCGATCACCCGGGCCAAGCTGGCCCTGATCAATGGCCAGACGAAAGCGGCGGTAGATTTCCTGGTATTTGGGCAGTGACGACATCACAAACAGGCTCGGCAGAATGACAAAGCGGAGTCTGATCATGTCCCAACCCACTTGTCCAATCATGCCCCTGTTGAGCGGCCGTGCCGCCACCGAAAATGGCGCATCCCTTACGCAAACAAGGATCGCCCATGAAACACCGTCTCGATTACGCCAAAGCCGCCCCTGCAGGTTACAAAGCCCTGGGATCAGTCCACAGCTATATCCATGGCTGCGGCCTGGAGAAAGAATTGATTGAGCTGGTGTACCTGCGGGTCTCGCAACTCAACGGCTGCGCTTATTGCCTGGACTCGCATTCGCGCGACCTGCTCAAGCAAGGCGTGAGCCTGGAAAAAATCATGCTACTGGCGGCCTGGAACGAAGCATTGCCGCTGTTCACCGCGCGTGAACGTGCCGCCCTGGCCTGGGCCGAGGTGGTCACCCAGGTCGCGCAAACCCAGGTGCCGCAAGCGGATTACGTCAGCGTGGCGGCTATGTTCAGCGAGAAGGAAGTCGCTGACCTGACCCTGGCCATTTCCCTGATGAACGCCTTGAACCGCGTCGCCATCAGCTTTCGCAAAGTGCCGACGGCGGTCAAGGCCCATCAGGAGAACCTCAACGATGAATGAGCATGTCGAATTGGTGCCGATGGAAACCGAGGCCGACTGCATCGCCAGCTTTGCGCTGATGCAGCAACTGCGGCCGCACCTGACCGACGCCATCAGCTTCGCGGAACAAGTCCAGCGCCAGCGCCAAAATGGCTACCACTTGCTGGCCGCGCGCGAGCACGGCCGGGTCATCGGCCTGGCCGGCTACCGGCTGACCGAAAACACCCTCTACGGGCGGTTTATCTATGTCGATGACCTGGTGGTCGATGCGGCTTTGCAACGTAGACGCCTGGGCGAGCAACTGCTCGAGCGGGTGCGCGAAGAAACCCGCACCCGGGGTTATCGCTACCTGGTGTTGGACACCGGCTTGCATATGGTCCTGGCCCAGCGTTTCTACTTCCGTCAAGGCTTGTTGCCGCGCGGCATGCATTTTTCCCAGGACCTGGGCCAATGACCCGCGCCCTGTTACTCAGCTTCAGCCCCCACGGCAAGGCCGCGCAGACCTTCAAGCTGGCCCGCGCGCTGCTGGATGACCTGGTGCCGGGCGCCGAGGTCAGCGAGCGCGATTACGGCGGCCAGGCATTGCCGCCGCTGACCCGTGAGTATGCGAACGCACTCACCACGCCTGGCGGCTTAAGCGGCAACGCGACGGCGTTGTCGGAACAATTGATCGTCGAACTGGAAGCCTGTGACCTGCTGATCCTCTGCACCCCGGTGCACAATTTCACCGTGCCGGCGGCGCTCAAGGGCTGGATCGACCACGTGGTGCGTATTCATCGCAGTTTCACGGTGAATGCACAGTTCGAAAAAGTCGGGTTGCTCAAGGATCGGCGTACGTTTGTGCTGGTCAGTTGCGGCAATTCACGCAAGGGGCATGAGCCGGATTTCCTGACACCGTATCTGACCGCGATCCTGTCGACGGTGGGCATCCACAGCGTGGATTTCGTCTACCTGGGCGCCATGGTGCGCGGAGAACAAGCGGTCGCCCGGGCGGTGGAACAGGCACACCGACAATTGTCGCAGGCAATCAGCACTGGCCTATAAAATTAATGGCGCTAGAATCAGCGCCATTCTTGCACCTGCCTCTCTGATACGAGCCGCCCATGAGCTTTGATTTCGACACGATCCACCCCCGCCTCGGCACCGGCAGCACCAAGTGGAGCCGCTACCCGCAAGACATCTTGCCGATGTGGATCGCCGACATGGATATCGCCGCGCCACCCGCGATATTGCACGCGCTGCATGCTCGCCTTGATCAGCAAATCCTTGGCTACAGCGTCGCCGGCCCGGACGTGCGCGAAGCCATCGTCGCTGACCTGTGGGCCAAATACGCCTGGCGCGTGCAGCCTGAAGAGCTGTTGTTCCTGCCCGGCGTCGAGCCCGGCTTCAATATGGCCCTGCATGCGTTTGTGCAACCGGGCCAACCGGTGGTGCTGCAAACCCCCAATTACCGGCCGATCCGCTTGGCACCGGGTCACTGGAACCTGCCGCGTATCGAAGTGCCGTTCGAACTGATCAACGGCGAATACATCACACCAATGCCCGCGATACGCCAGGCACTGACCGGCGCCGGTGCACTGTTGCTGAGCAACCCGCACAACCCCATGGGCAAAGTCTTCCCCCGCGAAGAACTGCTCGCCGTGGCCAACGCCTGCCTGGAAAACGGCGCGCTGATCATCAGCGACGAAATCCATGCCGAACTGTGCTTCGATGGCCGCCGCCACATCCCTACCGCCAGCCTCAGTCCCGAAATCGCCCAGCGCACCATTACCCTGATGTCGGCGAGCAAGGCCTACAACGTGGCCGGTTTGAAGACCTGCTTTGCCGTGGTGCAGAACGCCGAGGTGCGCGAGCGCTTCAATAATGCCCGCTGCGGCATGGTCGACAGTGTCAGCCCGCTGGGCCTGGAAGCCACCCGCGCCGCCTATAGCCTGTGCAGCGACTGGCTGGACGCGCTGGTGCAGTACCTGCAAGCCAACCGTGACTATCTGCTCAATGCCGTGCAAACCCGTTTGCCGGGTGTGGTGATGCATGCCCCTCAGGGCACCTTTCTGGCTTGGCTGGATTGCAGCGCCCTGGGCCTGGATGACCCACAGCAATTCTTCCTGGAACAGGCCAAGGTCGGCTTGAGCGCAGGCATCGAATTCGGCGATGACAGCCAGCAGTTTGTACGCCTGAACTTCGGCTGCCCACGGGCGATGCTCGAAGAAGGCCTGCAACGCATGGCGCACGCACTGCGTCACCGTTAGGGCGCAATTCACAACGTTTCGCAGCGAGTGCCGAACCCCTGCTGTTACTGTTTTTGCCTTTCAGTCCCACCGGCAACAGCAGGAGTTCCATGGCATGGCGACCCAGCCCCTTGATCGTTCGTCCGACCCCAAATCCCTTCCCGGTACGCCGCTTAAGTCAGCCGCAGCGTTCCATGTGCTACTCAAGAACAGTGCAAACAAGAAAGTCGAGTCCCAGGACAAGACGCCATCGGGGCTCGATGCCAGCAAGCAACAAGGCTACGAACTGGCGGCCAAGGACGCCACGCCGCCACCTGCTCTGTCTGACTACAAGGCCATCGGCCCGCCGGATGAAGTGGGCCCGGGGCTGATTCGTTACGAGACCCAGGACGGCAAGAAGGTCATCGTCAGCGAGCACGACAGCCCGGACCTGTTCAAGCAAGTCAGCGCAGACTTCAAGTCCCTCTCCGGCGTGGTTGCCAGCCAGAACGCCGGTTACCAGAGCCTGGGCGCGGACGGCAAGGCACCGGAAAAACTCGCCGATTACAAATCTCTCGGCCCGCCTGATGAAACCGGCCCCGGCGTGATCCGCTATGAAACCCAGGACGGCACCAAGGTCGTTATCAGCCAGCGTGACAACCCCGAAGCCTTCCAGAAAGCCAAGGACGACTATGCGAGTTTCACCGGCCTCACCAGCAGCGAAGACGCCGGCTACAAGCGCGCCAGCGATAACGAAGTGTGGCCGCCGTATGGTGGCACCACCGTCGGCCCGGTCGATGAAGTCGGCCCGGGGCTGATCCGCTTCGAAAGCAACGGCCAGAAAATGGTCGTGGCCCGTGATGACAACCCCAAGCTGTTCGACTACCTGGCCGGCCTGCACGAGGTCTATACCGACCCGGGCAAGAAGGCCGTGGTGGAAGGCGAACTGAATAACGGCGCGACACTGGCCGACGCCAACACGCCAGTGCCGGGCCTGAATGACTACAAGACGTTCAGTTGGAACAACGACCAGAAAGACAGCATCCTCACCTACGAACTCCATGACGGCACCAAGGTGGTGGTGTCCTCGAATGTCAGCCCCGAGCTGTTCAAGAGTGTCGCCACCGCGCATGACACCTGGGACAAAATCCACACCAGCGAAAGCGAAGGCTACAAGCTGGCGGGGCCGAATGACTTCCTGAAAAATACCGACATCACCTTTGGTTCCCCCGATGAACTGGGCGATGGCCTGATCCGCTACGAGACCAGCGAAGGCAAAGTCATCGTGTCCAAGGAACTGAGCCCGCAGCTCTACGATGACGTCAAGGCCAAGTGGGACGCCTTCAGTGCCGGTGCAGTCGATGACACCCGCACGAAGCACAACCTGCCCAAGTCGGCTGACCTGGATGTGCTGAACATGGACACCGGCGTGCACGCCGATGAAAAAGACGACAAGTCGCCAACCCTGAGCGTCAGCGAACTGGCCACCACCCAACTGATCGACACCTACCGCGCCGGCGTCAAAGACGGCTCGATTCCCAAGGATGACCCGCGGGCCAAGCTGGTCCGCGCCCTGGAAGCCCAGGCCGCCTACCAGAATGGCCACGGCATCACCGGCTACGAAGAATCCAAGCGCCCGTTCAACACCACCTGGCGCGAGTTCGATGACAAGCAGACCGAGCTGACCTCGGCCGACATGCACGACATCATCGACGGCAAGGCCGTGCAACAGCAGATCGGCGAACTGTTCAAAGACCCGACCGTGCAGGCCGACTACAAGTCGAAGATGGACGACGCGATCAACAAGCTGCCGAACAAGGACGAGATCAAGCAGAAGCTGCTGGACCTCACATCCAACCCGGATTACGTGCTGTACCTCAAGGACCTGCAAAACCAGGGCAAGACCTCCGAGGCGCAAAAAGACCTGAGCGACACCCTGACCTCGCTGTCACTGTTCGATCCCGAAGCGGCCAGCAAAGCGGCGCAGAATATCCAGGCCGATGGTTTGACCACCGACCTCAATGCGATTCTTTCGGACCCGAGCAAGATCTCCGACGAGAACAAGGAACTGGCCACCAAGGACCTGTTCGGCCTGCTCAAGGGTGTATTGAAAGGCACCCTGCTCGACCTGCCGCGCCGTACCCAGGAAACCCTCGAGAAGTTCCTCAACGAAGGCTTGCAGGGCAAGGAAAAGTCGGCCGGGGTGACCAAGGCTCTGGAAGAGTTGGGTGAGGTCTACAAGAACAACGGCTCCATCAGCGAAGCTGACCTGAAAAGCGCACTGAACAAACCCTATATCGCGGTGGCCGATCGCGGCATGCTCGGCGAGGTCTTCAACACCCTTAACAGCAAGGGCATTCTTGGCTCCCTCGGCGCCGGCGTGACGCTGTTTTCGGCGATTTACCAACTGGTGGGCAAAGGCGGCAAGCTCGGTGAAACCCCGGCGCAGCGGATGTCCATCGCCAAGGATTTCCTCAGCTTTGCCGGCGGTTCCAGCCACTTTGTGCGTCTGGGCGACAAGATCGGCGAGACCTTGGGCAAAGGCGGCCTGGTGGACTTCCTCGGCCTGGACAAGACCTTGCCGGAGATTTGGGGCAAGAACGGGCTGCAGGAGCCTAACTTCGAGTTTCGCGTCAACGAGTTGCCAAGCGACGTCAAAGCCAAGATTACCAGTGCCCTCGATGCCGTGCCCGACAGCCAATACGACGGCATCTCGACAATGTTCGGCGAGGGCGACAAAGCCGTCACCGAGGCCACCGAAGGCCTGGCCACTCACCTGGATGACGGCCTGGCGGCAGCAGGCGCGGCCAAGTTGGGTGCGTCCAAGTCGGCGAAGATTGCCGGTTCGGTGATCAAGGTCCTGGGCCCGGCCACGGATATCGTCGGGGGTTTTGCCGATATCGTGTTGGGCGCCCTGGCGATCAAGAGTGGGGTCGACAGCAAAGACCCGCTGGCCCAGGCGGCGGGTGGCCTGCAAGTGGCGGGCGGTGCGTTCGGCGCATCGGCCGGGGTGCTCGGCGCCGCCGCACTGTTTGGCGCGGGCACGGCGGCGGCATTGACCGGGCCGCTGTTCCTGGTGGGTGTGGTGCTGGCGGTAGTCGGCGGGATCATCGGCTACTTTGTCGACCACAACAAAAAACAGAAAGCCACCGAGAAAGAAAACGACTGGTACCGCGACCTGGCCGGCGACGGTTTATTGCAGGACAACTGGGCCGACAAGGTCGAATACGCCCACTACGAAATCCACCACTACAAAGGCCGCGACACACCGACCGACGACAGTATCTTTCGCTTCCAGCAATCGGAGTGGGAACACTTTGACGAGACCCCGCAAAAAGGTGGCTCCTCGAGTAACCGACTGGACGGGGACTTGCACAAGCATTACGAAGACCCGAACACACCGCCGAAAAGCTTGCCGAGTGATGCGCCGCCGGAGAGACCACAACCCCATGCACCCGGCGGCGGTGGCCCGCGCATTAACTAACGGCCAGGCGGGCGGGCCTCTCTCCATGTGGGAGCTGGCTTGCCTGCGATGACGGCTTCGCGTTCACCATCCATGTGACTGATAAACCGCTATCGCAGCATAGGTATCTACACCTCTTTTTTTACGGGTGAGTACTGTGGTTGTCGGGGGGCGCTGAGTGCATATCCGTTGTTTGGGTCACGGCTGACATGGGTTCCGCCCTTACGGCGGGTCACTTTGGAAA
>NZ_CP168079.1:3029435-3048323 GCF_050915955.1 Pseudomonas sp. UBT | reverse complement strand
AGTGACCCGCCGTAAGGGCGGAACCCTAAGCCGCCGTTACCGCAGCAACGGATATGTACTCAACCAACCCGATCAGCCCGACTGCTTCTCAACCCATTTCCCATAAGCATCAATAAACGCCTGCAAGAATGGCTTGGTCTTCTCCGACACCTTACCCGCCTCATCAAACACACTGCCCGCCCCACCCAGGTACGCTTCCGGCTGCTGCATGCACGGCACATCGAGGAACACCAGGGACTGGCGCAGATGATGGTTGGCACCAAAGCCTCCAATCGCCCCCGGCGACACACTGATGATCGCCCCAGGCTTGCCGCTGTAGACGCTTTGCCCGTACGGTCGCGAACCAACGTCGATGGCATTCTTCAACGGCGCAGGCACGGAACGGTTGTATTCCGGGGTCACGAACAGCACCGCGTCGGATGAACGTACCTGCTGACGGAAAGTACTGTAGGCTGCGGGCGGTGATGCCCCGTCGATGTCCTCGTTGTAGAGCGGCAAATCGCCAATTTCAACAATGTTCAATTTGAGATTGGCAGGGGCCAGTTCGACCAAAGCCAGAGCGACCTTGCGGTTGATCGACTCTTTTCTCAAGCTGCCGACCAGGACGGCAATCGTGTAGACCTTGCTCATTGGGGTTTTCCCGACGTCTGACTAAAGGAGCTTGTAGTTATAGAGTCTTCGCGACGGGTTCACCAGAAGGTTTTGATAATCCCCAAGACGTTTGACTCGCCGTAGCTCGCGTAGGAAGCGTCTGAAAACATCAACGAATAGTATTTTTTTTCCATAGGTAAACTACCCCGCTCCATGACGGTCTACAGAACCGCAAATCGAGTGTTTATCTCCAGAGGTTCTAAACAGATGGCTGCAGTACTTGTCGGACAGTTCCATGCCAGAGACGCGGAAGGACGCGTGTATTCGGTGCATGAGTTCCAGGAATCCAACCCGGCGCAAAGCGACCCGGCTGGCTCGGCGCCCACCACTACCTACAAGCTGGCCATTGGCGATCGTGTAGAGAAACTGGACGGCGAAGAATTCAGATTGATCCAGTCGGGGACCGTTATCACCCGCGAATCGCCAACGGTTCTCGCCTCATAAGATCCCGCCTTATCGACCTGCTCAGTCCTGGCCATTGATGGCGTTGACTGGGCTGGGTGATCACGGCCGACGTATTTCCGTCACCTCGACGCCCTGCTCACCGTCCATTTGCCTGAGCGTCACCATCAATTGCCCCCGCTCCCCTTCGACGGCATACAGCGATCGCTTGTAGCCCGACGTGCCGTAACCGGGATAGGCAACCACCTGCCTGACCAACGCAATTTCCAGCACCGCGCCCACCTGCTCGCCCACCTGTTCCTGGGAACGGATAAACGCCTCAAGGGCGAGATTTTCCGGCGTGTGTTCATCGTGATTATTGAAGAGATAAGCAGCCACGCCCCCAACGGTCACCAGGACCAGAAGTTGCTTGGCCGTTACCCCGAGGAATATCGAGGGTTTAGGCATGTGAGACCGGACCTGTTTTTGTTTTAAGTGCCGAGTAACCGGCATTGGTCGTTGATGATCAGATGCGCCATTCTAATCAGGTCGATGGGTAATGCCAGATGAATCAGTTGTCGCCGTAGGTAATATCCTTGTTCTCCCCGACACCGCCCAGCGTGCGGTCCTTGCCAAACGAGAACAGGTCGAACGGCGTTTTGGATTGAGTGGGCGGATAGTGGTACTGATAGGCAATGCCCCAAGGGTCGGCCAGCAGGTCTTCGCTCACATAAGGCCCCTTCCATTTCGCCTCGCCGTCGGGTGCTGTGGTCAGTGCCTCCAGGCCTTCTTCATCAGTGGGGTAACGGCCAATGTCTTGATGGAACTGCTCGAGCGCCTTCCCCAGTTCGGCCACCTGGGCTTTCGCCGTGGCAATTTCCGTTATGGTTACCTCACCGAGTAAACGTGGCCCCACCGCAAAGGCCAGCAAGCCAATGATGATCAACACCACCAGCACCGCCCAACGCGTAAAGCCACGCTGGCCGGGGATCTTTCCGATTGTGGTACGTCCTGGCATTGTGAGGCTCCCCATTGTTCCTCGGCTGATACGTTCTTATATGACCTGATCGTTGCAGTTGTATACACGCTAACGGTAGCCGACACCCGGCCATGCTCGTGCTCTTTTTTCCCCAGCCATTGAAACCCCACCGCACTGAACATAGACTCCGGCGATGCGTTTACGTCATATCGAAGTGATTCAGGCCATCTTGCAGACCGGACACCTCGGCACGGCCGCCGAATGGTTGCAACTCCCCGTGGGCGATGTGGAGGCAACGCTCAAGGATGCCGAACTCCAATTGGGTTTCATGCTGTTTGCCAGTGTGCGCGGGCGTTTGCAAGCGACGCGAGAGACCTTGGAGCTGCAGGCACAAATCGCCCATCTCTATGAAGCACTGGAACCGGTACAACGCCTGGCCAGCCGCTTGAAACACCATCACGCGCCGACCCTGCGTGCCCTGTGCACCCAGCCCCTGGCCAATCAACTGTTACCGCAAAGCATCGCCGTACTGCGCCGGCGCTTCCAGGACACGCCGTGCAACCTGTCGAGCCAGCCAACCCGGGAGATTGTCAGGAGCCTGCTGCTGCACGAAGCCGATGTGGGCCTGAGCCTGCAGGACCCGCAACACCCGCAAATCCACAGCACCGTACTGGCCCAAGGCAAGCTGCAATTGCTCGCGCCCCATGGCTGGCTGAAACCCAAGCAAAAGTACATTGCGCTGCAGGACCTGGCCGGGCAGTCGTTGATCGGGCTTGAAGGGCATGACCCGCTCAGCCGTCAGTTGGACGCCAAACTGCAAGCCCTGCGCCCGCTGCCAGTGGTGCAAACGCGTGTGCAGACCTACCAGATGATGCGCAGCATGGTGGAAGCCGGCGAAGGCCTGGCGATTGTCGATCCGTTCACCGCCTTTGGCGCTCCAGAGGCTGGGCTGGATGCGTGCCCGGTGTCGCCGCCGATCATGGTTAATCTGTACGCGCTGACCCTCAAAGAGGGCGTGACGTCACCCGCGCTGAATGCGTTGCTGGAAATTGTCACGCAAAAGGCAGAAAGCCTGTTGGCAAGCTAAGCCTGTTCGAGTTCCGTCTTGAACAACCGGTACCAGAAAATCGCCACTTCGCGGGTTTGCGGATCAATCCCGCGATAACGCAGTTGATCAATCCCGCCCATCACATACCCGCAACGCTCATACAGGCGGCAGGCGCCGAGGTTGTTGTTCTGGGTTTCGAGCATCATGCCCGGCAGGTTTTTCTTGCGCGCCCAGAACTGCGCCACATCCAGCAGCGCCTTGGCCACACCATGCCGCCGCGCAGGCAAGGCCACCGCCAGTTCGTCAACGTGGGCAAAACCGTTCCAGTTGGTGCTGACCACGACATGCCCTACCGCACGGTCATCCAGGTAAGCCATAAAAATCGCGCTGTCGGGTGCGTCGCGAAAACTGGCGAACTCTTCCGGGTCGATGCCATAACACTTGCGGTACGGCAGGATGCGCTCCACGGCCCATTGGTCGACACGCCTGCCCATTTCCGGCACACCATAGCCGCTGACCTCAAAGCTGAAATCATTGCCCCACACGTAGGCATCAAAACCTTCGTCGGCGACCCGAACACTGAGCCCTGGATACTTCGGGTTCATTACAGCTTGCATAAACATTCTTAACCCTTGATGCAATCGACGGTGTAACAACGGCCATTGCCGTCATCTTCGTGTTGCAACCCATGAACATCCGCGACAAAACCGGGGAAACTGCTATCGAATGTGCGGGCAAACACCAGGTAGTCGATGATCGACCGCGTCGCCTCGGTAAAGCGCTCGCCCGGCATGATCAACGGAATGCCCGGCGGATAAGGCACCAGCATCACGGCTGCGATGCGCCCTGACAAGGCATCAATGGAAACAGCTTCGACTTCACCCCGCACCAACTGATCGTAGGCGTCGGCGGGTTTCATCGCAATTTCCGGTAATACCGTGTACATGCGCTTGAGGTGCCTGGCCGTGGCATTGCTGCGGTAACAACTGTGCAATTGATCGCACAGGTCGCGCAAGCCCAGGCCTTGATAACGCGCCGGCCCCTGCTTAAACACCGATGGCAAACAACTGGCCAAGCTGACGTTAGCGTCGTAGTTGCGCTTGAACTCCAGCAACTCGGTGAGCAAGGTACTCCATTTGCCTTTGGTGATCCCCATGGAAAACAACACGAGGAAAGAATATAGCCCGGTCTTCTCCACCACCAACCCACGCTCCCAGAGGAATTTGCTGACGACCGCCGCAGGAATTCCGCGTTCGCTCAAGGCACCTCCGGCGTTCAGGCCGGGCATCACCAGCGTCACTTTGATCGGGTCCAGCAACACGTAGTCTTCGGCCACATCCCCAAAGCCATGCCAGTCATCCTGAGGGTGCAACAGCCAATCCGCGGTGGCCACCCGGTCGATACCGGCCACCGAAGGCGGTTGCCAGATCGAAAACCACCAGTCCTCGGCGGCGATATGCTGGCGCAGGTTGGCCAGTGCGCGCCGGAAGCTCAGGGCCTCGTCGAACATCTCCTGCAACAGCGAACGCCCGGCCGGGCCTTCCATCATCGCCGACGCCACGTCCAGCGAGGCGATGATGCTGTATTGCGGCGAGGTGGAGATGTGCATCATGAACGCTTCATTGAAACGGTCGCGGTCGAGTTGGCGCGCGCCGCCGTCCTGCACATGGATCATTGAAGCCTGGCTGAAGGCCGCCAGCAGTTTGTGCGTCGAGTGCGTGGTAAATACCAGGGGGCTGTCCGGGGTGCGCGAGGTGCCCATGCCATAACGACCGGCGAAAAACTCGTGGAAGGCCGCGTAGGCGTACCAGGCCTCGTCAAAGTGCAAGACCTCGACACTGTTGCCCAATTGCTGCTTGATCAGCTCGGCGTTGTAGCACAGGCCGTCATAGGTAGAGTTGGTGACCACCGCCATCTTTACTTTCGGCGGCCGGCCACGGGTCAAAGGGCTGGCTTCGATTTTGGCCTGGATCGACTCGGGGCTGAATTCGCTCAGGGGGATCGGGCCGATGATCCCCAGTTCGTTGCGCTCCGGGCACAGGTACAACGGGATCGCGCCGGTCATGATGATCGAATGCAACACCGACTTGTGGCAGTTGCGATCCACCAGCACCAGGTCGTCGCGACCGACCATGGAATGCCAGACGATCTTGTTGGCCGTCGAGGTTCCGTTGATCACAAAGAACGTGTGATCGGCGCCGAAGTTACGCGCGGCGCGGGCTTCGGCTTCCGCCAGCGGGCCTGTGTGATCGAGCAGTGAGCCCAATTCGGGCACGGACACGGACAGGTCCGACCGCAGGGTATTTTCCCCAAAGAACTGATGAAACGCCTGCCCGACGGGGCTTTTGCGGTAAGCCACACCGCCGCCATGGCCGGGTGTGTGCCAGGAGTAATTGGAATCGGCGGTGTGCTGCACCAATGCTTTGAAGAACGGCGGTAACAAGCCATCCAGGTAAGTGCGTGCGGCGCGCGCGACTTGCCGGGCAAGAAACGGCACGGTGTCTTCGAACAAATAAAGAATCCCGCGCAACTGGTTAAGCTCGCTCATGGCATCGGCCGGCGCATTCTCCAGGGTGACCTGCTCGCCCAGAGCAAAGATCGGCAGGTTGGGCGCCCTCACCCGTGCCAGGCGAATTAACTCGACCATGTTTTGCAGCAAGTGGGTATTTTCCCCGGCCCCTTCGGCGGCGATCAACATGCATGCCAGGCCGTGATGGGTAGAAGCCACCAGCCGGCCTTCGGCGTAGTCGACGGCAGAGAAGATGCTGAAGCCCTCTTGTTCCAGCTCGCGGGCGATGCCTCGAACCCGATCACCGGCAACGGTGTCGGCCTTGATGTCGCGGTGTACGATAAGAACAGGGAACTTCAGGTCTTTGTACATGAGCGCTTGTAGTCCTGAGGGCTATGCATTCAGGGTAGAAGCTGGGAGCGGATGACGCGAATGAAGATTTTTCCGGCAATGGAGAACAACTGTGGAAGCGGGCTTGCTCGCGAACCCGGTGTATCAGCCAGCACATTCATCAACTGACCTACCACTATCGCAGGCAAGCCAGCTCCCACATTTTTCAACCGCGTTGAATCAGGCTATTGCTGGGTCAGTTGCGTCCACAACGCCGGCGCACCGGCCGACTTGGCAATCGCCTCCAACCGCGCCGCATGCTCAGCCAGATCCTGCTCGCTGGCACGGATGATGGGGGTCGGCTTGCGATCCGCCGGCAAACGGCGAATTTCCGAAGGACGATTGCCCGAGCCCTCCGCCGAACCCGTGCCATCGGAGGCATTACCGGCCAGGGACAGGCTGGTTTGCCCGCCGGTCATGGTCAGGTAAACGTCGGCGAGAATCTCGGAGTCGAGCAAGGCGCCGTGGAGTTCACGGCCGGAGTTGTCGACGCCATAGCGCTTGCACAAGGCATCCAGGCTGTTGCGCTGGCCTGGGTGACGCTCACGGGCCATCATCAAGGTGTCGAGGATCGAGCAGTGCTGGGAGATATCCGCACGATCGCTCTGCCCCATCAGGGCAAATTCGTTATTGATGAAACCGACGTCGAACGCTGCGTTATGGATGATCAGCTGGGCGCCGTTGATAAATTCGAAAAACTCGTCGGCCACTTCAGCGAAGCGCGGCTTGCCTTTGAGGAATTCGTCGGTGATGCCGTGGACGCCGATCGCGCCCTCGTCACTGTCCCGGTCCGGCTGCAGGTAGACGTGAAAGTGACGGCCGGTAAGGCGCCGCCCCATCAGCTCGACACAACCGATTTCGATGATCCGGTGGCCATCGGTCACCGGCATGCCGGTGGTTTCGGTATCGAGTACAACAGATCGGATGGCCATCAGGGTTCAGCTCTCAACGGTGGTGTATTTCAAGGGGCGGGATATTAGCACGTCACGCATTACGCAGCCCAAGACTGGCCCAAGGCGCTTGATCCACTATAGTTTTTAACACTCTTTAGCAAAGCTGCAGCAGTTTGCCCTGGGCGCCCTTGCTAGCCTGCGCACCCCACTCGAATGCGGACTGCGCTGAGCCATGAACCTGTCAAAAACCCTGTGTGCCCTGCTGCTAGCAGGCAGCACCTGCACGGCGCACGCCACCAGTTTCGTGATGACGACCGACTTCCTGGTCAGCCTGTCCATGAGTGCCACCAAGGGCACCAGTTCTTCCTTCAAGGATGACAAGATTGTTCAGGCTGCCAGGGAGGACGCCGAATCGTTTGTGGCCAGCGATGGCCAGATCCGTGGCGTGCGCCTGGAGTCGGCGCTGATGCATATCCGAGAGCGTTTGCCGGAGCAAACCTTCAGCGACATGCAGCTGGCACAGGCCATCGCCGTACTTTAAACCTCAGCTCTGCTTGTAACCCCGTACTTCATCCACGCCACGGTTGGCCAGTTGGTCGGCGCGTTCGTTGCCAGGATGGCCGATGTGCCCGCGCACCCATTTCCAGGTGATGTTGTGGCGGTTGCATTGCTCATCGAGCAGCTGCCACAGGTCGGCATTCTTCACCGGTTCCTTGGCCGCCGTTTTCCAGCCGCGCTTTTTCCAGTTGACCATCCACTCGTTGATGCCCTTCATCACGTATTGCGAGTCGGTCACCAGCAGCACGTCACACCGGCGCTTGAGCTCTTCCAGGCCACGAATGGCACCCATCAGCTCCATGCGGTTGTTGGTGGTGTTGGCTTCGCCGCCCCACAGTTCCTTCTCCACGCCCTTGCACACCAGCAACGCGCCCCAACCGCCGGGGCCGGGGTTGCCCTTGCAGGCGCCATCGGTGAAGAGTTCTACGGTATCGGTCATCGGTTGCATCCATCAAAACGGGCTGGCGGTAATCGACCGACAGTATCCCGAGGCCGAAAGATTCGGCCGGTAATCAAAAAGGGAGTTTACGGTTCGCTCTGCTTGCGATTGACCTTGGCCATCGGCATCGGCACCAGCTTGCCCATGGGCTGGCGTAGCACCTGACGCACCGGCCGCAGCCCGACCACAATCTTGCGCGCCACCAATAAATAGAAGCCGCCGCCCGACAGCTGCCACGCACCCGCCCGGCGTTCCCAGCCGGCCAGACGGCCTTGCCACTTGGCTGACGCAAGCGGCGGACGATAGCACCCGAAGCGGCGTTTCTCCAGCGCAAACCCCAGCAGGTTCAGCCAGTCGCCTACCCGTGACGGCGCGATGCAGCGCGCCTGGCGCAGGCCGTCATGGGCGAACACATGGCGCAGGCCCCAGCTGCTCCAGGGGTTGATGCCGATAATCAGCAAATGGCCACCCGGGCGCACACTGCTCGCGGCTTCGCGCAGCAAACCGTGGGGCGACAGGCAAAAATCCAGGCCATGCTGCAACACCACCACATCGGCGGCATGCTCGCTCAACGGCCAGGCCTGTTCCTCGCAGACAATCTCCACCCCCGGCAACGGCGCGCCCAGGCGCACATTGCGTTGCACCTGCGGCGCGGCAGGCGGCGTCTGGGCCGACGGGCCGTAATGCACCAGGTAACCACCAAAGAACCGACCCAACTCGTCTTCGAGCATGCGCCGTTCTTCATCCAGCAGAAATTGCCCGATCGGCCCGGACAGCCATTCACGGGCCGCCCTGATCAGGGCCAGCCATTCAGGATCGGCCTGGGCGAACGCTTTATCAGTCATTGCATTCTCCAACTCGCCTAGACGTTCTAAGATGCACCAATGTGTTCAGCTTGGCGAATCGAAGAATGATACAGATCAGTGCACTCCCCGCGTTCACCGACAACTACATCTGGTTGTTACAAGACCCGCACACCCTACGCTGCGCCGTGGTCGACCCCGGCGATGCCGCGCCGGTGCTGGCCTGGCTCAAGCAGAACCCGCAGTGGACCCTCAGCGACATCCTGATCACCCACCATCACCACGATCATGTCGGCGGCGTCGAGCAACTGAAAAATGTGACCGGCGCCAAGGTCTACGGCCCCGCGAGCGAAAATATCCCGGCGCGGGACGTGGCCTTGACGGATAACGACCGCGTCACGGCGCTGGGCTGGGATTTCGATATTTATAGCGTGCCGGGGCACACCCTGGGCCATATCGCCTTTTACCATCAGGGCGTGCTGTTTTGTGGCGACACCCTGTTTGCCGCCGGTTGCGGCCGCCTGTTCGAAGGCACGCCGGAACAAATGCACACCTCACTGCAACGCCTGGCCGCTCTCCCCGACGACACCCTGGTGTACTGCACCCACGAGTACACACAAAGCAACCTCAAATTTGCCCAGGCCGTGGAACCGAACAATCCCGATATCGCCGAACGCGTGGAAACCGTCAAGCAGTTGCGGACCCGTGGCGAGATGACGCTGCCGTCCAATCTGGCCCTGGAAAAACGTACTAACCCTTTTCTACGTACCGCCGAAACATCCGTTAAACAAAAAGCGGACGAACGGAACGGTCGTGACAACCGCTCTGGGGCCGAGGTGTTTGCTAGCTTGAGGGCATGGAAAGATAAGTTCTAACAGGATGCAATCTGATACGGAATTTCTGAATGGTTGACCGGAACCAAAGCGCTTTCTAGAATCGCCCGACATTTTTGCCCGGAACTTACTTCCAGCCAATGTCGTCATCTATTCGTAAATCCATCTCTTCAGACGCATTGACCCGCCTGGCTCAAGCCGTGGCGGTGGCTGTGTCCGCGACTCTGGCGGGCTGCCAATCGACAAATTTCGCTGCACAATCCACCGTGCAACCCAAACCCAATCTTGCCGCCAAGATCAAGCAAAAACCTATTTGGCTCTCAGAGAAGCCCAGCCCCGAAGTACCCCAGGATGTCTGGGAACGCATGCGACGGGGCTTTCAATTGCAGGACGGCCTGGGCGTCAACCCGCGCATCGAGCAACAGCGTTTGTGGTTCGCCAGTAACCCTTCCTTCCTGGAGAACGCCGGAGAACGCGGCAGCCTCTACATTCATTACATCGTCGAACGGCTTGAAGAACGCAACATGCCCCTGGAGCTGGCCCTGCTGCCAGTGATTGAAAGTGCCTACAACCCAATGGCCTATTCGCGCAGCGATGCGGTCGGTCTGTGGCAGTTCATTCCCTCCACCGGGCGCTACTTCAACCTGCGCCAGACCCGTGCCTACGACGGCCGCCGCGATATCACTGCCTCCACCACCGCCGCCCTGGACTATCTGACACGTCTGCATGACATGTTCAACGGCGACTGGTTGCTGGCCCTGGCGGCGTACAACGCCGGTGAAGGCACGGTCAGCCGGGCCATCGAGCGCAACGAAAAACTCGGCCTGCCTACCGACTACTGGAACCTGCCCCTGCCCCAGGAAACCAAGGACTACGTGCCCAAGTTCCTGGCGCTGTCCCAGGTGGTACTGGCCCCCGAGGCCTACGGCGTCAACCTGAATCCGATTGCCAACACGCCCTACTTCGAAGTGGTTGAAGTCAAGCAAAGCATGGACCTGTCCCGGGTCGCCGCGCTGGCTGAGATCGACGAAGACGAACTGTTCCAGCTCAACCCGGCCTTGAAACAACGCACCACCCTCGACGGCCCCCAGCATTTGCTCGTACCGAGCTCCAAGGCGCAACTGCTTACCAGCACCCTTTCGACGATGAAGCCGGAAGAATTGCTGGCGATGCGCCCGAAAAAGCAGGTGTTCGACGAAGTTGAGACCACGCGGGTTGCCGGGCGCACTCGCAACTACAAAGTGCGCACGGGCGACAACCTCACGCTGATCGCCAAGGCGAACAAGGTCGATGTGCATGACCTGCAGCGCTGGAACAAGCTCAATGGGCAAGCCCTCAAGGTCGGCCAGACCCTGGTGATGCAGGACACGCGCAAGCTGGTGGCCAAGGCTGACAGCAAGAAGCCAGTGCAATACAAGGTCAAGAAAGGCGACTCGCTGTACATCGTCGCCAAGCGCTTCAACGTTGAGATGCAACATCTCAAGCGCTGGAACCCGCGTACTGGCCAGGCGCTGAAGCCGGGGCAGATGCTGGTGGTTTCCGGGCCGCGCTAAGGCAAACTCAATGCATGGGCAGGTTTGTGTGGGAGCTGGCTTGCCTGCGATGCAAACACCTCGGTGTATCAGTGACACCGAGCCGATGCTATCGCAGGCAAGCCAGCTCCCACATTTGATTGACCCCAGGCTCAAGACCTTGCCAGCCCTCGGTCAGCCTCTGAAACAACCTTTTTCCAACCGGAACAAGCTGTTACTGTACCGATCATAAAGCCCAAGCCGCCTGGATCGGATCTCTGACTTGAAGCGTCCCCTCCTTCTACTAATAAGTCTGGCCTTGAGCTTTGCTGCGAACGCGACGATTACCGAGAGCCACGGTTATACGCAGTTCGGCGTGCTCAAGTACCCGGCCAAATTCACCCACTTCGATTGGGTAAACCCTGCAGCGCCAAAAGGCGGGACATTGCGGGTCATGGCATTTGGCACGTTCGACACCCTCAACCCTTACACCTTCAAGGGCTCAAGCCCGGTTTCCACCCCCAACTTCCTGCAATACGGCGTCAATGAGCTGAACGAGCCGCTGATGGTCGGCACCGGCCAGTACGCGCCGTCCGGCGACGAACCGACCTCCAGCTACGGGCTGATTGCCCAGTCGGTGGAATACAGCGAAGACCGCAGTTGGGTGGTGTTCAACCTGCGCCCGGAAGCGCGCTTCCACGATGGCAAACCCATCACCGCCTATGACGTGGCATTTTCCTATCGCACGCTATTGACCGAAGGCCACCCGCAGTACCGCACCAACCTTCAAGAGGTGGCGCGGGTCGACATCCTCAACCGTCATCGCATCCGTTTCGTGTTCAAGCGCGCCGGCAACCCATTGCTGATCCTGCGCCTGGGCGAGTTGCCAGTATTGCCCCAGCATTACTGGAAGAACCGCGATTTCAAGGCCACCACGTTCGAACCACCGCTGGGCAGCGGGCCGTATCGCATCACCAAAGTCACCCCAGGCCGGCAACTGGTGTTCGAGCGGGTCAAGGATTACTGGGGCAAAGACCTGCCGGTCAACCAGGGCTTCTACAATTACGACAAGGTCGAAGTCGAGTTCTACCGCGACAGCGACGTGGCCTTTGAAGCCTTCAAGGCCGGCGAGTTCGACATCTACATCGAACACCAGGCCAAGAACTGGGCCACAGGCTATAACTTCCCGGCGGTCAACCGAGGCGATGTGATCAAGGCGCAAATTGCCCACCAGATCCCGACCCAGAGCCAGGGTCTGTTCATGAACACCCGACGCCCGACCTTCGCCCAGGCCAAGGTGCGCGAGGCGCTGGGGCTGATGTTCGACTTTGAGTGGACCAACCGTACCCTGTTCAGCAGCGCCTACAAACGCTCCGTGAGCTACTACCCCAACAGCGAATTTTCCGCGACCGGCGTGCCGGTGGGTCACGAGTGGCTGATGCTTTCGCCGTACCGTGACCAGTTGCCGGCCAACCTGTTTACACAAGCCTTCAGTCTGCCGCAGACCGACGGTCGTGGCATCCCGCGCGACACCCTGCGCCGCGCCCTGGCCCTGCTCGGCGAGGCCGGCTGGAAACTGTCGGGCCAGCGCCTGCTGGACAGCAAAGGGCAGCCGCTGCGTTTGGAAATCCTGCTGGTGAACCCGAACCTGGAACGCATCCTGCAGCCGTATGTCGAGAACCTGATCAGCATCGGCATCGACGCACGCTTGCGTACCATGGACCGGGCGCAATACAAGCAGCGCCTCGATCAGTTCGACTTCGACATGGTCCTGGTCACTCTCAACCAGACCTTGAGCCCCGGCCTTGAACAGTGGCAGTACTTCCACTCCAGCCAGGCGGCGATCAAGGGCAGCAAGAACTACGCAGGCATCGCCAACCCGGTGGTGGACCACCTGCTGGACCAACTGCTGGCGGCGCAGACCCGCGAAGAACAATTGGCCGCCGGCCGCGCCTTGGACCGGGTGCTGCTGTGGCAGCACTACAGTATCCCCAACTGGTACCTCAACTATCATCGCCTGGCGTACCGCAACCGGTTCGCCTTTGTCACCACGCCGCCCTACAGCCTGGGCCTGAGCGCATGGTGGCTGAAAGCTTCGGAGAAAGCCCAATGATGTCTTTGCGCAACGCATTGCTCACCAGTCTGCTGCTGTGCTCCGCGGCCAACGCCGCGCCGCAACATGCGTTGACCCTTTACAACGAACCCCCCAAGTACCCCGCCGACTTTAAACATTTCGACTACGTAAACCCCGACGCCCCCAAGGGCGGTACCTTCCGCGAGTCGGCCATGGGCGGCTTCGACAGCCTTAACCCCTACATCAGCAAGGGCGTGCCGGCGGACAACCTGCCGCTGATCTACGACACCCTGGCCATGCAAAGCCTGGACGAGCCCATCACTGAATACGGGCTGGTGGCCGGCAAGATCGAAAAGGCACCGGACAACAGTTGGGTACGCTTCTACCTGCGCCCCGAAGCGCGCTTTAACGATGGTCACCCGATCCGCGCCGAAGACGTGGTGTTCACCTTCCAGGCGCTGATCAAAGACGGCTCGCCGCTCTACCGCACCTATTACGCCGACGTCGACGAAGTGGTGGCCGAAGACCCGCTGCGCGTGCTGTTCAAGTTCAAGCGCACCAATAACCGCGAATTGCCGCTGATCCTTGGGCAACTGCCGGTATTACCCAAACATTGGTGGGCGACCCGCGACTTTGCCAAGGGCAACCTGGAAATACCGCTCGGCAGCGGGCCGTACAAAGTCGCCGAGGTCAAGCCCGGGCGCATGGTGCGCTACGAGCGCGTCAAGGACTACTGGGCCAAGGACTTGCCGATGACCCAGGGTTTCTACAACTTCGACACCCGTATCACTGACTATTACCGTGACGGCACCGTAGCCCTGGAAGCCTTGAAGGCCGGGCAGTTCGACTACTGGCTGGAATTCAGCGCGAAGAACTGGGCTAATGCCTACAACATTCCGGCCGTGGCTCAGGGGCGACTGATCAAGGAAGAAATCCCCAACGGTAACCCCACCGGCATGCAGGGTTTTGTGTTCAACACGCGCAAACCGATGTTCCAGGATGTGCGGGTACGCAAAGCCATCAGCCTGTTGCTGGATTTCGAGTGGAGCAATAAACAGCTGTTCAACGGCGCCTACACCCGCACCCGCAGCTACTTCGAGAACTCGGAAATGGCCGCTACCGGCTTGCCCGGCCCGGATGAAACGGCAATCCTGGCACCGTTCCGCGACAAGCTCCCCGCTGAAGTCTTTACCCAGGCCTTTGAGCCTGCCAAAACCGACGGCAGCGGCATGATCCGCAACCAGCAGCGCGAGGCCTACCAGTTGTTGCAAGAGGCCGGCTGGAAGATCGTCGACGACAAGATGGTCGACACCACCGGCAAACCCGTGAACATCGAGTTCCTGCTGGCCCAGACCGACTTCGAACGGGTACTGCTGCCGTTCAAGCGCAACCTGGCCGACCTTGGCATCAACCTGGTGATTCGCCGCGTCGACGTTTCGCAGTACATCAACCGCCTGCGTTCGCGGGACTTCGACATGCTGGTAGGCAGCTTCCCGCAATCGACATCACCGGGTAACGAACAGCGCGAATTCTGGTCGTCGTCCAGCGCCGACAAGCCCGGCAGTCGCAACTACATGGGCCTCAAGGACCCGGTCATCGACCAACTGGTGGAAGCGTTGATCGACGCCAGCTCACGCCAAAGCCTGGTGGACCACGCCAAAGCGCTGGACCGCGCGTTGCAGTTCGGCTACTACGTGATTCCCAACTGGCACATCAAGACCTACCGCGTCGCGTACTGGGACCACCTCGGCCACCCCAAGACCCCGCCACGCTACGACGTGGGCACGGCCACCTGGTGGGCCAAACCCGAGGTCAAACCGGCCGTCACCCTGGACACCCCACACAGCGCCGATCCGGCGAGCGGAGGCGATTAAATGCTGGCCTATATTGTTCGCCGCCTGTTGCTGATCATCCCCACGCTGTTCGGGATTTTGCTGATCAACTTCATCATCATCCAGGCCGCTCCCGGTGGCCCGGTGGAGCAGATGATCGCCAAGCTCGAAGGCTTTGACGGCGCCACCAGCCGCATTGCCGGGGGCGGTGCCGAGGTCTCGGTGGCCGGCTCCAGCTACCGCGGCGCCCAGGGCCTGGACCCGGCGCTGATCAAGGAAATCGAGAAGATGTACGGCTTCGACAAGTCGGCGCCGGAACGCCTGTGGATCATGGTCAAGAATTATGCACGGCTGGATTTCGGCGACAGCTTCTTTCGCGATGCCAAGGTCATCGACCTGATCAAGGAAAAGATGCCGGTGTCCATCTCCCTCGGGTTGTGGAGCACGCTGATCATGTACCTGGTGTCGATCCCCCTGGGGATCGCCAAAGCCACACGACACGGCAGCCACTTCGACGTGTGGACCAGCTCGGCGATCATCGTCGGCTACGCGATCCCGGCATTCCTGTTTGCGATCCTGCTGATCGTGGTGTTTGCCGGCGGCAGTTACCTCGACTGGTTCCCCTTGCGCGGGCTCACCTCGAATAATTTTGACGAGCTGAGCTGGGGCGGCAAGATCCTCGATTACTTCTGGCACCTGGCCTTGCCCGTCACCGCACTGGTGATCGGCAACTTCGCGACGATGACGCTGCTGACCAAAAACAGCTTCCTCGACGAAATCAACAAACAGTATGTGGTCACCGCCAAAGCCAAGGGCCTGACCAACCACCGTGTGCTGTACGGCCATGTGTTTCGCAACGCCATGCTGCTGGTCATCGCCGGTTTCCCTTCGGCGTTTATCGGGATTTTCTTCACTGGCTCGTTGCTGGTGGAAGTGATCTTCTCTCTCGACGGCCTGGGCCTGATGAGTTTTGAAGCCGCGATCAACCGTGACTACCCGGTGGTGTTCGGCACGCTGTTTATCTTCACCCTGCTGGGGCTGGTGGTGAAACTGATCGGTGACCTCACCTACACCTTGGTCGATCCGCGTATCGACTTTGCCAGCCGGGAGCATTGAGATGAATCTATCCCCCCTCAATCGCCGCCGATTCGAGCGTTTCAAAGCCAATAAACGTGGCTGGTGGTCGCTGTGGCTGTTCCTGGTCCTGTTCGTGCTGAGCCTGGGCGCAGAGTTGATCGCCAACGACAAGCCGTTGGCCGTGCACTTCGACGGTGACTGGTACTTCCCGGCGCTCAAACGCTACCCGGAGACCACCTTCGGCGGCGAGTTCCCGTTGGAGGCCAACTACAAGAGCCCGTATATCCAGGAACTGCTCAAGGCCAAGGACGCATGGACGCTGTGGGCGCCGATCCCGTTCAGCTACCAGAGCATCAACTACGACCTGAAGGTGCCGGCCCCCGCGCCGCCCTCCTCGGTCAACCTGCTGGGCACCGACGACCAGGGCCGTGATGTGCTGGCGCGGGTGATCTATGGGTTTCGCGTGTCAGTGCTGTTTGCCCTCACGCTGACGGTGCTCAGCTCGATCATCGGCGTGGTCGCCGGGGCCTTGCAGGGTTTCTATGGCGGCTGGGTCGACCTGGCCGGGCAGCGCTTCCTGGAGATCTGGTCGGGTTTGCCGGTGCTGTACCTGCTGATCATTCTCGCCAGCTTTGTGCAGCCCAATTTCTGGTGGCTGCTGGGGATCATGCTGCTGTTTTCCTGGATGAGCCTGGTGGACGTGGTGCGCGCCGAGTTCCTGCGCGGGCGCAACCTTGAATACGTGCGCGCAGCGCGCGCGCTGGGCATGCAGAACGGCGCAATCATGTTCCGGCATATCCTGCCCAATGCGATGGTCTCGACCATGACCTTTATGCCGTTCATCCTCACTGGCGCCATTGGCACCCTCACCGCCCTGGACTTTCTCGGCTTCGGCCTGCCGGCCGGCTCACCGTCGTTGGGTGAACTGGTGGCCCAGGGTAAATCCAACCTGCAAGCGCCGTGGCTGGGCATGAGTGCCTTTGCCGTGCTGGCGATCATGCTGAGTTTGCTGGTGTTTATCGGCGAGTCCGCGCGCGATGCCTTCGACCCGAGGAAATGAGATGAATCAGGACAATCTGATCGAAGTCCGCGACCTCTGCGTCGAGTTCGTCACCGGCGACCATCACCACCGCGTGGTCAACAACGTCAGCTTCGATATCAAGCGCGGCGAAACCCTGGCCCTGGTCGGCGAAAGCGGCTCGGGCAAGTCGGTGACCGCCCATTCGATCCTGCGCCTGCTGCCTTACCCGCTGGCACGGCACCCGGCCGGCACCATCAACTATTCCGGGCAAGACCTGCTGACGCTCAAAGAAAAAACCATCCGGCATATTCGCGGTAACCGCATTGCGATGATTTTCCAGGAGCCGATGACCTCGTTGAACCCGCTGCACTGCATCGAGAAGCAGATCAACGAAGTGCTCGGCCTGCACAAGGGGCTCACGGGCAAGGTCGCGACCCAACGCACCCTGGAATTGCTGGAGCTGGTGGGCATTCCCGAACCGCACAAACGCCTCAAGGCCCTGCCCCACGAACTGTCCGGCGGCCAGCGCCAGCGGGTGATGATCGCCATGGCATTGGCCAACGAGCCCGAGTTGCTGATCGCCGACGAGCCGACCACGGCCCTCGACGTGACGGTGCAGCTGAAGATTCTCGAACTGCTCAAAGAGTTGCAGGCACGGCTGGGCATGGCGTTGCTGCTGATCAGCCACGACCTGAACCTGGTGCGACGCATCGCCCACCGTGTATGCGTGATGCAACAGGGCTGCATCGTTGAACAGGCGGAGTGCGAGACGCTGTTCCAGTCGCCGCAGCATCCTTATACCCAGGAGCTGTTGGCGGCGGAGCCCAGCGGCGGGCCGGCCACCAATGAGGTGGGGCCGCCGTTGCTGGAAGTCGATGACCTGAAGGTGTGGTTTCCGATCAAGAAAGGCTTTTTGCGAAACACTGTCGATTACGTCAAGGCAGTGGACGGCATCAACTTCAGCCTGGCCCAGGGCCAGACCCTGGGCATAGTCGGCGAAAGCGGCTCGGGTAAATCCACCCTGGGCCTGGCGATTTTGCGCTTGATCGCAAGCACAGGCGGGATTCGCTTTGAGGGCCAGCAACTGGACCGGCTTACCCAGCAACAGGTGCGCCCGTTGCGTCGGGAAATGCAGGTGGTGTTTCAGGACCCGTTCGGCAGCTTAAGCCCGCGCATGAGCGTCAGCGAGATTGTTGGCGAAGGTTTGCGCATTCACAAGATGGGTACGCCGGTGGAGCAGGAAGCGGCGATTATTGCGGCGCTCAAGGAGGTCGGCCTGGACCCGGACGCGCGGCATCGCTACCCGCACGAGTTCTCCGGCGGCCAACGGCAACGCATCGCCATCGCCCGCGCGTTGGTCCTCAAGCCACGCCTGATTTTGCTGGATGAACCGACGTCAGCACTGGATCGCACGGTGCAGCGCCAGGTGGTGGAGTTGCTGCGCAGTTTGCAGGCCAAGTACAACCTGACGTATCTGTTTATCAGCCATGACTTGGCGGTGGTGAAGGCCCTGAGTCACCAACTGATGGTGGTCAAGCATGGACAGGTGGTGGAACAGGGAGAGGCATCGGCGATTTTTGCTGACCCCCAGCATGCTTACACACGGCAGTTGTTGGAGGCGGCGTTTTTGGTGCCCGCCGGTGTTGGCGGGTGACCTTGGGCCTATCCATTATTTGGGTGATGGCTGATAGGGGTTCCGCCCTTACGGCGCGGGCCGCCTAAAACTAAAATCAAAAACAAATCAAAAGCCGAGCACGACGGCCTCACGGCCGCCCTGGCTACTGAAGCAGATCTCGGTCAAATTGTGGGAGCGGCGGTGCGACGATTCGACTTGCTCGCGAAAGCGGTGGGTCAGTTACAAATAAGCTGACTGACCCACCGCATTCGCG
>NZ_CP168079.1:3029207-3029335 GCF_050915955.1 Pseudomonas sp. UBT | reverse complement strand
TTTTGATCTGACAGGCCCTGTTAATCACATTTTGAACTCAGTACATCAGGCAGAGGGTATGCGGCTCTTCAGGCTGCACTCGGTCAATGTGGGAGCTGGCTTGTCGGACCGCCGAACCGCTGCGATGG
>NZ_CP168079.1:3028945-3029107 GCF_050915955.1 Pseudomonas sp. UBT | reverse complement strand
GGCATCAATTGGGTATGCCTGATGTACCGAGGTGCCTGCATCGCAGGCAAGCCAGCTCCCACAGAAAAGCAGCCCTGCTTTTACCCTGTTTTCGCTTCTACCACTCAGGTCGGCTACCAGGCCGCCGTGCTCTGCTTTTGATTTTGATCTGACAGGCCCTGT
>NZ_CP168079.1:3028708-3028845 GCF_050915955.1 Pseudomonas sp. UBT | reverse complement strand
TGCTTTTGATTTTGATCTGACAGGCCCTGTTAATCACATTTTGAACTCAGTACATCAGGCAGAAGGTGTGCTGTTCTTCAGGCTGCACTCGGTCAATGTGGGAGCTGGCTTGTCGGACCGCCGAACCGCTGCGATGG
>NZ_CP168079.1:3028493-3028608 GCF_050915955.1 Pseudomonas sp. UBT | reverse complement strand
GCATCGCAGGCAAGCCAGCTCCCACAGAAAAGCAGTTCTGCTTCTGCTGTGCTTTTGCCCTGCTTTCGCTTCTACCACTCAGGTCGGCTACCAGGCCGCCGTGCTCTGCTGTTGA
>NZ_CP168079.1:3028307-3028393 GCF_050915955.1 Pseudomonas sp. UBT | reverse complement strand
GGTCGGCTACCAGGCCGCCGTGCTCTGCTGTTGATCTTGATCTGACAGGCCCCGTTAACCACGATGGCCGAACGCAGGCTTGAATC
>NZ_CP168079.1:3011949-3028207 GCF_050915955.1 Pseudomonas sp. UBT | reverse complement strand
AAAAAGTGACCCGCCGTAAGGGCGGAACCCTAAGCCGCCGTTACCGCAGCAACGGATATGTACCCAACCAGCCACCCACCCACCCAACAAAACATTGGAACTTTGCCAAGAAATAAACGCCTCAATCCGGTAGGCTCACCCTTTTTACATCAAGGAGTTACTCCCCATGGCCAAAGCCACCGCCCGTCACATCCTCGTTTCCACTGAAGACAAGTGCAACGAACTCAAAGCCCAGATCGAAGGCGGCGCCGATTTCGCAGAAATCGCCAAAGCCAACTCCAGCTGCCCATCCAGCCGCGACGGCGGCAACCTGGGCTCGTTCGGCCCAGGCCAAATGGTTAAAGAGTTCGACACCGTCGTCTTCAGCGCCCCGGTCAACACCGTGCAAGGCCCGGTGAAAACCCAGTTCGGTTACCACCTGCTGGAAGTCACCAGCCGCCAGGACTGATCCAGTCTGCGCTGCTGCTATAAACAACGGCCCGCCTTTTGGCGGGCCGTTGTGCATGGGGTGACGGGCGACGCTTAAGCCGTTAACGTACCCGTCCCTATTCTTCTTCACCTGGCGTTCAAGGCTGATAATGCGATTGGCTTTTTCCCTAAAACTCTTCGGCACTGCCCTGGCCCTTCTAATGGCCAGCACCGCCGCGATTGCGGCCCCGCAAACTTACTTGACCGTATACGGTGAACCCGCCAAATACCCTGCCGGTTTCACCCATTTCGACTACGCCAACCCTAACGCCCCCAAAGGTGGCAGCCTGCGCCGCTCGGCCATCGAGATCGGGCGTTTCGACCATGTGTTGCCGTATATCGACAAAGGCATCGGCGTCTCCCAGGTCGACGGCTGGCTGTACGCCCCACTGGCCCAGCGTTCGCTGGATGAGCCCTACACGGTTTACGGCCTGGTTGCAGAGAAGATGGAACGCTCGGACGACGGCCTGTCGCTGCGTTTCTACCTCAACCCCAAGGCGCGTTTTGCCGACGGCAAGCCGATCACCGCCGAAGATGTGCGCTACAGCTTCGACCTGCTGATGACCCAAGGCAGCCTGCGTTTTCGCACCCTGTTCGCCGACGTCAAGCACGTCGAAGTCGAAGGCGAGCGCCAGGTGCGTTTTGACTTTTCCAGCAATGAAAACCGCACCCTGCCCCTGGATATCGCCACCTTGCCGGTATTCCCCGAACACTGGTGGAAGACCCGCGATTTCGCCAATGGCGGCGGCTATGAAGCCCCGCTGGGCAGCGGCCCGTACAAAATCAGCAAGATCGACTCCGGCAGCACCATCACCTTTACCCGCGACCCGGACTGGTGGGGCAAGGACTTGCCCGTCAGCCGTGGCCTGTACAACTTCAATCACCTGAGCCTGGAGTATTTCGGCGACACCGAAGTGGCCCGCCAGGTGCTGCGCGGCGGCGCCTACGACTTCAACCGCGAGTTCTCCGCCACCGGTTATTCCATCGGTTACAACGGCCCGGCCCTCGACGACGGCCGCCTGCAACGCGCGCACTTGGCCAAAGAGATGCCGCAACCGGCCCAGGGCTATGTGTTCAACGTGCAAAAGCCGATGTTCAAGGACCGCCGTATACGTCAGGCGCTGGCAATGCTGTGGGACTTCGAATGGGCCAACCGCCAGATGATGCGCAATATGTACATCCGCCAGCAGAGCTACTTCTCCAACAGCGAGCTGGCGGCGAGCCAATTGCCGACCAAAGAAGAGCTGGCGATTCTCGAACCCCTGCGTGGGCAGATTCCAGACGAAGCCTTCACCCAGGTGTTCAAGGCGCCGGTCACCGACGGCAGCGGCATGATCCGCGACAAGCAGTTACAAGCCCTGGCCTTGCTGGAAGAAGCCGGCTGGACACCGGACGGCGACAAGCTGGTGAATGCCCAAGGCGAACCGCTGGAATTCACTTTCCTCAATGCCCAGCCGGGCCTGGAACGTCTGTTGCTGCCGTACAAACGCAACCTCGCGCAGATCGGCATCACCCTGAATATCCGCCGCATCGACTCCTCGCAATACGTCAACCGCATGATGGCGCGCGATTACGACATGATCGTGATTGGCTTCCCGGTGACCACCTCACCCGGGATGGAGCTGTATAACTACTTCGGCTCCCAGGCAGCCTACGACCCCGGCGCCAATAACTACATGGTGTTGAAAGACCCGGCCGTCGACACCCTGATCAACGGCCTGGTCAAGGCCAACACCCACGCCCAGATGCTCACCTACGCCCACGCCCTGGACCGTGTGCTGCAATGGAGCTACCTGTGGATTCCGAATTACTACCCGCCCGGCACCTCCGCCGCGTGGTGGAACCGGTTCGGGCGCCCGGCCATCGCGGCCAAAAACGACGAAGCCCTGGAAACCTGGTGGGAAATCAGCCCCACGCCACTGACGAATGAGCAAATGGACGCCGAGTTGAAAAAACGCGCAGGTGCCCGCTGATGTTTGCCTATATCGTGCGGCGCCTGCTGCTGATCATCCCGACGCTGGTGATCATCCTGCTGGTGAACTTCGTGATCGTACAGGCCGCGCCCGGTGGGCCGGTCGAACAGGCTATCGCGCACTTGCAAGGGATCGGCGGGGGCGGCATCGGCGGTTCTTCCGGCGAAAGCATCAGCGGCTCACGCGCCAGCCGTGGCCTCGACCCCAAGCTGATCAAGGACATCGAAAAACAATACGGCTTCGACAAGCCCGCCCCGGAACGCCTGTGGTTGATGCTGAAGAACTACGCCCAGCTGGACTTCGGCAACAGCTTCTTCCGCGGCAAAACCGTGATCGACCTGATCCTGGAAAAAATGCCGGTGACCATTTCCCTGGGTTTATGGGCCACCTTGATCACCTACCTGGTGTCGATCCCCTTGGGCATTCGCAAAGCCGTGCGCCATGGCAGCAGCTTTGACGTGTGGAGCAGCACCGCCATCGTCATCGGCTACGCGATGCCGGCGTTCCTGTTTGCGATGTTCCTGATTGTGCTGTTCGCTGGTGGCACGTCGCTGAACTGGTTCCCGGTGCGCGGGCTGGTGTCGGAGAACTTCGATGAACTCAGCACCGTCGGCAAGATCGCCGACTACTTCTGGCACTTGGTGTTGCCGGTCACGGCGCTGGTGATCGGCGGGTTTGCCACCCTGACAATCCTCACCAAGAACTCATTCTTGAATGAAATCACCCGCCAGTATGTGGTTACGGCCCGCGCCAAAGGCTTGAGCGAACGACGCGTGCTCTACGGCCATGTGTTCCGCAACGCGATGCTGCTGGTGATCTCGGGGATTCCCCAGGCCTTTATCAGCGTGTTTTTCGCCGGTTCCCTGCTCATCGAAGTGATCTTCTCCCTCGATGGCCTGGGCCGCATGAGCTACGAAGCCGCCGTGTCCCGTGACTACCCGGTGGTGTTCGGCTCGCTGTTTATCTTCACCTTGTTCGGGCTCTTGATAAAACTCATCGGTGACCTCTGCTACACCCTGGTGGACCCGCGTATCGACTTCGCCGCGAGGAACGCCTGATGCTTAATTTATCCCCGGTGGCGCGTCGGCGTTTCGAGCGGTTCAAGAAAAACCGGCGCGGCTGGTGGTCGCTGTGGCTGTTTATCGGCCTGTTTATCCTGACCCTGGGCGGCGAATTGATCGCCAATGACAAACCGCTGGTGCTCAGCTTCAAGAACGAGCTGTATTTTCCGGTGTTCAAGCGCTACACCGAGCAGCAGTTCGGCGGCCAGTTGCCGTTCCAGGCCGACTACCGCAGTGACTACGTGCAAAAGCTGATCAAGCAGGACGGTGGCTGGATGCTGTTCCCGCCGATCCCGTTCAGCGACGACACGCCGAACTACGAACTGACCCGCCCTGCCCCCAGCCCGCCCTCGGCGGTGAACTGGCTGGGCACCGACGATCAGTCACGCGATGTGCTGGCGCGGGTGATCTTTGGTGCACGGGTGTCGATCCTGTTTGCACTGGCGTTGACGGCAATCAGCGCCGCCATCGGCATTGCCGCCGGTGCCTTGCAGGGTTACTACGGCGGCTGGGTGGATCTGCTTGGCCAGCGCATATTGGAGGTCTGGTCCGGATTGCCGGTGCTCTACCTGCTGATCATTCTGTCGGGCTTTGTCGAGCCGAATTTCTGGTGGCTGCTGGGGATCATGGCGCTGTTTTCCTGGCTGGCCCTGGTGGACGTGGTGCGCGCCGAGTTCCTGCGCGGGCGCAACCTGGAATACGTCAAGGCTGCCCGCGCATTGGGCCTGGGCGACGGCAAGATCATTCGCCGGCATATCCTGCCGAATGCCATGACCGCCACCCTGAGTTACCTGCCGTTTATTTTGACCGGAGCGATTTCTACCTTGAGCGCCCTGGATTTCCTCGGCTTCGGCATGCCGGCGGGCAGCGCGTCGCTGGGCGAGCTGATTGCCCAGGGCAAGCAAAACCTGCAAGCGCCGTGGCTGGGCCTGACGGCGTTTTTCACCCTGGCGCTGATCCTGTCGCTGCTGGTCTTTATTGGCGAGGCATTACGTGATGCCTTCGACCCACGTTCATGAGTGACTGCAGATGAACCTGATCGAAATCCGCGACCTCAGCGTCGCCTTCAGCGGCCAGACCGTGGTGAGCAAACTGTGCCTGGATGTCCGCCCCGGCGAGTGCCTGGCACTGGTGGGCGAGTCGGGCTCGGGCAAGTCGGTGACGGCCCATTCGATTTTGCAATTGCTGCCCGAAGCCGGCACCGAAACCACCGGCTCGGTGAAGTACCGCGGCCAGGAGTTGATCGGCGCGTCGGCGAGCACGTTGCAAAAGCTGCGCGGCAACCGCATTGCGATGATCTTCCAGGAGCCAATGACCTCCCTCAACCCGTTGCACAGCATCGAAAAGCAAATCGGCGAAACCCTGCTGCTGCACAAGGGCCTGGGCGGCAAGGCGGCGCAGGCGCGCATCCTCGAACTGCTTGAACTGGTGGGCATCCAGAAACCCCAGGAGCGCCTCAAGGCCTATCCGCATCAACTGTCCGGCGGCCAGCGCCAGCGCGTGATGATCGCCATGGCCCTGGCCTGCGAGCCAGAACTGCTGATCGCCGACGAACCCACCACCGCGCTGGACGTGACCGTGCAGCGCAAGATCCTGCTGCTGCTCAAGTCCCTGCAACAACGGTTGGGCATGTCGCTGCTGCTGATCAGCCATGACCTCAACCTGGTGCGCAGCATTGCCCAACGCGTGTGCGTGATGCGCGCCGGTGAGATTGTCGAGCAGGCCGACTGCCAGACGCTGTTCAACGCACCGCAGCATCCTTACAGCCGCCTGCTGCTGGATGCCGAGCCTGCCGGCAGCGCGCTGTGCAACGACGAACGCGAGACGGTGTTGCAGGTCGACAACCTGACCGTGCAATTCCCCCTCGGCGGCGGGCTGTTCCGGCGCAAAACTTACCTGCGCGCAGTCGACGGCATCAGCCTCAGCGTGCAGCGCGGCAAGACGCTGGGGATTGTCGGCGAGTCCGGTTCAGGCAAGTCGACCCTGGGCCAGGCGATCCTGCGTTTGCTCGATTCCACCGGCAGCATCCGCTTTCAGGGCGAAGCCCTCGACCCCCTGAACAACCAGCAAATGCGCCCGTGGCGCAAGCAGATGCAGGTGGTGTTCCAGGACCCGTTCGGCAGCCTCAGCCCGCGTATGTCGGTGCAGCAGATCATCAGCGAAGGCCTGGAAGTGCACGCGCCGTGCAGCCTGGCCGACCGCGATGCGCAGGTGATCCAGGTGCTCAAGGATGTGGGCCTCGACCCCGCCAGCCGTCATCGTTACCCCCATGAGTTTTCCGGCGGGCAGCGCCAACGCATCGCCATCGCCCGCGCCTTGGTGCTCAAGCCGGCGCTGATGTTGCTGGACGAACCCACGTCCGCCCTCGACCGCACAGTGCAAAAGCAGGTCGTGGCGTTACTGCGCGAACTGCAGGAGAAATACGGCCTGACCTACCTGTTTATCAGCCATGACCTGGCGGTAGTACGCGCCATGGCCCACGACATGATCGTGATCAAGGATGGCAAGGTGGTGGAGCGCGGCGCGAGCCATGATGTGTTCGAAGCGCCGCAGCACGCGTACACCAAAGAGCTTCTGGCGGCAGCGCATATTCCCTTGTAGGAGCGCGGCCCTCTTCATATTTTGTGTTGGCGGCGGGTGCATGAATAGCAACGAAAGCCTCAAGGATTACCAACGGGTTCGCGGCCTGGCTATCCAGTCGCTGTTCGAGATTATCGAGCAGTCCAGCGAAGGCACGGTGATTGTCGACCGTGACGCGAATATCGTGTGGATGAACGAGCGCTACGCCAAGCGTTTCGGGCTTAAAAGCGCCGACGATGCCATCGGCCAGCCTTGTGAGCAGGTGATCGCCAACAGTTTGTTGCGCCAGGTCGTGCGCAACGATCAGCCGATTTTGCTGGATATCCAGGACACGCCCAAGGGCCCGCTGGTGGTGATGCGCCTGCCGATTCACGACGATGCCGGCGCGGTGATTGGTGCAATTGGGTTTGCGTTGTTTGATGAGCTGCGCAACCTGTCGCCACTGATCGAGCGCTACCTGAGCATGCAGCAGGAGCTTGCCTCCACGCGTTCGTTGCTGCGTTCGCGGCAGAGCAAATACAACTTCGCGCACTTTATCGGCACCAGCGCGGCCAGCCTGGAAGTCAAACGCCGAGCGCGGCGCAGTGCGAGCGCCGAGTCACCGGTGTTGCTGCTGGGCGAAACCGGCACCGGCAAAGAGCTGCTGGCCCAGGCGATCCACGGCGCCTCGCCGCGTGCGCACAAAGCCTTCGTCAGTATCAACAGCGCCGCGATTCCCCATGACCTGCTCGAAGCCGAGTTTTTCGGCACCGCGCCGGGCGCGTTTACCGGGGCCGACCGCAAGGGCCGCCCGGGTAAGTTGCAGATCGCCCAGGGCGGCACGCTGTTTCTCGATGAAATCGGTGATATGCCGCTGCCGCTGCAAAGCAAACTGCTGCGGGTGTTGCAGGAGAAGGAATACGAAGCGGTAGGCTCCAACGACATGCTGCATAGCGATGTGCGGGTGATTGCCGCCACGTCCATGGACCTGGAGGCGGCGATCAAGCGCGGTGAGTTCCGTGCGGATTTGTATTACCGGCTGAATGTGCTGCCGATCCAGGTGCCGCCCTTGAGGGAGCGACTGGATGATATTCCGGCGTTGAGCGAGGCGATTCTTGAAGAGCTGCGCAGCCAGCACGAACTGGACCGCGAGGCCCTCGCGCTGTTGGCGCAACATGCGTGGCCGGGGAATATCCGTGAGTTGCGCAATGTGCTGGAACGCGCAGCGTTGTTGAGTGATGACCTGGTGCTGGATGCCAGGGAGATTCGCGCGGCGATTGGGACGTTTAGCCCGGTGCAGCGTGACGCGGTGGAAACGCTCGAGGGCGAGACGTTTGCGGCGGCGCGGGAGCGGTTTGATCGGCAGCTGATTGCAGCGGCGCTGAAGGCCTGTGAAGGCAATGTGGTGGACGCGGCCAAGCGGTTGGGGCTGGGTAGGTCGACCCTGTACAAGAAAATGGTTGCCCTTGGCATCGCCTAGTCTCAAAACAGAGAAATAATTCTATCTATGAAGACAATCTAATGTGGGAGCGGGCTTGCTCGCGAATGCGGTATTTCAGCCAGCTCATCTAGCACTGACACACCGCTTTCGCGAGCAAGCCCGCTCCCACATTGGGTCTTCACCTGTCTCTAGATAGAGACAAAATTCTGACCCCCCGATCTAAAATCAAATAATATTCTTATATTTCAACGCGTTAACGTGTTGGCACACATCTCGCTATAGCCCCTCTCCAAAGCACCACCCCACAACAATAACAATCCGATTTGGAGACACACCATGAGTGTGATCATTGCCCTGGCAGCCCTCGCGCTGCTGATGCTGGCGGCCTACCGTGGCTACAGCGTCATCCTGTTTGCCCCCATCGCCGCCCTCGGCGCCGTGCTGCTCACCGACCCGTCCGCCGTCGCCCCTGCCTTTACCGGGGTGTTCATGGAGAAAATGGTCGGTTTTATCAAACTGTATTTCCCGGTGTTCCTGCTCGGCGCGGTGTTCGGCAAGCTGATCGAGCTGTCGGGCTTTTCGCGCTCGATTGTTGCCGCCGCGATCCGTTTGCTCGGCACACGCCAGGCGATGCTGGTGATCGTGCTGGTCTGCGCCCTGCTCACCTACGGCGGCGTGTCCTTGTTTGTGGTGGTGTTTGCGGTTTACCCGTTCGCAGCAGAGATGTTCCGCCAGAGCAATATCCCCAAGCGCCTGATCCCCGCGACCATCGCCCTCGGCGCGTTCTCGTTCACCATGGACGCCCTGCCGGGCACGCCGCAGATCCAGAACATCATCCCCAGCACGTTCTTCAATACCACCGCCTGGGCTGCGCCGTGGCTGGGCTTGATCGGCACCATCTTCGTGTTCTGCACCGGCATGCTCTACCTGGCGCGCCAGCGCAACAAGGCGCAACGAGCCGGCGAAGGCTATGGCACCGAGCTGCGTAACGAGCCGGAAACCGCTGAAAACCTCACCTTGCCCAACCCATGGGTCGCACTGTCACCGCTGATTCTGGTGGGCGTGATGAACCTGCTGTTCACCCACTGGATTCCGCAGTGGTATGGCAAGACCCACAGCCTGAGCTTGCCGGGCATGAGCGCGCCGGTGACCACCGAGATCGCCAAGCTCACGGCGATCTGGGCGGTGCAGGCGGCGTTGCTGGTGGGTATCGTCATGGTGCTGGTGTTCGGCTGGTCGGCGATTCGCGACAAGCTCGCCGAAGGCAGTAAAAGCGCGGTAAGCGGTGCGCTGCTGGCGGCGATGAACACCGCGTCGGAATATGGCTTTGGTGCGGTCATCGCCTCGCTGCCGGGCTTTCTGGTGCTGGCGGACTGGCTCAAGGGCATCCCCAATCCGCTGGTCAACGAAGCGATCACCGTGACCCTGCTGGCCGGTATCACCGGTTCCGCCTCGGGCGGCATGAGCATCGCCCTGGCGGCGATGTCCGAGAGCTTTATTTCGGCGGCCCATGCGGCCAATATCCCTCTTGAAGTGCTGCACCGGGTCGCGGCCATGGCCAGCGGCGGCATGGACACCCTGCCCCACAACGGCGCGGTGATTACGCTGCTGGCAGTGACCGGCCTGACCCACCGCGAAGCCTACAAGGATATTTTCGGCATCACGATTATCAAGACCCTCGCGGTGTTCGTGGTGATCGGTACTTTCTACGCCACCGGCATTGTGTGAGGTTTACATGACGAACTTGAACGGCAAGACCGCCCTGGTCACCGGCTCCACCAGCGGCATCGGCTTGGGCATAGCGCTGAGCCTGGCCAAGGCCGGCGCCAACCTGATCCTCAACGGCTTCGGCGACGCCAGCGCGGTGGTCACCCAGGTGCAGGCGTTCGGCGGCAAAGTCGGCCATCACCCGGCAGACGTCAGCGACCCGGCGCAGATCGCCGACATGCTGGCCTATGCCGAGCGCGAGTTCGGTGGCGTGGATATATTGGTCAATAACGCCGGCATTCAGCATGTGTCGGCGGTGGAGGATTTCCCGGTGGAACGCTGGGATTCGATCATCGCGATCAACCTGTCGTCGGTATTCCACAGCACGCGCTTGAGCCTGCCGGGCATGAAAGCCAAAGGCTGGGGGCGTATCGTCAATATCGCCTCGGTGCATGGCCTGGTCGGTTCGGTGGGCAAGGCCGCGTACGTGGCGGCCAAGCATGGCGTGATCGGCCTGACCAAAGTGGTGGGCCTGGAGACCGCCACCACCAACGTCACCTGCAACGCCATCTGCCCTGGGTGGGTGCTGACGCCGCTGGTGCAGAAGCAGATTGATGACCGTGCGGCCAACGGTGTTGATCCACAGCAGGCGCAGCATGATTTGCTCGCGGAGAAACAGCCGTCGCTGGAGTTCGTGACGCCGCCGCAGCTGGGTGAGTTGGTGTTGTTTCTGTGCAGTGAGGCCGGCGCCCAGGTGCGCGGCGCGGCGTGGAATATCGATGGCGGCTGGCTGGCGCAGTAAACCCCCGCTATTTCAAACGCAGGAGTTTTAAAATGTGGGAGCGGGCTTGCTCGCGAAGGCGGAGTGTCAGCCAGCAAGTTTGTAACTGACCCACCGCATTCGCGAGCAAGCCCGCTCCCACATTGGCTCAGTGTTGTTGGGTAGATTTCATCTAAGAACAAGAGATTGCGCAATGTCCGAGATCCTCTGGCAACCCTCCCCCGAACGCATCGCCAACACGCGGATGGACCAGTTCCGACGCTTCATCAACGGCCGCTACAGCGTTCAGTTGCCGGACTACCCGGCCCTGCACCAGTGGAGCATCGACCAGCGCCCCGACTTCTGGCAGGCCATCGTCGCGTTCTTTGACGTGCAATTTCGCAGCCCGCCCTCGGTGACGCTGATCGAAGACCGTGAAATGCCCAGCGCCCAGTGGTTCCCTGACGCTACCCTGAACTTTGCCGAACATTTGCTGCGCCGCCGCGATGGTCACCCGGCGGTGGTCGCTATCAGCGAAGACGGCCAGCGCGAACAACTGACCTACGCCGAACTGGCTGCCCACGTCGCCGGCCTGCAAAGCAGCCTGCGCGCAGCGGGTGTCGGCGTGGGCGACCGCGTGGCCGCGTGCATGCCCAACACCTGGCAAACCCTGGTCGGCATGCTCGCCACTACCAGCCTCGGTGCGATCTGGTCCTGTTCATCGCCGGACTTCGGCACCCAAGGCGTGATCGACCGTTTCGGCCAGATCG
Organism: Pseudomonas sp. UBT; assembly: GCF_050915955.1. Classification (NCBI taxonomy): domain Bacteria; kingdom Pseudomonadati; phylum Pseudomonadota; class Gammaproteobacteria; order Pseudomonadales; family Pseudomonadaceae; genus Pseudomonas; species Pseudomonas sp. UBT. The sequence goes on along the minus strand of NZ_CP168079.1, from coordinate 3,017,468 downwards.
AACCCAAGGTGCTGATCACCTGCGCGGGTTATCGCTACGCCGGCAAGACCATTGACCAAAGCACCAAGCTGAATGAAATCCTTGCGCGCCTGCCCTCCCTGCGACAGTTGATCATCGTGCCGTATGCCCGCCCGCAGGCGACAGTCGAGGACTATCAGACCCAGGCCAGGGTCACGCTGTGGAGCGACTTCTACCAACCCGGCGGCGAACCTGAGTTTGTCGCCGTGCCGTTCAATCACCCGCTGTACATCCTCTATTCCAGCGGCACCACCGGCGTGCCCAAGTGCATCATCCACGGCACCGGCGGCGTGCTGCTCACGCACCTCAAGGAACACGGTCTGCATGCCGACCTGTCGCGGGCTGACTGCCTCTTTTACTACACCACGTGCGGCTGGATGATGTGGAACTGGCTGGTGTCGGTGCTGGCCCTCGGCGCGACGGCCGTGCTGTATGACGGTTCGCCCTTTCACCCGGGCCCCGAACGGCTGATCGACCTGATCGATGCCGAGAAAATCAGCGTATTCGGCACCAGCCCGAAATTCCTCGCCACGCTGGAAAAAGCCGGACTGCAACCGCGCCTGAGTCATGATTTGAGCAGCCTCAAAGGGCTGATTTCGACCGGCTCGCCGCTGTCGCCGCAGAGCTACGACTACGTGTACCGCGACATCAAAGGCGAGCTGTGCCTGTCGTCGATGTCGGGCGGCACCGATATCGTCTCCTGCTTTGTCATCGGCAACCCGGTGCTACCGGTACGGCGCGGTGAAATGCAGTGCAAGAGCCTGGCAATGGCTATCGAAGTGTGGGACGACCAGGGCCAGCCATTGATCGGGGAAAAAGGCGAATTGGTCTGCACTCGGCATTTTCCGGCGATGCCGATCGGGCTCTGGAATGACCCAGACCAGCACACACTGCGCGCGTCGTATTTCAGCCAGTTTCCCGGTGTATGGGCCCAGGGCGACTACGCCGAACAGTGCCCCAATGGCAGCCTGTTGATCCATGGTCGCTCCGATGCGGTGCTCAACCCGGGTGGCGTGCGCATCGGCACGGCGGAAATTTATCGCCAGGTGGAAAAGGTCCCGCAGGTCCTGGAAAGCCTGGCCATCGGCCAACGCTGGCAGGACGATGTGCGGGTGGTGCTGTTTGTGCGCCTCAATGACGGCATTGAACTGGATGACGCCCTGGAGCAACAGATTCGCCAGGTGATTCGCGCCAACACCACGCCGCGCCATGTGCCGGCGAAGATCCTCGCCGTCAGCGATATCCCGCGCACCATCAGCGGCAAGATCGTCGAACTGGCGGTGCGCAACGTGGTGCACGGTGAGCCGGTAAAAAACACTGACGCGTTGGCGAACCCGGAGGCACTGGCACAGTTTCGTGACCGCCCGGAGCTGGCACAAGGATGAAAGGTTTCAGCCTGTAAGCACTCATTTGAAGACAAAACCCCAATGCATGCTATTTTTCGAGGGGTAGTCAGCCGTTCCCGTGTCGCGGGATAATCGGCTTTGTCGTATTTCAAAGTGTCGGGTTTAGGGCTTTTTCATGAAAGTAACATCCACCGGAAGCGAAGCCGTTGCATTGATTGCGCGGCTGGACTGGGCGCAAAGCCCCCTCGGTGAGGCCGATGACTGGCCGCAAAGCCTGCGCACAGCCGTCGATATCGTGGTCCACTCGCCGATGCCGATGCTCCTGCTGTGGGGCAGCCAGCTCACGCAGCTCTACAACGACGGCTTCGCCGCGCTCGCGGGCAACAAACACCCCGGCGCCATGGGCCAACCCGCGCATGAGACCTGGCCGGAGCTGGCGAGCTTCACCGCCCCGATCTACGACGCCGTCCTCACCGGCCAGGTGCGCACGTTCACCGAACAGCGCTTCGTCCTGCAACGCAACCACCGCGACACCGAAATCTGGCTCGACCTGACCTACAGCCCGGTCCGCGACGAAAGCGGCGCCGTCGCCGGTATTCTGGTCACCGCCATCGAAACCAACGAGCGCCGCAGCAAAGCCATCGAACTGCAACAGCGCTCCGATGACAGCCTCAAGGCCCAGCACAGCACCGAACAACGTCTGCAATTGGCGCTGGCCGCCACCGATGCGGTAGGTACGTGGGATTGGGACATCGGCGAAGACCGCTTTATCGCCGACGCCCACTTCGCCTATTTGCATGGCGTCGACCCGAGTGACGCCGGCCTGCTGCCCATCAGCGACTACCTGCAAGGCGTCCATCCCGAAGACCGCGGCATGGTGGCGCGCAGCATCAAGCACTGCATCACTTTCGGCACCGAATACGCCGAGGAATACCGCTTGCTGCAAGCCGATGGCCAGGTGCGCTGGGTGTTCGCCCGTGGTCGCTGCTACAAAGACCCGCAAGGCCGCCCGGCACGCTTCCTTGGCGCCGCGCTGGACCTGACCGAACGCAAACACACGGAGCACGCGCTGCGCCAAAGCCAGACAGAGCTGCAATTGATCATTAACGCCATGCCGGTGCTGATTGGCTACGTCGACCACGAACAGCGCTTTCGCCTGAACAACAGCGCCTACCTGGACTGGTATGGCATGACGCCCCAGGAGCTGTACGGCAAAACCATCCGTGAGGTGATCGGCGACGAGTTGTATGCCGGTCGGGAAGACAAGATCGCTGCCGCGCTCAAGGGCAAGGCCTGCAGCTTCATGACTGTTACGCCGCATCACGACGGCCGGCCGCGCCACGCGTTGATGAAGTACCTGCCGCGCTTCAGCAATGACGGCTCGGTGAACGGTTTCTATATCTTTGTCATCGATGAGACCGAACGCAAACTCACCGAAGAGGCCTTGCGGCACCTCAACGAGAACCTGGAAGAGCGCGTCGCCCAGCGCACACAGGCGCTGGCGGAGGCCAACCAGCGCTTGCAAAACGAAATGTTTGAACGCGAGCGCGCCGAAGATGCGCTGCGTCATGCGCAGAAAATGGAAGCCGTGGGCCAGCTTACCGGCGGCATTGCCCATGATTTCAACAATATGCTGACCGGGATTATCGGCAGCCTGGACCTGATGCAGCGCTATATCAGTGCCGGGCGCAGCGACGAAATCGGCCGCTTTACCGACGCCGCGGTGTCTTCCGCCCATCGCGCGGCCGCCCTCACCCATCGGCTGCTGGCGTTCTCCCGCCGCCAATCGCTGGACCGCCGCCCGCTTGATCCGAACCAGCTGGTGGTGTCCCTGGAAGATTTGTTCCGGCGAACCAAGGGCGCGCATATCACGCTCAAGGTGCAACTGGGCCGCGATATCTGGCCCGTGAATACCGATGCCAGCCAGTTGGAAAACGCCCTGCTCAACCTGGTGATCAACGCGCGCGACGCGATGCCCGACGGCGGCGAATTGCTGATCGAAACCGCCAACAGCTACCTCGATGGCAGCGATATCACCACCCTCGAACCGGTGAAGGCCGGCGACTACGTGATGCTGGGCGTGTGCGACAACGGCACCGGCATGGCACCGAAGATCCTGGCCAAGGCGTTCGACCCGTTTTTCACCACCAAGCCTATCGGCCAGGGCACAGGCCTTGGGCTGTCGATGATCTATGGGTTTGCCCAGCAATCCGGTGGCCACGTGACGATTCAAAGCGAACCCGGCCAAGGCACCTGCGTGCGCCTGTACCTGCCGCGCCTGCATGGCACCGCCCTGGAAAGCCACCTGCCGCAACATCTGAGCGAAGCCCCGTTGGCGCTGGCCGGTGAGTCGGTGGTGGTGGTCGAGGATGACCCGGCGGTGCGCATGCTGGTGATCAATGTGCTGGATGAGTTGGGTTACACCGCACACCAGGCCGCGGACGCACGCACGGCGCTGCCGTTGCTGGAGTCGGATTTGCGCGTGGACCTGCTGGTGACCGACGTCGGCCTGCCGGGCATGAACGGCCGACAACTGGCGGAAATCGCCCGTCAGCACCGGCCGGGCCTGCGCGTGCTGTTCATGACCGGTTACGCCGAAAAAGCCGCCGAGCGCCAGGGCTTCCTGGAAGACGGCATGGATATGGTCGCCAAGCCGTTTTCCATTGACCTGCTGGCGACAAAAATCCGCAGCATGATCAGCGTCGACGAATGAGTTCAGGCATAATCGCGCGCCGCCGCACACCTGGTAGAAATCAATGAAAGCCCAAGCCCGTCACATTCTGGTGAAGACCAGCGAAGAAGCCGAACAGCTCAAGCAGCGCATTGCCAAGGGCGAAGCGTTTGATGTGCTGGCCAAGAAATACTCGACCTGCCCGTCCGGCAAGCGCGGCGGTGATTTGGGTGAAGTGCGGCCAGGGCAGATGGTCGGGGCGATTGATGCGGTGATCTTCAAAAAGCCGGTGAAGGTGGTGCACGGGCCAATCAAGAGCAAGTTTGGCTATCACCTGGTGCAGGTGTTTTACCGCGACTGAGGGTTTGGCGTTAGACCGCTTTCGCGAGCAAGCCCGCTCCCACAGTTGACCGAGTTCCTTCAGTTGAAATGCAATCAAATGTGGGAGCGGGCTTGCTCGCGAACCGCCGCAGGCGGCCATTCACCGACTATCTTGGGATCAGTGCACCCGGCACTTGAATCACCCGGCTCGCCAACCGATGCCCAGCCAAGGCCGCCGCCTCTGGCGAACCACCCTTCAGCCGACTGGCCAAATACGCCGCACTGAACGAATCCCCCGCCGCCGTCGTATCCACCACCTGCTCGACCTGCAACGCCGGCACGGCAAAGCGCTCGCCTGCGCAACGGATCAAACACGCATCCGCCCCACGCTTGAGCACCACTTCCTCAATGCCCGGGTACGCCGCAAACACCTGCTCAGTGTCGGCATACCCAAACAATGCACGTTCGTCATCCTCGGTCAGCAAGGCGATATCCACCTCGGCCAACACCGTGTGATACGCCGCGCGCGCCGCCTCGACACTGGCCCACAGACGCGGTCGGTAGTTGTTGTCGAACACCACCTTGCCGCCGCGACGGCGGGTTTCGATCAGGCTTTGCAGTAACCGCTCACGCCCGATTTCACCGAGCACCGCCAGGGTGATACCGCTGAAATACACCACGGTGTAATCCGGCAAGGCCGCCAGGATCGGTTCGGCGGCCGGTGTGGTGAAGCAATCACGCACAGCGGCTTCATTGCGCCAGTAGAGGAATTTGCGTTCGCCGTTGGCGTCCGTCTGGATGCAATACAACCCCGGCAAACGGCCGGGCAAGCGCTGAACCCTGTCCAGGCCCAGGCCTTCGTCGCGCCACTGTTGGCACATGGCATCGCTGAAACTGTCATCGCCCAACGCGGTGACGTAGTCGACCGTGCCGACAGCGCCCAGCTCGCGGCGCAGGTACACCGCCGTGTTCAGGGTGTCGCCGCCGAAGCTCTGATGCAGGCTGCCGTCGGCGCGGTGCTGCAGTTCGATCATGCATTCGCCGATCAGGGCGATGCGCGGTTGTGTGTTCATGCCTTTAATCTCTGGTGTGGCTGATGACCCCTTCGCGGGCAAGCCCGCTCCCACAGTTGACTGCATTCCTTCAGATACAACGCGGTCAAT
>NZ_CP168079.1:2949653-3011849 GCF_050915955.1 Pseudomonas sp. UBT | reverse complement strand
CCCCTTCGCGGGCAAGCCCGCTCCCACAGTTGACTGCATTCCTTCAGATACAACGCGGTCAATGTGGGAGCTGGCTTGCCTGCGATGGCCGCTAATCTCTGGTGTGGCTGATGGCCCCTTCGCGAGCAAGCCCGCTCCCACAGTTGACTGCATTCCTTCAGATACAATGCGGTCAATGTGGGAGCTGGCTTGCCTGCGATGGCCGCTAATCTCTGGTGTGGCTGATGGCTCCTTCGCGAGCAAGCCCGCTCCCACGGTTGACTGCATTCCTTCAGATACAACGCGGTCAATGTGGGAACCGGCTTGCCTGCGATGGCCGCTAATCTCTGGTGTGGCTGATGGCCCCTTCGCGGGCAAGCCCGCTCCCACAGTTGACTGCATTCCTTCAGATACAACGCGGTCAATGTGGGAGCTGGCTTGCCTGCGATGGCCGCTAATCTCTGGTGTGGCTGATGGCCCCTTCGCGAGCAAGCCCGCTCCCACAGTTGACTGCATTCCTTCAGATACAACGCGGTCAATGTGGGAACCGGCTTGCCTGCGATGGCCGCTAATCTCTGGTGTGGCTGATGGCTCCTTCGCGAGCAAGCCCGCTCCCACAGTTGACTGCATTCCTTCAGATACAACGCGGTCAATGTGGGAGCTGGCTTGCCTGCGATGGCTGCGACTCGGTCTAGAAGCAGGTATGCAGCGACTCAATCACCTGCAACTGCTCATCCACCAGGCAACCCACTTGCCATTTGTCGAAGGTCAGGCAAGGGTGCGAGGTGCCGAACGAGATGATGTCACCGATACGCAACTCAACCCCTGGCGCCACCGTCATGAACGCATGCTGGTCCATCACCGCCGTGACTTTGCACGCGGTCACGTCATCGCCTTCGGCGGGCAGGATACCGGCCTTGTAGCGTTTGAGCGGCACCGGCAACCCGGCGTCGTAGGCCACGTCGCGCTTGCCCAGGGCTATCACGGCAAAGCCAGGCTCGGGCAACGATTGCACATGCGCCCAGACTTCCAACGCAGGGCGCAGGCCTTCATTGAGGTCGCTGCGGCGGTCGAGCACGCAGCATTGCGCGTCTTTGTAGATACCGTGGTCGTGGGCCACGTAGCTGCCCGGGCGCAACACGCTGAGGAAACGGCCGGCGGCGTTTTGCGTTTCGAAGGACTCGGCGATCAGGTCGTACCAGGCCGACCCCGATGCGGTGATGATGGGCTTGGGCAGGTCGAAAGCGCCGTTGTTTTGCAGGTCCACGGCCAATCGCACCAGGCTGGCGGCGAACTCGCGGATGCCGCTGATGGCGTGTTCACCGTGGATCACGCCTTCATAGCCTTCGATACCGGTAAGGGCCAGGGCCGGCTGGGCCTTGATCGCCTTGGCGAGTTCGCGCACGTCCTGCTCGCTGCGGCAACCGCAACGGCCGCCGACCACGCCGTACTCGATCATCACGTTCAGGCGCAAGCCACGGGCAGCGAAGAACAGGCCCAGATCGGCGACGTTGTCCGGGTGGTCGACCATGCAGTGGAAGTCGAAATCAGGATCGGCCAACAGGTCGGCAATCAACGCCATGTTCGGCGCACCAACCAATTGGTTGGCCATCAACACGCGGCGCACACCACCGGCGTAGGCGGCGCGGGTCTGCACCGCATTGGCCAGGGTAATCCCCCAGGCGCCTTGGGCGATCTGACGCTGGAACAGCGCGGGCATCATGCTGGTTTTACCATGGGGCGCGAGTTCTGCGCCGCTGTTGCTGACAAACGCTTGCATCCAGCGAATGTTGTGTTCCAGGGCGTCACGGTGCAGCACCAGGGCTGGCAGGCTGACGTCGCGGACCAGGTGGGCGCCAATCGCGGCGGCGCCTTTTTCAACGGCGTTGAAGGCAGACATGGAAAACTCCTATTCGTTGATGCGACGGGCCAGGTTGTTGGCGCTGTCGATCAACACCCGGCGATAGTCGTTGTAATTTTTAATCGCGTCGGCCCGTGGGGCGACGATGCACAAGGTCGCAATGCTGATGCCTTGTGCGTCGCGGACCGGGGCAGCGAAGCAATGGGTAAAGGTGTCGGCCACGCTGTCGAAGGAGAAGAAACCGTCGAGCGTGGCCTGGCGGATTTGCGCCAGGAAGGTTTCCAGCGCCAGGCGCTGGCCGTCCGGCAGGATGAAATCGTCGTAGTCGATCAGGTCGATGATTTGCTGGTCGCTCAAGTGCCCCAGCAACAGGCGCCCGGAGGCAGTCCACGGGATGGGTGCGTTTTCGCCGATGTCCGATGAAATACGGAAATGCCGCTCACCTTCGCGCATCAGCGCCACCGTGTATTTGCGCCCATTGAGCAGGCACATCTGCGCGGTTTCGTGGGTTTGGCTGACGATTTCCTGCAAGGCGTGGTCGGCCTCGCGGGTCAGGTCGAAATGGCGCAGGTGCGCCTGGCCGAGGAAGTACAACTGGCGGCCGAGGTAGACGTGGCCGTCCTTGCCCACCGTTTCCAGGATGCGCCGCTCCAGCAGGGATGCGACCAACTCATAGACGGTGGATTTGGGGCTGCCGATGCCGCTGGCAATATCATTCGGGCGCAGGGGCTGGCCGATCTCCTTGAGAAAATCGAGGATATCGAAAGCACGGTCCAGGCCTTTGGCGCGGCGTTTGATGGTGTCTTCGGTCATGGCAGTAATCGGTCCCGTCAAAGGTGGGTGCTGCACAGTGATCCCCTGTGGGAACGGGCTTGCCCGTGATTGCGGTGGGTCAGTGCCAGATGGGCTGGCTGACACTCCGTCATCGCGGGCAAGCCCGCTCCCACATTGGATCTCCTATGGCTTCAAGAATGGGGCATTTAGCCTTTTTTCCTGTAGGCCACGCAATCAATCTCGACCTTGCAGTCCACCATCATGTTGGCCTGTACACAGGCACGCGCCGGGGCGTGTTCCGGGGTGAAGTATTCGCCGAATACCTTGTTGAAACTCCAGAAGTCCCGTGGGTCTTCCAGCCATACACCCACGCGCACCACGTCTTTGAGTTCGTAGCCGGCCTCTTCCAGAATTGCCACCACATTGCGCAGGGTCTGGCGGGTTTGCTCGACGATGCCGCCGTTGATGATTTCACCGTCCACCGCTGGCACCTGGCCCGAGACGTAGAGCCAGCCGTCCGCTTCCACCGCGCGGGCGAAAGGACGTGGCTGGCCACCGCCGGCGGTGCTGCCGGTGCCGTAACGAGTAATGGTCATAACGTTGCTCCTGATTAAAAACGAATGTTCTTCAAAAATTCCGCCAGGCGCGGCGATTGCGGACGCTCGAAGATGTCCTTCGAGGTGCCCTGCTCTTCAATGCGGCCCTGGTTCATGAATACGATCTTGTCCGACACTTCATAGGCAAAACGCATTTCGTGGGTGACCAGCAACATGGTCATGCCCTCCTCCGCCAGGCCCTTGATCACGCTCAGCACTTCCCCAACCAGCTCCGGGTCGAGGGCCGAGGTGACTTCGTCGAACAGCATCAAGCTGGGGTTCATCGCGATCGCACGGGCAATCGCCACACGCTGTTGCTGGCCGCCGGACAATTGGCCGGGGAAGTGGTTGCGCCGCTCCAGCAGGCCGACGCGGTCGAGCCATTTTTCGGCCAGGGCCACGGCTTCGTCCTTGCCCATTTTCTTGACCTTGAGCAGGCCGAGGGTGACGTTTTGCAACGCCGTCAGATGCGGAAACAGGTTGAACTGCTGGAACGCCATGCCGGTCATCGCGCGGTGCTGGGCAATCACGCGTTCAGGGTGGCGCACACGCTTGCCGGCGATTTCGCTGTAGCCGATGGATTCGCCATCCAGGGTGATCTGGCCGCCCTGGAATTCTTCCAGCAAGTTGACGCAACGCAGCAGCGTGGTCTTGCCCGAGCCGCTGGAGCCGATCAAGGTCACCACGTTGCCGCGCTGCATGGACAGGTCGACGCCTTTGAGCACTTCCACCTGGCCGTATTGTTTGCGCAGGCCGCGAATGTTCAGCAGCGGTGGGTTAGTGTGTGGTTGGTTCATGGCAAGGCCACCCGCTTTTCAATGTAGCGCCCGAATAACTCGATGGCGTAGTTGATGACAAAGAACAGAAACCCGGCGAACAGATAGAACTCCAGGGTCATGAAAGTACGCGCGATCACTTGCTGCGTGCTCAGCAGCAATTCAGCCACGCCAATCACCGAAAGCAAGGTCGAGGCCTTGACGATTTCCGTGGAGGAATTGACCCAGGTCGGCAATATCTGTCGCAGCGCCTGAGGCAACAGCACGTAACCCAGGGACTGGTAGAACGTCAGGCCAATCGCCTTGCCCGCTTCCAGTTGCCCACGGGGGATGGCTTGCAACGCGCCGCGCACAATTTCCGAGACGTGCGAGCCGCAGAACAACGTCAGGCCGACCGCACCGGCCTGGAACGCGGTGATCTGCCAACCGAGCGCCGGCAGCATGTAAAAACACGCCAGCACCAGCACAAACACTGGCGTGCCACGGATCAGGTCAACGTACAGACGAAACGGCGCACGCATCCAGAATTTGCCGTAGGTCAGGATCAACCCCGCAAAGATACCGATCAGCGTGCCAAAGATAATCGCCAGCACCGAGCAGTAGATGCTGGTCTGAAACCCCGCCCAGAGGGTATCCCGGGCGATCCACAACTCATGCAGCCAGCTGGGGGACTCGTACATGGAAACCCTCCTTAACGACGGATCGCCAGACGCTGTTCCAGGTAACGGAGCAGCATGGCGATGAAATAACAGGCGGCCACGTAGAGCGCGGTCGTAACCATCCAGGTTTCAATCACCCGGTAGCTTTCGACGTTGATCTTGCGGGCATAATAGGTCAGCTCCGGCACCGCGATAGCGGCGGCCAACGAGGTGTCCTTGAACAGCGAAATAAAGTTGTTCGACAGCGCCGGCAACACGTTGCGCAGCATCACCGGCACGGTGATGTAGGCACGAATGCGCCACTCGCCCAGGCCGATGGCCAAGCCGGCTTCACGCAAGCCCTTGGGAATATTCAACAGCCCGGCACGGAACACTTCGGTCAGGTAGGCACCGGCATACAGCGACAGGGTGATGATGAAGGAAGGGATTTTGTCGAGACGAATCCCCAGCGACGGCAGGGCAAAGTAGATCAACAGGATCAGCACGAGGATCGGCGTATTGCGGATCACCGTCACATACACCGAGGCGAAGACTCGCAACGCCCGGTGCCTGGACAGCATGGCAAAGGCCATCATCAAGCCGATCACACAGCCAATCGCGATCGACAGCAACGCCAGCTCAAGGCCCAGGCCGAGCCCCGCCAGCAAGCTGGGGAAATCACGCCACACGGCGGCAAAGTTCAACTGATAGTTCATGGTCGGCAGTACCTGAAGCGGGGCGCAACACGCTGCGCCCCCGGTTTACACATCACTTGAATTCAACAGGGAAACCAATCGCAGGCTCTGGCAGGTCCACACCGAACCACTGCTTGAACGAGGCTTTGTAGGTCGGGAATTCCACGCCGGTCATGGCTTCATGCAACGCCGTGTTGACGAAGTTCAGCCAGTCCTGGTCGCCACGCTTGACGGCGCACGCGTAGGTTTGCGGGCTCCAGGCGTAGGTCGGGCTGCGGTAGCGGCCCGGGTTCTGCACCATCAGGTATTTGACCGAGGATTGGTCGGTGGCGGCAGCATCGGCGCGGCCAGAGTTCACGGCCTGGTACATCAGGTCAACGCTGTCGTACTGATCGACCTTGGCCTTGGGCAGTGCCTGGTGCACCAGCTCTTCGGCATAGACGTTTTGCAGCACGGCCACGGTGACGCTGTCGCCTGCGGCTTGCAGGTCTTCGATTTCTTTGTATTTGCTGTTATTCGGCAGCAGCAGGCCCACGCCTTCGCGGTAGTACGGCAAGGTAAAGGCAACCTGCTGCGCACGGCTGGCAGTGACGGTGATGAACTGGCAACTCATGTCGACCTTGTCGGTCAGCAGGTTGGGAATGCGTGCGTCGGACGACTGCACCACAAATTCGACCTTGCTTGGATCGTTGAACAATCCCTTGGCCACAATGCGGCCGATGTCGATATCAAAACCTTGCAACTTGCCATCCGCTCCCTGGAAGTGCCACGGCGCATTGGTACTGCCTGTACCCACGATGAGATGCCCACGCTTGAGCACATCATCGAGCTTGCTGTCCGCCGCGTGCACGATGCTTGCGAGGGAAGCCGATGCGGCGAAGAGAAAAACACACGCTTTAAACACGGAAGGTCGGTGATGCATGACAAGCACTCCAGGAGTTGTGTATTCCGCTATACCGGAACTTGGTATGTAACAACGGAATAGACAGCAGAAAGTGTGCCACACGCAGTAACAGAAAAATATGCCAAGGATAAATTCGTTATAAATCAGAAAGATAATTTCTCATGGGGTGTACAGCGTGATGCCATCATGGGAAATCAGATTGCTACCCAAGGCCCCACACCGCCGTGAAAGGCCCCAACCGGGTGCACCACAACGGTGTTACCCCGCACCCTTGCGGCGCGGGCGCACCATGCAAAAATCCCCACGCTGGACTAGCCTTGGCACATTCAAGCCAACAAGGACGACCTTTCTGATGAAGCTCAGCCTCACTTTGGTTTTGCTTTCATTCCTGGCAGCCGGCAGCGCCTCGGCCGCGAACGACCGCCACGAATGCAAGGAACAACTGCAGAAACTCAAGGAAGCCTTCAATGCCGACTACACCGGTCAGAACCACCATGACTACCGGCGGGCAAAGGCGTCCAGGGACAATGAGGAATACAAGAAATGCGCGAATCAGGCGCGAAAGGCCCGGGAACGCATGGAGCGCGCGGACGATGCGTGAGCAGCGTTACCTGTGAAGGTTGACAGTAGACGGTGGTGATCTCGCGATTTAGCGTACCCGCAACCATTTGGCCGGGCTCGCAAGGAGATCATCATGGGTGTTGCAAAAACGGTTATTCGTGACCTCGACGAATACCAAAGAATCCTGACTGAACACCCGCTGGTGATTGTGTTGTTCACTTCCCCCTACTGCCCGGCGTGCTTGGGGGCTGACCTGCGTTTCAATCGCATCGCCGCTCAATACGCCGGGCGTGTAAAAAGCATGATCCTCGACACCACCCAAACCCCGCCGATTCACGGGGTTAGCGGCACCCCCACGCTGGTGGTCTACAAAGACGCCCTTGAGGTCGAAAACCTCAAGGGCATCGGTGACCCCCATGAACAGGAAACACTCCTGGAGGAGGTGTTCAAAGACTACGCGTCACCGGCGCCAACAGCACCTGCGTCACGCGTCGCTCTTCCACCGCCGCCACAGCCAGGCGCCAGCCTTCATGCTCGAGACTGTCACCGACCATCGGCAGGCGATCGAGCAGGCTCATCACCAAGCCAGCTAGGGTCTGATAATCCTCGGTGGAAACGGCATTGAAACCGGTACGCTGACGAACCAGGTTGAGGTTCAAGGCGCCATTGGCGCGAAACCCCTCGCCCTCCTCGACAATATCCGGCCCCTCGATTTCGCTGGCGTCCGGCAATTCACCGGCGATGGACTCGAGAATGTCGGTCATGCTCAACACGCCCATGAAGTCGCCGAATTCGTTGATCACGAAGGCGATGTGGGTCGACTCCTGGCGCATCTGCTCCAGGGCGTTGAGGATCGAAAAGCTCTCCAGCAGGTTGATCGCCCGACGCGCCAGGTGCTCCAGGTTAGGCTCGTTGCCGGCCAGGTATTCCTTGAGCAATTCCTTTTTGTGCACGAAACCCAGCGGCTCATCCACCGCGCCGTTGCGGATCAACGGCAGGCGCGAGTAGGACGAATGCATCAGTTTGCGGCGGATCGTGTCGGGATCGTCCGCCAGATCGATACAGTCCACCTTGGCCCGTGGCGTCATCAAGGTACGGATCGGCCGCTCGGCCAGTTGCAGCACGCCGCTGATCATTACGCGCTCGCGTCGATCAAACAGCGGACCCTGGGTCGCATCCCGCTCGCCCAGCAAGTCGGCCACGTCTTCACCCACCTCTTCCACCGCCAGGCTTCGGCCGCCGAGCAAGCGCATTACCGCATGGGCGGTACGCTCACGCACCGGCAACACGCCTTGCGCCGACTTCTTGCGGCGGGCGCGGGCAATCTGGTTGAACAGCTCGATCAGGATCGAGAAACCAATCGCCGCATACAGGTAGCCCTTGGGAATATGGAAGCCCAGGCCTTCGGCGGTCAGGGCGAAACCGATCATCATCAAAAAGCCCAGACACAGCATGATGACTGTCGGGTGCGCGTTGACGAAACGGGTCAGCGGTTTACTCGCCACGATCATCAGGCCGATGGACACGATCACCGCGATCATCATCACAGCCAGCTCATCGACCATGCCCACGGCGGTAATCACCGCGTCGAGGGAGAACACTGCGTCGAGCACCACGATCTGCGCCACGATCGGCCAGAACATCGCGTACGCCACATTGCCCGTGCGCTGTGCCACATGGCCTTCAAGGCGCTCGTGCAATTCCATGGTGGCCTTGAACAACAGGAACACACCACCAAACAACATGATCAGGTCACGGCCGGAGAAGCTCTTGTCGAACACCTCGAACAGCGGCTGCGTGAGCGTCACCAGCCAGGAAATACTCGCCAGCAGGCCCAAACGCATCAGCAACGCCAGGGACAAACCGATCAACCGCGCGCGATCGCGCTGCTCCGGCGGCAGCTTGTCCGCCAGGATCGCGATAAACACCAGGTTGTCGATGCCCAGCACCAGTTCCAGCACAATCAAGGTCAACAGGCCGAGCCAGGCCGTTGGATCCGCTAACCATTCCATTTATAGAGTCTCTTTATAGGTTTCAGAATGCCGGACACGGCAAAGCGCGGTCAGTGGACCGGGACAAGGTTAGCAGTTGGAATACGGGGTGCTTCAGCGGGAACAGCGACAGCGGATGTCTTGGGGAAAGACGACTGGGAGGCTCCGAGAGGGTGTTCATGCAAGTCCTGCAATGAGAAAAGGACTTGAATCGTACAGGCGAAACCCAAACTTCCTACAACGCAAAATTATTACAAAATCTGTCCCCAAGCACACACAAAACCAATGTGGGAGCGGGCTTGCTCGCGAATGCGGAGGTTCAGTCAATCCATATGTCGACTGACACACCGCCTTCGCGAGCAAGCCCGCTCCCACATTTTGACCTGCGCAATATCAGGTTTTGCGCGTCGCATCATCCAGCGCCAGGATGGTGTGGGCATTCGTTACCGTGGTCGCCAGCGTATTGATCACCCCCGAGCGCAACGCGCCAAGCGTCGCCGCTGCCTTGGTGTTCTCACTGGCAATCGCCACGACATCCGGGATACGAAACAGCTCCTGCACCGTCAACCCGATCACCCGACCTTGAATCGCGTTGACCGCCGGCTGGCCATGGATGTCGATAAAGTCATACCCCATCATGTCGCCCACGGTGCCCGACAACCGCGCCTGCGCGATCTCCTGCGGCGAGAACCAGCCCATGCGCACCATGTTGCTGTTCTCGCTCATGTCGCCAATGCCAATCAGCGCAATGTCCGCGCGCCGCGCACGGTCCAGGGTCGAGCGCACGGTGTCATTGTTGATCAGCACGCCCCGTAACTCGGGGTTTGCCACCAGCGCCGGGGCGTACAGGCTTTCGCTCTCGCCACCAAAACGCAGGGCCAGGCGACGGCAAATATGGTCGGGGTTCATGTATTCGCCGGCCTTGAGCGAACCGCCGATGGCGCAGACAAACGTGCAATTGCGCGTCACCGGCAAAAATACGTTATCCGCCACGGCACCGACGTTACGCCCCATGCCCACGGCGACGATCATGCCGTCGCTCAGCGTCTTGTTCAGGTAATTCGCCACCAGGCTGGCGACAGCCGAGCGCTGGGTGTCGGGGTCGCTGTGGTCGACCGCGATCAAGGCGCGGTCCAGCTTGAAGCGCTCCACCAACGCCCGCTCCAGCTCGTTGTTCATCGCCGGGTGCTGCAAGACGCGCACCTCGACAATCCCTTCATCGCGCGCACGTTTGAGCAAGCGGCTGACTTTCGCCCGCGACAGGTCGAAGCGTTTGGCAATGGCTTCCTGAGTGACGTTCTCAAGGTAATAGAGCATCGCCACTTCGGTCATCTGATCGATATCGCTGGCAATGCGCTGGGTACTGTCACTCATGGGGACGGGCTTCCGTTTCGGCGTCAAAGGCGCATTCTCCCGACTCTTGCCCCGTTACGTCCACTACTGATGCCCATCGCGCTCGATCGCATTGATCCGCTCGACCTTGGCCCCAGAACGCGCAGCCTCGAACTCCGACTCCAGGAACGACTTGACGATGCTTTTGGCCAGTTCGGCGCCGATCACCCGCGCGCCAATGGACAGGATTTGCGCATCGTTGCTCTTGCGCGCGCGCTCCGCCGAATACGTGTCATGGGCCTGGGCCGCACGAATGCCCAACACCTTGTTGGCCGAGATCGCCATGCCGATCCCGGTGCCGCACACCAGCACACCGAGGCGTTGCTGCCCGGCATTGATGGCGGTGGCCACGGCCAGGGCGATGTCCGGATACAGCACCGGCGCCGTGGAGTGAGTACCGAAGTCGGTCACCGGATAGCCGAGCGCCTCGATATGGCGCTTCAACAGGTATTTGAGCTCAAAACCCGCTTCATCGCATCCGATAGCCACCGGGAAAGGTGTGTTCATGGCGTCTGGCTCCACTGCCGAGAGGGCATTTAAGACCGATCAAATGATCAGTAGATGAAATTTCTATCAGTCATTTCGCGGGCATTAAGCCCTTTCTGTCAAGTGAGTTTTAACTGACTCGACAGTCAAAGCCCTATAACAGGGCGCCATTACCACTCAGGATGAGATTCCTACGTTTTAAGTGAAAGAGATTGACTGATCAGAATTTCATTTGATACACATATGATCACAGCGAAACATGACTGTGCGACCTAATAAGAATTCACAGCACGAGGACACGCCGATGGCCACGCCATTACTGCTCCAGGCTGAACACGTCGCCAAGGCTTACGCCGGGGTGCCTGCCCTGCGTGACGGGCGCCTCTCTCTACGGGCCGGCAGCGTCCATGCGTTGTGCGGCGGCAATGGCGCAGGCAAGTCGACGTTCCTGAGCATCCTGATGGGCATCACCCAACGCGACGCCGGAACCATTGCGCTCAACGGTGCCCCCGTTCAGTTCAACCGCCCGAGTGAAGCCCTGGCGGCGGGGATCGCGATGATCACCCAGGAACTGGAACCCATCCCCTACATGACCGTCGCCGAAAATATCTGGCTGGGCCGCGAACCGCGCCATGCCGGCTGCATTGTCGACAGCAAGACCCTCAACCGCCGCACCCGCGAGCTGCTCGAAAGCCTGGAGTTCGACGTCGACGCGACCCGCCCCATGCACCGCTTGAGCGTGGCGCAGATCCAGCTGGTGGAAATCGCCAAGGCGTTCAGCCATGACTGCCAGGTGATGATCATGGACGAACCCACCTCGGCCATCGGCGAGCGCGAGGCAGAAACCCTGTTCAAAGCCATCCGCCGCCTCACTGCCCGAGGCGCCGGTATCGTCTATGTGTCGCATCGTCTGAGCGAACTGGCGCAGATCGCCGATGACTACAGCATCTTTCGCGATGGCGCCTTTGTGGAAAGCGGACGCATGGCCGATATCGACCGCAACCACCTGGTGCGCGGCATCGTCGGCCAGGAGTTGACGCGCATTGACCACAAGGTCGGCCGCGAATGCGCCCCCACGACCTGCCTGCAAGTCGACAACCTGAGCCGCAACGGCGAATTCCACGACATCAGCCTGCAACTGCGCCAGGGTGAAATCCTCGGCATTTATGGCCTGATGGGTTCGGGGCGCAGCGAATTCCTCAACTGCATCTACGGCCTGACCGTCGCGGACTCCGGCAGCGTGACCCTGCAAGGCAAACCCATGCCGATCGGCTTGCCCAAAGCCACGATCAACGCCGGCATGTCGCTGGTCACCGAGGACCGCAAAGACAGTGGCCTGGTGCTCACCGGCAGCATTCTTTCCAATATTGCGCTGTCGGCCTACAAACGCCTGTCGAGATGGTCGCTGATCAATGCGCGCAAGGAAACCCAACTCGCCCAGGACATGGTCAAGCGCCTGCAGATCAAAACCACATCCCTGGAACTGCCGGTGGCCTCCATGAGCGGTGGCAACCAGCAGAAAGTGGTGCTTGCCAAATGCCTGTCGACCGAACCGGTGTGCCTGCTGTGCGATGAACCGACCCGGGGCATTGATGAAGGCGCCAAGCAGGAGATTTACCACCTGCTCGACCAGTTCGTGCGCGCCGGTGGCTCCGCCATTGTGGTGTCGTCCGAAGCCCCCGAGTTGCTGCACCTGAGTGATCGTATCGCCGTATTCAAGGGCGGCCGGCTGGTGACCATCAGCACCGACACCGCCCTTTCCCAGGAAGCCTTGTTGAGTCTTGCCTCATGAATGCCAAAACCATCGCTGCACCCATGACTGCCGCGCCGCGCAATCGACTGCGTTTATCCCTCGACCGCTTCGGCCTGCCGCTGGTGTTTATCCTGCTGTGCGTGGTGATGGCGTTTTCCAGCGAATATTTCATGACCTGGCGCAACTGGATGGACATCCTGCGCCAGACCTCGATCAACGGCATCCTCGCCGTGGGCATGACCTACGTGATTCTGACCAAGGGCATCGACCTGTCGGTGGGCTCGATCCTGGCCTTCGCCGGGCTGTGCAGCGCGATGGTCGCAACCCAGGGTTATGGCCTGCTGGCGGCGGTCAGTGCCGGGATGTTTGCCGGGGCCATGCTCGGCGTGGTCAACGGCTTTATGGTCGCCAACCTGTCGATCCCGCCGTTCGTGGCCACCCTCGGCATGCTCAGCGTCGCACGGGGCATGAC
The DNA here is from genome assembly GCF_050915955.1 of Pseudomonas sp. UBT. Taxonomy (NCBI): domain Bacteria; kingdom Pseudomonadati; phylum Pseudomonadota; class Gammaproteobacteria; order Pseudomonadales; family Pseudomonadaceae; genus Pseudomonas; species Pseudomonas sp. UBT. The sequence continues at coordinate 2,998,971 of NZ_CP168079.1, read as the reverse complement.
CTTCATTCTCAACGACGGCAGCCCCATCACGGATCTGCCCGACGCCTATCTGGCGCTGGGCATTGGCAAGATCGGCCCGATTGGGGTGCCCATCGTCATCTTCGCCGTGGTCGCGCTGATCTTCTGGATGGTGCTGCGCTACACCACTTACGGCCGCTATGTGTACGCGGTGGGCGGCAATGAAAAGAGCGCACGCACCTCCGGCATCGGCGTGCGCAAGGTGATGTTTTCGGTGTACGTGGTGTCTGGCCTGCTCGCCGGGCTGGCCGGCGTAGTGTTGTCGGCCCGCACTACCTCCGCCCTGCCCCAGGCCGGGGTTTCCTATGAGCTGGATGCGATTGCCGCGGTGGTCATCGGCGGCACCAGCTTGTCGGGCGGCACCGGCAGCATTGTCGGCACGCTGTTTGGTGCGTTGTTGATCGGCGTGATCAACAACGGGCTGAACCTGCTCGGCGTGTCGTCCTATTACCAGCAGGTCGCCAAGGGCCTGATCATCGTGTTCGCAGTACTGATCGACGTGTGGCGCAAGAAAAAACGCTAGTCGCTTTTCCTCCAAAAAATGAACTGGACGACCTACAACAATAAGCGGAGTTCTCACCATGAAACCTGGAATGACGTTGGCCGCCGTTGCGGCTCTCTCCCTGCTCGCCAGCAGTATTGCCCTGGCCGCCGATGGCAAGACCTACAAAATCGGCGCCGCCGTGTACGGCCTCAAGGGCCAGTTCATGCAGAACTGGGTCCGCGAGCTGAAGGAACATCCGGCGGTCAAGGACGGCACCGTGCAGTTGACCGTGTTCGACGGCAACTACGACGCCCTGACCCAAAACAACCAGATCGAAAACATGGTGACCCAGCACTACGACGCCATCCTGTTCGTGCCGATCGACACCAAGGCCGGTGTCGGCACCGTAAAACAAGCCATGAGCAACGATGTGGTCGTCATCGCCTCCAATACGAAAGTAGCCGATGCGTCCGTGCCTTATGTGGGTAATGACGACGTGGAAGGCGGCCGCCTGCAAGCCCAGGCCATGGTCGACAAGCTCAACGGCCGTGGCAACGTCGTGATCATCCAGGGCCCCATTGGCCAGTCGGCGCAGATCGACCGGGAAAAAGGCGAGCTGGAAGTGTTGGGCAAACACCCCGACATCAAGATCATCGAGAAAAAAACCGCCAACTGGGACCGCGCCCAGGCCCTGACCCTCACCGAAGACTGGCTGAACGCGCACCCCAAAGGCATTAACGGCGTGATCGCCCAGAACGACGACATGGCCCTCGGCGCCGTGCAAGCCCTGAAGTCCCATGGCTTGTCGTCCAAAGACGTGCCGGTCACCTCGATCGACGGCATGCCGGATGCGATCCAGGCGGCGAAGAAAGACGAAGTCACCACCTTCCTGCAAGACGCCCAGGCCCAGTCTCAGGGCGCGCTGGATGTGGCATTGCGCGCATTGGCCGGCAAGGACTACAAGCCGCAGTCGGTGATTTGGGAACGCTATGCCAAGGACGTGAAATGGGGTGACGGCACCGCCAAGAACTACATCTTGCCGTGGGTGCCGGTGACCAATGCCAATGCGGATGCGCTGTACAAACAGGTCAGCGGCGGTAAGTAGCGGTTTCGACCTGTGAATGCATTCCAACTGTGGGAGCGGGCTTCCCTGCGATGGCATCACCTCGGTTTGACTAAAAGACCGAGTCGCCTGCATCGCGAGCAAGCCCGCTCCCACATTGGATCTCCACCGTTTTCAAAAATGGAGTTAATCGTATGTCTGGATTCTGGAACCAAGCCTTCGACCTCACCGGCCGTTGCGCGGTGATTACCGGCGGCGCCGCCGGCATCGGCCTGGCCTGCGCCAGCCTGCTGGTGGAGCGCGGCGCACGCGTGGCGTTGCTGGACCGTGACCCCGCCGTGGTGGAAGTGGCCGCGAGCCTGGGCGCCGGGCATCTGGGTATTGCGGTCGACCTCAGCCGGATCGACCAGGTGCAGCACACCATCGACCACGTATTCGAACACTTCCAGCGCCTGGATTACCTGATCAACAGCGCCGGCATCGTCCTGCTCGACAAGGCCGTCGACGTCAGCGAAAGCGCCTGGGACAGCACCCTGGATATCAACCTCAAAGCCAGCTTCTTCGTGGCCCAGGCGTGCGCCAGACACATGCTCGCCAACGGCGGCGGACGCATCGTCAACCTCGCCTCCCAGGCCGCCGTGATCGGCCTGGACCGCCACGTCGCCTACTGCGCGAGCAAGGCGGCCATCGTCGGCATGACCAAGGTATTGGCCATGGAGTGGGCGCCACAGATCAACGTCAACGCCATCTCCCCGACCATCGTCGAGACCGCCCTGGGCAAGAAAGCCTGGGCCGGTGAAGTGGGTGAACGGGCCAAATTGCAGATCCCGGCGGGCCGTTTTGCCCAGCCGCAAGAAATCGCCGGGCTCGCGTTGTACCTGCTCAGCGATGCCGCGCAGATGATCACCGGCGCCAACATGGTGATCGACGGCGGCTACAGCATTCAGTAATTCATCTTTTGTCGTGAGGTTTTGTCATGTCCACCGTCACCGAACGCACCCCTGAACAGCTCGCCCCCAGCATCCCGAAAACCATGCAGGCCGTGGTCTGCCATGGCCCGGAAGACTACCGCCTGGAAACCGTCGATGTGCCCACACCCGGGCCTGACGAGATTCTCACCAAAGTCGAGCTGTGCGGCATCTGCATGGGCGACATCAAGACCTATCGCGGCGCACCGTCGTTCTGGGGCGACGCCGAGCAACCGCGCTACGTGAAACCGCCGATGATCCCCGGGCATGAATTCGTCTGCCGCGTGGTTGCCCTCGGCCCAGGCGCCGAAAAACGCGGCGTGGCGGTGGGTGACCGGGTGATCTCCGAGCAGATTGTGCCGTGCTGGGGCTGTCGCTTCTGCAACCACGGCCAGTACTGGATGTGCCAGAAGCATGACCTGTATGGCTTCCAGAACAATGTGCAGGGCGCCATGGCCCAGTACATGATCTTCACCAAGGAAGGCATCATCCACAAAGTGCCGGAATCCATCGCCCCCGACGAAGCGATCCTGATCGAACCGCTGGCCTGCTCACTGCATGCCGCCGAGCGCGCGAATGTCGACCATGACGACGTGGTGGTGGTGGCCGGTGCCGGCACCCTGGGCCTGGGCATCATCGGCGCCGTGCGCCTGCGCAACCCGAAAAAGCTGATCGTGCTGGACATGAAACCCGAACGCGCCGCCCTCGCCCTGCGCATGGGCGCCGACGAAGTGTGGAACCCGGCCGACGTCGACGTCCTGGCAAAAATCCGCGCGATCACCGACGGTTATGGCTGCGACATTTATATCGAAGCTACCGGGCACCACAAGGCGGTGAACCAGGGCCTGGCGATGTTGCGCAAGCTGGGGCGCTTCGTCGAGTTCAGCGTATTTAATGACGAAGCCACGGTAGATTGGTCGATCATCGGCGACCGCAAGGAACTGGACATATTGGGCTCGCACCTGGGGCCATACATGTACCCGCGCGCCATCGACTTTATCGGCAACCGCAAGATCGACATGCGCGACGTGGTGACCCATAAATTCGCACTGGCGGATTTCAAGGAAGCGTTTGCGGTGATGGAGCGCGGGGACAAGTCGCTCAAAGTGGTATTGGAGCCCTGATCCCAGCAGCAACACACCACCCTGTGGGAGCTGGCTTGCCTGCGATGGCGGTATATCAGTCAACACATCTATCAACTGAACCACCGCTATCGCGGGCAAGCCCGCTCCCACATTGAATTGTTGTTGCCCTTTAGAACAAGAACAGGAACCCGCGTTATGAATCGAGTCATCAACGATCCGGACCAAGTGGTCGAGGACATGCTGCACGGTATTCTGGTCGCCCACCCCGAACTGCGCCAATACGAGAGCAACCCTCGGGTCATCGTCAAAGCCAGGCCATCGGGGCAAGGCCGGGTTGGCATCGTGACCGGCGGCGGTTCGGGCCATGAGCCGGCCTTTCTCGGCTACGTCGGCCAGGGCCTGGTAGACGCCGTGGCCGTCGGCGAGATTTTCTCCTCGCCCACCGCCAAGAGCTTTTTCGATGCCTTCCGCGCCGCCGACCATGGCGCCGGCGTAGCCTGCCTGTACGGCAACTATGCCGGCGACAACATGAACGTAAAGCTGGCAATGAAAATGGCCGCCAGCAAAGACATGCGCATCCGTACCGTGGTCGCCAACGACGATGTGGCCTCCGCCCCCCAGGCCGATATCGCCAAGCGGCGCGGCGTGGCCGGGGAGATCTTCATGTGGAAGATCGGCGGTGCCGCGGCTGCCCAGCATTACGACCTCGATGGCGTGATTCGCGTCGCCCAGAAAACGGTCGATCACTGCCGCTCAATTGGCATCGGCCTCACGCCCTGCACCATTGCGGCGGTGGGCAAACCAAACTTCCAGATCCCCGACGGCCAGATGGAACTGGGCATCGGCCATCACGGCGAACCGGGCATTGAAGTCGTCCCCATCGAACCCGCCGCTGCCATGGCCGAACGCATGCTCGCGCCGATCCTGGCTGACCGTGATTTCAGCAAGGACGACAGTGTGGTGGTGCTGGTCTCGGGCCTGGGCGCCACGCCGGTGATGGAGCTGTATATTTTTTACGCCGAGGTTGAGCGACAGCTCAAGGCCAAGGGCTTGAAGATTCACCGTTGCTATGTGGGCAACTACTTCACCTCCCTGGAAATGATGGGCGTCACCCTCACCCTGCTCGGCCTCGACGCCGAGCTGAAAACCCTTATCGACCAACCGTGCCGCTCGATCGGCATGACCCAGGCGGAGTGAACCATGAGCCAGCATTTTTCCACCCGCGACGGCAGCGCCATCGTCGCCGACCTGGTCAGCGTGATCGTGGCCAACCGTGAATACCTCAGCGAAGTCGACGGCGCGATTGGCGACGGCGACCACGGCATCAACATGGCCAAGGGATTCGCCCATTGCGGCCGCATGATCGAAGGCCGCCAACTGACGCTGGCCCAGGCCCTGGACGAACTGACCCTGAGCTTGATGGAAGGCATCGGCGGCTCCATGGGGCCGTTGTATGGCAGCCTGTTTATCGGCATGGCCGACGAAGTGCGCAGCAGCGAGAATATCGACGCCGCGACCTTTGCTCACTTGCTGCGCGGCGGTTTGACCTCACTGCAGGACATCACCGAAGCGGGCGTGGGTGACAAGTGTTTGATGGACACGCTGATCCCGGCGGTTGAAGCCTTCGAACGTGCGCATGCGGGAGGCGCTGGTTTCAACGATGCGCTGGAGGCGATGAAAGCCGCCGCGTCACAAGGCCGCGATTCAACCAAAGACCTGGTCGCCAAAATCGGCCGGGCTAGCCGTTTGGGCGAGCGCTCCCTCGGCGTGCTGGATGCCGGCGCCGTGTCGTGCTGCCTGATCCTCACGCGCCTGGCGGACTCGGTGCAGCCCCGACTGAGCGTTTGATTTGCTGGATATACCGCGCCACTGCCGGCGCTTGCTCAAAGCGCCGGTGAATCAACGACAGCCAGGACGCCGCCTCGCTGCCGTGGATACTGCGGTAGACCACACCCGGCAAGCTCACATGCCCGACCATCGACGCCGGCACAACCGCGACGCCCTGCCCTAACGACACCAGCGCCACCACCGCCACCAAGCCGCCCGGTTGCGGCCCGAGGCGCGGCGCATAACCGCCCTGCGCCGCCACGTGCAACGTCCCGCTGATTTGCTCCGGCAAGATAAAGGTCTCGTTTTGCAGGTGTTCACAGCCGATGGCCTTGAGCCCCAGCAGCCAGGAATCCTGCGGCAGCGCCAGCACAAAACCTTCGCTGTCGAGGCGCACTGCCTCCACCCCATCGGGCAGCGTCATCGGCGAGCGGATGTAGCCGATGTCATAGCGCCCGTCCGCCACCGCCGTCGGCAATGTGGCCATCGCGCATTCGCGCACATTCACGCTCACATCCGGAAACGCCTGGCTGAACGCCTGCATTTGCCGCTGCAACAGCCCCGAGTATACCGCCGAGGCCACGTAGCCCAGTTCGACATGCCCGATATCCCCACGTCCGGCGCGCTGGGCGTTGCGCTGGGCAAACTCGAACTGACGCACGGTGACTTCCGCCTCGATCAGTAACGCAGCGCCCGCCTCGGTAAGGCTGACTTCGCGCTGCTGACGGATAAACAAACGCGTGCCCAGGGCGGTTTCCATGTCCTGTATCTGCCGACTCAGGGTGGGCGGCGCGATGCCCAATTGCTCGGCAGCGCGGGTGAAATTGCGCTGGCGGGCGACCGCCAGGAAATAGCGGAAGTGGCGGATTTCCATCGCAGGATTAGCTCAAAGGTAATGAAGTGCTTCAGCCCAGCTAACAACTCAAGCAAGCGCCAGGGATAAGCTCACAAGACCTCAACACTAGAGAGCCCTTGCGATGTACGTCAACTGCCTTTTCCATATTGCCCGTAAGGTAATTCAGCCATGAGCCAGGTCAGTCCGCGCTTGAGGTTGCTGACCGCCTCCGGCGTTTGTTCGCTGATCGTGCTCGACACCAATATCGTCGCCGTGACGCTGCCGAGCATTGCCCGCGACCTGGGCGCCAACTTCGCCGATATCGAGTGGGTGGTCAGCGCCTATATGCTCGCGTTCGCCGCACTGCTGTTACCGGCCGGCAGCATCGCCGACCGTTTTGGGCGCAAGAAGACCCTGGTCTGGGGCTTGAGCCTTTTCATCCTGGCGTCCATGGGGTGTGGCGCAGCGCCGAATGCCATGTTTCTGGACATTGCCCGCGCCGTCAAAGGCGTCGGCGCAGCTTTGCTGCTGACGTCGGCCCTGGCCTCCATCGGCCATACCTTTCACGATGAAGTGGAACGCGCCAAAGCCTGGGCGTTCTGGGGCGCATGCATGGGCGTGGCGATGACCGCCGCGCCAACGTTGGGCGGCCTGATTACCCAATACCTGGGCTGGCGCTGGATTTTCTACCTCAACCTGCCCGTGGGCCTGGGGTTGATGGCGCTGGTGCTGCGTGCGATTCCAGAGTCCCGCGACACTCAGTCAGCACGCCTGGATCCATGGGGCAGCCTGGCATTCAGTGCCAGCCTGTTGTGCCTGATCTGGGGGCTGATCGAGGCCAATCGCATCGGTTGGGACAGTCCGTTGACCTCTGCGCGCCTGATCGGCGGGGCTGTGTTGCTGGGTGTGTTTGTACGGGTCGAGCGCGCGCAACAACGGCCCATGGTGGACCTGCAACTGTTCCGCCACCCACGGTTTATCGGCGCCCTGCTCGGGATGTTTGCCTATGCCGGCTGCGCCCAGGTGATGATGACGTTGCTGCCGTTCTACTTGCAGAACGGCCTGGGCTTCTCGGCCATTGCTTCGGGCCTGGGCATGTTGCCGTTTGCCCTGACCATGCTGATCTGCCCACGCATCGGTGCACGCCTGGCGGTGCGCTTTGCGCCAGCGACAATGATGGCCACGGGTTTGACCCTGGTCGGCTGCGGCAACGTGTTGAGCGCCTGGGCGGTCAATGTCGGCGGCTACCTGCCCTTCGCGCTGGCGATTGCCGTCACGGGCGCCGGGGCCGGCCTGCTCAATGGCGACACGCAGAAAAACATCATGGCCTGCGTGCCACGCGACCGGGCGGGGATGGCGTCGGGCATGAGCACCACCATGCGCTTCAGCGCGATCCTGTTGGCCATTGGTGTGTATGGGGCATTGCTGAGCAGCCACAGTGAGCAGTTGCTGCGCGCGAGTATCGACACGCAATGGCAGGACCAGGTGGCGGGTATAGCCTCGCGGGTAGTGGCCGGGGATATGCCGGCGGCGATGGGCTTGTTGCCGGAGCCCGCACGGGCGCAAGTGCAACCGCTGGCGCGGCAGGCATTTGTGGGCGGGTTCAGCACGGTGTTATGGGTGGCGGGATTGTTGGGGCTGCTGGGGGCGTTGGTGGTGGGGATGTTGATGCGAAAACCAATTCCCTCAGTACAACAACAGTCTTCCAGACTGACTCAGAACTAAATGTGGGAGCGGGCTTGCCCGCGATGGCGGCGGGTCAGTCGGTAGATGTATCGACTGGGACATCGCTATCGCGGGCAAGCCCGCTCCCACATTGGGATCGGCTACCTTCTGGACTTACCAGAAGCGCTGCTGGGTCAACCGGCTCCACCAGGTCAACAGCACACGGTCTACCGAGCCGCTGGCCGCCAGGCCTACCCGCTCTTGCAGGCTTTTACGCTCGGCATAATGCAGGTGGAACACCTCGGCGGTCTTGGCCTTGGTGGCCAGGTATTCGTCACTGGTTTGCAGCTCGTCGACCAGTTGTTTGTCGAGGGCGGCAACACCCAGCCACACTTCACCGGTCGCCACTTCGTCGATTGCCAACTGTGGGCGATAGCGCGACACGAAGTTCTTGAACAATTGATGAGTGATGTCCAGGTCTTCCTGGAATTTCTCGCGACCCTTCTCGGTGTTTTCGCCAAACACGGTGAGGGTGCGTTTGTATTCACCGGCGGTCAGCACTTCAAAATCGATGTCGTGTTTTTTCAGCAGGCGGTTCACGTTAGGCAACTGCGCCACCACGCCAATGGAGCCGAGGATGGCGAACGGCGCGCTGATGATCTTCTCGCCAATGCACGCCATCATGTAGCCGCCGCTGGCCGCGACCTTGTCGATGCACACGGTCAACGGCACGCCGGCCTGACGAATACGCGCCAGTTGCGAAGAGGCCAAGCCATAGCTGTGCACCATGCCGCCGCCGCTTTCGAGGCGCAGCACCACTTCGTCCTTCGGCGTGGCGAGGCTCAGCAGCGCGGTGATTTCATGGCGCAGGCTCTCGGTGGCCGAAGCCTTGATGTCGCCGTCAAAATCCAGCACGAACACCCGTGGCTTGGCCTCGGGTTTCTTCTTGCCTTTCTTCTTTTCGGTTTTGCTTTCGGACTTGCGCAAGGCCTTGAGCTGGTCCTTGTCGAGCAGGCTCGATTCCAGGCGCTCACGCAGGCCTTTATAGAAGTCATTGAGCTTGCTGACCTGCAATTGGCCGGCGGATTTGCGACGGCCCTTGCTGCGCAACGCCGCGAAGCTGATCAGTACCACCAGAATAGCGACCACCAAGGTGACGGTCTTCGCCAGAAAACTCGCGTATTCGGCCAGAAAATCCATGTGACTCCTTACAAGTTGCAGTGCGCCAGGCGCGGATGGTCTCAGCATACCGATGGCACTGCCTTCGGACCAGTGCTCAAACCGCCAGCAGCGGCCCTCTAACGCGCTTTTAAAACAAGCGTATGTTTTTTCATTGACAGCTCGCAGGCATCCTCATAACCTCGCCAGACTTTCAACGTACCGGGAAAACGGACGTGGGCAGCATTTATCTGATTCGACATGGCCAGGCCTCCTTCGGTGCAGACGACTATGACGTCCTGTCGCCCGTCGGCGTGGAACAAGCGCAAGTGCTCGGTCGCCACCTGGCGGACCTGGGCATTACGTTTGACCGCTGTGTCTCGGGTGACCTGCGTCGTCAGCAACACACCGCCACTGCCGCATTCGAACAATACAGCGCCCTCGGCCAGCCAATACCAGCGCTGGAAATCGACACGGCCTTCAACGAATTCGACGGCGAAGCGATCATCCGCGCCCTGCTCCCTGACTTGCTCGCCAGCGAACCCCACGCTGTAGATGTACTGCGCAATGGTGCGCAGAACCGCAGCGAATTCCAACGCATCTTCGCGCTGATCATCGAGCGCTGGCTGGCCGGCACCTATGATCCGCCCGGGCTGGAGAGCTGGCTGGGGTTTGTCGAACGTGTACAAGGTGGCCTGCAACGCATTCTTGAAGCGGCCGATAACGCGCACAAGATCGCCGTGTTTACCTCCGGCGGAACCATCACTGCCCTGCTCCACCTGATTACCCGAATGCCTGCTGCCCAGGCTTTCGAATTGAACTGGCAAATTGTTAACACCTCGCTCAACCAGCTGAAATTCCGTGGTCGCGAGGTGGCACTGGCTTCCTTCAACAGTCATACCCACTTGCAACTGTTGAAGGCGCCGCAGCTCATCACTTTCCGATGAATTGCGGCCAACCGTGACCCCTAGGTCACTGGACTCACCCATAAAGGATCGAAACCATGACTGACGTAGCCAAAGCTGTAGAAGCAATGAAAGCCAAATTCAACCCAGCCGCTGCCGACGGCCTGGACCTGGTGTTCGGTTTCCGTATCGACGACACCCAGAACTTCTCGCTGGTGGTCAAGAACAACACCTGCGAACTGCTGGAAGGCGAAAACCCGGACGCCCAGGTGACACTGGTCATGGACGGCGAAACCATGAAAGGCATCGTTGACGGTTCCACCGACGGCATGCAGGCTTTCATGGGCGGCAAACTGCGCACCGAAGGCGACATGATGCTGGCCATGAAGCTGAGCGAACTGTTCCCGGCCTGATAACGCCGTTCGCAAAACACGCCTCAACATGAAAAATCCCGCCAATGGCGGGATTTTTCGTTTCTGGCTCAAGGCGGGTTATCAACGCCCAGCGCTGGCCTCGACTTTTTTAAACTGCTCCAGATCCTCTGGCGAACCCGGGTTGCCATATTCGTTGATGAGTCGCCACTTGCCCGGCCTCATCGCGAACTCGCCGGTCTCCACGTCCCGGCCAATCACAACCACATATTGGTTTCGACCAACCCGCACATAGACTTTATAGAAATCTGCGGGTTGATCTTCAGCCGTAAAAAGACTGTACGCGTAACGCGCTCGACGGGTCAGGTTGGGCCACTGCGTTTGCAGCAAAATGTCATCGCGCCCAGAGTTTCCCATCGCGCCGATAGCGTTGACGCTTGCCTGGACCAACGCATCATTTTCATCGGCGCCCAGCACCAACGGTTTGATCCGGGTCATCTTGCGTTTCTCATCAGCTTCTACGCCCATCTCCCTCTCGTCATCCGTAAGCGTCACGGCGTCAAGACGGTACATGCCGTTTTTGACCCATTTCGTCGCATCGGCAGTAAAGCCGTCACTGCACGCCAGGCACATTGCTCGCAAATCCTGCGCACTGGCGCTGCCAACAGACAGGCCTGCGACGAATACGCCGGCGCTCACCAGCAGTGCGCGCAACAGGTTGGCCGGGCTTAAAGCGGTAACCATGATTTACATCCTTGTAAGGGCTGGGCCGGCGAATCTACCTGATTCAGGCCTTGACCGGAACATGCAACAACAACGCGACCAACGCGCTCCACCCCGTCTGATGCGAAGCCCCCAACCCACGCCCGGTTTCACCATGGAAATACTCATGGAACAACACCAGGTCACGGCTGGCCGGGTCCGCCTCCAGCTGCGCATACCCCGCCATCGACGGCCGCAGCCCCTCCTCATCCCTTAAAAACAACCGAGTCAGGCGTTGACTGAGGCCGTCAGCCACTTCCTCCAGGGACGCCAGATAACCACTCCCAGACGGGTACTCCACAGAGAAATTGTCCGCGTAGTAGCGGTGAAATTCGCGCAACGATTCGATCAGCATGTAATTCACCGGCATCCACAGTGGCCCACGCCAATTGGAGTTGCCGCCATACAAGCGTGAGTCGGATTCGCCGGGCTGATAGCGCGCGCACAACGTGTCGCCATTCATCTTCAGCGCCAGCGGCTGCTCGGCAAAGGCCTTGGACAAGGAGCGCACGCCAAAGGCCGACAGAAACTCAGTGTCATCGAGCATGCGCCGCAGCAAATCCTTGGTGCGCTCGCCGCGCAACAACGCCAGCAGCAGGCGATTGCCCTGCCCCGGTTCGTTCCAGCGCGACACCAGCTTCGCCAAATCCGGCCGGTGCTTCATGAACCCCAGCAACCGTTCACGCAACCCCTCAAGGCCTTCATGTTCGCGCTGCTCCAGCACCAGCACCGCGAACAACGGCATCAGGCCGACGATGGAACGCAGGCGCACCGGCTCGTTCTGGCCGTCGGGGCGGTGCAGCACGTCGTAGAAGAATTGGTCGTGCTCATCCCATAGGCCCTCGGCGCTGTCGTCGACGCGGTTGATCGCACCGGCGATATACAGGAAGTGCTCGAAAAACTTCACGGCGATATCGACGTAGACCACATTGCGCTTGGCCAGCTCCAGGCCAATACGCATCAGGTCCAGCGCATAGGCGGCCACCCACGCCGTGCCGTCGGCCTGATCCAGCTGGTAGCCCGGTGGCAATGCCGCGGAGCGGTCGAACAAGGCAATGTTGTCCAGGCCCAGGAACCCGCCCTGGAACAGGTTGCGGCCCTCGGCGTCCTTGCGGTTGACCCACCAGGAAAAATTCAGCAGCAACTTGTGGAAAATGCGCTCAAGGAAATCCATGTCGCCGACCCCGGTCAGCGCCTTGTCCTGCTGATACACCCGCCAACTGGCCCAGGCATGCACCGGCGGGTTGGCGTCGTCGAAACGCCATTCATACGCCGGCAGTTGGCCATTGGGGTGCATAAAGCGGTCTTTCACCAACAGCAATAACTGTTGCTTGGCATACTCCGGATCAATCAGCGCAATCGCTACCGCCTGGAAGCCCTGGTCCCAGGAGGCGTACCACGGGTATTCCCAGGTGTCAGGCATGGTGAGAATGTCGAAGTTGGACAGGTGCCGCCAATGGGTATTGCGGATATGCAAGCGCTCGGGCGGTGGCGCCGGTTGGGCCGGGTCGCCGTCGAGCCACTGGTTTACGTCAAAATAGTAAAGCTGTTTGGACCACAGCAAACCGGCCAGTGCCTGGCGCTGCACGTTGCGCGCATCTTCATTGGTGATCCCCTGTTGCAGGGCGGCATAGAAGTCGTCAGCCTCCTGACGGCGAAGCTCAAACAGCTTGCGCGCGTTGACCTCGGGTGCATCCGTAGGCGCAAACCGCAGGTACAGGGTTTTGCTCTCCAGGCCCGCCAGTTCAAGGGTGAAACGCGCCGCGACTTTGGTGCCCGCGTCGCGGCGAATCGCCGACTGAACGCCGTCCACCACGTAATCATTGATGCCATCCTTGAACGGCCCAGGCGCCGGCTGCCCATCCAACCGGGGAATATTGCTCTCGTTTTCGCAGAACACCCACTCGAGCCCGTCCTGCCCCCAGGCGCTGAAATGGCGATCAGGCAGTTCATGATGAAGGGCCAGCACCTGCTCGCCATCCAGCCGCAATTGCGGCTTGGGCGCGTCAAAGGTCCAGCTCCAGTCATTGCGCGCCCACAACTGGGGCAGCACCTGCAGCTGCGTCGGCTGGTCCGAACGATTATGCACGGTGACCCGCATGAAAATATCGTCGGGATGATGCTTGGCGTATTCGACGCTGATATCGCAATAGCGGTTGTCTTCAAACACGCCGGTGTCGAGAATTTCATACTCGGCATCTTCAAGCCCACGGCGGGCGTTCTCGGCGATCAGGTCAGCATAAGGAAAGGCGGCATGCGGGTATTTGTAGAGCATGCGCATATAGGCATGGCTCGGTACGCCGTCGACGAAAAAGTACAGTTCCTTGACGTCTTCACCGTGGTTGCCCTCGGCGTTATTCAAGCCGAACAGACGCTCCTTGATGATCGTGTCGCGCCCGTTCCAAAGCGCCAGGCCCAGGCACCAGCGTTGTGCCTTGTCGCTGAAACCGGCCAAGCCGTCTTCGCCCCAACGGTAGGCGCGGCTGCGGGCATGTTCATGGGGAAAGTAGGTCCAGGCATCACCGTCGGCGCTGTAGTCTTCGCGCACCGTGCCCCATTGGCGTTCACTCAAGTAAGGGCCCCAGTCGCGCCAACGCTCGGGCTCTTGGGTTGCCAGGCGCTGGCCTTCAATCGTTGCGCGGATGTTGGTTGCAGGCGTGGCCGTCATCGGGTCCTCCATCACTGACACAGTGGGGGCAGTGTAGAACCCATCCATGCGCGGATGCACATGAAGTCTCATCCGCCCGCGCAAAAAAAGAGGCCGCTGATTAGGCGGCCTCGGTTTTTTTGGTTCTGCAAAAGCACGCGCGTTCTTAGAAGATCGCGTAGGTATAGTTGAAGATCAGACGGGTTTGGTCCTGATCCGCAGTACCGGTGTTATGCCCCTTGTAGGTACCGGTACGGAAGGTGGTACCAAAGCCTTTGAGCGGGCCTTGCTGCACGACGTAATCCAGGCGGAAGTCGGTTTCGTTTTCTTTCTGGTCAGGACCGCCGGCGACTTTGGACTTGATGCCCGTGCCGTCCAGATAAGCCACGGACGCTTTCAGGCCAGGTACGAACGCCTTGAAGTCATACGAGTACTGACCAAAATTGACCTGCTCGCCCGCGCGGGAGAACTGGCCCACCACGGCATCGGTAAACAGGTAGAAGTCGCTGCCGCCCGCGCCTTGTGCGTTTGGATCGGCGATGCTGCCCTGGTTGACCCAGACGAAGCCGCCGTCATCGCTGACACCGATGTGGCCAAGCATCAGGCTGCTGCCGCCCAACTGGTAGGTGAACGCGGCGCTGTAGGTTTTGTTATCCACTTCGCCAGCGTGCTTGGCGTAGCCACCGTTGTTGTTGAACTGGTAGCCAGCCTCACCGTTTTTGCCATCGCTGGTGCTGTCGAAGTAACGCAGGTCAGTCTTGAACGACTGGTCGTTGCCCAGCGGCAGTAGGTGAACCAGGCCGAAGTAGTTCTGTTTGTAGAAGTCCTGCAGGTCGGCGTAGTAGTACTGCAACGTCAGGTTTTTAGCGATGGCGTTGTCGGACGAACCGAACGGTTTGTAGTCCACACCGCCGAACTTGAAGCTGTCGCTGTCGCGGGTACCGCCAGCGACGCTCAAGCCTGTGGAGTTGCTGGAAGCACGGCCTTCGGCCTTGTTCAGCTCACCACCGGTAAAGGTCACGTTAGGAATGTCACTGGACGTGAGGATGCCGCCGTCAAAGGTCTGCGGCGCAACACGGCTGTCGTTGGAGACCAGGATAGGCAACACCGGGGCCAAAGCACCGCCGACGTGCAACTCGGTCTGGGAAATGCGGAATTTCACGTTACCCGCAGCGCGGCCGAAACTGTCGGCAGGCTCGGTGCCGTTGTTTTTGGTCGGGAAGAAGCTGTTGCCGTTACCCGACAGGCCTGGGCCTGCGGCGTGGCCATCGCCACCGTCCAGGCGCAGGGCACCGAACGCCATCACGTCGAAACCGACGCCAAGGGTGCCTTGGGTGTAGCCGGATTTGTAGTCGAACCGCAGCAATGTCGCAGCTTCGCGCAGATCGTTGCTGGTGCCCGAGCGGTTGTCCGCACTGTAGTACATCGTCCGCGAACTGACCGCCGCGTGGCTGTCTTCAAGAAAGCCACTGTGCCCCGTGCCAGTGCCCAGAGCGCCGAGCCCGAAATCATCCGCGCAAGCTTGTTGCGCGAGCAATGCAGCGGTGATGGATAACGCCAGTGTAGAAATTTTCATGTGTGGCAGCCCCTAAACATTTTTTTATGTGCGTTGTGTGCAAACGGCGTTTTCATCCCTACAAACGTGACGATTGTTTCATGAGGACCGGGGCGCGCCTCGTGAAGAATTTGTTAGAAAAGCCGCTGAAAAATGAAATTTTTCAAACGTCAGTTTTTGTCATATTCGCGTCATATCAGTCATTTGCAGAATGAAGTCCTGAGGATTCTTCGTTTGCAAGCCTAGCGCCAGCCCAACAAAATCCAGAGAAATGCCAAGCCTCCTTTACAGTGTTCAGGAATTTTTCTATGCCAAGCGCCGCCTATGTCAGCCCCGACGAGATACGCAAAGACTTTTCCAGGGCCATGTCCGACATGTACCGAGATGAAGTTCCACTGTATGGCGCGCTGATGGAGCTGGTAGCCGAGACCAATGCGCGGGTGCTGGGCAGTGATTCAAGCCTGGCCCGGCAGTTGCGGCGCACTGGCGAAATAGAGCGCCTGGACATGGAACGTCACGGCGCCATCCGCCTGGGCACCGCCCTTGAGCTGGCAACCATCAGCCGCCTGTTTGCGGTGATGGGCATGCAACCGGTGGGCTATTACGACCTGACGCCGGCCGGCGTGCCCGTGCACTCCACCGCCTTTCGCGCGGTGCATGAACGTTCATTGCAGGCCAGCCCGTTCCGGGTGTTTACCTCACTGTTACGCCTGGAACTGATCGAAAACCTTGAACTGCGCGCCTTCGCCGAAAACGCCCTGGCCAAGCGCTCGATCTTCACCCCCGGCGCGCTGGCGTTGGTCGAACAAGCAGAACGGGACGGCGGCCTGAGTGCGTCTGATGCCGATGCATTTATCCACCAGGCCCTGGAAACCTTTCGCTGGCACCACACCGCCACCGTCACCGGCGCGCAGTACCAGCAGTTGAGCGACCAACACCGCCTGGTCGCCGACGTGGTGGCGTTCAAAGGCCCACACATCAACCACCTGACACCGCGCACCCTGGACATCGACCAGGTGCAGGCCGCCATGCCGGGCAAAGGCATTACCCCCAAAGCGGTGATCGAAGGTCCGCCACGCCGCGAGTGTCCGATCCTGCTGCGCCAGACCAGCTTCAAGGCCCTCGACGAGCCCATCGCCTTCACCGACGCCCAAGGCAGCCACAGTGCTCGTTTCGGCGAAATTGAACAGCGCGGTGTGGCGCTGACGCCCAAAGGCCGCGCCCTGTACGACCAACTGCTGAACGCGGCGCGCGACGAACTGGGCGCATTCCCGAATGAGGGTAACGCGGCACGTTATGTGGCGTTGATGGAGCAACACTTCCAGGCCTTCCCCGATAACCACGCGCAGATGCGTGAACAGGGCCTCGCGTACTTTCGCTACTTCGCCACGGAGCGAGGCTTGGCGGCACGGGGCCAGGCCGATCAACCGCAAACGCTGGAGGCGTTGATTGCTGCCGGGCACGTGGATGTGGAGCCGTTGGTGTATGAAGACTTTCTGCCGGTGAGTGCAGCGGGGATCTTCCAGTCAAACCTGGGCGATGCCGCGCAAAGTCACTATGCGGCCACATCAAATCAGGCCGAGTTCGAGACGGCGCTGGGCCGCCAGACGATTGATGAATTGAGGCTGTATGGCGAGACGCAGCAACGCTCGATGGATGAATGCATTCAAGCGCTGGCGGGTATGAGGCGGGTGTGAAACAGGTTGCCCACCCGGCTCAGCAGCGCAATCCTTGCGCCGCAACAGTCCCCAGAGCCGGGTGGACGGCGGGCATCATAATCAGTGAAACGCCGCCTGTCCCTCAGACAATTCTGAACAAATATTACCGCCCCGTTGTAGGAGCGAGTTGCAGCACAATCTTGTCTTTGACCGACAGCCGTTTCTTCTTCAACTTCTCCAGTTCGTCATCCGCTCCGCCTGACGATTCGAAAACGACTACCTCCTTGTCGGCGGCATCGTATTGTTCGAGCAGCGAATTCAAGCGGTCATCGCTCCTCCTGCGTTCGTGAACGACTTCCTTGCTCAAACCCAAATCCTGATACAGGTCGTGTTTCACTGGCATGGAGTACCTCCGCAAGTTGATCAATGGCCTACGCTCTTGAAGCTAGCCCATTCCAAGGGGTCTTGTCATGTCTTGGGTCAATGCAGCCCCGTTCGTCGCAGCGCGACCGATGGGATCAAACCTTTGCCGCCCCCTGCCCTCCACTGTAGATCGCCACCTGAGGGAGAACGGTTTCATGACTCATGCTGCCACTGCTGTCGACACCCAATGCATCAACACGATTCGCACCCTGGCCATGGACGCCGTGCAGAAGGCCAACTCCGGCCACCCCGGCACGCCCATGGGCCTGGCGCCGGTGGGGTACACGCTGTGGAGCCGGTTCCTGCGCTATCACCCGCACCATCCAGATTGGCCCAACCGTGATCGTTTTGTGTTGTCGGTGGGGCATGCGTCGATGCTGTTGTATTCGCTGCTGCACCTGGCCGGTGTGGTCGAGATTGATGCCCACGGCAAACGCTCGGGCCAGCCGGCGATCAGCCTGGACGATATCAAGCAGTTCCGGCAGATGGGTTCCAAGACCCCGGGCCACCCCGAGTACCGCATGACCACCGGCGTAGAAACCACCACCGGCCCGCTGGGCCAGGGTTGCGCCAACAGCGTCGGCATGGCCATGGCCGAGCGTTGGCTGGGCAAGCGTTTCAACCGCGACGGCAAAGTGCTGTTCGATTACAACGTCTACACCCTGTGCGGTGACGGCGACATGATGGAGGGCATCAGCAGCGAAGCGGCGTCCATGGCCGGGCATTTGAAGCTGGATAACCTCTGCTGGATCTACGACAACAACACCATCAGTATCGAGGGCCACACCGAACTGGCGTTCAGTGAAGACGTGGCCAAGCGTTTTCAGGCCTATGGCTGGCACACCGTGCACGTCACCGATGCCAATGACCTGCAGGCCTTGAGCGCAGCGCTGGAAACCTTCAAGACCAACACCGGCGCGCCGACCCTGATTGTGGTCGACAGCGTGATCGGCTACGGCTCGCCCCACAAACACAACACCGCCGCCGCCCACGGCGAACCCCTGGGCGTTGAAGAAATCCGCCTGACCAAAGCCGCTTACGGCTGGCCGCAGGATTCCAGCTTCCTGGTGCCCGATGAAGCCCGCACGGTGCTGCGTGATGTACTGCTGGAGCGTAGCGAGCCGCTGTATGAAGAATGGAACCGGCACTTGGCGCAGTTGGCACAGTACGAGCCTGAACTGGCGGACGAACTGAGCCGCATGCGCGCCGGCGAAATGCCGGAGCATTGGCAGGATGAGTTGCCCACCTTCAACGCCGACGCCAAAGGCGTGGCCAGCCGTGCCGCCGGTGGTGAGGTGCTCAATGCCTTCGCCCAGCAAATCCCCTGGCTGCTCGGCGGCTCGGCGGATCTGTCACCGTCGACCAAGACCAACCTCACCTTCGACGGGGCCGGGCGTTTCAGTGCTGACGACTACAGCGGGCGCAACCTGCACTTTGGCATCCGCGAGCACGCCATGGGCGCAATCGCCAATGGCATGGCGCTGTCCTACCTGCGCCCGTATACCTCGACGTTCCTGGTATTCAGCGACTACATGAAGCCGCCGATCCGCCTGGCGGCGATCATGGAATTGCCGGTGGTGTTCGTGTTTACCCATGACTCGATTGGTGTGGGCGAAGATGGGCCGACCCACCAACCGATCGAACACCTGACTCAACTGCGTGCCACGCCGGGGCTGCTGACCCTGCGCCCGGGCGATGCCAACGAAACCCTGGAACTGTGGAAAGTCGCCCTGGCGCAAACCCATCGGCCAAGTTGCGTGGTGTTGTCACGTCAGGCTTTGCCGACGCTGGATCGTATGAAGTACGCGGCCGCATCGGGTGCCGCCAAGGGGGCTTACGTGTTGGCCGGTGCGGACAAGCCTGAAGTGCTGCTGTTGGCGACGGGCAGTGAAGTCAGCCTCGCAGTGGCGGCGTATGAACAACTGACAGCCGAAGGGGTTGCCGCGCAGGTGGTCTCGATGCCGAGCTGGGAGCTGTTTGAAGAGCAGGACGCGGCTTACCGCGACAGCGTGCTGCCGCCAGCGGTCAAGGCGCGGGTGGTGGTGGAACAGGCAGGCCCGTTGGGCTGGGACCGCTATGTCGGCCAGACCGGCGCCAAAGTGGTGATGAACAGCTTTGGCGCGTCGGCGCCACTGGCCAACTTGCAGGAGAAGTTTGGGTTTACGCTTGAAAACGTGGTGAAGCTGGCCAAGCAACAGCTGGCTGAACACGGGTAATCCTGTGGGAGTGGGCTTGCTCGCGAATGCGCTGGATCAGTCGATAGCTATTTAGACTGACACTCGCGATTCGCAAGCAAGCCCGCTCCCACCTTTGTTTGGCGCTGACGCTTAGGGCAGCTCTCGCGCCAGAAACGGAGCGGTCCGGCTGGTCTTGCTTTTCGCGACTGTCTGCGGCGTGCCACAGGCCACCACCTTCCCGCCCAAATCCCCGGCCCCGGGCCCGATATCAATCACCCAGTCACTCTGGGCCACCACGCGCATTTCGTGTTCCACCACAACCACCGTATGCCCTGCGTCCACCAGCTGATTAAGCTGGCTGAGCAAGCGGTCCACATCCCGCGGGTGCAAGCCGGTCGTCGGCTCATCCAACACATACAACGTGGCGCCCCGCGCATTGCGTTGCAGTTCGGTGGCGAGCTTGATCCGCTGCGCCTCGCCGCCGGACAGTTCGGTGGCCGGCTGGCCCAGGCGCAAATACCCCAAGCCGATATCCCGCAGCACCTGCAACGAACGCAACACACCGGGCTGTTCGGCAAACACCTCCACCGCCTGCTCCACCGTGAGCCCCAGCACCTGGGCAATGCTCAGGCCTTGCCAGGTGACTGCCAACGTCTCGGGGTTATAGCGCGCACCATGGCAAGTCGGGCATGGCGCGTACACGCTGGGCATGAACAACAACTCGACGCTGACAAACCCTTCCCCTTCGCAAGTGGGGCAGCGGCCCTTGGCGACGTTGAAGGAGAACTGCCCGGCGTCATAGTGGCGCTTCCTGGCCGCGGGTGTGGCGGCGAAGAGTTTGCGCACGTTGTCGAACAGCCCGGTGTAGGTCGCAAGGTTGGAGCGCGGCGTGCGGCCGATGGGTTTCTGGTCCACCTGCACCAGACGGCGGATGTGCTCCAGCCCGCTGCTGATCCGCCCGCCACTGCTTTGCGGGGTGTCGTCTTCCAGGCTCGGCTCTTCGTCGCTTTGCACCACGCGGCCCAGGCCGGTACCCACCAGTTCCAGCAGCGCCTGGCTGACCAGGCTGGATTTACCCGAGCCGGAGATACCGGTCACCGCCGTAAAGCAGCCCAGCGGAAAGTCCACGCGCACCTCATTGAGGTTATTGCGCGTCACGCCTTCGAGCTTCAGCCAGCCAGCGGGCTCACGTCGCGCCGGGGGCGACGGGCGTCGCTCAGCGAACAAATACTCGCGCGTCTGCGAGGCCTGCACATCCGCCAAACCGGCTGGCGGCCCACTGTAGAGGATTTGCCCGCCGTGCTCACCGGCCGCAGGCCCCACGTCGATCAGCCAGTCGGCGCGGCGCATGGTTTCCAGGTCATGCTCCACCACAAACAATGAATTGCCTGCGGCTTTCAATCGATCAAGCGCGGTGAACAGTGCCTCGCCATCCGCCGGATGCAGGCCCGCGGACGGCTCATCCAGTACATAGATCACCCCGAACAATTGCGAGCCCAATTGCGTCGCCAGGCGCAGGCGCTGCAGCTCCCCGGAGGACAACGTCGGCGTACTGCGCTCCAGGGACAAATAGCCCAGGCCCAACTCGGTGAGCGTGCTGACGCGCTCAAGCAGGTCCTGGGCAATACGCTGGGCGGCGAGGCGCTTTTCCACCGACAGTTTCAGGGTGTCCTGCCCCGCCGCCACCGGACGCAACAACTCGGCCAGTTGCGCCAATGACAGCTGCGACAACGCTCCGATATCCACCCCGGCAAACTTCACCGACAGCGCCGCCTGGTTCAACCGCTTGCCCTCGCACGCCGGGCAGGCGCTGCCCTGCATGAATTGCGAGACGCGCTTTTTCATCAGCGCACTTTGGGTATGGGTGAAGGTGTGCAGGATATAGCGCCGCGCGCCGCTGAACGTGCCCTGGTAGCTCGGCTCCAACTTGCGTTTCAACGCGTCGCGGGTCTGTTCGGGGGTGAAGCCTGCGTACACCGGTACGGTCGGGGTTTCTTCGGTGAATAGGATCCAGTCACGCTGCTTTTTCGGCAAGTCGCGCCAGGGGATGTCCACGTCATAGCCGAGGGTCACCAGGATGTCGCGCAGGTTCTGCCCTTGCCATGCCAACGGCCAGGACGCCACCGCGCGCTGGCGAATGGTCAAGGAAGGATCGGGCACCATCAGCGCCTCGGTCACCTCATACACACGGCCCAAACCATGGCATTGCGGGCAGGCCCCTTGGGGCAGGTTCGGCGAAAAGTCCTCGGCATACAGCATCGCCTGCCCCGGCGGGTAGCTGCCGGCGCGGGAGTACAGCATGCGGATCAGGCTCGACAAGGTAGTGACGCTGCCCACCGAAGAACGCGCACTGGGCGTGCCGCGCTGCTGTTGCAGGGCCACGGCCGGTGGCAGGCCTTCGATGGAGTCCACATCGGGTACGCCGACCTGGTCGATCAGGCGCCGCGCATAGGGCGCCACCGATTCGAAATAGCGGCGCTGGGCTTCGGCATACACCGTGGAAAACGCGAGGGATGATTTGCCGGAACCCGAGACACCGGTGAATACCACCAGGGCATCCCGGGGAATGTCCACATCGACGTTACGCAAGTTATGTTCGCGGGCACCCCGCACACGGACAAACCCGAGGTGTTGGGCCGTGATCGGGGGGGTGTTGCGCTGTGAAGTCATGAGCAGCCTTGTCTTGCGGTGAGCACGCTGCGCACCCTATGCGTAAGCGCTTCGGGGCTATAGGGTTTGCTCAGCAGATGAATGTCGGGGCTTAACAGGTGATTGGTGGAGAGAGTGTCGCGGGTGTGGCCGGAGGTGAACAGCACCGCGACAGGCGGCTGCTGCACGCGCGCCCAGTCGGCCAGGTCGGTGCTTTTGACCCGACCCGGCATCACCACGTCGGTAAAAATCAGGTCCGGCTGCACCCCGCCTTGCAACGCTTGCATCGCTCGGTCGCCGTCCTCGGCCGTGAGTACGGTGTAGCCCGATTGCTGCAGCAGTTCGACGACGGTCAGGCGCACGCCCTCATTGTCTTCAACCACCAGAATGGTTTCCTGGCCACCGCTGTGGGGCGCCATCTCGCTGTGCTCATCGAAGCTTTCCGGTTCCAGGCTGCGGGGGAAATACATCTGCACCACCGAACCGTTGCCCTCCTCGCTCCACACCTCCACATGCCCGCCACTTTGCCGCACAAAGCCGAACACCATGCTCAGGCCCAGGCCGGTGCCGTGCCCTTCACGCTTGGTGGTAAAGAACGGCTCGAAGGCGCGCTTGAGCACCTCCGGCGTCATACCGACGCCCGTGTCGGTCACCGCCAGGCGCACGTATTCACCCGGCTTGATACTTTTACCGATGCAATCGCCAGGGTTAAGAATGATGTTTTCGCCGTTGATGCGAATCACGCCCTCGCCTTGCATGGCATCCCGGGCATTGATTGCCAGGTTGAGCAGCGCGTTTTCCAGCTGGTTGCGGTCGACATTGATGCACCAGGAGTCCTGAGGCAGTTGCACGTCGAGATGAATGGTTTCCCCCAGCGCCCGTTGCAGCAGCTCACCCAGCCCTGCATAGATGCGTTGCGGGTTGTACACCGCCGGCGATAACGGTTGGCGACGCGCAAAAGCCAGCAGCTGCGATGACAATTTGGCCCCACGCTCCACCGCTGCGATGGCCGCTGAGACACGGCGCTGCACCTGGGCATTGTCCGGCTCATGCCGGGCCAGCAAGTGCAGGTTGCCGGCGATCACTTGCAGCAGGTTATTGAAGTCATGGGCTACGCCGCCGGTCAGGCCGCCGATGGCTTCGAGCTTTTGCGACTGACGCAGTTGGTCTTCAGCGGCGGAACGCGCCTGCACTTCGGCGGCCACGCGTTGTTCGAGGTTGTGGGTCAGTTCCTGACGCACCCGTTCGGACTTCACGTGCTCAGTGGTCTCGGTAACGATCACCAGAACCCCGGCCGGTTGCTGATTATCATCGGCCACGGGACTGTAGGAAAGATCCATCCAGACTTCTTCCGGCATACCGTTACGCAGCAACTCCAACGGAAAGTTGCGGTACGACAAGGTGCCACCCGCGAGGCACGTATCCAGCACATTGCGGTTGAAGTCAGCGACTTCCGGCCAGCCCAGCTCCACGGGTGTGCCCAACAGGTATGGATGCCGGCCACCGGCAAACACCGAATAACTGTCGTTGTAAATCATGTACCCCAACGGCCCCCAGAGCATCACCATGGGCATGGGCGATGCCAGCAGCATCTGTACGGCGCAGCTCAAGCTGTAGGGCCACGCGTCAATCGGCCCCAACTCGGTTGATGACCAGTCGAACGCACGGATCCGCTGGGCCATTTCACCGCCCCAGCCTTGGCAGCCATGGGTGTTGGATAAAAAATGCATCGGTTGGCTCTTGGCGAACAAAACGGTGGGTAGGTGGCGCAGCTCCGCTTATTAAAGCTTGGAGCCTGGCTGCAATAAATCGTTTCATTCCATATAGCTTATCCATGAAGACATGGGCAACTAGTGAAAATCCCGACTGCGCACATTGATCCCTTCCAACAACGGCGTCAGGTCAGTCAAACGCCCAGCGATCAGGTGCCGTACTTCGCCCACCGCCTCCCAGCGCCCGTCGACTTTCAGCAGCCGCGAGCCGACCAGGGCCTGGCGCTGACGCTCAGCCAGGTCGCGCCAGACCACCACATTGAGATTGCCGAACTCATCCTCCAGAGTGACGAAGGTGACGCCACTGGCAGTGCCTGGGCGTTGCCGGCCGGTGACCAGGCCGGCAACGCTGACATTGCGCCCATGCGCCACCGCCATCAACTCCAGGGAGCTGCGACAGCGCCGCTTACGCAGTTCATCGCGCAACAACGCCAACGGGTGCGGGCCAAGGGTGGTACCAACCGTGGCGTAGTCAGCCTGCAAGTCCTCACCGACCGTGGGCTCCGGCAGTTCTACCACGGCTTCGTCAGGGCTGGGCAGGCCGGCAAACAGCCCGAGTTGCTTGTGTACGCCAGCGACTTCCCAGCGCGCGGCGTGTCGATTGCCGGCCAGCGCGCGCAACGCACCGGCATCTGCCAGCAACGCTTGGGCCCGGGCATCCAGCCCGGCGCGCGCGTCGAGGTCGGCGATGTCACTGAAGGCCCGGTATTGGCGCGCCACTTCGATGCGCCGCGCGTCCTCTTCGCGAAACCCCGAGATCATGCGCAGGCCCATGCGAATCGCCGGTTGCTGGCCGTCGATGGGCTCCAGGCTGCAATCCCAGTCACTGGCCAGCACATCCACCGGGCGCACCTGCAACCGATGGCGTCGCGCGTCCTGCAGGATCTGGTCCGGGCTGTAGAAGCCCATGGGCCAGCTGTTGATCAACGCGCAGGCGAAGGCCGCCGGTTCATGGCATTTGAGCCAGCAACTGGCGTAGGTCAACAAGGCGAAACTGGCCGCGTGGGACTCGGGAAAGCCATAGCTGCCAAAGCCTTTGATCTGCTCGAAGATCTGCGCGGCAAAGGCCTCGCTGTAGCCGTTTTTGAGCATGCCGGTGCGCAGGCGCTCCTGATGCGGTTCAAGCCCTCCGTGGCGTTTCCAGGCAGCCATCGAGCGCCGCAACTGGTCGGCTTCGCCGGGGCCGTAGTCGGCGGCCACCATGGCGATTTGCATCACCTGCTCCTGAAACAGCGGCACCCCCAAGGTACGCTCCAGCACCGCCTTGAGCTGCGGGGAAGGATAGGTGGTGGGTTCTTCCTTGTTCCGCCGACGCAAATACGGATGCACCATGCCACCCTGGATCGGCCCGGGCCGTACGATGGCGACTTCAATCACCAGGTCGTAGAACGTTTGCGGCCGCAGCCTCGGCAACATCGACATCTGCGCCCGCGACTCGATCTGGAACACGCCGATGGTGTCGGCCTTGCTGATCATCGCGTAGGTGGCGGCATCTTCCTTGGGTATGTCCGCCAGTGACAGGTTCAGGTTGCGATGGCGGCGCAGCAAATCGAAACAGCGGCGGATCGCGCTGAGCATGCCCAGCGCCAGGATATCCACCTTGAGCAGGCCGACGGCGTCGAGGTCGTCCTTGTCCCACTGGATGATGGTGCGCTCGGCCATGGCGGCGTTTTCCACCGGCACCAGGGTGTCCAGCGGGTATTCGGAAATCACAAAGCCGCCGGGGTGCTGGGACAGGTGTCGAGGGAAGCCGATCAATTGCTGGGTCAGCGTGAGCACCCGGCGCAGGATCGGGCTTTGCGGGTCGAAGCCGCCTTCACGCAGGCGCTCAAGCGGCGGCGCGTCTTCGCTCCAGCGCCCGCAGCACTCGGCCAGGGCATTGATCTGGTCCGGCGGCAAGCCGAGGGCCTTGGCCACATCGCGCACCGCGCCGGCCGCGTGGTAACAACTGACCACCGCCGTCAATGCCGCGCGGGTGCGGCCGTAGCGCTGGAACACGTACTGCAGCACTTCTTCGCGGCGTTCGTGTTCGAAATCGACATCGATATCCGGCGGCTCGTTGCGCTCCCTGGACAGGAAGCGCTCGAACAACATATTCATCAGGCTCGGGTTGATCTCGGTGATGCCCAAGGCAAAACACACCGCCGAGTTGGCCGCCGAGCCCCGGCCCTGGCACAGGATCGAGCGGCTGCGGGCGAAGCGCACGATGTCATGCACCGTGAGGAAATAGCTTTCGTAGCCCAGCTCACTGATCAGCTCCAGTTCATGGTTGATCTGCTGCAAGGTCTTCGCATCGACGCCCTGCGGCCAACGCTGCGCGATGCCTTCTTCGGTCACGGCGCGCAACCAGGATTTTGCGTTATGGCCGTCGGGCACCAACTCGCGCGGGTAGTGGTAGCGCAATTGGCTCAAGTCGAAGGTGCAGCGACGTGCGATGGCCAAGGTCTCGTCAAGCAAGGCTTGCGGGTACAGTGCGGCCAGGGCCTGCAGGCTGCGCAAGTGCCGTTCGCCATTGGGATGTAAACGCGTGCCGGCTTCGGCCACCGGCACGTGATGGCGGATAGCGGTCATGGTGTCTTGCAGGGCGCGGCGGCCACGCGCATGCATGTGCACATCGCCGCACGCCACCGCCGGAATCTGCAGGCTGGCGGCCAAGTGCAAGCGCTGCTCCAGATGGCGCGTATCGTCCTGGCCGCAGTGCAGATGCACCGCCAGCCACAGGCGTTCGGCGAAGGTGTGGCGCAGCCATTGGATCGAGGCCTGGGTGTCGCTGTCTTCGGCCACCCACAGCGCCAGCAGGCCGGGCAGCGGTTGTGCGAAGTCCTCGTGCAGCAGGCGATAGCGGCCTTTTTCGGCGCGGCGACGGGCCACGGTAATCAAGCGGCACAGGTGCTGGTAGCCGGTAAGGTCCTCCACCAGCAACACCAGTTTCGGGCCGTTCTCGATGCGCATCTCGCTGCCGATAATCAACGGCAAGTCCACCGCCTTCGCTGCCTGCCAGGCACGCACGATGCCCGACAACGTGCATTCGTCGGTGATCGCCAGGGCGCTGTAGCCCTGACGCTTGGCGCGCTCGAACAACTCCAGCGCACTGGAGGCGCCGCGCTGGAAACTGAAATTGGACAGGCAATGCAGCTCGGCGTAGCTCATGCAAACCAGCCTTGCAGCCACAGCCCATCGCTTTGCCCCACGGTGCGATAGGCCCAGCCTTGCTGGCCGGCGCGGGTCTGGATCAGGTAATAGTCGCGGCGGATATCGGCGCCATCCCACCAGCCGGATTCGATGCGTTCCGGGCCCATCAAAATCTGTACACCGTGCTCGGCCAGCAAGGTCGGTTCATGCAGCAACCAACCGGGGCGTTGCACCTTGTTCAAGGTCGGGCACGCGCGGTTGTCGGCGGCCGCTTGCCAGGCGCATTCGGGGCGGTGGTCGGCGTGAAAACGCAGGCCTTGCACCGCCTCATCGCCCAGACGCGCACGCAGGCGTTCGCGCAGTTGCGCCCAGGGCAAGGTCTGTTGCGGGCGATCGTCGAACAGGTCCTGGCGTTGCGGCACAAACACCGGCAAGTCCTGGGCCACCAAGCGAAAGCCGCGTACCGGCGCGGTGACTTGCACCTGCTCAAGGCGCCCTCGGGCCAGCTCAAACAGCATCGCCGGCTCACGTTCGGCGCTGAGCAGGCCGACCTTGATCACGCTGTCGGGCGCCTGGGCGTGTTCCAAATGCAGGTCGAAACGCTGCACGCCACTGTCGCGCCCACACAGGAAGGCGGACAGGTCGCCAGTTAAACGACGCAAGGGGAACAGCAGCGCCTGGTGGGACTGCACGTCGAAATTCAACTCGATGCGCACATCGAAGCGGTCCGGCGGCTGATAGAACGCCAGGGCCAACGGCCGCTGCCCGCTCAGCGCATCCAGGTGCTTGAGCAAATCGGCGTCAAAGCGCCGTGCCAGGGTATGCCGGGGCAACGCCTGCACCTGGGCCAACGTACGCAGGCCCATGCGCGACAAGGCCGTGGCAGCCTGCGGGTCGAGACCGGCGCGGTCGATGGGCAGTGGCGCCAACGCCTGCATCAAGGCGTGATCATCGGCCACGGCCAGGCCATCGTAACTATTCGCCAGCACCCGCGCCGCCGCCGGGTTGGGGGCGGCAACGATACGGTGGCGAAACCCCAGCTCGGTCAGCTCCTGGCGCAAACGCGCCTCGAGCTGCGGCCACGGCCCGAACAGCCCAAGGCTCGATTCGATCTCGAACAACAAGGCGCGCGGGTAATACACGCTGACCTGGGAACTGAAACGGTAGGCCCAGGCGGCGAGAAACTGCTGCCAACGCTCGATCTCTGCGGGGTCGTATTCGGCGCTGGCAAAGGTCTTGGCCAGGGCATGCGCCGCCGTCAGGGATTGGCCGGGGCGTAAACCCAAGGCGCGCGCGGCGTCATTGACGGTTTGCAGCACACGGCGCTGCGGCGTACCGGCCAGCAGCGCCAGCGGTTGGTCGGGTTCGGGATGCACACGCTGCACCCCGTCCAGCGCCAATTGCGGGAAGACAATACACACCCAGCGCATGGCAACCTCAGTGCCCCGCCAGCGCAATCGGCGCCGGATGGGCCAGCCCACCGCGGCACTTGAGCACCCGCACCTGGGCAGGCCTGGCTTCGACCGCCAGGCGCAAGGCGGCGGGCGACGCGTTGACCGCCTCATTCAAGGATCGCCAGGCAAACGCCAGGGTCTGCCCGGTTTCCGCCGCCACCTGCAAGCGGCGCAAGGCCCGGTCATCGGCCTTGCGCGGCCAGCACAACACCGCGCCGCAGCTGCCGGAACGCAGGCACTGCTCCACCGCCCACAATGCATCACGTTCCTCGGCCTGGATCACCGAGAGCTGGCGCAAATCCACCCCGGCGTTCTGCCAGGCGTGAGGGTACGGGGTGTAGGGCGGTGCCACGAGCACAATGCGCTCCCCTGCCGCCGACAAGCGCGCCAGGGTCGGCAGTACCAATTGCAGTTCGCCGACACCCTCCTTGGCCATCAGGATTTCACTCAAGGCCGATTCTGGCCAGCCGCCGCTGGGCAGCACCGCATCCAGCGCCGCAAGCCCTGTGGGATGCACGCTGGCCGCTGGTGCGGCAGGCCGGCCCTTCCAGACTCGGCCGCCATTGAACAGCGAGTCCAGTGCAACGACGGCGCCCATCAGCCTTGCCTCACCAGGCCGCAGAACACCCCTTCGATAGCCAGGTCCTGATCAGGGCCTACCACGATGGGTTGATACGCGGGGTTGCGTGGCAGCAGGCGTACATGGTCGCCGTGACGTTCGAAGCGTTTGATGGTGACTTCGCCGTCCAGGCGCGCCACTACAATCTGCCCATTCAAGGCCTCGGCGCTGCGGCGTACGCCCACCAGATCGCCATCGAGGATGCCGTCTTCGATCATTGAGTCGCCCTGCACACGCAGCAGGTAGTCAGGGGTTTTCGCGAAGGTGCCAGGGTCGAGTTGCAGGCGACTGTGCACTTCGGCGTCGGCGCCGATGGGCAAGCCTGCCGCGACGCGACCGAGGACGGGGACGTCCAGCCATTCGGGGCGTGCCGGTTGGTTGAGCAGGCGGATACCGCGCGCCTGATTGGGGTTGACCTCAATGAAGCCGGCTTCGGTCAGGGCCACCACATGCTTGCGAGCGACACTGCGCGAGGCAAAGCCAAACGCCTCGGCGATCTCGGCGAGGCTGGGGGGTTGGCCTTGTTGCGCGATACGGTCGCGGATAAAGGTCAGGATGGCAGTACGGCGGGGGGTTAAGGTCGTCATGGAGTACATTTGTACTCCTGTGCGAATTTTCTGACAATAGCCGGTAGTCGGGAGTGGGTGTTGTTGGTTTTTGAAAGCGAGGCGGCCTGGCAGCCGACCTGATCATGGAACGGATTCGGTCAAATGTGGGCGCTGGCTTGTCGGACCGCCGAACCGCTGCGATGGCATCGGCTGAATGTCACTGATAGACCGAGGTGCTCGCATCGCATCGGTGCAGGGCGCCGACACACATCAGCGCCCACAATTTCCGCCAATCACCGCCCCCGCAAACGCCCGCCGAACAAACCCGGTCGAATCGCCCAAAGACCCATTAACAGTCGCGGAGTGATCCAGTTCCGGATAAAAATGCCATTCAACCCGGTCCCCAACCTTGCACGCATCCCGTACCAACGCCTTCTGCCCCGGCACAAACACATCAAGGTCCTTGCCCCCCGTGCCGAGAAAAATCGGAATTTCCGTTTTCAACGAGGGGTAAGCCGACGCCCGATTAACCCGCTCCAGCGCCGCCTTGGGCGACTGCTTGAAGCTGGTGTTAAAGGTCAACCCGTCCGCCACCACCCGCTGCTCGATGGCATGCAGGCACTCATCCTGACTGGCTTTGAACGCTGGCAGCGCCTGTTCGGCCAAGTAATCGGCCGGCACAAAGGCGGGGTCCAGCAAACTGGCCGTGCTCAGCCGCAACAGGTTATAGGCAAACGTGGGCACCACCGAACGGCGGGCGTTTTCAAGCTCCGGGCTTTGGCCTTGGGCGTGTGCGGTGGCATACGGCGTCCCCGTCGCCACCACCCCCACAATCTCCAGCTCTGGCGCATAGCCTTTGGCCAACACCGCCGTGGCAAACGCCGCCCGACCGCCCTGGGACTGCCCGAACACCACCACGCGCCTGGACAGTTTGAAATCTGCCGCACCCACAGCACGAATACTGTCCAGCACGCCATAGGCCAGCGGCCGAGTGAGCCCGTAAGGGTGCAGGCCCGGCGTGCCCAAGCCCTGATAATCGGTGGCCACAATCGCGTAGCCCTGGTCGAGCCAATAATTGAGGTAGCGCGTATCCCGTGGGCTGCGCTCGTTAAGCGACGGTGCACAACGGTCAGCGCTGCCGACCGTGCCATGGGCCCAGGCCATCAGCGGCCAGCCACCCACAGGGGGTGTGCCCTTGGGCAGGAACAGCGCACCGGACACCGCGATGGGTGTGGTGTCGTCGAGGCCATCAGTGGAGGCATACAAAATCCGCAGGTTCTGCGCGGCCGAGGCCAGGCTTTGCTGCGGCGTCAGTGCTTCGCTGCGCAACAATGTCCCCGGCGTTTTCGGCACAGGGTCAGCCCAAAAATAGAAGGCATCGGCCGCCTGGCTAGTGCCCGCCGCCAGCACACACAGCAATGCACACCAGCGCATCAAGCGTCACCACCCTTCTTTCAACATGCGCAATTCAAGGTGCTGCAACAGCATGATGGTTTTGCCATCCACAATCTCACCGCTCTGCACCATCGCCAGCGCCTGTTCAAAACCCCGCTCCAGCACCTCGATGTCTTCGCCCTCCTCCTCCAGGCCGCCACCCGTGCCGACCTGGTCCGCCGGCTGGTACTCGCCGATAAAGAAGTGAATCCGCTCGGTCACCGACCCCGGACTCATGAACGCCGAATAGATTTTTTCCACATGGCCCACGCGGTAGCCGGTCTCTTCCTCGGCTTCCAGGCGAATGCGCTCTTCGGGGCTGGCGTTGTCCAGCAAACCGGCCGCGGCTTCGATCAAGTAACCCGGGTAATCATTGACGAACGTGGGCATGCGAAACTGCCGGATCAGCAGCACCGTGCGCCGCTCACGGTTGTACAACAGGATGGTCGCCCCGTTGCCTCGGTCATACACTTCACGGGTCTGGGCTTGCCAGGTGCCATCTCGGCGGCGCAAGTCAAAACTGTATTTTTTCAGAAGGTACCAGTTGTCCGAGAGGGTCTCTTCGGCGGTGATGCGAACGGGGCTGTTTTCCATGGTCAGGTCTTGGCTCAAAGGAACAGGAGCATGTCGCGGCGGCAATACCAGCGTCAAGCGGATGAGTTGCCGCTACAATCGCGCCCCAAGAAGGATCTCTCTGCGGGTTCAAGGAAATGATGCTGCACATCCCGACGCTACTGATAGTGGCCGTGTTCGTATTCTGCCTGATGGGCCTGCTCACGGCGCATGCCTGGAGCCGTGGCCGCGAGCCGACCCTGGGCTACCTCGGCATCATGCTGCTGCTCGCCTCCCTGGGCACGGGGCTGATCGTGGTGCGCGGCATGGGCATGGACTTCGTCGCGCTGATCATCGGCAACGTGGTGCTGTTGCTCAGTGCCGCGATGAACTGGACCGCCATGCGTACCTTCGTGCAGAAACCACCCAGTGTGCCGGGCATCTTTGCCGGTGCCGGGCTGTGGCTGCTGGTGTGCCTGGTGCCGCAGTTCTATGCCTCGTTATCGGCGCGGGTCACCCTGTATTCACTGCTGGCGGCAGGGTATGGAGTGCTGTCGGTCCTGGAGCTGTGGCGCAAACGCGATAGCCTGGAAGTGGCCTATGTACCCGCGCTGGTACTGACCCTGTCGCACACCGGTTTCTATGCTATCCGCGCATTTACCGACACCGGCCTGCCCATCAAGAGTGCCCAGCTATCGGGCGGCGAAGGCGTACCGTTTTTCTCGCTCATGCTGTTTGAGTCCATGCTGTACGCCATCGGCATCGCCTACGTCACGCTGGCGATGGTCAAGGAGCGCGCCGAGCTGCGCTTCAAGGCCGCCGCCTTCAGTGACGCGCTGACCGGTGTCGGCAACCGCCGCGCCTTTATGCTCAAGGGAGAAAAACTCTTGGCGGACAGCGCCCGTCGCAACCAGTGCGCGGCCCTGCTGCTGTGCGACCTGGACCACTTCAAGCGCCTGAATGACAGCTTTGGCCACCCAATGGGCGATAAAGTGCTGATCGCGTTCAGCCGGGTGACTGAAGCCGCGCTGCGCAACGCCGACGTGTTCGCACGCATTGGCGGTGAAGAGTTCGCCTGCTTGCTCGCCGACAGCGATGAAACCGGTGCCTTTCACGTCGCCGAGCGGATTCGCCAGGCATTTGCCGAACTCGACCTGCTGGCGCCTGGCTATTTGAGCGTCAGCATCGGCATCGTCACCACCGATGCGGCAGGCCACGACCTCTCGCACTTGCTCTCCCAGGCTGACCAGGCGCTGTACCTGGCCAAGGCACAGGGACGCAATCGGGTTCAGGGGATGGCAGCAGCCTGAACCGGCGGCTGTTTGATGCGATGCAACTGGGCCGCAACGTCTTCAGCGCTGCCCGCCTTTACCTGTGCCAGCCCGCGCGCGCCACCGGTGACGATTGCCGTTTTACCTATGAAATCCATGTGCGTACTTTCCTGTTCGATCGCCCACCCTAACAACCTGCGCACGCGGCATTCAATGCGGTAACACTTTGCAAGCAAACCCCTGGGTCGACTGTCGAATTAATTCCTGCGGTCTTGCACCATCTGGTAAAACGCGTGCTTCGCCTTTGTCCTGGAACCTTCATGCCATCTCGTTTTCTGTCTCGCCTGGGCCTGCGCTGGTTTCCCCTGCTGTGCATGGCCATTCTGATCATCGGCCTGCCGGTGGGCTGCGCGGTGCTGCAACACAAGGAACGCGAGCTGGTGTTTCGCATCGAGCCGGGCACCGCCGGTTGGTACACCGGCCTGCCCAAGGCCGTACAGGAATTCGATATCAAGCCCGCCAGTTTCAAACCAGGGCAGAACCTCCACGGCTGGTGGTACCCGGCGGACAAGCAGGATGCGCCGGCGATCCTCTACCTGCACGGCGTGCGCTGGAACCTCACCGGGCAACTGT
The DNA here is from genome assembly GCF_050915955.1 of Pseudomonas sp. UBT. NCBI lineage: Bacteria > Pseudomonadati > Pseudomonadota > Gammaproteobacteria > Pseudomonadales > Pseudomonadaceae > Pseudomonas > Pseudomonas sp. UBT. Next base: position 2,965,306 of record NZ_CP168079.1, on the reverse strand, counting down.
TTCGCATTGAGCAATTGCACGCGCTGGGCTTCTCGGTGCTGGCCATCGACTACCGGGGTTTTGGCCAAAGCCACGGTGACCTGCCTTCGGAAACCACGGTGTATGAAGACGCGCGCATTGCCTGGGAGCGCTTTCAGGTGTTGCAGCCCGACCCCGGCAAACGCCTGATCTACGGGCACTCACTGGGCGGTGCGGTCGCCATCGACCTGGCCGCGCAGTTGAGTAAACAGACGCCGGTTCCCGTGCGCGGGCTCGTGATCGAGTCCACCTTCACTTCACTCGGGGACGCGGCCGCAGCCGTGGCCAATACCTCGCTGCCGGTGCGCTGGTTGCTGTCGCAGAAGTTCGATTCCATCGACAAGATTGCCGACGTGCACATGCCCCTGCTGGTCGTGCATGGCCTCGCCGACCAGTACGTGCCACCGCGTTTCAGCCAACAATTGTTTGAAGCCGCCCAGGAACCCAAGCGGTTATTGCTGGTGCCCGGCGCCACCCATAACAACAGCATGAGCCTGGCCGGCCACAGTTATGGCCAGGCGCTGGACAATCTGATGCGATCAAAGGGGCCGGCGCAGGTGGTCACGCACTCCACAGGCCGTGGTGACGACTCATAAAAATGCTTTTCGGCACTGGGTTCGCGCTTGGCTGTCAAGCGTAAACCCTGCCCATACTGGCCCGCGCCGACAGTTGATCAAATATTAACCGAGGGTTAAATCGCCAACCCTGCCGGGCCTTCGCAAAGTTATCCACAGAGATACCCACGGTTTTCGTGGACAACTCTTTTTACTTTTTTACGATTTTTTTGCTCAATAAACGCCTGTGGGAAAGGTACCCGGCAGCAAAATCTCGCGATTCACATTGCGTATATCGTTATAGCCGCACAGTGCCATCGACACATCCAGCTCACGGGCGATGATGTCAAGGGCCTTGGTCACGCCCGCCTCGCCCATTGCCCCCAAACCATACAAATGCGGGCGGCCGATCAGGGTGCCTTTCGCGCCCAATGCCATGGCTTTAAGTACGTCCTGGCCGGAGCGAATGCCGCCGTCGAGCCACACTTCAATCTGATTGCCCACCGCCTCGACAATCGCCGGTAACTGGCTGATGCTCGACGGCGCCCCCATCCAGCTGACGGCCACCGTGGTTGCTCACCACCAACGCATCCGCACCGGAATTGGCCGCCAGGCGCGCATCTTCCACATCAAGGATGCCCTTGATGATCAGCTTGCCGCCCCAGCATTTCTTGATCCACTCCACATCATCCCAACTCAGGCGCGGGTCGAATTGCTGGGCGGTCCACGACGACAGCGAACTCATGTCCGCCACGCCTTTCACATGCCCGACGATATTGCCGAAGCCGCGACGTTGGGTGCCCAGCATGCCCATCACCCAACGCGGTTTGGTCATCATGTTGAGGATATTCGGCAGGGTCAGTTTGGGCGGCGCCGACAGACCGTTGATCAAGTCCTTATGGCGTTGCCCGAGAATCTGCAAGTCGAGAGTCAGCACCAGCGCGTCCACCCCGGCGGCCTTGGCGCGCTCGATCAACTGCTCGATAAACCCGCGATCACGCATCACATACAGCTGGAACCAGAACGGCTGGCCTACGTGTTCGGCAATGTCTTCCAACGAGCAGATGCTCATGGTCGACAAGGTATAGCGCAGGCCAAAAGCGGCGGCGGCGCGGGCGGTCAGGATCTCGCCATCGGCATGCTGCATACCCGCCAGACCAGTGGGCGCAAGGGCGACAGGCATGGCCATGTCCTGGCCAATCATGGTGGCGCGGATCGAACGCTCATCGATATTGCGCGCCACCCGCTGGCGGAATTTGATGCGGGCAAAATCACTTTCATTCGCCCGGTAGGTACTTTCAGTCCAGGAGCCGGAATCGGCGTAATCGTAAAACATCCGGGGGACACGTTTCTGCGCCAGTTTGCGTAAGTCTTCGATGGTTGTGATCAACGACATCTGGGTCACCTCTCCCTGAACTGAGCGCAGAGAGTAACCGCCGATCGGCTGCGCAACCAGCCATTGCGTTTACTTCGGCAGATGATTAATCTCGCATAAACCCGCAAAAAGAAGCACAAACATGCACAACACCCACCAAGCTGTCGACCTGCCTTCTTTGCGCAAACAAAAGATCCTGTTGCTGCTGGAGCGCGACGGTAAAGTCACCGCGTCTGAGCTGGTTGAACACTTTGCCGTGTCCCAGGACACCATTCGCCGCGACCTCGGCGAACTCGCCGCTGCCGGCTTGTTACAACGCGTGCACGGCGGCGCCCTGCCCCGGCCCAAAGACACCGGAAAGGACTTCTTCACCCGCGTCGGCGAGACCAACGAGGTCAAGCGCCACCTCGCGCAACTGGCGGCTGACCTGGTGGAGGATGGCCAGATCGTACTGTTCGATTCCGGCTCTACCACACTGCAGATTGCCCAGTCGTTACCGCGCTCGATCCGCCTGACCGTGGTCACGCCGTCGCCGATGATCGCCATCGCCCTGGCGGATCATCCCGAGGTAAAAGTGATCCTCGCCGGTGGCCAGCTCAACCCCGCCACCTTGTCCACCAGCGGCCAGGATGCCGTGCGCCTGATCCAGAGCATCAAGGCCGACCTGCTGTTTACCGGCGTGTGCGCGCTGCATCCACAGGTCGGTATCAGCTCGCTGCATTTCGATGAAGTAGCGGTCAAACAAGCCTTGCTCGACAGCGCATCCCATGTCGTGGCCGTGACCCTGGCCGATAAGCTCGGCGCGGTGGAACCCTTTGTGGTCGCGCCGTGCAACCGAATCCATACGCTTATCACGGAGTGGCATGTGCCGAGTGTCGAGGCGTATGAGCAGTTAGGCCTGGAAGTGCTGCGCGTGGAGGTCGACTAGACACAACGCATCGGTCACTGCGTGGCCGCTGGCGGTGTTATCGAAGATGCACCAGGTGGGAACGCCGGCTGCGACAGCGTGGTTCAACTGTCGCGCGAACGCCTGCACCCGTTGCGGGCCATAGGCGCTGTGGTAGATACGCGGCGAACCGTGCAGGCGCCAATACTGTACGCCCTGCCAACCCACGCCCGCGTCGATCACCGCTGGGTCGGCGACCACGCGCCCCATCTGCATCTCCACCAACAACGCTTGAGCCTCAAGCCACGTGGCATGGCGCGGTTCCAGCACAACGGCACCGGCAAAGCGCTGGCGCACTGCACTGAAAAACCCTGCGGCCACAACGGGGTCATAGCTCAGCGAAGGCGGTAGTTGAACCAGCAGGCAGCCGAGCTTTTCCCCCAGATGCAGGCACTGCCCAAGGAACTCATCCAGCGCCGCCTCGCAGTGCTGTAAACGCAGTTCATGGGTGATGCGCTTGGGCACCTTGACCGAAAACCGAAACGCCGGCGGCACCGATTCCGCCCAGCGCTGGTAAGTCTTGGGCTGGTGCGGGCGGTAAAACGAGCTGTTGATTTCCACCGCATTGAAACGCGCTGCATAACGCTGCAAATGCGTGCCCTGGCCGGCAAAGTCCGGCCAGCGTTCGCGGGGCAAACTCCAGCCGGCACACCCCACATACAGCCGTGCCGTCAAAACAGCACCGTGGCCGCGTCGCGCATGAAAATCTCGATCGTCTTGGGCCCGACGCCATCGAATTCGCCCAAGCGCTTTTCAAAAGCCTGACGGTCCTGGCTGGCGCTGCGAATATGGGTGATTTTGCCGGCGTACTCGGCGTTCAATTTGGCGCTGAGGTCGAGCAAGCGCTGCGCCGTGGTTTCGTCGTAACGCACGTAATGGGCGCGCCCGAGCATGCTGACCAGTTCACGCGATGTGCAGTGCTGCAACTTGCGCGCAGTGTCGCGGCCCTGCTCTTCCACGATCACCTTGTAAGCCTGCGCCGCAATGGGCGCCTGGATACGCTTGCCCATCAGGAAGCTGGCAATGAACCATCTGAACAGGCTGGCGTCATCCCCGGGCTTGAGCTCGATGCCCAGTTCAGACGCCGTAATGGACCGAGCCATGCTCAGTGGCCCAACTTGCGCTCAGCCTTGGCGGCCTGCTCGTTGATGGCGTCGGTCTGGCGCTCGGTGTCCTTGATCGACGTGGGCGTCAGCACCTTGTCCACGGTTTCGGTATGCGGGTTCGCACGTTCCAGCGTCTGCCCTTTGGCAGGTTTTTCGGTGCCTTTCTGCGCGTCTTCCGAACTGATGGGCGACGGGGTTTTATCGACGGTTTTGTGATCGGTCACGGTGTATCTCCAGGCAGTTGAACGCCCACCTAAATCGGCAGGCACTTATGCAGCAGAGCCCTGCGAATTGGGTTAGTTCAAGGAAATTGCCCGCCAGTGCCACCGGCGAAATAACTGCGAATTAATTTAAACCTTTTGCTCCAGCACTCGCTCAACCATCAGGTACGGCATCACGCCATTGTCGATTTCAAGGAGATTCACCATGACTACTCTGCTGATGAAACAAATGGGCCTGACCTTTGTGCTGGTTGCGGGCTCCATGACCACGGCCATGGCCGCCACGTCCAACAGCTTTGTCGACGACGCCGCCCAAGGCGGTATCACCGAGGTGGAAGCCGGCAAGCTGGCGCTGGAAAAAAGCAGCGCGAGCGACGTGAAGACTTTCGCCCAACACATGGTCACCGACCACACCAAAGCCAACCAGGAACTGGCGGCACTGGCGAAGAAGCTGGACATCGAAGTCCCCGATGACGCCGCGCTGACCGACAAAGCCAAGAAGGCCATCCTGGAACTGCGCGACGAATCGTTCGACAAGGCCTACGCCAACAACCAGGTGGCGGCCCACGAAAAAACCGTCGAACTGTTCAAGAAAGAAGCTGCTTCTTCGGACAACGCCGAGTTGAAAGCCTTCGCCACCAAAACGCTGCCGACCCTTGAAGCCCACCTGAAAATGGCCAAGGAGCTGCAAGCCAATCACGCCCATTGATCCTTCCCTGACTTAGGAGACACTCGACCATGAGTTCGCAACTCAACGGCAAGAACATCCTCATCATCACCTCCAACACCGGTATCGAGCGCGATGAACTGCTCAAGCCGCTGCAAGCCCTGCGCGGTTACGGTGCGACTGTCACTCACGCCTCCAGCAAAGGTGGCACCACCCAGACCTTCGTCGGCGATACCGAGAAGGATCAAGCCGTGGAATCCGACGTGCAGCTCGCGGATGTCACCAGCAGCGACTTTGACGCCCTGGTCATCCCTGGCGGCACCGTCAATGCCGACACCCTGCGCCAGGATGCGGCAGCGTTGAAACTGATCAACGATTTCGTCAAGGCCGGCAAAACCATCGCAGCAATCTGTCATGGACCCTGGGCGCTGATCGACGCGGGGGTGATCAAGGGCAAGACCTTGACCTCCTACAAGAGCGTACGCATCGACCTCGAAAATGCCGGCGCTGCCGGCTGGGTCGACGCCGAAGTCAAAGCGTGCACCGCCAATGGCTGGACCTTGATTACCTCGCGTACACCGGATGACTTGCCGGCGTTCAACGAGGCGATTGCCAAGGCCGTTGCAGGTTAACGCAGGGCCTGGAATGCAAACAGGCGCCCCTTGGGCGCCTGTTTTCAGTCGGGTTCAGCGTCAGTTTTTTCGAACTTCAGGCATCTCGCGTTTTGGCCCGAACATGGCCCAGGCGATCAGCCCGAACAGCGGTACGAAGATCAGAATGATCAACCACAACCCTTTGGTCTCCCAGCCACCGGTGCTGCGCAAAACGACGTTGATCGCCCACAATTCCAGAATCAGCAGAACCACTGCCAAAATGATCCAGATATATTCTAATTGCATGATTCACCTCCTGAGGTCTATGCGTTAGGTCAAGCAGATCGCTTCAGGGTTCCATCTGATTTTCAGCCAGCACTCACGCCCAATCATCGCGGCGCATCTTGAGCAACCTTCTAGACTCAACCCCAGTTACCTCTTTTGCGTTGGACTACGGAGGTTCAGGATGACAGAGCACGTTATTCACTTTCACTGCCAGATCGACCAGGGTACCAGCGAACGCTTTCGCGACTGTTGCCTGGATGCGATTGACGAAGGCGCCAGTTCCCTGCTGCTGAACCTCTCGACCACCGGTGGCAGCACCAATTTCGGCTTTACCCTCTACACCTTCCTCAAGGCGCTGCCGGTGCCGTTGTGCGCGATTAACGCGGGCAATATCGAATCCATGGGCATCATCATGTTCCTGGCGGCGAACCGTCGCATCACCACACCGCACTCGCGTTTTTTGATCCACCCGATGAACTGGTATTTCAGCCAAAGCTCGGTGGACCACCAGCGCCTGCGCGAGTACCTGTCGAGCCTGGATAACGATTTGGCGCGCTATGTGAAAATCTATGAGCTGGAGACCACCCAGGCCGATACCCAGCTGGATATTTTCAAGTGCCTGTCGGCCGAGGAAAAAGTCATTGCCGCCCATGAATCACTGGCTTACGGGATCGCCCATGAGGTCAAGCAGGTGGTGTTTTCCGAAGACATCAAGCATTGGAAAGTCAGCGGCGGGTAATAACCGCTCGTCGCATGCTCGCGAACTTTTTCAAACTTTGATTTGGATGGCGCATTCCCAATTAAGCGACACCATTGAATTGATTCACTCATTGATGAGGAATTTGGAAATGGCTACTAACGGAAAAACCACGACAGGCGCAGGCGGCAAAGGCAAGCCGGACACCCCGCACAAAAGCGGTGGTCAAGGCTCCGGCGGCAATTTTGCCAATGACCGTGAAAAGGCTTCTGAAGCCGGTAAAAAAGGCGGCGCGCACAGCGCCGGCGGCGGCAAGAAGTCTTGATTGAAACACCACCGGGGCCCGGTTTTTTCCGGGCTTCGGCCTAATCAAGGGGAAAGCGTCATGAAGACCAGTACTTCCCAAAGGATTTTGCTTATCGTCGGTTTTACGGCCCTGCTGGCAAGCCCAGCCTTCGCCGCTTTTGGCGATAATGTCGCTCCGGCAAACTCGCTTAACGGCAACCGCTTCGCCGGCTCCGCATTGCCTCCGGGCACCTATCCCAGCAGCCCTTCGGACTCCACCAAAAAAGCTGACACACCGCCGAAAGAAAAGGCCTCCACCAGTGGCTCGTCAAACAAGCAGCCCACCAGCAAGAAGACCAAGAAGAAGGCAACGCGCAGCGGCAGCTAGCCGCCCGCATCGCCTTCAAGCCGTGACGAAACGCTTCGCGATTGAGGCCGCCACCGGCCTGCGCTCAAGGCATCGTCGTGGCCAGCGTTGCGCAATGGGTTCGCCTTAACCCTACGGCACCGGCAACCAGCCGCTGAAGCCCGCCTGCCGGGTCAGCGGGCACCAGGCAAAGTCGCCTGTAGGGGCCGGCAGTACCTGCTGTTCGACGCCGACCACCGCAGCGCTCTTCCAATCAAACACCGTCGAATCGCGCCAGCCAAGAACCACGCCCTGAGCCTGGCTTTCATCGGTATTGATCCAGCGGGCTGCCGCTGCCGCCATAAACGCCTCAATGGGTTCGTCGTCGATCTGTAATCGATACGGCGACGTGAGCAGCCAGCGGCAGACATTCAGGTGATAGGTCCAATCCTGCGGCGTCTGGTTGCGATAGGCCCATGTCATGAAGCTGCGAAACAGGTTCAAGCCCTCCGGCGGATCAAGCTTGAGCAGTGCCGGGCAAATATCGAACAAGGCATGCCAATGCGGCAACAAGCGTGCATCCAAATGCACGAAGCAGCGGGAATTGCTGGGGTATTCGGGCCGCAACGGCTCCGCGCGCAAGCGACGGGACGCCTTGCTGACCAGGCGGCTGGCGCCGGCAGGCAATAGAGGGTTCATGAAACGCACTCACAGTCGTGACGATAGAACGCCTCCTGATCACAGGAGGCCCAAGGCACACGTCAGAATGCGGGGGAAGCGCGAGGGTTGGCCGAGGGCCATGAGTAGCGCGGAGGGGCTTTGTTGCGGCGCTCGTGGGTAGGGCGCGGGGTTTGCTTAAGGCTCAGCAACCAGGCCAGGCCGATGAGGAACACGATGGCCACCGTCACGGCAGCGCACACCGGGCAGGCAAAGTAGTTCGAGATGTTGCTGGAGGCCGGGATACCTGACCCTTTGTCGGAAACTGGCGCCTGGCTACCGCCCACCGAACAGAACGCCCCCCCGATGCCATTGAGCTGCTGGCCCAACATTTGCCCATGCCCCAAACCGCAGGCGAACAGGTTCATCAGCACGCAAAAGTACAGGGCCCAGGCGATCAGCGAACGGTCAGGGTGGCTCAATTTCATGGCGGCGACTTTACCATCGAAGCCGCAAAAGGATGAAGCGCCACGCGCCCCTGTGGCAGAACGTCGCAGATTACGCGGGCTGGCCAGGGTTGGTAGACTGGGCGCCCTCCTCGTTTCTACGTTTCAATGCCTGGCTGTCAAAGCCTGATGTGTAGATCCAGAGCAATGCAGGCGTTTCACAGGATGCACAGTTGATGAGTACGTTATTCACCCGCCGCAAAGTGCTGACCGGTATGGGCCTGCTGGGCCTCGGCAGTTTACTGGGCGGCTGTGACTACAGCCCCAAGCTGAACTTCAAGTACGGCAAGGACCTCAGTGACAAGATCATGGGCCGCACCTTCAAGCTCAAGAATACTGACGGCGAAACCGTCACCCTGAGCTCGTTCCGTGGCCTCATGCCGGTGGTGTTCTTCGGTTTCACCCAGTGCCCGGCCGTGTGCCCGACCACCCTGGCCCGCGCCGCCCAGGCCAAGAAGCTGATGGGCCGCGACGGCGAGATCATGCAGGTGGTGTTTATCACCCTCGACCCCGAGCGCGACACACCGGAACTGCTCGACCGCTACGTCAAGGCCTTCGACCCCAGCTTCGAAGCACTCTACGGCACTCCGGAAGAAATCGCCGTGGCCGCCAAGGAATTCGGGATCTTTTATGAAAAGATCCCCGCCGGTGACACCTACACCCTGTCCCATACCTCGACCAGTTTCGTCTTCGACACCCGTGGCAACCTGCGCCTGGGCCTGTCGGCATCCCTTACCGCTAAAGAGTGCGCAGAAGACCTGCTCACCGTCATGGAGGTCTGCTAATGACTGCCGTTCAACACCTCAAGCGCATCACCTTCGGCCTGACCCTGCTGGGCCTCGCGGCACACGCCAGCGCCCAGGTACAAGTGACCGACGCGTGGGTCCGCGCGACCGTGGCGGGCCAACCGTCCAGCGGCGCGTTCATGACCCTCACCGCCGACAGCGACAGCAAATTGCTCAGCGTGGCGTCGCCGGTGGCCAAGGACGTGCAGATCCATGAAATGAGCATGAAAGACGACGTGATGCGCATGGGCCCGGTGAACGCGGTCGCCCTGCCCGCCGACAAAGCGATCAAGCTCGACCCGGAGGGCTACCACGTGATGCTGATGGGCCTGACCGGCCAGATCAAGGAAGGCGACCAGGTGCCACTGACCCTGACCGTCGAAAACGCCAAGGGCGAGAAGCAGTCGATCGACGTGAAAGCGCCGGCCCGCGCCTTGAACGACATGGGTGGCATGGACCATAGCAAGATGCATTAAGCCGCAACAGTAAGCAAAAGCCCGGCACCGCGCCTGGCCCTGAGTGGTTAGATCAACAGCGAATTTGCGTACGCCGCAGATTCGCTTTTTTGTGGGCGCTGGCTTGCCTGCGATGCGGCAACCCGGCCCATCAGTGACACACCGTCGATGCCATCGCAGGCAAGCCAGCTCCACCGTTGATTGAGTTCAGCATTGGCTTGGCGCGGGAGTTGGGTAGGATGTTTCGCAAGGGTGAGGCTCAATCCACAATAAACAGCTTCGCCCCCACGCCTGTGGATGAGCGATGCCCTTCCATGTCATTGCCTACCTGGTAACTCATCCCGGCCTTCAGCGTGAACTGGCGGCCATCCTCCAGCTCCGTATGTAACTCGCCCTCGAGGCACAGCAGGACGTGGCCGCGCCAACACCAGTGGTCGGCCAGGTAGCCGGGGGTGTACTCGACCATGCGCACACGGGTGGTGCCAAACTGGCAAGTGCGCCACAGGGCATTGCCGGTAACGCCGGGATGGATCACGGCGTCGAGGCTGGACCAGTCGGTGATGCTAAACGGGACGGCAGTCAGTTCCATCGTGTGCTCGCAAATCAGTGAACGGGGCTCGACACTATCCACTCGGCAGACGCAGGGGTAGACACAGATCGCGCGCTTTTGCGCGATACAGGCGCCCGTGCTTGTTATCCTGCCCGCCCTGTTCTCATGGACGCGTGTTTATGCAGATCGACCCCGCTTTCATCCTTCATCAAACCGAGCACTGGTTACTCAACCATCACCTGGCCTCGAAGCTGCCGGGTTACCTGATGCTCGGCGCCAAAGCCGCCATCGACACCCTCGCCGACATGCCCGAAGCCGCACTCGCGGAGCTGGGTGGCTTACTGGCGAACACCCAACGGGTGATGGAGGCACAGCTGCAGCCGAAATGGCTGTATATCAGCCGCTATGGGCATATGCCGGGCTTTCCACTGCATTTTCATTTCATCCCGGTGTATGACTGGGTGGAACAGGCGTTTTGGCGGGATGAGCGGTATCGGGTGCTGCAAGGTTTTGGCGCACACGAACAGGCGCTTACCGATGGGGCGGAGTTGACGTTGTTTGTGTGGCGCGAGTTTGGCGAGAGCCTGACGCCGCCAATGATTCAGGGGGCTTCGGTCGAGCAGGTGATTGAGCGGCTGCGTGCGGCCTTCAGCGTCGAGTGAAGATCAAGTGTGGGAGCTGTCGAGCTTTAGCGAGGCTGCGATAGCGGTGTATCAGGCGGCAACTATTTTGACAGTGCCGCCGCCATCGCAGCCTCGCCGGGGCTCGACAGCTCCCACAGGGGTTCGGCGGTGTTCATTACATCGCAGACAGCCGCTTTACCATCGGGATGCACGCCAACGTTAATCCCGACGGCGAGTGATACACCGCCTGCTCATCGCCCACATACCCGCACGCCCTGTAAAAGCTCGCCGCGTTCTACGTGGCGTCCAGCACCACCTGTTCAATCGCTGATTCCCGCGCGATCTTTTCCAGATGGTCCAGCATGTTCTTGCCGTACCCGCGACCGGTGAACGCAGGCAGCACGAACAGCGCGCCCACTTCGTTGTTGTCGAGGTCGAGCATGCCGGTGGCGACCGGTTCACCCTGTACCCAGCCCAGGTAAAACGGCTTGTCCATCAGCACGCTGTAGCCGTCCTCAGCGGAGCCACGCGTCCACAGCGCCATTTGTTCAGCGGTGTAGGCGCCGATGCATTGGCTACGAATGGCTTCGCGGCGGATGTTAAACGCGGCGTTGGCGTCGTCGGGCGTGGCCCGTTTGATCTCGAGCATTGCGTTGTCCTTTCATGCGTTTTCATTGCCCTTTCGGGTGAATGAATAACGGTCGATATCCGTTCGAAGTGTCCACCCCTGCCCTTGCCAATACTCGGCCGCGTGGGTGTTGGTTTTGAAAACGTCGAGGTGGCATTTGTGAATGCCCTGCTGCGCCAGCGCAGCGAGGCAGCGTTGCACCAACGCTTGGGCGACGCCTTGGCGACGATAGTCCGGCAACACCAGCAGGTGCTGCAAATACCCGCGACGCCCATCATGGCCGCACATCACACAGCCGATCAACCGGCCCTCGGCTTCGGCGACAAAACTCATCTGCGGGTTACGCGCCAGATAACGCTGCGTGGCCTCGCGGGAGTCGGCGTCACGCAGGGAAATACCGGGGGTGTTTTGCATCAGTTCGAGCACAGCGTCGTAGTCGGTTGGGGTCATGACGCGGATCGTAGGCATGGCATGAAACCTTGTGGGAGCGGGCTTGCCCGCGATGGCGGTGGGTCAGTCGGGACTCTATCACCTGGACGACTGCAATCGTGGGCAAGCCCACTCCCACAGAGGATTCAGGGTGGTTGATAAACCTATCCACCGCCTCTGCATCCGATATTTATGCTCTGTTCCCAGCTTAATAATATTTTATTAAAAACCGCCCTCCCCCTACCTTGAAGTCATGCCCAAGCTGAATCCAACTGCATTACGCAAGGACAGACACATGACGCAAGCAATAACAACAATAGACACCCTGGTGGTGGGAGCCGGTCAGGCTGGCGTGGCCATGAGCGAGCACTTGAGCAAGCAAGGCGTGCCGCACCTGGTGCTGGAGCGCAGCCGTATCGCCGAGCGCTGGCGCACCGGGCGCTGGGATTCGCTGGTGGCCAACGGGCCGGCCTGGCATGACCGCTTTCCGGGGCTTGAATTCGACGACGTCGCTGCCGATGGCTTCGCGCCGAAAGAACGCGTGGCGGATTACTTCGAAGCCTATGCGCGCAAATTCAATGCGCCGATTCGCACCGGTGTGGACGTAACCTCCGTGGTACGCAATGTCGGCCGCCCGGGCTTTACCGTGCACACCAGCGACGGCGTGATCGAAGCCAACCGCGTCGTCGCGGCCACCGGGCCGTTCCAGAAACCGGTGATTCCGGCCATCGCGCCTAAAGACACCGCGCTGCACCAGATCCATTCCGCCGACTACCGCAACCCGGCGCAACTGCCGGCAGGCGCGGTGCTGGTGGTGGGCGCCGGTTCGTCCGGCGTGCAGATCGCCGATGAATTGCAGCGCGCCGGGCGCCGGGTGTACCTGTCGGTCGGCGCCCATGACCGCCCGCCGCGGGCCTATCGCAACCGTGATTTCTGCTGGTGGCTGGGCGTGTTGGGCGAGTGGGATCAGGCCGCGATGAAACCCGGCCGCGAGCACGTAACCATCGCCGTGAGCGGCGCCCACGGCGGCAAGACCATCGACTTCCGTGAACTGGCCCAGCAAGGCATGACCCTGGTTGGCCTCACGCAAGCGTTCAATGGCAGCACCGCCACCTTCCAGCCCAACCTGGTGGACAACCTGGCACGCGGCGATGAGAACTACCTGGCGCTGCTGGAAGCGGCGGATGCCTATATCGAGCGCAACGGCCTCGACCTGCCCGTGGAACCCGAAGCCCGCCGCGTGTTCCCCGACGCCGAATGCATCAAACACCCGATCCTTGAGCTCGACCTGGCCGAGGCCGGTATCACCTCGATCATCTGGGCCACCGGGTTTGCCGTGGATTACAGCTGGCTGAAAGTCGATGCGTTTGACGCCGCCGGCAAGCCGCAGCACCAGCGCGGCGTGGCCAGCGAATCGGGCATCTACTTCCTCGGCTTGCCGTGGCAGTCGCGCCGTGGCTCATCGTTTATCTGGGGCGTGTGGCATGACGCCAAGTACGTGGCCGACCACATCGCCATCCAGCGCCAATACCTTGAGTACCGCGAAGCCGCACCGGTTGTTCACACCGCCCCTGTCAGCGCCTGATCCTTTTTTCTGGAGTTTTTTGATGCCTACTCACACTCGCATCCGCATGTTCAACACCAAGGAAACCTACCCTAACCAAAGCCTCGACAACGACCTGTGCCAGGCCGTGCGCGCCGGCAACACCGTGTATGTGCGCGGCCAGGTGGGCACCGATTTCGACGGCAACCTGATTGGCCTCGGCGACCCGCGTGCCCAGGCCGAACAGGCGATGAAAAACGTCAAGCAACTGCTTGAAGAAGCTGGCAGCGACCTGAGCCATATCGTCAAGACCACCACTTACCTGATCGACCCACGCTACCGCGAGCCGGTGTACCAGGAAGTCGGCAAATGGCTCAAAGGCGTGTTCCCGATCTCCACCGGGCTGGTGGTCTCGGCCCTGGGCCAGCCGCAGTGGCTGATGGAAATTGACGTGATCGCGGTCATCCCCGAATAAGGAGCCACCCATGACCTTTTCAATCGTCGCCCGTTGCGCGGACACCGGCCAGCTGGGCATCGCCATCAGCTCATCGAGCATCGCCGTGGGCGCCCGCTGCCCCTGGCTGCGGCCCGGTGTGGGCGCGGTCTCGACCCAGAACATCACCCTGCCGGCGCTGGGCCCGGACGTGCTCGACCTGCTCGAACAAGGCCTGGCGCCGGCCGAGGCCGTCGACAAAGCCCTGACGCGCAACGGCTACAGCCAATACCGGCAGCTGACGGCGATTGATCACCTGGGCCGCAGTGTGCATTTCAGCGGCAGTGAAACCCTCGGCACGCACAATGCCGTATCGGGCGAACAGTGCGTGGCGGCGGGCAACATGCTCGCCGACCGCGCAGTGATCGAAGCGATGGTCAAGGCCTTCGAGCACGGCGAAGGCCAGTTGGCAGACCGCCTGCTGGCGGCGATGCACGCCGCCATCGCCGCCGGTGGCGAAGCCGGGCCGGTGCATTCCGCCGCACTGGTGGTGGTGGGCGAGCTGACCTGGCCAATCATCAACCTGCGGGTGGATTGGGCCGATGCGCACCCCATCGGCGAACTGCAAAAACTCTGGGACGCCTACCGCCCGCAAGTGCAGGACTACATCGACCGCGCCCTCGCCCCCGACCGTTCCCCCGGTTACGGCGTAGCCGGAGACGACCGATGAGCAGCAGCCGCGAGTTGCTGCGCGCGCTGGTGGGGTTTGATACCACCAGCCGCGAATCCAACCTGTTGCTGATCGCGTTCGTGCGCGATTACCTGGCGGGGCACGGCGTGGCCAGTGAGCTGGTCTACAACGCGGAACGCAGCAAGGCCAACCTGTTCGCCAGCATCGGTCCGGTGGAGTTGCCGGGCATTGTGCTGTCGGGGCACACCGACGTAGTGCCGGTGGACGGCCAGCCGTGGACGCTGCCGCCGTTTGAATTGACCGAGCGCGACGGCAAGTTGTTTGGCCGTGGCACGGCGGACATGAAGGGCTACATCGCGTGTGTGCTGGCGCTGGTGCCGGCGTTGGTCAAGGCCAACTTGCGCCTACCGGTGCATATCGCCCTGTCTTACGACGAGGAAGTCGGCTGCCTGGGCGTACGCTCGTTGCTCGCGGTGTTGGAGCAACGGCCGGTGAAACCGATGCTGTGCATCATCGGCGAGCCGACTGAACTGAAACCGGTGCTCGGCCATAAGGGCAAGCTGGCGATGCGCTGCGACGTGCATGGCGAGGCCTGCCATTCGGCGTATGCGCCGTCTGGGGTGAACGCGATTGAGCATGCCGCCGACTTGATCGGTGAACTGGGGCGAATTGGCCAGCGGCTGCGGCAGACGCAGGACCCGAGGTTTGATCCGCCCTTCAGCACCGTGCAGACCGGCGTGATTGCCGGGGGTAAAGCACTGAATATCGTCCCGGCAGACTGCCGGTTTGATTTCGAGATTCGCGCATTACCTTCTATGGACCCGGGTGAAGTGGCCGAGGAACTGCAAGCCTACGCCCTGCAACAGGTATTACCGCGCATGCAGGCGGTGAGTGCGCAGAGTGCGATCCGGTTTACCGAGCTGTCGGCGTACCCGGGGTTGGTGACCGATGAGCGCAGCCAGGCAGCGGAATTGATTGCGGCATTCAGCGGCTCAAGGGACTTCGGCACCGTGGCATTCGGCACCGAGGGCGGGTTGTTTGAAGCAGTGGGCATTCCCACGGTGGTGTGCGGGCCCGGGAGTATGGACCAGGGGCACAAGCCGGATGAGTTTGTGAGTATCGAGCAGTTGGCAGGCTGTGACGCCATGCTGCAGCGCATGCTCGACTCGATCCGCACCTGAGCCGAACACACCCCCAATGGGCAACACAGCTCTCCTGTGGGAGCTGGCTTGCCTGCGATGGCGGTGTACCCGCCAACAC
>NZ_CP168079.1:2930113-2949553 GCF_050915955.1 Pseudomonas sp. UBT | reverse complement strand
CTTTCAGACACATGGAGGCTGACTGACCCACCGCCATCGCGGGCAAGCCCGGCTCCCACAGTTATCTCTATTGTTGATTAGAGAGCATTTCAGGTTCAGCCCAGCAGGCGTGCCAGTTCTTCGCGGCAGTAGTCGACGAATAGCTGCACCGGCTTGGTCAACGGTGCCCGCCGCAGCCACACCGCCGACAACCCCGAGCCCGTGACGGTCTCTGCCAACGGCACGCACACCACCTTCTGCCCATCGTAGGTGTACTCGGTAAAAGGCTTGGTCACCAAAATCGAAAAGCCAAACCCCCTGCCCACCATGCCCCGCACCATCTCGATGGACGGCGAGCTGAACACGATATTCGGGGTCAACCCGCGTTCTTCAAAGATGCTCACGAAGTAGGTCCGGCTCGGCAGCACGTCCAGCAAAATCATCGGCTCCAGCACCAGGTCCGCCAGCGACACCTTGGCCTGCTGCGCAAAGCGATGATCCGCCGGCAGCAACGCGTACGGCTGCTGCGGCGGCATCAATGGCGTGGTTTCAATCGTGCCGCCCAGGTCATGCTCAAACAGCATCGCCACATCAATACTGCCCGCCGTCAGCGCCTGCACCAGTTCTTGCTGCTCGCCGTCGCGAATGCGGATTTCCACCCCAGGCCAACGCGCCTTGAAGCCGGCGATCAAGCGCGGCAAATACAACGGCGCCACCGTTTCAAAGCAGCCGATATCGATCTGCCCGGCCACCACATCATTGTCGGCCAGGGCGTTTTGCTCGAACTCATGCGCCACCCGCAACAACTCCAGCGCCTTGCGATAAAACCGCGCGCCGCTAGGTGTCAGCGACACACCCTGGGCGTGATGGCGGATAAACAGCTGCACGCCAAAACTGTCTTCCAACTGCTTGATCGCGGTAGAGACCGACGGCTGCGCGATATACAGCTTGCGCGAAGCCTCGGCGACGCTGCCGCACTCGGCCGTGGTGACAAAATATCTGAGCTGGCGCAGGTTATAGGCAGCCATCGGGACCTCCATAAACGCAGGACTTCGCCCGCAAAACACAGGTAGGCAACATACCGGAGCGTATCAAAGCGCGAGCTATATTTTTTAAGGTCTATAGCAACAAACTTACTAATTTACCTCCCCGCCACCATTGCAGATGATCACTCCAACAACAAAGCGCCGCGCAGGCGGCGCACAGCGAAGTACGTCAACGTACTCACCTTGCCTTGGAGCTCGTCATGGTTACCACTGCAACATCCTCCGCCCCGCTTATCGAAAAACACACGATTGGATACGTGCCCCCGGAAGATCGCCACGGAAAGGTAAGAGACCTGTTCACCCTGTGGTTCGGCGGCAACATCGCACCGTTGCCCATCGTTACCGGCGCGCTGGGTGTGCAACTGTTCCACTTGAACCTGGTGTGGGGCATCGTCGCCATCCTCGTCGGCCACCTGGTCGGCGGCGTATTGATGGCGTTGCACTCAGCCCAAGGCCCCCAAATGGGCATCCCGCAAATGATCCAGAGCCGCGCCCAGTTCGGCTCCCTCGGCGCCCTGCTGGTGGTGGTGATTGCCGGCGTCATGTACATCGGCTTCTTCGCCTCCAACATCGTGCTGGCGGGTAAATCCCTGCACGGCGTGGTCGACAGCGTGCCCGTGCCGGTCGGCATCGTGATCGGCGCCATCGGTTCCGGAATCATCGGCATCATCGGCTACCGCTTCATCCACGTGCTCAACCGCATCGGCACCTGGGTGCTCGGCGCCGGCATCGTGCTGGGCTTCGGCTACATCTTTACCCACGTGCAGACCACTGACTTCCTGACCCGTGGCAGCTTCAACATCTCCGGTTGGCTGGCCACCGTGTCCCTCGCCGCGCTGTGGCAAATCGCCTTCGCGCCCTACGTGTCGGACTACTCCCGCTACCTGCCGGCCGACGTGCCCGTCGCTTCCACCTTCTGGACCACCTACCTGGGCTCCGCCCTCGGCTCCAGCCTGGCCTTCATCTTCGGCGCCGTCGCCGTCCTCGCCACCCCGGTGGGCATTGACACCATGGACGCCGTCAAACTCGCCACCGGCGCCATCGGCCCACTGATGCTGGTGCTGTTCCTGCTCAGCGTAATCAGCCACAACGCCCTCAACCTGTACGGCGCGGTGCTGTCGATCATCACCCTGGTACAAACCTTCGCGTATCGCTGGATTCCGACCGCCAAAAGCCGCGCGGTGATCTCCATCCTCGTACTCGCCGCCTGCGCCATTGCAGCGGTGTTCGCCTCCAAAGACTTCATCGGCCACTTCGTCGACATGGTGCTGGTGTTGCTGGTGGTACTGGTGCCGTGGACGGCGATCAACCTGATCGACTTTTATGCGATTCATAAGGGCAAGTACGACATTGCGTCGATCTTCCGGGTGGATGGCGGGATTTATGGCAAGTACAACCCACAGGCACTGCTGGCGTATGCCATCGGGATTGCGGTGCAGATTCCGTTTATGAACACGCCGCTGTATGTGGGGCCGATTTCCGAACACATTAACGGGGCGGATTTGTCTTGGGTGGTGGGGTTGGTGGTGACGTCGCCGTTGTATTTTTGGCTGGCGAGTCGGGATAGTGCCTACAAACGCAGGATGGATGGGGGGAAGTTGGTGGGGGGGATTTGAGGCAGCTGCCTGAAGCGGTTTGAGATTGATTGAGGGGACCATCCATATCGTGGCTTTGCGGCTGGGGTGTGGGTGGTTTTTTTCTTTTTGGGGGCTAGGCTGTGGAATTGAATGCCCTCCGAAGACACATTTGCGTAAGCGTCCAGCCAAGACGCCCCCTCAAAATCACAATCAGTCGGGACTTTCGAAAAAGGTCTACCAACACAGTTGTCGCAGAGAAATTTCAAAATTTTTGAACCGAGGTTAATCTTCTATCCCTTCGACTATGACGCAAGAAACGCTGATGGCCCTCACCAGTAAAATCTGTCCATACGACCCTCAGTGGCCGCTACTTTTTACCGCCGAAAACCGAAGAATCGCGGGGGGCTTCGGTGCTGAGCTTATCGGAACTCATCATATTGGTAGCACCGCCGTTCCGGGGCTTTCTGCCAAACCGGAAATCGACATCCTGGTTGTGGTGTCGGAGCATTTAAATGAGGTGGCTCGTAACAAGTTCATGCGGACATTGGGCTACGTGCGGGGATCAGATCTTTCCGCAGGGCACCACTTTTATCGTCGCGACGTTGATGGGGTGAGAACTCATAAAATACACGTGTGCGTTGCTGGTCATGAACAGATTGCACGAATGTTGTGTTTCCGCGACCTGTTGAGAAAAGACAGCACTGTCCGCGAGCAATATCAGGATTTGAAGCTGCAGCTCGAAGCTAACAACCGGGGTGGCATTGCTGAATATCTTGCGCATAAGGCGCCCTACATTGATGCCTTGATGAATATGCACCTAGGGGGTTAAGCCCTTGGGGGATCCCTCAGGGTCTGACCCCAAATTCCTCGACCCCAATTTCCTGACCAGTACAGTTGGGCAGTCTATGACCAAACGGGTTGCTAATGCGAGTGAACCAAGCTATCACTAACCAATTATCAGACGTTGAACGGAAACGTGCCTTGAGCCACACACCGCAAAATCCCTTCCCCAGTGACCGAATAGGTGGTGGTGGCGCTGCGACCAGCGCCGGGATACGTTTCGAACAGCAGCTCGGGGCGCTCTTCTCATCATGGATTCTCGCTGGCGACAGACTAGACGACAGCTTTCGTCTTGGCGCCGCTACTCCTGAATGGGTCCGTTTTGAAACAGAGGCACCCGTCGACGATCTTCTGATCAAGACCAGCGTCGGCGGCTACATCGCAGTTCAGGCTAAGACAACTGCAAATCTCAGTGACGATCCTAGCTCCCCGTTGGGGAAGACAATCTCGCAGTTCGTTCGCCATTGGCTCGTCGCTCAGCAAGGAGATGGCACTATGGGGTGGAATCGCCCCCTTGATCCGGTCCGAGACCGATTGGTGCTAGCTGTAGGCCCTCAAGCCTCAGCCCAGATTAAGAACGATTTACCGGCCGCGCTACGCCTCATTTCACAGCCAGGTGGAGGCGCACTCAACCAGGCACAGCAACGCGCTTATCGAGTGTTCTCAAGCTTGGTCGAGCGTGCTTGGTCCAGTGTTACCAAAAGTCCATTTGACGATGATTTGCTGCTGGAGCTAGCGAAACTTGTAGACATATTCACCTTTGACGGAGACCACGGGTACGCGTTAGCGAGGGGCTCCCTTATCAAAGTCTTTGGGCCAGACGTAGATGCTGCGACAGCTTTCGCTTCCTTATCAGATTTAAGCGGTCAACTGATGACGGAGCGTGGCGGCGGAGACCTACCCGTCTGGCGACAACTTCTCGCCAGCCGTGGTATCGCGCTCAACGCACCTCCCGAGTATCTCAGTGATATCCAGGCGCTCAAGCTACACTCCAAGCAAATCGCAGAAGCGCTCGCCAGCTATGAAAAGATCGACGTAGGCAACGGCGAATCGCTGTCCGTACGTCGCGACTGCCAAACTGCGATTGAGACGGCAGTGCGAAGCGGTCCTTTGCTCATTATTGGTGAGCCCGGTGCTGGCAAGAGTGGGGTTCTGAATGCCCTGGCGAAGAAATTGGACGAGGATGGTTTAGATGTTCTTCAACTCGCCGTGGATCGTTACTCAATTGAGAGCCTTGAGGGCTTATCCCGTGAGGTCGGATTAAAGCATCCTATTCTTGATGTCCTTGAAGCCTGGGACGGACCGGGCGAGGCCTATTTGATAGTGGATGCATTGGACGCAACGCGGGGCGGTCATGGCGAAAAAATCTTTCGAACTCTTATCGAGCGAGTCCTTGAGCGGAAAGGGCGCTGGAACGTTGTGGCATCGATTCGTAATTTCGACCTGCGTATGGGGCAACAGCTACGTGCTCTGTTTAGAGGGACGCCGCCGCAGACGTCGCTGGCAGATCCAGCTTTTTCAAACGTTTTACATGTTCAGGTGCCCTCTTGGTCAGAAGCGGAGTTTGAGCAACTTCTCCAACAGTCACCTACCATGGCTACGTGTCTTGCAAACTCACCGCCGCGTCTGCGTGACTTGGCTATGGTGCCCTTCAATACCAGACTTCTGAGCGAATTGATTTCGGGGAACGCGGTCAAGGAACTTTACGCAGTCGCTTCCCAAGCCGACTTATTAGGCCTTTATTGGGAGCGCCGTGTGGAAGGCCACGGTTCACCAGCAACGAGTAGCCTCAGCCGCGTCGTTCAATCCATGATTAAGGCGAGGGCGCTCCGCGCATCAAAATCTGAGGTGGCATTCGATGCTCCCGCAATGATCGATACCCTCTGTAGAGAAGGTGTACTTGTTGTCGTTGATAACGAACGGTGGGTACAGTTCCGACATCATCTCCTTTTCGATTATGCAGCCGCGCGGCTCTACCTAGACCCAGACGCCATAAGCAACAGAACTTATCGATTCGCTAAGATTGAGGCGCTGGGGATGATGCTATCGCCAGCACTTGGATTCGTACTTCGGGAAATTTGGGAGTCTGATGCTGCCCACGTGCGGTTTTGGGGGACCCTGGGCAACCTCATCAATGAAAAAGATGGCGACCCAATCATCCGCAGCACTGCTGGCCGATTGGGTGCAGAGTTTCCAACTTCGGCAAATGACTGCCTTCAACTCGGGAATCTAGCTATCGCGGGTGACAAGGGGGCTCTAGAGACGCTCTCCCATGTGACAGGTGCTTTTGCTGTGCGGCTGGAAGATGAAAAGGAGATAGTTTTGGAGCCATGGGTTTGTCTCGCCGATCGATTGGCTACCTCTCCGAGCAACGTTAGTAATACCCTTCGCTTTCTGCTCCACAATCTTATTGGAAGAGCCGAAGATGATGCGTTCAAGCCGATGCTTGGCCGAGCCGCACGCGCACTACTGACTTACGGACTTAGCCAACCAGAACCTGGGTTCATTGTCAGGAGCGCCATTGACTTCGTCATCGCCACATACGGAAGTGACATCACTTCATCTCGGGGCTTGATAGCCCGGTTGTTCGACCATGATCGGCTAGACCGTTTCGGACATGCCGAGGTACCAGCGGTCTGTTACAAAATGGCAGCAATCGGAGAAGCCGATCCAGAGTTCGTCGCCTCAGTTGTCTACCGGACGGTATTTGATTACGAAGTGACGGACGATCACCAGACCAGGATCAACAATAGTCAAATCCTCAGCCTTACTTCCAATGCTCGGCAAGATTACGAGATGGCGCGATGGTCCCTAGGCGAGTACCTGCCAAAATTTCTAAAACTGCATCCAAGAGCTGCGATCAAAGCTGTCGTCTATGCGCTCGAAGGATACGTCGCACGTGAGCATGCAATTTCCGACGGAGCCCTAAACATTCGGTTTCAGGCTGAAGGAAGATCAATCCATCTGCGAGAAGACCACAGCTACGTTTGGGCGCATAACCCCGACGGCACTCACGAGCGTGATGCAGAGCGCCTAGTGGCCAAGTTGCGGGAGCGCCTCAAAGTCGCAACTGAGGCTGAGGCAATGGCTTTGATCGACATCCTAATGGATGAGGCTTCTTTAGCGATCTTCTGGTCTCGAATGTTCCTCTGCGCCGTCGAGCGCTCCGACGGTCTAGTAGACCTGCTCTGGCCCATAGCAGTGACCGAGCCCTTTCTCGTTCTTCCCGACACTCGAAAGGACGCAATTGATCTCGTTGCGAAAGGCTATGTTCGACGTTCAAAGGAAGAGCGGCAGGCACTAGAAGAGGGTGTGCTTCACTTCGATTTTTCAAAGTTTACACATCACGTCGACGCTCGCCTTTCCTTCTTAGAGCGCCTTTTTGGTGCGCTAGGCATAGACAACTTGGTCACTGAAGAAGCTCGCCGAATCTGTAACACGTCTGTCCACGGTCCGACACTAACAAATGAAAGGCTTTTCACAATTCGTACCGGCTGGAGCAATCAGGATGACTTTTTCTGGATGCAAGATCTAGACAAGGATGTGCCTGAGAACTCGCGTGTCATAAACGCGATCAAAGCTGCGGAGACACTGCTTGGACTTGAATCGAAGTCTGACAACGCCTCAGTGGCTTCGCTTAAAGACTCGATTGCAGCACTCAACCACATACAGAACCTACTAGATAACGATGCGGCACACGTCGGTCTTAAGCGGCATGCGGAGGGGATCATTGGTCAAGGCTGCGAAGCCATCGTATCGCGACAGTTGCTGGTATCGAAGGACGTGCCTCCTACGCCTGAACAAGATGCAGAATTTATAGCATTGTTGGAAGTCGCTGCTAGATCCGAGAGTCCGGTGCTTGAAGCCGACACGGAGACCGAGTTCGAAAAGTCTGCTGCATGGGGGAGCCCAGCAGCACGGGTTGAAGCAGCGCAAGCTTATTGGGACCTCTTTGCCCAACGAGCAGATCTCTACCCCAAACTGGGTGCGCAGGCGGAGAAACTGCTTTCTGATACTCACCCTGCCGTCCGGCTGAGTGCTTCGGTGCGCCTTGTCCGAATTTGGGACTTAGATCGTGACCGATTCTGGAGCCTTTTGAATGGACACCTTACGAACGAACCTAACCTAACTGTCATCGAGCATCTTCTCAGTGGTGTCGTCTCACGCTTGATACATTCAGACCAGCAGCGAACTCTAGAGCTCTTACTGATGCTGTCACAGCGTGAGAAATCGGGGTCAGATCGACAACGGCGTCTGTATAAAGCTATCGCAGATAACCTCACGATTCTTTGGGTTACCTACAGTTTGCCGGGGGCAAAGGCTGTTATCGATCAGTGGGTAGAAGAGCCGTGGAAGCACTCCGAAGCAACAATTAAGATCTTAGCCACACTACGCGACGCCATTGTTGCTGGGATCGCTGACCCCCCCGGCAAGTACGTCGGCATCCGCCAGCGCTCCCAAACGCTTGTCTCCGACATTGTGAATGCTGCAAATACCCTGCTTGCCAGGTATGTGATGGCTCCAGATTTGGACGTAATAGCAAGCGAAGAGGTTCGGGAATGCGCGCGGCTGATCGATACTGCAGGTATGCAGATGTTTTTTGCGACTGACGAGAGCAGCAATAGCTCGGCTGACAACGAATCAGGTTTCCGCTCAGGTCTGGGGGTATTCCTATACGAAAACGCAGATATCCTAAAGCGGATCGGCGAATATGCTCAACCGCACACCACATATTATCTGCTTCAGCTCGTCGAGCGCTTAGTCGATGTAGACGCGGGTATGGCCTTCGATTTAGCAATTAGCATTCTTCAATCTAGTACGCGACTAGGCTATCAAAACGATACTTTGGGTGTAGACCTGCTTGTCAAACTCATCGGGATATTTCTTGCTGACCATAAGGAAATCTTTGAGGACGCGGCAAGGCGCGCACAGTTAATTGACTGCCTAGAAATATTCATGGATGCCGGGTGGCCGGCGGCACGGCGCTTACTTTATCGCTTGCCGGAATTTATCCAGTGAATCGGTCTGCGTTAAAAAACCTATTTAAGCGGGGGCTCAGCGACCTCCTTACTGAATTAGAGCGGGAGCTGGGAAGACCGCAGCGAGACCCTTACGCAGAGCTCGACCTCAATCGCCGCCCCCACGAACATGATACGCGTCTGCTATTCGTGGATGAATTACTCACTCACCTTGGGTGGCGACTCGGTGCATTGGGCAACGTCCTTGAAGAGGCTCGCCTACAGGCAAACACCACGAGGTTCATGGACTATTTAGGTGTGGCCGACATTAATGGGACACCACTCCTGCTGATAGAAGCCAAAGCTTGGGACAAACCTGCGATCTCTGCTCGAGGGGACGGTCAATACGATAGTGAAGCCGCACTACTTGTTGCAGCTATCCAACATATAAGGGGCGGAAAGACCGAGGATACTTCGCCGATCATTGGAGAATGGGACAAGTATCTGCGGCAAGTCAGCGGCTATGTCAAAACACTGAAGGAGCGGTACAGTCACAACTTACCCAGAGCCGTCATCATCAGCGGCGAGTGGATGGTGGTGTTCAAGGAGCCAGTTGAAACTTTCCTGGGATCTGCTCGGCCGGACGATATCGCGACCTATACACGCACACAGCTTAAGGAGCATGCCGAGGAGATCTTCGACCTTCTCCATCGTTCGATGTTGACCATAGACGCACCAGTGCCTTTGCGTCCGGCACAACTGAGGCATTACTTAGAGCTGGGCGAAGTGTCTAGCGTCTTTCAGGGTGTGCATGTCCACTATGAGCGAACCGGCAGCAAGCTATTCACACCTAGGCCGCGGATCCTGATCTACCCAGCACTATTCGTTACCCGCACAGATGGCGCTCTATTCACCGTGATCCACAATGACACCCCGGTCGAACTCGACTATCGACGGAATGATGATGACATCGAAACGCTTGCGCCGCATCTGGATGAAGTGCGCGCCCTTGGCGCCACGCTTGTTGCAGCATGCGCTAGGGAGCTTGGTGGCGAATTGACCCTCGCTCAGCTTTCAGCCTTTCCGGGATTCCGTAATGATCGTTTGTCGAAAGTACCGGTGGATGCACTACCAGAAGCGGACGAATGGCTCGTCGCAACTGGTAGTGCGACGCACTTTCTCCTCGCTGACCCCCGCGTGCAAGAATGTAAATATCATACTTGGGCTGAATGCGGAGCTGATGCCACAATGAATTCAGCAATCAGCGCTCGTACGGTCAATCCTCCAGCTTTTTTTGTTGATACTCAGCGCCACCACTGTGCACACCAAATTGTTCAAGACCGTCGCGAAGCGCGCTGCCTCATCCAAGCAATTGACAGCCGGACCTGCTGCCAAGCATGTGTATTTCTGGAGCGGTGCTGGACAGAGGATGAGCGGGCGGCTTTGCCTTGTGGTCTATAGCAATACATCAGTACCTCTAGCAGTATTTAATGTCCGCAATACTTCGAAATTAGCCTTTGTAAAGGGCAGTTTTTGGCCGTTTGCTGCCACTCACGTTGCACGGTTCCCAGCCATCTGCAGCCCGTTACGCCAGGCTGTGATCGGCCATTGTCTACCAGTCGCGTATGCAAACTGCCTGGTAAACACGATGCAAATGACGGATTAGGTCGAATGCAAATAGATGAGCAGGCATGTGAACCCAACCAAACCCTCCTAAAAATCAGTCAGAAACATCTCACAAAGTCGAAAGACGCATCCACTTTGCCAAACCCTCCTCAGGCACGTATCGCCTTTAAACATGCGGCCTAGAAAGCTTAAACGCAGATTCAACCAGGCTCCCAAAAGAGTCGCCGGTTCCGCAAACCATCCCAGCAACCGCACAGCCCACCGTTGCCTCGCCAAAATCAGCCCTCTATAGTCCGTTCCGTCGCCAGCTTCATCGGCGATGGGATTCGCAGCCCTAAAAAGGAATTACACCAAAAACCGTTAAACCCGACAGAACCGATTTCCGGTGACGCCCTGTTTTACGGCTATTCGACACTTTTTCTTTCTTAGGGATTTCCACCTTGAAAACTCAACACCCGCCCCGCCGCTTCACCCCCATGTCCCAAACCGCAACCGAATACCCTGTCCTCCTCATCGACAGCGACGCCCCGCTCAGCGAGCTTCACGCTTGCGCCAGCGAACGTCTCAACGCCGCCCTCGCCTACCTGCACTTGATGGCGTGCTCCAATGTGTCCGACTATGCCGAGCACGACATCAATACTGTCGCCAATACTGCTCGGATCATGGTGCAGGATGTGGCGGACGTGTTTACGGTGATGGAACGGCGGGGGTTTGATGTGGCTGCTGCGAGTTGATGTGATGTGAGCTGTGTGGAAACCCGCTTTGGCGGGTTTTCTGGTTTTTGGTGAACTTAAAAAGGGGGGCTGAGCCGGCTTTGATAGTGCCTGTACCGCCGCCTTCGCAGCCTCGCCGGGGCTCGACAGCTCCCACCGTTTGGCCTTTGTTCGACGCTGCCGCTGCGGCGATGGCGAGTGTTTGGGCGTGCCGCTATGATGTGGCCTTTCGTTTAACGCCCCAGGAAACGCCCATGCCCGCCCTCACCTTCCGCAACGCCGTCCCCGCCGATGCTGCGCGTTGCTTTGACATCGAAATCAGCGCTTACGAAGGCGATGAAGCCGCGACGCTGGAAAAGATCGCTACGCGTATTGCGCAGTACCCCGAGGGCTTTTTGATTCTGGAGGCGGATGGCGCGGTGGTGGGTTTTATCAACTGTGGCTGCGCCCATCAGGTGGTGATGTCGGATGAGGCGTTCAAGGAGTTGGTGGGGCATTCGGCCGAGGCGCCGAATGTGGTGATTATGTCGGTGGTGGTTGACCCGGCGCATCAGGGCAAGGGCTATTCCAAGCTGCTGATGACTGAGTTTGTGCAGCGCATGCGGGCGATGGGCAAGCAGACGATTCACTTGATGTGCAAGGAGCAGCATGTGCCGTTGTACACGCGCATGGGCTACACCTATGTGCAGCCTTCGCCGTCGGAACATGGCGGGATGGCGTGGCATGAGATGGTGATGGCGCTCTAACCGAGGAAGCGTTCTGTGATGACTGCACCGCAGATTGAAATCAGCGACCAACCCCACCCCGACGCCGAGCACCTGCTCGGCAACGGCCTGGCTGCGTTCAATGAAGCCATCACTGGTTCCAACGATCGCCTGCCGCTGACGGTGCTGCTCAAAGACCCTGACACCCGGCAAATCCTCGGCGGCATCACCGGCAAAACCTCCCTGGGCATGGCCTTTCTCGACCTGTTCCACCTGCCCGACTCCCTGCGCGGTTCGGGCCTGGGCAGCCAATTGCTGCATGCCTTTGAAGACGAGGCGCGGCGGCGGGGTTGCCGCAACGCGGTGTTGTACACCCTGAGCTTTCAGGCGCCGGGGTTTTACGAGAAACACGGCTGGGTGCGGTTTGGCGAAATACCCTGTGAACCGCAAGGCAGCAGCCGGGTGTTTTTGTCTAAAGCGCTTTGATCAACGGCCATGGCGATGCAGCACCGGGCTGTGTAATGATCCCTGCTCGTTCCTCAAGGGATGGGGCCACCGCCATGACGCTGAACACCTCCGCTCACCCCGCGCAAGCGCCGCGCTTCTGGCGTGACGAGCGCTTGCCGTTCATTGAGGCGCGCACCATCGCCGACGGGCGCAAGGTGACGTATACCCGTCACTCCCACGAGCATTTTTCCATCGGCGCGATTACCACCGGGCGCAGTTATTACCACTACGGCGCGCAGACGTTTGAGATCAACGCCGGCACGGTGGTGTTGATGAACCCCGGC
Source organism: Pseudomonas sp. UBT (assembly GCF_050915955.1). Lineage (NCBI taxonomy): Bacteria > Pseudomonadati > Pseudomonadota > Gammaproteobacteria > Pseudomonadales > Pseudomonadaceae > Pseudomonas > Pseudomonas sp. UBT. The sequence goes on along the minus strand of NZ_CP168079.1, from coordinate 2,937,319 downwards.
GATGTGCATGCGTGCAACCCGATCTACGATCAGCCCTGGTCGTATCACATGCTGTACCTCGACACGCCTTGGCTAACAGACCTGCAATACCAGCTGGGTTTCAGCACCGACCAGGGTTATCGGCCGTTCAACACGCCGCACACCCGCGATACCGTGTTGTACAACGGCTTGATTGAACTCTACGCAATCCTGTTGGATGAGCAGGCCGAGTTGCTGCAAAAGCAGAGCGCGCTGGTGAGTTACTTCACCGAGGTGCAGCAGCGCTTGAACCCTTCGCTGACGCCGGTGCGGGAGGTCAACCACAAGCTGGAACGCGCCGCCGAGTACATCCGCGCGCACTGCACCGAGGCGTTGAAGCTGGAAGATATTTGCCTGGCAGCCGAGCTGTCGCCGTCGTACCTGATCCGCGCGTTCAAGCAGTATTACGGGCTCACGCCCCATGCGTTTCTGGTGAACCGGCGTATCCAGTTTGCGCGCACCCAGTTGCGCAACGGCGCGTTGATCGCGGATGTGGCGCTGGCGGCCGGCTTTGCCGACCAGGCGCATTTCCAGCGCACCTTCAAACAGCACTTCGCCGCCACGCCCGGGCAGTACCGCGACTTGCTCAAGCCATCAGCAAATAACCCACACTGGCCACCAGCAACGCGGCCATTGAGCGGTTGAACAGGCGCACGCCGTGCGGGTTGCTCAGGTAGCGCCGCAAGAAGGTGCCGGCATACGCCCAGCACGCCACCGACAGGTAGCAGATCACCAGGTAGAGCGCCGCGAACAGCCAGACTTGGCGCGCATCGCCATCGGCCACAAACAAGCCCATGCCCGCCACGCAGGCCAGCCACGCTTTGGGGTTGAGCCATTGCATGATGGCGCCGTAGAGCATCGACGGCGCGGTGGCGGTGCCCTCGGCGTCGAGCCGGCCATCGTCGACCGCGAGTTTCCAGGCCATGTACAGCAAAAAGGCCACCCCGCCCCACTGGATCAACTGGGTGAGGAGCGGCCAGCGCACCAGCACTTCATGCAGGCCCAGGCCGATCAGCACCAAAAGCAGGGTGAAGCCGACGGCGGCGCCGACTACGTGTTTCTGGCTGGCGGCAAAGCCGAAGCGCGCGCCGGCGCTGAGCGCGACCACATTGACCGGGCCGGGTGTGATGGAGGTGGCCAGGGCGAAGGCCGCCATGGAAATGATCAGGCTCATTGCAGTTCCTTTTTATGATGCCGCGTGAAGATGGCATCACGGTAAAGGGCTGAGCACGTGGGGTATTGAAGAAAATGCCCCTGGGTCTGTGGGCGCGTTCAGTTCAGGCGGGTAGCTGAGTGAAGATGTCTTCGAGGCCCAGCACGCGGCCGTCTTCGGACAGGATCTCGACTTTGCGCAGCGGCTTGAGCGCCTGCGCATCCAGCAAGCGGGTGCTGCCAGCCGCCGGCTCGGTGAAGGCTTCGCCCCATTGGGCGAGGGTGACGAGTACCGGCATCAGCGCGCGGCCTTTGTCGGTGAGTTGATATTCACTGCGCGCGCCGATTTCGCTGGTTTGCAGCAGGCCTTGCTCGACCATGTCCTTGAGGCGGGTAGCGAGGATGTTTTTCGCCACACCGAGGTTCTTCTGGAAATCACCGAAGCGCGTCACTCCGGCGTACGCGTCGCGAATGATCAACAGGGTCCACCAGTCGCCCACCACATCGAGCGCACGAGCAACCGGGCAGCAGTCGCCTTCCAGGCATTTGCGTTTCATCGTCGAGCCTCCCGGCAGTCAGAAATATTAGGTTGCATTATAGGACCAACAGGCTCAGGATAAAAACGGTTTCATCATTAAACCTAATTCGTCGCCTGGAGTTCGTCATGGATATTCGTGGAAAAGTAGTACTGGTTACCGGCGCCAACCGTGGCCTGGGCAAAGCGTTCGTCACCGCGCTGCTGGCAGCGGGCGCCGCCAAGGTTTACGCCGGGGCGCGGGACCCGGCCAGTGTCGATATTCCCGGCAGCACGCCGGTTGCGCTGGACATTACCGACCCGGCCAGCGTGCAGCGCGCCGCCGAGCAGTGCAGCGATGTGAGTGTGCTGATCAACAACGCGGGCTGGCTTAAATACGGCTCGTTGCTGGCCGAAGACAGTGTTGAGAACCTGCAGCAGCACTTCGACGTGAACACCTTCGGCACCCTGCGCGTGAGCCGCGCCTTCGCGCCGATCCTGGCCAGGCACGGCGGCGGCGCGCTGATCAATATCCTCTCGGTATTGAGCTGGCTGAGCCCGCCCGGCGCCGGCGGCTACAGCACTTCGAAGTCCGCCCAGTGGGGCCTGACCAACGGCCTGCGCGGCGAGCTGCGCGAACAGAACACCCTGGTTATCGGCGTGCACCCGGCCTACATCGATACCGACATGGTGGCCGATGTGCAGGCACCGAAAAGCACGCCTCAGGAAGTGGTCGCCATCACCCTCAAAGCCCTGAGCGAAGACCGCGAGGAAGCACTGATTACCGACATGACCCATGCGGTAAAAGCCTCACTGTCCACCGACAGCCCGGTTTACCTCACTCCGTGATCAACGAAAAGTGCGCGCCCACCCCGGCGCGCACGCCGCTGATCTGCACAATTTGCGGGCTTTGCAGCAATGCCCTGCTACAGCCCGCGATTACGCAGCCACTGCAAAAAGCCTTTCTTGACCGGCACCACGGGCGCCTCCTGGGTCAAGGCCTGCGCCGTGTGCACACGGAAATCCAGCAGCGCCTTCATTGCTTCGCTGATGTCATGCCGCGCATCCAGACAAGGTTTGAGGTATTCCCTCTCGATGCGATACAGCGTGCAGAAGGTCTTGGCCGAGAAATCCGCTAGCGTCGCCTGATCCGACAAAATCCCCGCCTCGCCAATCACCTCGCCCGGCCCCATGCGCCCGGCCTCGAACTTGTGGCCAGCCTTGACCAACATCACCGAGACCACGCCGGATTCGATAATAAACAAATGGTCGCTGACCTCCCCCGCCGGCAAGATCATCTCGCCGGCGCGGTAGGTGTGCTGGGTCATGTTCTGGCTGAAGGTGTCTTTCTCTTCCTGGCGCAGGGTGGAGAAAATCGACGAACGCTCCAGCAAGGCCCGCGCGGCAGACATCGCCGGTGGCGCGCTGCTTTCGGTGGCGGACAGCAGGCCTACGCCCGCCGCTTGCAGGTGCCGGAACGCCAGGTCGTAAAGCTGGTTGCGCACTTCGCGCTTGAGGGTCATGGCCGGCACAAACCCGCTGATTTCATATTCGACGCCGCCACTGGCCGAGGTTTTGAACGCCACGCTCGGCGCGGGCTTGGCCAGCAGCGGCCGGCAACCTTGCATCGCGCGCTCCAGCGCCTCGATCACGGTTTGCGGGCGCGCATGGGGGCTGACTTGCAGGCTGACCGCCAGGCCGAACATGTCCGCCGGGCGTGAGAAGTTGATGATCTTGGCTTTGGCCGCCAGCGAGTTGGGGATCACCGCCATGCTGCCCTGGGAGGTTTGCAGGCGTGTGGCGCGCCAGTCGATATCCGTGACGCGGCCTTCGGTGCCATCGATGGAAATCCAGTCATCCAGTTGGTAGGGCTTGGTGGTATTGAGGACGATCCCGGAAAACACATCGCTCAAGGTGCTTTGCAGCGCCAGGCCGACGATGATCGCCACGGCGCCGGAGGTGGCGAGCACGCCTTTGACCGGCAGGTCGAGCACGTAGGCCATGGCGGCGATGATTGCGATCAGGAAAATCACCGCGCCCAACAGGTCCTGCAACAATCGCCCGCCATGCCCGACCCGATTCATCATCACCGTGCCGAGCAACACCGTGAGGGTGCGCGCGGCGAACAGCCACCAGCCGATCTGCAGCGCAGTGGCCGCCAGGTGCAAGGCGGTGTTGTCGGCATACGGCGCGAGTTGCATGGGGTTCATGCCGTCGTTGAACAGCACGGCGCTGTAAACGGCAAAAATCGCCAAGCGCGCCGCGAGTTTCCAATTGGCGAGGTTGGCGGAAATAAGACGCCACACGGCGATGTCGATAAAGATCAGCGCCACGGCGCACAACATCGGGTGATCAGCGATAAATGAGGGCATCCAGGCGACTCCAGGGCGAATGCCGAGAAGATCGCATGAAACAGGAACGCAGGAAAACAAAATGTGGGAGCTGGCTTGCCTGCGATGCAGGCACCTCGGTGTATCCGTTGCACCGAGGTGATGCTATCGCAGGCAAGCCCGCTCCCACAGGGGTATTGCGCCAGGCAATCAGCCCGCCATCTGCCCGAAACGCCCCGACTGGAAGTCGGCAAACGCCTGGTGGATTTCCTGCTCGGTGTTCATCACGAACGGGCCGTGACCGACGATAGGCTCGTCAATCGGCTCGCCACTGAGCAGCAACACTTTGGCGTCATCGTTGGCCTCCAGCGTCAGCTGAGCACCATCGCGCTCGAACAACGCCAATTGCCCTTGGCGCGCCACCTCTTCGCCATTGACCAGCACCGTGCCGCGCAAAATAACCAGCGCGGTATTACGCCCGGCGTGCAGGTCCAGCGTCACCGTTTTACCGGCATTAAGGCGCAAGTCCCACACGTCAATCGGCGTGAAGGTACGCGCAGGCCCTTGAGTACCGGCGAATTCACCGGCAATCAGGCGTAGTTGCCCGGCGTCGTTGGCCAGCGGCAGCACGGGGATATCACCGTCGACGATGGTCTGGTAACCGGCGTCGGCCATTTTGTCCTTGGCCGGCAGGTTGACCCACAGTTGCACCATCTCCAGCGCCCCGCCGCTGCGGGCAAAGGCTTCGGAATGGAACTCTTCATGGATGATGCCTTTCGCGGCCGTCATCCATTGCACATCGCCGGGGCCGATCTTGCCACCGGCGCCGGTGGAATCACGGTGCTCGACTTCGCCGTCATACACGATGGTCACGGTTTCAAAACCGCGATGCGGGTGTTGGCCGACGCCGCGACGTTGATCGGTGGGCGTGAAATCGGCGGGGCCAGCGTGGTCCAGCAACAGGAATGGGCTGATGTGCTTGCCCATCGAGTCGTAGGAAAACAGCGTGCGCACCGGGAAGCCATCGCCGACCCAATGGGCGCGGGGGCTGGTGTAGATGCCGATGAGTTTTTTCATGGTGTACCTCCAAAGTACGACCACCATAAGGCTGCTGGCGTTTGAGCACTAGCCGGCAAACACGGCCTTATTCGTTCTATGTATAGGACAGTGCTTTGTCCGGGGGCTGGCGCCGAAGCCTTGCAGTATGCGGGCGGCAATGCCTTGGCTGACAGCGTTGACCAGCCACGCTGTACCGTCTGGTGTTTGGGCGGAAGAGGACAAAAGCCGTTGAAACTTCCCACGTAACAGCCGGACAAGCTCTACAGACCTCTCCTGAAAACCTCTGCAAAGTCCTTCGCCTGACTCAACAGTGCGAGGGATTGCAGATGGTTTTTTTCGTTAAAGCCCGCGTTAACGGGGCTGTCGCTTGAACACGGCCATTGGCAGGCTGTCCCTGGCCCCAATGGATGCAAAGACGGTCGATGTTGAAACCGTCTTGCGCAACTTTAGAGAGTGCCTGAACATCTTTGACGACTGGGCTTCGAGCTTCTGGAGCTTTTCGGCGCTGGATGTCGAGCAGGTCTTCAAGGTCGGCGACGAGGTGGCGCTGTTCGCGCCCATCAACCGCTCCATTTTTCCCAGCAGCACCGTCGCCACGTGCCAGGCCAACGGCACGTTGACCCTGGTGCACATGTTCCAGAGCACGCGGTTTGTGCCCATCGGCAACACACCGGTGATGCTGCAACGCGTCGATCCCAACGGCGGCCCACTGGGCGAGCCGATCCACAAGACCATCGGCCCCAGCGGCATTCTCGAAATCACCGAGTGTGATCGCAACCAGCCGTACCGAATCAGCTTCTATCCCAACGTTTCCACGGAGCACGTCAAGGCGCTGTACGCGTCTTATCAGTCGGTGATCGGCGAGCTGGAAGCGCGCCTGCGCGGCGAGTGGAACAGCACGCTCCAAGCGCAGTGGAAAGACTATACGGACGCTACTCCGCTGGACCAACGCCGGATGCTGGAGGCGGCGTTTCTCAGTGGCATGGGCAAAGCGCTTTACGGGCTGTGGGACAACTTAACCCAGCTGTATGAGCTGTTGGCGGACATCAAGCCCAACAGCGAGAAGTTGCTGCAATACATCTCCCAAACCGAACTTGATGAACTGCTGAAGCTCGGCAACGACGCGATTGCCAATGGCCTGCTGATACTCAGCGATGAGCCGCTGTTGTTCATTTATGTGTCAGCCATGGTCAGCTGGATGCGAATGCTGCCGCCGCAAGAAATGAACGAGCTGATGGGGGAAATCACCGGCGAGGTGTTGATCAACCTGTTGCTGATTTGGGCGACGGCGGGAATGGGTGTGGCGGTGCGCCTGGGTGCTCAAACGCTTGGGCATATTAAGTCTGGGCGAACGCGGGATCTGCTGGAGTTGTTGGCGACAAAGCTGGTGATGCCCAGGCTGGAGCCGCATGCCGTGGTGGTGAAGCCGTTGCTGTTGGGCAGTACGGCGACGCCGATCAAGACCGTGCCGGTTGCGTCGTTGAAGGCGGGTGAGCAGTTGGTTTCCAACGCGGTGCCGGCGGTTCGTAAGAAGACCCAGCAGACGGCATTGGTGCGCCAGGAACATGTCGACGATGTGCCCGCTGCGGGTAAGAACCCGAACGGCGATGCGGCGGCCCCTGCGGACAAGACCGCCACCAATGGCTGCCCGGTGTCGATGGTGACCGGGGAGGAACTGCTGACCCTCACCGATGGCACCTTGGATGGGGTTTTGCCGTTTGAGTGGACGCGGCTGTATCGCACCAGTGCGGTGGAAGTGGATTGCGGGTTGGGGTTTGGCTGGAGTCATGCGCTGACCCAGCGGCTGGTGGTTACGGGTGATTCGGTGGTGTGGACGGATCATGAGAACCGCTCGACTGCCCTGCCCTTGCCGACTGCCGCCCGGCCGTCGATTACCAACAGCCTGGCCGAAGCGGCGATTTATCTGGGGGCTTTGCCCGATGAACTGGTGCTGGCTCAGGCGTCGCGTTTTTATCACTTTCGCGACGGTGTGCTGACAGCCATCAGTGATACGTATGACAACCGGCTGCGGATTTCTCGTGATCGCCTAGGGCGAATTAAGCGGCTGGATAACGGTGTAGGCCGGTGTTTGTTTTTGCGCTACGAACAGGGCCGCATTGCTGCGGTGGACTA
>NZ_CP168079.1:2929898-2930013 GCF_050915955.1 Pseudomonas sp. UBT | reverse complement strand
TAACGGTGTAGGCCGGTGTTTGTTTTTGCGCTACGAACAGGGCCGCATTGCTGCGGTGGACTATCAGGTTCATCGCGCCAAAGGGCATGAACCCTTTGAATGGGTGACTGAACAG
>NZ_CP168079.1:2929725-2929798 GCF_050915955.1 Pseudomonas sp. UBT | reverse complement strand
TTCAGCGACCAACGCTGTCGGTGAAAGCGAGGTTTATCGGTACGACGATCAGCACGTCATTCTGGAACGGCAG
>NZ_CP168079.1:2929505-2929625 GCF_050915955.1 Pseudomonas sp. UBT | reverse complement strand
CAGTTGGCCGGTGGGGCAAGTTTCTTTTGGGCGTGGGAACGGGCTGGCAAGGCGGCACGCTGTGTCCGGCACTGGGCCAGCTTTTCGCAGATGGACACGCGGTATGCGTGGGATGACAAC
>NZ_CP168079.1:2903032-2929405 GCF_050915955.1 Pseudomonas sp. UBT | reverse complement strand
CGGGGCCACGTCACCCGCTACGAGTACGCCGACGGTCTGCACCTGATCAGCCGCCGCATCAATGCCGACGGCAGCCAGGTCAACTACCGCTACGACAACGTGCGGTTGCTGCTGACCGCCATCGAAAACGAAGTCGGCGAAACCTACCAGCTCGATTACCACCCCAATGGCCTGATCCAGCAGGAAATCGGTTTTGACGGCCAGCGCACCGCCTACGTTTACGACCTCAACGGCAACCTGGCGGAAAAGACCGAATATGGTGATGACGGTAGTCAGCTCGTCACCCGCTATGAGCGAGACCATGCTGGCCGTCTCGTACGAAAAAACCTGCCCGACGGTGGAGTTGTTGATTACGCCTACGACCGCCAGGGCAACCTCCTCAGCGTCGACGACGGCCACTGGGCGCTAGCCTACGAATACGACAGCCAAAACCGCCTCACCGCCGACCACCAAGGCTGGGGCACCTTGCGCTACGGTTACGACACCTGCGGCCAGCTGCAAAACCTGCGCCTGCCGGATAACAACCGACTCATTTTCAGCCACAAAAAAGGCGGCCACCTCGACACGGTTCAATTGAATGGCAGCGTACTGACCACACATACATTCGAAGCAGGACGAGAACACCAGCGAGTCCAGGGCAAACTACTCAACAGCTACCAATACGACGATCAAGGACGTCTTTTCAACCACGGCATGTGCAACATCGAAGGTGTGTACCGCCGCCAATATGACTACGACAAATCCGGCAACCTCACCCGCCTGTTCGACACCCGTAAAGGCCAACACGACTACCACTACGACCCCCTCGCCCGTCTGACCCGCGCCGATCACTCTCAAGACGTGCAAGAACGCTTCGGCCACGACCCGGCAGGCAACCTGCTAATGCAGGATCGACCCGGCCCGGACATCGTGGCGGGGAATCGGTTGATGATCCAGGGCGATCATCATTACGACTATGACGCCTTCGGCAACCTGATCCGTCAAAGGCGCGGTAAGGGTCACCAACTTGTCACCGAATATCACTATGACTGCCAGCATCGGCTGATATCGATCACAAAACCCAACGGGCAGACGGCCAGCTATCGCTATGACCCGTTTGGTCGACGGATCAGCAAAACCGTCGACGACACAACCACAGAGTTTTTTTGGCAAGGCGACAAGCTGGTTGCCGAGCATCACGCGGATCGTCATCGCAGTTACATCTACGAGCCTGACAGTTTTAGGCCTCTGGCAATGCTGGAAGGCTTTGGCCCGAAAGAGACCCAGCCTTACCACTATCAACTCGACCACCTCGGAACACCGCAGGAGCTGACCGCGCCTGACGGTGAAATCGTCTGGTCGGCGCATTACCGCGCCTACGGTGAGATTGCCCGACTCGACATCGGAAAAATCGACAACCCGCTGCGCTTCCAAGGCCAATACTTCGACCCGGAAAGCGGGCTGCACTACAACCGCCATCGCTACTACAATCCGGATATTGGTCGTTACCTGACGCCTGACCCGGTGAAGTTGGCGGGAGGGATCAACACCTACCAGTACGTACCCAACCCAACCGGATGGGTAGACCCGCTGGGATTGAGCACCTGCCCAGGAGGAAAAGGATGCAATCCGGATGCTGAAGTTGAGGAGCCATCAGAAAAAGCTAAGGCTCATAAAGACGAGCCCTCCACGCCTTCGACCTCACGACGCCTCACTGAGTTTGGATCCGAAGAAAAACTGATCGCCCATTACGAGAAGCATGGAGCAGAATTCAACTCCAAAAATAGCCACGAGTACTTACTCACCGCACGGCATGTGATGGATAACGGCACCCCAGTCAACTATCCTTACAAAGGCGGCCAAAGAACAGGATATGTTTTACTCTTAGGCTTAAATAGATCAGGCCAAGCAAAGTTTGCTTTTGTGGGAACCAACCAGGACAGACAGATTACAACGCTCCACACTAAAAGCGGAAAAGATTTCTGGAGGACAATAAATGGCAACGCCTATGACAAAACCATCACACCTCACACCGAGTAAGTTTAAGAAAGCACAGGTCGTAGCGCTCAATGAACTGATAGAGGAAGAGGTGACACTACTCATTGATAAAACCGTAGTCACTTGCTTCGCTAGCTTCTGCCCTTACGAAATTGAGGTAGGGAAAAATTATGATGTAGAGCTAAACTTAAACCTAGCTGATTATTATCACGCTCAAAAAGTCGATTCGATTAATATTTTTGCCGAGCGCATAGAGAATGGTTTCTCTTACATACTTTACGGGATGCTACATAATGACACTTTTCAAACTTTTACTTTACTGAGCGATGAGGGCGTGCACTACGACCACCCGGATCTGAACGATTCGTTTATAAAATTAAATGTCGACAGGATTGACGTGGCCTTTTCAACAAAAGACGAATAATTATTTTAGATAAACATTGGCTCAGGATTATAATCAGTGTTTTCATATAGTCCTGCTACCGAAAGGGCAAATGAAATAAAGTTCATGACGCCTTAGAAAATCAGCGACAACCCCCATATTTACTTCAAGATACAGAAATGAAACCGATCCACCACATATAAATTTTTAATCAAACTATGAGAAGATAAAGACCAAGTAGAATAGCTAACCAGGCGAACTTAAAGCAGTGATTTTCTTCAAAAAAACTCAGCAATGTCTATTCCAATATCAAAAGTCGATCGCGTAACCCGAGTCAAATCGCCCCTCAGACCCTGGAAGGCTCCCAAGACGTTTTTATGATATTTCAAAAACCAGCGCGAAAATATGTGACCTCTGGAGCAGCATGACAATCTTTGAAGACTGCATCACTGCCATAAAAATCCGCGATTACCTCAGGGCAAATCCAGCAGTAATTCTATGTAGATTTTATGACAGCGAAACACATGCAGCGCCCAACTCTTATTCTCGACCGATTATACGAAGTCACTTCAGCGCCACACAAAACATTATTCGAAATAATGATCCCTGAAGATGTTCATTGCTTCATCAATACTTAACTTGCGAGCTCCCCAAAAAAAGCAACCAACCTGAGTCAAATGAGCGCCACATTATTATCGCACCGCCCCACTCACCCCCACGCCACCACCAACAACCCCACCCCCAACACCAAACACAACGGCGAATAAAAATACGTGTCCAACCTTGCAAACCTGGACCCACCCACCTTCTTGAAAAACCCCACCAACTCCGAATCCCCAATCGCCCTGGCAAACATGACCAAGGCTATCGCGCTGATCCCCCACTGCAGCGCTCCATGGGGCACGGGCGAGAAATACAGCCCAGCTCGCAGGCAAACCAGCAAAGCAATTGCCACCAACCCCATCGCGACGAGGAACGTGCCCAGTGCCGAGGGCTTGAATGCCGGCCTTGGCCCGCGGGCGAATTCGCCGGGCAGCTGGGGAATGGCCGCAACGCTGCCGAGTTTGCCACCGGCGGCCCAGTACAGGTGCACCATGCTGATGCAGGTAAAAACCCCGACGATCCACCGCGCGATGACAAAGCTCATGACTGGCTCTCCCTGAAAGGTGCGAATTAGGATAGTCGCCCTGAGATTTTTTGTAGGCATTTCGTCGGCGGCTGATGGTAAAGTGCCGCCCCATGAAAATCGCCCGTGCCGACCGCTCGCTCATTGCCTGGATGCTTTACTGCTGCGTCCTGTTCAATGTGTTCGCGTGCAGTATTGGTCATGGGCAGATGCTGGGGATGCAACTCAACGGCATCGGTGGCCAGTTCTGTACGGTTGACCCGCGTACCCAGGCGCCGGCGCAGACTAACTCCACGGATGAGAACCTGCCGACGCTGTCCAAGGCGTTCGGCTGCCCGCTTTGTTCGACCGGCGGCATGGGCCCGGCACTGAGCTCCAGCCTGAATGTGGCGGTGTTGCCACAACCTCACGCGCCACCACCGGCCGTGGTTCTCGCCGCCGACATCCCTGCCCGCTTCACCTGGCCCACGGCCAACCCTCGCGCGCCACCCGCTTTCGCCTGATTCCTTCGCTTTCCGATCTGCACCGGCCACCGTTCCCATTGGGGAATACGGGCGGCTGTGCGTTGTTTTCAAGCCAAGTTTTTCAGGATTCAACCATGAAACATTTACCCTTGTTGGCGGGCCTGTTCAGCTGCCTGCCTGTCTGTGCCTGGGCGCTGGAATTAGCCCCCACCACCATTGATGGTGAACAATCCACTGAGCCGGGCCTGGCCCTGGATCAATCCAGCGGCACGGCTTCCCGGCTGGGCTTAAGCGTGCGGGAAACCCCGGCGTCGGTGGCCATCGCCACTCGCAATGACATCGAGCGCCATGGCGCCAAGACCTTTCGCGATGCGGCCAACACTCTGCCAGGCGTCAACGCCAGTGCGCCACCCGGGTTTGGCGGGTTTGTGTCCTATCGTGGCTTTACCAGCAGCCAGATCACCCAAATGTTCAACGGCATCAATGTCGCCACCGGCTTGGCACGGCCGGTCGATGCGTGGATTTACGACCGCGTGGAATTGGTCGGTGGCCCCTCCTCCTTGATCAACGGCGCCGGCTCCGTGGGCGGCTCGCTGAACTACGTGACGAAGCTCGCAACCCGTGAGGAACAGGCCGCCGAAGGCCAGCTCACTTATGGCAGCTACGACACCGCCGGCATAGCCTTTGGCCTTAACCACGCCCTGACCGAACCGGGCGCCGAGGTGCAGCATTACGCGCGCCTGGACGTCAGCCGCAACACCAACCACAGCTACATCGACCGCGACCAGCGTGATGCCTGGAGCGTGGCGTTTTCCCTGCTCAGCGACCTCACGCCCAACCTGTCCCACACCCTGGCCCTGGAATACCAGGATGAACACGAAGACAGCCCGTATTGGGGCACACCGGTGCTCAATCCCAAGGCCGGCGAGTTGAAGATCGACAAGCACAACCGCTTCAACAACTACAACGTCGCCGACGGCCGTTACGAACAACGCACCCTCTGGGCGCGCTCGATCATCGACTACCGGATCAACGACAGTACCACGCTGAAAAACACCCTTTATCACCTCGACAGCCAACGCGACTATCGCAACCTGGAGACCTACCAATACAACGCCGACAATAGCGCGGTGAACCGCTCGACCGCTTATCAAGTCCGTCATCAGGGCGAGCAGAACGGCAACCAATTCGAGCTGCGCCATGACGACACGTTCTTCGGCCTCTCGACAACGTGGTCGGGCGGCTTTGAGTACAAAGTCAACAGCACTACCAACAACCCGCTGAACGTGCCGGGTAACAGCACGGTGGACCCGAACAACTACAACCCTGGGCATTTCTACGCTATTCCGGGCACCAAGCCTGGCTTCGTCAAAGACAAGACCAACCAAGTCACCACCAAGGCACTGTTCGTAGAAAATCGCCTGGGCCTCACCGATAAACTCTCGCTCTTGACGGGCTTGCGTTACGACGCTATCGATCTGGACGTCACCAATCACCGCACCATCACCACCACCAACCCACGGCATTTCAGGCGCAGTTGGGAGCCGGTAACCGGCCGCGTGGGCCTGACCTACCAGTTCATTCCATCGGCCAATGTGTATGTGCAATACAGCACGGCGGCTGAGCAGCCATCGACCACCACCCAAGTATTCGACGTGTCGACTGGCAAGCAGTGGGAAGTAGGCAGCAAGTTCGATTACCTGGACGGTCGCGGTTCGGCCACCCTCGCTGCGTACAAGATCGAGCGCAAGGATTTTGCCGTCACCGACCCGTTGGACCCGAACAACAGCATCCCGGTGGGTGCCCAGACATCCAAGGGGATCGAGTTGGCCAGTTCATTGCGCATCACGCCAAGGCTGCTGGCCGAAGGCAACTTTGCCTGGGTGGATGCCGAGTACGATGATTTCAACGAGAAAATCGCCAGCGGCGCGGTGGTCTCGCGCAAAGGCAACACACCCACCAACGTGCCCAAGCGTGTGGGCAACGTTTGGCTGACCTATGACTTTTCTGAGGATTGGCAAGGCGGTGTGGATGCGCGGTATGTCGCAGAGGTGTTTGCGGATAATGCCAACACTCAGACGGTGCCGGCCTACACGCTGTTCGGGACTTTCCTGCGCTACAAGGTGGACTCGCACACGTCGGTGACCGGGCGGGTGCGTAATCTGACGAATGAGGTGTACGCCGAGTTTGCGCATGTGTCGCCGGCGTACTACCTGGGTTCACCAAGGACCTTGGAGGTCGCGGTGCAAACCAGGTTCTAACGCTGGAATGCAATCAAGTGTGGGAGCTGGCTTGCCTGCGATGCCGTCACCTCGGTATATCCGTTACACCGCGGCGATGCTATCGCGGGCAAGCCCGACTCCCACACAGGCCCCACATTTGGATATCCATTCAATAGAAGGACCGTCGGTTACTTCAGGCTCGCTTCCACTTTCTGCGCCACATCTTCCGTCAACCAAGCCTTCCACACCTCAGGGTGCTCTTTCAGAAACGCCTGAGCCACATCCCGTGGCGGCGTGTGTTTCTCGCTCATCGATGCCAGCGATTTATTAAGCGGCTCGATAGGAAACTGAACCTTGGTAAAAAACTCAGCAATCTGCGGGTGGTCCTTTTGGAACGGCGTCGACACACCAATGCTCAACTTGGACGCCAACGACCGAGTCGGCCTCGGATTCGGATTATCCGCGTCGGTGAGCGTCTTCCAGGCATCGGCGTCAAACGGTGGCTCTTGCAACTGGATCAATTTGTAACGCCCCATCAAGGGCGTTGGTGACCAGTAGTAGAACAATACCGGTTTGCCTCGACGGATCGACGACGCAATTTCAGCATCCAGTGCCGCACCGGAGCCGCTGCGAAAGTTCACGTAGCTGTCGCTCAGGCCGTAAGCCTTGAGCTTCTGCGCGTTCACCACTTCCGACGTCCAGCCGATCGGGCTGTTCAGAAAGCGCCCTTTGCCAGGCGACTCGGGGTCCTTGAACACGTCCTTGTAACGCGCCAGGTCCTGCACAGTTTTGAGGTCCGGCGCCAACGGCTTAAGGCCTTTGGCAGCGTCGCCCTTAACCACATATTCCGGCACCCACCACCCCTCGGTGGCTCCCTTGACCGTATCGCCCAGACCGACCACTTTGCCTTCGGCTTCCGCCTTGATCCAGACCGGGCTACGGCCGGCCCATTCTTCGCCGATCACCTGGATGTCGTTTTTCGCCAAGGCGGTTTCCAGGGTGATCGTGGTACCGGGCAAGGTGTCGGTGGGCAGGTCATAGCCCTTCTCGACGATAAACCGCAGCACCTCGGTGATGAGGCTGCCGCTTTCCCAGTTCAGGTCGGCGAAATGCACCGGTGCCTGGGCGGCCGATATCGGCAGTGAGGCCACCGACAACCCCAGGGTCGTCAGGGACGCCGCCAACAGCGATCTCAATCCTTTCATGCCTTTGCACCTCGCGTTTTCACAACCCTAGCGGAAGGCTTTGCTGCGGATGCGCGAAGCCTCTGAATAGTTAAGTCAACTCAACTGTAGTAGAGGTTCCGGGAGAGCAAAAATACACACAGTGTTTGGCGACTACTCGCTGGCCTTGAAGGTCACCAGTTCGCCCTTGCGCCACTTGGCCGCCTTACCGGTCACCGCCTTGAGGGTTTTGGTCAGGCCTTCCTGCAGCTGTTCATTGGCGGCAAACACCAGCATCACGCTGTGGCCTTCCTTGAATACGATGCCCTGGCCTTCGGCCGAAGAAACGAAGGCGTAATCGCCCAGGCCATACACCGTCAACTTGATGTCGCGGAACTTCAGTTCGAACTTGCCACCTTCACGACTCGGCAACACGGCCGCGCGAAAGTGGTCACCCACCTTGAGTTCCAGGCGTGGCTTGTCATCCACGACCATCGCCGTTTCGGTATCGATCTCGGCGATGTAGATACCTTCCGGCGTCTGCTCTGTGATGTAAACGAAACGGGATTGAAACTGCTTGACCAACTTTGCGCGCAAATCACCCAGCACGAATAACGCGTGCATATCCAGATTACTGACTGCCAAGGAAACGCCCCCACATCAAAAATAACGCCGACCGCCGGAGCGGGCAGCACAAAAAAACGACCCGTAGCCACAAAAAATAGCGCGTAGCCACGATTACACATTCGAAAAAAACTGAAGAGAACCCGCTTCTACGTCATGAGACTAGTACAGGCGTGCGCGATGGACCTCATGCAAGGTCATCTGGCGCCACAGAAAATCACAGGTTCAACGGCCCGAGAATACGCGCCGACCAGCTTCAGAGAATAACCCAGTTAAAAACGCAGTTTCCGACAACCTACACATAACAAATTACCTGGCGTGGAACCAAGCATGGGCTGCCGACGACAATACTAAAACAGCAACACGGGTCAAAACCAGCCGAAACGCTGCTGGTGAGTCAACACGATTGATCGACAGGCGCTGGCCATGCACCCGCGCCAACACGACGTTACGCCTTCCGGCGCTCGTTCATCATGTCAAGACGAGCGCCAATACTACTGCTTAGATTACCCCAACGGGTACTCCAATTCCGTTCTTTACCCAGTTGTACCGGCCGGCCGCAATTTCTTACATATCCTGGAAGTGACCAGCGGCAGAATCAGAGGTTTTCGCAGTACGCACGCCCAGGCCTGCGAGTTGGCCAAACAGCTCGAAGCCAGCTTGCACGCCGCTTACGGCGGGTTCGTTTCGTCGTCTGGATGACTTTACTGCGCCGTCGCCCCTCAACAACTGCCATACTGCTCCGTCCATTGAAGTTTGCCCCCTGCGGGTCAGGTTTCATCAGTGCAGTTACCTTGAAGGGAAGGCTATACGTGACGGAATTTGATATTGGCGAATTTTTCATCCATGGCGATGCAAGGGAAGTAGACGGTGAGTTTCAAGCGGTGATCATCATGCGGGCCAAACCACCGCTGACCACGATCACCACGCATCAGGTAGAAAAAGATCGTTGGTTCAAAACTGTCGACGCCGCCGCAGTTGCAGCAAAGGATGCCGCCAAGGCCCTGAAAACCGCCGTGGATTCGGGGGCACTTAATTCCTGAACTCTGACACGCCCTGAGCCTCACATGCACAACGATCATCACCTTGCATGGAGAACGACCATGGACGCGCCAATCCCGACACTTGAAACTCTGTTTGAACAACTCGGCCTGGATTCAAGCCCCGAAGCCATCGACGCATTCATCGGCGCACACACGCTGGATGAAGACGTTAAGCTGATCGATGCACCTTTCTGGACGCCGCAACAAGCGGCGTTTCTCAAGGAAGAATTGCGCGAAGACGCCGAATGGGCCATCCCGGTGGATGAACTGAACCAGCGTCTGCATCAACCGCACTAACCTCCGTCAATGCAGGCTGTCTGACTGTTCCAGGCGCATCAGCGCCTCCCAGGCAGCCCTGCACTCCTCGGCTTCATCGCGGCTGGCGAACGCAGTGCCGCGTTGCTCACCATTGAGCAACACCACCCAGCAAGCTTTCTGACCCAGCGCACGCAGGGCTTGTGGTACGCCACTGCCGATCATCACGGCCACATCAACCTTATTTTGCATGGAGAATCTCCGCAACATTAGTTAGCTGCCTAACAATGTTGGCCATGCTACGGTTTTATTCCAGTTGGAAAAAGCTATCCCCGGAATAGCTCCATTGCATAAACAGCAACAATCCTAACGCGCGGCTTTAGCCCCTTCCGGTTTATAGCCCAGGCGTAAGCCCCCCCAATGCCTGCCCCTGACCATAATCGGCACCGACAAATCGTGCATCAACTCGCCGGTGTCGCGGGTGTAGGTCTGCAACAACACCGCTTGTTGATGGCTGCCGCAACGAATGCCGGTGCGGTCTTCAAATTTGCGCTTGGTACGGTTCTGCAGTGCATCGACCTGCGCGTCACCGGTGAGGGCGTGGGAGAACGCCTTGTTGTGCGTCGGCACATAGCCCTGAGGTGTGCAGGCGATAGCGAATACCAACCCTTCATGGCGCGGCAGCAACGCCTCCTGGATCGCCGGTAAGACTTGGTCGGTGTAGCCATCAAAACGCGTGTGGTATTTGCTCGGGCGGGTATTCGGAATGGGCGTGTAGCTGCGGTCAAACAAGTCCTCCAGGCTGATACGGTTTTGCAAGACATCGGCCTCAAACTGTTCGGCAATACGGCTGGCGCCTTCACGGGCCAGGTCGTAGATGCGCTGGTGATAGTCATCCAGGCCGACCTCAGCCAGGCGTTCGCTGATGGTTTCCGCTTGCCCCTCCATTTGTACGGCGACGTCGGCCAGTTGCCGAGTTTGCTCGTCGCTCACCGTCAAGTCGCTGCGCATTTGCTCCACGGCGTGGAACAGACTGTCGAGTTGCGCGCGGTTAGTGTCGGTGCCCTGCGCAATCTCATGGACTTGCCCTTCCACATCCGCCGCCAGGCTGGCGATGTTTTCCAGTTGCTCGCCCGCATGTTCCACTTGCTCGACGCCGATGTGCAGGTCCGCCGACAGTTGACGAATCTGCTCAACCACTTGAGCGGTACGTTGTTGGATATCAGCGACCATCACCCCAACCTCGTCGGTGGCCGTGGCTGTGCGCCCGGCGAGACCACGCACTTCATCGGCGACCACGGCAAAGCCGCGACCGTGCTCACCCGCACGCGCCGCTTCAATGGCGGCGTTCAATGCAAGCAAGTTGGTCTGACTGGCGATGGATTGGATCACCAGGGTCACGCGCTGGATTTCCTCACTGCGCTGGCTCAAGGCTTCGATCAGTTCACGGCTGGCATTGGCGCGTTGGCTGAGCTGGCGCATGCGGATGATCGACTGCGCCAGCACTTCACGCCCTTGCGTGCTGCACTGATGGGCCTGGCTGGCCGCGCCCAGGGCTTGGCGGCTGAGCTGGGAGGTGACCTGTTCGGTGCCGATCATCACTTCGGCACTGCTGACAATCTGCTTGGCTGCGCTCAGTTGCGACTGCACCCGAGCCGCCAGTTGCTTGACCGAATAGGCCACGCCGGCAGCGGAAAGCGCGTTATGGCTGGTGGTATAGGAAAGATCACGGGTCAGTTCGCCCACCGTGTCGACGGCCGGGGATGGCTGCACGCGGGGCGCACGGGTTTTGAGGGCGGGCAGCCAGATCACCAACAAGGCCAGTGGCACGCAGACGTACAACGGCAAGCCGGCAAACGCCAGACCCAGCAATACCAGCACCAGGGCGGCGCTCTGCACAAGCTGTGTCGGCCAGCCGGGCAACACGCGCGCCACCGTGTGCGGTGGCACCGCTGCGCCCATCAGAGATCCGTCTCCAGCCATCGTCGTTACCCCACTGCTTGTCGTTATTGTTTACGCATTAAACGCCAGTATTGGGCCATTATCCATGGGCCTTTAGTGGAGTGACTTGCAGCAAATCAACAGACAGGGGTGTAAACGGTATTTCTGGACACCGCATGCACGGCGTCCAATTTCAGCACAGCAGCCTTCAGCGTATCAGGCTTGACGCTGGTGCTTGTCGATCTGCTCGTGACGTTCTTGCGCTTCGATGCAGTATTTGGTGGTTGGGCTGATCAGCAGGCGCTTGAGGCCGATAGGCTCGCCGCTGTCATCGCACCAGCCAAAAGAATCTTCCTTGATGCGCTCCAGAGCGCGCTCAAGCTGCGGCAGCATACGCTGGTCGCGGTCGATGGCATTCACCAGCCAAGTGCGCTCTTCTTCCACAGAAGCGGCGTCAGCCGGGTCAGCCGGGGTATCCAGGCTTTCGATGGCGATGCGGTTCTGTTCAATGCGCGCGTGGTGTTCCACCTTCATGTCTTGCAGCAACTGCTCGAAAAAAGCGTGCTGTTCGGCATTCATGTAGTCATCCGCCGGCATGGCCAGCAACTTTTCCTTTGTCATTGATTTCTCTATAAAAAATACGTGCATTAAGGCGAATAAGGGAGCTTCCCGGAAGGCCTGTGCCGGTCTCGGAAAGGCGCCATCCATTTCAAGCGCCACCCGGCACTCAATTTACGAGGGGCGGCAGTCTAAGGCCGACTTGAGGGCTCAGCAACTGAAAAGACAGGCATTTTTTCCCAATTAACCCCCAAAGGCACCAGGACGGGCTTGGCGAATGGTCATCGGAGTGCGTTTATAGCAAGAAATTCAGTCTTGTGGAGCTATATAGAAGACAAACGGTTAGAACTCATTGGCGCAGATCCAAATGTGGAAGCGGGCTTGCTCGCGAATGCTGAGTGTCAGGCAGCGCATTGGGCACTGATACACCGCTTTCGCGAGCAAGCCCGCTCCCACACTTTGGTTCTGCGCCAGCTGCAAATCTGCGTTAGCGCTTGAGTTTGCGCTTGTTGCGATATTGGTCGATTACCACCGCCACCACGATGATCAGGCCCTTGATGATGTCCTGGATATACGCATCCACCCCGACAAAGGTAAACCCGCTGGCCATCACCCCGAGGATCAACGCGCCGATCACGGTGCCGGTGATTCGCCCTACCCCGCCCGCCAGGCTGGTGCCGCCGATCACCGCCGCAGCAATCGCGTCCAGTTCATAGGACATGCCCATACCGGCCTGGCCGGTAGCGGCACGCGCCGAAGCGACAACACCGGCCAGACCCGCCAGCAACCCGGCAATGCTGTAGACGATGATCAGATGGCGCTTGACGTTGATCCCCGACGTGCGCGCCGCCTGCATGTTGCCGCCGATGGCGTAGGTGTACTTGCCGTACTTGGTGTAGCGCAGCGCGATATGGAAGATCACCGCCACCACCAGAAAGATGATCACCGGCATCGCACCATGACCAATCGCCGTGTAGGAGTCCGACAGCATGCTCACCGGCTGGCCTTCGGTGTAGTAACGCGCCAGGCCACGCGCCGAGACCATCATGCCCAAGGTGGCAATAAACGGCGGGATACCGGTAACGGCGATGATACTGCCGTTAATCGCTCCCGCCAGCAGCCCGACCCCCAGGCCCATCGCCACGGGAATCCACACCGGCAAGTCAGTCAGGCTGGGGAACACCGCGCGGGAAAAGTCCGAGGTCTGCGCCAGACTGGCGGCGATCATCGCCGATAACGCCAACACAGAGCCGGAGGACAGGTCGATACCGGTGGTGATGATCACTTGGGTCACACCGATCGCCAGCAGGCCGATGATCGACACTTGCAGGATCATCAGCACCAGGCGCTGGGAGTTCATCAGGAAGCTCTGGTCACGCACGATCCAGCCGAACAGTTCAAATACCAGGCCGATGCCGATCAGCACCAGGAAGATGCTCAGCTCGGTGGGTAAACGCCGACGGCGCTTGACCGGTGCCGTGGCAGGCTTGTTGTCTGTTATTGCGTTCATAGCCAATCACCTTCTTATTCTGTGCTGTTCGTCAGTGGACTACGGTCATACCGGAAGCCAACTGCATGACTTTTTCCTGGGTTGCATCTGCGCGATCCAGGGTGCCCATCAGTTCGCCTTCGTGCATCACCATCACCCGGTCGCTCATGCCCAGCACTTCCGGCAGTTCGGAGGAAATCATGATCACCGCCATGCCTTCGCTGGCGAGGAAGGAAATCAAGCGATAGATCTCGGCCTTGGCGCCGACATCGATGCCACGGGTGGGCTCATCGAGAATCAACAGGCGTGGGTTGGTCATCAGCCAACGCGCCAGCAGGGCTTTTTGCTGGTTGCCGCCGGACAACGTGTCGATGCACTGTTCTAGGGATGGGGTTTTCACCCGCAGCTTCTTGCACATGTCTTCGCACAAGGCGCGCAGGGCCTTCTGCTGGATAAACCCGTTGCCCGAGTAAAGCGGCAGCACGGCCATCTCCATGTTTTCCAGGACCGACAGGCACGGGAACAGGCCGCTGAGCTTGCGGTCTTCGGTCAACAGCGCAAAACCCTTCTCGATGGCCATGTGCGGGTCGCTGATGCGCACCGGCTTGCCGTCGAGAGTGATCTGCCCGCCGGAGCTTGGGGTGATGCCGAAGATCGTTTCCGCCACGTTGGTGCGGCCCGAGCCCATCAACCCGGCGATGCCGAGGATTTCACCGGCGTGCAGATCGAATGACACGTCCTTGAACACACCGTCCAGGCGCAGGTCACGCACCGACAACAGCAGTTCGCCAATGGGCGTCTCGCGCACCGGGAACAACTGGCTCAGTTCACGGCCGACCATCATCGAAATCAGGCTGTCGCTGTTCATGCTGTCGGCGCGCTGCAGACCGATGTAGTGGCCGTCGCGAAACACCGCCACTTCGTCGGCAATGGCGAACACTTCGTTCATTTTATGCGTGATATAGACGATACCTTTGCCTTGGGACTTGAGGTCGGCAATGATCGAAAACAGGTGAGCCACTTCCTTCTCGGTAATGGCTGAGGTCGGTTCATCCATGATCAGGATGTCGGAGTCGTAGGACACCGCCTTGGCAATCTCGACCATTTGCCGCTCGGCGATGCTGAGGTTGCCGACATGTTCTTCGGGGTCAAGGTTGATGCGCAGGCGTGCCAGCAATTCGGCAGTGCAGCGGTGCATTTCACGGTGGTTGACCATGTGCAGGCTGTTGAGCTGCTCGCGACCGATCCAGATATTTTCGGCGATGCTCATGTGCGGCATCAGGTTGAGTTCCTGGTGGATCATCGCGATCCCGGCCTTCTGCGCCGCCAGCGGCGTTTCAAACACAATCGGCTTGCCACGCAGGCGAATTTCCCCCGCATCGGGCTGGTAGATACCGGCGATGATTTTCATCAGCGTCGATTTACCCGCACCGTTTTCGCCCATCAGCGCCAGCACGGAACCAGGGCGTACCCGCAATTGCACATCGGCCAGGGCCACGACACCGGGAAAGCCTTTGCTGATGTTGAGGATTTCCAGCAGGTAGGGTTCTTCCTGCAGCACGGGCTGGATGCCGGGAGGCTGCGAGACGGTGGCTTGAGCAAGCATATCGGGTACTCCATCAGCAGAGCGACCGTGGCCGCCCTGCTTGCTTATTGTTGTTATGAAGGGCTACTTGAAGTCTTTGACGTTGTCCGGTGTGATCAGCTTGAACGGGATGATCACGTTCTGCTCGACCGGCTCCTTCTTCGCCATCTTGCGCGCCGCCTCCACCGAACCGACCGCCTGGCCCTTGGCGTCCTGGAAGGCCGACGCCGCCATGTCGCCCTTGGTAATTGCGTTCAAACCGTCCGGCGTGCCATCAACCCCCGCAATTAACACGGTGCCTGGCTTGGTACCCGCCGACTTCAGCGCCATGGACGCGCCAATGGCCATCTCATCGTTGTTGGCCAGAACCGCATTGAACTCGCGACCTTGGGTCAGCCAGTCGTTGACCAGGGTCATGCCCTTGTCACGCAGCCAGATGCCGGTCTGTTCTTGCTCGATGGTAATGCCGGGGTATTTGGCCAGGATTTCCTTCACACCTTTGGTACGGTTGGTGGTGGAGTTGTTCGCCAGGTCACCCAGCAGGATGACGATCTTGCCCTTGCCGCCGAGCTTGTCGGCGATGTACTGCATTTGCAGACGACCGGCCTCGACGTCATCGGACGTCACCGCGACGACATCCTTGGGCAAGTCTTTTTGGTCAGGACGACGGTTGACGAAGACCAGCGGGATGCCCGCCTTGGTAGCGGCACTGATGATGTTCTTGGTCGAGGCGGTATCGACCGGGTTGACGATAATCGCGTCGACTTTCTGGCTGATAAAGTTCTCGACCTGGCTCAGTTGCTTGACCACGTCGGCCCGGGCGTCTTCGAACTGCAGCTGTACGCCGTCACCCTTGGGATAGGACTTGGCTTGCTTGTCCATGTCTTCGCGCAGGTAGGTCAGGAACGTGTCATCGAAAGCGGACATGGTCACGCCCACCTTGATATCGGCGGCCGCGGCAAAACCGCTGGCAAGCAGCATGGACAAGGCCAGCGCGGTAAAACGGATCGGGGTCTTCATGAACGGTCTGTCTCCAATTTCTTGTTGGTTTTTTGGACGTTGCGTTTATCAGAGCGTGGCTGGCGAAGACGGCAGTTGAACCACCGGTGCGCCGGGAATGCAGCACACCAGCGCGCCTTTGTTTTCGACGCACAGCACATTAAGGAAGGAGAAATAAAACGGCCGCGCGCGGGGCAGACCGCGGGGCGCAAGGGCGGGGCGTAAAACTCGCAGTACAGCGTTGAAGATTTTCATCTGACGGTACCTGGTTGTTTTTGATCTTGTTTTTGTCGAGTCGCCCGAATCGAGTCCGAGACGTACTTTATGCAACCTGGAAAAGACTTTATTAGAAAATAATTTCCATATCAACCTGTTTTAGAATTTTATTCTATTTTTGTTGAAACCACCTGCTGGTGCTCGTTGCTAAGGCGTGCAGCGTCCAATATACGGGTGGTTTCCAATGCGTCATTGGCATCCACCGGCAGCGGCCCAAGCCCTTGCACAGCACTTTGCAACTGGCGATAGAACTGCGTCCAGCAGCCTTTCTCCGAAGGCACCCGCTCACGCTCCTCGCCCTGTTCAAACCACCCCCAACGCCGATGCTCTTCCGCGCCCCAGTGCTCGCCCTCGGTTTTCGGCGACTTGCCCGCCATCAGTGCGGCTTCCTGACCGTCCAGCCCCTCCACGGTGTAACACCCCAAGGTGCCACTGACGCGAAAACGCGGGGCCTGGCTGTTTTGCAGCGCACTGCCCCACAGGTGGGAAATCACCCCATTGGCGTGAGTCAGGGAAACGAAAAAGCCGTGATCGAGGGTCGGATGTTGCGGGCTGAATTGCAGTTGGGCGAACACCCGGTCCACCGGGCCGAACAATTGCAGCGCCTGGTCCACCAGATGGCTGCCCAGGTCGCGCAACCAACCGCCGCCGCTGACGTTGCCCACCGCGTCCGGGCTGTAACGTTCGACGCGCGACTCAAAGCGCGTGACTGCCCCCAGAGCGCCGGCGTCAATCAGTTTACGCAGGGTCAGGAAATCCGAATCCCAACGCCGGTTCTGGTAGACGCTGAGCAATACACCCTGGCGTTCGGCGGCCGTGATCAGTGCCTGAGCCTGTTCGGCATTGGCGGCGAAGGGCTTGTCGCTGACCACCGCGACCCCGTGTTCGATGGCTTCCAGCACCAGGGCGGGGCGTCCTTTGAGGGTGGTGGAAATCACTAAAGCATCAACACCCGCCTCGACGATCTGGCCAATGGAGTCGAAGGCCTTGAGGCCTGGATGGTCGCTCGCCAGCTGTAGGCGACGCTCGGGGGAACGTGTCACTACGCCCACAAAGGTTGCGCCGGGCAGGGTTGCAATCAACGGTGCGTGAAAATAACGGCCGCCGTGGCCGTAGCCGACAAGTCCGATTCGCATATATGCGCTCCTTCATGAAGTGGAAACCCGATCTAAATGTGGGAGCTGGCTTGCCTGCGAAAGCGGTGTATCAGGCGGCATCAATGTTGAATGTGCCGCCGTCATCGCAGGCAAGCCAGCTCCCACACCGACCAAGTGCGTTCAGTGGAGTGGGGCTTAGCCGTAGAAAGGTGGGCGCGTTGGCAAGCTGACCTTGATGATCTGCTCGCTGCTCTGCGCTTCGATACACGCATCCGCCGCCACTGCCGCCGCAAACCCATCCCACGCCGACGGCCCGCCGACCTGCCCGGCGCGCACGCTGTCGATGAAGGCCTGTAACTCGACGTCGTAGGCGCCGATAAAGCGGTCTTTCCAATCCATCAGAATCGCATTCGACAGCTTCGCGCCACTGCGCAACTGCACCTGGGACGGTTCCGGCAGCTTGGCGATACCGGTCTCCCCCACCACTTCGCACTGGATGTCGTAGCCGTATTGGCAGTTCACAAACACTTCCACGTCGATGCGAGTGCCCTTGGCGGTTTCCAGCAGCACAATCTGCGGGTCGCGCAGGTGGGCCAGGGCCTTGCTGGTCTTGCGCGGGAACACCACCTGCACCGACACGTAGTCGTCGTTGAGCAACCAGCGCAACACATCCAACTCGTGGATCAACGTGTCGGTGATGGCCATGTCGGTCTTGTAGTTCTCACCCACCGTTGGGTTGCGGTGCGCGCAATGCAGCATCAACGGCTCGCCGATCTGGCCGCTGTCGATCACGGCCTTGAGGGCGCGATAGCCTTCGTCATACGGGCGCATGAAGCCCACTTGAACCAGGCGCTTGCCGTAGGCGACTTCAGCGTCAACGATCTTGCGGCAGCCTTCGGCCGTCACGGCCAGGGGTTTTTCGCAGAACACGGGTTTGCCGGCGGCGATGGCGGCGAGCACGAATTCTTCGTGGCTCGGGCCCCAGGAGGTCACCAGAATCGCCTCGACTTGCGGCGAATTGATCAGCGCATGGCCGTCGGCGTATACCTCGGCGTCCAGCTTCAAATCAGCCACAACCTTGGCAGCTTGCTCAAGGTTGATGTCGGTCACCGCAACTACCTGGCTGTTAAGCAAGGTCTGGCTGCAACGACGAATGTGGTCCCGGCCGATGGCGCCCGTACCGATTACACCTAGCTTCAAAGACATACCAAACTCCTCTTGTTATTAGTACTGCCGGGCCTTGGCCAGCTGTTCATTGAGTTTTTTCGCCGCCGCATTCGTGCGTTCGCTGGTGGACACCTGGGCAACACCCACACGCCACCACGACAAGTAGCCGTGGATCATGGTCTTGGGCAGTACCTTGATATCAATCAACGTCGATACCGTTTGTGTGCGCGCATCGGCCAGCGCCGATTCGAGCTGTTCCACGGTGCTGACCTTATAGGTCTTGCAGCCATAAGCCGCCGCGCTCATGGCGAAATCCACCGGCACCAGGCCGCCGTCGAGCTTGCCGCTCTCGGGGTTGCGGAAGCGAAATTCCGTGCCGAAGCTGTCCATGCCGTTGCCGATCTGCAGGTTGTTGATGCAACCGAACGCCATGTTGTCCAGCAGCACCACGTTGATCTTGCGCCGCTCCTGGATCGAGGTGGCAAGCTCCGAGTGCAGCATCATGTAAGAGCCATCGCCGACCAGCGCGTACACCTCCTTTGTCGGTTCAGCCAGCTTCACGCCGAGGGCCGCGTTGATCTCGTAGCCCATGCATGAATAGCCATATTCGACGTGGTAGGTGTTGACGCCTTTGCTGCGCCAGCTGCGCTGCAAGTCGCCGGGCAGGCTACCGGCGGCGGCGACGATGATGGCGTCATCGGCCAGGGTGTCATTGAGCACACCGAGTACACGGCTCTGAGTCAGGCACGAGCCGGTCAGTTCGATGAATTCGCGCAGCACCGCGCGATCCAGGTGGTCATCAACCTGCGGAACAAAATCATCACCGCTGTATTCCACGTGATGCACACGGTCCACTTCCGCCTCCAGCTGCGCCTTGGCGTCGCAGACCTGCTCGCCCCAACCGGCGCGGTAGTCGACCAAGGCGTCAGCCAGTGCCTCAAGGCCAACCTTCGCGTCCGCCAGCACTTGTACGCCGTCGAGCTTCAAGGCATCGCAGGGGCTGATATTGAGGTTGAGAAACTTCACCTCGGGATGCTTGAACAGCGATTTGGATGAGGTTGTGAAATCGGTATAACGCGTGCCGATGCCGATAATCAGATCGGCCTCGGGCGCCAGCAGGTTAGCCGCCAGGCAGCCGGTTTCACCGATGCCGCCGAGGTTCAGCGGGTGGTTGGACACCACCGCACTCTTGCCCGCCTGGGTTTCGGCGAAAGGAATATCAAAGCGCTCGGCAAAGGCTTGCAACGCGGCATTTGCCCCTGCGTACTTCACACCACCGCCGCAGATGATCAGCGGCTTGCGTTTGCCCCGAAAGGCGGCCACAGCGTCAGCGATCATCGCGTGGGTGGCTGGACGACGCTCGATACGGTGCACACGTTTTTGCAGGAAATAGTCGGGATAGTCCCAGGCTTCGGCCTGCACATCCTGAGGCAGCGCCAGGGTCACAGCGCCGGTTTCGGCGGGGTCGGTGAGCACGCGCATGGCGTGGATCGCGGCGGTCATCAACTGTTCGGGACGGTTGATGCGGTCCCAGTATTTGCTCACCGAACGGAACGCATCGTTGGTGCTGATACTCAGGTCGTGGAATTGCTCGATTTGCTGCAGCACCGGGTCAGGTTGGCGGCTGGCAAACACATCGCCCGGCAGCAGTAGCAACGGGATACGGTTGGCCGTGGCGGTCGCCGCAGCGGTCAGCATATTGGCCGCGCCCGGGCCCACGGATGCGGTGCACGCGTAGATCTTGCGGCGCAGGTGCTGCTTGGCAAAACCGATGGCGGCGTGGGCCATGCCCTGCTCGTTGCGGCCCTGGTGCACCACCAGGTCGCCGCTGTCCTGCTCCAGGGCCTGGCCCAGGCCCAGCACGTTGCCGTGACCAAAAATGGTGAACACACCGGCGACAAACTTGCTCTGCACGCCATCGACTTCGACGTATTGGTTATCCAGAAACTTCACCAGGGCCTGGGCCATGGTCAATCGTGTTGTGGTCATGTTCGCACCTTGTATGAATGCAAATCTGTCGATCAACAGTGATGTTATGAGGGAGCGTCAGGGCGGGGCGTTTTGCAGGTGGGCGATGCTTGCCCCAATGGCCTGCTGAATATCCACCAGCCCATGCACGCTTTCAGCAAACGGCTCGAACGACAGATAGCCGCCATACCCGGTGCTGAGCAAGGTGTCGATCTGCGCAGCATTGCCGAGGATATCGCCCTCGCCGACCAGCACGCGGTGGCCGTCGCGAATCGAATTCAGTGGTGCGTCTGCATCTTCCACGCCGGAGATATGCACCAGCCCGGTCAGTTCCGGGAAGAACTCATGCTCGCTGGCCAGGTGATGATGAAAGGTGTCGTGCACCAGGCGGAACACATCCAACCCGCCAATCGACTGGATCGCGTCCACCGCCACGCGCTTGCGGCGCAGGGCACACTCCTCAAACCCCAGGGGCTCGATAAAACCCAGAATCGCGTATTCACGCAGGATCGGCGCCAGCTCGCTCAACGCCGTGCGCAAACCGGCGGCACGCTGGGCTTCGCTGCGTGCATCGCCGCGCTCATTCAGCGGGCACATCACCAGGCCTTGCGCGCCGCATTCGCGGGCATAGGTGGCGAGGGCGATCGCCTGGGCGCGACGTTCATCGTTCCATACATCAAACGGGTACAGCGCGTTGATCGACAGCACCGTAATGCCCTGCCCTGCGCACAACTCGCGCACGCGGCTGGCCGGCGTGCCGAATTCGATTTCGTGCCCCTTGAGGTCGTTGCGAATCTCGATGGCATCGCATTTGAGGGCCGCAGCCAACTGGATGAAGTCCGGCAGGGAAAGGTTGGGCGCGACCATACGGTTTAGGGCAAAACGCAGAGACGACTGCATTGTTATTGTTCTCCGTCCAAACCGATTAAAGGTCCAGCAGCCAGCTGTGCTGTGGGTCGTTATGGAAATGCCAGGCGCGCTTGGGGCCGGCCATCACGTTCAGGTAGTACGACTCGTAGCCATACGGCACGCTGACCGGGTGATAACCCTTGGGCACGACTACCAAGTCGCTGTTTTCCACGGCCATGGCCTGGTCGATACTGCGGTCGTCGGTGTACACCCGCTGGAACACGAAGCCTTGGGGCGGATTAATCTGGTGGTAGTAGGTTTCTTCGAGAAAACTCTGGTGCGGCAGGTCGTCGGTGTCGTGTTTGTGTGGCGGGTAGCTCGACGAATGCCCGGAGGGCGTGCGCACTTCCACCACCAGCAGCGAATGGGCCGGCTCGCTGTCAGGCAGGATGTCACACACATAACGGGTATTGGCGCCTTTGCCGCGCACGCTGCGTTTGCACTGTTCAGGACGGATCAGACGCGGTTCAAACCCCTCTGCACCGGGCGCGGCGCAGACAGCGATTTGCACATCGCTCAAGGCGGTAATCTGCGCTTCGGTGCCCGGCGGCAGGTAGGCGGCGAAGGGTGATTTGTCTTCGAACACCGACTGACGATCACCGAGGTTCTGCCAGTTGAACCCCTCGCCCTCGATATTCACCCGGCCACTGAGCAGTACCAGGCACACCTCTTTATCGCCAGCGCTGACCGGCAGGCTTTCACCGAGGCTCAGGCGGTAGGCGGCAAAGCCCACGTACTCCAGGCGCCCCTCTTCCAGCGCGACCATGGTTTGCCCGCGTTTGCTGCTTTTAACCAACAAGCTCATCACTCAGTCCTCTCGTTGAGAAGCGCGCGCAACGTGTCATAGCCCTTTTTCGCATAGATATAGCTGGGCGCCACGGCTGGGTCCTGCTCGGCTTCAACTACCAGCCAGCCCTCATATTGGGCGGCCAGCAATACATCGAGCAACTCGGCAAAGTCGATATCGCCATCGCCGGGCACGGTGAAGGTGCCATTGACGATGCAGTCCGGAAAGCTCCACATCTGATTGCGCGCCAGTTGCACCACCGGCTTGCGTACGTCCTTGAAGTGCACGTGGCAGACGCGGTCGATGTGTTTGCGCAGTACCTCGATGGGTTCGCCACCGCCCATGTAACAGTGGCCCGAATCGAACAGCAGGCCGACTTCCGGGCCGGTTCGGCGCATCAGTTGGTCGATGTCCTCCGGCGACTCGACGTAGGCGCCCATATGGTGGTGGTAAGCCAGGCGCACGCCCTGGGACAGGGTAAAGCGCGCCAATTCGGTGAGTTTGTCGGCATAGTCCTGCCAGGCCTGTTCGCTGTGCAAACGCGGGCGTTCGATCAGGCGGACTTTCGAACCCTGGATAGAATCAGCCACTTCGCCGTAGACCAACACCGTGGCACCGTTCTGTTTCAGCAGCTCGACGTGACCGGCGATGGCCTCGATTTCCTCTGCCACCGAACGCCGCGCCAGGCGGCTGGAGTACCAGCCAGAGACCAGCGCCAGGTCATAGGGGCGCAACACATCGCCCACCCCTTTTGCGTCCTTGGGGAATTTGCCGTTGAGCTCAAAACCCTCGTAGCCGATTTCCTTGCCTTCGCTCAGGGCGGTGCTCAGGGGCGTTTCGCCGCCCAGCGCCGGCAGGTCGTCGTTGCTCCAGGAGATCGGGTTGATGCCAATTCGGATTGCGGGCATGGCTGCACCTTTATTATTTTTCAGCTTCACTGATATCTGGTGTGTGTGGGAGCTGGCTTGTCGAATCGACAAGCCAGCTCCCACATTTGAATGCATTTCAGGTTAAAGACTGTGTTCAGCCTCGCGAACTGCGCCAGGCGTTGATGAGCTGTTCGAAGGTTTGCTGCACCTGCTCAATCAGCGTCTCATCATTAATCTCCCCCGCCATCCACGCGCGGCTCGGTTCCTGGAAGATCGTGCGGCCCACCGCAAACCCACGGCAGGTGGTGCTTTGGCTGGCTTGCTGGAAGCCATCGGCGAGGCATTCAGCCGATGCGTTAAGGCCCAGCAGCACCACGCCGCGGCAGTACGGGTCGCGTTCCTGGATCAGCTCATCGAGCTTTTTCCAGTCTGCGGCCGATTGCGCCTCGATCTTCCACCATGCCGGGTAGATGCCCAGGTTGTACAAGCGCTTGAGGCTGCGATAGAGCACGTCGGGATAGGTCGACGGGTGGTCTTTGGGCGGGATGACTTCCAGCAACAGCTCATGGCCGCTGACCAGGGAGGCCTCGTACACGGCCTTGAGTTGCGCTTCCTGTTCCAGGCGCAGCATCGGCTCGTCGTCAGGGTGGAATTGCACCAGGCACTTGATGATTTGCTCCTGCGGCCAGGCGATCAGATTGCTGCCTACCGAGCGACCGTGCTCAAACGCCAGGGGCCGCGAGTTCTGCACTTCCACCGGGCGGGCGATCCACCAGCCGCGACCGCTGGCGGCATTGAGCGCATCCTGCCCGAAGCGTTGGTCGGCCAGCAGGCCCACATCAGCCTCGACGCCTTGCTCGCGTAGCTTATGTTCCACGCGTTCAATGGCCTGGATAAACAGCTGCTTGATGTCGCTGATACGCTTCAGGTCCTGGCCGCCTTTTTGCGCCAGGTCCACCAATTGCCAGCGATGGTCGAACGCAAACACAAACAGCTGCTTCCAGGCTTTGCGAGGCACGGTGACCCGGTGCAGGCGCTGCAGGGTGACGTCCTGATCAGGGCGGGTGATGGGCACCGGGCTATTGAACAGGTAATCCAGTTCGGCAGGCGTTGGCATGGCCGGCGCGCAAGCGTGGCGGGACACGACGAGACCACCGCAGGCGTTGGCCAACTGGCTGCAGCGCTCATCGCTGGCATCGTTTATCCAGCCGCTGAGGAAGCCCGACATAAACGCATCGCCGGCGCCCAGCACATTCAGCACTTCAACCCGCACGCCCGGGTAAATCGCGCCATCCTCCAGCCGCGCTGGAACCGCGCCGTGGATCACCGTGCAACCTTGCGGGCCGAGCTTGACCACCAGGGTCGCCGGGGTCAGTTCACGTACGGTACGCAACGCGGTGAGCAAGTCTTCACTGCCGCCCGCGATCAAAAACTCTTCTTCCGTGCCGACGATCAAGTCGAAACGCGGCAGGATTTTCTGCACATGCTGGCTGACATTCTGGTCGGCGACAAACCGGGTTTCACCATCCGCCTTGCCCGCCAGGCCCCACAGCACGGGGCGGTAGTCAATATCCAGCACGCGCTTGACGTTGTGTTTGGCGGCGTAGTCCAGGGCCTGAATGCTGGCCTTGTACACGCCATCGGTGGAGAAATGTGTGCCGGTGATCAGCAAGGCTTTGCTGGAGGCAATAAAGGCTTCGCTGATGTCCTCAGCGCGCAGCGCCATGTCGGCGCAGTTCTCGCGGTAGAACACCAAGGGGAAGGTTTCGCGGTCCTTGAGGCCCAGCAGGACCAGGGCGGTAAGGCGCTCCGCGTCGACCTTGATGCCGCTGACATCACAGCCTTCACGGGCCAGGGATTCCACCAGGAAGCGACCCATGTGGTCGTCCCCTACCCGGCTCAGCATCGCCGACTTGAGCCCCAGCCTCGCGGTGCCGAACGCGATATTGGCGGACGACCCGCCGAGGTATTTGGCGAAGCTGGACACGTCCTCAAGCCGCGCACCCACTTGCTGTGCGTAGAGGTCGACGCCCAGGCGCCCGAGGCAAATCAGATCCAATTGACGCCCACTGGCAAAACGAGTCTGGCCCATGCTGGCTCCTGTTATTTTTATCAGCCTGCGTGGTGCCGCCGTGGTGACGGCACACGCTCTTGGTGCAAGCAGACTAGAACGTTCAGCGGCCTCAATCAATATTTATTCCATAATTATTTTTAGTGGAATATTTTTTCCAATAAGCCAGCATAATGGCATGCCAGCCCTCCTGCACCGTTTCAGCCGCCCATAGGCGCCGTGATGCCGGGGTATTTTTTTGCGCCTACCCTGTAGACTTGCGCACACCCATCAGCGCATCAGAAGAACAAGCCAAAAGGATTGCCCATGTCCCGCACCGATCAGCCGGCCACGCCCGAGACTCCTTCGCAAGACCCTCTCGCCAGCCCCCCGATCAATGCCGAGCGCCTGTTGCATCTGATCACCGACGAATATGAAAGCCTGCCGCGCCAGCTCAAACGCATCGCCAGCTACATGAGCCAGCAAAGCGACCGGATCATGGTTGACCGCATCAGCGACATCGCCCGCGAATGTGAAGTGCACCCGTCGGCCATCGTGCGGTTTTCCCAGCGTTTCGGGTTCAGTGGGTTCAGTGAGATGCAGGCGCTGTTTCGCGAGGCCTACACCCACAAGACCACGCCGGTGCAGAACTACCAGCAGCGCATTCGCAGCATGATCGCGAACAAATCGCAGAAGGCCAGCGGCGGCGACCTGGCGCGTGAATGTGTGAACGCCACCCTGTCCGGCATCGAGCGCCTGGGGCTGGAACTGGACGATGTGGCGTTTGAGAAGGCCGTGGACCTGGTGGTCAATGCCGACAATATCTACGTGGTCGGTGTGCGCCGCTCCTTTGCGGTGGCCGATTACCTGGTCTACAACCTGCAACACACCAACAAGCGCATTCACCTGATTTCAGGCCTGGGCGGCAGCTACCGCGAACAGATGCGCAGCGTGCGCGCCAATGACCTGGTGATTGCCATCAGCTTTACGCCCTACGGCAAAGAGACCCAGCACTGCCTGCGCATTGCCCAACATCACCAGGCCAAGACCCTGATCATCACCGACAGCAACCTATCGCCCCTGGCCAAACGGGCGAACGCGGTGCTGTTGGTGAATGAAGGGTCATCGTTTGCCTTCCGCTCGTTGAGCGCCACCTTGTGCCTGTGCCAGGCGTTGTTTATTGCCGTGGCGTACCGGTTGGAATTGAAGGTGGATGAGATTCACGAGCAGGTCGGCTTCGACGACTGATCCTGTGGCATTGGATATCCCCTGTGGGAGCGGGCTTGCCCGCGATGGCCATAGGTGTCTACACATCTTTTTTACGGGTTGAGTGCTGTGGTTGTCGGGGAGCGTTGAGTACATATCCGTTGTTTGGGTAACGGCTGATATGGGTTCCGCCCTTACGGCGGGTCACTTTGGAAA
>NZ_CP168079.1:2839751-2902932 GCF_050915955.1 Pseudomonas sp. UBT | reverse complement strand
GCCCCGTTAACCACGCTGGCCGAACGCAGGCTTGAATCCGTGGGTAACCCGGCAGGACGCCGGGTTAGCCGCACTGGGCCAGGGATGGCCCATTGCGGCGGCCCACGGATTCAAGCCGGAGTGCGGGCATGCCGAGCCCAGGCGAGGCACCGAGTGGTGGGGCAAAGCGTTTTTTGGTTACTTTTTTAGGCGCTTTGTAAAAAAGTGACCCGCCGTAAGGGCGGAACCCTAAGCAGCCGTTACCGCAGCAACGGATATGTACTCAACCTACCTAACCCCCTCACAGGCCTAAAGCGACACAAATAGTTGCGTAGATACCTATGCCGCGATGGCGGTGGGTCCGTCAATGTATCTGGCGACTGACACACCGTATTCGCGAGCAAGCCCGCTCCCACACGAGCCCCCTCCCCCATGTTTGCTCAGCGTTTGGCCTTGACGCGGCGCATCAGGTGATACGCGGCCGGGATCACGAACAGCGACAGCAACGGCGCCGTTAGCATGCCGCCGATCATCGGCGCGGCGATGCGGCTCATGACCTCACTGCCCGTGCCGCCGCCCAGCAGGATCGGCAACAACCCGGCGATGATCACCGCAACGGTCATCGCCTTGGGCCTCACCCGCAGCACTGCGCCTTCGGTGATGGCCGCCAGCAGGTCACCGTCCTTGCGCTCGGCCCAGGCGTTTTTCAGGTAGAGCAGCATAATCACACCAAACTCGGCCGACACGCCCGCCAACGCGATAAAGCCCACGCCCGTGGCCACCGACAGGTTGAAGCCCAGCCAGTAGAGCAACCAGACGCCACCGGTCAGTGCGAACGGCAATGTACCGAGGATCAGCAACGCCTCGTCCACACGGCGGAAGGTCAGGTACAGCAACACAAAGATGATCAGCAAGGTCGCCGGCACGACCAGCTTCAAACGCTGATTGGCCCGCTCCAGAAACTCGAACTGCCCCGAATAGCTGAGGCTCATGCCCGGTTGCAGGTGCACCTGCTGGTTGATGGCCTCACGGAGGTCCTTGACCACGGACGCCAAGTCGCGATCACGCACGTCGATATACACCCAGCCGGAAGGCCGTGCATTTTCACTTTTGAGCATCGGCGGGCCTTCACTGACCTTGAGCCTGGCCACCGTGCCGAGGGTGATCTGGCTGCCCTGTGGCGTATAGATCGGCAGATTGCGTAGCGACTCCACCGAGTCGCGCCAGGCCTTGGGGTAACGCAGGCTGATGGGGAAACGCGCAAGGCCCTCCACGGTTTCGCCAATGGTTTCCCCGCCAATGGCCCCCGACACAATCGACTGCACATCAGCGATGTTCAGACCGTATTGCGCGGCTGCCGCGCGGTCGATATCCACATCGACATAGCGCCCGCCGGTCAGGCGCTCGGCCAATGCCGAACTCACGCCGGGCACACCCTTGGCGACCTTCTCCACGGCCTGGGTCACCGCGTCGATCTGCATCAGGCTGGTGCCCGCCACCTTCACGCCGATCGGGCTTTTGACGCCGGTGGCGAGCATGTCGATACGGTTGCGGATGGGGGGAATCCAGATATTGGTCAGGCCCGGCACCTGCACCACACGGTCCAGCTCCTTCACCAATGATTGCGGGGTCATGCCGGGGCGCCATTGGTCCCGGGGCTTGAACTCGATCGTGGTCTCGAACATCTCCAGCGGCGCCGGGTCGGTGGCGGTTTCGGCGCGGCCGGCCTTGCCAAACACATGGGCCACTTCCGGCACACTCTTGATCAGGCGGTCCGTGCGTTGCAGCAGTTCACCTGCGGTCTGCGTCGACAGCCCCGGCAATGCCGACGGCATGTAGAGCAAGTCGCCCTCGTCCAGCGGCGGCAGGAACTCGCCACCGAGTTTCGCCACCGGCCACAGCACGCTGGCGACCATCAGCAGCGCCACCAGCAAGGTCACGCGCGGCCAACGCAGCACGGCATCCAGGGCCGGTTGATAGAGTTTGATCAGGCCGCGATTGAGCGGGTTACGCTGCTCGTCGGGAATGCGCCCGCGAATCCAATAGCCCATCAGCACCGGAATCAACGTCACCGACAACCCGGCCGCTGCCGCCATGGCGTAGGTCTTGGTGTAAGCCAGCGGGCCGAACAAGCGGCCTTCCTGGGCCTGCAAGGTGAACACCGGGATAAACGACAGGGTGATGATCAGCAAACAGAAAAACAGCGCCGGCCCGACCTCCACCGCCGCATCGGTCACCACCTTCCAGTGCTCATCACCCTCAAGGGTTTTGCCGGGATGGGCGTGGTGCCAGGCTTCGATCTTCTTGTGGGCGTTTTCAATCATCACCACCGCCGCGT
Source organism: Pseudomonas sp. UBT (assembly GCF_050915955.1). Lineage (NCBI taxonomy): Bacteria > Pseudomonadati > Pseudomonadota > Gammaproteobacteria > Pseudomonadales > Pseudomonadaceae > Pseudomonas > Pseudomonas sp. UBT. The sequence goes on along the minus strand of NZ_CP168079.1, from coordinate 2,900,615 downwards.
CCACCATCGCACCAATGGCAATCGCGATGCCGCCCAGGGACATGATATTGGCGTTGAGCCCCTGGAAACGCATGACGATAAACGCGATCAACACGCCCACCGGCAACGAGATGATCGCCACCAGCGATGAGCGCAGATGCCAGAGGAAAATCCCGCACACCAGCGCCACCACCAGGAACTCTTCCAGCAGCTTGTGGCTCAGGTTGTCGACGGCACGGTCGATCAATTTGCTGCGGTCGTAGGTCGTGACGATGTCCACACCGGGCGGCAGGCTGCTCTTCAATTGCTCCAGCCTGGTTTTGACCGCAGCGATGGCTTCACGCGCATTTTTACCGCTGCGCAGAATCACCACGCCGCCGACCGCTTCGCCTTCGCCGTCGAGCTCGCCGATGCCACGGCGCAGGTCCGGGCCTAGTTGGACCGTTGCCACATCGCCGAGCGTCACCGGCACATTGTTGCTGTCGAGGCGCAATGGAATGGCGCGAAAATCAGCCAGGCTTTTCAGGTAACCGGACGCTCGCACCATGTACTCGGACTCGCCCATATTCAGCACCGAGCCGCCGGTTTCCTGATTGGCCTTGCCGATAGCCTGCGCAACTTGAGCCTGGGTGATGCCGTGGCTGGCCATGGCCGGTGGGTCGAGCTGCACTTGGTACTGCTTGACCTGGCCGCCGATGGTCGCGACTTCCGCCACATTCGGCAGGGTCTTGAGTTCGAATTTAAGAAACCAGTCCTGCAAGGCACGCAACTGCGCCAGGTCGTGTTGGCCCGTGCGGTCCACCAATGCGTATTGGTAGATCCAGCCGACCCCGGTGGCGTCCGGCCCCAGCGAGGGTTTGGCCGAGGCCGGCAAGCGTGCCTGCAATTGGCTGAGGTATTCCAACACCCGCGAACGGGCCCAATACAGGTCGGTACCTTCGTCGAACAGCACGTAAACGTAGCTGTCACCGAAGAACGAAAACCCGCGTACCGTCTTGGCACCCGGTACCGACAACATGGTGGTGGTCATCGGGTAGGTGACCTGGTTTTCTACGATCTGCGGCGCCTGGCCCGGGAACGGCGTGCGGATAATCACCTGCACATCCGAGAGATCCGGCAAGGCATCGATCGGGGTGTTTTGCACCGCCCAAACGCCCCATGCCGTGATGAATAGCGTGGCGAGCAACACCAGAAAACGGTTAGCCACCGCCCCACGAATCAGCAGGGCGATCATGGCTGGGCTCCCGGTTGCATACCCATTTCAGGCATGCCGGACGGTGGCGCGGTAATTCCCCTCAAACTGGCTTCCGAGTCCAGCAGAAATTGCCCGGAAGCGACCACCTGCTGGCCTTCCTGCAAACCGCTGCGGATCACCGTCTGGTCCCGGTTTTCCGCGCCGGCTTCGACTTCGACCGGCCGATAATGCCCGCCCTCCTCGGCCAGCATCACCAGCACGCGTTTGCCGGTGCGGATCAAGGCTTCGCTGGGCACTTGCAGCACCGCTTGCCCGCTGGTTTGCGCCAGGCGCACTTGAGCGGTCATGCCCGGGCGCAAGGTGCCATCGGGGTTGGGCAATTCCACACGTACCTGCACGGTGCGACTGTCCATGGCGGTGGCCGGCAAGATCGCGCTGACGGTGCCGGAGACGCGCTTGCCGGGTAAACCGACAAACCGGCTCTGCACGGTTTGCCCCACCGCCAATGTCGCCCCTTGGGCCTCCGGTACGGCGATCTGCAACCACACCTGATCCAACCCGTTGATCCGCGCCAGGGTCTGCCCCGCCGCCAGCGTCATGCCTTCGCGCACCTCCAGGGTTTGCAATGCGCCGCTCAACGGGCTGGTGACCGTCAACACCGACTGCACCCGGCCGCTGCGCTCCATTTGCTGGATCAAACCGGCAGGCATGCCGCTCAGTCGCAAGCGTTGCCGGGCCGCCGCGATCAACCCGCTGTCACCGCTGTGACGCAGTGCGAGGAATTCTTCCTGGGCCGCCGCCCACTCGGGGATCAGGAGGTCCGCCAAGGGCGCGCCGGCTTTTAGCACATCCCCCGGCGCGCGCGCATACACCCGCTCGACAAACCCGGCGGCCCGCGCCTGGACCACCGCCACCTCACGCTCGTTGAAGGCAAGGATGCCCGACAGGTCCAGCGTAGAGGTCATCACGCCACGGGTCACGCTCGCCAGGCGCACGCCGATATTCTGGGTTTGCCGTGGGTCGATCTGTACCGTTGGCATAGTTGCAGCAGCACCTTCAGCTTCGGCGTAGCGCGGAACCAATTGCATATCCATGAAGGGCGACTTGCCGGGTTTGTCAAACTTCTGCTGCGGGTACATCGGGTCGTACCAGTACAACGCCTGCTTATCGTCTTTCGATGCAGGCGCAACCGAGGTTTGCGGATGCAACTGCGCCAACCCGTAGCCCGCCCCCAGCCCCAGCAGCACCAGTACTGCGACGATTCGATTATTCATTGCTGGGCTCCCCATAGGCGAAATACAACTGGGCACCGATCAAGGCGCGCTGCTCGATGGCATCCATCTGTTTGAAGCGGGCCTGGACCAGCTCGCGACGGGCACTGACCACATTCAACAAGTCGCCCTTGCCCGCGCGATAACCGGCCAGGCTCAACGCCACCTTCTCTTCGGCCAGCGGCACCAGGCTGTCCTGGCTGCGCAGCACGGCGCGGTCCAGGCGCTGATACACCGCGAGGTCGTCATCGAGCATCTGGGTATGTTCACGGGTAGCGGCTTCGCGCTCGGCATCCAGTTGATCCACCTCGGCCTGCTTGGCAGCGATACCCGGGTTTTGTCGGCGGCCAGGGAAAATCGGCAGGTCAAAACTCAATTGCAGGCTGACCATATCGCCGTATTCCCGGCCCCGGTGCTGGTAGTCGACCTCCCAACTCCAGTCCGAGGTCTTTTGCGCCCTGGCTTCCTGCAAGCGCGCCTGCGCCTCGCGAGTGCGCGGTACAAAGGCTTGCAGCTCAGGGTGTTGATGCAGGTTGTGGCTGTAGCCGAGACTGTCGATGGTCCATTTGGGTAACTGGCCGCTGGGCGCCTCATTGGCGGCCGCGCCGATCCAGCGCTTGAGGGCGGCGCGCGCCTGGGCGCGTTGTTGGGTCAACTCGTCCTCGCGCTCCGCCAACTCGGCGGCTTCCTGCTTGGGAATAACGGCATCAGATGCCTGGCCACGTCCCGCGGCCAATTGCGCACGCACGCTGTCTTGCAGCAGGCGATTCTGCTGATAAAAGTCTTTGAACAAGGCCTCTTTGCGCTCCACGGCGTAGGCGCGAATCCACGCCTGTGCCGTGGACTGGCGCACGCTCAGCCGCTCGATCCGGCCTTCAGCCGCCGTGCGTTCTATCGTTGCATCCGCCAGCTCCACGCGGGCCTTGCGCTTGTCGCGGCTGGGCACCTGTTGCTGGATTCCGATCATCTGGTCGGTCATGTCATCGCCATACAATGTGCCGCGATTGGGCCCGCCGATGGGGAAGTTTTGCAGGCCTACCACCAGTTTCGGGTCGGGCAATTCACCGGCCGCAATTGCCACCTGTGAGGCGGCTTGCAGCTTGGCCGACTCTGCGGTCAGTGAGGGCGCGTTGTTTTGCGCCAGGCGCAGGGCGTCATCCAGGGTCAGCGCAGAGGCCAGCGCCGGCCACACCAGCACGCCCACCACCAGGGCGCGCATGTAGAGGGAATTCATGTTGAAGATTCCTGATCTGTTCCGCTGCGTCGCGCTTTAAGCGGCCCACAGCAAGGTCATCCCGGGTCGGGATGGGTCTTCAGGTGCAACAGGAATCAGCGACGGGGCGGGCGCCAGACGCCGGGCGGCGTGCGGTCGGGGATGAAGTCCGAGGAGAGGCTGGCGGTTAAAGGGTGTGCCAGGGTCAGTGGGGCCTTGAGCACCGGCATCGACAGTTGCAGCAAGCCACCGCTCTTGCACTCCTGGCCGGGCTTGCAGGCCTTGCCATGGTCGACGCCGTCCTGGCAGCAATCGGGGGGCATGTCCGTCATCATTTGCATGTCCGACATCTGCATCGGGCAAGGCTCGGTGCTCGACGGCACACCCGCCATCCCGGTCAGGGGAAGCGTGAGGCTTAACAGCATGACCAGGATTAAACGCAGGAGGCGGCTCATGGGGCGCGAGTCTAGCCAAGCGGGCGTTAAGTCGCCATTAACAATTTCGTGAGCACTCGCCCGTGAAAACGGATCTGCGCCAGGGTCAACGCGGTGTAGCCAATGATCACTGCCGGCGCCAAGCTCGCTTCGACGCAGAACTTGCCCAACGGCTGCAACGTCAGCCCCACAGCGGCGGCACGCGTGCAGAAATCCGCCTCATCGCCGCCGGCCGGCAACCACAGCACAAAGTGCAACCCGGCCTGCTGGCCGCTGACCGTGCAGCCTTGCGGGAGACAGGCCAGCAAGGCATCGCGCCGGGCCTGATACGCCTGACGCGAGGCGCGCAGATGGCGCACAAAGGCCCCGCTGCCCAGGAACTCCACCAACCCCACTTGATCCGTGGCGCCCACTGAATGCCCGGTCAGTTGCAAGGTACGCAACAACGCGGGTCGCAGCGTCCTGGGCACGACCATGAAGCCCACGCGCAAGCCGGGGAACAGGTTCTTGTTGAAGCTGCCGCAGTAAATCACCCGATCGCCGGAATCCAGGGATTTGAGCGCCGCCAGGGGCGCACTGTTGTAGTTGTATTCGCTGTCGTAATCGTCTTCGACCACCCAGGCATCCGCGCGCGCCGCCCAGTCCAACAGCGCCAGGCGGTGCGAGACCGACAGGGTTATGCCCAACGGCGCCTGGTGTGCAGGCGTGACATACGCCAAGCGTGCAGCACCCGGGAGTTGCGCGGTGTCGAGGCCTTCGGCCGTGACCGGGATCGGCACAACCTGCGCGCCTGCCAGCGTGAACAGGCGACGCGCCGGTGTATAGCCGGGGTCTTCGACACACGCCGTGTCGCCCGGTTTAAGCAAGGTGCGGGCAATCAGGTCGAGGCCATGGCGAATGCCGGTGGTGACGATCACCTCGTCCGCCTCGCAGTGCATGCCGCGATAGCTGCGCAAGTAATCGGCAATTTGCGCGCGCAACGCCGGCAACCCGGCCGGGTGGGAAGCTTCCAGCGCACCCGGCCCTGCCGACAGTAGCCCGCGGGAGATGCAGCGTGCCCAGGCTTTCAGATCGAACAGGCCGGCATCCGGGCGCCGCGCAACGAAGGGCACGTGACTTTGCACGCCCGCATCAGGCCGATCGGGCACGGCCATACGGCGTGGGCTTTCGGTGGGCGCCGGGGCCGCAATAAATTGCTCGGGGATCACCGCGCACACCCGCGTGCCGGAGCCCGCCACGCGCTGCACGTAGCCTTCGCTGTGCAATCGCTCGAACGCCGCTTCAAGCGTACCGCGCGACAGCAGCCAGCGTTCGGCCAGGCTGCGGGTGGACGGCAATCGGCTGCCGGCCGGCAATTGGCGGTTCAAGATCGCCGCACGCAAGGCCTCGTAGGCGCCCTGCTGCTTGCCGGCCTCCAATGTATCGGGGCGCGGCAGGTCCAGGGCGGATGCGGCTTTTCCTCGGCTCATAGTGGTCCAATCACTCTATGCATAAGTGGCCCTGAGGATTAAACCACAAAGCCGTTAGAGTTCGGGTTCAATGCATTGCGAAGAAGCTTCCCATGACTCAACGCGCCCTCTCCTCCTGCTTCTGGCTGGTACTGCTGACCGTACTGATCGGCCTGCCACGTATCACCCTGGACATGCACCTGCCGGCCCTGCCCGCCATGGCCGATTACTTCCACACCAGCGACAGCCAACTGCAACTGACCCTCACGCTGTACACCTTGGGTTCGGCGATTTCCCTGCTAGTCAGCGGCCCACTGACGGACCGCTTCGGGCGTCGCCCGATTTTGTTGGCCGGGCTGTTTCTGTATGTGCTCGCGACCGTGGCCTGTGCGCTGGCCAACAGCCTTGAGGTGCTGATCGTCGCCCGCCTGTTCCAGGCCCTGGGCGGTTGCTGCACCACGGTGATCGGTCGGGTAATCGTGCGTGATTACTTCGACCGTCATGAACAGGCGCGCCTGCTCGGCCTGATCTCCATGGCCATGGCGATCTCGCCGATGGCCGCGCCGGTGCTGGGCAGCCTGATGCTGCCCTTTATCAACTGGCGTGGCCTGTTTGTGGTGCTCGGCGTCATCGGCGCGGGGCTGTACCTGGTGGTGTATCGCCGCTTGCCAGAAACCCGCCCGCCGGAAGTCGCCGCGGCGCCGCCAGGCAACCTGCTGCGCCTCTACGGCCAGCTCCTGCGCGACCGCTACTTCCTGCGTTACTCCATCGCCATCGGCTGCGTGTACAGCACCTATTTCCCGTTTATCAGCGAATCTTCGGCCTTGTTGCAACGGGGCTTCCACCTGTCCGCCACGGCCTACGCGCTGGTGTTTGCTGCAACCATCAGCGGTTATATGCTCGGGGCAAACCTGTTCCGGCGCCTGGTGCTGCGTTTCGAACCCGACGCTTTGATCAGCGCCGCAATCGGCCTGAACGTGCTGGGTAGCCTGATGCTCGCGGGGGCTACGGCCCTGCTGCCGGGTGATTGGCTGGCAATTGTGCTGCCGATGGTGGTGATCATGGTGTCGGTGGGGATGGTGATTCCGGCCTGCCAGCTCTCGGTATTGCAGCCTTACGGCGCGATTGCGGGGACGGCATCGGGGTTGTTCTTTTTTACCCAGATGTTCCTCACGGCGGTCAGCAGTTGGGCGACCGGGCTGCTGTCGGACGGTACTTCAGAACCGTTGGTGATCATGACCCTGGTCGCCAGTGCATTGCTGGTCACAGGCTGGCTGACCCTGCGCCAAACCAAAAGTGGGAACGGGCTTGCTCACGAAAGCGGTGTATCCGTCAGCTCATGAGTCGCTGAAAGACCGCTTCGCAAGCAAGTCGAATCGTCGCACCGCCGCTCCCACAGGGGACCGAGCCAGGCTCAGGTTTAGTGCATGAAGATCGCGATCAGAATAATGACCGGGATAGGCACGCCGAGGAACCACAGAAGTAATGAGCGCATGATGTTCTCCTTGAATTAACGGACAAAGTGTTCGGTTTCGACATACACCACGGCATCCCGACGACGGCCGCCGAAGGTAGCGGCGAAGCTGGCGAAGAAGGCACCGATCAACAGCGCAACAAAGGTCCACAGCGACGTGTAGGCAGCGACTTTCGCAGCGGTATCGGCAGCTTGCTTGGCCTTGAGCTTGGCGTCTTCGATGGCTTTACGGGCTTCGCCGTAGACCTTGTCGATCCGCGCTTCGGCGTCGGCCTGGCTGAGGTTGGTGCGCTGGCTGATCAACTGGGCGAGGTAGGTACGGTCTTCCGGCGCCAGTTGGCCGTCGTTGCTCAGTGTGCGGGTGAGGATGCGTGCTACCACGCCGTGTACGGCGTCGTCGCTGACGGCAGCTGGGCGGTCATCGCGGAACAGGCTATCGACGTAATAGTCGAAGTCGCCGCTGTTGGCGCCTTTGGCTGCGCTGCCGGCTGCCTGGCTCATGCCGCTGGCGGCACCCGCTGCAACACTGGCACCGGCTTTAACGCCACCGCTGACCACGCTGCTGACCGAACCGACTACCAGCACCGCAGTGACCAGCGTCGCAACCGCCCAAGCGAGGAAACCATGGGCCGTGTCGCGAAAGTACACTTCATCGCCGTGCATATTGGCCCACTTCACGCGCAACCGACCGGCGATATAACCGCCCAGGCCCGAGGCAACGATCTGGGTAAATGCCAGCCAGACAATCGTGGAAATGCCGAGCCCCTTGGCGCTAATGCCGCTGTCGGCCCACGGCGACACTGCCGAAAAGCCCAGGCCGAAGCCCAACAACACGAGGATTAGGGACAGTGCAGCCGCCGCAGCGGCCCCGGCAAAAATTGCGCCCCAGGAAACCCCGGAGCGCGAACTCGACTCTTGCAGCGTGGATGAGGATGTGATCATTGTTGTTTTGCTCCCGGCAGGAAAAATAGTGTTACAAGTCTCAAAAGGGACAGTGCAGGCAGCGTGCCAGTCGGCGCAAAATTTAAAATCCTTATATTTCAATACGTTAACTAAATTGAACTTCGTTAAACCATGCAAGTTGCAAGAAATGCCTGTTCGGGGCGGGCGTTCTGCAATCCCCCCACAAACGCGGTGCCTGTGGGAGCTGGCTTGCCTGCGATAGCGGTGTACCAATGACAAAACGGTTGCCGGTACACTGCCATCGCCGGCAACCCATCGCCCATACCGGACCGGCTCAGTGATTAAATTTGTGGTGGTTTTGCCAACATGAAGTTTAATTTAGGAAACATTCAGCTGGTTCTTGGCAAAATGGCCCCACTTCTAGTGTGAATCGCTCACCAGGTAATCCTATGACCCGTATTTTGACCATCGAGGATGACGCCGTAACGGCCCGCGAGATCGTCGCCGAGCTGAGTAGCCATGGACTGGACGTGGATTGGGTGGACAACGGCCGCGAAGGCCTGGTCCGCGCTGTGAGTGGTGATTACGATCTGATCACCCTCGACCGTATGCTGCCGGAGCTGGATGGCCTGGCCATTGTCACGACCCTGCGCACCATCGGGGTGTCGACGCCGATCCTGATGATCAGCGCCCTCTCCGATGTCGACGAGCGTGTGCGTGGCTTGCGTGCCGGCGGTGACGACTACCTGACCAAACCGTTCGCTTCTGACGAAATGGCCGCCCGCGTCGAAGTGCTGCTGCGCCGCAAGAGCACGGTCAAGGAATTCGAAACCGCCCTGCGCGTGGCCGACCTTGAACTGAACCTGATCAGCCGCGAAGCCAGCCGCGCCGAACAACCGCTGAGCCTGCTGCCGACCGAATACAAACTGCTCGAATTCCTGATGCGCAACACCGGGCAGATTTTGTCGCGGATGATGATTTTCGAGGAAGTCTGGGGCTATCACTTCGACCCGGGCACCAACCTGATCGACGTGCACATCGGTCGCCTGCGCAAAAAAATCGATCCACCGGGCCTCACGCCGTTGATCCGCACGGTACGAGGTTCCGGTTATGTCATTGCTGAACCCCTCTAAGGGCTGGCGCTCCTCCAGCAGCCGCTTGCTGGCGCTTTACAGTTCGCTGTTTGTGGCCTGGAGTTGCATCCTCATGGGGGTGCTGTACTACGAGGTGTCAGGGTACCTCGGCGACTTGTCGCGCCACTCCCTGATGCAGCGTCAGCATTTGTTCCAGCGTTTCGACGGCGAAGAACTGGTGGAAGCCCTGACCACCAGCATGACCTTCGACATGAAGGGCGTGGACGCCTACGGCCTGTTCGATGAGCAATTTCGCCCCTTGAGCGGCCCGATCCGCGCCGTGCCACCGGACCTGCCGCTGGACGGCAAGATCCACGCCCTGGCCAATTGCGTCGACTCCGACGACCCAAAACTCCCCAAGGACAGCTGCGACGCCGTGGCCACCCACACCGAAGACGGTCGCTGGCTGGTGCTGGTACGCGCCAACGGTTCGCTGTTCGGCGTTACACGGATCATCTGGCATGCACTGCTGTGGGCGCTGTCGCTGACGATTATTCCCGGCGCAGCCGGCTGGCATTTGTTGCGCCGGCGCCCGCTACGACGCATTCGCGGGATCCAGGCCAGCGCCGAAGCTATCGTCGCCGGTGACCTGACCCACCGTTTGCCGCTGTCGAACCGGCGTGACGAACTGGACATGCTTGCCGCCATCGTCAATGCCATGCTCGACCGTATCGAGAAGCTGATGAACGAGGTCAAGGGCGTGTGCGACAACATCGCCCATGACCTGCGCACCCCACTGACACGCTTGCGTGCGCAGCTCTACCGCATCAAACAAGAGGCAGAGCAAGATTCGGGCTACGCGGTGAAACTGGACGACGCGATTGCCGAAACCGACACCCTGATGGCGCGCTTTCGTGGGCTGCTGCGGATCTCGGAGCTGGAAGACCACCAGCGCCGCTCAGGCTTCCTGGTAATGGACCCATTACCACTGCTGCGCGAGTTGCATGACTTCTATCTACCGCTGGCCGAAGAAGGCGAATTGCAGCTGCGGCTCGAAGTGCCGGAGTCACTGCCGTGGATTACCGGCGACCGCGCATTGTTGTTCGAGGCCTTGGCCAACCTGTTGAGCAACTCGATCAAGTTCTCGCCACCGGGCGGTGAAGTGATATTGCGCGGGGTCAACGACAGCGGCAGCACGCGCATCGAAGTACACGATTCCGGCCCGGGCATTCCGGCGGCGGAACGCGATGCGGTATTCCAGCGCTTCTATCGCGTGGATGAAAGCGACCAGCAAGGCGGGTTCGGCCTGGGCTTGTCGATTGTCGCGGCGATCATCAACTTGCACGGGTTCAAGCTGGACGTCGGCAGCAGCCAGAGTGGCGGTGCGCGGTTGGTGTTGGAGTGTCGGCAGCAACTGATGCCCGAAGCCTGAACATCACAGCGGTAAAAAATGTGGGAGCGGGCTTGCTCGCGAATGCGGAGTATCAGCCACTTAAAATATCGACTGACTCACCGCTTTCGCGAGCAAGCCCGCTCCCACATCAGGCCTGCTTTGCCTGTTAGAAGTTAGCGCGCAGCGCCTCAAGCCCGCCGCTGTAAACACCAGCAAACAAGGCCTCCACCTCCGCATCGGTGGTCCCGGCGGCCGGGGTAAATACGCCGGACCAGGTCACTTTCGCCGACGCCTCGGTCAACGCTTCAACCTGCAAGGTCGCCAGGTAAGCACTCACTGGAAACGGCGACTGCTCAATGGTGTAGCTGTAGGTGCGCGCCACGTTATCAAAGCTCTGCATACGCTCGACCACCACGCCGCCATCTGCGGTTTCCAGGTGACGCACACGCCCGCCTTCACTCGCCTCACTCTTGACGATCAGGGGCAGCCAATCCGGCAGCGCGTTGAAGCCACCGACCAATTGCCAAACCTGATCGGCCGAGACCGGAATTTCAATAACAGAAGAAGCTGTCGCCACAATAAATACTCCAGAAAAAATAAGACTTCAGATCGCCATGCTGTCAACAACGCCGCCGTCGACCCGCAACGCGGCACCTGTGGTTGCAGAAGACAGGGGTGAAGCAATGTACGCCACCAGGTTGGCCACTTCATCCACATTTGCCGCACGCTGGATGATCGAAGTAGGCCGCGCATTACGCACAAATACATCCGCCTCGTCCCGCGCACTGCGCCCGGACTTCGCCGTGGCGTCCTTGAGCATATGCTCCAGGCCGTCGGTAAAGGTTGGCCCCGGCAGCACCGCGTTGACGGTCACGCCCGTACCGGCCAGACGCTTGGCCAGGCCGTGGGACACGGCCAAATTGGCGCTTTTGGTCACGCCGTAGTTGATCATGTCCGCCGGTGTCGCCACGCCGGACTCCGACGACAGGAAGATCACCCGCCCCCAGCCCTGCTCGACCATACCCGGCACATAATGCCGCGCCAGGCGCACGCCAGCGATCACATTGACCTCGTAGAAGCGCGTCCACTCACTGTCTGGCGCTTCAAAGAAATCCACGTCGTTGAAGATGCCCAGGTTGTTGACCAGGATGTCGGCGCGCGGTTCGGCGGCGAACAGTGTCGCTGCGCCCTCAGCCGTACCGAGATCCGCCACCCAGCCACGCAGATCAGCGCCCGGTACCGCCTGGCGAATGCTCGTCAGGGCGTCATCGACCTTCCCTGCTTCACGCCCGATCACCACCACGGTCGCACCGGACTCTGCCAGCGCCTGGCTGATGCCCAGGCCAATGCCTGCGGTGCTGCCGCTGACGATGGCTACTTTGCCGCTTACATCGATGTTCATATCAGACTCCTGAAATTAAAGCGGCAACGGCGCACGGGTCGAGACCAGGCCGGCATCGCGCAGCGCCTGCCAGAAGGCCGCCGGAATATTCTCTGACAACGCTGCGACGTCTTCGGCAATCCGCCCCGGACGACTGGCACCCGGAATCACTGCGGCCACCGCCGGGTGGGCCAGGGAAAATTGCAGGGCGGCCGCTTTCACGCTGACGCCAAACGCCTGGGCAATAGCCTTGATCTGCTCGACCTTGTGGATGATCGCAGGGCTGGCGGGCTGGTATTCAAAGTGCGCGCCGCCGGCCAGGATGCCCGAACTGTAAGGGCCGCCAACGACAATCTCGACGTTCTGCGCCAGGGCTGCGTCCATCAAACGTTGCAGCGCACGCTCATGGTCGAGCAACGTGTAGCGGCCGGCCAGCAGGAAGCCATCGGGCTGGGCCTCGCTGAGGTCCAGGGTCAGCTCGCAGGGCTCAACGCGGTTCACGCCCAAGCCCCAGGCCTTGATCACGCCTTCTTCGCGCAAGCGGGTCAATACCTTGAAGGCGCCGGTGCGCGCCTGGTTGAAGTAGTCCAGCCACTGGTCGCCGTAGAAGTCCTGGGCGATGTCGTGAATCCAGACGATGTCCAGGCGATCGGTTTGCAGGCGTTCAAGGCTGTCTTCGATGGAACGCAAGGTAGCGTCGGCGCTGTAGTCGTTGAGCATCTTGTTCGGTCGACCGTGTTCAAACACGCCGCTTTTTTCGCCCAGGTCGCGGGTGCTGTGTTCGACTTCATCGAGAATCACTCGTCCGACTTTGGTGCTGAGCACGAAATCATCGCGGTTGTACTGCGACAGGGCCTGGCCCAATCGAATTTCCGCAAGGCCCGAGCCGTAGAACGGCGCGGTATCGAAGTAGCGCACGCCCGCATTCCATGCGGCTGCGACAGTGGCCTGGGCTTCGTCTTCAGGAATGGCGCGGAACATATTGCCCAACGGGGCGGTGCCGAAGCCCAATGGGCCGGGCAATTTGTCTTTCAAGCTCATGGTGGATCCTTAATCGGGTTCAGGGTCGCTGTGACCGTTGAGCAGATCCTAGATTGCGCAGATAAGACCGTCCAAGACATACTGCGACCAACTTGAGTCCTTGCAGGTCTAACATGATTGATCTCCGCCAACTGCGCTACTTCGAAGTGGTCGCAGAAGAAGAACACGTGGGCCGCGCTGCCGAACGCCTGCACATATCCCAGTCACCCCTGAGCCGGCAGATCGCCCAGCTCGAAGAACGCCTGGGCCTGACCCTGTTCGAACGCAGCCAGCAACGCATCCGACTGACCCGCGATGGCCAGACCTTTCTTGCCGAAACCAAGGCGCTGCTGACCCATGCCAATCGCCTGGAATCGTTGGGCAAGCGCCTGGGTCGCGGCGAAGAAGGCGGCCTGTGCATCGGCTATATCGAAAACGCCATGCATGCCGGCGTGCTGCCCAATGCCTTGCGTGTATTGCGGGGCGACCGGCCGACCGTGCATATCAAGCTGTACAACTTGCCCTCCCTGGAGCAGCTCGAGGGCCTGCGCCAACGCAGCCTCGATATTGCCCTGGTCAGCGAACCACCGGCCGCTGATGACCCGGACCTGATCGCCCTGCAAGTGCTGGACGACCCGATGCTGCTGGCCCTGCCGGAGCATCATCCCTTGGCCCGCCAAAGCGAGCTGTTACCCGAACATATGGCCGATCAGGAGTGGATCGGCGTCCAGCGCAAACCCGGCGCCAACCCGGCCGATGACTTCGTCGCCGCCTGCATTCGCGCCGGTTTCACGCCGCAAATCCCCATGGAAGCCAGCGAGCCGTTTACCGCACTCGGCCTGGTGGCCTCGGGATTGGGCGTGGCAATGGTGCAAAAAGGCCTGAGCCGCAATGCCCCACCCGGCGTGGTGTTGCGCGAATTACCATGGCTGACTTACACCACCCCGCTGTGGGCCGCGTGGCATCGGATCAACCTGCGACCCTTGGTCGAAACCTTCCGTAAGGTGCTCACCGAACCTGAAGGCTGACGATGCATTAAATGTGGGAGCGGGCTTGCTCGCGAAGGCGGTGAATCAGTCACCGAATGCATCGCCTGACACCCTGCTTTCGCGAGCAAGCCCGCTCCCACACTCAGACCGCGGCGCATCAGCTAACCCACTCGCGCAGCCGAAACCACAACATCCCCAACGCCAACAGCGGCGAGCGCAAGGCCTTGCCGCCCGGAAAAGTCATGTGCGGCACCTGGCTGAAAATATCCAGGCCCTGGCTGTGGCCGGCATGAATGGCTTCGGCTAAAAGCTTTGCGCACCAATGCGTCACGTTGAGCCCATGCCCGGAGTAGCCCTGGGCGTAGAACACATTCGGGTATTGCTTGAGTCGCCCGACCTGAGGAAAACGGTTGGCGGTGATGCCAATTTTGCCGCCCCACTGAAACTCGATGGCCGTGTTTGCCAACTGCGGAAACACCTTGAGCAGCTTCGGTTGCATATACGCGGCGATGTCCGCCGGGTCACGCCCCGAATAATGGCAGGCACCGCCGAACAACAGGCGTCGATCAGCGGAAAGCCGGTAGTAATCCAGGCCGACTTTCTGGTCGCACAGCGCGAAGTTTTGCGGGATCAATTGCTTGGCCAGCGTCTCGGATAATGGCTCGGTGGCGATGATGTAACTGCCGGCCGGCAGGACTTTGCCGCTTAAGCGCGGCTCCAACTCGTCCAAATGTGCATTGCACGCCAACACCAGGCTGGCGGCACGCACGGTGCCGCCGGCGCAACGCACCTGCACCGTGTCGCCGTGGATCAGTTCAAGCACCTGGGTGTGCTCGAAAATCCGCACCCCGAGGGACTCGGCCACCTGCGCCTCGCCCAGCACCAGGTTCAGCGGGTGCAAGTGCCCGGAGCCCATATCGACCAGGCCACCGGCATAGGCCACCGAGCCGACGACCTGTGGCATATCCTGCGGGCCGACCAGACGGGTTTGATGGGCATACCCCATCGCCGCCAGGCTGTCCTGCTCGCCTTTGAACGCGGCGAACTGCGCCGGGGTATTCGCCAATTCGCAAAAGCCCCAACGCAGGTCGCAATCGATGGCGTGTTCGCGGATCCGCTGGCCCACCAGCGCGACTGAATCAATTCCGGCCCGCTCCAGGTAGCGAACGCCCTCCTCGCCTACATACTTGGCAAACCCCGACACATCGTGGCCAATACCGCGGATCAACTGCCCGCCGTTGCGCCCGCTGGCGCCCCAGCCAATGCGCCGGGCCTCCAGCAGGATCACCGAAAGCCCGCGCTGAGCCAGTTCAATGGCGGTGTTGACCCCGGTGAAACCACCGCCGATCACGCACACATCGGCGCTCAGGTCGGTGCCCAGCGACGGACGCTCAGGCATGGTATTGGCCGAAGCCAGGTAATAGGACTGGGCGTGGTCGCTGGCGTGCTTCATTTGTTGGTCTTCACTTTGCTCCAGGCGCGGGTCATCAGGCGCATGGTCGCCGGGGTCGGCGTGGTGGAAATATAGAGTTTGTCGAGCACTTCCTGAGACGGGTACACCTCAGGGTTATTCACCAGTTCCGGCGCCATAAAGGGCTTGGCCGCCGGGTTGGCGTTGGCATAACCGACCGAGGCACTGACCTTGGCGATCACCTCAGGGTCGAGCAGGTAGTTGATAAAGGCGTGGGCTTCTTTCGGGTTGGTGGCGTCGGCGGGAATGGCCAGCAGGTCGAACCACAGGTTGGAGCCTTCCTTGGGAATCGCGTACGCGATATTCACGTCGTTCTTGGCTTCCTTGGCGCGGTTGGCGGCCTGGAATACGTCGCCGGAATAACCGAAGGCCACGCAGATATCACCGTTGGCCAAGTCCGAAATATACTTGGAGGAGTGGAAATAAGTGATGTACGGCCGCAGCGTCAACAGCTTGGCCTCAGCCTGTTTGTAGTCCTCGGGGTTCTCGCTGCGCGGGTCTTTGCCCATGTAGTTGAGGATCGCCGGGAACAGCTCGTCCGCCGAATCGAGGAAGGCCACGCCGCACTCGTGCAGTTTTTTGATGTTCTCGGGTTCGAACAGCACCGCCCACGAATCGATATGGTCGACGCCCAGCACCTGCTTGACCTTGTCGACGTTATAGCCGATGCCGTTGGTGCCCCACAGGTACGGCACCGAGTGGGCGTTGCCCGGATCGTTTTGCTCCAGCAGCTTGAGCAACTTGGGGTCGAGGTTCTTGAAGTTCGGCAACTGCGAGCGGTCCAGCTTGAGGAACGCGCCGGCTTTCACCTGGCGCGCCAGAAAGTGGTTGGACGGCACCACCACGTCATAACCCGTGCGCCCCGCAAGAAGCTTGCCTTCCAGGGTTTCGTTGGAGTCGAACACGTCGTAGACCACTTTTATACCGGTCTTGGCCTGGAAATCGGCCAGGGTGGTATCACCGATATAATCGGTCCAGTTGTAGACGCTGACCGTCGGCGCGGCCTGGCTTGCACTGCTGAACGCCGCCACCAGAGCCAGCGGGAGAAGCTTTTTCACAAGACGCATATCGACACCCCTTTTAGTTTTTTTAGACGCTCAACAGCAGGAACTCACGCTCCCAGGAACTGATCACCCGCTTGAAATTCTCATGCTCGGCGCGTTTGACCGCGACGTAGCCGCGCACGAACTTGTCGCCCAGGTACTGCTTGACCGTGTCGCAGTCCTCCATCCGTGCCAGCGCATCTTCGAGGGTGAACGGCAGGCGCAGGTTGCGGCGTTCATAGGCACGGCCTTCCACCGGTGCGCTCGGTTCGATCTGTTCGATCATGCCCAGGTAGCCACACAGCAAGCTGGCGGCAATCGCCAGGTAGGGGTTGGCATCTGCGCCCGGCAGGCGGTTTTCCACGCGCATCGCGTCGGGGCTGGAGGTCGGCACGCGCAAGCCGACGGTGCGGTTTTCTTCGCCCCACTCGACATTGACCGGCGCCGAGGTGTCCGGCAGGAAGCGGCGAAATGAGTTCACATTGGGAGCGAACATCGGCAGCAGCTTGGGGATGTACTTTTGCAGGCCACCGATGTGGTGCAAAAACAGTTGGCTCATCTTGCCGTCGGCGTCGACGAATACCGGCTTGCCCGTGGCAATGTCCACCACGCTCTGGTGCAAATGCATCGCGCTGCCCGGTTCGTCAGCAACTGGCTTGGCCATGAAGGTGGCCGCCACGTTGTGCTTGAGCGCGGCTTCGCGCAGGGTGCGTTTGAACACGGTGATCTGGTCGGCCAGGTCAAGGGCGTCGCCGTGACGGAAGTTGATTTCCATCTGCGCCGGGCCGTCCTCGTGGATCAGCGTGTCGAGGTCCAGGCCCTGGAGTTCGCACCAGTCGTAGACGTCTTCGAACAGCGGGTCGAATTCGTTGGCGGCGTCGATGGAAAACGACTGGCGCCCGGTTTCAGCCCGGCCGGAACGGCCTACAGGGGTTTTCAGCGGCAGGTCCGGGTCTTCGCAGCGCTGGGTCAGGTAGAACTCCATTTCCGGCGCGACAATCGGCTGCCAGCCCTGGTCGGTATAGAGCTGCAGGACTTTTTTCAGCACGTTGCGCGGCGACAATTCGATGGGGTTGCCCTGCTTGTCGAAGGTGTCGTGGATCACGATGGCCGTAGGCTCGATGGCCCACGGCACCACGTACGTGGCGTTGGACACCGGGCGGCAGATCATGTCGATGTCGGCCGGGTCGAGCAGGTCGTAGTAGATATCGTCGTCGACAAAGTCCCCGGTCACCGTTTGCAGCAACACACTTTCCGGCAGGCGCATGCCTCGCTCATGCAGGAACTTGTTGGTGGGCGCAATCTTGCCGCGTGCGATGCCAGTCAAATCACTGATCACGCATTCGACTTCGGTAATCTTGTGTTCTTTCAGCCAGGCGGACAGCTGATCGAAGGGGGCGTTCATAAGGACCTCGTCATGGGTTGGATGCGGCGTCGGCTTGTACTCTCGGCGCATTGAGGTCTATCTTGATGCCGCCGCACGTCGGCATCTATCCACTTTGCACGAACCATAACGCACCAATAGAGTGCGCCCAGGTTACCCATGACACAGGCAACAGCTTTGCGCGTACAGGCCTTCACCACCGGTGATGTGGCCGCTCAATGCAGTGCGACACCCGGTTGGGTGCAGCAGTACCAGCAGATGTCCCCGGGGCATTTTGCCGGGCAGATCCGCTACCTCGACCTGCAAGGGGTACAAGTGTACGAAGAGTGCATGAACACGCGCGTGGAACAGCACTTCAATGCCCCGCCGGGCGCGTTGGCGTTCTGTTTCGACGGCAGCGACAACGCGCTCTACATGCTCAATGGCGAAAGCCGCAACACCTGGATCACTCCGGAGAATTACCGTGAAGTGGCCGTCGTGTTCGGCCCGCAGTTCGTCCAGCGCCATGGGCTGGACGTGGCGAAACTGGAAGGGTTGTTCATGGCACCGCTGACGTGCCAGCAGAACGCGCTGTTCACGCGCTGGCTCAGCGGCACCCTCACACGGTTGTCCGCCACGCTCGACCCGATCAGCCGCGACACCCTCACCCAACAGTTACTCGACGATTGCCTGTTCATTCTCGACAACGCTTGCGTGTGCCTGGACCGTAGTTCGTTACAGCGCCGCAGTGCAGAACGCCAGTTGATGGCGCGCATCGGCGAGTGGGCAGCGGATGCGCCGGACGAAACCGTCAACCTGTTGGAGCTGGCGCAGATTGCCGGCGTGCCGCTGCGTCAATTGCAGCAAGGGTTCAAGACCTACACCGGGATGAGCCCGGCACAGTGGTTGCGCCTGCGGCGTTTGAACGGGGCGCGACGCGAACTGCTCAACGCCACCAACACCACCGTGGCCCAAGTGGCGATGAACTGGTCGTTCTGGCATTTGGGGCGGTTTTCCAACAGCTATCGGGCGTTGTTCAAGGAACTGCCCAGCGAGACCCTCAAGCGCCACGGTTGAACCACCGTCAACCGGTGGCCGAGTCCGCGCTTTGCATCTTGTAAAACCTCACACATACCCCTAGTTTATGCGCCCCCCTGCCCTGCGCTTTAAGGCCCTGCCCCCATGGTGTTGCGTTTTCGTCCCGTCGTCACTTCACGTTTTGCCCTTGGCTTGCTGCTCAGTGGCGGTATCGGTAGCAGTACAGCGGCTGACATAGAACTGCCGGCGGTACAGGTCCAGGGCCAGGAGGAATCGGGCTACCGCACGGACACCGCTTCGGTCGGCGGCTTCAGTGAAGCCCCCTTGCTGGACACCCCGGCGTCAATCACGGTGATCAACGCCGCACTGATCAAGGACCAACAAGCGCGCCTGCTCAGTGAAGTGCTGCGCAACGATGCCTCGGTGGGCGACAGCTATGCGCCCATCGGCTACTACGAAAACTTCGTGGTGCGCGGCTTCTCGCTGAACGCCGCGAGCAGCTACAAGATCAACGGGCGTACGATAACCGGCGAACAGAACGTCGCCCTGGAAAACAAGCAGCAGGTGGAAGTGCTCAAGGGCCTGGCCGGTTTGCAAAGCGGGATTTCCGAGCCCGGCGGCGTGATCAACTACGTGACCAAACGCCCGGAGGATGTACGCTCGGTGACGGTGTCCACCGATGACCGTGGCAGTGGCTATATCGCCACCGATGTCGGCGGCTGGTTTGGCAGCGAACAGCAGTTTGGCCTGCGCGCCAACGTCGCCCACGAAGACCTCAATGCCTATGTGGAACATGCCAATGGCCAGCGCGACTTTGTGTCCCTGGCCTTCGACTGGAACATCAGCCCCGACGCGCTGCTGCAACTGGATGCGGAATACCAGAACAAGCAACAGCGCTCGGTGCCGGGTTATCAACTATTGGGCGGCACGCAAGTGCCGCATGACGCTTCGCCAAAGAAACTGTTGGGCCACCAGAGTGGTTCCCATCAGGTCGGTATCGACTCGTTGAACCTCAACGGCAAGTTTGAATACCGCTTCAGCGATCAGTGGAAAGGCAGCGTGAGCGCGGCGCGCAGCCAGGTAGTGATTGATGACTACAGTTCGTTTGCGTGGGGTGGAGACACTCAGGGCGTCGGCAATTACTTCACCCCCGAAGGCAACTACGACATCTACGACTACCGCAGCCCCGACGACACCCGCCGCGACGATGAAGTCCAGGCCGCCATGACAGGGCTATTCGAAACAGCAGGCCTGGGCCATGAGTTGACCTTCGGCACCAGTGCGTTTCGCCGAGTTGTCGACAAGCGCGAAGCGGTCTATGTTCGAATCGGCAGCAGCAATATTAACGATAATGCGCCCACCTTCCCACCCACCAACGAACCGTTGCACGACAGCCACCGCAACCTCGACAGCCGCCAATACGGACTGTTCGTCACAGACCGTATTCGTTTCAACGAGCAATGGCAGACCATCCTCGGCGGTCGCGAAGTGCGCCTGGATGAAAAAGCTTTCGATGAGAATGGCAACGAGTCACGCCACACCCAGCAATACGTGTTCCTGCCTCAAGCCTCGTTAATCTACAAACCCGTGGAAAATATCTCGCTGTACACCAGCTACAGCAAGGGGCTTTCGCTGGGCGGCACTGCGCCGTGGTTCGCCAGTAACAGCGGGGACACCTTGGCACCTACTGTCTCGCGACAAATCGAAGCCGGCGTTAAATATGACTGGCGCCGCATCAGCTTCGCCGCCGCCGTATTCCAGACGCGCCAGGCTTATCAGTACGCCAGCCCCGCAGGCGACACCTTCACCTACGTGCAACAAGGCGAACAAAAAAACACTGGCCTGGAACTGTCCGCCAACGGCTGGGCCACCGACCGCCTGCAAATCGCAACCAGCGTGGCGGCGATTCGCGCGCGGGTGAACAACAGTGGCACGCCAGATTATGAAGGCCACCAGGCGATCAATGTGCCCACACTGCGCGCCAGTGTGTACGCCGACTACGCGTTACCATGGATGAATGGTTTAGCGCTGCTCGGCGGCGTGCAATACAGCGCCAGGAAATACGCCAACCGCACCGGCAATGTGGAGGTGGGCGATTACGCAGTGGTCAATGTCGGCAGCCGTTACACCACTAAAATCGACGGTTATGAAACGGTATTTCGCCTGAGCGTCGACAACCTGTTCGACAAGCGCTATTGGCGCGATGCGGGCGAGTACATGGGCGATGACTATCTGTTCCAGGGCGCACCGTTGACGGCGCGCCTGAGTGCTTCGGTCAACTTCTGAACACTCGCGGCGTTGCCATCCACAGCGCCGCCACGCCACAGATCAAAAGACTCCAGCCAAGGTTCTGGGCCCAGGCCACCAGGGTAAGTCCCGCGCCGATGGCCAGGTAATACAGCAAGCCGAATACCGCGGCGGCGCTGCCAAGGCGGTCGGAATAACGTACAAGCGCAGCCCCGAGCACATTAGGAATCGCCATGCCGAATGCCAGCACCACAAGCAACATCGGCCCTACGAACAACCAGCTGTCTTGCAGCAGCAAGACCAGCAAGCCACCCAACACCGCTAATCCGGCGGCGGTCAGTACCAACTGATCACCGTTCATGCCACGGTTGAGCAACCGCTTGTTCAGCCAGGCCCCGAGCCCAGACCCCAGCGCCAGCAGCACACCGCTGTAACCGAACTCAGCGGCGGACAACCCCAGTTGTGAAAAGATAAACGGGCCCACGCTGTAATAGCCGAACAACGCAATATTGAACGCCGCCACCAACCCGACCGAGCGCCAAATCGCTGCGTCCCTGAGCATCAGGTTCAGAGTCTCGAGCAGCGATGCCGTCGGCAATGACACTGGACGTGTTTCAGGCAAGGCCCAGACGCACCAGCCCCATAATGCCAATGCCAGCAGCAACAAGCCCGTGAGCATGCCGCGATAACCAAAGTGCTGCACCAGGGTCGCGCCGCTGAACAAACCAAGCGCCGGGCTGGCAGCAAGGGCAACGCCCATTATGGAAAACACCTGGGCCAATTGCGCACCGTGGAAACGGTCGCGCAAGATCGTCTGCGTCGCCACCGAGCCTACTGCCGCGCCAAACGCGGCCAGGGCCTGGGCCAGTAACAAAGCATTGAACGTGCTTACACCCAAGGCCAGCGCTGTGGCGCCAATATATAAGCCCAGCCCGGCCAACATCACCGGTCGCCGCCCCCAGCGATCGCACAACCGGCCCCACACCACCACCCCGAACGCGAACGCCAGGAAATACACCGAAAGGGTCTGCCCTGCCCGTTCAGGCACAACCGCAAAAGCCCGACCGATATCACCCAGGGCCGGGCTGTAAAGCGTTTGGGCCAGTTGCGGAAACATCAGCAACACCACCGCCAACACCCCTATTTTTTTTAGGTTCATCAACAACTCACTCGCATAAAACAACACAAGAAGTTTAAAGACGAGCGGCGGGGCTATTATCCTGACTTCGACAACTTATCCATTAAATCGGACAACCTATGGCTTGGCTTGCCGCCGATGAATCCTTCGATCCCGACTGCCTGGCGGCGCCCGTTGTTGGCATCGCCGCGCTGCTCGGCGACCATGACTCCGGCCTGCATCGGCACCAGCGCGGGCAACTATTATTCACTCGACAAGGTTGCACCCGTATCACCCTGGACAACCAACTGTGCCTGCTGCCGCCCTCCCGTGCGGCGTGGATACCCTGCGGCGTGCCCCATCGCGCGGTGATGCATAAAACCGTGGATTACCGTTCGTTGTACGTGAGCCCGGCATTGGCCGAGCAATTGCCAAACCAGGTACGGGTCATTGAAGTCAGCACCTTGCTGCACGCGGTGCTGGAACCGATGGCGATGGCCCCCTACGAGACCGATTGGCACAGTGGCCGATATGCCCATCTGTTGGCCTTGTGCCTGGACGAAATCCAGGCTGCCGCCGAGCAGCCGATGCTCCTGCCATTGCCGCAGGACAAACGCCTGGCTCCCTTGCTGGCCGACCTCGAAACATTGCCACCCACACTGCAAGACCTGGAAAAGCAAATTGGCGCCAGCACCAAGACCATCGGCCGGATTTTCCTGCGGGAAACCGGCCTGGGCTATCAGCAATGGCGCCAGCAGTGGCGCTTGATGCGAGTCATCGAATTGCTCGCCACGGGACGTAACGTGGGCTACTGCGCCTTCGAACTGGGCTTTGCCAGTGACAGCGCGTTGATCGCCTTCTTCAAACGCATGACCGGCACCACGCCACGCGGGTACTTGAAGACAAACTGAACGGCTACTTCAGGCGGCTGGCGCGATGCAGTCTTTGTCGGCGGCGCGGGGGCTGGCAGACCGGGGATAGGTACTCGGTCACCCAGGCAAAGGTATCACCCGCAACCGCCGTACCGACTTGTAGGAAAAGCTCGAATAGATCTCTTTCACGCAAGGCAAGGTCTGCAACACCTCCCGCGCAAACTCGCCAAACGACTCCAGATCCTTGGCCACTACCTCAAGTAAAAAGTCATAGCGCCCCGACACGTTATGGCACGCCACGATCTCGGGAATGTCCAGCAATCGTTGCTCAAACGCGCGAGCGATTTCCTGGGTGTGGCTCTCCATCATGATGCTGACAAATGCCGTCACGCCATACCCCAGCGCCTTGGGCGAGAGGATCGCCTGATAGCCGCTGATCACCCCGCTCTCCTCCAGGTTGCGCACCCGTCGCCAGCACGGCGAAGTGGTCAGGGCAACACGGTCGGCCAACTCGGCCACGGTCAGGCGGGCATTGCCTTGCAATGCGTTTAAAAGCGCTTTGTCGGTGCGATCCAGGCTAACGGGCATAACTTGCCTCTATTCATTATTTTTATGGATATTTCGTCCCTTAATCCGGGATTTTCCTGCCAATGTTGCAACGTTCATCTGTGGTTATGAGCATAGCATTGTAGGAAATAAGGAGCGCCCGACATGAACAATAAACACAACACATTCGGCTTTTCCACCCGCGCTATCCACCACGGTTATGACCCCAAGGACCATCACGGCGCGCTCGTGCCGCCTATCTACCTGTCCGCCACGTTCGCTTTTCCCACGGTTGAATACGGCGCTGCCTGCTTTGCCGGTGAAGCCAGCGGCCATTTTTATACGCGTATTTCCAACCCGACCCTGGCGCTGCTCGAATCGCGCATGGCGACCCTGGAAAACGGTGAGGCGGCCGTTGCCTTCAGTTCCGGCATGGGCGCGATTGCCGCGACGTTCTGGACCCTGCTGCGCCCGGGCGATGAAGTGATCGTCAGCCAGACCCTCTACGGTTGCACCTTCGCCCTGCTGCACCACGGCATCGGTGAATTCGGTATCAAGGTGCGTCATGTCGACCTCACCGACCTGGCCGCCCTGCGCGCTGCACTCACCCCCGCCACCCGCATGATCTACTGTGAGACCCCGGCCAACCCCAACCTGCGATTGGTGGATATTGCCGCCGTGGCCGACCTCGCACATCAGCAGCCCAACGTCACCGTGGTGGTCGACAACACTTACTGCACGCCTTATCTGCAACGCCCCCTGGAGCTGGGGGCCGACGTGGTGGTGCACTCGGCCACCAAATACCTCAGCGGCCATGGTGACATCACTGCCGGTATCGCCGTGAGCAATCAGGCCCTGGCGCAACGCATCCGCCTGCAAGGGCTCAAAGACTTGACCGGCGCGGTGATGTCGCCCCAGGACGCCTCACTGTTGATGCGCGGCCTCAAGACGCTGGCCCTGCGCATGGACCGCCATTGCAGCAACGCCCAGGCGGTGGCCGAAGCCTTGCAGGCGCACCCGGCCGTGCAGTGGGTGACCTACCCCGGGCTGCGCTCTTTCCCACAATACGAATTGGCGGCACGCCAGATGAAACTGTCCGGCGGCATGATTGCGTTTGAACTCAAAGGCGGCATCGAGACCGGTCGGCGCTTCATGAATGCCCTCGGGTTATTCACCCGCGCAGTCAGCCTGGGCGATGCCGAGTCGCTGGCCCAGCACCCGGCCAGCATGACCCATTCCACCTACACCCCCGAAGAACGTGCGCAACACGGTATCAGCGAGGGCCTGGTGCGGTTGTCGGTCGGGCTTGAGGATGTCGCCGACCTGCTGGCAGACATCCATCAGGCGCTGGCCAAATGCAGCCGCACTGCGCCGCGTCGGGCCTTGATCGATACGCACGCCATGAAGTAAGGCCTGTGTTTGATGTAATCATTTCCCACAAACGGTGGTCGGACTGGTCCGACCGCCGTTATGCGTTTTTAATCTGATTTTTTCCAGATTGGATCCCCATGCTTTTGCCAGGCTGTACTAGCATAGGTTCTCGGCGGGAGCATTATCACTGTAGGTTATTCACCTTGGTTACCTTCTTGGACCCCGTCGTTATAAGGCTGAATACCGACATTTAAAACTCATGGACGAACTGATGAACTCACACCTGTTCCCCCATATAGGCAAGGTCATCGCCAGCACCGGCAGTCGCCATTTCCCGCGCATGCTGCATGACCTGATCCTTACTCAACTGGCAGTGGACGCCACCCATATCACCCAATTGCGGGTGAGTGCCGAGGGGCACACCCGACGCCGGATCAGCCCGGTCTACACCGACTCGGTGGCGGCTTTGGGCGCAGAGCAACCCGCCGCACAACTGCACCTGACGCGCCGCAAGGACGATGTGCGCTACGTGCTGTCGGTGTATCGCTCGCATCAGTCCGAGAGCTTTTCGGCGCAGGAACGCAACATGCTGCAGGACTTCTCCACGCTGTTGCTGCCCATGGTCGAGAAGCACATCACCGCCATTCAGCCCGGCCGTCAGAGCAACGACGCAGCGGAGCCGGAAAAACAAGGCATCGAAACCCTGCGCCGACGCATCGAAGAACGCCTGGTGCAATCGGGGCTGCGCCTGTCCAACCGTGAACTTGAGGTGTGCGTAGGCCTGCTGGCCGGGCGCACTGCACCGGAGTTGGCCGAGCAATTGACGTTGAAGGTCAACACCATCGAGAGCTACCTCAAGCGCGCGGCGATCAAGCTGGGGATCAGCGGGCGGCACTCGTTGTTGCGGTGGATGTACGCGACTGAGGAAGGGATAGCCACGCCGCTTTAACTCAGCGCAAAACCCGGTGGGAGCTGGCTTGGCGGCGATGGCATCGATTGAGTCTTAATGACCATCCGCGGTGCCTGCATCGCAGCCAATCCAGCTCCCACACCTGATAACGGTTGCTTGAGCGAAATCAGTCCCTTGCAAGCGCCTCAATCGGGTCCAACCGCGCCGCGTTCCTTGCGGGCACAAAGCCAAACACAATCCCGATCATCGTCGAACAGGCAAATGCGGTGACGATAGACCCCAGGGAAAACACCATTTCCCACTCCTTCACAAACAACGAAAACAGATAGCCGATCGCAAACGACAGCGAGATACCAATCATCCCGCCGATCAGGCAGACCATCACCGCCTCCACCAGGAACTGTTGGCGGATGTCCGACTGCCGCGCGCCCACGGCCATGCGTATACCGATTTCACGGGTGCGCTCGGTGACCGACACCAGCATGATGTTCATCACCCCGATACCACCTACCAGCAACGAAATGACCGCGATCAGCGACAACAGCAGCGCCAGGGAGCGGCTGGTTTTCTGTACGGTCTGCATAATGCTGTCGAGGTTATTGGTGAAAAAATCCTTGGTGCCATGGCGTTGCAGCATGAGTTTATTGACGTTGTCTTCCACCACCTTGCTCGGCTGGCCGTCCTTGATGCGCACGGTGATGCTGTCCAGATGGCGCTGCCCCAACAACCGCCCCGCCGCCGTCTCATACGGGACCCACACGTTCAGCGCCTTGCTGGCGGCGAACATGTTTTTGTTGTCAGCCGTCACGCCAATCACCGTGCACGGCAGGTTGCCTACCAGAATCACCTGGCCCAGCGGGTCAACGTTTGGCCCGAAGAGACGGTGACGGGTGTTGTGGTCGATCACCACCACCTGGGCCTGGCGCCGCGCGTCGCTTTCACTGAAGGCAATCCCGGCTTCCAGTTTCAGCCCCTTCACGGTGAAGTAACGGTCGCTGACCCCATTCACCTGCGCATCCACGTCGATATTGCCGAAACGCAACAACAGGTTGCGGCCGACCACCGGCGTGGCGCTGTCGACGTAGTACAGTTGGTTCAACGCCTCCACATCCGACGGCATCAGTGTCTCGATGGCCGAGGCGCGACTGTCACCGAAACTGGTGCCGGAAAAGATGTCGATGGTGTTGCTGCCGATGGCCTGGATGTCCTTGAGCACATAGCGCTTGGCGCCTTCGCCAATGGCCGAAATCGACACCACCGAGGTGATGCCGATGACGATGCCGAGCATGGTCAGCAAGGTGCGCATGCGGTGGGAAATCAGCGCCACCCAGGCCATGTTGAAGGCTTCCTTGAACAACCCCAGGCTCGCCACCAAACGCCGGGCGCCGCTGCGCTTGGACTCGATCGGGGCCTCGCTGGGCAGCTCCAGGCCGACACTGTCATTGGCCTTGTCGCTGACAATTTCACCGTCGCACACCTCGACAATGCGCTGGGCATTCGCCGCCACCTTCGGGTCGTGGGTGACGATAATCACCGTGTGCCCGGCGGCGTGCAGTTCAGCAAGGATACGCATCACCTCCTTGCCGCTGTGGGTATCGAGTGCGCCGGTGGGTTCGTCGGCGAGAATCACCTCGCCGCCGTTCATCAACGCCCGCGCGATACTCACCCGTTGCTGCTGCCCGCCCGAAAGCTGGCTGGGCCGGTGGGTGGTGTGCCCGGCCAGGCCCAGGCGCGTGAGCAATTCCCGCGCCCGGCTGTGGCGTTGGGTCTCCGGTGTGCCAGCGTAGATCGCCGGCATTTCGACGTTATGCAACGCACTCAGGTGCGCGAGCAAATGGTAGCGCTGGAAGATAAAGCCGAAGTAGTCGCGGCGCAGTTCCGCCAACTGCTCATCGCCCAGCGAGCGGGTTTCGATACCATTGATCTTGTAGCTGCCGGCGGTGGCGTAATCGAGGCCGCCGAGGATGTTCATCAGGGTCGACTTGCCCGAGCCCGAGGCGCCGATGATCGCCACCATTTCCCCGGCATGAATGGTCAGGTCGATACCTTTGAGCGCAATGAACTCACGCTCGCCGGCCATGAAAGTGCGGGTGATGCCCTTGAGTTCCAACAGTGGTTGGGTCATGCGTCAGCTCCCCGCCACAGCGGGCGTTGCGTCGCCGATCACGACTTTGTCGCCCTCGGCCAGGCCCTCCAGAATCTGCACTTTGACGTTGTTATTGATCCCGGTCTTCACGTTTCGCGACACGGCCTTGCCCTTGGCATCCAACACGCGCAGCGGGTAACTGCCATCGGCGTCGCGCGCACCGAGCGCCGCCACCGGCACCATCAATGCGGCCTGGGCGGTGTCGAGCACGATGCGTACCTGCGCAGTCATCGCGATGCGCAGGCGGTGTTCGGGGTTGGGCACGTCGAACAGTGCGTTGTAGAACACCGCGGTGTTTTGCTTGGGTGTGCCAGCCGTCTGGGTTTCGAGGAAGTTCTGCGGCGCCGGCTCAGTGCCGCGCAGCTTGGCGTAGTAGCGCTTGTCGGCCTCACCCAGGATAGTGAAATACACCTGCTGGCCGGGGCTGATATGGATCACATCCGCTTCGGACACTTGAGCCTTGACGGTCATGGTGTCCAGGTCCGCCAGCTTGAGCAGCACCGGTGCCAGTTGGCTGGCGATCACGGTCTGGCCTTCCTGGGTGACGATGCCCACCACATCGCCGTCGATAGGCGCGACGATACGGGTGTAGTCCAGGTTGACCTTGGCGGTGTCGATCTGGATATGCGCGCTTTTTATCTGCGCATCCAGGGACAACAGGTTTGCCTGCTGCACCTGGAACGTTGACTCGGCGTCTTCGAAATCCTGGCGCGAGACCGACTCGTCAACCTGCAAGCCTTTATAGCGCTCGTAAACCGACTTGGCCTGTTTGAGTTGAGCGGCCGTGGCACGGCGCTGGGCCTGCAGGTTTTCCTCGTCAACCTGGGCTTTGCGCAGGGTATTCTGCAGGATCAATGGGTCGATTTCGGCAAGCCATTGGCCCTTTTTCACCTTGTCGCCGACTTTGACTTTGAGGGATTTCAATTGGCCGGAAACCTGGGATCCGACATCCACTTGCTTGACGCCTTCCAGCACCCCCGTGGCCAATACAGCGTTTTCGATGTCACCCCGTTCGACCGTAGCGGTCAGGTATTGCGGGGCATCGGCGGGTGCTTGCACCGTGTAGACGACCAGACCGGCCGCGATGGCGACTGCCAGGAACACGCCTGTTTTACGAAATTTCACGAAACCACCTCCCCAATCACCACACCTTCCAGCCACCACTGCGCAAGCCCGTGAATATTCGGGGCCTTGAGCAACGTGAAGTGATTCCCGCCGCCATACCAAACCTCCAGGCCACTGCCCTGACGCCGCCAACCGTCGATCATTAACCCCTGCTCCCGTTGATTGCCCGCCGCATCCAGCGCCGGGTCCTGCGCCAATACCAATCGCACAACCCCGTGGTAGCGCTGAGTCGGTCGATACACCGTGCGCAAGGCTGCGGCATACGTGCGTGCGGGCCCCGCCATCGCGTCCACACTGGCACGCGCCGGCAACAAACCAACCGCGACCATCCCGGCGTGAAGCCACTGGCGCTGCGCCACTTCATCGCGCCCGGCAAACACCACAGGGTCGATGTCCAGGGACTTTCCGGCGGACAACTGCATGGCTTCGATCAACCGCAACAATGCCGCCGTCGACGTATACGGCCGCGCTACCACGCCATTGCCGCCCGGCGACTCACTGTCGATCACCGTCAACGACGCCACCTCTCGGCCCATCGCCTGCAACTGCACGGCCATCTCCAGCGCGACCCAGCCGCCGAACGAATGCCCGACCAGATGCACCGGCCCGCGCGGGCACTCCTGCTCCAGCGCCGTCAGATAACACTGGGCTGCCGCTTCCACCTGGCTATGGGGCACCGCCTCGCCATCCAAGCCTCGTGGCTGCAACCCGAACAGCGGCCAGTCGCGCCCCAGCGCTTCACTCAATCCGACAAACCCGGTGACGCTGTCCCCCGCCCCAGGTA
Source organism: Pseudomonas sp. UBT (assembly GCF_050915955.1). NCBI lineage: Bacteria > Pseudomonadati > Pseudomonadota > Gammaproteobacteria > Pseudomonadales > Pseudomonadaceae > Pseudomonas > Pseudomonas sp. UBT. Next base: position 2,870,809 of record NZ_CP168079.1, on the reverse strand, counting down.
CGCAGAACACTGGCGCATACCCCGCCCGCCCGCTCTGAATGCGCAACAGCGGCTGATGCACCCCTTCCTTCACCGCCGAACCTGTCGCCAGCGCCTCGCTCATCGCACGGCCCAACGCCTGAATGTGCGGCGCCTGCATCATGCTCTGGTGGTCCCCTGGCACGTCTATCCGGCGCAATTGCCCAGGTGCCAACGCATCCTCCCAGCCCAGCGAAACACTGCGCCGCGACAACTCGGTGGGCCGCTCCATGGCGCTGAAGAGCTGCACCGGAACCGGCAACGCAAACACGCTGTAATGCGCCAGCGCATGCCCATGCCCCACTTCCCGCTCGATAAAGCTCAAGAGGTCCGCGTCCGTAGCCGCTGCCATTTGCGCGTATAGCAAACCTTCATCGCGACAGCGTTGCAGCAGAGCCGCAAAGTCCAGCTGTCCAATGCCCGCCTCCAACTGTTCAAGGCTCGCCAGCTCATCCACACCTCCCTGTGCTTTCCAATACGCTGTGCACTGCAACAACAAATGCCGCTTCAGGGCATCCGGCCCGCTCCAGCGCGCCTTGCCCTGGTCGGTCATGCGCGGCACGTAGCTGTCGATCAAACCGAGGAACTCAACCGCTTCATCCAGCCCCAGCAATTGCATCGCCACTTCATACGCCAGCACGCCGCCGAACGACCAGCCCGCCACACGGTAAGGCCCATGGGGCTGAACGCTGCGTATCAGGCCGACCAGGCGGGCCGCCAGGCCTTCCATGGTGTTCAGGTGCGCCTCACCGAGTGCCAGGCCCGCCAGGCCATAGATCGGATAATCACCGGGCAAGTGTTGGCCCAGTGCCGGGAAGTACACGTCCATGCCGCTGAATTCGTGGATCAGGAACAGCGGCGGCTGCGAGCCGCTGCTGCGCACCGTTATCAATGCACTGTCACGCACCACCGGTTCATCCGTGCGCTGGCGCAGCATTGCGGCCACGCTGGCGACGCTGGTGTGCTGGAACAACTCGGCCAGAGACACCTGCAGGCCGGCTTCATCCATCAGGTTGACCAGTCGAATCGCCAGCAATGAATGCCCGCCCAGTTCAAAGAAACTGTCGTGTCGCCCGACCTGTTCCAGCTTCAAGACACCGGCCCAGAGCTGTGCGAGGGTGTCTTCCAACGCATCGGCAGGCGCTTCAAAATCGCGGTGGGTAAAGGCGTCCAAGGCCGGCAAAGGCAAGGCTTTGCGATCGACCTTGCCATTGGCTGTCAGCGGCAAATGCGCCAGCGGCACATAGGCCGACGGCAGCATGTAGTCCGGCAACTGGCCATGCAGGTGCGCACGCACGTTGTCGATGCCAACAGGCGCGGCCGCCCAGGTGAAATACGCCACCAGGCGCTTGTCACCCGGCACGTCCTCACGCGCCAGCACCACCACGTCCTGGATGCTCGCAAAGCTCGCCAGGCGTGCTTCGATTTCACCCAGTTCGATGCGAAAGCCGCGGATTTTCACTTGGTCGTCATTGCGCCCGATACATTCCAGCAGGCCATCCGCCGTCCAGCGGCCAAGGTCGCCGGTGCGGTACATCAAGGCGCCTGCGTTGAACGGGTCATCGACAAACTTTTCCGCCGTCAGCTCCGGCCGGTTCAAATACCCCTTGGCCACACCGTCACCACCGATGCAAATCTCACCGGTCACACCCAGCGGCACCGCCTGCAATTGCGCATCCAGCACATGGATTTGCGTGTTGGAAATCGGCCGCCCCACCGGCACGCTTTCAGCGTCATCCGCGACAGCGCGCACTTCATAAGTGCAGGCGTAGGTGGTGGTCTCCGTCGGCCCATAGCAATGCACCAGGCGCAAGGCGGGCGCGCGGGCCAGCAGGGTGCGGAACGCCGCCGGGTCGGCACGTTCGCCACCGCACAACAGCACGCGCAAGCCGGCCAGCGCCTCGGGAATCATCTGCACGTACTGGTTGAACAGCGCCGTGGTGACGAAGAGCACCGTCGCCCCGCTCAACGCCCGGCCGAAAGCCGCCGGCTCGAGCAACGTCGCGTGGTCGATCACCTGCACCTGGCCGCCGTTCAGCAGCGGGCCCCACACGTCCATGGTGCTGGCGTCGAACGCCGGGTTGGAGGCAAACGCCACGCGGTCGGCGGCATTGAAGTCGGCGTAGCCGTTGTTAAGCACCAGGCGCGTGATGCCGCGATGGGGCACCAACACCCCCTTCGGCGTACCGGTGGAACCGGAGGTGTACATGATGTACGCCACGCTGTCCGAGGCCTGCGACAGGTCCGGGTTGTGGCTCGGTTGAGGGTCAAGCGCCAGGGTGTCCAGGTCGAGGCGCCGGGCCGGGTACTCGATGGCGGCATCGCTGCGGGTAATGACCCAGGTCGCGCCGCTGTCCTGCACCATAAAGCCCTGGCGTTCGGCGGGCGCGTTGATGTCCAGCGGCACATAGGCAGCGGCGCACTTGAGGATCGCCAGTTGGCTGACCAGCAGGTCCAACGAGCGCGGTAGCAGGATCGCCACGTTATCGGCAGGACGCACGCCCAGGCTCAATAAGTGATGAGCCAGGCGGTTGGCGCGAGTGTTCAGTTCGCCGTAACCGAGCACTTGCTCGCCGTGCAACGCCGCCAAGGCATCCGGTCGTGCCTGGGCCTGGGCTTCGAACAGGCGCTGCACCGTGTGTTCGCGGGGGAACGCCCGGGCGGTAGCGTTGAAGTCCGCCAGCTGTTGGCGCTCAGCGGCCGGCAGGATTGGCAGGCAGCCGATGGCGATTTCGCGATTGTGCTCCAGCGCCTCCACCACCTGTTCAAGTGCAGTGTGCAGGTAGTCACACAAACGTCGGGCGCCCGGCCCCATGGCTTCAAAGCGGAAGCCATCGCCCAGGTCATCCACGCTCACCGACAGCCCGTAACTGGTATGTTCCTCGGCCTTGAGCAACTGAATGCCCTGCCATGCCGCCGCCACGCCACCGGCTTGCGGCGCGCTGTGACGGTAGTTGAACAGCACGCTGAACAACGGCGTCGCCACCGGCACCTTACTGCAACGTTGGGCCAGCGCCAGCGGCGCATGTTCATGGCTGAGCAGTTGGGTCAGCCGTGCATGGGTTGCACGCAGCGCCGTACGCACTGAGTGTTGGCCCAGGTCGACCCGCAACGGCAAGGTGTTGATAAACACGCCCATGGCCCGTTCGGCGCCTTCGCCCCCTTGCAGGCGACCGAGCATCACCGTGCCAAACACTACCTGTTCGCGGCCGCTGACTTTGCCCATTACATGGGCCCAGGCCATATGCATCAGGCTGGCGGCGCTGACACCCGATTGGCGCGCCTGGGCACGCAGGCGCTGGCTCAATTGAGGCTCAATTGCCCGCTGAACCTTTTCATCGGCGCCCAGGTTTGCGACCTCGGTTGGCTCGTCGATCTCACCCAGCATCTCGCGAAAGAAGGCCTCGTGATCATCAAGCCCCAAGCGAGTCTGGGCCACATAGTTGCGATACGGCACCGCCGCGCCCAGTTCTTTCTCTTGCCCCAACAGAAACGCCTGCATTTCATGCTGCAGGATTTCCAGCGCAATGTGGTCCATCACCAAGTGATGGAAAAGCAACGTGGCGACCACTCGTTGCGACTCCTGTGTATACACCAGGCGCATCAAGGGGGCTTGGGCCAGGTCCAGGCGCTGCGGCAACGGGCCTGTTTCGACGCTTAACGAGGCCTCACGCCAAACCACCTGCACCGGCTCTTCCAGACCGTCCCAATGGAAGGACGAACGCAGGATGTCATGTCGCTGGATCACCGCCTGCAACGCCCGGGCAAAGGCTTGCAGGCGCAGCGGACTGTCAAAGGCAAACTGCGCCTGCAGCAGATAAGCATCACCGTCGAGCACGGCGCGATGGTGATAAAGAATGCCCGCCTGCAACGGTGCCAGCGGGTAGATGTCCTGCACATTCGCCGCACCGCCGGGGATGCCGGCGACAATGCGCTCGATGGCGGCCTGGTCCAACGCGATCAGCGCGAGCATGTCCGGCGTGATATGGGCGCAATCAGCGGCAATGCGATTGGCCGGCACCGCGACTTCGCGACCGCCACCCAGCGCCGCAGCCAAGGCGGCCAGTGTCGGCTGACCAAACAGCACTTTCACATCCGCCGACAACCCGAGGCGGCGCATCCGGCCCATCAGGCTGACCGCCAGCAATGAGTGCCCGCCCAGTTCAAAGAAATTGTCGTGACGGCCCACGCGTTCCACATTGAGCAACTCGGCCCACAGGCTGGCCAGGCTGATTTCCGTATCGCCTTGCGGCGCTTCGTACTCGCGCACCACCACCGAATCCAGGCCCGGCGCCGGCAGGGCCTTGCGGTCGAGCTTGCCGTTGGGGCTCAACGGCAGCCCATCCATGTGCACGAAAATCGCCGGCACCATGAACTCAGGCAAGTGCTGCAGCAGATGGCTGCGCAAATCGTCGATGTCGCTGTGAGTGCCGGTGTAATAGGCGACCAGCCGCTCTTCGCGGGCCACCACGGCGGCTTCGTTGACCTGAGGATGCTCCAGCAGCCGCGCCTGGATTTCGCCCAGTTCAATACGCAAACCACGGATCTTCACCTGGTCATCATTGCGCCCCAGGTACTCGATAGTGCCGTCGGCCAGGTAGCGGCCGACGTCGCCGGTGCGGTACATCCGGCCGTGGGTAAACGGGTCGTCAAGGAAACGCTCGGCGGTCAACTCCGGCCGGTTCAGATAGCCCCGCGCCACTTGCACGCCACCAATGAACAACTCGCCCACCACGCCCAACGGCACCGGCTGCAACTGGCTATCGAGCACATACATGCGTGTATTGGCGATGGGTTTACCGATGGGCGTATTGTCCGGCGTCACCGCGCCTGCGCAGTCCCACGCCGTCACATCCACAGCGGCTTCGGTCGGGCCATACAGGTTATGCAGCGCGCTGCCTGGAAGCTGTTGTTTAAACCGTCGCACCAGGCTGCCCGGCAAGGCTTCACCGCTGCACATCACGCGTACCAGCCCGGCGGCCTGAGTCACATCGCCGTGGGCGAGGAACACATCGAGCATTGAGGGGACGAAATGCAAGGTGGTGATGTGTTCGGCCGCAATCACTTCGCACAGGTAAACCGGGTCTTTATGCCCGCCCGGGCGCGCCATCACCAACCGTGCGCCGGTAAACAGCGGCCAGAAGAATTCCCACACCGACACGTCAAAACTGAAGGGGGTTTTCTGCAGCACCGTGTCCTGCGCCGTGAGCCCATAGGCGTCCTGCATCCACAGCAGGCGGTTGACCACACCGGCATGGTCGTTGATCACGCCTTTGGGCTGGCCGGTGGAGCCGGAGGTGTAAATCACATAGGCGCTCACGCCCTGAACGCCGAGGTTGTCGACCGGTTGATGCTGCCAGGTCGGCTGGTCCAGGTCGACCACCGCCACCTCGCCCAGCAACCCACGCGTAGCGCCTTGGGCCAGGACCACTGCCGGTGCGCTGTCCTGCAACATGTAGGTAATGCGTTCGTGTGGATAGGCCGGGTCCAGCGGCACATACGCCGCGCCAGCCTTGAGAATCGCATACAAGCCGATGACCATCTCCAGGCCCCGCTCGATGCAGATCGCCACGCGCGAATCCGGCTGCACGCCCAGCGCCCGCAGGTGATGGGCCAACTGATTGGCCTGCGCGTTCAGCTCGGCATAGGTCAGGTGCTGCTGGCCCGCCTTGATCGCCATCGCGTCCGGCGTGCGCGCCACCTGCGCTTCGAACATCCCGTGCAAGGTCTGCTCAAGGTTGTAACTGACGGCGGTGGCGTTGAAATCGAACAGTAAATGCTGCCGCTCACGTTCACCCACCAGCGGCACATGCTCCAGCACCGCCTGGTCGTTATCGACCATGGCCTGCAGCACGCGGGTGAAGTAGCCGACATAACGCTGCACGGTCGATTCATCAAACAGTGCCACCGCATACTCCAGCGCACCGAGAATGCTGCCCTGCACTTCGCCGAGGTTCAGCGACAGGTCGAACTTGGCAAAGTGGCTGTTCTCGACGATACCTTCCAGGGCCAGATCACCCAGCGCGAGGATCGGCGCGCTGCTGTCCTGCCAGGTCAGCAGCGTCTGGAACACCGGGCTATGGGCCAGGCTGCGCACCGGCCGGGTGATTTCCACCACCTGTTCGAACGGCAAGTCCTGATGGGCCTGGGCTTGCAGCGTGAGCGCCTTGACCCGCGCCAGCAACGCCTCGGTGCTCAACTCGCCCGACGTGTCGATGCGCACCGCCAGGGTGTTGACGAACAGGCCGATCAACCCTTCGATTTCGCTGCGGTTGCGGTTGGCAACCGGCGAGCCGATCACCAGATCGTGTTGCCCGGACAGCCGCGCCAACAGCGAGGCCCAGGCGGTCATCAAGGTCATGTACAGCGTGGTGCCGTGGCGTTGGCTCAAGGCCTTGAGCCCGGCGGTGAGGCGTTCATCCAGGCGCACTTCGACGCTGCTGCCGGCATAGTCCTGCTGCGCCGGGCGCGGGCGGTCGGTGGGCAGCGTGAGCAAGGCCGGCGCACCGGCCAGGGCTTGCTGCCAATAACTGCTTTGGCGCTGCAGCACTTCACCACTGAGCCACAAGCGCTGCCACACGGCAAAGTCGCCGTACTGAATCGGCAACGGCGGCAACGGGTCGGGCCGGCCGTGGCTGAAGGCTTGATACAGCGCCATCAGTTCGCGGGTCAGCACGCCCATCGACCAGCCATCGGAGACGATATGGTGCAAGGTCAGCAACAGCACATGGTGCTCGTCCGCCATCACCACCAGTCGCCCGCGCAGCAACGGGCCGCGCTCCAGGTCAAACGGCGCCGAGGCCTCGCCGTGGATCAACGCATCCAGCGCCTGTTGGGGTTGCGGGTGACGGCGCAGGTCCTGCACTTGCAAGGGCAGCACGTCTTCGGCGGGCACGATCAGCACATGGGCGTCGTCGCCGTGCTGGGCAAAACGACTGCGCAGGGTTTCGTGGCGCGCGACGATACGCGCCAGCGCCCGTTGCAAGGCCTCGACATGCAACTGCCCACGCAGACGCAAGCCGATAGGAATGTTGTAGGCCGTGTTGGCACCTTCCATCAGCGCCAGAAACCACAGGCGCTGCTGGGCGAAGGACAGCGGCACAGCTTCATCACGGTTGGCCGGGAGGATGTCCGGCAACGTGCTGCGACCCAAGCGGGCCAGCACCTCGGCGACCGCCGCCAGTTCGGCATTGGCAAACAAGTCGCCGAGGTTCAGCTCAACCCCCAGGCGCTGGCGCACTTGCGACACCATGCGCATCGCCAGCAGCGAGTGCCCGCCCAGCTCAAAAAAGTGATCGCGGCGCCCGACACGGGCTACGTGCAGCACATCTGCCCAGATCTGGGCGAGCACGCTTTCGATCTCGCCCTCGGGCGACTCGTATTCGCGGGTAAACACGGCCGCCCTATCGGGCGCCGGCAGGGCTTTGCGGTCGAGTTTGCCGTTGGCGGTCAGGGGCAGCGCGTCAAGCTTCACATAGGCAACCGGCACCATGTAGTCCGGCAGGTGCGCCACCAGATGGGCGCGGATATCATCGATGGCCAGCGGGTCGAGCTGAGCATTTTCAGTGAAGTAAGCCACCAGTCGATCCTCACGGACCAGCACCACGGCCTCCTGAATCCCGGGCAACTGGTTGAGCTGGGTTTCGATCTCGCCCAGCTCGATGCGCACGCCACGGATTTTCACCTGATCATCATTGCGCCCCAGGTACTCAATAGTGCCGTCCGGCAACCAGCGCGCCAGGTCGCCGGTACGGTACATGCGGCCCGCATTGAACGGGTCTTGCAGGAAACGTTCGGCCGTCAGTTCCGGGCGATTCAAATAACCGCGCGCCACGCCCTTGCCGCCCACATACAGCTCACCGGCTACCCCCAACGGCACCGGCCGTTGTTGTTCGTCCAGCAGGTACACCGTGGCATTCGCGACAGGTTTGCCGATATGCAACGGCTGGCCAACCTCGACCTTGCCGGAAGTGGCAACCACCGTGGCCTCGGTGGGCCCGTAGTTGTTGATCAACTCGAAACGCTGGGCACGCGCGAACTGACGCAGGCGATCGCCGCCAATCAGCAAGGTGCGCAGCGTGGGATGTTCGATCTGTTGGCTGAACGCGTACTCGGCCACCGGCGTGGGCAGGAAGCACACGTCCAGCGGCTGCGCGCACCACCAGGCCAGCAAGGCGTCGATGTCTTGCGCCCCGTCATTGGCGGGCGGCAGGTGCAAGGTCGCGCCGACACACAGCGCCGGCCACACTTCCCAGGCCATCGCATCAAAGCCGAAACCGGCGACGCTGGCAGTATGGCGCCCGGCACACAGGTCAAAGGCACGGCAGTGCCAGTCCACCAGATTGGCCACCGTGTGGTGTTCGACCATCACGCCTTTGGGCAGGCCGGTGGAGCCGGAGGTATAGATCACATAGGCGAGGTTCGACGGGGTCACGGCGGCCTTGGGGTTGCCGGCCGAATGGTGCTGCCAGGTGAAGCGGTCCAGGTTGATCACCGGCACTTCAAGGGCGGGCAGGCGTTCCAGCAGTGCGTGCTGGGTCAACACCGCCACCGGGGCGCTGTCGGTCAACAGGTAATTCAAACGCTCGGCCGGGTGTGACGGGTCGACCGGCACATAGCAGGCTCCGGCCTTGAGGATCGCCAGCAACCCGGCCAGGGTGTCCAGGCCACGACGGGCGACGATGGCCACGCGATCGTCCGGTTTGACGCCCAGCGCAAGCAGGTGATGGGCCAGCAGGTTGGCTTGCTGATTCAGCTCGGCGTAGGTCAGTTGGCGGCCCTGGTGCACCGCTGCGATGGCCTCGGGCGTGCGGGCGGCCTGGGCTTCGATACGCCCGTGCAATGTGGTGCCCTGCGGGAAGTGGGCCTGAGTGGCGTTGAACTGCTCCAGCAGTTGTTGTTGCTCGGCGGCAGGCACCACCGACACGAGGTTAAGCGCCGTATGCGGCGCTTGCTCCAGCGCGGCCACCAGGTTTTCCAGGGCGGTTTGCAGGTAGGCGCAGACGCGCTGCGGGTCGACTAAGGTGCTGGCGAGCAGGCTCAAGCCGAAGCCGTCGCCGAGGTCATCCACACTCAACGTCAGCGGGTAGTTGGTGCGTTCTTCGGCGCTGAGCGCGACGATCCCTTGCCAGGCCGATACCGCCGCGTTACCGGCCGCCGGCGCACTGTGACGGTAATTGAGCAGGGCGCTGAAAAGCGGCGTCGGCGCCACCACCCCGCTGCAACGCTGGGCCAGCGCCAAAGCGGCGTGCTCATGGCGCAGCAAGGTGGTCAGCCGTGCGTGGGTGGCCTTGACCCCGGTGCGCACGTCCTGGCCATCCACGTCCACGCGAAACGGCAGCGTGTTGATGAAAATCCCCAGCGCCCGATCAGTGTCATGGCTGCCTTGCATGCGGCCCATCAGGACGGTGCCGAACACCACCTGTTCTTTGCCGGCCAGTACCCCCAACACCTGAGCCCAGCCCATGTGGAACAGGCTGGCGGCACTCACCCCGAGTTGCCGGGCTTGCGCGCGCAAGCGCTGCCCCAACGCCGGCGCCAATGGCAGGCTGACTTCGGCAATGCCCCGGGCATCGCCCTGCACATCCTGTAAACCAAACGGTAAGGTCGGCTCGCTGATATCGCCGAGCATCTGGCGGAAGAAACCTTCGTGTTCCTGCTCGCTGATGCCCAGTCGCGCCTGGGCCACATAGTTGCGAAACGGCACGGCCTGGCCCAGCGCTGCGCCCTGCCCCAGCAAGCACGCCTGCAGTTCGTGGCACACCACTTCGAGGGCGCTGTGGTCGAGGGCCATATGGTGGAACAGCAAGGTGGCAACGATGCGCTGATTCAGCGGGTCTTCGGCACGAACCAGGCGCAGCAGCGGCGCCTGCGTGACGTCGAGTCGATTGTGGCGGGCGTCGAACAGCGCGTGCAGTTGCGCGGCGATGTCGCCGTCGGCAGGGTTCAGTTGAAGGGCCTGCACCGGCAGGCGCGCCTGGCGCCACACCACTTGCGAGGGTTCCTGCAAGCCGTCCCAGACCACGCCGGTACGCAGGATGTCGTGGCGGTCCATCACGGTTTGCAGGGCGTGGGCAAATGCCTCAAAGCGCGCCAGGTTGTCGAACGCAAACTGCGATTGCATCACATACGGGTCACCCTGTTCGGCGCTGACGTGGTGGAACAGAATGCCTTCCTGCAAGGGCGCGAGCGGGTAGATATCCTGGATATTCGCCACGCCACCGTCGACGGTCGAGACGATACGGTCGATCTCGTCCTGGCTCAGCGTCGACAAGGTCAGCATGGCGGGTGTGATACGCTCGGCACCCGCCGGGATAGCATTGGTCGGCACTTCGACTTCACCGGCCTTGCTCGCCGAATACTCCCCGGCCTGGATCAACGCGATCAGCGCGGGTTTGTGTTCACGCAACGCGGCAAGGATCGCCGGGTCGCTCAGCGCTTGTTTATTGCCTTGCACCGACAACTGCTCGCCCTTGAGCGCCAGTTGGATGTCCTTGGTTTTCAGCGTCGCCAACAGCTCAAGAATACTCACAGGACGATCTCCATTCGTTCGGTTATGGCGGCGTAGCCGGCCAGGGTCGGCTGTTCAAACAACGCCCGCACATCGGCTTCCATGCCTTCCTGGCGCAGGCGTCCGATCAAGCTCACGGCGAGCAGCGAATGCCCGCCCAGTTCAAAGAAGTTGTCATGGCGCCCTACCCGCTCCACCTTGAGCAGTTCCGCCCACAGCTGCGCGAGGAGGATCTCGGTGTCACCTTGCGGCGCCGCGTACTCACGCACGATCAGCGCCTCCATGCCTGGCGCGGGCAAGGCCTTGCGGTCGAGCTTGCCGTTGGGGCTCAGGGGCAACGCGTCAAGGTGCACGAACAGCGCGGGCACCATAAAGTCCGGCAACTGAAGCAACAGGTGGGCGCGCAGGTGTTCGATGTCGGCCGGCACACCGGTGTAGTAAGCCACCAGGCGATCTTCGCGGGCCACTACCGCAGCTTCCTTGACCTGCGGATGCTCCAGCAGTCGCGCCTGGATTTCGCCCAGTTCGATGCGCAAACCGCGGATCTTCACCTGGTCATCGTTGCGGCCCAGGTACTCGATATTGCCGTCGGGCAAGTAGCGGCCGACGTCACCGGTGCGGTACATACGGCCGCCCGTGAAGGGGTCTTTGAGGAAGCGCTCGGCGGTCAGCTCAGGCCGATTCAAGTAGCCGCGCGCCACTTGCACGCCACCGATAAACAGCTCGCCGACCACCCCCAACGGCACCGGTTGCAACTGTGCATCCAGCAGGTACATGCGCGTGTTGGCAATCGGCTTGCCGATGGGCGTGTTGTCCGGCACGTCGGGGCGTGCACAGTTCCAGGCCGTCACATCAACGGCCGCTTCGGTCGGGCCATACAGGTTGTACAGGCCGATCCCCGGCAGTTGTTGCTTGAAGCGCCGCACCAGGCTGCCCGGCAAGGCTTCACCGCTGCACATCACGCGCACCAGCCCGGCGGCCTGGCTCACATCGCCGTGGGCCAGGAACACATCGAGCATCGACGGCACAAAGTGCAGCGTGGTGATGTGCTCCGCTGCGATCACTTCGCACAGGTACGCCGGTTCCTTGTGGCCACCCGGACGCGCCATCACCAGGCGTGCGCCGGTAAACAGCGGCCAGAAGAACTCCCACACCGACACGTCGAAACTGAAGGGGGTTTTCTGCAGCACTGCGTCATGGGCTTTGAGGCCGTACGCGTCCTGCATCCACAGCAGGCGGTTGACCACGCCAGCATGCTCGTTGATCACGCCCTTGGGTTGGCCGGTGGAACCGGAGGTATAGATCACGTAGGCCTGATGCTGGGCGGTGAGGCCCGGCACGTGGGGGTTGGCTGCGGGCTGGTGTTGCCAGGTGTCCTGGTCCAGGTCGAGTACCGGCACGTCGCCGAGCAACTCAACGGTTGCGCCCTGCGCCAGCACCACGACGGGCGCGCTGTCTTGCAGCATGTAGGCAATACGCTCCGCTGGGTACGCCGGGTCGAGTGGTACATAACCGCCACCGGCCTTGAGGATGGCAAACAGGCCGATGACCATGTCCAGGCTCCGCTCGACGCAGATACCCACGCGCGAATCCGGCTGCACGCCCCGCTCGCGCAGGTGATGGGCGAGGCTGTTGGCGCGTGCGTTGAGCGCCTGATAGGTCAGGTGCAGGTCACCGGCTTTGACCGCGATGGCGTCCGGCGTGCGCTCGACCTGGGCTTCGAACAGGCCGTGCAGGGTCTGCTCGAGGTTGTAGTTCACCTCCGTTGAGTTGAATTCGACCAGCAGTTTTTGCCGCTCGTCATGGCCTAGAATCGGCAAGCGATTGAGCGGCTGATGCGGCGCCTGCTCCAGGGCTTCGACCAGCCCGGCCAAGGCTATTTGCATATAGCCACACACCCGTTGCGCGTCGATTTGCGCCAGGGCGGTGACCTCGTAGCCATCGCCCAGGTCATCCACGTTCAAGGTCAGCGGGTAGTTGGTGCGCCCGTCGTTGACCAGGGTTTGCATGCCTTCCCAGGCCTGTTGCGCATCTGCCGATTGAGTCGCGGCGCCGCGATGGCGGTAGTTGAGCATCGAGCTGAACAGCGGCGCCGGTGCCGCCACCCCACTGCAACGCTGCGCCAGCGCCAGCGATGCATGCTCATGCCCCAGCAACGCGGTGAGTCGGGCGTGGGTCGCACGCACCGCAACGCGGGCACCTTGCGCGTCGATTTCCAGGCGCAGCGGCAAGGTATTGATAAAGACCCCCAGCGCCCGGTCAGCGCCCTCGCCGCCTTGCATGCGGCCAACCAACACCGTGCCGAACACCACGCTGTGACGCCCTGACGTGGCCGCCAGCACTTGGCCCCAGGCCAGATGGAACAGGCTCGCCGTGCTCACGCCGAGCAAACGGGCCTGGGCGCGCAGGCGGCGGTTGAGGTCGCTGTCCAGGCGCAGGCAGTGTTCTTCGATTTCGCTGCCGTCGCCGCGCACATCCTGCAAGCCGAACGGCAAGGTGGGTTCGTCCACATCACCGAGCATCTCGCGAAAGAAGCGTTCGTGTTCCTGTTCGCTGACGCCCAAACGCGCCTGGGCCACATAGTTGCGGTACGGCATCGGCGCCGCCGTGGGGGCCGGGTGACCGAGCAGATAGCCCTGCATTTCGCGCAGCACCACGTCGAATGCGGTGTGGTCGAGGGCGATATGGTGATAGAGCAGCACCACCACGACACGCGCGTTGGCCGGGTCATCGGCATACATCAGGCGGATCAGTGGCGCCTGGCTGATATCCAGGCGGTAGCGCCGCGCATCGAAACGCTCGTGCAGACCGGCCAGTACATCGCCTTGCAAGTGCAGCGCCTGCACACTCAGCTCGGCCTTGCGCCACACCACTTGCAGCGGTTGCGCCAAGCCCTCCCACACCACACCGGTGCGCAGGATGTCATGGCGGTCGATGACCTTTTGCAGCGCCTGGGCAAAGGCATTCAAGCGCTCCACACTGTCGAAAGCCAGGTGCGATTGCAGCAGGTACGGGTCACCCTGCTCGGCGGTGATGTAGTGATAAAGAATGCCTTCCTGCAACGGCGCCAGCGGGTAGATGTCTTGCACATTGGCGGCGCCACCGGGGACGCAGGCGACCACCTGATCAATCGTCGATTGGTCGAGTGTCACCAGCGCGAGCATGTCCGGGGTGATGCGTTGGCAGTCGGCGGCGATGCGGTTAGCCGGTACCTGCACTTCGCGACCACTGCCCACGGCGGCGGCCAGGGCAGCGAGCGTTGGCTGGCTGAACAGCACGCGCACATCAGCGCTGAGGCCGACCTGGCGCATGCGCTCGATCAGGCTGACGGCCAGCAGCGAATGGCCACCCAGTTCGAAGAAGTGGTCGTGACGGCCGACTTGCTCGACCTGCAACACCTCGGCCCAGATACGCGCGAGGGTGGTTTCCACCTCACCTTGAGGTGCCTCATAGTCGCGGCTCAGCAACGCCGCTTGATCGGGTTGCGGCAGGGCCTTGCGGTCCAGTTTGCCGTTGGCGGTCAGGGGCAGCGCGTCGAGCTTGACGTAGGCTGCCGGCACCAGCGCGTCGGGGAGCTGATCGCGCAGGTGCGCGCGCAGGGTGTCAATCGCCAGCGGGTACTGTTCGGTGAACCAGGCGATCAGACGGCCCTCGCGCACCAACACCACGGCTTCGCCAATGCCGTCCAGTGCAGCCAGGCGGCTTTCGATTTCGCCCAGTTCGACACGCACGCCACGTACTTTGACCTGGTCATCATTACGGCCCAGGTACTCGATATTGCCATCGGGCAACCAGCGCGCCAGGTCGCCGGTGCGGTACATGCGCCCTGGGTTGAATGGGTCTTGCAGGAAGCGTTCGGCGGTCAAGTCCGGGCGGTTCAAATAACCCCGCGCCACGCCGCTGCCGCCCACATACAACTCGCCGGCCACGCCCACCGGCACCAGGCGCCGTTGTGCATCGAGCAAGTACGCGCTGGCATTGGCGACCGGCCGGCCGATATGCAGCGCCTGCCCGGCGCGCACACGCCCAGAGGTGGCGACCACCGTGGCTTCGGTCGGCCCGTAGTTGTTGATCACGGCAAAGCGCCGCTCTTGAGTGAACTGGCGCAGGCGGTCGCCGCCGATCAGCAGGATGCGCAGGGTCGGGTGTAGCAGGTTCTGGCTGAACGCGTATTCGGCCACCGGCGTCGGCAGAAAGCTCACGTCCAGCGGCTGCGCCAGCCACCAGGCGAGCAATTCGTCGATGTTTTCATTCCCGACATTGGCCGGCGGCAAGTGCAGCGTTGCACCTGAACACAGCGCGGGCCAGACCTCCCAGGCCATGGCGTCGAACCCTGCACCGGCGACGCTGCTGGTGTGGCTGCGCGCATCCAGGCCGAAGGCTTCGCAGTGCCAGTGCACCAGGTTTTCCACGGTGCGGTGTTCGACCATCACGCCTTTGGGTTGGCCGGTGGAGCCCGAGGTGTAGATCACGTAGGCCAAATGGGCCGCAGTCAGGCCGGCGAGCTGAGGATTGCTCACGGCAAGGTGTTGCCGACTGTCGTCAAACAGGTCCAGGCTGGCGACTGCGCCTAACAGGTCGCGGGTGCTGGCTTCGGCCAGCACCGCCACCGGCGCACTGTCCTGCAACAGGTAAGCGATACGCTCGGCGGGATACGCCGGGTCGATGGGCACATAACCGGCACCGGCTTTAAGAATGCCCAGCAGCCCGACCAACATCTGCGGGCCACGACGGCAGCAGATCGCTACCCGATCATCCGGCTGTACGCCCAGCGCCAGCAGGTGATGGGCCAACTGGTTCGCGCGTTGGTTGAGTTGCTGATAGGTCAGGGATTCGCCGTCTTGCTGCACGGCAATCGCGTGGGGCTGACGTTCGACCTGGGCTTCGAAGGCACCCTGGATGGTCTGACCGCTAGGGAAATCGGCGGCGGTGGCGTTGAACTCACGCAGCAGGGTGTCGCGTTCTGCCGGCGGCAGCATCTGCAACTGATTCAGTGCGGTGTTCGGTGCCTGCTCCAGTGCCGCGACCAACTGCTCCACGGCGCTATGCATGTAACCACACAGGCGCTGGGCGCCGATCTGCGGCAACGCCAGTACGGTCAAGCCAAAGCCTGCACCGAGGTCATCGACGCTGAGGGTCAGCGGGTAGTTGCTGCGCTCTTCGCCGCCCAGCAGTTGCACGCCTTCCCAAATACCGTGGCCGTCGCGGGCCATTTCGTCGGGGGTGCTATGCCGGTAGTTGAGCAAGGTGCTGAACAGCGGCACGGCGGCCGGGACGCCGCTGCAACGCTGAGCCAGCGCCAGGGACGCATGTTCGTGCCCCAGCAAAGCGCTCAAGCGTGAATGAGTTGCCTTGAGCGCACTCGCGGCGCCGCCCGCCACATCAACACGCAGCGGCAAGGTGTTGATAAACATACCCAACGCGCGGTCCGCGCCATCGCCGGCCTGCAGGCGGCCCATCAATACGGTGCCGAACACCACGTCGTCGCGCCCCGACACCCACCCCAACACTTGAGCCCAGGCAAGGTGCATCAGGCTGGCCGCACTGACGCCCGACACACGCGCCTGCTCACGCACCCGCAACGCCAACCCCGCGTCCAGGGGCTGCTCGGCCTCTTCGATATCGCGGCCGTCACCCTGCACATCCTGCACGCCAAACGGCAGGGTCGGCTCATCGACATCGGCGAGCATGTCGCGGAAGAACTGCTCATGCTCAGCCACGCTGACCCCCAGGCGCGCCTGGGCTACGTAATTGCGGAACGGCGCCGCCACCGGCAAGGCATCCGCCTGATTGAACAGAAACGCACGCATCTCCTGGCCAACCACTTCCATGGCGGTATGGTCGAGCGCCAGGTGGTGGAACAACAGGATGGCGGCGACCCGATTATTCGCCGGGTCGTGGGCGTAGACCATGCGCAGCAGCGGCGCCTGGGTGATGTCCAGACGGTAATGACGGGCGTCAAAGCGCGCATGCAGTTGTTCAATGATGCCGCCGTCGGCCGGGTCCAGGGCGACTTCCTGAACCGTCAACTGTGCTTCGCGCCAGACCACTTGCACCGGGCTGTCCAGGCCTTCCCAGACCACGCCGGTGCGCAGGATGTCGTGACGCGCCACGACCTGTTGCAGCGCGCCCATAAAGCCGTGCAGGCGCTCAAGGCTGTCAAACGCCATGCGCGATTGCAGCAGGTACGGGTCGCCCTGCTCGGCGCTGATGTGGTGATACAGAATGCCTTCCTGCAACGGCGCCAGCGGGTAGATATCCTGCACATTGGCCGCGCCGCCAGGAACAGTGGCGACGATACGCTCGATAGCGCTTTGGTCAATGTCCAGCAGCGTCAACATCACCGGGGTGATCCGCGTGCAGCCCGATGGAATGCCATTGGCCGGCACCACGATCTCGCGCCCGCTGCCAACCGCCGCCGCCAAGGCCGCGAGGCTGGGTTGGCTGAACAGCACGCGCACATCGGCACTCAGGCCGACCTGGCGCATGCGTTCGATCAGGCTGACCGCGAGCAACGAATGCCCACCCAGTTCGAAGAAATGATCATGGCGCCCGACGCGCTCCAGCTTGAGCACGTCCTGCCAGATCTGCGCCAGCAGGGTTTCCACCGCGCCTTCCGGCGCCTCATAGCCACGGCTGAGCAACGCACTCTGACCCGGCACCGGCAGGCCCTTGCGGTCGAGTTTGCCGTTGGCGGTCAGCGGCAACAGTTCCAGCCAGACATAGGCCGACGGCACCATGTAGTCCGGCATCCGGCCTTGCACGTGGGCGCGCAGCGCTTCGATTTCCAACGGTGCCTGGGCGGTGTAGTAGGCCACCAGGCGTTTATCGCCAGGCTCGTCTTCGCGGGCCATTACCACCGCATCCTTGACGCCAGGGATGGCGGCCAGGCAGGTCTCGATTTCACCGGGTTCGATACGGAAACCGCGGATCTTCACTTGCAGGTCATTGCGCCCCTGGTACAGCAAGTTACCGTCGGCCTGCCAGCAGGCCAGGTCGCCGGTGCGGTAAAGCTGGCCTTCACCGAAGGGGTTCGGAATGAATTTTTCGGCGGTCAGTTGCGGCTGGTTCAAGTACCCCTTGGCCACGCCCGCACCGCCGATATACAGCTCGCCGACCACGCCCAGCGGC
Organism: Pseudomonas sp. UBT; assembly: GCF_050915955.1. Taxonomy (NCBI): domain Bacteria; kingdom Pseudomonadati; phylum Pseudomonadota; class Gammaproteobacteria; order Pseudomonadales; family Pseudomonadaceae; genus Pseudomonas; species Pseudomonas sp. UBT. The sequence continues at coordinate 2,853,150 of NZ_CP168079.1, read as the reverse complement.
AGCGGTTGCTGGCGCGCATCCAGCACGTAGGCCTGAGCATTCGCAATCGGCCGTCCAATCGGGACGCCGCCCGCGCCCGCCGCACTGATTTCAAACGTGGTGGAGAACGTGGTGGCTTCGGTCGGCCCATAGCCGTTCAACAGGTGTTGGGGTTTGCCGTGTTTGAGCACACGGCCGATCACCAGCGGGTCAAGCACGTCGCCGCCGACAATCAAGTAACGCAACTGACGGAACACCGGCAACAACGCATCAGCGTATTGATGGAACAGGCCCGCGGTCATCCACAGCACGCTGACCGCTTGTTCCTGCAACAGCGAGGCAAACGCCGCTTGGGACAACAGCACCGCATGCTCGACCACCACCACGCAACCGCCATTGAGCAACGGCGCCCACACGTCGAGGGTGCTGGCGTCGAAGGCCGGGTTGGAAGCGAAGGCCACGCGGTCGCGCTCGTTGAAATCGGCGTAGCCGTTGTTGAGCACCAGGCGCGAGACCGCGCAGTGTGGCACTTGCACGCCTTTCGGTGCGCCGGTGGAGCCGGAGGTGTACATGATGTACGCCACGCTGTGCGACGACTGGACCAGGTCGGGATTGCGCGGTGACAGCGCATCCAGGTTCAGGTCGGCCAGGGCATTCAGCACGTGGCGCGCACCGCTGTCCTGCACTATGAAGGCCTGGCGCTCGACCGGGGCGTTGACATCCAGCGGCACATACACCGCCGCGCACTTGAGGACCGCCAGTTGGCACACCAGCAAATCCAGGGAGCGTGGCAGCGCAATCGCGACACTTTCGCCCGGTTGCACGCCTTGGTTGATCAGGTGATGGGCCAGGCGATTGGCCCGGCGGTTGAGGTCGCGATAACTCAACGACAACGCACCATGCACCGCCGCCACGGCTTCGGGACGGGCCAGCGCCTGGGCTTCGAACAGTTGGTGCACGGTGAGCTGCGACGGGTATTCGCGGGCGGTGGCATTGAAACCCACCAGCACTTGGTGGCGTTCGGCTGCGGGTAAAATCGACACCGCCTGCAATGGCGTGGTCGGCGCTTGTTGCAGCGCGGTCACCAGGTGGGCCAACGCGGTGAGCATATAGTCGCCCACGCGCTGCACATCCAGTGTGGCCACGCCTTGTACGGTGAGCGCAAACCCTGTGCCGAGGTCATCGACGTTCAGCACCAGCGGGTAATTGCTGCGTTCTTCGGAACTGAGAATTTCGATACCGGAGGTGGCGAACGGGCTCTCTCCCGGCGCGTCCCCGGCCGCGCTGTGGCGGTAGTTGAGCAGCGTGCTGAACAACGGCAATGAACCCGGCACGCCACTGCAACGCTGGGCCAGTGACAGCGAGGCGTGCTCATGCCCCAGCAACTGCGCCAGACGTGCGTGGGTGGCGCGTACGCCGGCTTGTACACTGGTCGCGCCGAGGCTGACCCGCAGCGGCAAGGTGTTGATGAACATTCCCAGCGCACGGTCGGCGCCCTCGCCGCCTTGCATACGGCCGAGCAGCACGGTGCCGAACACCACGTCTTGCTGGCCGGAAACTTGCGCCAACACCTGGGCCCAGGCCAGGTGCACCAGGCTGGCGGTACTGACGCCCAGTTGCCGCGCCTGTTCGCGCAGGCCTTGGCTGAGGGCCGGGTCCAGCGGCAGGTGAGCGTCGACGATACCGCTGCCATCGCCATTGACATCCTGCAAACCGAACGCCAGCGTCGGCTCGTCGATATCGCCGAGCATGTCGCTGAAGAAGGCTTCATGTTGCGCCTGCGTAGTACCCAGTCGCGCCTGGGCCACGTAGTTACGGTACTGCACCGCGTCCGGCAGTTGCGCGCTGCGACCGGCCAGGCTTGCGCTCATTTCTTCCACCAGCACGTGCAAGGCGGTGTGATCGATCAGGATATGGTGCAGCAGCAGAATGCCGACGAAGCCATCCTGCTGCTGGGCGTAACCAAAATGCATCAGCGAGGCGCGGGACAGGTCGAGGCGATAGTGGCGTGGGTCGAAGCGCTGTTGCAGCTGCGCCAGGGCATCAACACCCTGTACGTCGATGCGCTCAACCGCCAGCGGCGCCTGGCGCAAGACCACTTGTACCGGTTCATCCAGGCCTTCCCAGAGAATGCCGGTGCGCAGGATGTCGTTGCGTTCTATGACGCTGTGCAACGCACGGACAAACGCATCCAGCGCTGTTTGGTCGGCAAAGCTGAATTGCACCTGCAACACGTAGGGGTCGCCCTCGGTGGTTGCCAGGTGGTGATAAAGAATACCGGCCTGCAACGGCGCCAGGCCGTAGATGTCCTGCACGTTGGCGATGCCACCGGGCACGGTGCGCAGGATATGGTCGATAGCGGCCTGGTCCAGCGCCACTAACGGCAGCATGTCAGGGGTGATGTGTGCGCTCGTTGGCGCGATCAGATTGACCGGCACCTGTACGTCCCGCTGCCCGCCCACCGCGCCCGCCAGTGCAGACAGCGTGGGTTGACCGAACAGCACGCGCACATCAGCGCTCAAGTCCATCTGGCGCATGCGCTCGATCAACTTGACCGCCAGCAGCGAGTGGCCGCCGAGCTCAAAGAAGTTGTCGTCGCGGCCCACCTTGTCGAGCTTCAACAGCTCCTGCCAGATACCGGCGATGGCGGTTTCAATCGCACCTTGCGGGGCGGCATAGTCACGCCGCGCCAATGCATCGGCATCCGGTGCGGGCAAGGCCTTGCGGTCGAGCTTGCCGTTGGTGGTCAGCGGGAACTTATCCAGCAGCACGAAGGCGCTGGGCACCATGTATTCGGCCAGGCTCAGCAGCAGGTGGTCGCGCAGTTCGGCGGCGCTGACTTCGTGCTCGGCAATCACATAGGCTACCAGGCGCTTGTTACCCGGCTCGTCCTCACGGGCGATCACCACAGCGTCACGCACGCCGTTGGCGGTGGCCAGGCGTGCTTCGATTTCACCCAGTTCGATACGGAAACCGCGGATCTTTACCTGGTCATCGTTACGGCCCAGGTAGTCGACGCTGCCATCGGCCAACAGGCGGCCGAGGTCGCCGGTCTTGTACATGCGCAGGCCGGTGGCCGGGTCGGCCAGGAAGCGCTCGGCGTTAAGCGCATCACGGTTGAGGTAACCGCGCGCCACACCAGCGCCGCCGACGTACAACTCGCCGACCACGCCAAACGGCAGCGGCTCGCGATGCTCGTCCAGCACGTAGAGCTGCAGGTCGGGAATACGCACGCCAATCGGGCTCACGCCGACCAACTGCGCATCCGCCGCCTCCAGCGCGCGATAAGTGACGTGCACGGTGGTTTCAGTGATGCCGTACATGTTGACCAGTTGCGTTCCGGCGTTGATCGAGCGGCTGTACCACGGCTTGAGCATGCCAGGTTCCAGCGCTTCGCCGCCGAAAATCACCTGGCGAAAGGAATGCGACTGCGGGCTGTTGCCCTGCGCGGCGATCAGTTGCCGGAAGGCGCTGGGCGTCTGGTTGAGGATGCTCACGCCCGCTTCGCAGAGCAGCGTGTAGCACTCATCCGGCGAGCGGCTGACCAGTTGCGGCACAATCAGCAACTGGCCGCCGTGCATCAGCGCGCCCCAGATTTCCCACACGGAGAAGTCGAACGCGAAGGAATGGAACAGCGCCCACACATCGTTAGGGTTGAAGCCGAACCACTGCTCGGTGGCCGTGAACAACCGCGCCACCTGGCGGTGCTCGATCATCACGCCTTTGGGCAAACCGGTGGAACCTGAGGTGTAGATCACATAGGCCAGGTTGGCCGGGCTGAGGTTGACCCGCGGGTTGACGATGGACTCACCGCGCACGCTGTCGAGGTCAATCGACAGCCGGTCGCCGACCAAATGGCGAGTGTTGGCTTGCACCAGCACCGCCAAGGGTTCGCTGTCAGCCAGGGTGTAGGCGATGCGCTCCAGCGGGTAAGCCGGGTCGATCGGGACATAACCGGCGCCCGCCTTGAGGATGCCCAGCAGGCCGATGATCATTTCCGGGCCGCGCTCCACGCAGATCGCCACACGGCCATCCGGGCGAATGCCTTGGGCCAGCAGGCGGTGGGCGACCTGGTTGGCGCGTTCATTGAGTTGGCGGTAGGTGAGGCGCAGGTGTTCGAAGCGCAAGGCAATGGCGTCGGGCTGGGCGGCGGCGTGGGTTTCGACCTGGTGGTGGATCAGCGCGGTGTCGGTGTAGTGCGCGGGGCTTTGGTTGAGGCTGTGCAGCAGGTGGTGACGCTCGGCATCGGGCAGGATATTCAGGCCGCTCAGCAGTTGATCCGGTCGCTGCTCCAGGGCATCGGCCAGGCTTTCCAGCGCGGTATGCAGGTAACCGGCAACGCGTTGCGCACCGATGGACGCATCCACCATTACCGTTAACGCAACATCTTCACCCAGGTCATCCACGTTGACCGTCAGCGGGTAGTTGGTGCGCTCTTCGGCGCCCAGCACCTGAATGCCTTCGGCAACCTCGATCACCGCGGCCATATCGGTGGCGGCGCTGTGGCGGTAGTTGAGCATTGCGCTGAACAGCGGCGTCGGAGCCGCCACACCACTGCAACGCTGGGCCAGTGCCAGGGAGGCATGTTCGTGATTGAGCAAGGCGGTGAGGCGCGCGTGGGTGGCCTTGACCTCGGCGCGCACAGCGTGCGCGCCCACATCCACGCGCAGTGGCAAGGTGTTGATGAACATGCCCAAGGCCCGCTCACCGCCCTCGCCCGCGCCCATGCGACCGAGCATCACCGTGCCGAACACCACCGACTCGCGACCTGAGACCACACCCAATACGCGCGCCAGGGCCACGTGCATCATGCTAGCCACGCTCACGCCAAGCGGTCGCGCCAAGGTGCGCAGGCGACGGCTCACGGCGCTGTCGACGAGAAGGCGCACCTCATCAATACCCTGCCCGTCGCCCCGCACATCCTGCAGCCCGAACGGCAAGGTCGGCGCATCGATATCCGCCAGCATCTCGCGGAAGAACGCCTCATGCGCCTGCTCGCTGACGCCGTGGCGCACTTGGGCGATGTAGCTGCGAAACGCCACCGGCTCGGCGGCGTGGGCTTGCTGACCGGCCAGGTACAACTGGATTTCATGGCGCACCACGTCGAGCGCAGTGTGGTCGAGGATGGTGTGGTGAAACAGCAGCATCGCCACCACACGCTGGTTGGCCGGGTCGTCGGCAAACACCAGGCGCAGCAACGGCGCCTGGCCCAGGTCCATGCGGTAAGTGCGTGCATCGTAGCGCGCCAGCAACTGGGCCAAAGCATCACCGCCGTTCATGTGCGCTTCTTCGCAGGCCAGGGTTGCCTTGCGCCACACCACTTGCAGCGGCTCGTCGAGGCGCTCCCAGGCCATCGACGTGCGCAGGATATCGTGGCGGTCAATGACCCATTGCAGCGCTTGCGCAAACGCATCCAAACGCGCGCGGTTGTCGAATACAAACTGCGCGTGCAGCACGTAGGGATCGCCCTGCTCCGCCGAGAGATGGTGATAAAGCATGCCCTCCTGGAGCGGCGCCAAGGGGTAGATGTCCTGCACATTCGCCGCACCGCCGGGGATGGCGGCGACGATACGGTCGATGGCCGGTTGGTCGAGGCTGACCAGGGGCAGCATGTCCGGGGTAATGCGGTAGGCCGGGCTCAGCCAGTCACCGCCATGCTCGGCCACCCACTCAAGCAGGCGGGGTTTGTGGGCAATCAGTTGGTCCCACAGCGCGTCATCCAGCGCTTCGTCGTCGCCCAGGATGATCAGGTCGCCCTCTTCCAGTTGCAGACGGATCGCATGGGTGGAAATCGCTGCCAATAATTCGCTGAACTGCATGGGGGTAACCTGCCTGATAAGTCACGGTTGAGGAGAAAGTCCGTTTTCAGCTGCCGCTTGGATCGGGTGTGCTGGGCGCCCTGAAAAAAATCGCGGGCGCAGCCGGGGGCCTGGAGAGGCTTCCGGCAGGCTTGGAAAATTAAGGGATTTGGCAGGCAGGGGGTGACATGGGAAGCGGGGACAAGCGGGAATCAGGGAACGTTCACTTTTATTGCAGCGACACGCTGTCGATATGTCGATAGTCCAGCTGCAGCTCAAGCGCCAGCTGTTTGGCGCGCCCGAGCTGGATCGGGCCGCGCTCGATATCCACCAGCAGCCCCGGGCAATCGAGCGCCGCTAATCCGGCGATGTCTTTGAGCCGCCCATCGGTAATCACCAGCAAACGCTGCTGCTCGGCCGGGTAACGCTTACGCCGCGCGCGCAGCCAATGCGCGGCTTCGGACAACGCCGCCAGCAACGGCGTGCCGCCGCCGGCGCCGAGCTGAGCCAGCCACCCGGCCAAGCCTTTGGCGGCCTTCAACCCCTGCACCTGCCATTTGGGCGCTTGCCCGCTGGCCGTCAGTAACGCCATGCGCGCCCGCTGCCGATATGCGTCATCAAACAACTGGGCCAGCAAGCCTTTGGCGTCGCTCAACGCGCCATGGCGCCGAGTGGACGCCGAGGCATCGACAATCACCAGCCACAACTCATGGGCTGAGCGGCTGCGCAGGTGGTAGACCACATCCTCACGGGTTTGCGGCCGACCACCGAGCAAGGTGCCCGGCCAGTTGATCGAACCCAACGTTGCACGACGCGCTTTGCCGTGCCTGCCTTTTTCCAGTCGCCCCGCCTTGGGCCGGGCATCCGCCCCCGCGTCAGGTCGAGGGCGAATGCCTAGGGCTTTTTTGGCCAGGTGGGCACATCCCGGCGTGCGCCCGTGGGCAAGGCCGGTGCGGGCATATCGCCCCACTGGCCTTGGCCAGGCGAGGAGTCCGAGGGTTGTGGCGCCTGGCCTTTATCGGGCGGGCTCGCCGGAGGGGTTTGCGCCTGACGGCGATGGCGCAAGGCGAATTCGGCCACGGCTTCGATATCTTCCTCGGCGATGGCGCCAGCGCCACGCCAGGCCGCATGGGCGCGCGCGCCGCGCAACCACACGAGGTCTGCGCGCAAGCCATCGACACCGGCGGCAAAACAGCGCTCGGTGATCTGCGCCAACGCCTGATCATCCAACGCAATGCTGTCGAGCCGCGCCCGCGCCTGGGTGCAGCGATCGCGCAAGGCGGCTTGCTGCGTGGCCCATTGGCTGCAAAACGCTGCCGGATCGCTGTCGAAATCCAGGCGGCGGCGGATAATTTGCCCGCGCTCGGTGGGCAGGGTTTGCCCGCTCAATGCCACATTGAAGCCAAAGCGGTCGAGCAGTTGCGGGCGCAATTCGCCCTCTTCCGGGTTCATGGTGCCGATCAATACAAAGCGCGCCGAATGCCGATGGGAAATCCCGTCGCGCTCGATCAGGTTGGTGCCGCTGGCGGCCACATCCAGCAGCAGGTCCACCAGGTGATCGGGCAGCAAGTTGACTTCATCGACATACAGCACGCCGCCGTCAGCCTTGGCCAGGACACCGGGGGAGAATTGCGCGCGGCCTTCGCCCAGCGCAGCGTCCAGATCCAACGTGCCCACCAGCCGCTCTTCGGTAGCGCCCAACGGCAAGGTGACAAACTGACCGCTGGCCAACAAATCTGCCAGGCCTCGTGCCAGCGTGGACTTGGCCATGCCGCGCGGGCCTTCGATCAGCACACCGCCGATTTTCGGGTCGATGGCGGTGAGGCACAGGGCCAGTTTCAAGTCGTCGGCGCCGACCACGGCGGACAGCGGGAAATGCGGAATATCAGTCATCAGCTGTCTTCTTCTATATCCAGCAACAGGTTTTCCAACGCCTCGCGATACGCTCCGGGCTCTTGCCACATGCCGCGCTGCTGGGCTTCGAGCATACGCTCGGTCATATCGCGCAAAGCATCAGGGTTGTGCTGCTGCACAAAGGCCCGGGTGTCAGGGTCGAGCAAGTAAGCGTCGGCGAGCAAGGCGTATTGGTGATCATCAATCAGCGCGGTGGTGGCGTCGAACGCGAACAGGTTGTCTACCGTCGCGGCCATTTCGAACGCGCCTTTATAGCCATGGCGCTTCACGCCGTCGATCCATTTGGGATTGGCGGCACGGGAACGGATGACCCGGTTCAGCTCTTCCTTCAGGGTGCGGACCTTGGGCAGGTCCGGCTGGCTATGGTCGCCATGATAGCTGGCGGCCTTATCGCCGCTCAGGGTTTCCACGGCCGCGAGCATGCCGCCCTGGAATTGGTAGTAGTCGTTGGAGTCGAGCAGGTCGTGCTCGCGGTTATCCTGGTTCTGCAACACTGCCTGCACCTGGCTCAGGCGCTGGGCGAACTGTTCGCGGGCGGCAGTGCCCTCATCGGAACCGCCATACGCATAGCCGCCCCAGTTCAGGTAGACCTCGGCCAAATCCTCGCGGCTCTGCCACAGGCGACCGTCAATCGCACCCTGTACGCCCGCGCCATAGGCGCCAGGCTTGGCGCCGAAGATGCGCCAGCCAGCCTGTTTCGCGGCCGCTTCTTCATCCAGGCCCGCGCTGAGCAGCGCCTCGCGTTCGCTGCGCACCTTGGCCGCCAGCGGGTTCATGTCATCCGGTTCATCCAGGGCCGCCACTGCCTGCACGGCTGCATCAAACAGCCGGATCAGGTTGGCAAAGGCATCACGGAAGAACCCGGACACGCGCAGCGTTACGTCAACGCGCGGGCGGTCCAACAGGCTGATCGGCAGAATCTCGAAGTCATCCACGCGCTGGCTGCCCGTGGCCCATACCGGGCGCACGCCCATCAGCGCCATGGCCTGGGCAATATCATCACCGCCGGTACGCATAGTGGCGGTGCCCCAGACCGACAGGCCGAGCTGGCGCAGGTGGTCGCCATGGTCTTGCAGGTGCCGCTCAAGAATCAGGTTGGCGGATTGGAAGCCAATGCGCCAGGCCGTGGTGGTGGGCAGGTTGCGCACATCCACGGTGAAGAAATTACGCCCGGTGGGCAGTACATCCAGGCGCCCACGACTGGGTGCGCCGCTGGGGCCTGCGGGTACAAAGCGGCCACTCAACGCCTCCAGCAAACCCTGCATTTCCGCAGGCCCGCACGCGTCCAGACGCGGTGCCACGACGACGCGCAGGCTCTCGATGACCGACTTCACATCCTCCCAGCCAGGTTCCTCCAACTGCTCAATCGGCCCTTCCAGCGCTTGCTCGATCAAACGCGCGGCATATAACTCCAGGCGCTCGCGGGTATCACCGGCGGTGCGCCAGAGCTGCTGATCAATGTTTTGCAAAACCTCGGGGCGACGCCCGGTCCAGGGCTCGGCCAGGGCACAATCGAGTGGGTCAAAGCCCAGCTCAAACGCCTTGGCCAGCACCCGCAGCAAGCTCGATTGCGGGCCACGCCCATCGCCGCGCGGGATGCGCAGCAAGGCCAGCAGGGTGTCGATGCGCAAACGGCCTTCGGGCGACTCGCCAAAAATATGCAGGCCGTCGCGGATCTGCGACTCCTTCAAATCGCACAGGTAGGTGTCCAGGCGCGGCAACCAGACCGTGGCGTCGGCGTCGTTATCCAGCTCCAGCTCCTGATCGATATGGGTTTCGCGCACCAGCTTGAGAATGTCTTTTTGCAATTCAAGGGCGCGGCGCGGGTCCAGCAATTGCGCCTCGTAATACTCGTCGGCCAACAGCTCCAGGTTACGCAGCGGGCCGTAGGTCTCGGCACGCGTCAGCGGCGGCATGAGGTGGTCGATGATCACCGCTTGAGTGCGACGCTTGGCCTGGGCACCCTCGCCCGGGTCATTGACGATAAATGGGTAGATATTCGGCAACGGCCCCAGCAGCGCGTCGGGCCAGCAGTTCTCCGACAGCCCCACACCCTTGCCCGGCAGCCATTCGAGGTTGCCGTGCTTGCCCACATGGATCACGCCATGGGCGCCGTAGGTATGGCGCAACCAAAAGTAAAACGCCAAATAACCGTGGGGCGGCACCAGGTCCGGGTCGTGGTACACCGCGCTGTGGTCAACCTGATAACCCCGCGCCGGCTGGATGCCGACAAAAGTCAGGCCCAGGCGCAGGCCGGCGATCATCATGCGGCCGTCGCGGCACATCGGATCGTTATGCGGTGCGCCCCAGCGCGCCAATACCGCCTGGCGATTGGCTTCAGGCAGGCGCTTGAACATCGCCTCGTAGTCGTCCAGGCCCAGGCTTTGGTGGCACGGGCGCAGGTCGAGGCTGTCCAGATCGTTGGTGATGCCGCCGAGCAGATCATGAATCAGGGCCGTGCCGCTGTGCGGCAACTCACTGGGCACGGGATAACCTTCGGCTTGCAGCGCGCGCAGGATATTCAGCGCCGCCGCCGGGGTGTCCAGGCCCACGCCATTGCCAATGCGGCCGTCACGGGTCGGGTAGTTGGCGAGGATCAGTGCGATGCGCTTTTGTGCATTCGGCACCCGTGCCAGTTCGACCCAACGCCGCGCCAGCTCGGCGACGAAATCCATGCGCTCGGGCGCAGCGCGGTAGCACACCACGTCGGACTGGCTGCGCTCACTGCGCCAGGCCAGGTCTTTGAAGCTGATGGGACGGCTGATAATGCGCCCATCCAGCTCCGGCAAGGCGATATGCATCGCCAGGTCGCGCGGGCCGAGGCCTTGCTCGCTGGCCTCCCAGCCGGGCTGGTTGTCCTGGGCGCAAATCGCCTGGATCACCGGAATATTGCGGCGAAACGGGCGTAAATGCGGGGCTTCCGGGCTGGACTGGGCAAAGCCGGTGGTGTTCAGAATCACCGCCGCCTGCACGTCATCCAGCCAGTCTTCGACCACCGTGAGGCAGCCGGGCTCTTTCAAACTGGCCACCGCTATCGGCAACGGATTAAGGCCCGCCGCCTGCAAGCGTTGGCAGAACACGTCGATAAAACCGGTATTGGCCGCCTGCAAATGCGAGCGATAGAACAGCACTGCGGCTACCGGCCAATCTGCCTGCCAATCCGACTGCCAGTCATTCAAGCGCGGGTTGGCTTTGTGCGGGTGATAAATCGCGGTGCGCGGCAGGCTTTGCGGTTCGGCCCAGGCATAGTCGCGGCCCAGGTAGCTGCTTGCCAGGCAGCGATAGAAATCCAGCGCGTTGCCCAGGCCGCCCTGGCGCAGGAAGTGCCACAGGCGGTCGCGCGCTTCTGCGCCTACGGAGCTCAAGCCGCTGAGTTCCGGGTCCGGGCGATCATCACCCGGCACCAGGATCAGCTGCACGCCGCGCTCGGCCAATTCCACCAGGCGCTCAATGCCGTAGCGCCAATAACCGATGCCGCCGTGCAGCGAAATCAGGATGACCTTGGCGTGGCGCAGCACCTCATCGACGTACAGGTCGACCGAGGCATGGTTTTGCACCTGCATCGGGTTGGCCAGGCGAAAGCTGGGGTAATCGTCGGGCAACTGCTGGGCCGCTTCGGCCAGCAGTGCCAGGCTGGAATCGCCGCTGCACAGAATCACCAGCTCGGCGGGGGTTTGGCCTAAGTCGGCAATGTTGTCTTCCGAGACGAAACCGCCGGGCTGGGTCCTGAGCAGGTGCATGGGTTAAACGCTGAGCGCAGCGCGCAGTTGCGCTTCGAGGCCCGCCGCGTCCAGCTCCTGGCCGATCAGCACCAGACGCGTGATGCGGGCTTCATCAGCACCCCAGGCACGGTCGAAATGCTTGTCGAAACGCGTGCCCACACCCTGGATCAGCAGGCGCATCGGCTTGTTCGGGATCGCCGCGAAACCTTTGACACGCAGGATGCCGTGTTGCACCACCAGTTGATTCAGGGCGTCGAGCAGCAGCGCTTCATCAGCTTGCGGCAAGTCGATGGAGATGGAATCAAACGCATCGTGGTCGTGGTCGTCTTCACCTTCGTGGTGATGATCGTGGTGGCTGTGGCGACCGTCGATGTGTTCTTCGGAGCCGGCGCCCAGGCCAATCAACACGTCCAGCGGCACGCGACCGCTGCTGGCCTCGATGATTTTCACGGCCGGCGGCAGCTCTTCGGCGACTTCAAGGCGCACGCGTGCCAGGTCTTCAGGGCTGATCAGGTCGGCTTTGTTGAGGATCACCAGGTCGGCGCTGGCCAGTTGGTCGGCGAACAGCTCGTGCAGGGGCGATTCGTGGTCCAGGTTCGGGTCGAGTTTGCGCTGGGCATCAACCTGATCCGGGAACGCGGCAAAGGTGCCTGCGGCGACAGCCGGGCTGTCGACCACGGTAATCACCGCGTCAACCGTGCAGGCGCTGCGGATTTCCGGCCACTGGAAGGCCTGGACCAAGGGTTTTGGCAGGGCCAGGCCCGAGGTTTCGATCAGGATATGGTCGAGGTCACCGCGACGGGCGACCAATTCGCGCATCACCGGGAAGAATTCTTCCTGCACGGTGCAGCACAGGCAGCCGTTGGCCAGTTCGTACACGCGGCCGTTGGCTTCTTCCTCGGTGCAACCGATGGAGCACTGCTTGAGGATTTCACCGTCGATGCCCAACTCGCCGAACTCGTTGACGATCACGGCGATGCGACGGCCCTGGGCGTTGTCGAGCATATGGCGCAGCAAGGTGGTTTTGCCCGAGCCGAGGAAGCCGGTAACGATGGTGACGGGGAGTTTGGCCAGTGTTTTCATCGGATGCCCTTTGGGGCGGGCATACGGGACGACAGGCCCTGCGGCAATGCGCAGAAGCTGATTTCGTCACCGGATCACCCCGCCCGGTTGAAGTAGAAAATCGGTGACGAGGCAGGTCTCCTGGCTTGGGGCATGCGGGTCTTGCGACCGGCGCTGGCTGCGCCTTCCCGCCGTATTGGCAGTGGCGTGGCAGTCAGATGAACCCTTCACAGTTGCGGGGGCAGCCGCGGCTTGAACCGCGTTCCCTTCTTAGCTTCGACCTGGGCCGAAGAACCTCGAAGGTGCAAGGCTACGCAGTGCGTGGGGGATGGTCAATGATGGGGTTGTTTGGTTGATGTACATAGCCGTTGCTGCGGTGACGGCAGCTTAGGGTTCCGCCTTTACGGCAGGTCGCTTTTGGAAAAGGGCCCGAAATGCCGGTTCGACCAAAAGTACCCCACCACTCGGCACCTCGCCCAGGCTCGGTGTGCCCGTACTCCGGCATTCCTAAGTAGGTCGCCTAAGATCAAAAAGCTCAAAAGCGGAGTTCGGCGGACTAGCAGCTGACCTGAACCTGGACGCTGAACGCATTCAAATGTGGGGACTGGCTTGCCTGCAATGCAGACATCTCGGTCTGTCAGTGACACACAGTTGATGCCATCGCAGGCAAGCCAGCTCCCACAGAAAAGCAGCCCTGTTTTTGCCCTGCTTTCGCTTCTACCACTCAGGTCGGCTTTCAGGCCGCCGTGCTCTGCTTTTGATCTGCTGTTGACCTTGATCTCACAGGCCCCGTTAACCACGATGGCCGAACGCAGGCTTGAATCCGTGGGTAACCCGGCAGGACGCCGGGTTAGCCGCACTGGGCCAGGGATGGCCCATTGCGGCGGCCCACGGATTCAAGCCGGAGTGCGGGCATACCGAGCC
>NZ_CP168079.1:2835282-2839651 GCF_050915955.1 Pseudomonas sp. UBT | reverse complement strand
GCCGCACTGGGCCAGGGATGGCCCATTGCGGCGGCCCACGGATTCAAGCCGGAGTGCGGGCATACCGAGCCTGGGCGAGGTACCGAGTGGTGGGGCAAAGCGTTTTTTGGTTACTTTTTTAGGCGTTTGTAAAAAAGGTGACCCGCCGTAAGGGCGGAACCCTAAGCCGCCGTTACCGCAGCAACGGATATGTACACCCACCAAAAAACCCCAATTGACTCCCCTCCCACCCCCATGCTCTCCTACACACCTTGTTTCGGGTGCCCTTCACAGGGTGAAACGGGAAACCGGTAAATCATGCGTGCATGACCAGTCCGGTGCTGCCCCCGCAACGGTAAGCGAGCGAAGCGTCACAGCCACTGTGCCCTCGGGTATGGGAAGGCGAAGCTTTCAGGACTCTAGTTCAAGAGCCCCCTCGCAAGCCCGGAGACCGGCCCGAAAAAATCAGATAACAAACCCGCGGTGGGCGGGCGCTGTTTAAAACTCTGCGTGCCTGGCTCGCGGGGTTTTCATGCGCTCGTTCCACCCTGACACCCAGAAGGGACGCGCCATGTCGATCATCAGCAGCACCTCGCACACCACCCGTAGCTCCGCCACCCTGAGCCAACGCCTGAGCGCCGCCATCGGTGCCTCGATCCTCGGCGCCTGCCTGGTGTATTTCGCCGGTTTCTCGCATATCGAGGCGGTGCACAACGCGGCCCACGATACCCGCCACAGCGCCGCGTTCCCGTGCCACTGAGGCCTGCCGACATGATCAAGCGTATTGCTCAAACCGCAGGTTTCACCGGCTTGCTGGCCGCCCTGCTACTGACCCTGCTGCAAAGCTTCTGGGTCGCACCGCTGATTTTGGAGGCGGAAACCTTTGAAAAAGCCCCGTCTGCTGTCGAAGTGACCCATGAACATGCCGAAGGTGCCGCAGCCCATACCCACGACGCCGAAGCTTGGGAGCCGGAAAATGGCTGGCAGCGCGTGCTGTCTACTACCGGTGGGAATCTGGTGGTCGCCGTCGGTTTTGCGCTGATGTTGGCGGGCCTCTACACCCTGCGCGCGCCGACTCGCACGGCCCAAGGGCTGCTGTGGGGCTTGGCGGGTTACGCGACGTTCGTGCTGGCGCCTACTTTGGGCCTGCCACCGGAGTTGCCGGGGACCGCCGCGGCTGATTTGGCACAACGGCAGGTCTGGTGGATCGGCACCGCGGCGTCCACCGCAGCCGGTATCGCGCTGCTGGTGTTTGGTCGCAACGGGCTGCTGAAAGTGCTGGGCGTGGCGATCATCGCCGTCCCGCATGTTATCGGCGCACCGCAACCCCTCGTGCATTCGATGCTGGCCCCCGAAGCGCTGGAGTCACAGTTCAAGATCGCATCGCAGTTGACCAACGTTGCATTCTGGCTGGCCTTGGGCCTGATCAGCGCGTGGCTGTTCCGCCGTAACCGCGACGAACACTACTCGGCATGACGCTGGTGGTCGGGCTGGGATGCCGGCGGGGTTGTGACGTTCACACCCTACTGGGTCTGTTTGACGCCGTCCTCGCCGAGGGCGGTATTGAGCGCCAACATATTGCGGCCCTGGCCAGTATTGATCGCAAGCAGGATGAACCGGGTTTGCTTGCCCTGGCTCACATGCTGAACCTGCCGTTACAGTGTTTCAGTGCAGAACACCTGGCGGTTTACGAGGACCGGCTGAGCCACAAATCAGCCGTGGCCTTCGCACACACCGGCTGTTACGGCATCGCCGAAAGCGCGGCCCTTGCCTTGGCTGAACAGCTCTCCCACGCCCCTGCCCGCCTGTTGATCACCCGCAAAAAAACCGCCCAGGCCACCTTTGCATTAGCCTGCACCGGCTAAAATCCCGATAATTGCCGTTCTCGATCATGAGCAATCTTCATGCTCGCCCGTTTTTCAACAGGAACTCCCCATGACCGTCTACTTTATCGGCGCAGGCCCCGGCGACCCGGAATTGATCACCGTCAAAGGCCAGCGGCTGATCCGCAGTTGCCCGGTGATCATTTATGCCGGCTCGCTGGTGCCCACCGCCGTATTGGAGGGTCATCAGGCGGAACAGGTGGTCAATAGCGCCGAATTGCACTTGGAACAGATCATCGAGTTGATCCAGGCAGCCCATGCAAAGGGCCAGGATGTGGCCCGCGTGCATTCCGGCGACCCGAGCCTGTATGGGGCGATTGGCGAACAAATCCGCCATTTGCGCGAACGGGGCATTCCCTTCCAGATCATTCCCGGGGTAACGGCAGTGGCGGCTTGTGCGGCGTTGCTGGAGGCGGAACTGACCCTGCCGGATATCGCCCAAAGCGTGATCCTGACCCGCTACGCCGACAAAACCAACATGCCTGCCGGTGAGGCGTTCGACAGCCTGGCCCGCCACGGCACGACCATGGCGATTCACCTGGGGGTCAACCACCTGGACAAAATCGTCGCCGAACTGCTACCGCACTATGGCGCGGACTGCCCGATTGCCGTGGTCCACCGGGCGACGTGGCCGGATCAGGACTGGGTTGTCGGCACGCTGAGTGATATTGCCGAGAAGGTGGCCGCCAAGGGTTTCCGGCGTACGGCACTGATTGTGGTTGGCCGGGTGTTGGCAAGCGACAGCTTCAGCGAGTCCTCACTGTACCGGGCAGGCCACGCGCACCTCTATCGCCCCTGAAGAGTGCGGTTAGACATGTGGGATTGCTCGCGAACGCAGGGTGTCAGCCAGTGCATCTTTAACTGAACTACCCGCATTCGCGAGCAAGCCCGCTCCCACAGTTAATCTTATTTGTTAGAAATACCGAGTAAGACACTGAATTTTAAGCATAAAAAAACGGCGCTCACGGGGCGCCGTTTTTTGTTCGCAGTGAACGCCTTACTCAGTAGTAGGCGTTTTCTTTCTGCGTGTGGTCAGTCACATCGCGTACGCCCTTGAGCTCCGGAATGCGCTCGAGCAGGGTGCGCTCGATGCCTTCACGCAGCGTCACGTCCGCCTGGCCGCAGCCTTGGCAGCCACCGCCGAATTTCAACACGGCAATGCCGTCTTCCACGACATCGATCAAGCTGACCTGACCACCGTGGCTGGCGAGCCCTGGGTTGATCTCGGTTTGCAGGTAGTAGTTGATGCGCTCGTTGACCGGGCTGTCGGCGTTGACGTTCGGCACCTTGGCGTTAGGCGCCTTGATGGTCAACTGGCCGCCCATGCGGTCGGTGGCGTAATCGACCACAGCATCGTCCAGGAACGCTTCGCTGAAGTTATCGATGTACGCGGTGAAGCTTTTGAGCCCCAGGGCGGTGTCTTCAGGCTTCTCTTCCCCGGGCTTGCAGTAGGCGATGCAAGTCTCGGCGTATTGGGTGCCGGGCTGGGTGATAAAGACGCGGATACCGATGCCTGGGGTGTTCTGCTTGGACAGCAGATCAGCCAGGTAATCGTGCGCGGCGTCGGTAATGGTTATGGCAGTCATGGAAACTCCTCACAGGCTTGCGGGCAGTTTACGCCAAATTATTACCGAGGTACAAAGTCCTAGTGTTTTTGTCGGGATAGTTTTTTGTGCGGGTGCCTTGGGGGGATGTACCTATCCGTTTCTTCGGTAACGGCGGCCTATGGTTTCGCCCTTACGGCGACTCACTTTGGAAAAGCCCCAACGTAAGCAATGGGCTCTTGCCGGTATGACTCACCCACATGGTTTACAAATTAGTTCACACACATTTGGAACTCAGTACATCAGGCAGAGAGTGTGCTGCTCTTCAGGCTGTACTCGGTCAATGTGGGGCTGGCTTGTCGGACCGCCGAACCGCTGCGATGGCATCAGCTGGGTATGCCTGATGTACCGAGGTGCCTGCATCGCAGGCAAGCCAGCTCCCACAGAAAAGCAGTTCTGCTTCTGCTGTGCTTTTGCCCTGCCTTCGCTTCTACCACTCAGGTCGGCTACCAGGCCGCCGTGCTCTGCTTTTGATCTGCTGTTGATCTTGATCTGACAGGCCCCGTTAACCACATTTTGAACTCAGTACATCAGGCAGAGGGCATGCGACTCTTCAGGCTGTACTCGGTCAATGTGGGAGCTGGCTTGCCTGCGATGGCATCAGCTGGGTATGCCTGATGTACCGAGGTGTTTGCATCGCAGGCAAGCCAGCTCCCACAGAGAAGCAGTTCTGCTTCTGCTGTGCTTTTGCCCTGCTTTTGCTTCAACCACTCAGGTCGGCTACTAGGCCGCCGTGCCCTGCTTTTGATCTGCTGTTGATCTTGATCTGACAGGCCCCGTTAACCACGCTGGCCGCACGCAGGCTTGAATCCGTGGGTAACCCGGCAGGACGCCGGGTTAGCCGCACTGGGCCAGGGATGGCCCATTGCGGCGGCCCACGGATTCAAGCCGGAGTGCGGGCAT
>NZ_CP168079.1:2815677-2835182 GCF_050915955.1 Pseudomonas sp. UBT | reverse complement strand
AAAGTGACCCGCCGTAAGGGCGGAACCCTAAGCCGCCGTTACCGCAGCAACGGATATGTACCCCCACACAAATCACAAATCACAAATCACAAATTCTCATACCGATTCATATCCAACACCCCCGCCTCAACCGGCGTAGTCTCAAGAACATACCGCGACAAGTCGTGGAAATACTGCCAAAACAGCGGATGACTGCGCCGCACACCCCACCGATCAACAATCTTCTCAAACTGCTGAGCATCCCTGGCACTCTCCATCGCCAAAACAAACCCCGGCACCTCCTGCGCCGGAATATTGAAAATGAAGTTCGGATAACTGCTCAGCACCCCTGGATAAATGGTCACAGTATCCAGCCCCGGCTGATAGCGATAAGCCTCACCCAGCAAAAACGCCACATTACTGTGCGCCCGGTTACGCAACATGCTGTAAACCACCCGCTTGCCGCTGGCGGTCTCGATCCGCAACATAGTGGCCTCAGGCAGTTGCTCAATCACCTTGAGCCCCGCCGCCGGCCTCGACGTGAGGCGACTGAGGGCCTGCTCCGCATCCCGCAACGCCGGATCAATCCCATCGCGCGAGCAATAGGCACCGGCACAACGGTTGATCGGGTCCGGACTGGCGTTCAAATCGCCATAACGCGTCAATAACTGATTGGCAAAATCGCGCTTCGGGTCCTTCTTATCCAGATGCAACCCACTCGGCGTGTCATCGTCAATCGCCTCGTAGTCCAGCCAGAGCTTGAGTTTCCCGCTGTTCTGGTACCAATCGTCCATAAAGTCGTCGCGGGTATCGGCCGGCATCAGGCGCAGGAAATTCTGCTCGGCACCATTGCGGATCAGGTCGAAGTACAGCCGGGTCTGGGCCTGGTGCGAGACATTGCCGAACACGTCAAAGTTGACCACCAGTTGGTAGTAGGTGCGCTCCAGCAACGGGTAATCGAACAACCACATCGTCTGCGGGACTTCACCGATCAGGCCTTTATTGACCGAGGCACTGTCAAAGTGGCGGAAGATGCTCAACAGCGCATTGTCATTGCCGGCCCACAGGGTTGACCAGCTTGGCGCCGGCAGGTCGGCATAACTGTCCCGACGCAGGGCTTCGTACTGGTTGCGCTTGTCGCGGTACTTGAGCCACAGGCTGAGCACACTGCCCACGTCATCATTCTGCCCCGGCATCGCCAGCAACGGCGTCGCCTGGCCGCGATAGCGGGCATCGGTGATGTACAGATCGTGATCCGGCGCCTGAAACAGCGCCCAGAAGTTGTCGCGGATCACGTCCGTGGCAATCTGCCCGCGGCACACCGGGCCACGAATAAAAGTGCGTACAAAATACTCGGCGTTGTCCAGCATGAACTGGTAACGCGCCTGCGCCGGGATCGCCTCGAAGGTCTCGAATGGGTTGGCACGGCGCCCGGGGCCGTAGCCCGGCGACGCGGTGACCTGCCAATCACCGCTGTAGAACAGGGATTTGACCCGTGCCATTTTCTGCGCACTGAGAGGATAGGTGATGTGGGTTTTATGCACGATCACCCCTTGTACCGGCCACAGGCGGTAGTACACCCGAGTGCCGGGGTCGTCGTTGGGGCGGCGGGTGTTGATCAGGTCAATCGGCTGGCCGCTGGGGGTACGTGAGCGTACCCACTGAAAGAAATGCCCGGGTTCGCCGCCCTCGAAATAAAGATGCGCAATAAACAGGTGTTCGTACAGCCAGCGCGCCACCAGGCTTTGGCGGGCGCCGGGGGCGTTGAGCAGGTTTTCCCATTGCAGCACCTGGCCGGCTTCCTGGGCACTCGGCGCCACGCCTTGCTCATCGATCGGCGCACCGGAGGCCAGCCAGCGTTGCAGGGTCTG
This sequence comes from Pseudomonas sp. UBT, assembly GCF_050915955.1. Classification (NCBI taxonomy): domain Bacteria; kingdom Pseudomonadati; phylum Pseudomonadota; class Gammaproteobacteria; order Pseudomonadales; family Pseudomonadaceae; genus Pseudomonas; species Pseudomonas sp. UBT. The sequence continues at coordinate 2,833,332 of NZ_CP168079.1, read as the reverse complement.
GTATTGCTGGTCGCTCAAGCCGGTGACGGCCAGCGGCATGCCCTCATTGGGGTGTGCGCCGGCGTAGGCGTCGAATTCACCTGGCGACGGGCACATGTTTTCGCGGTTCAGGCCCAGCACGATGTCTTCAGGCAATTTGCCATTGGGCTGCAAGGGCGCACGACGGTGGCCCAACTCCAACATGCGCGCCATCAGCGCGGCCTGGCTGCCCTGGGCATCAAGTACCGAGCTGAAGCCTTCGCGCTGCCAGGCGGCTTTACCGAAGGCGTCATAGAACAGCCGGACCGGCTTGGTTGCCTGGCTGCGCTCACCGTCGTAGACCGGCACTTTGGTCGCGCCCCGGGCCGCGCCTTCGCCGCTGCCCAGGTTCAACTGGCAGGCCGAGTCATAGCAGGCATGGCACGCCACGCACTTCTCGGTAAAAATCGGTTGAATGTCACGGGTGTAGGAAATCGCCGGGGCGGGATCTTGGGCCTGCGTAGTGGTGCCAATCAGCAAAAGTGCAAGGCTGACGATGATGCGATACGGCATGAGCCTGGTCCCGGTATGAAGCCAAAATGATAAATCCCGGGAATTCTACCGACCTGCATCCCGCACCAACATGAACGATATTCATGCAAAACCTGGACATGCTCTAAATCGGCACAGGTTTGCTATGATTCGTCCCCTCCGAAATGCCTGACCAGAGTAGTCCCATGTCCGATCGTAGCGCTCGTCTGCAAGCCCTTCATCAAGCCCTCAAGGAACGTATCCTGATACTCGATGGCGGTATGGGCACGATGATCCAGAGCTACAAGCTTGAGGAACAGGATTATCGTGGCAAGCGCTTCGCCGACTGGCCGAGCGACGTCAAGGGCAACAACGACCTGCTGGTCATCACCCGTCCGGACGTGATCGGCGGCATCGAAAAAGCCTACCTGGATGCCGGCGCCGACATTCTGGAAACCAACACCTTCAACGCCACGCGCATTTCCATGGCCGATTACGGCATGGAAGCCCTGGCCTACGAATTAAACGTAGAGGGCGCACGCCTGGCGCGCAAGGTCGCCGACGCGAAGACCCTGGAAAACCCGGCCAAGCCGCGCTTCGTCGCTGGTGTGCTCGGCCCTACCAGCCGTACGTGCTCGCTGTCGCCTGACGTGAACAACCCAGGCTACCGTAACGTGACCTTTGATGAGCTGGTGGAAAACTACACCGAGGCGACCAAAGGTCTGATCGAGGGCGGCGCCGATCTGATCCTGATCGAAACCATCTTCGACACACTCAACGCCAAAGCCGCGATCTTCGCCGTGCAAGGCGTGTTCGAAGAACTGGGTATCGAGTTGCCGATCATGATTTCCGGCACCATTACCGACGCCTCCGGCCGTACCCTCTCGGGCCAGACCACCGAAGCGTTCTGGAACTCCGTCAGCCACGCCAAGCCGATTTCCGTAGGCCTGAACTGCGCCCTTGGGGCGAGTGAGCTGCGCCCGTACCTGGAAGAACTGTCGAACAAGGCCAGCACCCACGTGTCGGCGCACCCAAACGCCGGCCTGCCCAATGAGTTCGGCGAGTACGACGAGCTGCCGTCGGAAACCGCCAAGGTCATCGAAGAATTCGCCCAGAGCGGCTTCCTCAACATTGTGGGCGGCTGCTGCGGCACCACGCCGGGCCACATCGAAGCCATCGCCAAGGCCGTGGCCGGTTATGCGCCGCGCCCGATCCCGGACATTCCCAAGGCTTGCCGCCTGTCGGGCCTGGAGCCGTTCACCATTGATCGCAGCTCGTTGTTCGTCAACGTCGGCGAGCGCACCAACATTACCGGTTCCGCACGTTTTGCCCGCCTGATCCGTGAAGACAACTACACCGAAGCCCTGGAAGTCGCCCTGCAGCAGGTGGAAGCCGGCGCCCAGGTGATCGACATCAACATGGACGAAGGGATGCTCGATTCGAAGAAGGCCATGGTGACCTTCCTCAATCTGATTGCCGGCGAGCCGGACATCTCCCGTGTACCGATCATGATCGACTCCTCCAAGTGGGAAGTGATCGAGGCCGGCCTCAAGTGCATCCAGGGCAAGGGCATCGTTAACTCCATCAGCATGAAGGAAGGCGTGGAGCAGTTCATTCACCACGCCAAGCTGTGCAAACGCTACGGCGCCGCCGTGGTGGTGATGGCCTTTGACGAAGCCGGCCAGGCCGACACCGAAGCGCGCAAGAAAGAAATCTGCAAACGCTCCTACGACATTTTGGTCAATGACGTCGGCTTCCCGCCGGAAGACATCATCTTCGACCCGAACATCTTCGCGGTCGCCACCGGTATCGAAGAGCACAACAACTATGCCGTCGACTTCATTAACGCCTGCGCCTATATCCGCGATGAGCTGCCGTATGCGCTGACCTCGGGTGGCGTGTCCAACGTGTCGTTCTCGTTCCGCGGTAACAACCCGGTGCGTGAGGCGATCCACTCGGTGTTCCTGCTGTATGCGATCCGCAATGGCCTGACCATGGGTATCGTCAACGCCGGCCAGTTGGAGATCTACGACCAGATCCCGGCCGAGCTGCGCGATGCGGTCGAAGACGTGGTGCTCAACCGCACACCGGAAGGCACCGACGCCCTCCTCGCCATCGCCGACAAATACAAAGGTGACGGCAGCGTAAAAGAAGCCGAGACCGAGGAATGGCGTGGCTGGCCTGTGAACCAGCGCCTGGAGCACGCGCTGGTCAAGGGCATCACCACGCATATCGTCGAAGACACCGAGGAATCCCGCCAATCGTTCGCGCGCCCGATCGAGGTGATCGAAGGCCCGTTGATGTCCGGCATGAACATCGTCGGCGACCTGTTTGGCGCCGGCAAAATGTTCCTGCCCCAGGTGGTTAAATCCGCCCGGGTGATGAAGCAGGCCGTGGCCCACTTGATCCCGTTCATCGAGCTGGAAAAAGGCGACAAGCCGGAAGCCAAGGGCAAGATCCTGATGGCCACCGTAAAAGGTGACGTGCATGACATCGGCAAGAACATTGTTGGCGTGGTGCTGGGTTGCAACGGCTATGACATTGTCGACCTGGGCGTGATGGTCCCGGCCGAGAAGATCCTGCAGGTGGCCAAGGAACAGAAGTGCGACATCATTGGCCTGTCCGGCCTGATCACGCCGTCCCTGGATGAGATGGTGCATGTGGCCCGCGAGATGCAGCGCCAGGACTTCCACCTGCCGCTGATGATCGGTGGCGCGACCACGTCCAAGGCGCACACTGCGGTGAAGATCGAGCCCAAGTACAGCAACGACGCGGTGATCTATGTAACCGACGCCTCCCGTGCGGTGGGCGTGGCCACGCAGTTGCTGTCCAAGGAATTGAAGCCAGCCTTCGTCGAGAAAACCCGCCTGGAATACATCGACGTGCGCGAGCGCACCTCGAACCGCAGCGCCCGCACCGAGCGCCTGAGCTACCCGGCCGCGATCGCCAAGAAGCCGCAGTTCGACTGGAGCACCTATACCCCGGTGAAACCGACCTTTACCGGCGCCAAGGTGCTGGACAATATCGACCTCAAGGTGCTGGCAGAGTACATCGACTGGACCCCGTTCTTTATCTCCTGGGACCTGGCCGGCAAGTTCCCGCGCATCCTCGAAGACGAGGTGGTAGGCGAAGCGGCTACCGCGCTCTACGCCGATGCCCGGGAAATGCTGAAAAAGCTGATCGACGAAAAACTCATCAGCGCCCGCGCAGTGTTCGGCTTCTGGCCGACCAACCAGGTGCAGGACGATGACCTGGAAGTCTACGGTGACGACGGCCAGCCGATTGCCAGGTTGCATCACCTGCGCCAGCAAATCATCAAGACCGACGGCAAGCCAAACTTCTCCCTGGCCGACTTCGTCGCGCCAAAAGACAGCGGCGTCACCGACTACATCGGTGGCTTCATCACCACCGCGGGTATCGGCGCGGAAGAAGTGGCCAAGGCCTATCAGGACGCAGGCGACGATTACAACTCGATCATGGTCAAGGCCCTGGCCGACCGCCTGGCCGAGGCCTGCGCCGAGTGGCTGCACCAGCAAGTGCGTAAAGAACACTGGGGCTACGCCAAGGACGAACAGCTGGATAACGAGGCGCTGATCAAAGAGCAATACAGCGGCATTCGCCCTGCCCCGGGCTACCCGGCGTGCCCGGACCACACCGAGAAAGCCCAACTGTTCCAACTGCTCGACCCCGAGGCCCGCGAAATGCAGGCGGGCCGTAGCGGCGTGTTCCTGACCGAGCACTACGCGATGTTCCCGGCGGCGGCAGTCAGCGGCTGGTACTTCGCCCATCCGCAGGCGCAATACTTCGCCGTGGGCAAGGTCGACAAGGACCAGGTGCAAAGCTACACCGCGCGTAAGCAACAGGACTTGAGCGTCACCGAACGCTGGCTGGCGCCGAACCTGGGTTACGACAACTAAGACGCTCGGCCCTATTTGCGGTATCCCCCTACCGTACTCGCCACGACGAAATCCGATTTCCTGTAGCGGACCGATCATCGGTCCGCTGACCCGGCAGCCAACCCGCACCGGATTGAAACAGGAAACAGGATTTCGTCATGCCCGATCCAACCTACCCCGTGTTACCCACAGCCCTGGGCCAATTACCTGCCCAGGCTGTCCATGAGCGTTTCGCCACTCGCCCAGCTTTGTTTTCAGTGGTGTTCAATGCCCTGCGCGAGCGCATCCTGGAGCGCTATCCGACCCTGCAACTGGACCTGCTCTCGGTCAAGCTGGCCACCCCGGCCCCCGCTGGCGGTTATACCTACCCGCTGTTGATGAACATCGCTATCGCACATGTCTTGAACCCGCAGCTACTTGACCTGCAGCCACGCCGTGAACTGCCGTTCTACCTGACGCAAAACGTGCCTACGGTGCTGAAGCCCGCAGCGCTGCCGCTGATCGACATGCAGGTCATCGCGCAACTCATCGACGAGTTACCCTCATCGCTCTACCTGTATTTCCAGCACGCCCTGGCTGACTACTGGAGCGCCACCGACAGCCACGGCAGCAGTCGCTGGCAATGGCTGGGCGAATTTCTCAATGGTCAGATGACCGCGGTAGCAGCAGGCCCCTCAGGTCTGACCGAAGTACAACGGGACATGCTGGCTGTCACCGCCGCCTGGCCGGGGCGCCTCGAGCGCCTGCCCCGCTCCGCGCCCACCACGTATGCCTATTTCATTGAAACCACTCTTTCCAGCGCCGGGAAAGCAGTACGCCTGCTCACGCCGGACCTGCTGCTGGTGCGCGACCAACAGGTGCTGCTGTGCAGCCTGAAGGGGGCTGTCGAGCCGTTTGACTCGATGGATGCCTTTGGCGAAACCTGGGGGGCCAGGATGCAGAACCAATTCCAGTGCGACAGCATCACCTGGCGGCGCAATGAGCCTGAAGGCAACGTGTTCGAACAGCAGGCCGGGCTTATTCTCAATCAGCAACTTGAAGACCTGGCGAGTTTGTCATTTCAAGGCCAAAGCGAAGCAGCGCTTGCCCAAGCCCTGAATAAACTCACGGACCCAGCCCTACTGTTTACCAAGGTCCCGGTGCCTTCTGCTGCGCGCCTGCAAAAGGTCGACCGCCAGCTGCCCGCGTGGCTCAAGCACGCCAGTGCCGATGACCGCTTTGCCTACCACCGCCATCTGCAGGACATGGCGCGAGTGATGAAACAGAATCAGGGCCGCTCTTTCAACGAGGGCATTGCAAACATCCACAATTTCAGCCGCGACGCATTGCGCAAACAGATGCAAACCGACCATGAGGATTACGATCCCGACGAGTTGGTGTTGGATTTCGCCGTGGCCGCCGGCTACCCGGGCGGCGCCGGCATTATCGAGCATGTACGCATGTCGCTGACGGAGCTGGCGCTGAAGAACCTCGCCGGCAAGCCCAAAGGCACGCTGACGCTCGCCGCCAAAAGTGCCGAGACACTGCCGGACTGGATGACCACAGACTACTTGCTGGGTAGCCAGGGGTTGATCCAGCGCGTCGACATTGGCACAGCCTATCCACAGAAGATCAAGGACCTGTTGCTCACCGACACGAGCGACGCGCGCCAACGGGAGACCCTGTTTACTCGCGAACTCAAGGTCCACCTGCCGATGCAGGCGCTGGAGTACCGGATCAGGCAGCAGTATGGCGTCACCACCACAGGCTATCGTTATGTGAAGGCGTTGATGGGCGACACCCCCGCCGACAGAATCGTCGACGGCCAGGAGATCGTCCTGCGCCCACTGGCCCTGTGCCGAAAAGCCGGAGCCACGCCCGACACCGTCAATAACATGTTTGTTATCGAGCCTCGGGACGCCAACATCGGCCCGCACCTGCTGTATCGGCCGCTGTATACCGACAGCCTGTATCAATACCCCACACGCCAGGCCTTGCTGGATGCGCTTGCCACTCCCGGCGCGGTGCAGACGAGCGTGCTGACCTGGCTAAGCGACAAAGCGCGTCCGATCTACGATCACGGCGGGTTTAAAGAGCCGCACATCATTCGCTTCCTGCCCGGGGATGAATTCGCCCCGCCTGAACAGCCGGCCCCCGCGACGCTGGCAGTCGATGAGGGTGCCGATGAATGGCTTCAGTCACAGGTCAACGGCAAGCTGCTTGGCCACCTGTTCGGCAGCACCGCAAGGGCGATGGTCGACCTGGCTGATCGCGAGTCGGTGTCCAACAGCGAAAGCCGCTGGGCGATCGTGATGGAAGGTGCCTGGCTGCTGTTCAACACCTTGTTGCTGCCATTGGTGCGCGGCCCGGCCATGTTGGCGGGCTGGTTCCTGGTCCTGGTCAGCAGCCTGGAACAGGATTTGGCCGGACTCGACAGCGATGACCCGACCACCCGCGAGCTGGCGCTGATTGACCTGTTGCTCAATACCGCGATGGTGCTGTTGCATGCCGCCACACCCTCGGATGGCGCCCGACAGCCGTTATCGGAACTCGCCCCGCAAGACAACGCTCTGCACCTGGCGTCCTGGCGCCGCACTGCGGGTTTGCCGCCTCCGGAGAGCACTGCACCGGTCCAACACGGCTCGGTCGCGCTGCCGGGTGAGCCTCCGGCGACAGGCCACACCGCGCTGGACTTCAGCCGCTCGATAGCCAGCCCCCAGAGCAGCGCGAAGTTGCTCAAGGCGCTGCTCGATGTTCACGTGCCGTGGCCCGAAACCTTGCCACCCGCCGAGGCAAGCGGCCCGCTCAAGGGGCTGTACAGAATTGACAATAGCTGGCACGCCAGCGTCGGCGGGCTGCTGTTTCAAGTCAGCGTGGTAGCCGGTTTCGGCGAGGTCTACCTGGTTGACCCGCAGCACCCGCAGCGTCCTGGCTTCAAGTTGGCCAGCGACGGACAAGGGCATTGGCGGCTGGAACGAAAGGCTCGGCTGGAAGGCGGTATGCCCAGGGAAAAGCTGGATAAATGGCAGCGACAGCATCGAGATCGGATAGCCGCGCTGAAGAGAGACCTGGAAAGTCTCAATGCCGAAATGCTGCCATTGGCGATCACGTTTCTTCCGTTCAAAACAGCGCTGGACACGGCCAGGACCCAACTGGTCGAACATAAAAAAGCGTTGCGAGAGGATTGGATAAGGCTCGGCACCTCGACTGCGCTTCCAGAACTGCACGCCAGAATCACAGAACGGCATGCGCAAAGACAACTCATGACCGCGCAAGCCAAATTGCATTGGGATATCGCATTCGACAACTACCGGCAAAACGCGGAGGTGATTAACCCGACAATGCAGAAGATCGAAGCCAAGAACGGCGAACTGATGGAAGCTGACAGAACGGACCCGAGACACAAACGATCACGCGACGTCGCAACCCAGTTTGCTTATAACTACTGGGGGTCAATCTTTGAGGTGTTGTCGCAAAAATTTACCGACACCCTTGAAACCGAACGCGGCGAAAACACCGTGGAGCTCGGAGACCGCGTCAACAGAGAGTTGCGCGACAACGTCACAGACGCCTACGAGGCGTACATCAACACCAAGGCGCTACAGGTTGAAGCGCTCGAACAGATGGTTGAGCCTGCAGAAAAAATCGAAACCTTCCTCAAACAGGCAGACCCCGCACTGCGCAATTTTCTATTGCAAGACAGGCCCACCGACCAAAAGATATCCTCGATCGCCCTAAAGCAACACGCACTGCTATTCCTTACCGAGCTGGTACTGGACCGCTCCCACGGTTCCCGAGAACCGGCGGAGTTTCTTTTCGTCCAGGAACTCACTGATCCAAAAACCACAGCCAGCGTCTTGGCGCATACGGAAATGCGTACAACCAGTGGCTACTCTACGGTTGAGCAAGTTGCCGTACTCAAGGGCGTCCTTGAACGCTATGAGCGACTCGAGAACGCCGTTAACTCATTAAGTGAAATCGGCTCCGGCTTTGTGCGCGAGGAGTATCAAACCCCATTCCTGGAGCAGCTCATTGACACCCGTACCAGCCTTGAAGCACAGCTGGCCGATTTGATCCTGACAGACCAAGGGTTTGCCCTCCTGCCAAGTTCTGCCAGCCCGACCCGGGCGAAACCCGCCGCCAGGAAAGTCATCAAGACGCGCAACAACAGCAGCCTGGTGGGTGATTTGCGCGATCCTCGACCGGAGGACCCCGGCCAATTTGTCGACATCAACGACCCCATCACCGGGCAGATCGTCGCCACCTACCTCGAACACGCCAATGAAGGCGTATGGGTCGAGGTTGTTGCGGCGACGCCAGCCACACAACCGCCTGCGCCGGTGGTTCGCTCATTGGCCGCGATTAAACGTGAGGCAGAAAGCGCGATACCCCAAAGGGCGGAAATCGAACGCAAGATACGCGGCCTGCAGAGAAAGCTTCAGGACCCGACACGCGGCGAAATGCTCAACCCGCTGGACTGGCAAGACATGTTGACCCCGCATGCGAACAAAATGGCCGCCCTGGTCGATGAAATCGAACGTAATCATGCCTCGCATGCAGATGCCAACGCCATGATGAACACCTACCGCGACGAGTCATCCACCACACTCAAGCTGGCACGTGAAGTATGCAGCGAGGGCTACAAGCAACAGCGCCCCAAAGCGTCCAATATTGCGTACCTGTGGCAACACGGTTTTGTCGATATCAACCTGGTCAAAAGCCGAGTTTTATTGAAGGCAGGTGACTATCTCAGCGAATACGTGATACGCGATAAAAGCCAAATAAGACATGGGAAACCGTATGAAGAAACCGTCCTGTGGTACGCGCACTTTCATTACCCGGCGGCCGATACTCCAGCATTAACACCGGCCTTCGGCCATCTAAAGACTAAAGCTGAGCGCCTGTTTACGCGTAAAGAACTGATCGAACGGGCTCGCGCTGACAACCGAGCCGTGGTCAATTTGGATAAAGCCGAGATCAAACCGCCGCTGGATAAGGAGCTGTTCCTTAAGCTGGAACTGCCCAGGCCGTGAGTGAATCGCACTAACTCCACCCATGTGGAAGCTGCCTGAACTTGACAGCTTCCACATCCTCCAAAAAAACAGCCCCAATACCGTCAACCGTTATCTCAATCGTACTGACCTGCAGCGGGCTGCCTGGGGCATAACAACGTCTTGTCGACGTCGATTTCCACCTGGAACTGTTCTTTCAACGCCTTGGGCAGTAATGGCTTGGCGAATGCATCAACGTCCTGGAACGTCGACATGGTTTTGTCCAACTGAACCTGAGCGACGGCGCTGGCCTTGACGCTCGCGTTGACGGTCTTGCGCTGTTCGGGCGAGGCGTTTTTGTACCAGTCGGGCAAGACCGCCGCGGTTTCTTTAAGTGCCAACCTGCGGGCTGGCGTCGTGTCGACCAGCCATTGCGGAACGGCCTTTTCGAGGAATCGGGCATGGTGTCACTCCTGTGATTGGGAGTGACAGCACATCACCGCTCAGCCTTTGGTCGTTGGTGCATACATACAACGGGCGTGGCCTCACCGAGAGTTGTCTATGCTCTGTAGGGAGATCTACCTGACGAGGGATGTATGAACGGTCCAGTCGACAACAAGCCACCGACCTTCTGGCAAATGCTGCACAGTGTGATGGCCGCCGCCTTCGGTGTGCAGAGCGGCAAGAACCGCGCGCGGGACTTTACCCACGGCAAGCCCAGCCACTTTGTGATCCTGGGCATTCTGTTCACGGCGGTGTTTGCGCTGGCGCTGTTCGGCATCGTCAAGCTGGTGCTGCACCTGGCCGGCGTCTGAGAAAGGGTCAAGGCAACACAGCGCGCAGGTTGAACGGGTAACGATAGCTTTCAGGTTTGCCCAAGGCCGATAACGCCCGAAAATCCACGCTGTAATCGCTGCCGGCATTGATTTGCAACAAGCGGCGCGCCTGCTCCGGCCCAATCAGCTGGAACAGCGCGACCTCACGCTCGCTCCCGCCGTGCCGGGCGATATCCACCCCATGGGCATCGTCATACAACAGCACCATGGCCCAACCGCCCAGGGTGAAATGCCCCGCCACCAGGACACTCAGTCGACCGTCGAGCCGAGCCTCAAGGATGGGCGACGAGCTGTTGATCGCACTGAACAACACATCCTTGCCCGGTACGCGGCCACTGTCCTGCAGAGCCTGCATGGCGCCCAGGGCCATCTCGTCATTGGCCGACCACACCAGCGCCGTCTCCGGGTGCCGCTTGAACAGCTGAGTGGCTTGTTCAAGGGCGCGTTGGCGGTTCCATTCGCCGTACACCAATTGGCGCAACCGGACTTCGGGGTGTTCATCCAGCGCCCTGCGCAAGCCCTTCTCACGCAGCAGCGAGACAGGCGTGTTCTTGACCCCGGAGAACGCCAGCAAGTCGAGGGTCTGGCCGGGCGCAATGGGGCCATGTTGACGCAGCAACTCGGTGAGCATCAGGTAGCCCGCCTGCTCGTCATCGGCAACGATGCTGCCGAGCAGGTCAGGCTGATTGGACACGTCCAGGAACTGCACCTGATCCGGGGTCAGGGCGTTGTTGACGAGCAGCAGCTTGACCCCGCTGCCTTGGGCCAGGCGCAGAATCTGCGGGGCAACATACTGTTCGTTGACCAGCACCAGATAATCGGGGCGGTCAGCGCCCTGCAACGCCTCTCGCGCCTGCGTCAGGGTGTTATTGCTGTCGCGCTCGGAATAGCGCACGCGCAAATCCAGGCCGAGGTCCTTGGCAGCGGCCTGCATGAATTGCGAATAGCCGACCCAGAAGGGTTCCGTGGACGTGCCCGGGTTAAGAAAGACCACTGACGTCGCATGGGCCATCGCCCCGTACGTCGATCCCAGTAACCACGCACACGCAATCAGAACCTTCAACATAGTCGTTTGAGCCTTGAATGTTGGCCGCCATGATAGTGGCAAACTGGCAGTCAATCGAGGCTCAACCAACCTTCTTTTATTGGTGGCTAACCCAGAACACGGCGGTTCCGACCACCAGAATTATCAGGAACAAAATGGCCCAGGCGTCAACGGTACTGTCAGGTTTACGGGCTTTGGTCGAATTGCTCATCGCATCGCCTCTTGTCGGTTTTATAGGTGATTGCACTAAGACTCGACGACAGTAAAGATCATGATTGCCCGCATGACAAATGTGGGTATCGCGATAACCGTTCTCATTAGTCAATTTGGTTATTTACATATACTCAAACATCACTTTTGCGCATAAACGCAAACTGGTATCGTGCGCCGGCTCCGTTGGGAGTGCGCGGCCGTGCGCGCAGATTTGCCGAGAACAGGACCTATATGTACGTATACGACGAATACGATCAGCGCATCATCGAGGACCGCGTCAAGCAGTTCCGTGATCAGACCCGACGCTACTTGGCAGGTGAGCTGAGCGAGGAAGAGTTCCGCCCTCTGCGCCTGCAAAATGGCCTTTATGTTCAGCGCTTTGCGCCGATGCTGCGGGTGGCCGTGCCTTATGGCCAACTGACCTCGCGCCAGACGCGCATGATGGCCAAGATTGCCCGTGACTTCGACAAAGGCTATGCCCACATCAGTACCCGCCAGAACGTGCAGTTCAACTGGCCGGCGCTGGAGGACGTGCCGGACATCCTGGCTGAACTGGCGACCGTGCAGATGCACGCCATTCAGACCAGCGGTAACTGCCTGCGCAACGTGACCACCGACCAATTCGCCGGCGTAGCCGCCGACGAGCTGATCGACCCGCGCCCCTGGTGTGAAATCGTCCGTCAGTGGACCACCTTTCACCCGGAATTCGCCTACTTGCCGCGCAAGTTCAAGATCGCCATCAATGGCTCGACCTCGGACCGCGCCGCCATCGAAGTGCATGACATTGGCCTTGAGCCGGTGCACAACGCAGCCGGCGAGCTGGGCTTCCGTGTGCTGGTCGGTGGCGGCCTCGGTCGTACACCGGTCGTCGGCGCATTCATCAATGAATTCCTGCCATGGCAGGACCTGTTGAGCTACCTCGATGCCATTTTGCGGGTCTACAACCGCTACGGCCGTCGTGACAACAAGTACAAGGCCCGGATCAAGATCCTGGTCAAAGCGCTGACCCCTGAGGTGTTTGCCCAGAAAGTCGACGCTGAAATGGAACACCTGCGCGGCGGCCAGACCACCCTGACCGAAGCCGAAGTACACCGCGTCGCCAAGCACTTCGTCGACCCTGAGTACAAAGCCCTGAGCAACCAGGAAGCTGCGCTGGCCGATCTTGACCAGCAGCACCCAGGTTTCGCCCGCTGGCGTACCCGCAACACCCTGGCGCACAAAAAGCCGGGCTATGTCGCGGTGACCCTGTCGCTGAAACCCACCGGCGTTGCACCGGGCGATATCACCGACAAACAGCTGGACGCCGTCGCCGACCTGGCCGAGCGCTACAGCTTCGGCCAACTGCGCACCTCCCATGAGCAGAACATCATTCTCGCCGACGTTGAACAGAGCCAACTGTTCACCCTCTGGGGCGAGCTGCGCGAAGGCGGTTTCGCCACGCCGAACATCGGCCTGCTGACCGACATCATCTGCTGCCCGGGCGGCGACTTCTGCTCCCTGGCCAACGCCAAATCGATCCCGATCGCCGAATCGATCCAGCGCCGTTTCGACGACCTGGACTACCTGTTCGACATCGGCGAGCTGGACCTGAACATCTCCGGTTGCATGAACGCCTGTGGTCACCACCACGTCGGCCACATCGGCATCCTGGGCGTGGACAAGAAAGGCGAAGAATTCTACCAAGTGTCCCTGGGTGGCAGCGCCAGCCGCGATGCGAGCCTGGGCAAGATCCTCGGCCCGTCCTTCGCCCAGGAAGCCATGCCCGAGGTGATCGGCAAGCTGATCGACGTGTACATCGAACAGCGCACCGAAGATGAGCGTTTCATCGACACCTACCAGCGCATTGGCATCGACCTGTTCAAGGAGCGCGTCTATGCAGCGAATCATTAAGAACAACGAAGTCCTCGACGAAACCTGGCACCTGCTGCCCAAGGACGCGAGCTTCGATGGCATTTCCAACTGCGACGACCTGATCGTACCGTTGGCCCTGTGGCGCGAGCACGCCCATGCGCTCAAGGCCCGCGACGGCGGCCTGGGTGTGTGGCTGGACGCCGATGAAGAAGCCGAAGAAATCGGCGACGACGTGGAACACTTCCAGGTCATCGCCCTGAACTTCCCGGCCTTCACCGACGGTCGCAACTACTCCAACGCACGCCTGCTGCGAGACCGCTACGGTTTCAAAGGCGAGCTGCGCGCGATTGGCGATGTGCTGCGCGACCAGCTGTTTTATCTGCACCGCTGCGGGTTCGATGCCTTCGCCTTGCGCGCCGACAAAGACCCGTATGAAGCGTTGGAAAGCCTCAAGGACTTCTCGGTGACGTATCAAGCCGCAACGGATGAACCGCTGCCCTTGTTCCGTCGTCGCTAAACGTTAGCGCATGAAAAAGCCCTGGCATGCCAGGGCTTTTTTATGAATTGATTTTGATCGACGCCAGCACGTGCTTCTGCCCTATGGAACACGGCACATCTGCCGGCTGGGCCCGCACCGCCTCGATCACGCCCAACAACTGAGCTTTGCTCTGGGCCAACTGCGCCTGCATCGCTTCGATCTGCTGCACCTTACGCTCCAGTGCCTCGACCAATTCATCGCGCTTGTGCTCGCCTGGTGCTGGCATCAGCGCCTTGAGTTCCTGCAAGGTAAACCCGGCCTGCTGCGCGCTCTGAATCAGTTGCAGGGTCTGCAACGCTTGTGCTGAATAGCGTCGATAGCCATTGGCCTGGCGCCCCACCTGGCTGATCAGCCCTTCGGCCTCGTAGAACCTGATACGCGACGCTGCCAGCCCGCTTTGTTTTGCCAGCTCACCAATATTCATTGCCACGCCCTGCTTGACATTAAAGTTAACTTTAAGCTTAGCCTGAGGCCTCCCCCGCCCAGGAGTCAATCCATGTCGCCCTTTGAAGCCTTGCAACTGCCCAACGGCCAAATCCTTACCAACCGCATCGCCAAGGCGGCGATGGAAGAGAATATGGCCGACGCCCGGCAAGCGCCCTCGCGCGAATTGAAGCAGTTGTACAAGACCTGGGCGGACGGTGAGCCCGGTTTATTACTGACCGGCAACGTGATGATCGACCGCCACGCCATGACCGGCCCCGGCGGCGTGGCCCTGGAAGATGAGCAGCACCTGGAGAGCTTCCGTGAATGGGCCGATGTTGCCCGCGCCAAGGGCGTGCACTTTTGGGTGCAGCTCAGCCATCCGGGGCGCCAGACCATGGCCAATCTGGGCCAGCAAGCCTTGGCGCCCTCAGCGGTAGCACTCGAGCTGGGTGGTTTTTCGAAGATGTTTGCCAAGCCCAGGGCCATGACCGAGCACGACATTCAAGACGTGATCAAGCGCTTCGCCACCAGCGCGCGCCTGGCCGAGAAAGCCGGGTTTACCGGGGTGCAAATCCACGCAGCGCATGGCTATTTGCTCAGCCAGTTTCTCTCGCCGCTGAGCAACCTGCGTACCGATCGCTGGGGCGGCTCGCTGGAAAACCGTGCGCGCCTGCTGCTGGAGGTGATCAACGCAGTGCGCGCCAACGTCAGCCCGTCCTTTTGTGTGGCGGTAAAGCTCAACTCGGCGGACTTCCAGCGCGGCGGGTTCGAAGAGGCCGATGCGCGCGCGGTGGTCGAGATGCTCAACCCGTTGCCCATCGACCTGCTCGAGTTATCCGGCGGCAGCTATGAGGCCCCGGCGATGCAAGGAGACGCGCGGGACGGCCGTACCCTGGCGCGTGAAGCGTACTTCCTGGAATTTGCCAAAGCGCTTGCAACCCTCGCCAACATGCCGCTGATGGTCACCGGCGGTATTCGTCGACTGCCAATCGTGCAGCAGGTGCTGGACAGCGGCATTGCCATGGCCGGCATCGCCACCGCCCTGACGCTGGAACCACAACTGATCAAACACTGGCGCGAAGGGCGCGATCTGAACCCGCAACTCAAACCCATCAACTGGCAGCGCAAACCCCTGGCCGCCCTCGCCACGCTGGCGGTGGTGCGTTACCAGATGCGCCGCCTGAGCCGCGGCTACCTGCCCAAGCCCAAGGTCGTACCGTGGATGGCGTTGGTCCGCGACCAGTGGTTTATCGCCCGCCGCACCCGCCAGTACCGCGCCGCCATGACGCAATCTTCACATTAAGAGCGGAGCATTCGCCGTGATCGAACTGTCCCCTATTGATCAGCAATTTTTTACCTCACTGACGATTGGAGTTCTTCATGGCGAAAATCAACCTGGCCCAGCAACTGGCGACGACCCTTGAACAGGCGGGCATCAAACGCATCTGGGGCCTGACCGGCGACAGCCTCAATGGCCTGACCGACGCCCTGCGCACCATGGACAGCATCGAGTGGATGCACGTGCGCCACGAAGAAGTCGCCGCCTTCGCCGCCGGTGCCGAAGCCGCCGCCACCGGCGAACTGACGGTGTGCGCCGGCAGTTGCGGGCCGGGCAACCTGCATTTGATCAATGGCCTGTTCGACTGCCATCGCAACCATGTCCCAGTGCTGGCCATTGCCGCACAGATTCCCTCCTCGGAAATCGGCCTGAACTACTTTCAGGAAACCCATCCCCAGGAACTGTTCAAAGAGTGCAGCCACTTTATCGAGCTGGTGACCAACCCCGAGCAAATGCCCCAGGTGCTGCACCGCGCCATGCGCTCGGCGATCCTCAACCGTGGCGTGGCGGTGGTGGTGATTCCTGGCGATGTGTCGCTGCTGCAGGTGGAAGACAAGCTCAAGCCGTGGCCGGCCCTGCACGCACCGCGCACCTTGCCGGCGGAGCAGGACCTGCAACGCCTCACCGAGATCCTTGAGGGCAGCCAGAAAGTCACCCTGCTGTGCGGCAGCGGCTGTGCCGGCGCCCACGACCAAGTGGTGGCCCTGGCCGATGCCTTGGGCGCGCCGGTGGTGCATGCCTTGCGCGGTAAAGAGCATGTGGAGTGGGACAACCCGTTTGATGTGGGCATGACCGGCTTGATCGGTTTCAGTTCCGGTTATCACGCCATGCTCAACTGCGACACGCTGATCATGCTCGGCACCGACTTCCCGTACCGCCAGTTTTACCCGACCGACGCGAAAATCATCCAGGTCGACCGCAACCCACAAGCACTCGGGCGCCGGGCCACGCTGGACCTGGGTATCGCTGCCGACGTCAGCGAGACCATCGACGCGCTGTTGCCGCGCCTGACCCGCAAGGCCGACCGCAGCTTTCTCGACACCTCACTGAAGCATTACGAGAAGGCCCGCCAGGGCCTGGATGACCTGGCAGAGCCCTCAAAGGCTGACCGGCCGATCCACCCGCAATACGTGGCGCGCTTACTCAGCGAGTTGGCGGATGACGATGCCATCTTCACCGCCGACGTCGGCTCACCCACCGTCTGGGCTGCGCGCTACTTGAAAATGAACGGCAAACGCCGCCTGATCGGTTCGTTCAACCACGGTTCGATGGCCAATGCCATGCCGCAGGCCATCGGCGCACAAGCGGCTTTCCCCGGGCGCCAGGTCATTTCGATGTCCGGCGACGGTGGGTTTGCCATGTTGATGGGCGATTTCATCTCGTTGGCGCAATTGAAATTGCCGGTCAAAGTCATCGTGTTCGATAACTCGTCACTCGGGTTTGTCGCCATGGAAATGAAAGCCGCTGGCTACCTCGACACCGGCACTGAATTGAAAAATCCGGATTTCGCGGCCATGTCCAATGCCATGGGCATCCTCGGCATTCGCGTGGAACAATCCGAAGACCTCGAACCGGCCTTGCGCCGAGCCCTGGCGCATGACGGCCCGGTGCTGGTGGACGTTGTTACCGCCACGCAGGAACTGGTGATGCCGCCCAGCATCAAGTTGGAACAGGCCAAGGGTTTCAGCCTGTACATGCTCAAGGCGGTGATGAGCGGGCGCGGTGATGAAGTGATCGAGTTGGCGCGCACCAACTGGTTGCGCTGAGGGTGGTGGGGGGATTTGTGTACATATCCGTTGTTTGGGTTACGGCTGACATGGGTTCCGCCCTTACGGCGGGTCACTTTGGAAAAGCCCCAAAGTAACCAAAGGGCTCTTGCCCCACCACTCGGCACCTCGCCTAGGCTCGGTGTGCCCTCACTCCGGCTTTGGACCGTGGGCCGCCGCCATGGGCCATCCTTGGCCCATCGCGGCTAAACCGGCGTCCTGCCGGTTTACCCACGCTCCAAAGCCTGCGTTCGGCCAGCGTGGTTAACGGGGCGCCTAAGATCAA
>NZ_CP168079.1:2786098-2815577 GCF_050915955.1 Pseudomonas sp. UBT | reverse complement strand
CCGAGGCGGCCTGACAGCCGACCTGATCTTGGAAGCTGAACCCAATCAAATGTGGGAGCGGGCTTGTCGGACCGCCGAGCCGCTGCGATGGCATCAACTCGGTGTACTTGGTGGACCGAGGTGTCCGCATCGCAGGCAAGCCAGCTCCCCCAAATGATCGGGGTTTACAGCTTGGCGATGGACACTTCGGTCGACTTCACAAAGGCAATCACTTCGCTGCCCACTTTCAATTCCAGGTCACGCACCGAGCGGGTGGTGATCACAGAGGTGACGATGCCGGACGCGGTCTGCACGTCGATTTCGGACACCACTTCCCCCAGCAGAATTTCCTTGATCACGCCCTTGAACTGGTTGCGCACGTTGATCGCTTTAATAGTCATGTCGGCTTTCCTTTTGGCTGTTGGGTCAATCCGCACGAATGCGCAGGCCCTCAAAATGCGCCACTCAATCATCCATTAAAAGGAATATATAACTCTTTATTTATTCGATATGGATATATACGCACTGTTCACCTGGCAACAGCGGATCAACACACTGCCCTCTCACACCACAACACAATTGACCTGAACCCCAGCAAATACGCCCCGACAACAGATGGCACAGAGACTGCATATTCCGATTGAGCATGATGGAACATGTCATTTCAATTTTCTGAATATAAGAAAAGCCTTCTCTCACCGCCTTGTCCGGAGCTGTTCCATGAAACCCTTCACCCAACGCTTACTGGGCGCCTGCGCCCTCATCTTGTGTGTGCAACCGCAAGCCTTCGCCGCCGAAGCCGACCCCGCGCAAGTCAACCTGGATTACGCCTACTACTCACCGGTCAGCCTGGTGCTCAAGCATTTCGGCTGGCTGGAACAAGCGCTGCCGAACAGCAAAGTCGGCTGGGTACTGAGCCAAGGCAGCAACCGCTCGCTGGAATACCTCAACAGCGGCGGCGTCGACTTTGCCTCGTCCGCCAGCCTGTCGGCGGTGTTGAGCCGCGCCAATGGCAGCCCGATCAAATCGGTGTACGTCTACAGCCGCGCCGAGTGGACCGCGCTGGTGGTGCGCAAAGACTCGCCGTTCAACCGCGTGACGGATCTGAAAGGCAAGAAAATCGCCGCCACCAAAGGCACCGACCCGTACCTGTTCACCCTGCGCAGCCTGCAACAAGCCGGGCTGAAAAAAGACGACGTCGAGTTAGTTCACCTGCAACACCCCGACGGCCGCACGGCGCTGGAAAAAGGTGACGTAGACGCCTAGGCCGGTCTCGACCCGCACATGGCCGCCAGTGAAATTCAGGCCGGCTCACGCCTGCTGTACCGCAACAAGGACTTCAACAGCTACGGCGTGGTCAGCGTCACCGAGCAGTACGCCAAGGAGCATCCGCAGACCATCAGCAAGGTGCTCGGCGCCTATGAAAAAGCCCGCGACTGGGCAGTGAAACACCCGGATGATTTCGCCAAATTGCTCGCCGACGAAGCCGGACTGCCGCTGGAAGTGGCCAAGCTGCAACTGTCGCGCACCGACCTCGGCAGCCCGTTGCTGACCGCCCAGGATGTGCTGTCCTCCAAGGCCGCTGCGCCGATCCTGGTGTCCGAGGAATTGGTGCGCCGTGGCGTGAACGTGGACCAGGTGATCGACCAATTGATCGACACCTCTTTCGGCCAGGCGCTGCCAAAGCAGTAAGGGGAGCGTGATGACCAGCAGAATCCAAACAACGGCCCTTCCCGCGCCGGTCGCCATCAACCGCAGCGCCTGGCCTCGGCGGCTCAAGGGGCTGCTGTTGCCGGTGCTGATCCTGCTGGTGCTGGAAGTGGTCGTGCGTATCGGCTGGCTGCCGTCCTACCAGATGCCGGCCCCCAGCGAGATTGCGGTGACGCTCACCGACCTGGCCGAGGGCGCGTTGTGGAAACACATCAGCGCCAGCCTGTTGCGGGTGCTGGCAGGCTTCACCATTGGCGCGAGCCTGGCCTTGATCTTCGCCGCCTGGGTGGGCTTGAGCCGTGAAGCCGAAGCCTACCTGGAGCCAACGTTTGCCGGGTTGCGCTCGATTCCGAGCCTGGCCTGGGTGCCGCTGTTGCTGCTGTGGCTGGGCATTGATGAAACCTCGAAGATCGTGCTGATCGCGATTGGCGCGTTCTTCCCGGTGTACCTCAATGGCGTCGCGGCGATTCGTGATATCGACCGCAAGCTGGTGGAAGTCGGACAAATGTACGGTTTCAGCAGGCCACGCCTGGTGCGCCGAATTCTCTTGCCCGCCGCCCTGCCCGGCCTGTTTACCGGGCTGCGCAGCGGCCTGAGCCTGGCCTGGATGTTTCTGGTGGCCGCCGAACTGATCGCGGCCACCAAGGGCCTGGGCTACTTGCTCAGTGATGGTCGGGAAACCTCGCGGCCGGACATCGTGCTGGCGGCAATCATCGTGCTGGCGCTGTTGGGCAAGGTCAGCGATGGCGTGCTCGCGGCACTGGAGAAACGCTGTCTGGCCTGGCGTGACACCTTCAATGGCCAAGGCGCGGAGCAATGAGCATGCAACCGTTATTAGAGATTCACGTCGCGCGTAAAAACTTTGCCAGCACCACAGTGCTGAAAAATGTACACCTGGCGTTGCAACCGCGCGAAGCCGTGAGCCTGCTGGGCCCCAGCGGATGCGGCAAAAGCACGTTGTTGCGCATCGTCGCCGGCCTGGAAAAGGACTTCCAGGGTGAACTGCGCAGCCCCGCAGGCGAGGTCGCTTTTGTATTCCAGGAGCCCCGGCTGATGCCTTGGCTGACGGTGGAGCAAAACATCGGTTTCAGCGATGACAGCCACTATGACAAGGCCTGGGTCACGCAGTTGATCGAAGAAGTCGGCCTCGCGGGCTTCGCCCAGGCGCTGCCCAAGGCCTTGTCCGGCGGCATGGCGCAACGGGTGGCCATCGCACGCGGCCTGTATTCACGCCCGCAGGTGCTACTGCTCGATGAGCCATTCAGCGCGGTGGATGCCTTCACCCGCATGAAACTGCAGGACTTGCTGCTGCAACTGGCCGAGCACCATGCCATTGCCCTGCTGCTGGTGACCCACGATGTGGACGAGGCGCTGTACCTGAGTGACCGGGTGCTGGTGATGGACAACCGGCCAAGCAGCATTCGTCAGACACTGGCGGTGGACCTGCCTCACCCGCGAGACCGGCGTGACCCGCTGCTGGCGCAGCTCAAGGCGCTGTCCTTGACCGAGTTGCAGCGGGCCCATGTGATTTAGGCCAATGTGCGACTGAGTGTCACCCAATACCGCGTCCGCGCCCGCACCTCAAACCCCAGTGTCTGGGCCAGCAGGCTGAGGATGCGGTCGGTGTCATCCAGGCGAAAGCTGCCGGTGACCCGCAGGGTTTCCAGGCTCGGGTCCCAGCGCAGCACACCTGGGCGATAACGCTCCAGCTCGCGCAAAAAATCCCCCAGCGCCTGGTTTTGCGCAGTCAAAACGCCGTCGCGCCAGTCCAGTTGCTGCGCATCGAACGGCACCCGCTCGCCAAGCCCCTGGGGCTTTAATAACGCTTGCTGACCGTTGCTCAAGGTCGCCAGTTGCCCGGTCACATCGCGCACCTGCACCGCGCCCTTGAGCACCGACACCCGGCAGCCGGTCGACAACTGCCGCACACACACCTCGGCCTGGCTGACCTGAACCTCGCCGTAGCGGGTGTTCACTGCGATCAAAGCCGAGCCCGGCACACTCAGCGCCAATTCCCCTTCCACCAGCGTGATGCGCCGATGCGCGCGGTCGACATCGACCGCTGTGGCGGTATTGAGTTGCAGGCTGCTGCTGCCATCGATCAAGGGCAGGCGTTTGCGCTCGCCGGTGGCGGTGTGCAGATCGGCACGCCACGCCTCGATCGGCAACTGGCGGCTGATCAACCAGGCGGTGGGCACCAACGCCGCCACACCCAAGGCACGCTTGAGGATCGCTCGCCGCGCCAATTGCGGACGGTCGAGGCTGGCCATCGCCAATGCGTGTGGCAAGTCACTGAAACGCTGGCGCAGGGATTGGGCTTTTTGCCAGGTCTGTTCGTGTTGGGGATGACTGTCGCGCCATTGCTGCAAGGCCGCATGGTCACGCTCGGTGGCGGCGCCAGACTCCAGCAATGCCAGCCATTGGGCGGCGGCGCGCGCGACATCGCGATTCACAGGTCCACCAGCAGGCAATGTTCGTAGGCTTGGGCCATGTAGCGCTTCACCGTGCGCTCGCAAACGTCGAGCCGTTCGGCAATCTCTCGATAACCCAGGCCTTCCAGCTGGCTCCACAGAAACGCGCGGCGCACCAGCACCGGTAAACCGTCAAGCAACTCATCCAGTGCTTGCAGGGTTTCGAGCATCAGCCAGCGTTGTTCGGGTGACGGCACGCAGGCGTGCGGCAGGTTTGCCAACGCATTCAAGTACGCCTGCTCAAGGCTGCGCCGCTGATGAAAGTTGACCAGCAGGCGCTTGCCGACGGTCACCAGATAGGCACGCGGTTCCTGCATCTGCGCAATTGGCTGTGCACTGGCGAGCACGCGCAAAAAGGTGTCCTGGCTCAGGTCCGCTGCATCCCAGGCATTGCCCAGGCGCCGCCGCAACCAGCTTTCCAGCCAACTGCGGTGGTCGCGGTACAAACTCGACAACGTGAGTTCGGCAGCGTGGGTCGGGGCAACAGCATCAGTCATGGCGAGCAACCTGCGCGGCGCGAGTTAATCTCAAATGAGATTAATTCTATTTAATATCGTGCCGACACACCATGTTCTTTTCAACATTGCGTTTATACGCAAGCCTCTGCGTCAAATACCTGACCGCGCCCGACCACGCTGGCAGGTGCCAACACCGCCCCCGGCGCCAACACCGCATTGGCGCCGATTCGGCACTGATCGCCGAGCAACGCGCCGAATTTATCGCACCCGGTGCGCTGCAATTGCCCGTTGATCCGCACCTGCACTTCCTTGTCCTCGCGCTCATTGCGGTAGTTGGCGACGATGCTGCCGGCCTCCAGATT
Organism: Pseudomonas sp. UBT; assembly: GCF_050915955.1. Classification (NCBI taxonomy): domain Bacteria; kingdom Pseudomonadati; phylum Pseudomonadota; class Gammaproteobacteria; order Pseudomonadales; family Pseudomonadaceae; genus Pseudomonas; species Pseudomonas sp. UBT. The sequence goes on along the minus strand of NZ_CP168079.1, from coordinate 2,810,597 downwards.
GACCCCATGGCCCAGCACCGAATCGCCGACAAAGTTGAAATGCGCCAGCTTGCTGCCACTGAACACAAACGAGCTTTTCAACTCCGCACCCGGGCCGATGATGCATTGCGCATCCACCCAGCACCCGGCGCGCAGCAGAGAACCACTGGCGATAAAGCAATGCGCGCCGATGATCAGTGGCCCCTTGAGCAAGGCGCCGGACTCGACGGTGGCGGTACGGTGGATGGCGATTTCATCCTGAATGACGTAAGCGTCTGCCGGCAATTGCGCCAGTAACTGGCGAACAATTGCCGGTGCCTGGGCCACCAACGCCCAAGGCGTCAGGTCAGCCCAAGGTGCCAACGGGGATTGGGAAACGTGGGCGATGTAGTCGGTGAGTCGGATCAACGTCGAACCCTCCAGCGGTCAAAGAAGCTCGAAACGCTAGCATGTCGGGCGTGATAAACGGAACTTTACTATTTGTCTTGATATGGATATTTTATCCACAAATGCACACGAGGTCCGCTCATGCAATTGCCTGACTATCAAGACGTCATCGCTGCCGCCCAACGGCTGGAAGGCATCGCCCATCAGACGCCGGTCTTTACTTCGCGCACCCTGGACGCCGAAACCGGCGCCCAGGTGTTCATCAAATGTGAAAACCTGCAACGCACCGGCTCGTTCAAGTTTCGCGGCGCGTTCAATGCCCTGTCGCAGTTTGACGCGCAGCAGCGCAAGGCGGGCGTGGTGGCGTTTTCTTCCGGCAACCACGCCCAGGGCATTGCGCTGGCCGCTCGTTTGCGGGGCATGCCGGCGACTATCGTGATGCCCACCGACGCGCCTGCCGCCAAGGTTGCAGCGACGCGGGAATATGGCGCCAGCGTGGTGCTGTATGACCGTTTCACCGAAGACCGCGAACAAATCGGCCGCACCCTGGCCGTTGAGCACGGCATGACGCTGATCCCGCCTTACGATCACCCGCACATCCTCGCCGGCCAAGGCACCGCCGCCAAAGAGTTGCTGGAATTCAGCGGCCCGCTGGACGCCCTGTTCGTCGGCCTGGGCGGGGGTGGCATGCTCTCCGGCACCGCGTTATCGACCCGCGCCCTGTCGCCGGATTGCCAACTGTTTGGCGTCGAACCCCAAGCCGGTAACGATGGCCAGCGCTCATTCCACAGCGGCAGCATCGTGCATATCGACACCCCGGCGACCATCGCCGACGGCGCACAAACCCAACATTTGGGCAACTACACCTTCCCGATCATCCGTGACCTGGTGAATGACATCCTTACGGTTTCCGACGCGCAGTTGGTAGACGCCATGCGCTTCTTCATGCAGCGCATGAAACTGGTGGTTGAACCGACCGGCTGCCTGGGCCTCGCGGCATTACGCCAACTGGGCGAGCGGTTCAAAGGCCAGCGCGTGGGCATCATCGTCACCGGCGGCAACGTGGACATCCAGCGCTACGCCGCCCTGCTCAGCGAGGCGCCATGAAGATCATCCACACCTCGAAGGCCTCAGCACCGGCCGGGCATTATTCCCAGGCCATCAGCCACGGCGACACGCTGTATATCTCCGGGCAATTGCCGGTCAGCCCGGACGGGCGTCACAACCTGTCGGCGCCGTTTGCCGAACAGGCCCAAATCGCACTGCATAATCTGTTGGCCATCCTGAACGCCGCCGGCGGTTCGCCGCAGGATTTGGTGAAGGTCACGGTGTACGTTGCCGGGGTCGGGCACTGGCCGGCGTTCGACCGCGTTTACGCCGCCGCGCTGGGCGATCACCGCCCTGCCCGCGCGGTGGTCCCGGTGCCCGAATTGCATCACGGTTACCTGGTGGAGATTGAAGCCGTGGCGCGCTACTTGGCGTAGGTGTAGACCGCTGCGCGTGACACGCCCAAGTGCGAGGCCACAGTCTCCATGGCCCGACGAATATCCATGCAGCCGGCGTCTTTGAGCTCTTGCAGCAGCACCCGCCGGTCCGCCGCCTTGAGTGCACGCGGCGTGGTTGCCAGGCGTGCGGCGAACTGGTCGATACGTGCGCGTATTACATCGGCACCCGAGGGGTCGAGGGACTCGCCGGGCTTGTCACCACTGACCGAGCCAAACTGTTCCAGCATGCCCTGCAAGCCCCGGAACAACGAAAGATCCACGTTCATGCACAAGGCGGCGACGTACTTGCCGCTGGCGTCCTTGATACCAATCGAGGTGCTCTTGACCTGGCGGCCATCGGCGAACTGGTTCTGGTAATTGGCGATGACCTGGGGGTACTCAGGGTCGGCAATTCGCGCCAGCCCAAGCTCGGTGGCCGGGTCACCCGGCTGACGCCCGGAGAGGTTGTTATGGATCGCCAGGATCGCGTGCTGCGGGTCACGCAAGTCATGCAGCACCACCTCGCAGAATGGGCTGAAGGTCTTGCTCAAGCCTTCGGCAATCTGTTCGAGCTGGCTGATCAGGGTGGTTTCTTCGGGAGAGGTCTTTTTCATGCAAGACAACATATCCAGTCCTGGACAGGGCGTCAATTTGGCCGCTGTCCCTCATTGTGGAGCTTGAACCATGGACACCCCTGCCGCATTGATTGATACGCTGAAAATGCAGCGCAATATCCAGCGCATGCAACAGCGCGCCGACAGCCTGGGCGTGCACTTGCGCCCCCACGTCAAAACCCACAAATGCGCCGAAGTGGTGGCCGCACAGATCGCCGCTGGTGCTCACGGCATCACCGTTTCGACGCTGAAAGAAGCCGAGTATTTCTTCGAACTGGGCCTCCACGACATTCTCTATGCAGTGGCGATGGCGCCACACAAACTGCCTCAAGCGCTGGCACTGCGTCGTCAGGGTTGTGCGCTGACGCTGATCACCGACAGCCTCGCCGGTGCCCGGGCGATTGTTGATTTCGGCCGAGAGCACGGTGAAGCCTTTGCCGTCATGATCGAGATCGACTGCGACGGCCACCGCTCCGGGGTCAAGCCGCAGGAGCCCTTACTGCTGGAAATCGCGCACCTGCTCGGCAACACACTCACCGGCGTGCTGACTCACGCCGGTGAAAGCTACGGGCTGGATACGCCCGAGGCCTTGCAGGCCATTGCCGAGCAGGAACGTGCGCGCTGTGTTGAAGCGGCCGAGCGGATTCGAGCGGCGGGCTTGCCCTGCGTGCAGGTCAGCGTCGGTTCCACACCGACCGCATTGTCGGCAATGAATCTGGACGGCGTTACCGAACTGCGCGCCGGGGTGTATGCGTTTTTCGACCTGGTGATGCACAACATCGGCGTGTGCCGCACCGAGGAACTGGCCTTGAGCGTGCTGACTACGGTGATCGGCCATCAAGCGGAAAAAGGCTGGATCATCACCGACGCCGGCTGGATGGCCATGAGCCGGGATCGCGGCACCCAATCGCAGAAACGCGATTTCGGCTATGGCCAGGTGTGTGATGAACACGGTGAGCCCATCGCAGGCTTGTTGTTGAGCAGTGCCAATCAGGAACATGGTGTGGCGCGGTTCGAAGACAGCGGCATGGACGTCGTCGCACAGTTCCCGCTCGGCACCCGCCTGCGCATCCTGCCCAACCATGCGTGTGCCACAGGGGCGCAGTTTGGTCGCTACCACGCGATTCTGGATAACGGTGAAGTGCACGTCTGGGAGCGGTTGCGCGGCTGGTAGATAAATACCCAGCGAGTATCAAACCATACTCACTTGATATTAGACGCAAACAAAAACGAGGGAGGAAACTAGCGCCAACTATAAAAATACCTAAAGAGTATAAAGATGCAAATCCATTCCTCCTGGATTGTCCTGTCCATCACCGGCCTGTACATGGTTAGCCTTGCGCTGATCAGCTACGGGGTACGTCGGCATTCGCGCAGCGCCACCAACTACACCACCGGCGGTGGGCACTTCCCCGCATTCCTGATTGGCTTCCTGATGCTCTCTGAATTCATCGGCACGGCAGTCAGCATCGGCACCGCGCAGACCGGGTTCAAAGTCGGCCTCTCGGCTGCGTGGAACCTGTTCGCCCTGGCCCTGGGCTTTGTGCTGTTCGCCTGGCTGTTGGCGCGCAAATATAAGGAGCTGGGCGACAACACCATCTCCGGCGTGCTCTCGCGCAACTACGGCCAGCGCACGCGCTTCGCGACCTCCATCATTACCATTTTCGCGCTGGAGATCGTCGCGGTGTCCATCTACGCCAGCGGCGGAGCGGTGTTGGCCAGCGTGATGCAAGTGGACCGCACACTGGCCATCGTCATTGTCGGCGTAGTGTCAGTGATGTATGTAAGCATCGGCGGCATGCGCTCGGTGATCTACACCAACTTTGTGCACGCAGCGTTGAAGTACCTGGGTGTCGGCCTGGCGTTGTGGTTCGGTCTCAAGCAAGTCGGCGGCATCGGCCAGTTACAGGCGCAATTGCCCGCGAGCATGTTCAACTGGACCACCGTCGGCTGGGGCCAGATTATTGCGTGGATGATCGCCGGGATCGGTTCGATCTTCTCCACCCAGTACGTGATCCAGGCAGTGAACACCGTCAGCCATGCGGGCAAGGCCCAGCGTGCGTGCTTCTACGTAGCGGTGTTGATGGTGCCGTTTGGCATCGGCGCGGCATTGATCGGCATGTGCAGCGCCGTGTTGTTTCCTCAGGTGGATTCGCTGCAAGCCTTTCCCAGCCTAATCGCGAGCATGGATCAATTGACCGCCGGATTAGTCGTTGCGGGCCTGGCCGGCTCGCTGTTCGGCACGATATCGGCGGTGAGCATGGGCTCGGCCACGTTGCTGCTGCGGGACTTCTACGAGCCGTGGTTCAACCCGGAAAAAAGTGACGCCAAGAACCTGCGCTTCGTGCGTCTGGCGACTATTGCTGTTGGCCTGCTGCCCATTGCGTTGGCACTCACCTCGGACAAAGTGCTGATGATCGCTTTTCTCGGCAAAGCCCTGCGAGCGTCGTTGGCGGTCCTGGTATTGCTGGTGTTCTACGCGCCACGCTTCGGCACCGCGACCGGCGCATTCCTGAGCATTATTGCGTCACTCCTGGCGACGGTAGGCTGGTTTCTGGCGGGTAACCCTTGGGGGATTGATAACGCGTATGTGGCGCTGTTTACGCCGTTGGTGATTATGGGGATCAGCCATATCACCCGACGCAACACCCCCTCGCTGCACCCGGTTTCCCAGGCGCAGTAAACCCTTGTGGCCGCTGGCACGATCAAGCGTCCTGCAAAATCAGGTCGGCGCCCTTCTCCGCCACCATCAACACTGCTGCATGGGTATTGCCCGACGTCACATTCGGAAAGATCGACGCATCGACAATCCGCAATCCGTCCAGCCCATGCACCTTCAAGCGTTTGTCCACCACCGAGACCTGCGGGTCCGAGCCCATGGCGCAGGAGCCGCACAGGTGGTAGATCGAGCCGCTGTTTTCACGGAAGTATTGCAGCATCTGCTCATCGGTCTGCACAGCCGCGCCCGGTAATACTTCGGCCACGGTGATGCCCTTGAGCGCCGGTGCCTGCATGATCTTGCGCATCAACCGGCTGCCCTGGATCACCTCGTCGATGTCCTTTTGGGTGCTCAGGTAATTGGGGTCGATCAGCGCCGCGTCCCGCGGGTTTTTCGAGGCGATGCGGATGGTGCCACGGCTGGTCGGGCGGCACGGGTTGAAGCACAGCAGGAAGCCGGAATAAGGCTCGGGCTTGAGGCTGGCCTTGTTGTTTTTTGGAATCTGGTACGACAGCGGGTTGAAATACAGCTGCAGGTTCGGGTCTTTCTGCGCGTCGTTGCCGCGAAAGAAACCACCCGCCTGGTTGACGCTCATGGCCAACGCACCTTTGCGCGTAAACAGGTACTTGAGACCGAGTTTCAACTGGCCGAACAGCGAGCTGAGTTCGTCGTTCAGCGTCGGGATATTGGCCTTGTAGTAGTAGCTGGCGCACAGGTGGTCTTGCAGGTTATCGCCCACGGCCGGCAGGTGCTTGACCAGCGGGATAGCGTGCTCGGCCAGCAATTGCTGGTCAGCCACACCCGACAGTTGCAGGATCTTGGGCGTGTCCACCGCACCGGCGCACAGGATCACTTCCTTGCGCGCGGTGAAGGTACGGACCACGCCGTGCTGGGTGACAGCAATGCCGGTGGCGCGTTGCTGGTCGTCGAACAGCACGCGATCAACCAGCGCATGCAATTCCACGGTCAGGTTCGAGCGACTGAGGGCCGGGTGCAAATGGGCAAAGCTGCTGGAGCAGCGCTCGCCCTTGCGGGTGTTGACGTCATACAGCCCGGCGCCTTCGAAATTCGGGCCGTTGAAGTCGTCGCTATGGGCGTAGCCGAGTTGCTCGCAGCCCTTGAGAAACACGTCACAGATCGGGTGGGTCTGGCCCTTCATCGGCGTGATGCTGATGGGGCCACTGCCGCCGTGGTACTCGGTGTCGCCCAACGGGTGGTTTTCCAGCTTGCGAAAGTACGGCAGCACGTCTGCAAAGCCCCAGCCATCGTTGCCGTTGGCGGCCCAGTCATTGAAGTCATGGGCCTGGCCGCGCACATAGATCATCGCATTGATCGAGCCCGAGCCCCCCTGCACTTTGCCCCGTGGCGCGTAGATTTCACGGCCTGCCAGCTGCTTTTGCGGCTGGCTGTAGTACATCCAGTTGAAGGTCGGGTTGTAATACATCTTGGCGAAACCGACCGGGATCTTGAACCACCAGGAACTGTCTTTGCCGCCGGCTTCCAGCAGTAACACGGAGTATTCGCCCGAGGCGGACAACCGGTTAGCCAGTACGCACCCTGCGGCGCCGGCGCCGGCGATGATGTAGTCATATGTCATGCACAATTACCGCGTTATCCGTAGTGAAGTGCCTGGCTCAGCCTTTGGCCGGCGAGGTGTCTTTGACGTCAGCCGGTGTGGCAGCCATTTGCAGGTGCAGGCGCTCGCCGGTATAGGGCGTGTGCTTGCGCACCACGTCCATGTTCAGCTCCACCCCCAGGCCCGGCTCAGTGGACGGAATGATGTAGCCGTCCTCCCATTGCAGTGGCTTGGTCAGGATTTCGGCATGGAAACCGCCCCAGGTCATGATGCTTTCCTGAATCAGGAAGTTCGGCGTGCAGGTGGCCAGCTGGAAACTCGCCGCCGCGCCAATCGGCCCGTTGTACAGATGGGGCGCGATCTGCGCGTAGTAGGCCTCGGCCATGCTCGCGATTTTCTTCGCCTCCAGCAGCCCGCCGCAGCGCGCCACGTTCATCTGCAGGATCGACGCGCCGCCAGCTTGTAGCAGCTTGAAGAATTCATACTTGGTGGTCAGCCGTTCGCCCGTGGCGATCGGGATACTGGTCTTGGCCGCCACTTGGGCCATGGCCTCTTCCTGGCCAGGCGGTACCGGCTCTTCGAACCAGAGCGGGTCGTATTTCTCCAGGCGCTTGGCCAGGCGGATCGCCGACGATGGCACCATCTGCCCGTGGGTGCCGAACAGCAGGTCGCACTTGTCGCCTACCGCCTCGCGGATCTTGCGGCAGAAGGTCTCGCAGCGTTCCAGCACCTCCAGGGAAATCTGGTGGCCGGAGTACGCGGTGTACGGCCCCGCCGGGTCGAATTTCACCGCGGTGAAGCCCTTGTTCATGTTCTCGACGGCGCACTCGGCCGCCAGGTCCGGGTCGTCGTAGTCATACTCGCCCTGGCTGTTGACCGGGTACAGGTAGGTGTAGGAACGCAGGCGCTCGTTGACCTTGCCGCCGAGCAATTCGTAGACCGGCTTGTTGGCCGCCTTGCCGATGATGTCCCAGCAGGCCATTTCCAGGCCGCTGACCACACCCATCATGGTCAAGTCCGGGCGTTGGGTGAAACCGCTGGAATAGGCCTGGCGGAAAAAGCGCTCGATATGGTGCGGGTCGTGGTTGAGCAGGTAGCGCTCAAACACATCCTCGATGATCGGCAGCATGGCCTTGGGGCCAAAGGTGGCGGCGTAGATCTCACCGACACCTTCGATGCCGCAGTCGGTCTTGAGTTTGACGAACAGCCAGTACATCCCACCAATGTGCGGCGGTGGAACGGCGACGATATGGGTTTCAAGGGCGACGATTTTCATCTCAGGCACCTGTCTGGTTGAATTTTTTACGGTTGATTCGAGCGCGCAGGGTCAGGGCCGCCAGGGTCCCGAGCACGCCGACAAAAGCGATGTAGCCGAAGTACAGGTTGTAACCGGCCTTGCCTGGGTAGGTGTCGGTCAGGTAGCCATTGATCAGCGGGATAAAGGTGTCGGGCAGGTAACCCACTACCGAGACAATGCCGATGGCCAGGCCAGTGATGCGCAGCGGGATGTCGCAACTGTCGAGGATCGCCCAGTACAGGCCGCGAATCGCATACGTCATCAGGCCGATGAAGATCACCGTGCCGATCAGCAGCCCGAGGCTATTGAGCGCCGGGAACACAATCAGCCCGACCATGGCCAGGGTCACCAGCACCAGCGCGACGATCAGCACCGAAATATTCGAGAACTTGTCCCCCAACCAACCGCCGCCAATGCCGCCGATGGGGCGCATCCACAGTTTGATGGTGGTGATGGTGCCGGCCATGACGGCGGTCATGCCGCTGCCTTGCAGGTAATCGGAGAAGCTGTAGGTGGCCCAGAACATGTGATAACCGCAGAACACGATGGCGGTCACCAGCCACAGTTCGGGGATCTTCACCAGAGTCGTGAGGTCGGCAATCAGGTTGAACTTACCCTTCTCCACCGCCGACGTTTCGGCCATGGACTTGGGGTCCTTGAGCAACACCAGCCCGCAGCCGATGGCGATGCAGATGAACGAATACAGGTAGACCACCTGTTTGAAACCTTCGGCCGCCGACTGGCTGCGGGTTTCAGTGGCATAGGCGAACAGACCGAGGGCCACGGTTGCCAATAACGCTTCAACCAGGCCGCGACCGCCATCGAGTATCCCGAAGAAACGCCCCTGCTCGGTAGGGTGGGCGATCATCTTTACGCGCTTGAGCACCGAGGCCCAGAAGGTCAGGCCGGTGGTGAGCCCCCAGCAACCGAAGATAATCATCAGGCCGGTCATCGACGGCACCGTCGAATACCACAGGCCCAGGGCGCCGGTGGCGACCAGCGAGAAAAAGATCAAAAAGCGCGGCGGCAAACGGTCGGCCAGCCAACCGCTGGGCAGGTAGCTGAGCAAAAAGACGGTGCCGAGCATGGAGTACAAGTAGCCCAGTTCACTGTGGTTGATCTGGAACACGTCGAGCATGGTGGTCTGGTAGACCTGGCGCAGGTAGAGGATCGGGTAAATCGCCCCGGCGGCCAATACCAGCAAGAGCAATTGGAAATAGCGACTGGCGGTGTCGCTTTTTGCCGCGGACACGGCATCGAGACCCTGGGCAACGGGTGCAGGCTTGGACATCTTGATGACCTCGGGCACCCACTGTGCAGGTGCCCTCATAATTGTTTTTATTGAAGGTGCAGCCGGTATGCGTGAATCAGTACTTCATGACCACCAGACGGGTCTGGGTGAATTCCAGCATTCCGTGCTTGCCGTCATCGCCGCCCAGCCCTGAGCGTTTCCAACCGGCGTGAAAGCCCTGATACGGGTCCGCCGGGGTGCGATTGACGTACAACTCGCCGGCTTCAATGGCGTTCGCCACTTTCATCGCCGTGCGGTAGTTCTCGGTATAGAGCACCGACGACAGGCCGAACTGGTGGTCGTTGGCCATGGCCAGTGCTTCGTCAATGTCGCGGTACTTGAGCACCGGCAGCACGGGGCCGAAAATTTCTTCCTGGATGATTTCCATGTCCTGGCGGCAGCCGCTGAGCAAGGTCGGCGGGTAGAAATGGCCGGGGCCCTCGGGCAGCACGCCGCCTGTTTCCAGTACAGCACCCGCGGCGACGGCGCGCTCGACCATGGCATGGATATTCTTTTGTGAACTGGCGTTGACCAGCGGGCCCATCAAGCTTTCATCGTTGGCCCGGTCGCCGAACTTGACGGCGCTGATCCTGGTTTTCAGCAAGGCGAGGAAGCGGTCGTAGACGCTTTCGTGCACATACACCCGCTCTACCGCCGTGCACAGTTGGCCGCAGTGGGTAGTCTTGGAGCCGATGATGGCGCTGGCAGCCTTTTCCAGGTCGGCATCGGCCTCGATGATCGCCGGAGTCTTGCCGCCCAGTTCCAGGGACGGCTTGGCGATATTGGCCTTGCAGTAATCAAGCACGATACGCCCGGCATTCACGCTGCCGGTAAGGGTAATCAGGCCGACCGCTTTATGCGTGCAGACACTGGCAGCGGTGGCATGGTCCATGGTCAGGATGTTGATGACGCCGGCCGGAATCCCGGCGGTGACCACGGCCTTGGCGATCTCAAACGCGGACAACGGCGTGTTATTGCTGGGGCGCACCACCACGGTATTACCGGCGATCAGCGCCGGGGCGACCTTGCGCAGCAAGGTGTAGACCGGGTAGTTGAACGGGATCAGGCAGGCCACGACGCCAATCGGCTCGCGTTGCAGGAACAGGTTTTCATCCGGCGTGTCGCTGGGGATGATTTCGCCTTCGATACGGCGCGCCCATTCGGCGTGGTAACGGGTAATTTGCGCGGCGTAGCGTGCTTCGTTGCTGGCATCGCTGACGCTCTTGCCGGACTCGCGGGCCAGGGCCGTGCCGATGGCTTCGGCGTGGCCGTCCAGGGCGTCGGCAAAGGCACGCAAGTGTTCGGCGCGTTCGATGCTGGTGAGCTTGCCCCAGGTTTTTTGGGCGATGGCGGCGGCGTCGACGGCGGCAATGGCCTCATCGGCGGTGGCGGCGCTGACGTGGCCGACCAGGGATTCATTGGCAGGGTTGTAAACGGCGATCAGGGCGTCGCTGGCGGGCTCGACGAACTGACCGTTATAGAAATTGCGCTCGAATTGCATGTGGTTTGCCCAACGTTGTTGTTTTGCGAGTGACATGCAGTTTTGTATTTGCTTGGGGGGTGTGCAAACGACTTATTGGGTGGGGTAACGTGAGGAAAATGAAGGTTACGGGTGTTCGAGTACCTATCCGTTACTGCGGTAACGGATAGGTACTCAAACTCACCCCGCCGCCGTAGAAGGCTCCAACTGCCGCTGCGCCAACCAGATTTCCTCCTGCAGCCAGCGCCCAAACACCTGCAACTGTGGCATATCCGTCTGCTCCGGCCGGGTCACCAGCCAGTAGGACTGATGCCCTTCCACATGCACATTCAACACCTGCGTCAACTGCCCACTGGCCAACTCCGACGCAACCATATGCCAGTCCGCAATGGTAATCCCCAACCCATCGACCGCCGCCTGTATCGCCAGGTTGAGCAAATCAAACTCATAACCGCCCTGGGTATCCACTCCGGTAATCCGCGCCGCATCCAGCCAATGCTTCCATGTGAGATAACGCTGATCTTCACTCGCCAACACATGCAGCAACGTCATCCGATTCAAGTCGATACCGTCCCCGCCACCTTCGCGGGCGAACAACGACGGTGTGCACACGGCGATATGCCGCTCCTGGAACAACAGCGAGCTGTCCAGCCCATCCCACTCACCATTGCCAAAACGAATCGCACAGTCGAGGGTGCTGGTCTGCGCCAGGGTGTCCTGCATGCAGGTGGTGATGCTCAACTCCAACTCCGGGTGTTGCTCGCGCAGCCTTCCCAGGCGCGGCATCAACCAGCGGCTGGTAAAGGTCGGCGGCGCGTGGAGGTGCAGTCGGTTGGAATGGGTTTTCTGCTGAATGCTGCGCACCGTCAGCTCGATCTTGTCAAAAGACTGATGCAACGCCCGCAACAACACACGCCCGGCACTGGTCAGTTCCAAATGGTGGTGACGCCGCTCCAGCAGGTGCTCCCCCAGTTGTTCCTCAAGCTGGCGGACCTGGCGACTGACCGCACTTTGGGTCACGTTCAACAGCTCGGCAGCCCGGGTAAAACTGCCGGTGCTGCCGGCAACTTCGAAGGCTTTGAGGGCATTGAGACCAGGCATTTTGCGTTTCATGGAGGGCACTCGACAGCAGCGGACAAGGAAGATTGAGCAGAGCAATGCTGCACACAACATACCTTTTTGTATTGAACCTGGGGTAGCACCCTCTGCGGCCGAAGAAAAACTCGGTTAATGCCAGCAGCGTCGTTTTTAACCTGAATACGTCGTTGACGAATAAATAGCACGCGTAGGACGCATGCACACTAAGACAATTAAGCATTGGTCGCCCACTCACCACAAAAGTTAGTCTCTGCAACAACTAACCCACTGCCTGACTCATCATTTAAATCAGGGCCGCGCCATGTCGAGTACGCCTGTTTCATCGCGGCGAAGTATTGCGCTGTTGGCACTGGTCTTCACCGCCTGCAACGCCACCACCCACGGTTTCAGTATTTTTCTGTATTCCGCTTTATTGCCGCAGATTCGCCAGGTATTTGAACTGAGCTACAGCCAGGCGGCGCTGATTGCCGCCTTGCTGCAGCTGTTTTATATGGGGGCATCCATTGCCAGCGGCATTGCCGCGACGTGGGTCACTCCACGCACTATGGTGCGCCTGACCATGGTGCTGAGCCCGGTGTTGCTGGCCCTGGCGGTCGCCACACCCTGGGTGCTGCCCTTTGCCCTGTGCCTGGCGCTGGTGTCGGCGTGTGCGGTGTCGAACTGGAACGCGATTGCGGCACTCGCCCGCGAGGTCATCCCGGCCAGCCACCGCAGTCGCGTGCTGGGGCTGGCGTCTTCGGGGGCGGCCTTTGCGATTTGCCTGAACGGGTTGCTGATCACCTGGCTACAGGGGTTGTCGTTACGCCAGTTCTGGCTGATCTGCGCAGGCCTAACGCTGCTGGTCACGCTGCTGACGCTGTGGGCCCTGGCTCCCTACGCCGAACAAGCGCCTCGCTCCAGCCGGCCGCCCGCGTTCAATCAAGTGCTGAAGCAGTGGCTGAACGTGTGCCTGGAACACCCTGTGGCAATGCAGATTGTCTTGCTCAGCGGGTTTATCGGCGCAATCAGTGGGCCGTTTCTTAATTTTTTGTCGGCATTTGTCAGCGATCGCCTGCACGCCGGCGCAGCAGTGACCGGCTCAATGTGGACGCTGATCGGCATCGGCGGCGTAATCGGCGGCCTGCTGTTGGGCACGCTGGCGGATCGCTGGGGTGCGTTGCGGGTGCTGGCGCTGAGCATCGGCGCTTTCGGCCTCGCGATGATTGGCCTGCTGTGGCATCCCAGCCTGTTGTTGAGCTGGCTGGCCGCCGGGTTGTTTGCAGTATTTTATTTCCCCTCGTGGGGCTTGATGGCGGCCTACCTCAGCGCACGTCTCAACCCGGTGCACAGCCTGCAAGTGGTGAGCCTGAGCATGGTCAGCTATGGCTTGGCCAGCGCCTCGGCCAATGGGTTGTGCGGCTGGCTGTTGCAGGCCAGCGGCGAATTTGCCGGGGTGCATGCCTGGATCGTCGGCTGGGTGCTCGCTGGCCTGTTATTGCTCAAACGCATGGCTCGGCGAGCGACTGACGCTGCGCGGCCTGTCCAGGTACCCTGAACGCCCCAACTGGCGCTGCAAAATCTCTACCAGCGCCTCCACTTCCGGCACCTGGCAACCGGCTGTGCGCCAGAACATCAGGCGGGCCGGCGCAATCGGCGGGAAGCCTTGGCGCTCATCCAGAATCTGCCAGCCAGCCGGCACCAGGCGCCGCGCCATCACCCCAACCGACAGACCCTGCTCAATCGCAATCGCGATTCCGCGTGGGCTCTGACTGGTGTACACCACCTGCCATGAACGCCCGGCCTGGGCCAGCGCCTGCACGGCATTGGCACGGAACGCACAGCCCTCGGCGTACACGGCCAGCGGCACCGACTGGCGCCCCACGGCACTCCAGCTCGGCGCCGCCACCCACACCAGCGGCTCGTCGCACAGGTATTCACCGGGCTGCAGGCCGGCATGTTCGACGCCCAACACCAGGTCCAACTCGCCGCGGTGCAACCGGCTGACCAGCGCGGTGGACATCTCGCAGCAGATGTCCGGGCGCACTTGGGCAAACTGCGCCTGGAAGTCCTTGAGCATGCCGCCCAGGCAATATTCGGCGTAGTCCTCCGGCATGCCCAGGTGGATACACACCTGCTCATTGGGCAATTGCGCCGCAGCCACCGCCTCGTGGTGCAGCTTGAGGATTTGCCGGGCGTAAATCAGAAAGGTCTCCCCACTCGGGGTGAGGCCGATGGAGCGGCTGGTGCGATGGATCAGCGGCGTGCCAACAATCTCCTCCAGCCGCTGCAAGCTCTGGCTGACGGTGGACTGGGTTTTATGCAGGCGCTCGGCCGCGGCCGAAAAGCCCTGGCACTCGATAATTGCCACAAACACTTTAAGTAAGCTGCCATCCAGTTCGCCTGACATCACTATCGCCCCTGCCGATGGATTCGATCACAACTTGTAATTTCCACTTCAAATCGCTTTACGCAACTATCCACTCAACACAACAGCCTACTTCAGGAGCCGTGTATGAGTCTTAAACTTGCCGATGCCGAAACCGGTGATATCAGCGACATCATTAATACCGCGCTGTACCCCATACATGATTCGGGCCATGTTCAATTACAGGCATTAATTGAACATGCCCGCGCCGAATTGGCCGAGGACGGTTGCTGCCTGCTAAAGAACTTCCTGCGCCCCGAAGTGCTGGAACAGGCGCGCCTGGAAGGCCAGGCACTGTCGGGCAAAACGTTTTATTCGGTGCGCAAGGTCAACGCCTACTTCACCGAGGACGACGCCAGCCTGCCCCAGGATGACCCGCGCCGCACGTTCATGGAGCGCACCAGCGGCTTTGTGACCCGCGACATGATCGCCCCCGACGCAATCATCCACCGGCTGTATGTCTCGCCAATGATGAAACGCTTTATCGGCGCCTGCCTCGACGAACCGGAGATTTTCGAATACGCCGACCCCTTCGCCGGGCTGGTCATCAACGTGATGCCCGAAGGCACCGAGCAGCCTTGGCACTTCGACACCAACGAATTCATCGTCAGCATGATGACCCAGAAGCCCGAGGCCGGCGGCCTGTTCGAATACGCGCCGATGATCCGCTCGCGCAGCCAGGAAAACCTCGGTGCCGTCGGCAAAGTAGTACGCGGCGAGGACCGTTCGCGGGTCAAGGACCTGGCGCTCAACCCCGGTGACCTGCAGATCTTCAAGGGCCGTTTCTCCGTACACCGGGTCACCCGCGTCGAAGGCGCCACCGAGCGCAATACGGCGATCTTCGCCTACTCGGAAAAGCCCGGAATTATCGGCCGCGCGCAACGCACCAAACAGCTTTACGGACGCCTGTCCGAAGCCCACCTGCAAGCCGAACGCAACCTGGTGCGCAGCGACCAGTTGCTCGACTGATTCGCCCCCAAAAAACTTAAAAACCGTATTTGCCCTGCGAGGAACACCCCATGAGTCTGTCCGGCCCGAACCGCAACCCCGCCGACTGTGAACCCACCTATGACGAAATCCAGCAGATCCAACTGGACCGTCTGCAACGGGTGCGCAACGAACTGAAAAAACGTGACTACGCCGCCTGTGTGCTGTTCGATCCTACCCACATGCGTTATGCCACCGGCTCACGCAATATGCAGGTGTACTCGGCGCGTAACCCGGCGCGCTATGCTTTTATCCCGGCGGAAGGCCCGGTGGTGATCTTCGAGTTCGGCGGCTGCCTGCACTTGGCCGAAACCCTCAATACCGTGGATGAAGTGCGCCCGGCCAAGGCGATCTCCTATTACTTCTGTGAAAGTTTTCTCGGCAACGTCACTGCCGACTGGGCCGCCGAGATTGACGAGTTGGTGCGCAAGTGCGGTGGCGGAAAACGCATCGCGATTGAAAGCGCCACGTCGGCGGCGGCCTTCGAATTGCAAAAGCTCGGCTACCAGGTGTTTGACGCCCAGGAACCGCTGGAGCGTGCGCGCTGCATCAAGGTGCCCAATGAGCTGAAGATGATCCGCGCCAGCCTGCGTGCTACCGAGGCCGGGGTGCGGTTGATGGAAAGCAAACTGACGCCCGGCATCACCGAGAACCAGCTGTGGTCGCACCTGCACCAGCATGTGATCGCCACCGACGGCGACTACGTCGAGACCCGCCTGCTCTCCTCCGGGCCACGCACCAACCCCTGGTTCCAGGAATGCAGCACGCGGCCGATCGAAGCCGGTGATCTGGTCGCCCTGGATACCGATGTGGTCGGCCGCTTCGGCTACTACGCGGACTTTTCGCGCACCTTCCTGTGCGGCGACCAGGCCGCCACCACCAAGCAGCAAGAGCTGTACAAACTCGCCTATGAGCAAGTGCAAACCAACGTCGAAATGCTCAAGGCCGGGCGCAGCTTCAAGGAATACGCCGAGATGGCCTGGAAGATTCCCGAGCATTACAAAAACAACCGCTACTTCGCCCTGGTGCACGGGGTTGGCATGACCGGTGAATACCCTTACGTGGTGCACCGCGAAGACATTGACGCGCTGGGTTACGACGGCGTGTTCGAGGCCGGCATGACCATCTGTGTGGAAAGCTACATCGGCCACGACGACGGCGGCGAAGGCGTGAAGCTTGAAGAACAGATCTATATCCACGAACACGGCATCGAGTTGCTCTCCGATTACCCGTTCGACCCGCGCCTGTTGCCACGCTAAACGCGTCTAGCGTGACAGGTGGGCCTGGGCAGGACCTGTAACATGCATTTATAGAACGTTACATCGCAGAATTTGTCGTTTGTCGATCTTTGCGCAAATGACAAAACTGCGGGCATCTCTAATAAAAACAACATGAGAGCTGCCCTATGTCCTGTCCCATTGCCCGCCTCCTGACTTCGTTGCGCCTTGTTCTTCTGCCGGTTTCACAGCGGTCCGTGCTGCGCATTGGCGGCGCTTGCCACTGACCCTTGCGGTTCAACAAAAACGCATATTCGCAAGTACCGGAGAGGCTTATGAAAGAGTTGACTACCCTGGACGGCGCCGCGCCGCATCCAGCCGTAAATGACCTGTGTTCCCAAGTCCAACGTGGCGAGATCAACCGCCGCCAATTCCTGCGCACCGCCGCCCTGCTGGGCATCACCGTGGCCAGCGCCAGTAGCTTTATCGGCTCGGCCTTGCTCGGCAACGACGCCCAGGCCGCCGACGGCACACCCGCCCGCCAAGGCGGCAGCCTGCGCTTTGCCTGTGCGATTCAGGAAATCCAGGACCCGATGCTGATCACCTGGATCGAAGCCTCGAACCTGCTGCGCAACTCGCTGGAATACCTGACCTGGGTCGACGCCGATAACATCACTCACCCCTACCTCGCCGAAAGCTGGAGCCCCTCCGACGACCTCACCACCTGGACCTTCAACCTGCGCCAGGACGTGAAGTGGAGCAACGGCGACAGCTTCAACGTCGACGACGTGCAGCACAACATCGAGCGCTGGATTGCCGCTGACTCCAAGTCGGTCAACCGCACCGCCTTCCAGGACATCAAGGCCTTCGAAAAAGTCAGCGACTACCAGTTCCGCCTGCAGCTCAAGCGGCCGATGCTGGCGATCCCGGAGATGCTCAACGCATTCACCTGCGCCATCGTGCACCGCAGCTTCAAAGCCGGTGATGACTGGGCGAAAAACCCGCTGGCCACCGGGCCGTTCAAGCTGGTCGCGTTCGCGGTGAACAAACAGGCGACGTTCGCCAAACGCGCCGATTACTGGGGCAAGCCCGCCAACCTCGACGAGCTGCGCTACATCGACATGGGCACCGACGTGTCCACCCACCTCGCCGCCTTGCAAGCCGGCCAAGTGGACGTGCTGTACCGCGTGACCGTGGCCGAGCTGGACCTCGCCAAACGCCTGCCCGGCGCGCAATTGCTCACCTGCAAATCCGCGCAAACCGTGGTGATGCGCATGGCCTGCGATCAAAAGCCATTCACCGACCTGCGCATCCGCAAGGCCGTGGTGCTGTGCGCCGATAACGCGCAGATGCTGAAGATCGCCTACCGCGGCATGGGCACCCTGGGCGAAGACCACCATGTGGCGCCTTCCCATCCCGAATACTTCCCGCTGCCCAAGCGCAACCGCGACGTGGCGACGGCCAAGAAATTGCTGGCCGAAGCCGGCTTCCCGAATGGCATCGACATCGACCTGATCGTCGGCAACACCCAGGGCCGCTACGAACAGGACTGTGCGCAGATCCTGCAACAAAATTGCCTGGAAGCCGGAATTCGCATCAACCTCAAAGTGGTGCCGGCGGCCCAATACTGGCCGATCTGGGACAAAGCGGCGTTCAGCCTCACGTACTGGGCCCATCGCCCGTTGGGCGTGATGTCCCTGGAGTTGGCCTACCGCGGCGGCGGCGCCTGGAATGAAAGCCACTACAGCGACCCGGCCTTCGATGCCGCACTGGACAAAGCCATGGGCATCATCGACCCCAAGCAACGCGCCGTGGCCATGCAAAGCGTCGAGCAGATCCTGCAGGACGCCTGCGTGATCGTGCAGCCGTTCTGGGGCGACAAGTTCACGGCCGTGAGCAAAAAGGTCCAGGGCTTCCAGGTGCACCCTTCCGACTTCTACCCCATGGGCAGCGTGTGGCTAAGCGCCTGAGTTAAGGCGCAAACGCCCTGCCCGCAAGCGGGCAGGCATCCCAATATTTGTCGGAGCATGCACCCATGGCTCATTTTCTATTGCGCAAATTACTCGCGCTGGTGGCGACCCTGCTGTCGGTGTCATTGATCGTGTTCCTGGCCCTGGAGCTGAACATCGAAGACGTGGCCATCAACGTCCTTGGCCCCTACTCCGCCGCAGACCAGCGGGCGGCGTGGCTGGTGGAACATGGCTACAACCAACCTTTTGTGTGGCGCTACCTGGTGTGGCTCAAGGACTTTGTCAGCGGCGACTGGGGCACCTCGGTGTACTTTCGTGAGTCGGTGATCAAGCTGCTGCTGCCGAACCTGGCACAAACCCTGACGCTTGCCGGGCTGGCCTTGCTGGTGATGGTGCCCGTGGCATTGACACTGGGCATTCTCGCCGGCATTCGCCAGGGCTCGGCGCTCGACCGCCTGGTGTCGTTCCTGTCGATTGTCACCACCTCGATTCCCGATTTCGCCAGTGCCGTGTTCGTCTCGGCAATCTTTGTGTTCTGGCTCAACTGGCTGCCGGGTGTCAGCAGCATGAGCGACGGGTTCAGCGCCGTGGAACTGGTGCTGCCGCTGATGGTGTTGTGCTTGTTCGGCATCGGCTACCTGGCGCGAATCACCCGGGCGTCGATGGTGGAAGTGATGCAATCGCCGTACATCCGCACGGCGCGACTCAAAGGTGCCTCCACCGCACGCATCGTCGTGCGCCATGCCCTGCGCAATGTGCTGATTGCCCCGATCACGGTGATCATGCTGTACATCCCGTGGCTGCTGTCCAACGTGATCGTGGTCGAGGTGTTCTTTGCCTACAAGGGCTTCGGCTCGTTGCTGTACACCGCGTCGCTGAACCATGACGTGTACCTGATCGAAGCCTGTGCCATGGTCAGTGCCGTCGTGGTGGGCATCACCAAGATTTTCTCGGACCTGGCCTACACCTGGCTCAACCCGCGCATCACCCTGCGCAGTCTCGGCGGAGGTGCCCAATGAATCGCCTGCACGCCTTCAAACATCCCCTCGCGTTGCTCGGCCTGCTGCTGGTGGGCGGCTGGGTCTTGGTCGCGCTCTTTGCGCCGTGGCTGGCGCCCCATGATCCGCTGGAAAGCTTTACCCCACTGCTGACCCCGCTGACGAGCGGCGACAACGGCCAAAGCTTCCTGCTGGGCACCGACATGATTGGTCGCGACATTCTCTCGCGGCTGATCTGGGGCACCCGCACCGTGCTGTTCTGGTCGATCCTGGCCACGCTCACTGCGTTCGCCGTGGGCATCGCCATGGGCCTGTGCGCCGGTTACTTCAACGGCTGGGTCGATGCCGTGCTGTCGTATGTGGCCGACACGGTGCTGTCGTTCCCGGTGCTGGTGTTGTACATCGTGATCATCATCGCCCTCGGCGCGTCGGCGCTGAATATCCTGATTGCGGTGACCTTCACCAGTGCCCCGGCGATTTTCCGCATCATGCGTGCCCTGACCATCGACATCCGCTCGCGGGACTACGTCCTCAGCGCAATCACTCAGGGCGAGGGTTCGCTGCGGATCATGCTGGTGGAAATCCTGCCCAACTGCGGCGGGCCGCTGATAGTCGATTTCTGCCTGCGCATCGGCTACACCGCGATCATGATCGGCGCCCTGGGCTTTCTCGGCCTTGGCCTGCCGCCACCGACCCCGGACTGGGGCGGCATGATCAACGATGGCCGCGCCATGGCCATCGCCTTCCCGCACCTGGTGATCTTCCCGTGCATTGCCATTTCCACCCTGATGCTGGGCTTGAGCCTGCTGGCGGACGGCCTGGATGAAAACGCCCAGCAAGGCGCAAGGAATTGAGCATGAACCCACAACCAGTATTACGGGTGCAAAACCTGTCGATCGAACTACCCGCCGGCGCCGACCGCAGCCACGCCGTGCAGGGCATCAGCCTGGACGTACGCAAGGGCGAAATCCTCTGCGTAATCGGTGAATCCGGCTCGGGTAAATCAGTGCTGTCGGCGGCGATTATGGGCGATTACGCCAAAGGCCTGCGGCATGCCGGTGGGGTGATCGACTTTCTCGGCGACGACATCTGCAGCCTGGACGAAAAACGCCTGCGCGAACTGCGCGGCAACCGCATTGCGATGATTTTCCAGGAGCCCATGGCGGCGCTGAACCCGGCGATTCGGATCGGCAAGCAAGTCGAAGAAATTTTCGCTATCCATGCCCCGCAAATGCCCCAGCGCGAACGTCGCGAACGCACGCTCGCGCTGCTCGAATCCACCCAGTTGCCCGACCCGCCACGCATTGCCAACAGCTTTCCCCATCAACTGTCCGGCGGCCAGTGCCAGCGCGTGGTGATTGCCATGGCGTTGGCGATGAACCCCGACTTGTTGATCGCCGACGAGCCCACCACGGCACTCGACGTAACCACCCAGGCCCAGGTCTTGAAACTGGTGCGCGAGCTGCGTGGGCGTGGCCAGCACGGCATTCTGTTTATCACCCACGACTTCGGCGTGGTGGCGCAAATTGCCGACCGCATTGCCGTCATGGAAGGCGGCCGCCTGGTGGAAATCGGGGAGCGCGACCAAGTGCTGAATGCCCCGGCGCACGCCTACACCCGCAAGCTGATCGCGGCAGTGCCGGCGCTGCACCCGGAATTGCACACGCCGAGCGCGGATGGCGAGTTGGCGTTGCGCATCGAAAACCTGACCAAGACCTACAACGTCGGCGGCAGCTCAGTGGCGGCGCTGCGCAACGTGTCGCTGAACCTGCCACGCGGCAAAACACTGGCGATTGTCGGCGAGTCCGGCTCGGGCAAAAGCACCCTGGTCAAAGCAGCCATTCGCCTGGTCGACAGCGACAGCGGGCATGTGTGGGTCGGCGACACTGATTTTCTGGCCTTGCGCGGTTCGGCCCTGGCGGCCAATCGGCGGCGTATCCAGATGATCTTCCAGGACCCGTACGGCTCGCTCAACCCACGGCACCGCGTCGGTGACATCATCGCCCGCGCCGCGCAATTGCGTGGGTTGTCGGCCAAGGATGCCTGGGCCGAGGCCGGTGACTTGCTCGAACAGGTCGGCCTCAAGCGTGATGCGCTCAAGCGCAAGCCGCGCCAGTTTTCCGGTGGCCAGCGCCAGCGCATCGGCATCGCCCGCGCCCTGGCCATGCGCCCGGAAGTGCTGATCGCCGATGAAAGTGTCTCGGCGCTGGATGTGTCGGTGCAAAAACAGGTGCTGGAGCTGCTCGCCGACCTGCAACAGCAGTTGAACCTGAGCATCCTGTTTATCACCCACGACCTGCGCGTGGCGGCGCAGATCAGCGACCACATCGCCGTGATGCGCCAGGGTGAAGTGGTGGAATACGGCAGCGCCGAACAGGTATTGCTCAGACCACAGAACAGCTACACCCAGGCCTTGCTTGCCGCTGCGCCGGGCGCGACGCAACTACCGGCTGACGGGCCGTCGTTGAGGTTGATCCGCCCCGCAGCGCACTGAGTTGTCACCCTTTCCCTGCGTCGCAGCGTTCGCTGCGGCAACGGGCTGCTGTTGCCAAAAAATAACCAATAATGAGAGCGAAACCATGCGACCAACCCTACGTTACATCGCCCTGGTCCCTGTGCTCGGCGCCCTTGCGGCACCGGCCATGGCCTACCAGGTCACCGACAACCTCGACCTCGGCGGCGCCGTGCGTGCACGCTGGGACTATGACCCGGATCGCGACATCCAGAAGTTCGGCCTCGACACGGCGTTCCTCAGCGCCAAGTACAACTCCGACACCTGGATCGGCGAGGCGCAGTACCGGTTCTACGGGCGTTCCTACCCGTACCAGTACACCAAGAACTACGGCGATATTCAGTTCGCCAAGTTCGCGTGGGTCGGCTACAAGTTCAACCCGAACCAGCAGGTGCAAGTGGGCTTGAACACAGTGCCGTTTGGTTTGCAGCCGTACTTTGGCAGCACCTTCTACGAAACCCTGGGCAACGTCATCGGCCTGGAAGACGTGCAACAGGTCGGTGCCAAATACATCCAGCAAAGCGGCGACTGGAATATCCAGGCCGGCTACTACCTGCGCCCGGCCTGGCAAGGCAAAGGCACCAGCAAGGGCGTGACCTACTCCAGCGTGATCTCCGAAGCCGACAGCTACGTGGGCGACGGCAGCAACAACCAGGAGCGCAACACCGTGGTGGTGCGCGTGGCCAAGGCCCTGGAGCTGGGCAACTGGAAATCCGAAGTCGGGCTTTCCGGCCTGACCTCCACGCTGGAAAACAAAGACACCAACGACGACGGCCGCCGCAACGCCGTGGCAATCCACTACCTGGGCAAGAACGGGCCATGGGGCGTGCAATTGCAGGCGGCGCGCCAGCAAATGTCACCGCGCAACCCGGGCACCAATAGCGTCGTCACCTTGGGTGGCTACGACGGGACGTTCAACGTGGCCAGCCGGGGTAATTTATACGTGGCGGATTTGAGCTACGACGTGGGCGGCAAATACCTGTTTGACCAGATCAGCGGTGTAAAGCTGTATGCCAACTACAGTGCGTTTGATAAATCCGAGAGTCAGTTCAAGACCTCACAGCGGGTGATCCTCGGCACGTCGTTTTCGGTGAGCAAGTTGTGGGTCGCGACGGAGTGGTTGATTGGCAAGAACGATCCGTATATCGGCGGCAGCAGCTATACCGAGAGCTTGGGCGCGGGTGGGAGTAACCAGTGGGAGAATCAGCTGTATATGAACATTGGGTACTACTTCTAATCGGAGGGGATACCACTGAAGCCTTCGCGAGCAAGCCCGCTCCCACAGTTGGAATGCATTCTTCCTGTGGGAGCGGGCTTGCTCGCGAAGAGGCCGCTACAGGCACTATAAAAACAACCAGTGTGGAAGTCCTTTCATGCGCCAACTGCCCGCTCTCAACATGCTGCGCATCTTCGAAGAAGTCGCCCGCCACCGCAGCTTCAGCCAGGCTGCCGTGGGCCTTAACGTGACCCAAGGCGCCGTCAGCCGCCAGATCAAACAATTGGAAGACTACCTCGGCGTCGCCCTCTTCATCCGCACGCCCCAGGGCCTGTCCCTGACCGAAGCCGGCTTCGCCCTCTCCCCGCACCTGAGCGACGCCTTCGACCATATCGAACGCGCCCTGCAAGCCGTGCGCGTACCCAACCTGCGCCAGCGCCTGCGCATCGTCGCGCCGCCGACCTGGGCCACGCGCTGGCTGTCGGCGCACTTACGACGCTTTTGCGAGCGCTATCCGGCTATCAACCTCAGCGTCACGCATCAGAACAGCCATGACAGCCTGGCAGAGATCGACTGCCGAATTCGCTTCGGCCTTGAACCAGACCCGCATTGCCGCAGTGAATTGCTGGTGATGGAACGCCACATCGCCGTGGCCAGCCCGGAGCTGTTCAGCGACGGCCAACCGCCCAACCTGCAGCGTTTCCCATTGCTGCACATCCTGCACGACGGCAAGCGCTTGAAGGTCTGGGAAAACTGGCTGGCCGCCATGGGCCGGGACGACATCGACGCGGGCCAGGGCCTGGAATTCAGCACCCTGGACCAAGTCATACACACCGCCCTGGCTGGCGGCGGCCTGGCCGTGATAGACCGGCAAATGATCGAGCGCGAACTGGCTACTGGCAGTTTATTGCCGATCACCGCGATGGAAGTGATCGGCCCGTATGGTTATTGGCTGGATGTGGCGGCGGATAAGCAAGGGTTATCCAAGGTTCGGTTGTTTACCGAGTGGTTGAACCGAGTGAGTAACCCTTGATAGCGACTACATAGCCATTGTTTGGGTAATGGCGGCTATGGGCTCCATGGAAGCTGGCCTGCCTGCAATGGCATCCACTGCTTATGCCTGATGTACCCGAGGTGTCTGCATCGCAGCGGTTCGGCGGTCCGACAAGCCAGCTCCCACAGAAAAGTAGCTCTGCTTCTGCTGTGCTTTTGCCCTGCTTTTGCTTCAACCACTCAGGTCGGCTACCAGGCCGCCGTGCTCTGCTTTTGA
>NZ_CP168079.1:2785436-2785998 GCF_050915955.1 Pseudomonas sp. UBT | reverse complement strand
TCAAGATCAAAAGCAGAGCACGGCGGCCTAGTAGCCGACCTGAGTGGTTAGATCAAAAGCAAAGCTGAGGCGGCCTTACAGCCGAGCTGATCTTGGAAACTGAACTCGGATAAATGTGGGAAGGGGCTCGCTCCCGATAGCAGTGTGTCAGTTGATGCATCTGGTGACTGACCCGCCGCATTCGCGAGCAAGCCCGCTCCCACATTTTGACCTCGGTGCATCAGGCAGAGGGTGTGCTGCTCTTCAGGCTGTACACCGTCAATGTGGGAGCTGGCTTGCCTGCGATGGCATCAACTGGATATGCCTGATGTACCGATGTGTCTGCATCGCAGCGGTTCGGCGGTCCGACAAGCCAGCTCCCACAGAAAAGCAGTTCTGCTTCTGATCTGCCTCTGCTGTGTTTTTGCCCTGCTTTCGCTTCTACCACTCAGGTCGGCTACCAGGCCGCCGTGCTCTGCTGTTGATCTGCTGTTGATCTGCTGTTGATCTTGATCTGACGGGCCCCGTTAACCACGATGGCCGAACGCAGGCTTGAATCCGTGGGTAACCCGGCAGGACGCCG
>NZ_CP168079.1:2533673-2785336 GCF_050915955.1 Pseudomonas sp. UBT | reverse complement strand
TGGCCGAACGCAGGTTTGAATCCGTGGGTAACCCGGCAGGACGCCGGGTTAGCCGCACTGGGCCAAGGATGGCCCATTGCGGCGGCCCACGGATTCAAGCCGGAGTGCGGGCATGCCGAGCCTAAGCGAGGCACCAAGTGGTGGGGCAAAGCGTTTTTTGGTTACTTTTTTAGGCGCTTTGTAAAAAAGTGACCCGCCGTAAGGGCGGAACCCTAAGCCGCCGTTACCGCAGCAACGGATATGCCCCCAATCTACCCCACCCGAAAAAAAACCATGCCTCATTTCATGCTGGTAAACGCAAGCTTCACACCAATAGCAATCAACACCGCCCCCATGGTCCGATCAAACCAGTGCCCCATACGCGCAAACCCAGCCCGCACGCGCTGCTGGCTGAACAACATGGCCACCAGGCAGAACCACACAGCCGTCGCCACAGCCAGGTACACCCCATAACCGGCCTGAATCGCCAGCGGCGTGTGCGGATTAATCACCACGGTAAACAGCGACAGAAAGAACAGCGTGGCCTTGGGGTTCAAGCCATTGGTCACAAAACCTGCAGTAAACGCCCCACGCGCAGTACGTTCGCCCACTTCACGGTGCAACTCGCCCTCGGCCACGGGCTTGGCCGGTTGCGCGCGCAACGCCTTGAAGCCGATGTACAGCAAGTACGCCGCCGCCGCCCATTTCAGCGCATTGAACAGCACAATCGACTGGGACACGATCAAGCCAATCCCGAGCAACGAGTAACCCACGTGCAGGAAAATCGCCGAACCAACACCCAGCGCGGTCCAGGTTCCGGCGCGACGGCCATGGGTCACACTCTCGCGCACCACCACGGCGAAATCCGGACCGGGACTGGCCACCGCCAACAAGTGAATCAAGGCTACGGTCAAAAACTCGGCGGCGTACATACTCACTCCAGTAAGTAACTGATTATTTCATCTGATAGGCTCGGGAGATTACGCCTTCGAACCCTGTCGCAAAAGGTACAGTTGATGACGAACAATCGCCGCGCCGTCTTCCTTGATCACCCGTCCCTGGACCTGGGGGACCTGGACCTCAGCGAATTGCGCAACAGCTTCAGCGACCTGCAGCTATACGCACACACCACGCCGCAAAATGTAGTCGAACGCTTGCAAGGCGCCCAGGTAGTCATCAGCAACAAGATCGCCCTGAACACCGAAACCCTGGAGGCCTGCCCCGAGCTAAAGCTGATCCTTGTATCGGCCACCGGCACTAACAACGTCGACCTCGCCGCCGCCCGCGCCCATGGCATTACCGTGAGCAACTGCCAGGGCTACGGCACGCCGTCGGTGGCGCAACACACGATCATGCTGTTGCTCAACCTGGCGACGCGCTTGAACGACTACCAACGGGATGTCGCCGCAGGCAAGTGGCAAGAGGCCAAGCAGTTCTGTCTGCTGGACTACCCGATTGTCGAGTTGGAGGGCAAAACCCTTGGCCTGCTCGGCCATGGCGAACTGGGCAGCGCCGTGGCGCGACTGGCCGAGGCCTTTGGCATGCGCGTGGTGCTGGGCGCAATTCCCGGGCGCCCTGCCCGCGCCGACCGCGTGCCGCTGGATGAATTGCTCACGCAGGTCGACGCGCTCACGCTGCACTGCCCGCTCAATGAACACACCCATGACTTTATCGGCGCCCGCGAACTGGCGCTGCTCAAGCCCGGCGCGTTTATCGTCAATACGGCGCGCGGCGGCTTGATCAACGAACAGGCGCTGGCGGACGCTTTGCGCAGTGGCCATCTGGGCGGCGCGGCGACCGACGTACTGAGCGTGGAGCCACCGGTGCAGGGCAACCCGCTGCTGGCTGGCGACATTCCTCGGCTGATCGTCACCCCCCACAACGCCTGGGGCAGCCGCGAAGCGCGGCAACGAATCGTCGGCCAATTGGCCGAAAACGCTCGAGGCTTTTTCAGCGGCGCCCCGCTGCGTGTCGTCAGTTGATAAACTGCGCCCCTTTTCAAGGAGCAGACCATGGATCCGCGCAGTGAAGTACTGCTTCGTCAGGCCGAACTTTTTCAAGGCAACCTGCTGCTGGTAGGGTTGCCCGCCGACGATTTGCTCGGCCGCCTGCCCAATGCTCACGGCTGGTGCTGGCATGCCGGTGACCAGGCCGCGCTCGACGCACGCTTCCCCGAGCGCAGCCTGTTCGGCGTGAACGTGCCCGAGCGCGCGTTTGATGCGGCGGTGATTTTCCTGCCCAAGTCCAAGGACCTCACCGACTACCTGCTCAACGCCGTGGCCGCGCGCCTGCCCGGCGCCGAGCTGTTTCTGGTCGGGGAGAAAAAAGGCGGTATCGAAAGCGCCGCCAAACAGATGACCCCTTTCGGCAAGCCACGCAAGCTCGATAACGCGCGGCATTGCCAGCTGTGGCAAGTCACCGTGGCCAACGCGCCCCAAGCGGTCGAGCTGGAAAGCCTGGCACAGGTGTTCGAGGTGCCACTGGCCGAGGGGCCGCTCAAGGTGGTGAGCCTGCCGGGCGTGTTCAGCCACGGTCGCCTGGATCGCGGCACCGAACTGTTGCTCGAGCATTTGGACAAACTACCCAGCGGGCATTTGCTGGACTTCGGTTGCGGCGCGGGCGTGCTGGGGGCGGCGGTCAAACGTCGCTACCCGCACAACACCGTGACGATGCTGGACGTGGATGCATTCGCCGCTGCCAGCAGTCGCCTGACCCTGGCGGCCAATAGCCTGGAAGCCGAGGTGCTGACCGGTGACGGCATCGACGCCGCGCCGATGGGTTTGAACGCGATTTTGAGCAACCCACCGTTCCATGTCGGGGTGCACACGGATTATTTCGCCACCGAAAATCTGCTGCGAAAAGCCGCGAAACACCTGGCAAAAGGCGGCGAACTTCGCCTGGTGGCCAACAGCTTCCTCAAGTACCAACCGTTGATCGAAGAGCACTTGGGCATCTGTGCGATCAAGGCCGAGGGCAATGGTTTCCGCATCTACCGTGCCAAACGCGGCTGATGGCTTTTTGAAAAAGAAGGCTTGCCGAATGGGTTTTGCCTAGGCAGAATCCGCTCCGTCCTAGGGGAGTAGTCTCCCACGAGCGCCACGCTCGTCCGGCATACGTCAACATACTTGGTCAGCAGACCATGGCGTATGCGACCCAGGAGTCCGCACAGACGGACCGGGGTTTGACAAGACCTATGACACGCACACCTTACCCGGGGCGGGAAGGCTGTACGTGTCATAGCCGTGTCGACCCGCCCCTGGAAACCTACCTGATGCTGGATTCATTACTCGTTCCTACCGCAATCGTTGCCTTGGCCGAAATCGGCGACAAGACGCAGCTGCTCGCACTCATCCTGGCCGCACGCTTTCGCAAACCCTGGCCGATCATCGCCGGCATTGTCGCCGCGACCCTGGCCAACCATGCGGCCGCCGGTGCCGTGGGGGCCTGGTTCGGCAGTTTCTTCTCGGATGCGGTGTTGCACTGGATTCTCGCGGCGAGTTTCTGTGCCACCGCGCTGTGGACCCTGGTGCCGGACAAACTCGACGATGACGAAGCCAGTACCACACGCAAGTTCGGGCCGTTCCTGACCACGCTGATTGCGTTCTTCCTTGCGGAAATCGGTGACAAGACGCAGATCGCCACGGTGATGCTGGCGGCGCAGTATCCGGAGTTGTGGCTGGTGATTATCGGCACCACCCTGGGCATGCTGATTGCGAACGTGCCGGTGGTCTTGGCGGGGAATTTCGCGGCGGAGAAACTGCCGCTGACGTTGATTCGTCGACTGGCGGCTACGGCGTTTTTCGTCCTGGCGGTGGTGGCGGTTTACAAGGCCATGCAAAGCAGCGGCTGGTTGTAAACCCAATCAAATGTGGGAGCGGGCTTGCTCGCGAAGGCGGCGGTCCAGTCAAAGATTTACCGACTGATACTGCGCATTCGCGAGCAAGCCCGCTCCCACATTTAGATCTTCACAAGCCTTGAAATATCAGGTTTTTTTGGCCTGTTGATAGAGCGGCATCACCTTCGGAATCGCCGCCTGCAACGAGGCGATCCGACTGTCGGAAGCCGGGTGCGTGCTCATGAACTCCGGTGGCGCGCCTTCCGAAGCCTTGGCCATCTTGTTCCACAACGTGATGGCCGCGTTTGGGTTGTAGCCAGCCCGGGCCGAAAGCTCCAGCCCGATCAGGTCCGCTTCGTTTTCGTTGGCGCGGCTGTTCGGCAAGGTCATGCCGTAGTTGGCAACCGTATCGGCTAAAGCCAGGCTGTCCTGGCCCAACCCGAACAAGGCACCAGCGCCCTGCTTGGCCATTTGGATGCCGTAGGCCTTGGACATGGCTTCACGCCCGTGTTCGCGCAACGCGTGGGCGATTTCATGGCCCATCACCGCAGCCAACTCGTCATCGGTAAGCTTGAGGTTGTCGATCAACGCGCTGTACACAAAAATCTTGCCGCCAGGCCCGCAGTTGGCGTTCATCTCATCGCTTTTGATCAGGTTCACTTCCCACTTCCACTGCGCCGCATCCGGGCGGAAGGTTGGTGCCTGGGCGATCAGACGATTGGCAATCGCCTGCACGCGCTTGGCGTTGGCGCTGGTTTTGTCCAGCATGCCTTTACCACTCGCCTCCCCCAGCGTCTGCTGATAGGACTGGGCGTACATCTGGTCGACTTCCTGGCTCGATAGCATGCTGAACATGTACTGCTTGCGCTCTACCCCGACGGCACCGCCGTTGGTGGTGTTTACCGACTGGCAACCAGCCAGCAGCATCGCTGCACTGAGTACGCTTACCGCCAATGACTTCTTCATCAACACTCTCCCTGGAAACCTGGCGCGTATCGTAGGCGGTCGTGTGTATCTGCGCCAGATACACAAGACGTGTAACCACCAACTTTCAGATACATCCCACACGCCTACAGCGGAGGCGGGTCATCCCGTTCAAGGTTTAGCGGTTTGCGGTGGTGTTGAGGCCGGTGAATCCAACCTGCAACCACAAGGCTTAAGCCGGCGTCAGGCACTCGGGCCCATTCAACTTCGGGTCATTCACCATGTTGGCCAGGACCCGCTCGCGCAATGCGACGGGCTCGCTGGCCAGCAAGCCTTGCAACACATGCAAGGGGGTCTCTGGATTCAACCAGGCCTCCTGCCCCGCCGCGTCGAGAATCAACGGCCGCCGCTGACTCTGCGCGGCCTGGGTGACCACTGCCGTGCTCAGCCACACCTGCTCCTGCACCGGATACGCCTCCCAGATGGCCGCAAAAAACAGCGTCGAGCCTTCACCCGGCGTCAGCCAGTAAGGACGCTTGCGTTGGGTGCCACGCCATTCGTAAAAACCATTGGCCGGCAGCAGGCAACGGCGCTGGCGAAAGGCTTCGCGAAACATCGGTTGCTCCGCCAGGGTTTCGGCGCGGGCATGGGCCGGAGTGCGGGAAAGGTCGGTCAGCCACGGCGGCGTGAGCCCCCAGCGGGCACGCGCAAGGGTGCGCTGGCCTTCGCTCTGGCGCTGGATCAGCACCGAATCATTCGGGGAGATATTCCACTGGGCCTTTTGATCCGAGGGGAATCCCGGTAAGGCAGCGAAGGCAGGGTTCCAGCGAAACAGGGCATAACGTCCACACATGGGGTAACACGACTCTTGGGTAAACCGACCGACAGCCTAACAGACCAATACGTCGGGGAAGCTGTCGGGTTCATCGCCGGGCAAGGGCTGCGCACCGATGTAAGCGGTAATCAGCTCGCGGGCGTAGGCGGCCTGGTCGTTATCTACTTCCAGCCCCAGCAGGCCGAAAATCGGCAGTTCGCCGGTACCGCCGAGCAAATGGCGCCCCACCAGGTGCGCCTCGATGCCCTCGCTGGCGAGCATTTGTTGCAGCAGCTCGCCTTCCATCAGGTTTTCCGGCTCATAAATTCGCTGCATGGGCGTACCTGTTATTCGTTTTCGCTGCGCACGTTCAGCATCCACTCGTCACCGTGTACCTGGAGCTCGAACGTAATCGGCCGGCAGCACACAGGGCAGTCTTCTATATATTCCTGATCGCCCGCCGACAGGTCCAGCAACGCTGTGACCACCTCTCCACAATAAGGACATTCGTACGACTCCTCTTCCATCGCGGTCTCCCAGGTGACTTGTGCGTATAATCGCCGGTCTATTTACAGGGCTATTCACGGCAGAGCCAATGTTGCGGCCGCACCCTGATATTTCCTTTACTAACACTAGCCGTTTCTAACAAGAGAGCATGATGGGCGAATTCGATACCATCCGACCTTACAACGACAGCGAAGTCCCGGCAGTGCTGGCACGTCTGTTCAGTGACAAGGCCTTTCTGGAC
The DNA here is from genome assembly GCF_050915955.1 of Pseudomonas sp. UBT. NCBI lineage: Bacteria > Pseudomonadati > Pseudomonadota > Gammaproteobacteria > Pseudomonadales > Pseudomonadaceae > Pseudomonas > Pseudomonas sp. UBT. The sequence goes on along the minus strand of NZ_CP168079.1, from coordinate 2,779,036 downwards.
ATCCTGACCCACTTCCGCTTCCCGCGCTTTGCCGGCGCCCTGGGCTGGCTGCTCAAGCCGATGATCGCCCGCAAGCTGCGCCGTGAATTCGCCGGCGTCACCACCGTGGCCACGCTGCAGGACAAAGTCGAGTATTACGTCGATCACACCATTGATCGCGCGACCGACGGCGTAACCTACACCGGCGTCGAGCAACTCAAGTCGGGCACCGCTTATCTGTTTTTGGCCAACCACCGCGATATCGTGATGGACCCGGCCTTCGTCAACTATGCCGTGTACCACGCCGGCCTGCCAACGCCACGCATCGCCATCGGCGACAACCTGCTGCAAAAGCCGTTTGTCAGCGACCTGATGCGCCTGAACAAGAGTTTTATCGTGCACCGCTCGATCACCGGGCGAAAGGAAAAGATGGCGGCCTACCAACTGCTGTCGGCCTACATCAACCATTCGATCCGCAACGACTGCCAGTCGATCTGGATCGCCCAGGCCGAAGGCCGTGCCAAGGATGGGGATGATCGCACCGAGTCAGCGATCCTCAAGATGTTCCATGTCAGCCGCAAAGACGAGCCGTTTGCCGAGGTGATCCAGTCGTTGAACCTGACGCCGGTGTCCATCAGCTATGAATACGACCCGTGTGACAGCGCCAAGGCGCGCGAGCTGTATATCCGCGCCACCACCGGCACCTACAGCAAGGCGCCGGGCGAAGACGACGTAAGCATTGCCCTCGGTATCACCGGCTACAAGGGCCGCGTGCACGTGAACTTTGCACCGCCTATCACCGAACGTTTTGAAGACACCAAGCTGCTGGCCGTGGAGATGGACCGGCAGATTCTTGGGGGTTATCGCTTGTTCCCGGTGCATTACCTGGCGTACGCACAGTGGAGCGATGCCGACCCGCAATTGCAGGTGCCAACCGCGGCCGAGGTATTCCCGGCCGATGAATTGGCGAAGGCGAAAGCGGAGTGGGAGCGACGCTTGAATGAATGCCCGGCTGAACACCGGCCGTTTCTGGTGGTGCAATATGCAACGCCGGTGCGCAACCAGTATCGGGTAAAGGCCGGTATTCCCCTGTAAACACCGAATCAAAAATGTGGGAGCCGGTTTGCTTGCGAATGCGCTGATTCAGTCAACGATGTATCGACTGACACGCCGCTTTCGCGGGCAAGCCCGCTCCCACATTTGGTTGTGCGGTGTTCTTAGAGGTGGGTGCTGAGCCAGGAAATGGCCAGCGCTAGCCCAAGGCAGGCGAACCCGACACGGTAGGCCAGACGATGCGCCCGTTCGGTGCGCACATCCAGAAACAACATCGGCAGGTCGATCGCGCGGTCTTCGCTTTTCGCGGTCAGGTCGGCCAGGGCGCGCTGCTCACGCAAGCGGGTAATGAACAGCAGCGCTGCACCCGGGCAGGCCACCAATAAAGCCACAGCATTGATCAGTAGTGCGGGCAGCGCCATCGCAAACCTCGGTCGACCAGTATCTTGGTATCTATTCAGATACAAACCTGAACGATAGTGGCCTCCTGCCCGAGTAATGCTCCGTCCCCATGTACCCGTAATGTATCCAGTAATTTACAGCGTCACCTGAACGTCACCTTAACAAGCCACTCTGTTGCCCTTCGACGCTTAGGAGCTTGTCATGCTGCATGCGCAAAACCAGGATCGGCTGTACCTGATCGCCCCAAACGAAGAGCAAGAAGCCCTGGTCGGCGGCTTGGCATTCAACGTCCAGGATCGCCACTGGCTGGTGTATTGCGCCCTCGGCGGGCACCAGCACGCCGACCTGCCGGAACTGGATCTGCTGACTGGCGTAAGTGTGTTGGACTTTTATGTCGAAACGGCTGCATAAAAGCGACAGGCGTAAAAAAACCGGGCTCATCGCTGAGCCCGGTTTTTTGTGAGGCGCTTGTCGGCGGTTACTGCGCGCTGAGCAATTGGCCGATGCTTGGGTCTTTAAACAAACGCGTCAGCGCGTCGCTCAACACGTCGCTGACCAGCTTGGTGTTGGTTTCCTGGTTCGGCGACATACCGAAGCGCTGATTCAGAGAAGCGCCGTAGCGGCCACTGTAGCGACGCGTACCGGCACTGACATCAGATTTGAACGTCGCGCCGATGGAGGCTTCCGTCACATACAGGCCTTCTTTAGGCGACTGGTATTTCAGCTCCGCCAAGGTAATGGTCAGTTGAGGAGCGCCCGGCGAGTTGGCCGGGGTGAAACCCAACAGGCGCACGGCGGCTTCGGCCTGGGCTTGCAGCTTGGGCAGCACGTCCTGGCCGGTTACCGAAATAAGCGCAGTCTCAGGGTACAGGCCGCCACGGGAGCCCAGGGTTGGCGACGGACGACCATCCACTACACGCACCGACACCGGTTGGCCATGGCCTACAGGGGCCAGCTGCGCAGTGACTTTAGGTTGCGGGCTGAGTTGTTGCGGGCTGTTGGCGCAGCCAACCAGGGTCAAACTGGTCACAGTGATCAAACCGAACAGCAGGCGTTGCAACATACTCATTTCTCCAGGACTAGGTGCAAACAGACCGCCAGTATAACGGTGCACGCAGGTCACCCACCAGCCATCCTGAACGGCAGCTGAAGGCTTGCCGAAATTACAATTTCACATAAATTCGTCACTCCACTGTCATGGCACACTGGCAACCTTCGAGCATGTAACGTAACAGGTACAAAGCCATGCGCCTTCTCAAGTCATTGTTCATGTCACACCCCCGTCATCGCCACTATGCCCTGCTCGATGCGCACGGGCATTGCCTGGCGTTCAAGCAGTGCAGCCTGCCGCCTGTTGGCGAAGGTTGGGTGGAAGTGTCAGAGACGCATCTGGGCTGGATGCACCGCCCGCTACCGACAAGTGCCCGGGTCAGCCCACACGTTATGCACGCGCAACCCCAGCATGCGTTGGCCTCCTGACCGAGACACTAATAAAAGTCATAAAACACGCCCATTTCCTTGGCGTTCTTCGCTACAATCTCCCCCCGATTATAAGGACGTCTCCTGATCGGGCCTCGCAGCATCGTTAATGCCTCGGTATTAACCCCCAAATCGCCCACAGAGAGCCGCCCACACAGATCGAGTGAAGCTGGCGCGCTTGCTGTTTTCTTTGCAAACCACCCCTCTTTGCCGAATCTGCCAGAGCTGCCATTGCGCTCGGCCACTTGAGTTGTTTGCCCGTTTTGCCGCCTGTCGGCAGAGGTTTGCGGGCCAGGTGCCAGGCTGGGGCAGCCCTTTTTTGAGGTTCACGTCTTCAAAAGAGCGTGAAAAAACGGGTTTTCACAACTTCACAAGAGTGTGGCGAGCAAATGAATAGTTTGGCGTTTGTACAAGCACCATCAGCGTCTGGAACAGCCCAACCACACAGGACCGAGCACTCCTCAAACACCGGAGCTTGAGCCTGTCCGCTACGGATTGGTTGCACAAATCGCACGCTTTGACCATAAGTCGAATTGCCACAGGCGCCCATGAATGCGTTCATAGGCAGATTAGCCCGGCAGGAAGCGTGTGCTGAAGATGCAAAGAATTGCGAATCGGACATGGCGATCCTGGCCATGGGTAACCTGGGGCAACACGTGAACCGCCCCGTCACTCCTGGCAGCCATGCCGTCAATTTGGTGCTGCAGATTTTGGAGACGCGTTAAATGGCGCATAACGAAGCAGTCGACGTAGTACTGGTAGGGGCCGGCATCATGAGTGCCACCCTGGCCGTATTGCTCAAAGAGCTCGACCCCGGCCTCAAGCTGGAAGTCGTTGAGCTGATGGATTCGGGTGCCGCGGAGAGTTCCAACCCGTGGAACAACGCCGGTACCGGCCACGCTGGTCTGTGCGAGCTGAACTACACGCCGCAGGCAACCGACGGCTCGATCGATATCAAGAAAGCCGTGCACATCAACACCCAGTTCGAGGTGTCGAAGCAGTTCTGGGCGTACCTGACCAAAAAGGGCACCTTTGGCTCGTCCAAATCCTTTATCAGCCCAGTGCCGCACCTGAGCTTCGTGCAGGGTGAAAAAGGCGTTTCCTTCCTCAAGAAGCGCTTTGAAACCCTCAGCCAGCACCACGCGTTCTCGGACATGCACTACACCGAAGACCGCAATGAGATGGCCGAGTGGATGCCTTTGATGATGCCGGGCCGCCCACTCGACGAAAAAATCGCTGCCACCCGCGTCATGAATGGCACCGACGTCAACTTCGGCGCCCTGACCAACCAGTTGCTCAGCCACCTGAGCAGCTCGGCCGACGCCCAGGTCAAGTACAGCAAGCGCGTTACCGGCCTCAAGCGTAATGGCGCGGGCTGGACCGTCAGCATCAAGGACGTCAACAGCGGCAACAGCCGTGAAGTGGACGCCAAGTTCGTGTTCCTCGGCGCCGGTGGCGCGGCCCTGCCGCTGCTGCAAGCCTCTGGCATCGAAGAAAGCAAAGGCTTCGGTGGTTTCCCGGTCAGCGGTCAGTGGCTGCGTTGCGACAACCCGGAAGTGGTCAAGCACCACCAGGCCAAAGTCTACAGCCAAGCCGCCGTGGGTTCGCCGCCAATGTCCGTGCCGCACCTGGACACCCGCGTGGTCGATGGCAAGAAATCCCTGCTGTTCGGACCCTACGCCGGTTTCACCACCAAGTTCCTCAAGCACGGCTCGTTCCTTGACCTGCCACTGTCGGTTCGCGCCGGCAACATCGGCCCGATGCTGGCCGTGGCCCGCGATAACATGGACCTGACCAAGTACCTGGTCAGCGAAGTCATGCAGTCCATGGAGCAACGCCTGGAATCCTTGCGCCGCTTCTACCCTGAGGCAAAAGCCGAAGACTGGCGCCTGGAAGTGGCCGGCCAACGGGTACAGATCATCAAGAAAGACCCGAAAAAAGGCGGCGTGCTGCAATTTGGCACCGAGCTGGTGGCGGCCAAAGACGGCTCGCTGGCAGCCCTGCTGGGCGCATCCCCGGGCGCTTCGGTGACGGTGTCGATCATGCTCGAACTGATCGAGCGCTGCTTCCCGACCAAGACTGCCGGTGAGTGGGCGGCCAAGCTGCACGAGATCTTCCCGGCCCGGGAAAAAGTGCTGGAGACGGATGCCGAGCTGTATCGCAAGATCAACACGCAGAACAACATCAGCCTGGAACTGGTTGAGCAAAGCAATGAGGCCGAAAGCTACGCTTGAGGCTTTAACGCAATAAAAAACGCCCCGCTCTGTGCATGAGAACGGGGCGTTTTTTTATGTCTCGGATAATCAGCCGCGAGCGTTTTCGATCAGCTCGATGTACTCGGCGGCGTTACGCTGATCCTTGATCAGGTCAACGAAGGTCTGGCCATGCTCATCCTTGCCGTCGAGGTCCAGGCCTGCTTCCTTGAAAAAGCCCAGGAACCGCGCAAAGTCATCGATACGCAGGCCACGGTAGGCCTTGATCAGTTTGTGCAGGGACGGTGAAGTCGCATCGACCGGCTCGAAGTCCAGGAACAACTTGATCTGGTCGTCGCCGATCTCGTCACCAATCACCTGTTTCTTATCTTTACGCATTACCGACTCCAGCCTGCAGACATTACACGGGAGAGGAAGTCTACCTTCCAGACACCCCCTTCGAAAACAACCAAGCACACCTGTGGGGGCTGGCATGCCTGCGATAGTGTTGCATCAGTGACAGTTGGGCCAACTGGCTCACCGCTATCGCAGGCAAGCCAGCTCCCACATTGATTGCATTCACATGACTGAACGCGTGTCGGCTGAATCACTTTGCGCGAACAGCGCCGGTGTGCAGGTCCGCCCAGATATGCCCGTTGGCATAACTGAGGAACTGCACGTACACCGTGTCATTGCGCAGCAAGTCGACAATCACCCGGTACTGCGCCATCGGGTATGACAACGTCAGGGTTTTGCTGGTGTTATCGAACACTGGCTTTTTCAGGCTTTTGCTTTCGGCGTCAAAATTGAGCACCACCTGGCTGATGGTCGCGCCTTTGTTCAGGGACTTGCCCTTGAGGCGAATCATCAACGGCGAGGTCACCGGGATGGGCTGCTGCGTGGATTGCCGCTGGTTACCCACCACCACCGCGTACTCGGTGACTTGCAGCAGTTGCTGCTGGTCGGGGGTGTTGGCGCGCAGGGTAAGGTCATCCGGCGGCAGGAACTGGCTGTGCATCGGCGCGGGCGCCGCCGCCAGGGGCAGGCTGAGGGTCAACGCCAGGGCGGCGCAAGTGCGTATCAACAGGCTCATGGGCCGCTCCGTGGAAGATGGCCGAGCACTGTAGCTCAATCGAACTGGGCAAGCATCCAGCGTTGATACGCGGCGACGCCGGCATCGCCTTCGCGCGGTGCCCAGTCAGCCGCCTCGCCCTCACCCAGCGCTCGATACGGCCCGGCCTTGCATTCGAACATCACCGTATCGGGCTCCAGCACCACCAAGCCATGAAAGACGCCCGGTGGCAGGTCGACACCCGCACATTCGCCGCCCGCCTGTATCACGCGCTTGGCGATCACCTCGCCGGTATCACTGAACACCAACAGGCCCAGGCTGCCCTTGAGCACCAGCAGGGTTTCCGCCTTGTCCGCGCTCAAGTGCCGATGAGGCGGCACATACGTCTCAGGTTGCAAGCCGACGGCCAGGCGATGACACGGCTCTTCCATCTGATGGAAGTTGTGGTGGTGCCGACCACGGGGGCTGGCGGCCGCTTTCTCGGCCAATTCGGTGAACAGCGTCTGATCAAGAAAGCGGACCACGGATTACATCCCTTTAACGGCGAAGATCCCATTGGCGTTACGCCAGTAGCCTTTGTAGTCCATGCCGTAACCGAAAATGTAGCGGTCGATGCACGGCAGGCCGACGTAATCGGCTTTCAGGTCCGGACGGGCCTTACGGTCGTGGTCTTTGTCGATCAGCACGGCGGTGTGCACTTTGCGTGCGCCGGCGTGTTTGCAGAAGTCGATGATTGCGCCCAGGGTGTGACCTTCATCGAGGATGTCGTCGATGATCAGCACGTCGCGATCAATGAACGAGACTTCCGGCTTGGCTTTCCAGAACAGGTCGCCGCCGGTGGTTTCGTTGCGATAACGGGTAGCGTGCAGGTAGGAAGCTTCCAGCGGGAATTGCAGGTGGGTGAGCAATTTGCCGGCGAAGATCAGGCCGCCGTTCATCACACAGAACACCACCGGGTTGGTCTCGGCCATTTCGCGGGTGATGTGTGCGCCAACCTTGGCGATCGCTTCTTCGACTTGCGCTTCGGTGTACAGGCAGTCAGCCTCGCGCATGATTTGACGGATATGCTCGAGATCAGCGGACATGGCGCTCTCCAAGGGGGTGCTGTGGCAAGAAAAGCGGGCAAAGGTACGCATGTGAGGCGCAACGATCAAGCCTTAATGGACTAACGTACTAGATGTCTATAGGACAACACCCTCGGATAGATTAATCTAGGCCGGTTTTTTTGCCCGCCGCCGGAGCCTTTCCCATGCCCACTCGCGAGATCCGCCACCCGCTGATCCGACACAAACTCGGCCTTATGCGCCGCGCCGACATTAGCACGAAGAACTTCCGTGAGCTTGCTCAGGAAGTCGGAGCGCTGCTCACTTACGAAGCTACCAAAGATTTGCCTCTGGAAACCTACGAGATCCCCGGTTGGGCCGGTCCCGTCCAGGTCGAGAAAATCGCTGGTAAGAAAATCACCGTGGTGCCGATCCTGCGCGCTGGTATCGGCATGCTCGAAGGCGTACTCAGCCTGATCCCGGGCGCCAAAGTCAGCGCCGTCGGCGTGGCGCGTAATGAAGAAACCTTGCAAGCCCACACCTACCTGGAAAAACTCGTACCGGAAATCAACGAGCGCCTGGCGATGATCATCGACCCGATGCTCGCCACCGGCAGTTCCATGGTTGCCACCATCGACTTGCTGAAAAAAGCCGGTTGCAAGGACATCCGCGCCATGGTGCTGGTCGCCGCCCCCGAAGGCATCGCCGCCGTCGAGAAGGCCCACCCGGACGTGCAGATTTATACCGCGTCCATTGATGAGCGCCTGAACGAACACGGCTACATCATCCCAGGCCTGGGCGATGCCGGTGACAAGATCTTCGGCACCAAGCAGAAGGACGCTTGAGCATGCAGGATGAATTCAACGACCCGCTTTGGCGCCAGATCCTGTCTGGCGCACAAATGCTCTTCGTAGCATTTGGCGCGCTGGTGTTGATGCCGCTGATCACAGGTCTTGATCCAAACGTTGCACTGTTTACCGCCGGCCTTGGCACCTTGCTGTTTCAGGTAGTCACAGGGCGGCAGGTGCCCGTGTTCCTGGCGTCGAGCTTTGCGTTCATCACCCCGATCATTCTCGCCAAAGGCCAGTTCGGCCTCGCGGCGACCATGGGCGGCGTGATGGCGGCTGGTTTCGTTTATACGTTCCTGGGGCTGGCCGTGAAGGTCAAAGGCACCGGTTTTATCGACCGCCTGCTACCGCCCGTGGTGATCGGCCCGGTGATTATTTCCATCGGCCTGGCCATGGCGCCGATTGCCGCCAATATGGCGATGGGTAAAGCTGGTGATGGCAGTGAGCTGATCCATTACCAGACAGCGATGCTGATTTCGATGCCGGCGCTGCTCACCACCTTGATCGTGGCGGTATTCGGCAAAGGCATTTTCCGCCTGGTGCCGATCATCTCCGGTGTGCTGGTAGGTTTTGCCATGGCCTTCTACTTTGGTGTGGTCGACACGGCGAAAATCGCTGCTGCGCCGTGGTTCGCCCTACCCCACTTCACCGCGCCGGAGTTCAACTGGCAGGCGATCCTGTTTATCGTCCCGGTGGCCCTGGCCCCGGCGATCGAACATATCGGTGGTGTGATTGCAGTGGGCAGCGTGACCGGTCGGGACTACCTGAAGAAGCCCGGCCTGCATCGCACCTTGCTCGGTGACGGCATTGCCACCACGGCTGCCGGGCTGTTTGGCGGCCCGCCGAACACCACGTACGCCGAAGTGACCGGCGCAGTGATGCTGACCAAGAACTACAACCCGAAAATCATGACCTGGGCGGCGGTGTTTGCCATCAGCCTGGCATTTATCGGCAAGTTCGGCGCACTGCTGCAGAGCATTCCAATACCGGTAATGGGCGGGATTCTGTGCCTGCTGTTCGGCTCGATTGCCGCGGTAGGCATGAACACGCTGATCCGCCACAAGATCGACCTTGGGGAAGCGCGCAATCTGGTGATTGTGTCGGTGACCCTGGTGTTCGGGATTGGCGGTGTGCTGGTCGGCACCGGCACCGGCCCGGATGATTTCGGCCTCAAGGGCATTGCCCTGTGTGCGGTGGTAGCCATTGCACTGAACCTGCTGCTGCCGGGCAATGATGGCTGGAAGAACAAGAAGCCGGATGAGCCGTTGCTGTAACCAACACCGCAAAAACAATGTGGGAGGGGGCTTGCTCCCGATGACGGTAAATCAGTCAATTAGATGTCGACTGACACTCCGCCATCGGGAACAAGCCCCCTCCCACATTTGCTTTCAGCGGATGTTAAAGCTCGCCAAGGCCATCAATCAGCGCCTGGTTCTGCTCCGGCGTACCGATGCTGATCCGCAGGAACTGGGCAATCCGCTCCTGCTTGAAGTGCCGCACAATCACGCCCTGCTCACGCAACTTCGCGGCCAAACCAGCGGCGTCGTGCCGTGGGTGGCGAGCAAAGATGAAATTGGCCGCCGACGGCAACACTTCAAAGCCTTTAGCTTGCAGTTGCGCGACCACCTGGTTACGGCTCTCGATCACCTGCTGGCAGGTCTTCTCGAAGTATTCACGGTCCTCGAATGCCGCCGCCGCACCAACAATCGCCAGCCGATCCAACGGATAGGAGTTGAAGCTGTTCTTGACCCGCTCCAGCGCCTCGATCAGGTCCGGGTGGCCCACCGCCAGGCCCACGCGCAAACCGGCCAGTGAGCGCGATTTGGACAGGGTCTGGGTCACCAGCAGGTTCGGATAGCGATCCACCAGGCTGATGGCCGTTTCGCCACCGAAGTCGATATAGGCCTCATCGACCACCACCACCGAATCCGGGCTGGCCTTGAGGATCTGTTCCACCGCATCCAGTGCCAGCACGCAGCCAGTCGGCGCGTTCGGGTTGGGGAAGATGATCCCGCCGTTAGGCCTGGCGTAGTCGGCTACACGAATCTGGAACTGCTCATCCAACGGGATCGGGTCAGACTTGATGCCATAAAGACCGCAGTAAACCGGATAAAAGCTGTAGCTGATATCCGGAAACAGCAGCGGCAGGTCGTGCTGGAACAGACCGTGGAAAATGTGCGCCAGGACTTCGTCGGAACCGTTACCGAGGAACACCTTGCCGGCATCAATCCCGTAATACTTGGCCACCGCCTGCTTGAGCAGGTCGCTGTTGGGGTCCGGGTACAGGCGCAAGTTGTCGTTCAACTCGGCCTGCATGGCTGCCAACGCCTTGGGGGACGGGCCGTACGGGTTTTCATTGGTATTGAGCTTGACCAGCTTGGTCAGCTTCGGCTGCTCGCCAGGTACGTAAGGCACGAGGTCCTTGACGAAAGGGCTCCAGAATTTGCTCATGTCTTAGTTCCCTTCTTCAAGGATGCGGTATTCGGCGCTGCGGGCGTGAGCGCTGAGGGATTCACCACGGGCCAGCACCGAGGCGGTCTTGCCCAGCTCGGATGCACCTTGTGGCGAGCAGAAGATGATCGACGAGCGCTTCTGGAAGTCATAGACCCCCAGCGGCGACGAGAAGCGCGCAGTGCCGGAAGTCGGCAGCACGTGGTTCGGGCCTGCACAGTAGTCGCCCAGGGCTTCGCTGGTGTGGCGCCCCATGAAGATCGCACCGGCGTGGCGAATCGACGGCAGCCAGGCTTGTGGGTCAGCCACGGACAACTCCAAGTGCTCCGGCGCAATGCGGTTGGCCACTTCGATGGCCTGCTCCATGTCACGCACCAGGATCAGCGCGCCACGCCCATTGATCGACTTCTCGATGATCTCGGCGCGTTCCATGGTCGGCAGCAGCTTGTTGATGCTGGCGGCGACCTTGTCGAGGAACTCGGCGTCGGGGCTGACCAGGATCGCCTGGGCGTCTTCATCGTGCTCGGCCTGAGAAAACAGGTCCATGGCGATCCAGTCCGGGTCGGTCTGGCCGTCACACACCACCAGGATTTCCGAGGGGCCTGCGATCATGTCGATACCGACCTGGCCAAATACGTGGCGCTTGGCGGTGGCCACGTAGATGTTGCCGGGACCGACCACTTTGTCGACCTTCGGCACGCTTTCGGTACCGTAGGCCAGCGCCGCAACGGCTTGAGCACCACCAATAGTGAACACGCGGTCAACGCCGGCGATGCAGGCTGCCGCCAGTACCAGCTCGTTGATTTCACCGCGCGGGGTCGGCACGACCATGACCACTTCGGTCACGCCCGCCACTTTGGCCGGGATTGCGTTCATCAGTACCGACGACGGGTACGAGGCTTTACCGCCCGGCACGTACAGGCCGGCGCGGTCCAGAGGCGTGACCTTTTGGCCCAGCACGGTGCCATCGGCCTCGGTGTAGCTCCAGGAATCCTGCTTCTGTTTTTCGTGGTAACTGCGCACCCGCGCCGCCGCGACTTCCAATGCTTCGCGCTGAGGCACAGTGATACGCGTCAGGGCCAGCTCGAGGCGTTCGCGGGGCAGGATCAGGTCCGACATCGACGCGACGTCGAGGCCGTCGAACTGACGAGTGAAGTCCACCAGCGCCGCATCACCGCGCTCGCGCACGGCCTTGATGATGTCGAGCACTCGCACGTTGACCGAGTCGTCGGACACGCTTTCCCAGCTCAGCAGATGATCCAGATGATGGGCGAAATCCGGGTCGGCAGCGTTGAGTCGGGCAATTGCAGTGGACGTGGTCATAGCGAGGGCCTCATAGGATTGGCAAAAACTCAGGCGCCCGAAGGTGCGCTGACGTTCAATAACGAAGCGCGTTGGTACTGTGGTTGTGCCAGGCAAGGCGCGGGGCTGGTAAGGGTTGTTTCCTTACCAAGTCCCGCAACGCAGCATGGCGCAACCACAGTGCCAACCCGCAGGGCCTTACCTCAAAAGGCAGACTGCTACGCGTCGCTAATTATTGAAAAAGAATCTTCTACTAACATAAGTTGCCTTTTGGGGTAAGGCGCGATTCGTTATTGAACGTCAGCGCGCCTTCCCAGCAGTCGATCCGCTTGGGCACCTGAGAATTCTGGCTATGAGGCGGATAGACGGGCGCGACCCAAGGCCGCGCAGGTGAGTCAACCGCGGTGTCGAGACTCCACTGCCTTGCGCAGGGTGTCGATCAACGCCTGGATACGGGCGTGTTGCATTTTCATCGAAGCTTTGTTGACGATCAGGCGAGAGCTGATGTCGGCAATGAAATCCTGAGGCTCAAGACCGTTGGCACGCAGCGTGTTGCCGGTGTCGACCACGTCGATAATCTTGTCGGCCAGGCCGATCAGCGGCGCCAGCTCCATCGAGCCGTAGAGCTTGATGATGTCGACCTGACGGCCTTGTTCTGCGTAGTAGCGCTTGGCGACGTTGACGAACTTGGTCGCCACGCGCAGGCGGCCTTTGGGCTCGACGTCACCGACACGGCCGGCGGTCATCAGCTTGCACAGGGCAATACGCAGGTCCAGCGGCTCGTAAAGGCCCTGGCCGCCGTATTCCATCAGCACGTCTTTGCCGGCGACGCCGAGGTCGGCCGCGCCATGTTCAACGTAGGTCGGCACGTCGGTAGCCCGCACGATCAGCAGGCGAACGTCGTCCTGGGTCGTGGGGATGATCAGCTTGCGGCTCTTGTCCGGATTCTCGGTCGGCACGATGCCCGCTTCAGCCAGAAGCGGCAAAGTGTCGTCAAGGATGCGGCCCTTGGACAGTGCGATGGTCAACATGGGAAACGTCAGTCCTTCATCAGGCTATTGCTGTCCGGTCGCAAACGGCGCCAGACACAGATCGAGGCCATTACAGCCTCGATTTGAAACAAATTCGGCCGGGGTGCGCAAGCGTTAATGCGCGTACACACCCCGGGCGGGCGCTTCCCTGCGCCCGTGCAGCGGGAACTAGCCCGGTACGCGGCGGATCTTGGCGCCGAGCATCTGCAGTTTTTCTTCGATGCACTCGTAACCACGGTCTATGTGGTAGATGCGGTCGATGAGGGTGTCGCCGTCAGCGCACAACGCCGAGATCACCAGGCTGGCGGAAGCACGCAGGTCGGTCGCCATGACTGGCGCACCCTTGAGCTTCTCGATGCCAGTGACGATGGCGGTGTTGCCTTCGACCTGGATCTTGGCGCCCATGCGATGCAGTTCATACACGTGCATGAAGCGGTTTTCGAAGATGGTCTCGATCACGGCACCGGTGCCTTCGGCAATCGCGTTCAAGGAAATGAACTGCGCCTGCATGTCGGTCGGGAACGCCGGGTACGGAGCGGTACGCACGTTGACAGCTTTGGGCCGCTTGCCGTGCATGTTCAGCTCGATCCAGTCTTCGCCGGTGGTGATTTCTGCACCGGCCTCACGCAGCTTTTCCAGGACCGCTTCCAGGATGGTCGGATCAGTGTCCTTGACCTTGACGCGACCACCGGTAACGGCAGCGGCAACCAGGTAGGTACCGGTCTCGATGCGATCAGGCATCACTTTGTAGGTGGCAGGATGCAGGCGTTTAACACCGTCGATGGTGATGGTGTCGGTGCCGGCGCCAGTGATGTTGGCACCCATGGCGATCAGGAAGTTGGCCAGGTCGACCACTTCCGGCTCGCGCGCGGCGTTTTGCAGCACGCTGCGGCCGTTGGCCAAGGCTGCCGCCATCATGATGTTCTCGGTACCGGTCACACTGACGGTATCAAAGAAGAAGTTGGCACCGCGCAGGCCGCCTTCCGGCGCCTTGGCCTTGATGTAGCCGCCTTCAACGTCGATGGTTGCACCCATGGCCTCAAGGCCACGAATGTGCAGGTCGACCGGACGCGAACCGATGGCGCAACCGCCAGGCAGTGCCACTTCAGCTTCACCGAAGCGCGCAACCATCGGGCCCAGTACCAGGATCGACGCACGCATGGTTTTCACCAATTCGTACGGAGCGATCAGGGTTTTGATGGTGCGCGGGTCGATTTCGACGCTGAGTTTCTCGTCAATCACAGGCTCAATGCCCATGCGACCGAACAGCTCGATCATGGTGGTGATGTCGTGCAGGTGCGGCAAGTTGGCCACAGTCACCGGGCCGTCGCACAGCAGGGTTGCTGCCAAAATCGGCAAGGCGGAGTTTTTCGCACCGGAAATGCGGATCTCGCCGTCAAGGCGGGCACCGCCGGTAATAATCAATTTATCCATAAGAATCTCGACGCCTTGGGGGCTCAGGTGCGCTCGGCCCAGGCCGCGCGGCTGAAAAATTTCATAGTGACCGCGTGAATGCTGCCATCGGTGATCCACGGGTTTAAATGGGCATAGATCTGCTGTTGACGCTTGACCGGGCTCAATGCCGCCAGTTCATCGCTAATCACGTTCAGCTGGAAATTGCAGCCTTCGCCTTCAACTTCTACGTTCGTTTCCGGCAGCTTTCCTTCAAGGAAGCTTTTAACTTCTAGGGCCTGCATGCTCAACCTCTATCGGCGCCCAGTGCGCACGGGTCGCACATCATACAAAAAAGCCCCGCGCCTGCGAACCCCGCATAGCAGGACTCTGACGGGGGGCTTCTTTAATAATGTGTATTAAGGATGCGCCAACAGCTCGGTCAGACCGGAAACCTGCGCAATTTCACGCATGTCGTCGGGCAAGGCACGAATGCTGACCGACTTCCTGGCCGCTTCGGCATCACGAATGAAACACAGCAACAACGACAGGCCGACGCTGCTGGACTTGGTCACCGCCGAGCAATCAAGCACCAGCGCAGGCGCCGCACTGGACTTGATCAGCGCCTGACCCTGCTTGCGCAGGTCAGGCCCGGAGCGGTAATCCAGCACGCCACTGAGGAACAACTCGCCGGCGTCGCCAAGACGAACAGCCGACTCGGTCATTGCGCAGGCTTCCCGGCAGCTTGTTTGTCGGTTTCTTCTTTGGCCTTGGCGACTTCACCGGCCCAACCATTGATGGTCTTGTCCAGGTTGTTGCCATTGCGCTGCATGGCGTCGGCGAACTGATCGCGGAACAGCTTGCCGATGTTGATACCGTTGATGATCACGTTACGCAGCTTCCACTCGCCGTTGACCTTCTCCAGCGTGTACTGCACAGGGTAGATGGCGCCGTTGTTGCCTTTGACGCTCATGTTAACGCTGGTGCGATCACCCGACTCATCCCCGGCTGGGGCGACGGTAATACCCTGATTGTTGTACTCCAGCAGGGCGTTGCCATAAAACTGGAACAAGCCCTTCTTGAAGTTTTCCTGGAATGTCTGCATTTGCGCAGGGGTAGCCTTGCGCGAATACTTGACCGTCATGATGCTGCGGGAAATGCCTTCGGCATCGACCACCGGACCAACAATGGTATTCAGCGCATCGTAAAACTTGGTCGGGTCTTGCTTGTACTGCTCTTTGTTGGCAGTCAGGTCAGCCAACATCTTGTTGGTTGTGTCCTGCACCAGATCGTGCGCAGAACCCGCCGCGTTGGCCATCAGCGGCAGCGCTGCAAGCAGCACCAGCAGGCCACGTCGCAAGGTAGAGATCATGAACAGATTCCTCATTTGGCGTCTTTATTGACCGTATTGAGCAGGAATTTACCGATCAGGTCTTCAAGCACCAACGACGACTGTGTGTCGTGGATTGTCGAACCATCCTTGAGCAGGGCTGTTTCCCCGCCCACGCTGACACCGATGTACTTCTCGCCCAGCAGACCCGCAGTGAGAATAGATGCAGTCGAGTCAGTCGGCAGATTATCTACCTTCTTGTCGACTTGCATGGTCACTCGGCCGGTGAAGCTGTCGCGATCCAGATCGATTGCCGTGACCTTGCCGATGGTTACACCGGCCATGGTCACTTTAGCTCTGACAGTCAAACCGGCAATATTATCGAAGTACGCGTAAAGTTTATAAGTGTCGGCGGTGGGGCTGGCCGAAAGACCGCTGACTCGCAGGGCCAGTAACAGTAAAGCCAGGATGCCAGCCAGCAAGAAAAGGCCGACACCGATTTCCACAGTGCGGTTTTGCATCAGAAATCTCCAAACATCAAGGCGGTCAAAATGAAGTCAAGGCCCAGTACCGCCAGCGAGGCGTACACAACGGTCTTGGTGGTGGCGCGACTGATCCCTTCTGAAGTGGGCTCACAGTCATAGCCTTGGAATACGGCGATCCAGGTCACTACAAAGGCGAAGACGATGCTCTTTATGATGCCGTTGAGCACGTCGCCGCTGAAGGTCACGCTGTTTTGCATGTTGCCCCAGTAAGAGCCGTCATAGACGCCCAACCAGTCAACCGCCACCCACGAACCGCCCCAGATGCCCACCACGCTGAAAATCATCGCCAGCAGTGGCAGGGAAATGAAGCCGGCCCACAGGCGCGGGGCAACAATGTACTTGAGCGGGTCCACGCCGATCATTTCCAGGCTGGACAACTGCTCGGTGGACTTCATGTTGCCGATTTCGGCAGTCAACGCGGAACCCGCGCGACCGGCAAACAGCAAGGCGGTGACCACCGGGCCCAGTTCGCGCAACAGCGTCAGGGCGACCATCTGCCCCACAGCCTGCTCCGAACCGTAGCTGGAGAGGATATTGAACCCCTGCAGTGCCAGCACCATGCCGATGAAAATCCCGGAAACCACGATGATCACCAGGGACATCACGCCTACTGAGTGCAGTTGCTTTAGCAGCAGGCCAAAGCCGCCACCAATGCCGCCGCGACCGAGCAACGCATGAAACAGGAAAATCGTCGAACGCCCCAGTACCTCGACCAAGTCGATACCGGAGCGACCGAAAAGGCGAACCTTCTCGATTAAAGATGTCTTGCGCATCAGCGCTTCCCCAGAAGATCTGAGCGGTAGTCCGCTGCCGGAAAATGAAAAGGCACCGGGCCATCGGGATCGCCGGTCATGAATTGGCGAATGCGCGGGTTGTCAGCGTTCATCAGTTCTTCAGGCGTGCCCTGCCCCAGCACCTGACCATCGCCGACTACATAAAGGTAGTCGGCGATGCTCGCGGTTTCGGCCAAGTCGTGCGACACCACGATACTGGTGATCCCCAACGCATCGTTGAGCAGGCGAATCAGGCGCACCAGCACGCCCATGGCGATCGGGTCCTGGCCCACGAAAGGCTCGTCATACATAAGGATCTGCGGATCGAGGGCGATGGCTCGCGCCAGCGCGACACGGCGCTTCATGCCACCGGACAACTCGTCAGGCATCAGGTCGATGGCACCGCGAAGGCCAACGGCCTGCAGTTTCAGCAACACGATGTCACGAATCATCTCTTCGGACAGCTGAGTGTGGACCCGCAGAGGAAACGCCACGTTTTCGAACACGTCGAGGTCGGTGAACAGTGCGCCGCTCTGGAACAGCACCCCCATGTGCTTGCGCGCATCGAACAGATCACTGCGCGACAATGTCGGCAGGTTCTGGCCGTTGACCCACACTTCGCCGGCGCTGGGACGCAATTGCATGCCCATCAGGCGCAACAGTGTGGTCTTGCCGCAACCGGAAGGCCCCATGATGCCCGTGACCTTGCCGCGGGGAATGCGAATATCGACGTTATTGAAGATGCTGCGCGTCCCGCGCTTGAAGGTAAGGCCCTTCAGCTCGACCGCGTAGGCGTTATCGGCACTCATCTAATCTCCTTGGGATGCAGCCTTTCACTCAGACACCATGCTTGCGACTTTCGTTTACAACGAATGCGCAATAATTAGGCAAATTGGCTGGGCGGACCGAACTGGCGGCGAACTATATCACTGCTGGTACAGAGCCCCCAAGGCCGGAACAGCGCTCGTTCAGATTCGGGACAGGGAAAAAACGCTGCCGAGCATGAAACTCAGGCACCTGCCGAATAAAGCCTGACGAACTAACGTGAGGGAATTGATCATTACCGCTATAATCGCCGCCTTTTCGTCAGGCTATACGATTTAAGACATGAGCCAATCCAGCGAGCTTATTCAATCCGCACAACGCACCATCCGCCTCGAGCTTGAAGCCGTAGAAGGTTTACTGGCCCATATCGACGCAGATTTCGTACGTGCATGCGAGATGATTCTGGCCAGCAAGGGCCGCGTTGTCGTGGTCGGCATGGGCAAATCCGGCCACGTCGGCAACAAAATCGCCGCCACCCTGGCAAGTACCGGGACCACGGCTTTTTTTGTGCACCCGGCCGAAGCCAGCCACGGCGACATGGGCATGATCACCAAGGATGACATCATCCTGGCACTGTCTAACTCCGGCACCACCAACGAAATCGTGACCCTGCTGCCGCTGATCAAGCGTCTGGGCATCAAAATGATCAGTCTCACCGGTAATCCGGAGTCAACGCTGGCCAAGGCTGCCGAAGTGAACCTGAATGTTCACGTGGCCCACGAGGCCTGCCCGCTGAACCTGGCGCCGACCTCCTCCACCACAGCAGCGTTGGTCATGGGCGATGCCCTGGCCGTGGCCCTGCTGGAAGCTCGCGGCTTTACCGCTGAGGACTTCGCGTTTTCGCACCCGGGCGGCGCCTTGGGTCGTCGACTGCTGCTTAAAGTGGAAAACGTCATGCATTCAGGCGATGAGTTGCCTCACGTGCAGCGCGGCACCTTGCTGAAGGACGCGCTGATGGAAATGACCCGCAAAGGCCTGGGCATGACCGTGATCCTGGAGGCTGATGGGCGTTTGGCCGGGGTATTCACCGACGGTGACCTGCGCCGCACCCTGGACCGCACGATCGATATCCACACCGCCACCATTGATGCAGTCATGACGCCACACGGCAAGACTGCACGCCCCGAGATGCTTGCAGCCGAAGCGCTGAAGATCATGGAAGACCACAAGATTGGCGCGCTGGTGGTGGTCAATAGCGACGACCGCCCGATTGGCGCCCTGAACATGCACGACTTGCTGCGTGCGGGAGTGATGTAAATGACCAGCAACTTGCTAGAACGCGGCAAAAACATCAAATTGGCGATTTTCGACGTTGATGGCGTACTGACCGATGGCCGCCTGTACTTTCTCGAAGATGGCAGCGAATTCAAGACCTTCAACACCCTCGACGGCCAGGGCATCAAAATGTTGATGGCTGCCGGTGTGCAAACAGCCATTATCAGTGGTCGAAAAACACCGGTTGTGGAACGCCGCGCACAAAACCTGGGGATTCCTTACCTGTATCAGGGCCGCGAGGATAAACTGGTGGTTCTGGACGAGCTTCTTGGCCAACTCAACCTAAGCTATGAGCAGGTTGCCTATCTGGGCGACGATCTGCCTGACCTGCCGGTCATTCGCCGGGTGGGCCTGGGCATGGCCGTCGCCAATGCGGCGGCGTTTGTTCGCGAACATGCCCATGGCATCACTACCGCACGTGGCGGTGAGGGTGCCGCCCGCGAGTTCTGCGAATTGATCCTGCGTGCCCAGGGCAGTCTTGAAGCGGCCCACGCCGCCTACCTATAGAGCGTTTTATGCTGAGCAAAAAGATTCGCAACTTCCTGCTATTCGGGGTCATCGCCGCGCTGTTCCTGGCGGTGGGCTACTGGAATATCAGCCCGGAGCGCTTTCTCGACAAGCCTGTAGCACAGGTTGACGAAGGCGCTGTCGACTATTACGCGACCAATGCCTACTCCGTGCAATTCCTGCCTGACGGCAAGGTGCAGTATGAGATGACTTCGGACAAGGTCGAGCATTTGAAGGCTTCGGAGGTCAGTTTGCTGACCAACCCGGACATGAACCTTTACCGCGGCACCGAGTTTCCGTGGCACGTCACCAGCAAGCGTGGCGAGGTCAACCCGGACGGTACCCAGGTGGAACTGATCGACTCGGTACGTGTTGCACGTACTGACGAGAAGAAGCGCGACACCATTATTACCAGCAGTCGCATGACCGTTTTCCCACAACAGCAATATGCGCAGACCGAGCAAGACGTTAGAATCGACGGCGCTGGCGGTGTATCGACTGGCAAGGGAATGAAAGCGTATTTGAAAGAAAGCAGGATACACCTGCTATCGAACGTAAGAGGACAGTATGAGGCTCGTTAAAACCCTCCCTATTTTGCTCGGTCTGGGCGCAGCACTGGGAAGCGTGAGCGCCTGGGCTCTGCCGAACGATAGCCAGCAACCGATCCACATCCAGGCTGACGACGCTCAGCTGGATGACAAGCAAGGTGTTGCGACCTACACAGGCGCCGTGATCATCACCCAAGGCTCGATGAAAATCACCGGCAACACGGTGACGCTCACGCGTACGCCGGCTGGCGACATTGATGTGGTGACGTCGGTGGGCAACCTGGCTTACTTCGAACAGAAGCAGGCGGCTACGGACCCGGCTCCGATCAAGGGCTATGGCAAGACCATCCAGTATCACGCCCAGCAGAATCGCATCATCCTGATCGACCAGGCCAGGGTTGTCAGCAGCGATGGCAACACCACCGACGGTGAAAAAATCACCTATGACACGGTGAAGCAGATCGCCCAGGCGGGTCGCGCTACCGGCTCGAAGATCGGCACTCCGAAGCCGCGCATCGACATGGTTATCCAGCCGAAGCAGAAAGAAGGCGCCGCCCAGCCTGCGCCCAAACCCGCTGCGAAGAAGGCGAACTAATGGCAACCCTGAAAGCCCAGCATCTGGCCAAGGCTTATAAAAGCCGTCAGGTCGTACGCGACGTCAGTTTATCGATCGACAGCGGCCAGATCGTTGGCTTGCTCGGCCCCAACGGCGCCGGCAAGACCACGTGCTTCTACATGATTGTTGGCCTGGTCCAGGCGGATCAGGGCCGTGTATTGATCGATGACCTGGACGTCAGCAACCAGCCGATGCACGGTCGTGCGCGCGCAGGTATCGGCTATCTTCCCCAAGAGGCGTCGATCTTCCGCAAACTGTCGGTAGCAGACAACATCATGGCGATCCTGGAGACCCGCAAGGAACTCGACCGTGACGGCCGCCGCAAAGAGCTGGAAAGCCTGCTGCAGGAATTCCACATCAACCACATTCGCGACAACCTCGGCATGAGCTTGTCCGGTGGCGAGCGTCGCCGTGTGGAAATCGCCCGTGCCCTGGCCACTGCGCCGAAATTCATCCTGCTGGATGAACCCTTCGCCGGCGTCGACCCGATCTCGGTCGGCGACATCAAGCAGATCATCCATCATCTCAAGGCCAAGGGTATCGGTGTATTGATCACCGACCACAACGTCCGTGAGACCCTCGATATCTGTGAAACGGCTTATATCGTCAACGATGGTCAACTGATCGCCGAAGGCGACTCCGCCACCATCCTGGCCAACGAACTGGTCAAGGAAGTATACCTGGGCCACGAGTTCCGCCTGTAAGCACTGTGGTGTCTGGCCGTTCGCCAAAGCGCGCGGGAGTCAATAAAAACCTCCGGTTTTTTATTGTTACCGCGCTCTAGGCAAAGCCCCCGACATCAGGCATATAATTTGCTTATGTTTGGCGCTCACGCGCCCTGTCGTGGATGGCGCATTGCGCCGGCGAATAAGGTGTTAAGCCCCTGCCATGAAACCATCGCTAGTCCTGAGAATGGGCCAGCAGCTGACGATGACACCGCAGCTGCAACAGGCCATCCGCCTGCTCCAATTGTCGACCCTGGACCTGCAACAGGAAATCCAGGAGGCCCTGGAGTCCAATCCGATGCTCGAACGCCAGGAAGAAGGCGACGACTTCGATAATGCAGACCCGCTGGCCGACAACATCGAGCAAAAACCCAATTCCGACGTGCAGGAACCTTCCTATCAGGAAACCGCCCCTACGGTGGACAACCTTGAGGAAGGCGAATGGAACGAACGCATTCCCAACGAGCTTCCGGTAGACACCGCCTGGGAAGACGTTTACCAGACCAGCGCCAGCAGCCTGCCCAGCAATGATGATGACGAGTGGGATTTCACCACCCGCACCTCCGTCGGCGAGAGCTTGCAGAGCCATTTGCTGTGGCAATTGAACCTGGCGCCGATGTCCGACACCGATCGCCTGATCGCGGTGACCCTGATCGACTGCATCAATAACCAGGGTTATCTGGACGAGACTCTCGAAGAGATCCTTGAGGCTTTCGATCCGGAACTGGACATCGAACTGGACGAAATCGAAGCCGTCCTGCACCGCATCCAGCAGTTCGAGCCCGCCGGTATCGGCGCGCGCACGCTGAGTGAGTGCCTGTTGCTGCAACTGCGCCAACTGCCTGCCAAGACCCCGTGGCTCGCCGAAGCCCAGCGCCTGGTCACCGACTACATCGACCTGCTGGGCAGCCGCGACTACAGCCAGCTGATGCGCCGTATGAAGCTCAAGGAAGACGACCTGCGCCAGGTCATCGAGCTGGTGCAGAGCCTTAACCCTCGCCCGGGCTCGCAGATCGAGTCCAGCGAAGCCGAATATGTCGTTCCCGATGTGATCGTGCGCAAAGACAACGAACGTTGGCTGGTGGAGCTGAACCAGGAGTCGGTGCCTCGTCTGCGGGTCAACCCGCAATACGCAGGTTTTGTGCGCCGTGCCGATACCAGCGCCGATAACACCTTCATGCGCAACCAGTTGCAGGAAGCGCGCTGGTTCATCAAGAGCCTGCAAAGCCGCAACGAAACCCTGATGAAAGTGGCCACTCAGATCGTCGAACATCAACGCGGCTTCCTGGAATACGGCGACGAGGCCATGAAACCCCTGGTCCTGCACGATATCGCCGAAGCGGTAGGCATGCATGAATCGACAATTTCCAGGGTGACCACACAGAAATTCATGCATACCCCACGGGGTATTTATGAGCTGAAATACTTTTTCTCCAGCCACGTAAGCACCTCCGAAGGCGGCGAATGCTCGTCCACGGCGATCCGCGCGATCATCAAAAAACTGGTTGCCGCGGAAAATCAGAAAAAGCCGTTGAGTGACAGCAAGATCGCTGGTTTACTGGAGGCACAAGGCATTCAGGTCGCCCGTCGAACCGTCGCCAAGTACCGCGAGTCCCTCGGGATCGCGCCTTCCAGCGAGCGTAAGCGTTTGATGTGACGGGCGGGCCATAGCGTTCCAGTGGCAGGCGCTTTTGCCTGTCGCTTTATGCACTGGCAACGAAGGAGAAGCTGTATGCAAGTCAACATCAGTGGACACCATGTAGAAGTCACCCCTCCATTGCGCGAATATGTCGAGCAGAAGCTGAAACGACTCGAGGGTCATTTCGACAAGATCACCAATGTGCAGGTCATCATGAAGGTCGATAAGCTTCAGCAGAAAATTGAAGCGACCTTGCAGATACCCGGTGGCGAAGTGGTCGCCAATGCCGAGCATGAAGACATGTATGCATCGATCGATGCCTTGACTGACAAGCTTGACCGCCAACTTAAAAAGCATAAGGAAAAGCAGCAGAGCCTTCTTCAAGGCACTGGCCGCTAACACTCCCCACCCATGATTCGACTTGAAACCATCCTGACCCCCGGCCGTTCCCTCGTGAACGTGCCGGGCGGCAGCAAAAAGAAAGCCCTCGAACAAATTGCCAACCTGATCAGCCGTGAAGTGCCTGAGCTGGATGAGCAAGTTGTCTATGAGGCGCTGATTGCCCGTGAAAAACTGGGTTCAACCGGTTTTGGTAACGGCATCGCCATTCCCCATTGCCGCCTGCAAGGCTGTGAGTCTCCAGTCAGCGCCCTGCTGCACATGGAAAAACCTATTGATTTCGACGCCATCGACGGCGCCCCGGTCGACCTGCTGTTCGTCCTGCTGGTCCCGCAAGCCGCCACCGATGCGCACCTGGAACTGCTCCGGCAGATCGCCAGCATGCTCGACCGCAAGGAAGTACGCGACAAACTGCGCAGTGCCAACAGCAATGAGGCGCTCTATCAGGTTGTCCTGGATGAACAAAACGGGCAGTAATCATGCGTTTGATCATCGTCAGCGGCCGCTCCGGCTCGGGTAAAAGCACCGCCCTCAACGTCCTTGAGGACAACGGATTTTATTGCATCGACAACCTGCCCGCCGGTTTGCTGCCCGAGTTGGCGGAACGTGCACTGATCCACACCGAACTGGCGCAGCCTCTGGTTGCCGTCTCGATTGACGCCCGAAACCTGCCCAGCCATCTTCAGCGCTTCCCGCAATTGCTTGAGGAAGTACGCGCCAAGCATATTAATTGCGATGTGCTGTACCTGGACGCCGATGAGGAGACGCTGCTCAAGCGCTTCTCCGAAACCCGTCGACGCCACCCCCTCAGCAGCCCTCACCGCTCGCTGGCCGAAGCCATCGAGGACGAGACCACGCTGCTGGGACCGATCATTGACCTCGCCGATCTCAAGATCAACACCACCGGCCTGAACCTGTATCAATTGCGTGATGCGATCAAGCTGCGTTTGCTGAATCAGCCGGAGCCTGGCACCGCATTTCTGGTCGAGTCATTTGGCTTCAAGCGTGGGATGCCGGTGGATGCCGACCTGGTGTTTGATGTGCGCTGCCTGCCCAATCCTTACTGGAAGCCGGAGTTGCGTGATCAGTCAGGCCTTGATCAACCGGTGGCCGAGTACCTGGCTGCACAGCCGGATGTCGAGGAGATGTTCCAGGACATCTCCAGCTACCTGCTCAAATGGTTGCCGCGCTTTGCGGCAAGCAATCGGGCCTATGTCACCATTGCCATCGGCTGCACCGGCGGCCACCATCGCTCGGTCTACCTGACCGAACGCCTGGGCCAGGTGCTGCAACAAACCCTCAAGAACGTTCAGGTTCGCCACCGCGACCTTAGCTGAAAGGAACACCCCCGCGATGCCCGCTCTGGAAATTGAAATCATCAACAAGCTGGGCCTGCACGCCCGCGCTTCAGCTAAATTTGTCGGTGTTGCCGGGCAGTTTCCTTGCCAGATCCGCGCCGGGCGCACTCCGGATTCCATGGTCGACGGTAAAAGTATTATGGCCATGATGATGCTGGCCGCCGGCAAGGGCACCAGGATTCATTTAAAGACGGAAGGCGAACAAGAGCAGGAAGCGATGGACGCGCTGGTGAAGCTGATCAATAACTTCTTTGATGAGGGTGAGTAAACTCACCCTTTGAGGCGGGTGTGAGGCTGCAATGGCCTCACCCTAAAGCAGTATCCATCACCATCATCAAACAGAACCCGACGCACAACCCCAGGCTGGCAAGCTTTTCGTGACCATTACGGCGCGACTCGGGGATCACTTCGTGCGTCACCACCAGCAACATCGCCCCAGCCGCCAGCGCGAGCCCCAGCGGCAACAAAACCTCCGCCAGGCTCACCAACCACGCACACAGCACAGCAAATACCGGTTCAACCAGGCCCGACGCCGCGCCGATCAGGAACGCTTTGACTCGCGACATCCCCGCCCCGGCCAAGACCAGTGCGATCACTAAACCTTCCGGTACGTCCTGCAGGGCAATCCCCATGGCCAAGCTGTCGGCATCCGGCATTCCTCCACCTGCCGAAACGCCTACCGCCATGCCTTCCGGAATGTTGTGCGCAATAATGGCAAATACGAATAGCCAGATGCGTGGGGGAATCACCGGTTTATCCGGCGTGCCCACCAGCATCTCCGGGTTAGCGCCTGATAACTTGCGGTCGACCAGATAAAGACCGAACGCCCCGAGCATGATCCCGAAGCTGATCAAACCACTCGCGCCCCAAGGCGAAAGCCCAAGGCTTTGGGCTGCTGCAATGCCCGGCACGATCAGCGAAAAGGCCGTCGCCGCCAACATTACCCCGGCACCAAAGCCCAGCAAGGTATCGCTCAGCGCCACCGGCATCCGGCGAATCACCAACACCGGCACCGCGCCCAGTGCCGTGCCGAGCGCGCAGATCGCGCCGCCCTGCAAGGCACGCAAGATACGCAGTTCAAGGTCCAGCCAGGTCAGCCCGTGTGCCACCAGCAACGCAGTCCCTGCCAATAGCAGCAGCGAGCCAAACGCGTAACGAAACATTCGCCCACTGCTGATCGCCAGTGTTTCAGTGCCCATAGTCGGCCTTAGATCTTGCTATAAATAAATGTCAGGCCACGGCGGCCTGGTAGCGTGCAGCGACTTCCGGCCAATGGATGACGCTGTAGAAGGCATTGATGTATTCCGGGCGACGGTTCTGGTAGCGCAGGTAGTAAGCGTGCTCCCACACGTCCAGACCCAGGATCGGCGTGTTGCCGCTCATCAGCGGGCTGTCCTGGTTACCGCTGCTTTCCACCACCAGGGTCTTTTGCGGGGTAACGCTCAGCCAGGCCCAGCCGCTGCCAAACCGGGTCAAGGCCGCTTTGGTAAAGGCCTCCTTGAAACTGTCGAAGCCACCCAATTGCTCGTCGATGGCTTTGGCTAACGCACCTTCTGGTTTGCCACCGCCCTTCGGCGACATCACCGCCCAGAACAACGAGTGGTTAGCATGACCGCCGCCCTGGTTGATGACTGCAGCACGCAATTTTTCCGGCAATTGCTGAACGCTGGACACCAGTTTCTCAACCGGCCAGCCGGCGAACTCGGTACCTTCGACCGCTGCATTCAGGTTATTGATGTAGGTCTGGTGATGCTTGGTGTAGTGAATTTCCATGGTTTGCGCATCAATATGCGGCTCCAGGGCATCGTAGGCATAAGGCAAGGCCGGCAAGGTGTAGGACATATCAATGTGCTCCGTAATAGGGGCTGTTGCGGGTCGACGTACCCGGTTGCGCAGCAGTGCCACCCAGCAAGCGATGGGTACGCGGGTACTCGCCGTGATCGCTGATGAAATTCAACAGCTCGACATAAGTTTTGCTGCTCTGGCGCAGCGCCGCCTCGCGTAATTGCGGGCTCATGCGCGGGTCTTGCAGGGTCTGCAGGAGGCGCTGGTGGATAGCACAAAGGTATTCCGCGCTTTCTTCAGGCTGGTTCAGGCGCAGGTGCAGGTCCGCCAGGTTGTGATGGGAAATGACGCAGGCCGCCACTGCTTCGTCGGCATCCGCCCAACGCTCGAATAACACTTGAGCCAGGGCCAGGGCTTGCAAATAGGCTTCGCGAGCGTCGACCAGCTCGCCTTGCATAAAGCAGCGATTGGCCCGTTCGATCGTGCGTTTCCAATGCTCCATGGTGAACCTCCAAAGCAGAGTCGGTGATTACACGCCGCCGGCTGTGAGCTTTTCCGGATCCAACAGGATTTCCAGTTGGCTACGTGGCAAGTCGGTGTGCTCGAGGGCGACATCAATCACCGGGCGGCCTTGCTGATAAGCCTTCTTGGCAATTTCAGCGGCTTTTTGGTAACCAATGATCGGGTTGAGTGCAGTGACCAGGATCGGGTTACGCGACAGCGCTTCCTTGAGCTTGGCCTCGTTGACCTTGAAGCTGGCGATCGCCTTGTCGGCCAGCAGCCGGCTGGAGTTGGCCAGTAGTTCAAGGCTGCTGAGCAGGTTCTGGGCAATGATCGGCAACATCACGTTCAGTTCGAAGTTACCGGACTGACCGGCGACGGTAATGACCGTGTCATTGCCAATAACTTGGGCGGCGACCATGGCGGTCGCTTCCGGGATCACCGGGTTGACCTTGCCCGGCATGATCGAAGAGCCTGGCTGCAGGCCTTCCAGCTCGATTTCACCCAACCCGGCCAATGGGCCGGAGTTCATCCAGCGCAGGTCGTTGGCGATTTTCATCAGCGACACGGCGGTGGCTTTCAGTTGGCCGGAGACAGCGACGGCGGTGTCCTGGGAGCCGATCAATGCGAACAGGTTTTTGCCCGGCGTGAATTTCACGCCGGTGAGGCTGCTCAGTTGTTGGCTGAAACGGGCCGCAAATTCCGGGTGTGCGTTGACCCCGGTGCCGACCGCCGTGCCGCCCTGGGCCAACGCCTGCAAGCTCGGCAGCAGGTCCTGCAAGTGACCGATATTGGCCTTGAGCTGTTGCGCCCAGCCATTGAGCACCTGGCTCATGCGCACGGGCATCGCGTCCATCAGGTGCGTGCGGCCGGTCTTGATGAAGGGGTGGACTTGTTCAGCCTTGTGTTCAATCACCTGAACCAAGTGCAGCAGGGCCGGCAAGGTTTGCTCATGCAGAACCAGCGCTGCGCTGACGTGAATGGTGGTGGGAATGATGTCGTTGCTGCTTTGGCCGCAGTTCACGTGGTCATTGGGGTTGACCGGCTCGCCCAGCAGGCGTGTGGCCAGGGTCGCAATGACTTCGTTGGCGTTCATATTGGAACTGGTGCCGGAGCCGGTCTGGAAGATATCCACCGGGAAGTGCGGCATGAAATCGCCTTCGAGCAAGCCTTGGGCAGCGTCGACAATGGCCTTGCCCTGCCCTTCGCTGATTTGCTTAAGGTCGACGTTAGCCTTGGCAGCGGCAGCTTTGGCCAGGATCAGTGCGCGAATGAATTGCGCCGGCATGCGTTGGTTGCTGATCGGGAAATTATTCACCGCACGCTGGGTTTGCGCACCATACAAGGCCTCGGCAGGTACTTGCAGTTCGCCCATGCTGTCGCGTTCGATACGGGTGTTACTCATCGGAAGATCCTTGCACCAGGTCAGAAACAGAAAGGGAAGGCAGCAATTCACAGGTCGCCAATTGCCAGGCAAAGGTCTGCCAGCGCTTGAGGCGGCAGGCGCAGTGGGAAAGTTTTTCCATGTCGCGTAATGGACGCCACGCCTGGTCCAGACACATGGATCGCCAGTGCCAGGGCAAGGCAATATCGCCGGCGGTGTCGATCAGCAGGTGGAAGGAGGTTTCAGCGATCGTCCACGGATGGGTCGCGGTGCAGCACGCCAGGTATCGACCTTCATTGAGGTAATGTTCAATCAGGCGAGGTTCGTTTGGATCGAGGCCGCAGCGAATCTGACGACTCATCCAGCGCCAGCTCTCCAGGTAAGGATCCTCATGCAGGACAGAACTCATGGTCCACACTCACTCGATAATGAGATTTATTATTAAATGATATTAAGAATCAAAACAAGAGCGGCACGTCAATCCGCTAATGGCTCAGCCACAAAAAAGGCGCGCCATCGATAAGATGGCGCGCCTTTTTCGTTAACCTCCTAGGGGTTAGCTGCCAGCGACAGTCATCCGCTCGATCAATACAGAACCCGTGCGAATGTTACTGCGCAGTTCCAGGTCATTACCCACCGCGACGATCTGCTTGAACATATCGCGCATGTTGCCAGCGATGGTCACTTCCTGAACGGCGAATTGAATTTCACCGTTTTCCACCCAGAAACCTGCCGCGCCGCGTGAATAATCACCGGTAACCATATTCAGGCCACTGCCCATCAATTCGGTCACCAGCAAGCCGCGACCCATGCGACGCAACAGCGCCGCCTGATCTTCGTCGCCATGGGTGACGAACAGGTTGTGCACGCCACCGGAGTTGGCTGTGCTTGGCAGGCCAAGCTTGCGGCCGGCGTAAGTGCCCAGTACGTACGACACCAACTCACCCTTCTCGACAAACGGCTTGGCATAAGTGGCCAGGCCATCACCGTCGAACGCTGAGCTGCCCATGGCACGCATCAGGTGCGGGCGTTCATCGATGGTCAACCACTCAGGGAACAGTTTCTGGCCGATAGCGCCTTCAAGAAACGAAGACTTGCGGTACAGGTTGCCGCCGGAAATCGCGCCCAGGAAACTGCCGAACAAGCCACCGGCCAGTTCAGCCGAAAACAGCACCGGCACTTCGCAAGTCGGTACCGGGCGGGCGCCCAGACGGCTTGCTGCACGTTGCGCCGCGCGCTGGCCGATGCTGGCCGGGTCGGCCAACAATTCGCCCTGGCGGCTTACGTCATACCAATAGTCGCGCTGCATCTGGCCATTGGCTTCGGCGATCATCACACAGCTCAAGCTATGGCGAGTGGAGGCGTAACCGCCGATAAAGCCATGGCTGTTGCCATATACGCGACAGCCTTGATGCGTGCTCAACGTAGTGCCGTCAGCGTTTTTAATGCGGGGATCGGCATCAAATGCCGCCGCTTCGCAAGTCAACGCCAGTTCGATTGCCTGTTCGGGCGTGATATCCCAGGCGTGAAAAAGATCGAAATCCTTTAAGTCCTTGGCCATCAGCGCCTTATCTGCCAGGCCCGAGCTTTCATCTTCGGAGGTGTGCTTGGCAATTGCCAACGCCGCGGCGACAGTCTCGCGAATCGCTTCCGGCCCACTGGCCGAGGTACTGGCCGACCCTTTGCGCTGCCCCACATACAATGTGATGCCAAACCCCTGGTCGCGGTTGAATTCGACGGTTTCCACTTCCCGCTGGCGTACCGACGTCGACAGCCCCTGCTCCAGCGAGACCGCCACTTCACAGGCACTGGCCCCCTGGCGCTTGGCCTCGGCAAGGATCTGCTCGACTTGTTCCTGCAGTGCCGGTAACGCTTGCGGACCGACGCTTTGGGCTGCACTCATGGTTTTCTCCACTCAAATTCTGCTTTCGGTTAAGGCCATCGAGCGACCGGGCCGGACAAGCGGCCCCCGACTGGTTATCATGGCGGCGTTTCTTTGCGGACTGCCACCATGGTTGATTCTTACGACGACTCCCTCGATGGGGAGAAAAGCAAAACCCAGGTCAAACGCGAGCTGCATGCTCTGGTTGATCTTGGCGAGCGCCTTACAACGCTCAAGCCTGACTTGGTTGCAAAACTGCCACTGACCGACGAAATGCGCCGGGCCCTGGCTGATGCGCCTAAGCACACCGCGAATATCGCGCGTAAACGGCACATCATGTTTATCGGCAAACTGATGCGCGATCAGGACACTGACGCCATTCTGACCTTGCTCGATCAACTCGATGCCTCCACTCGCCAGTACAACGAACGCTTCCACAACCTGGAACGTTGGCGTGACCGCCTGATTTCGGGCGATGACGCTGTGCTGGAGAAGTTCGTGTTGGACTACCCGGACGCGGACCGCCAGCAACTGCGCTCCCTGATCCGTCAGGCCCAGCACGAACTGGCGCAAAACAAGGCTCCGGCCACCAGCCGTAAAATTTTCAAATACATCCGTGAGCTGGACGAGACTCAACGCGGCCTGCGTTGATCCTCTTCCCCGGGTGGCGTTCTGCGCCACCCGAAGCTCCGGCTCTTACGAGCCCGTGCCACCCACGGTGATCGCATCAATCTTCAAGGTTGGCTGGCCAACGCCGACTGGCACTGATTGCCCATCTTTGCCGCATGTGCCCACGCCACTGTCCAGCGACAGGTCGTTACCGACCATCGACACCTTGCTCATGGCTTCCGGCCCGTTACCAATCAACGTTGCCCCTTTGACGGGCGCGGTAATCTTGCCGTCTTCGATCAGGTACGCTTCGCTGGTGGAGAACACGAACTTACCGCTGGTGATGTCCACCTGACCACCGCCGAGGTTGGCGCAGTAGATCCCGCGTTTTACCGAAGCGATGATTTCCGCCGGATCGCTTTCGCCACCGAGCATGTAGGTGTTGGTCATACGCGGCATCGGCAGGTGCGCGTAGGACTCGCGGCGGCCGTTACCGGTACGCGCCACGCCCATCAGGCGAGCGTTGAGCTTGTCTTGCATGTAACCCTTGAGCACGCCGTTTTCAATCAGCGTGGTGCACTCGGTCGGTGTACCTTCGTCGTCGACGCTCAGCGAGCCACGGCGACCGGCCAGGGTGCCATCATCGACAATGGTGCACAGCTTGGATGCGACCATCTCGCCCATGCGCCCACTGTAGGCCGAACTGCCCTTGCGGTTGAAGTCGCCTTCCAGGCCATGGCCAACGGCTTCGTGGAGCAACACACCGGACCAGCCCGAGCCCAACACCACCGGCAATGTACCGGCCGGCGCCGGAATCGCTTCGAGGTTGACCAGTGCCTGACGCAGCGCTTCACGGGCATAGCCCATGGCACGGTCTTCAGCGAGGAAATAACGGTAGTCGGTGCGCCCACCACCACCATGACCACCACGCTCACGGCGACCGTTCTGCTCGACGATCACGCTGACATTGAAACGCACCAGCGGCCGTACATCCGCCGCCAGGCCGCCGTCAGTGGACGCCACAAGGATGCGCTCCCACACACCGGCCATGCTCACGGTCACTTGCTGGATACGCGGGTCGAGGGCACGGGTGGCCGCGTCGATACGCTTGAGCAAGTCGACCTTCTCCGCACGGCTGATCACTTCCAGGGGGTTATCCGGAGCGTACAACTGGGCCACGTCCTGGGTGCTGAACGCCTGCACCGTGCCGTTCTGGCCTGCACGGGAAATCGAGCGCGCCGCACGGGCAGCCAGGCCAAGGGCTTCAAGGGTGATAGCGTTGCTGTAGGCAAAGCCGGTCTTTTCACCGGATTGCGCCCGCACGCCCACGCCTTGGTCAAGGTTGAAACTGCCTTCCTTGACAATGCCGTCTTCGAGAGCCCATGACTCCGAAATCTGGCCTTGGAAATACAGATCGGCCGCGTCGATGCCCGGCCCGGCCAGATCACCGAGCACGGTTTGCAAACTTTCGATGGTCACGCCACCGGGTGCCAGGAGGTGTTCACTGACTGAGGACAACAACTCGCTCATAGGTTTGGCCTTAAATTCATCGTTCCGAAGCAGGTCGCTGTGCGCCCTGCGAGAAAAAGCGCCGATGGTTGACCACCGGCATGCGCGCCCGTATCGACGCCTGTTCACTGCTGTCGCGTTCGGCCAACAACACCGCCTCGCCTTGATCCTGTTGGGTCAGCACTCGCCCCCAAGGGTCGACAATTGCCGCGTGTCCAAAGGTTTCCCGTGGGCCTGGATGCACACCGCCTTGAGCGGCCGCCAGCAGGTAGCACTGGGTTTCAATGGCGCGCGCGCGGATCAGTACATCCCAATGCGCGGCACCGGTCACCGCCGTGAAGGCCGAAGGCGCGGTAATCAATTCAGCCCCCGCCGCGCGCAATTCGCTGTACAGCTCCGGGAACCGCAAGTCATAACACACCGTCAGGCCCAAGCGGCCCACCGGCGTATCCGCCACCACCACATTGCTCCCGAAAGCATAGTCGTCGGATTCACGATAACGACCTCGCGCGTCCGCTACGTCCACATCGAACAGGTGCAGCTTGTCGTAACGGGCAACGATTTCACCCCGATCATCGATCAGCAGCGAACAGGCGTTGGACTTGGCGTCAGGTTGGTCCTTGGGCGGCAGCGGCAAAGTGCCGGCCACTATCCATAAGGTGAGGTCGCGGGCGGTCTGTTTCAACCATGGGAGGATCGGGCCTTCGCCCAACGCTTCAGCGCGGCCAATATCGGCCACGTCACGACGCCCCATGGCAGCGAAGTTCTCAGGCAGAACTGCCAGCTTCGCACCACCTACCGCCGCCTGCTCCAGCAAGCGCCGGGCCTGTGCCAGGTTGGCCAGCACATCACTCTGGCTGACCATTTGAATTACCGCAAAGGACATAGGCCGACACTCCGTAAAAGGCATGCGGCCATGCTACTCCACAGGCTCTCAGTTTGGCTTTTCAAATGGCTTGTCGAAGGTGATTTTGGGATCCTTCCAAGGGCCTTCCACTTTGTATTGCACACTGGCGAAGCGCGAAACACGATCACCGATCAGCTTGTCGATCAGGAACAATGCGCCACCAATGGCCGGCGCACCCACGATCAGCGCGGCAATCGGCAGGTTATTGGTGACCGGCAATGTAACCAGCAACTTGGCGTCGACACGGTCAGCCACCAGATCCAAGGTGCCATTGAGCTCCAGGTTGGTAGAAGGCCCCGTCATGGTGATCGGCTCACGGGTCACAAACACACCATTACTGGCGGCCAGCAAACCTTTGACCCGGTCATAACTCAAGCCTTTGCCGAGCAAGTCGGAAAAGTCCAGGCGTAAACGGCGGCCAATGGAGTTGAAGTTCAACAACCCAAACACCCGCAAGGCCTGGGCGCCACCATCCACCTCAACGAACTGACCTTTGCGGAATGCGGCATCCAGACTACCGGAGAAACGCTTGGGCCCGACCCACGCCGGCGAACCCGGCCAACGACCATCCACGTCCAGGTGGAATTCATCGCTGGTTACCGTCGGCGCAAAGCCCCAGCCCTTGAGCACATCGGCGATATTCTTGCCATCCAGGCGGCCCTTGTACCAACTGCTGCTGGCACCGGGTGCACCTTCCCAGCCACCGGCACCTTTGAGCTGCATCCCCTTGAGGCCCAAGTCCAGGTTGTTGAAGGCCAGGCCTTTGGCGGTCGGTCGAATCTTCAGCGACCAGGCGCCCACCAAGTCAGGCCCCTGGAACAGTTGGTTGATAGCGATATCCAGTGCAGGGATGTCTTTGGGGTCGATATCCGCCAACGGATCCGGCGCATTTTCGTCCGCCTGAACGGTAGGGTCTACGGCCGGTAATTTCACATACTGCAGGTTGATCGCAATGGGTGCGCCCTTGGCGTCCGGCAAATTTACCGCGCCTTTGGCCTGCTGACTGTCCAGCTGCAAGCCCCAGGCTGCCGGCTTACGATCAAGCTGCAAGTTGACCTGGTCAAACTGAGTACCAAAGCCGGTCAGCTTGCCCACCTTGAAGTCCGCACCACTGAGCAACTGCTTGGCACTCCCGCCGGGGTCATTACCCGCGTAGCGGTCGACCAGTTTTTTCCACGGGTCGATGTCCAGTTCAGAAAGCACACCGCGAATACGCAAGCCTTTGGCGGCAGGCAGCACGGCGTCACCATTGCCAAGGAACAGCTCCCCGCGACCGTCATTGAATTTATCCGCCGGCGCAGCAAAGGTAAAACTCGCCAGCTCGCCGTAACTGAACCAGTAACGCCGCTCGGCACCCTGCAAGGTCATGCGGAATACGCTGTCGCGGCCCTGGCTGGCGGGCATACCGAAAGGCGCCGGCAGGTCCACCGCTACGCCTTTCATATTGGAGCTGACCATCAGTTGGCTGTCCGCGCCGTCCAGGGTCAGTTGCAATTGGTATGGAATATCGCCGGACACCGGCAACGGTTGGCTGATTTTCAACCAATCCGTCAGCCGCTTGACCGTGACCTGGCCCTTGGCAGTGACTCGCGTACTGATACTGCCCGGCTTGCCATCGGCAAGGATCTGCGCCGTGATGGGGCGATCGAACGCCTTGGCCGAGATGTTCTGGCCGCTCAGGCCTTTGGCGCTGTCGAAGCGGAAATCGCCCTTGAGCTGGGTCAGATCCAGAGTCGGCTCCGCCAATTGCAGGCGAGCCTTGTCAGTCTGAAAGTCCACGACAATATTGGGCTCGGTGCCCTTGGCCAAAGGAATGTCCAGATCCAGCTTGCCTTGCAGGTCACCTTCGCCTTTCCAACCGACGAAAGTCGAGCCAGTGCCTATTGGCGCGTCCTGAAGGATTTTCAGGCCATCGCCCAAACCACCCGCAAACCCGCCGGTGATCAGCAGATGGCTGTCCTTGCCGGCCGGCGCGTGAGGGATGTTGACATAGACGTCCTTGACCTTGGTGTCGAGCAATTGGCCCTTGCTGGCCAGGATGCGCACACCGCTCTCCTCGACAAACACTTCGCCATTAACCTTGCTCACATGGGGCCAACCCGGCTGGAACGCCAGTTCGGCGTCATGCACCTTGAAGAACAGGCTGATATTGCGCGCAGCGGGCAACGCGTCGTGGTTCAACGACCCCTGGTACTGGAAGAAACCTTGGTCCACCGCACCTTTGAGAATCGCCGTGCGCAACCATTCATCCAGTGAAGGGCTCAATACCGCCGGCAGATATTTGGGTGTGAAACGCCCATCGCCATCGACCATGCCGACCCGCAGGTCCATATAGTCTTCTTGGGCATGGTCGAAATGCAGGCGAATCAAAAAGTCTGCGGCGACCTTGCCCTCTTCGCCCAGCACCTTGATATACGGGGCGATCAGGGTGAAGCCTTCCTTATCCAGCGTCCATGTCAGGCGCGCGTTGGCCTGCATGTACTGCCAGGGCTTGGCGAAGATCGGGTACAAGTGC
This sequence comes from Pseudomonas sp. UBT, assembly GCF_050915955.1. Classification (NCBI taxonomy): domain Bacteria; kingdom Pseudomonadati; phylum Pseudomonadota; class Gammaproteobacteria; order Pseudomonadales; family Pseudomonadaceae; genus Pseudomonas; species Pseudomonas sp. UBT. Next base: position 2,743,160 of record NZ_CP168079.1, on the reverse strand, counting down.
AAGGAAAAATCCTTGCTGTCCATGCGCAACTCGCCATGGCCAAGGTCGCCGCTGATGCTGCCGGACACATTACGCGCGGCCGGCGCGCCGAAGTACGCATCAAAGCCGATGCGCTCAAGGTTGGCGGCGAAGCTGACTTTCTGATCGGTCGTGTCCTGCGGGCGGAAATCCACCAGCACATTGCGCAGCAGGCCCGTGGCTTTCAGGTGTTCGACCGCTTTGGCAAACCCTTCCGGCAACGGCGCCAGGGCATTCAGCAGCGGGGTAATCGGGGTCAGGTCCAAACGATCGGCCTGAAGCTTCCAGGTTTCCTGTTCTTTATCGGTGGCCAGGCTTTGCTGCAATTGCAGCTGCGACTCCCAACGGGTCTCGCCGATGTTCATCGCCAGCGAATCGAACAGCACCTTCAGGCCGCTATCACTGCGCTGCAGGTAAGCGGTGAGGGCGAGGTTTTCGATATGTACCGGCTTACGGTCCGCGTAGTTGCCCTTCACCTGGGGTGAATTGAGGTGCACCACGGCGCTTTGCACGTTGCCCTTGGCCCACGTCAGCCAGAACTCCCCGCCCGCCTTCAACTGCGTGAGCTTCCATTGCTGGGTCAGCTCTGCGGGAATCCATTTGGCCCAGTCGCTTTGAGGCAGGCTGAGGTAGGCCTCGACTTCGCCCTCCTTCCATTGGCTTGCGCGAATTCGGCTACGCAGGCTCAAGGCAAGCGGCTGGCCGTCGGGCAGGGTCAAGCGTGCGTCCAGGCGTTGGCGCGAATCACCGGTGTGCAGGCTCAGGCCCACGTAGGTCAGGGTCAGCGGCGCCTCGCCGAACGGTTGCAAGGTGACTTGGCTATCCAGCAACGACACGCGCTTGACGATCTGCATGCGTGTCAGCAGTTGCTCCGGGTCCAACGGCTGGTCGTCCTGCACCGGCAGACCTTGCAGTGCCCAGTGGCCGTCCTTGTCTTCCTTGACGCTCAACTGCAACCCGCTGACTTCCAGGTGAGCAATACGCACTTCACGGGCCATGAGGCTGGCCCAGATATCCGGCACCACCTCGACCTGATCCAGGCGCAAGGCGCTGTTGCCTTCGCCGACCATCACGTCGTGGGCCAGCAATACTGGCGCAAAGCCGCTCCAGCGCCCTTCCAGGCTGCCGATTTGCAGGGGCACATCCACCGCAGCCTGGGCCTTGGCTTGGATTTCGGCGCGATATTCGGCCACCAGCGGGACCAACTCACGACCCAGGCTCACGTACACCGCCGCCAACACCAGCAGTAAGGCGCACACGCCCAGGCTCCAACGGGTCAAAGCGGCAAAAAAGCGTTTCAGACGCTCCATGTCAGGCGACCCTCAAGGCAATTAGCGGACGGAAGATCAAGGTCTGCCGGTCTCGAAGAAAGAAAGCGATTGGGGATCAGAGCAGCACCACGTCGTATTGTTCCTGGGAATACATGGTTTCGACCTGGAAGCGAATCGTGCGCCCGATAAACCCCTCCAGTTCAGCAACGTTGCCCGACTCCTCATCCAGCAATCGATCGACCACTTTCTGGTTGGCGAGCACTCTATAACCTTCGGCCTGGTAAGCACGCGCCTCCCGTAAGATTTCCCGGAAAATCTCGTAGCAAACAGTTTCCGGGGTCTTCAACTTGCCGCGCCCCTGACAACTGCTGCAAGGTTCGCACAGCACTTGCTCAAGGCTTTCGCGGGTGCGTTTGCGGGTCATCTGCACCAGGCCCAACTCGGTAATACCGATGATATTGGTCTTGGCGTGATCGCGCTCAAGCTGCTTCTCGAGCGTGCGCAGCACCTGGCGCTGGTGTTCTTCGTCTTCCATGTCGATGAAGTCGATGATGATGATGCCGCCCAGGTTGCGCAGGCGCATCTGACGCGCGATAGCGGTGGCTGCTTCGAGGTTGGTCTTGAAAATGGTTTCTTCGAGGTTGCGATGGCCAACAAATGCACCGGTGTTGACGTCGATGGTGGTCATGGCTTCCGCCGGGTCCACCACCAGGTAGCCGCCGGACTTGAGTGGCACTTTGCGTTCCAGGGCTTTCTGGATTTCGTCTTCAACGCCATACAGGTCGAAGATCGGCCGCTCACCTGGATAGTGCTCCAGGCGGTCGGCAATTTCCGGCATCAGTTCGGCAACAAACTGCGTGGTGCGCTGGAAGGTTTCCCGCGAGTCGATGCGGATTTTCTCAATCTTCGGGCTGACCAGGTCACGCAGCGTGCGCAGGGCCAGGCCCAGGTCTTCATAGATGACGCTCGGAGCACCAATGGTTTTGATCTGTGCACCGATCTGGTCCCACAAGCGCCGCAGGTAGCGAATGTCCATCAGGATTTCATCGGCGCCGGCGCCTTCTGCGGCGGTGCGCAAGATAAAACCGCCGGCTTCCTTGATGCCCTCAGCGGCCACGCAGTCGCTGACCACCTTTTTCAGGCGTTCACGCTCGGCTTCGTCTTCGATTTTCAAGGAAATGCCGACGTGGGCAGTCCGCGGCATGTACACCAGATAACGCGACGGAATTGACAGTTGCGTCGTCAAGCGAGCGCCTTTGGAACCGATAGGGTCCTTGGTGACTTGCACCACCAGGCTCTGCCCTTCATGCACCAATGCGCTGATGCTCTCGACCGCAGGGCCTTCGCGCAGGGAGATTTCCGAAGCGTGGATAAACGCGGCACGGTCCAGGCCGATGTCAACGAACGCGGCCTGCATCCCTGGCAGTACGCGCACAACCTTGCCTTTATAGATGTTGCCAACGATCCCGCGCTTCTGGGTGCGCTCGACGTGCACTTCTTGCAGAACACCGTTTTCTACCACCGCCACGCGCGATTCCATCGGCGTGATATTGATCAGAATCTCTTCACTCATGGCTGGGTCTCGTTCAGGCGTTTTCACAATAGTGACCGATCGCTTAAGGCTTGGCGCGCAAGTAAGGCGTTCAGCGCGCGGTAAGGTTTTGCCAACAGGGTATGCCGAATTGGCCAAGCAGTTGCGCGGTTTCGCACACCGGCAGGCCTACCACAGCGGAATAGCTGCCATTGAGTCCGGCAACGAACACAGACCCAAGCCCTTGGATAGCATAGCCGCCAGCTTTGTCCTGTGGCTCACCACTGTGCCAGTAGGTTGTAGCCTCCTCGACAGAAATCCCACGAAACCGTACGCGGCTGCTTACACACCGAGTATCGCAGCGCTGGCCGTCGGTGACGGCGATGGCAGTGAGCACTTCATGTTCTCGATCGGAAAGAGCCAGCAACATCGCCAGGGCATCGGCCTGGTCCACGGGCTTGCCCAAAATCTGACCATCAACGATTACGGCCGTGTCGGCGCCCAGTACACAGACGCCGGAGATTTGTTCAAGCGCAGAAACCCCCGCCGACGCCTTACCCCGAGCAAGGCGCTCGACGTAGGCAACGGCGGATTCGTTTGTAAGAGGAGTTTCGTCAATAGCGGCGCTGACCACGGTAAATGGCACACCGATCTGGGTCAGCAGTTCACGCCGCCTTGGGGAGCCCGAGGCCAGATAAAGCGAATTCATTCCAGACTCTCCCTGTAGGGTTCGATAACCAGGCAGAGCCTCGCAATCCATTCAATTGATTTTATAGCGACGACGTAACCCACGCAGACCGAAACTGACCCAAGGCCACAGCAGTGCGCTGACCAGGGCAGGCAAGACCAACGCCAAGGTTGGCTGACGGTTACCGGTCAAGGCGCTGAGCCACAGTTGCACCAACTGCGCCAGGCCGAAGATCACCAGGATCACCAGGCACTGCTGCCACATCGGGAACATCCGCAGGCGCTGTTGCAGTGACAGCACCAGGAACGTAATCAAGGTGAGGATCAACGCGTTCTGGCCCAGCAAGGTGCCATAGAGCACGTCTTCCGCCAAGCCCAGGCACATCGCCGTGACCATCCCGACTTTATGCGGCAAGGTCAGCGACCAGAAGGCGAGCAACAACGCGAGCCAGAGCGGTCGCAGGATTTCCATGAATTGCGGCAGCGGCGAAACGCTTAGCAGCAAGCCGATGGCGAAGGTCAGCCAGACGATCCAGCCATTACGCGAATGAGTACCGGCCATTATTCCTCCCTCTGCCGCGTGGTTGCCGGGGCGGCGGCCGGTGACCGGGTTGCCGGGGTCGCAGCCGCAGGCGGTTTAGCCGCCGGGGTTGTGGCGGCGGGCGCCGACACAGGTGGTTTGGTTGCAACCGGCTTGGCCGCGCGCGCGCTGTGAGCCGCTGGCTTGACCGGCGTCGCCACGGGGGCTGCCGGGGTTGCTACGGGCGCAGGCGGCCCCACGAACGCCGGTTTCGGCACCGTGGCAGGAATGACCGGCGCAGTGCCGTTCTGCTTGTCTTCCGCTTCCTGGGCCTGCGCGGCGTCGTTGGCGCGCTCTTCCGGGGTACGGTTGTCGCTGAATACCAGCAGCAGGTAGCGGCTGCGGTTCAGGGCGGCAGTCGGTACGGCGCGGACGATCGCAAACGGCTGGCCGGAATCGTGGATCACTTCCTTGACCGTCGCGACCGGGTAACCCGCCGGGAAACGCTGACCCAGGCCGGAGCTGACCAGCAGGTCGCCTTCCTTGATGTCGGCAGTGTCCGCCACATGACGCAACTCAAGACGCTCCGGGTTGCCTGTACCGCTGGCAATCGCACGCAAGCCGTTACGGTTGACCTGCACTGGAATGCTGTGGGTTGTGTCCGTGAGCAGCAACACCCGTGAGGTGTAAGGCATCAGCTCAACCACCTGGCCCATCAGGCCACGGGCGTCGAGCACCGGCTGACCGAGGACCACACCGTCGCGTTCACCCTTGTTGATGATGATGCGATGGGTAAACGGATTGGGGTCCATGCCGATCAACTCGGCCACCTCGACCTTTTCGTTGACCAGCGCGGAAGAATTGAGCAACTCGCGCAGCCGAACGTTCTGCTCGGTGAGGGCCGCCAGCTTTTGCATGCGCCCCTGCAACAGCAGGTTTTCAGTCTTGAGTTTTTCGTTCTCGGCGACCAGCTCGGTGCGGCTGCCGAATTGGCTGGCCACGCCCTGGTAGAGACGTTGCGGCAGGTCGGTGATCCAGTAAGTCTGCATCAACACCAGCGACATCTGGCTACGCACGGGCTTGAGCAGTGCAAAGCGGGCATCGACCACCATCAGCGCGACCGAAAGCACGACCAGCACCAATAAGCGCACGCCCAATGAGGGGCCTTTGGCGAAAAGCGGTTTAATAAGCCGCTCCTCCCAGGCAAATGTTCTCTTTATTCATACGGCATCAAACCGGCCTGGATGCAGATTGAAGAAGATAAACGCCAACAGGCAGCACTGCAAAGTGCTGCCTGCGGGCGAAGCATGAACTAACCAAGCAATCTTATTCGCTGGAGAGCAGGTCCATGGTGTGTTTATCCATCATTTCCAGTGCACGGCCACCGCCACGGGCGACGCAGGTCAGCGGGTCTTCGGCAACGATCACCGGCAGGCCGGTTTCCTGGGCCAGCAGCTTGTCGAGGTCGCGCAACAAGGCACCACCACCGGTCAGCACCAGGCCACGCTCGGCGATGTCGGAAGCCAGTTCCGGCGGCGATTGCTCCAGGGCGCTCTTCACAGCCTGAACGATAGTGGCCAGGGACTCTTGCAGAGCTTCCAGCACTTCGTTGGAATTCAGGGTGAAGGCACGTGGAACGCCTTCGGCCAGGTTGCGACCGCGAACATCGACTTCGCGAACTTCGCCGCCCGGGTAAGCGGTGCCGATTTCCTGCTTGATGCGCTCAGCAGTGGATTCACCGATCAGGCTGCCGTAGTTACGACGCACATAAGTGATGATCGCTTCGTCGAAGCGGTCGCCGCCTACACGGACGGATTCGGCATACACCACACCGTTCAGGGAAATCAGGGCGATTTCAGTGGTACCACCACCGATATCGACCACCATCGAACCGCGCGCTTCCTCAACCGGTAAACCAGCGCCGATAGCGGCAGCCATGGGTTCTTCGATCAGGAACACTTCGCGAGCACCGGCACCAAGGGCCGATTCACGGATGGCACGACGCTCCACCTGGGTGGACTTGCATGGAACGCAGATCAGCACACGAGGGCTGGGCTGCAGAAAACTGTTTTCGTGAACTTTATTGATGAAGTACTGCAGCATCTTCTCGCAGACGCTGAAGTCGGCGATCACGCCGTCTTTCATCGGACGAATGGCAGCGATGTTGCCTGGTGTTCGGCCGAGCATGCGCTTGGCCTCGGTGCCAACGGCAACGACACTTTTCTGATTACCATGGGTCCGAATGGCCACAACCGATGGCTCATTCAGAACGATACCGCGCTCGCGCACGTAAATAAGGGTGTTGGCAGTGCCCAGGTCAATGGAAAGATCGCTGGAAAACATGCCACGCAGTTTCTTGAACATGGGGAAAGGACCCTAGGCAACGCGTGGGTAAAAAAGTGCGGCAAACTCTAACAACGACAGGGATTTTGGGCAAGGCGCCAATGTGCTAAATTGGCCGACTTTCTGTGCACCAACCCCCACAATCGCGGCCTTATGACCGTAGAAATGCGGTAGTGTTCCGACAATCTAACACACGGACGCCCTCCGTTCTGTTTTCCACTGGAGAATCCCATGGCGCTTGAACGCTCCGACGTGGAAAAAATCGCTCATCTGGCCTCGCTTGGCCTGAATGAAGCCGATCTTCCACAGACCACCGCAGCCTTGAACAGCATTCTCGGGCTGGCTGACCAAATGCAGGCCGTCAATACCGACGGCATCGAGCCCCTGGCTCACCCACTGGAAGCCAGCCAGCGCCTGCGTGCAGACGTTGTGACCGAGCGAAATAATCGCGAGGCCTACCAGTCCATCGCGCCAGCGGTCGAAAACGGCCTGTACCTGGTTCCGAAAGTCATCGACTAAAGGGAAAGAGCCTGCAATGCATCACATGACTCTGGCCGAGATCGCCCGCGGTCTCGCCGACAAAAAGTTTTCTTCCGAAGAGCTGACCAAGACCCTGCTTGCGCGTATCGCCGAGCTCGACCCCAAGGTCAACAGCTTCATCAGCCTCACCGAAGAGCTGGCCCTGAGCCAGGCCAAGGCCGCCGACGTGCGTCGCGCCAACGGTGAAAACGGCGCACTGCTGGGCGCACCGATCGCCCACAAAGACCTGTTCTGCACCCAGGGCATTCGCACCAGCTGCGGCTCGAAGATGCTCGACAACTTCAAGGCGCCCTACGACGCCACCGTGGTGTCCAAGCTGGCTACCGCCGGGGCCGTGACCCTGGGCAAGACCAACATGGACGAATTCGCCATGGGTTCGGCCAACGAGTCGAGCTACTACGGCGCGGTGAAAAACCCGTGGAACCTGGAACACGTGCCCGGCGGTTCGTCGGGTGGTTCGGCTGCCGCCGTTGCCGCGCGCTTCCTGCCGGCCGCCACGGCAACCGACACCGGCGGCTCGATCCGTCAGCCTGCCGCGTTCACCAACCTCACAGGCCTGAAGCCGACCTACGGTCGTGTTTCCCGTTGGGGCATGATCGCCTACGCCTCCAGCCTGGATCAGGGCGGCCCGTTGGCACGCACTGCCGAAGACTGCGCAATATTGTTACAAGGTATGGCCGGGTTCGATAAACAGGACTCCACCAGCATCGATGAGCCAGTGCCGGACTACAGCGCCAGCCTGAATACGTCGATCAAAGGCCTGCGTATCGGCGTGCCAAAAGAATATTTCAGCGCCGGCCTCGACCCGCGTATCGCCGAACTGGTGCACAACAGCGTCAGGGAGCTGGAAAAGCTCGGCGCCGTGATCAAGGAAATCAGCCTGCCGAACAACCAGCACGCGATTCCTGCGTACTACGTGATCGCGCCGGCAGAAGCCTCCTCCAACCTGTCGCGTTTCGACGGCGTACGTTTCGGCTACCGCTGTGAAAACCCGAAAGACCTGACCGACCTGTACAAACGCTCCCGGGGCGAAGGCTTCGGTGCCGAAGTACAACGCCGCATTATGGTCGGTGCCTACGCACTGTCGGCCGGCTACTACGACGCGTACTACCTCAAGGCGCAAAAAATCCGTCGCCTGATCAAGAACGACTTCATGGCTGCTTTTGAAGAAGTCGATGTGATCCTCGGCCCAACCACGCCGAACCCGGCCTGGAAGATTGGCGCCAAGACCGGCGACCCGATCGCCGAGTACCTGGAAGACCTGTACACCATCACCGCCAACCTCGCGGGCTTGCCGGGCTTGTCCATGCCAGCCGGTTTCGTCGATGGCCTGCCGGTCGGCGTGCAATTGCTCGCCCCGTATTTCCAGGAAGGCCGCCTGCTCAATGTGGCGCACCAGTACCAGTTGAACACCGACTGGCACACTCGCACCCCTACCGGCTTCTGAGGAGAACACTATGCAATGGGAAGTTGTGATCGGGCTGGAGATTCATACCCAGCTCGCCACCCAATCGAAGATTTTCTCCGGTAGCGCCACCACGTTCGGCGCAGAGCCCAACACCCAGGCCAGCCTGGTCGACCTGGGCATGCCCGGCGTACTGCCGGTGTTGAACCAGGAAGCGGTGCGCATGGCGGTGATGTTCGGCCTGGCGATTGACGCCGAGATCGGCCAGCACAACGTGTTCGCGCGCAAGAACTACTTCTACCCGGACCTGCCCAAGGGCTACCAGATCAGCCAGATGGAATTGCCGATCGTCGGCAAAGGCTACCTGGACATCCCGCTGGAAGACGGCACCATCAAGCGTGTTGGCGTCACCCGCGCGCACCTGGAAGAAGATGCCGGCAAGAGCCTGCATGAAGAATTCCCGGGCGCTACCGGCATCGACCTGAACCGTGCCGGCACGCCGTTACTGGAAATCGTCTCCGAGCCGGACATGCGCAGCGCCAAGGAAGCCGTGGCTTACGTCAAGACGATCCACGCGCTGGTGCGCTACCTGGGCATCTGCGACGGCAACATGGCCGAAGGCTCGCTGCGTTGCGACTGTAACGTGTCGATCCGTCCAAAGGGCCAGGTCGAGTTCGGCACCCGCTGCGAGATCAAGAACGTCAACTCGTTCCGTTTTATCGAGAAGGCGATCAACAGCGAAGTGCGTCGCCAGATCGAACTGATCGAAGACGGCGGCAAGGTGATCCAGCAAACCCGCCTGTACGATCCGAACAAAGATGAAACCCGCGCCATGCGCAGCAAAGAGGAAGCCAACGACTACCGTTACTTCCCCGACCCGGACCTGTTGCCGGTGGTTCTTGAGGATTCGTTCCTCAATGATATCCGTGCCACCCTGCCGGAATTGCCGCAGCAAAAACGCGAGCGCTTTCAGGCGCAGTTCGGCCTGTCGGTCTACGATGCCAGCGTATTGGCGTCCAGCCGTGAGCAAGCCAACTACTTCGAAAAAGTCGTGAGCATTGCCAGCGACGCCAAACTGGCGGCCAACTGGGTAATGGTTGAGCTGGGCAGCCTGTTGAACAAGCAGGGCCTGGAAATCGACGAAGCACCGGTTACCGCCGAACAACTGGGCGGCATGCTGCTGCGCATCAAGGACAACACCATCTCCGGCAAAATCGCCAAGACCGTGTTTGAAGCGATGGCGGCAGGCGAAGGCAATGCGGACGAGATCATCGACAAGCGTGGCCTGAAGCAAGTCACCGACAGCGGCGCGATCTCGGCCGTACTCGATGAAATGCTGGCGGCCAACGCCGAACAGGTCGAGCAATACCGCGCCGCAGACGAAGCCAAGCGCGGCAAGATGTTCGGCTTCTTTGTCGGTCAGGCGATGAAAGCCTCCAAAGGCAAGGCCAACCCGCAACAGGTGAACGAACTGCTGAAAAGCAAGCTCGAAGGCTGATTCGCGGTGAAATGGTCCGGGCGGGATTTCATGCCCAACTCGGACCCCATGTGGGAGCTGGCTTGCCTGCGATAGCAGCGCCTCGGTGCAACTGCGACACCGAGGTGCCTGTATCGCAGGCAAGCCAGCTCCCACATTTACAATGGGGACTTACTTAACGTGAAGCGTCTACTCGGCCTACTGGCCCTGTTCTCTCTGCTGGCCGGTTGCGCCAGCGGCCTCATCGACCCCAACGGCTACGACGAAGCCGGCACCGCCTCGTATTACGGCGCCAAGCACCATGGCAATAGAACCGCCAGCGGTGAACCCTTCAGCCAGAACGCCCTGACCGCCGCTCATCGGCGCCTGCCTTTCGGCACCCGGGTCAAGGTGACTAATCTCGACAACAACAAATCCGTGGTCCTGCGCATCAATGATCGCGGCCCGCACACCCGTGGCCGCCTGATTGATGTTTCACGCAAGGCTGCCGAACAGCTCGGTATGCTGGGCAGCGGAACCGCACGGGTTCGCGTGCAAGCGCTGAACAACTGACAGGAGCCCTGGCCATCTTCGGACTAACCGCCCTCTCCCCCTTCAGCCTGCTCGAATTGATCAGTGGCCTGGTGTTGCTGATTATCGGCGCCGAAATCCTGGTGCGGGCCGCCGTGCGCCTGGCGGCCAGCCTCAAGGTGCGGCCGCTGATCATCGGTTTGAGCATCGTCGCCTTCGGCAGCAGTGCGCCGCAGATGACCGTCAGTTTGCAAGCCACCCTGGCCGGCAATACTGACATTGCCGTGGGCAGCGTGATCGGCAGCAGCATCTTCAACATCCTCGTCACCTTGGGCCTGTCCGCGCTGATCATCCCCCTGCGAGTGTCGCGGCAACTGGTGCGCCTGGACATCCCGGTGATGATTTTCGCCGCCCTGCTGGTGTTTACCCTGTCGGCCAATGAAGAACTGACGCCGGCTGACGGCCTGTTACTGCTCGCGGCCCTGATGGCCTACCTCGGTGTATTGCACTACCAGACCCGCCATTCCCGCCGGCCTCGCACATTGGACACCGTCGCCAGGGCGCCATGGCTGAGCAGCGTATTGCTGATGCTGGGCGGGCTGTTGATCCTGGTGCTGGCCGGGCATTTGCTGCTGGGCGCGGCGGTGGATGTGGCGAGCGACTTGGGCCTCTCGGAGCGCATCATCGGCCTGACGCTCATCGGTGTCGGCACCTCGCTGCCGTGCCTGGCCACCTCGCTGATTGCCGCCCTGCGCGGCCAACGCGAGATTGCCGTGGGCAATGTGATCGGCAGCAGCCTGTTCAATCTGCTGGGCGTGCTGGGGTTTACGGCCCTGGTGGCGCCCTCTCCGCTGTCGGTGTCGCCCAACGCCCTGGACTTCGACCTGCCGGTGATGCTCGGCGTGGTGGTGCTGTGCCTGCCGGTGTTCTACACCGGCTACCGGGTCACTCGCGCCGAAGGCCTGGTGTTTCTGGGTCTGTACCTGGTGTATGGGCTGCACGTAGTGTCGTTCACGTTCGGCACGCCCCTGGCCAACAAACTTGAACACTTGATGCTGTATTACATCCTGCCGGCGCTGGTGGCTTTTCTGATATTCAGCACGCTGCGAGCCTGGCGCCGCCAACGCAAGAGGGAATCGCAATGACCGATCAGAAAAAGCCCGGGGTTGAAGTGCGTCGCCAGGTGATGGGCGATGTGTTCGTCGATCGCGCCCTGGGCAATGCCACCGAGTTCACCCAGCCGCTGCAGGATTTCGTCAACGAACATGCCTGGGGCAGCGTGTGGAACCGCGAAGGTCTGCCATTGAAGACCCGCAGCCTGATCACCCTCGCCGCCCTCACGGCGCTCAAATGCCCGCAGGAACTCAAGGGCCACGTACGTGGCGCGTTGAACAATGGCTGTACCGTGGAAGAGATTCGCGAGGCGCTGCTGCATTGCGCGGTGTATGCGGGTGTGCCAGCGGCGATTGACGCGTTTCGGGCGGCGCAGGAAGTGATTGAGGCGTATCAGGCAGATAAGCAGTGACTGTCAGATAGTCATCGCAGGCAGGCCAGCTCCCAAAGTTTGAACTGTGAATACATTCAAATGTGGGAGCTGGCTTGCCTGCTATTGGCCCTCAACCACACCGAAAAATTCAGATCCAGCCCCCCGCCTGCAACACGAAGATCCCGATATTGGTGGTCACCGCCGCCATCAACGTGGTGATCACGATAATCGCCGCCGCCAGTTCATGATTACCCTCCGCCGCCCTGGCCATGACGAAACTCGCCGCCGCAGTCGGCGCGCCGAAATACAGAAACAGAATCCCCAGTTCCGGCCCCCGAAAGCCCAGCAGCCAGGCGCCAAGTGTCGCCGCCAGCGGCAAGCCGATCATCTTCACCAGGCTGGCACTCAAGGCCATGCTCCCGCTTTTGCGCAAGGCCGCCAGTGACAAGGTGCCGCCGATGCAGATCAGTGCCAGCGGCAAGGTCATGTCCGCCAGATACTGGCCGGACGACTCCAGCCAGGCAGGCAGGCCGAGATTGAAAATAGCGAACGGCGCGGCCGCAATCACGCTGATGATCAGCGGGTTGGCTATCACACTTTTGAAGATGCTCCAGGGGTCGGACTTGATCACCGGGCTGTACACCGCCAGCACGATGGTCGACAGCGTGTTGTAGAACAGGATCACCAGCGCCGCGAGGATCGCGCCGAGGGAAATGCCGTAGTCGCCGTACATGCTGGCCGCCAGCGCCAGGCCGATCACGCCGTTATTGCCGCGAAACGCGCCCTGGGTGTAGATGCCACGGTCCTCACGCGGGCAACGGAAGATCGCCCAACCCCAGGCCAGGGCAAAGCTCAGCAGCGTGGCGACGGCAAAGTAGATCAGCAACCCCGGCTTGAGCGCCGAGTGCAGGTCGGCATGCAGGATGCCCAGGAACAACAGCGCCGGCATGGTGACGTTGAATACCAGGGACGAGGCTGTGTGGATAAAGTTGTCGTTGATCCAGTGGATGCGCTTGAGCAGCACACCGAGGAACAGCATGGCAAACACCGGCGCGGTGATGGTGAGGGTGGTGAGGAAGATAGCCAGCATGCCGGGGAGAACCTTGGTGAGCGTTATCAGGGGGCTAATGATAAGCCATGCGGCCCGGCTCGTCTGGGTAAGCCCCATCAAATGTGGGAGCTGGCTTGCCTGCGATGGCAGAGTGTCAGTCGATACATCCGTTACTGATACATCCCCATCGCAGGCAAGCCAGCTCCCACAGGGTTCGACGCGGTCTCAGGTAATGGGCGCCGGGTTGAACAGCGTAATGTCGTTATGCAGCTTGTGCCGCTCCGCCCACGTCTGCTTCTTGCCGCTGGCCACGTCCAGGTAGAAGTGGAACAACTCCCACCCCAACTCCTCGATCGTCGCACGCCCGGTGGCAATGCGCCCGGCGTCAATATCGATCAGGTCCGGCCAGCGCTGAGCCAATTCCGTACGCGTCGAGACCTTCACCACCGGCGCCATCGCCAGCCCATAAGGCGTGCCACGCCCGGTGGTGAACACATGCAGGTTCATCCCGGCCGCCAGTTGCAAAGTGCCGCACACAAAGTCGCTGGCCGGCGTCGCGCAGAAGATCAGGCCTTTGCTCTTGACGCGCTCGCCCGGGCCGAGCACGCCATTGATCGCGCTGCTGCCGGATTTGACGATGGAGCCAAGGGACTTCTCGACAATATTCGACAACCCGCCCTTTTTGTTGCCCGGTGTGGTGTTGGCACTGCGATCGGCCTCGCCTTTGGCCAGGTAACGGTCGTACCAGTCCATTTCCCTGACCAGCTCTTCGGCAATTTCCTTGGTCTGCGCCCGAGAAGTCAGCAGATAGATGGCATCGCGGACCTCAGTCACTTCGGAAAACATCACCGTCGCCCCGGCCCGCAGCAGCAAGTCCGAGGCATAGCCCAGCGCCGGGTTGGCAGTGATGCCGGAAAATGCGTCGCTGCCGCCACATTGCATGCCCAGGATCAGTTCCGACGCCGGCACGGTTTCACGGCGGCGCTGGTCGAGTTTTTTCAAACGGACCTCGGCCAGCGCCATGATCTGCTCGATCATCTCGGTAAAACCGTGGCTGGAATCCTGCAGCCGATACAGCCATGGCTCGCTCAGGTCGACGGAGCTGTCGTTGTCGTGCATTACCTGCCCGGCCTGCAATTTCTCGCATCCCAGGCTGATCACCAGCGCTTCGCCACCCAGGTTCGGGTTGCGCGCCAGATTGCGCACGGTGCGGATCGGGATGTAGGCATCCGTCGCGGTGATCGCCACGCCGCAGCCGTAACTGTGGGTCAGCGCCACCACGTCATCGACGTAAGGGTACTTGGGCAGTAACTCATCCTTGATGCGCTTGACCGCATGGTCCAGCACGCCGGTAACGCACTGCACGGTAGTGGTGATACCGAGAATATTGCGCGTGCCCACGGTGTCGTCGGCATTGCGATAACCCTCGAAGGTGAAGCCTTCCAATGGCGCCTGGGTGTCGGGCACTTCGGTGGACAGCGGCAAGCTGTCCAGCGGTGGCGCGGTGGGCATGCGCAGTTGGTCTTCCTGCACCCAACTGCCACGCGGAATCGGCGCCAGGGCGTAACCGATGGTCTGGCCATAGCGAATAATCTGACCGCCTTCGGGGATGTCTTCCAGGGTCACCTTGTGGCTCTGCGGGATGAAATCCACGGTCACCAGGCCGTCCGGAAACTCGGTCCCGGCCGGTACGCCTTGGTCGTTGACCACGATCACCACGTTGTCACGCTCGTGCAAACGGATCGAGCGCGGCGAGTCGGCATGTTCAATCAACTGCATTACATCGCCCCTCAAGAGTGCGCTTCGGTAAATTTAGTCAGCTCAGGCCCTTTGCTGGGTGGATCTTTGAGCACCACGCGCTTGATCGGGCCGACAATCACCAGGTAACTGAACACCGCCACCAGCGCGTTGGCGCCGACGAACACCAATGCCCACTTGAACGAGCCGGTGGTGCTGATGATGTAACCGATCACGATAGGCGTACTGATAGACGCCAGGTTGCCAAACATATTGAACAAGCCGCCACTGAGGCCGGCGATTTGTTTCGGCGAGGTGTCGGACACCACCGCCCAACCCAGTGCGCCAACGCCTTTACCGAAGAAGGCCAGGGCCATGAAGCCCACCACCATCCATTCGATGTCGACATAGTTGCACGCCACGATGCTGCTGGAGATCAGCAACCCACCGATGATCGGCGCCTTGCGCGCAAACGTCAGCGAATGGCCCTTGCGCAGCAGGTAGTCGGAAATCACGCCGCCCAACACCCCACCTATAAACCCGCAGATCGCCGGCAAAGACGCAATGAAACCAGCCTTGAGAATGGTCATGCCGCGATCCTGCACCAGGTACACCGGGAACCAGGTCAGGAAGAAGTAGGTAATGCCGTTGATGCAGTATTGGCCGAGGTACACGCCGAGCATCATGCGGTTGGTCAGCAGTTGGCGAATGTAATCCCACTTAGGCCCATCGGTTTTCTGCCCTTTGGTCTTGTCCTGGTCCATGTCGACCATCGCGCCATTTTCAGCGATGTGCTTGAGCTCAGCCTCGTTGATCATCGGGTGCTGGCGCGGGCTGTGGATAACTTTCAGCCAGATCAGCGAGAACAGCACGCCGATCCCCCCCATGACGATAAACACATGCTGCCAGCCAAAGGTGTAGACGATCCAACCCATCAGCGGTGCAAACAACACCGTGGCGAAGTATTGCGCGGAGTTGAAGATCGCCGACGCCGTGCCGCGCTCAGCGGTAGGAAACCATGCCGCAACAATACGGGCATTTCCGGGAAACGAGGGCGCCTCAGCCAGGCCCACCAAAAAGCGCAGCATGAACAGCGCCACAATAGCGGTGGAAACCCCAAATTCACCGACATAGCCTTGCAGCACGGTGAACAGCGACCAGGTGAAGATGCTCAGGGCATAGACTTTTTTCGAGCCGAACCGGTCCAGCAGCCAGCCACCGGGAATTTGCCCGGCCACGTAGGCCCAACCGAATGCGGAGAAGATGTAACCGAGGGTGACCGCGTCGATGCCGAGGTCTTTTTGCAGGCTGGAGCCGGCGATCGCGATAGTAGCCCGGTCGGCGTAGTTGATCGTGGTCACCAGAAACAGCATGAGCAGGATCAAATAGCGGACGTGGGTCGGCTTGGTCGCTTGCATGAAGATGTACTCCCACTAATTATTTTTTTTGCGGGTAATCATTTTTTGTGTGCGGGACCCGCTTTATGTGGGAGCTGGCGTGCCTGCGATAGCATCACCTCGGTCTAATTTACGCACCGAGGTGTCTGCATCGCAGGCACGCCAGCTCCCACACAAGCCGCTGCCCACGGGTGCTGCGTGTTACGAACCGATGTAGCTGGTTTTCACCACGGTGTAGAACTCTTGCGCATAGCGACCTTGCTCACGCGAACCATAGGACGAGCCCTTACGCCCACCGAACGGCACGTGATAGTCCACACCGGCGGTCGGCAGGTTGACCATCACCATCCCGGCCTGGGAGTGGCGCTTGAAGTGGTTGGCGTACTTCAGCGACGTGGTGGCAATACCCGCCGACAAACCGAACTCGGTGTCATTGGCCATGGCCAGCGCCGCCTCGTAATCCGCCACGCGCACCACGTTGGCCACCGGGCCGAAGATCTCTTCACGGCTGATCCGCATCGCGGCTTCGCTGTCGGCAAACAGCGTCGGCGCCAGGTAGTAGCCCTCGGTGTCGCAGGTCACCAGGCCGCCACCGCTGACCAGCCGCGCCCCTTCGCTTTGGCCGATGTCGATGTACTTCAAGTCCTGATCCAGCTGGGCCTGGGAGACCACTGGGCCGATATCGGTGCCGCTTTTCAGGGCGTGGCCGACTTTGATCGACTTCATGCGCTCGGCCATGGCCGCGACGAACTGGTCGTGAATACCCGCCGTGACAATCAAGCGGCTTGAGGCGGTGCAGCGCTGGCCGGTTGAGTAGAACGCGCTCTGTACCGACAGCTCGACGGCCTGCTTGAGGTCGGCGTCATCGAGGATGATCTGCGGGTTTTTGCCACCCATTTCCAACTGCACTTTGGCCTGGCGCGAAACACAGCTGACGGCGATCTGACGACCTACGCCGACCGAACCGGTAAAGCTGATGCCGTCGACTTTCGGGCTGTTGACCAATACATCGCCGACCACACGGCCACTGCCCATCACCAGGTTGAACACACCGGCGGGGAAGCCGGCGCGGGAGATGATTTCGGCCAGGGCCCAGGCGCAACCCGGAACCAATTCAGCCGGCTTGATCACCACGCAGTTGCCATAGGCCAGGGCTGGGGCGATTTTCCAGGCGGGAATCGCAATCGGGAAGTTCCACGGGGTAATCAAGCCGACCACGCCGAGGGCTTCGCGGGTGACTTCAACATTGACGCCCGGGCGCACCGACGGCACGTAGTCGCCGGACAGGCGCAGGCATTCACCGGCGAAAAACTTGAAGATGTTACCGGCGCGCGTCACTTCGCCGATGGCTTCGGGCAGGGTCTTGCCTTCTTCCCGAGCCAGCAGGGTGCCGAGCTCTTCACGGCGGGCGAGGATTTCGCTGCCGACTTTGTCGAGGGCGTCGTGACGAGCCTGGATGCCGGAAGTCGACCAGGCCGGAAAGGCGGCACGGGCCGCGTCGATGGCGGCGTTGACTTGAGCTACGTCAGCCTTGGCGTATTCGCCGATGACATCGGACAACTCCGACGGGTTGATGTTGGTGCAGTAGTCGGAACCGGCCACCCACTCGCCGTTGATGTAGTTTTCAAAACGTTTGGCTTGGGACACAAATCTTCTCCTGACGCAAAAGGCCGATGATTGCTCAGCGGCCTTGTTGATAAGTTACTGCGGACCTTGCTTGTCGATCAGCGCGGCCAGGGCTTCGTACTCTTCCGGCAGCAAATCGGTGAGCGGCGTGCGCACCGGGCCTGCGTCGTAGCCGGCGATTTTTGCGCCAGCCTTGACGATGCTTACGGCATAACCGGCTTTACGGTTACGGATATCGAGGTAAGGCAGGAAGAAGTTGTCGATGATCTTGCCGACGGTGGCGTGATCGTCCTTGGCAATCGCGTGGTAGAAGTCCATCGCGGTTTTCGGGATGAAGTTGAACACCGCCGAGGAGTACACCGGCACGCCCAGGGCCTTGTAGGCAGCAGCGTAAACCTCTGCAGTCGGCAGGCCGCCGAGGTAGCTGAAACGGTCGCCAAGACGACGACGAATCGACACCATCAACTCGATATCACCCAGACCGTCCTTGTAGCCGATCAGGTTCGGGCAGCGCTCAGCCAGGCGTTCCAGCAATGGCGCGGTCAGGCGGCAGACGTTGCGGTTGTAGACCACCACGCCGATCTTGACCGACTTGCACACCGCTTCCACGTGGGCGGCAACACCATCCTGGCTGGCTTCGGTCAGGTAGTGCGGCAACAGCAGCAAGCCCTTGGCGCCAAGGCGTTCGGCTTCCTGGGCGTACTCGATAGCCTGGCGAGTCGAACCGCCGACACCGGCGAGGATTGGCACGCTGGTGGCGCAGGTATCAACAGCGGTCTTCACCACTTGGGAATATTCACTCGCGGCCAGGGAGAAAAACTCACCGGTGCCGCCGGCTGCGAACAAGGCGGTAGCGCCGTAAGGGGCCAGCCACTCCAGACGCTTGATGTAGCCCGCCTGGTGAAAATCACCCTGCGCATTGAAATCGGTCACGGGGAAAGACAGCAGACCGTGGGAGAGGATGGACTTCAGTTCTTGTGGATTCATTATTCGAACACCCTGGGCAAAGACTTTCTGTCGAAAGGTTGTTGTTGGTTTTGATGATGTCGTACGTCATCGTACAACCATAAAAGGATTCGTCAACTGCAATTCATCGGCGGCTGCGACAGCTTCATGTTTAGACATGTCTTCTTGACGTAGGAAATTATTCCTCTATGCTCCGAGCAACTGTATATACATACAGTTATTAAGGAAGATTCCTACGACATAGCAAGGAGCTAACATGTCAGGTCTTGAACTAGCAGCACCGGAAAAGAAACCACCTACCCTGCGCTTCGAAGGGGGTGAACACACCGCTATTGGCGATGACACCCTGTTGCGATTCGCCAAGGACGCTCCCGCGATTCCCGCGCGACAAGTCGAATTGCACCTGCCCAACGGCCTGGCCCTGACCTACGGCCAAGTGATCGCGCTGGGCGGTGACTTCTATGGCATTCCTGGCCAGCCGATCAGCGACGGCGCCTCCCCAGCGGATCGCGTGCAACGCTTCACAGCGGCGTTCAACTCATTGGCCGTGCTGCCGGCCTCCCGAGAAGAAGCACAGAAGATCCTCGCGGTGATGCAAAAGGAGATCAACGCAGTCAACCAGGCGATCAAGGACGGCAAACAACCCCACGAAGCCTATGACGCATTGGGCGATACGTTGTCTGAGGAGTGGAACCGAATCACCGGCGGCGGCAGTGCCGTTTCGGCACTCCTCCCTCTGGGTCGCTACTTGAAACTGGCAGCCGACAACGCTGACCACTTTGGCGAATGGGCATTGTCCGCCTACCTGGCTGGCCACACGGCGGCACTGCAACAGGCGGTCGTGGCCCATCAGACCGGCACCGACCAGGCACTGGAATTGGCCTATGCGATGAACAGCTTCGCTGATCACTTTTTGACTGACCTGTTTTCCGCCGGCCACCTGCGGGTGCCGCGTAAACAATTGGCGGCGGTGGTCACGCCAGGAGAACTGGGCTCGCTGATCAGCCGCTTCATGCACGATGAAGACAGCAAGTTCGGGCTCAAGGTGCGCAATGCCATGGGTGATCAATGGCATGCCTATGGTGACAAGCGTTATTTCGACGCCATCGACGCGGACAATCGGACGATGGTCAAACGTGCGGTGCAGGCCTCGGCCGATGAGATCTTCGAGACCTTCATCAGCGGTGTCGCGCCCTCTCCAGCCGTCTTCAAGGCGCCACTGCATGTGCCGGACCTGAATGCCGCGCAGAACCCGGCGAACAACTTCTCGCCGCTGTTCAAGATGGAAGGAGACAAGGTGCTGCGCCGCAAGGACGTGAATGACCTGAACGACAAGCACTGGACCAATGACTGGTGGGGTTGGAGCACCTACCTGTTGCTCAAGGACTACAAGCCCAATCAGCCGGCCAGCTAAGTAGACGCAAAACTCCAGGCCAAGGAGATCAAAATGTGGGAGCGGGCTTGCCCGCGATAGCGGTGTATCAGCCAGTAATGGTTGACTGACACTCCGTCATCGCAGGCAAGCCAGCTCCCACACTAAACCCCCGTGACCTTTAACCGCGCTGCGCTTCTGCCTCTTCGTGGGCATGGCGCAGCCGCTCACGGCTGTTGGTCAGATGCAAACGCATGGCCGCTCGTGCCGCGTCCGAATCCTGGCGGGCAATCGCCTCATAAATCTCTTCGTGTTCGCGGCTCAGGCGGCCCATGTAGTGCTGCTGGTCATCATGGGCCAGGCGCGCC
Source organism: Pseudomonas sp. UBT (assembly GCF_050915955.1). NCBI lineage: Bacteria > Pseudomonadati > Pseudomonadota > Gammaproteobacteria > Pseudomonadales > Pseudomonadaceae > Pseudomonas > Pseudomonas sp. UBT. The sequence continues at coordinate 2,722,855 of NZ_CP168079.1, read as the reverse complement.
GAATTCAGGCGGGTACGCGGAATGATGCTGGTGCCCAGGTGGGTCATGATGTCGGTGAAATAGCGGTTGCCGGTGGACAACGCAATTTCTAGGTGGAACGCAAAATCTGATGCCACTGCATCGCCTGCGTGGGCCGCGCTTTCATTCAGGGCGTCGAGTGCCGCACGCATGGCCGCCAGTTGCGCATCGCTGCGACGTAATGCAGCAAGACCGGCGGACTCCACTTCCAGGCTGATACGCAGCTCCAGAATCGCCAGCACATCACGCAAGGTCACCACCGTGGCCGGATCAATCCGGAAGCCGCTCGGGCTTGGCGTGTCCAACACAAAGGTGCCGATACCGTGACGGGTTTCCACCTGCCCCGCCGCCTGCAAGCGCGAGATGGCTTCACGCACCACGGTACGGCTGACCCCGTGAGCGTCCATGATCGCCGACTCGGTAGGCAACTTATCGCCACGCTTGAGTTGGCCATCGCGGATTTGCTCGGACAACACCGTGACCAATTCCTGGGCAAGGCTGCGACGCTTGCGGGGAAGACGAGGAGCGGTACTGGCGTTTTCCATGATGAACCATCTTTCTCGGCGAACTTGAGCCCGCATCATAGCCCATGGCGGTTGTACGATCACCGTTCTGTCACGACTTTCGTCCCTATCCTGCGCGCAAAAAAATGCCCCGACACAGGTCGAGGCATTTTTAAGGCTCACCCGAGGGTGAAAGCCGCTTACTTCACCACTTTCAAGCTCGGCCGGCCGCTTGGACGCGGAGGCTCGGCGTCCGGTGGAGGCAGATCGTCGCCGTCTTCACCTTCGATCGCTTCGTCCTCCTCGAAAGGCGACTCCAGATCGAACACCATGCCTTGGCCATTCTCACGGGCATAGATCCCGAGGATAGCGCCAATCGGCACGAACAGCGTATGCGGCACGCCGCCAAAACGCCCTTCGAAGCTGACCGCTTCGTTGTCCATGTGCAAGTGGCGTACAGCACTGGGTGATACGTTCAGCACAATCTGCCCGTCACTGGCAAAACCCTGCGGCACGTCAACCTTGGGAAATTCAGAGTTGACCAGCATGTGCGGGGTGCAATCGTTGTCCACAATCCACTCATAGAGCGCGCGGACCAAATAGGGTCGACTGGAGTTCATCAGCGGCTCCTTAAGCCTTAGCGCATATCGCGTTCGACACCAGACAGACTTGCCTGGAAAGCCTCACGCGCAAACTGGCGCTCCATGTAATCAAGCAACGGCTTGGCCGGCCGTGGCAGTTCAATGCCCAGGATCGGCAAGCGCCAGAGTATGGGTAATAGGCAGCAATCCACCAAGCTTTGTTCCTCGCTGAGGAAAAAAGGTTTGTCGGCGAACAGCGGCGAAACACCCGTCAGGCTCTCGCGCAATTCCTTACGCGCCTGCACCCGAACGGCCTCTTTACTGCGTGTATCCAGAATCACATCCACCAGCCCACACCAGTCACGCTGGATCCGATGGATCAGCAGGCGACTGTTGGCACGCGCCACCGGATACACCGGCAACAAAGGTGGATGCGGGTAACGCTCATCCAGGTATTCCATCACCACGGTTGACTCCCACAACGCCAGGTCACGATCGACCAGGGTGGGCAAGCTGCCGTAAGGGTTCACTTCGATCAGTTTCGGCGGATGACGTCCTGCCTCCACACTGATGATCTCGGCGCTGACACCCTTCTCTGCGAGCACGATGCGTACTCGGTGGGAATAGTGGTCGGCGGGGTCGGAGTAACAGGCCAACCGATTGGTCACGCCCATGGCGGTCCTCCTCGCTTGTTGAAATTATCGAAAGCTCAAAAACGAGCGCGCCCAGAGAGCATCTCTGCAGTGCCTGGTTCAACCAGAGCGCTACGTATTCAGAGATGCCGCTGGGCGCGCAAGATTAACAGCAATTGCTTACGGTTGGATCAATGCACATCCTTCCAGTATTCGCGTTTGAGCAGATAGGCGAACACAAAGAAGAAGGCCAGGTACAGCAATACATAAGTACCAATGCGCTGATGTTGCAGTTTGACCGGGTTGGCCGAGTAGGCCAGGAAGGTCACTAGATTCTTGACCTTCTCGTCAAACTGCTCTTCGTTCAGCGTACCGGTCTTGGGCACGATGGTCAGTTGGTCACACGCTTCATGCGTCAGAGGCGTGCCAGTCAACGGATCATATTGCTTCTTGCCGTCTTCAACGACCTGAACCTGCTTGCATCCTACCACTTGGCGACCCTGCAGGCCGACCAGAACGTTAGGCATGCCGACGTTCGGGAAGACTTTGTTGTTTACGCCATAAGGACGCGCCGGGTCTTCGTAGAAGGATTTCAGGTAACCGTAGAGCCAATCGGTACCGCGCACACGCGCCACCAGGGTCAGGTCGGGCGGTGCTGCGCCGAACCAGACCTTGGCGTCAACGGGTTGCATACCGATGCTCATGTGGTCGCCGATTTTCGCGCCCGTGAACACCGAGTGGCTGAGCATCACGTCATGCGGGATGCCCAGGTCATCGGCAACACGCTCGTAACGCTGGAACTTGGCGCTGTGGCAGCCCATGCAGTAGTTGGTGAAGGTACGCAGCCCATCCTGCATGGCGGCCTTGTCGGACACGTCGATATCGACTTTTTCCAGTTCCGGGCCGTGCTCGGCCGCGAAGGACAGTAGCGGCAGCGCCGCAAGCATCAAAGCAACAAATAACTTTTTCATCAGCCAGTCACCCTTTCCGGAACCGGTTTGGTCTTCTCGAGCCGGGTATAGAACGGCATCAGAATGAAGTAGGCGAAGTACAGGAAGGTGCAGACCTGCGACAGCAACGTACGCTCAGGCGTTGGCGCCAATACGCCCAGTACCCCCAGGATCACGAACGCAATGCAGAACACCCACAGCCAGATCTTGCTCAGCCAGCCCTTGTAGCGCATGGACTTGACCGGGCTCCGGTCGAGCCACGGCAAGACGAAGAGCATCGCGATCGAGGCACCCATTGCCATCACGCCCATGAGCTTGTCAGGGATCGCGCGCAAAATCGCGTAGAACGGCGTGAAGTACCAGACCGGGGCAATGTGCTCAGGTGTCTTGAAGGCGTTGGCCTGTTCAAAGTTCGGCTTTTCCAGGAAATAACCACCCATTTCCGGGAAAAAGAACACGATCGAGCAGAAGATAAACAGGAAGACGACTACGCCGACAATGTCTTTCACCGTGTAGTACGGGTGGAAAGGAATGCCATCCAGCGGGATGCCGTTTTCGTCTTTATGCTTCTTGATGTCCACGCCGTCCGGGTTGTTCGAACCCACTTCGTGCAGTGCCAGGATGTGCAACACCACCAGGCCCAGAATCACAATCGGCAGGGCTACGACGTGCAAGGCAAAGAAGCGGTTCAGGGTGATGCCGGAGATCAGGTAGTCACCCCGGATCCACTGGGTAAGGTCGTTGCCGATCACCGGAATCGCACCAAACAGCGAGATGATCACCTGGGCGCCCCAATACGACATCTGCCCCCACGGCAACAGGTAGCCCATGAAGGCCTCGGCCATCAGCGCCAGGTAGATCAACATGCCGAAGACCCACACCAGCTCGCGAGGCTTCTGGTAAGAGCCGTAGAGCAGGCCGCGGAACATGTGCATATAGACGACGATGAAGAACGCCGAAGCGCCGGTGGAGTGCAGCAGGCGCAGGATCGAGCCGTACTCGACATCACGCATGATGTACTCGACGGAGGCGAACGCCTCTTCCGCCGACGGGGTGTAGCTCATCGTCAGCCAGACACCCGTGACAATCTGGTTAACCAGCACCAACAGTGCCAGCGAGCCGAAGAAGTAGAAGAAGTTGAAGTTTTTTGGCGCGTAATATTTGCTGAGATGGTCTTCCCACATTTTAGTCGCGGGGAAGCGCGCATCCACCCAATCCATGAACTTGCTCATCAGGCTTTCTCCCCCTCGTCGACACCAATGACAATGACACTGTCAGTCTCGTAGTGATGTGGCGGAACTGGCAGGTTCAGCGGTGCGGGTTGTGACTTGTAGACGCGGCCAGCCAGGTCGTAGTGGGAACCGTGGCAAGGGCAGAAGTAGCCACCCACCCAGTCTTTGCCCAGGTCGGCAGGAGCAACTTCAGGACGGAAAGTAGGCGAGCAACCCAGGTGGGTGCAAATACCGATCAGCAGCAGAATCTCTGGCTTGATCGAACGAATTTCCTTATCGACGTAGGCGGGTTGGTCGGAATTCTTCGAGTCGGGATCAGACAGCTGACCTTCGATTTTCTTCAGATTCCCAAGGATTTCCTCAGTACGACGAACGATGAAGACCGGCTGACCGCGCCATTCAGCAATCATTTGCTGGCCTGGGTCGATCTTGCTGACATTCACCTTCACCGGTGCACCTGCGGCTTTCGCCTTGGCACTGGGAAACCATGACCCCACGAACGGGACCGCAGCCCCCACCGCTCCTGCAGCACCCACCACGGACGTGGCTGCTACCAAGAAGCGACGCCGGCCTGCATTCACGCCGTCATTGCTCATTCAGTCCTCTCCCATCAGCTTTTTGGCCTGTTAAATCAGGCGTCTACTAAGTGTTGTATCTTTACTTATAAAAATTTTGCCGAATGGTAATGAAAAGCCCCACGTATGACAAGGGAATTGCCCGGGCCTCCCTCTCCAGGCCTTGTAGTATAGGGGGTCTACGGATGTGGCAAGTTGTCACGGCGAAATTTATGCATAAATCGCAGGCAATAAAAAACGCCCAGCTCCGTGAGGAGTTGGGCGTTTTTGTGGAACGTAAAGCGAATTAACGCTTCGAGTACTGCGGACGCTTACGCGCTTTACGCAGACCGACTTTCTTACGTTCAACTTCACGAGCATCGCGAGTTACGAAGCCAGCTTTGCGCAGAGCGCCACGCAGGGTTTCGTCGTACTGCATCAGAGCGCGAGTGATACCGTGGCGGATTGCGCCAGCTTGACCACTTACACCGCCACCGATAACGGTGACGTAGATGTCGAACTTTTCAACTGTCTCGGTCAATTCCAGCGGCTGACGAACTACCATGCGGGCAGTTTCGCGACCGAAGAAGTTTTCCAGAGTGCGGTTGTTGATCGAGATGTTACCAGTGCCCGGACGCAGAAAAACGCGTGCGGTTGCGGTTTTGCGACGGCCAGTGCCGTAATTTTGAGTCGCCGACATAATGAACTATTCCGTTAAAACTTCAGTTCTTGGGGCTGCTGAGCAGCATGAGGGTGTACAGCGCCCGCATAGACTTTCAGCTTGCGAAACATATCGCGACCCAGTGGGCCCTTCGGCAGCATGCCTTTGACCGCGATTTCGATCGGGGCTTCAGGCTTCTTGGAAATCAGACCTTCGAAGTTCGAAGACTTGATACCGCCTGGGAAACCGGAGTGACGGTAGTACATTTTGTCTTGCGCTTTGTTGCCGGTAACACGTACCTGCTCAGCGTTGATGATCACGATGTAGTCACCGGTGTCAACGTGAGGGGTGTACTCAGGCTTGTGCTTGCCACGCAGACGGCTGGCGACTTCAGTGGCCAGACGACCCAGGGTCTGACCAGCGGCGTCGACGACAAACCAGTCGCGCTGAACTGTTTCCGGTTTTGCAGTAAAAGTTGTCATTCTTTAATAGCCTCAGGGGCCGCCCTGTAAATTAGACGGCGGATCTTACTGAATAGTGCGTACTTTGACAAGTCAAAGGCAGCCGGATACAGACGCTATCGGGGGCTCGGGTCGGCGCGTCCGTTCAACGGCAAGATTCTTCGGCAGGCGGCGCATCACTTCCACTGCAGAAAGAGGTGGGCAATTATGCAGATTGCGAAAAAAAATTCAACCTGCTTTTATGATTGTTTTCCCCGAAGGAGTACCCGATGGATTATCGACAGCTGGGCCGCACCGATCTGAATGTAAGCGCGATAGCCTTGGGCACCATGACCTGGGGCGAGCAAAACAGCGAGGCAGAGGCCTTTGCACAGATCGAACGGGCCAAGGCCGCGGGGATCAACTTCCTCGACACAGCAGAAATGTACCCGGTGCCGCCGAAGGCCGACACCTATGCCACCACCGAGCGCTATATCGGTAATTACTTCAAAAGCCGTGGCGACCGGGCCGACTGGATCCTCGCCAGCAAGATCGCCGGCCCCGGCAACACCATTGATTACATCCGTGACGGCCACTTGCGCCACAACCGCAAGCACATCGTCGACGCCCTGGATGCCAGCCTCAAGCGCCTGCAAACCGACTGGATCGACCTCTACCAGTTGCACTGGCCCGAGCGCAGCACCAACTTTTTCGGCCAACTGAGCTACAAGCACAAGGACGAAGACGACCTGACCCCGCTGGAGGAAACCCTCGAAGCACTGGACGAACAGGTGAAGGCCGGCAAGATCCGCCACATCGGCCTGTCCAACGAAACCCCGTGGGGCACCATGAAGTTCCTGGCCCTGGCCGAAGCCCGTGGCTGGACCCGCGCGGTGTCGATCCAGAACCCCTACAACCTGCTCAACCGCAGCTTTGAAGTGGGCCTGGCGGAAGTCGCTATTCGTGAGCAATGCGGCCTGCTGGCCTACTCGCCGCTGGCTTTCGGCATGCTCAGCGGCAAATACGAAGGCGGCGCCCGCCCGGCAAAAGCCCGCCTGACCGAATACAGCCGCTTCAGTCGTTACTTCAACCCGCAGTCAGAAGCAGCCTGCAGCCGTTATGTGGCACTGGCGCGGGAACATGGCCTGGACCCTGCGCAGATGGCGCTGGCGTTCGTGACGCAACAGCCGTTCGTGACCAGCAACATTATTGGCGCCACGAGCCTGGAGCAACTGGACAGCAACATTGCCAGTGCCGACCTGAAGCTGTCGAAAGAGGTTTTGGAAGGGATTGAGGCGATTCAGAAGGACCATCCGAATCCAGCGCCTTGATTGATCCTTAAGCCGCTATCGCGGGCAAGCCAGCTCCCACATTTGACTGTATTCACACATCAAATTGTGGGAGCCGGGCTTGCCCGCGATGAGGCCCGGAGCAGCACTACAAATCCATCAAAGCGCCCGCGCAATAATCTCTTTCATGATCTCATTGGTCCCCGCATAAATCCGCTGCACCCGCGAATCGGCCCAGGCCCGGGCAATCGGGTATTCCCACATAAAGCCGTAGCCACCGTGCAGCTGCACGCACTCGTCGAGCACCTTGCATTGAAGGTCCGTGGCCCAATACTTGGCCATCGCCGCCGTGGGCACATCGAGCTTGCCCTCCAGATGCAACGCCATGCATTTATCCACAAACACGCGGCCGATCTGAATCTCGGTGGCCATCTCCGCCAGCTTGAACCGGGTGTTCTGGAAGTCGGCAATTGCCTTGCCGAACGCTTTGCGCTCACGGGTGTATTCAAGGGTCCATTGCAACGCCGCCTCGGCTGACGACAGCGCGCCAATCGCCACGGTCAGGCGCTCCTGGGGCAACTCCTGCATCAAATACGCGAAGCCCATGCCGGCCTGGCCCAACAGGTTTTGCTTGGGCACGCGCACGTCCTGGAAAAACAGCTCCGAGGTGTCCTGGGCCTTCATGCCCACCTTCTCCAGGCGCTTGCCCTTGTCGAAGCCCGGCGTATCAGCCTCCACCAGAAACAGGCTGGTGCCCTTTGCACCGGCCTTGGGGTCGGTCTTGGCCACGACGATCACCAGCTCAGCGAGAAAGCCGTTGGTGATAAAGGTCTTGGAACCGTTGATCACATACTCATCACCGTCCAATACCGCAGTGGTCTTGACGCCTTGCAGATCGGAACCCGCGCCTGGCTCAGTCATGGCGATGGCCGTGACCATCTCGCCGGAGATCAATTTGGGCAAGTACTTCTGTTTCAGCGCTTCACTGCCGTAATGCAGGATGTAGGGCGCCACAATGTCCGAATGCAGGGAAAACCCGATGCCGGTCAGCCCCAGTCGGCTGATTTCCTCAATCACCACTGCACTGTAGAGAAAGTCCGCACCCAGGCCGCCATATTCCTCCGGCAGATGAGAACACAGCATCCCCGCCTCCCCCGCCTTGCTCCACAGACTACGGTCGATATAGCCCTGCTTCTCCCATTGCCCATGGAACGGCGCGGCGTGTTTTTCGAGGAAGGTGCGCACGCTCTCGCGGAAGAGTTCGTGCTCCGAGCTGAACAAGGTTCTGGGGATCATGGGTCACCTGCGTGGATTGTCGGACAAGGACGAGCCCACAGAGACTAAGCCGCGAAGGCGTCACGGGACACTGGACACATGCGACAAAAAATAAGACGATCCAGCCGTCTGGTGACCACTTTCCCCTATAAGAATAAATGAAATTATGTCTAACCAAATCTCCACGCCCCTGCGGCGCGTCAGCATTTTGGCCATTGATCGGGTATTCGCTTCAACCCTCATGCAAGCCAAGGATTTCTTCCATCTCGCCAGCCTGCGTTATGGCAAACAGCAAGGCCTGGGCCTGACCCCAGCGTTTGAAACACGCCTGGTCAGCCCCGACGGGCAATCGGTACGCAGCTTCAGCGATGTGATCATGCCGGTGGGCGGCGGCCTGGAAAACGCCGACATCATCGTGTTGCCGGCCTTCTGGGATGACTTCGACGCGCTGTGCACCCGTTACCCCCAAGTGCTGCCCTGGCTGCGCGAGCAACACGCCCGCGGCGCGGTGCTTTGCGGCGAGGCCACCGGCGTGTTCTGGCTGGCCGAAGCCGGCCTGCTCGATGGCAAGGAAGCGACCACCTACTGGCGTTTCTTCAATGCCTTCAGCGAACGCTTCCCCCAGGTACAGCTCAACCAGGACAAGCACCTCACCGATGCCGACAACCTGTATTGCGCCGGCGGCACGACCTCGGCGTGCGACCTCTACATCTACCTGATCGAACGTTTCTGTGGCGCCAACATCGCGCAGGCCGTGGCCCGCGACATCCTCTACGAAGTGCAGCGCAGCTACGCGCCTGGGCGTATCGGCTTTGGTGGGCAGAAGCTGCACCAGGACGTGATCATCCTGCAGATCCAGCACTGGCTCGAAGAGCATTTCGCCGACAAGTTCCGCTTCGAAGACGTCGCCCGGGAACACGGCATGAGCATCCGCAACTTCATGCGCCGTTTTCAGACCGCCACCGGCGACAAGCCGCTGCATTACCTGCAACGGCTGCGTATCGAGACGGCCAAAGGCCTGCTCTCGGGAAGCCGCAAGAGCATCAAGACCATCAGTTATGAGGTGGGTTACGACGATGCGAGCTTCTTTGCGCGGCTGTTTCGTCAACACACGGAGTTGTCGCCGAACCAATACCGGCAGCAATTTCAGCAAGCCGCGTAGGTACGGCACCTGACGATGCAAGCGACCCTGTCATACCGCAATGGTGCAGGGTCGAACTGAAAGCCCTATGCAGCCTTACCAGGGCCTTAAGCAATACCTGCCTGCAAGACCTCCAATTCCTACAGCTAGACAGGACGAAGACGACCCGCTGCTCCCTGGGCGTCTGGCATTTTAAGCGAGGTAAAAGTCGTCTATTTATGCCGGACTTCTCTCCGGATCATAAAGGGCTTTTCTAAATCCACTGGCTCAAACTAGGACGGAGACTCAATCATGTCATCCATAGGAAGCATCTCTTTCAGCCCGGCGGTACAGCCGAACGAGACAGGCGCAAGTCAATCAAAAGAGAAACAGACTGAACTGTTGAATAAAAAAATGGAGGAGCTGAAGAAAAAGAAGAAGGACGAGGAAGAGGAGGATTCCACGTTAGTCAAGGGTCCGGACGGCGCGATCTACAAGATAGAGGGTAGCAAAAAGATCCTCGTACAACCGGCGCCGCCCTCTGAAGACCAGATCACTTTTTAACCCGCACCAAAAAATACAAAAGGCCCGCAATCGCAGCGGGCCTTTTATATGGATCACATCGGCTTACGGCTTATGCCCACGCGACAGGAACTCGTGGGATTGCATTTCGAGCAAGCGGCTCAGCGTCCGCTGGAATTCGAAGTTCAAGCGACCGCCGGTGTAGAGGTCCTTGAGTTCGACCTCGGCCGAGATGATCAGCTTGACGTTACGGTCGTAGAATTCGTCGACCATGTTGATAAACCGGCGCGCGATGTCGTCGGTGGTGACGCTCATCTGTTCCACGCCGCTCAGGATCACCGCGTGGAAGATTTTGCCCAGCTCGATGTAATCGTTCTGGCTACGCGGCCCGTCGCACAATTGGCGGAATTCGAACCAGGCCACGTCGTCGCAGGTACGCAGCGCGATGATTTCGCGGTTTTCGATCATCAACTTGTCGTTTTCCACCGCCTGGGTGCATTCCGGCGTCAGCGCGCGGAAGCTTTTTTTCAGGCTTTCGTGCGCCGCTTCGTTCAGCGGGAAGTGGAACAGCTCCGCTTGCTCAAGGTGGCGCAGGCGGTAATCAACGCCACTGTCGACGTTGACGATCTCGGTGTTCTGCTTGATCAGCGCGATGGCCGGCAGGAAGCGCGCACGTTGCAGGCCGTCCTTGTACAAGCCGTCAGGCACGATGTTCGACGTGGCGACCAGGGTCACGCCGTTCTTGAACAGTTCTTCCATCAGCGTGCCAAGGATCATGGCGTCGGTGATGTCGGAAACGAAGAACTCATCGAAGCAGATGACCCGCGCTTCGTCGGAGAAACGCTTGGCGATGATGGTCAGCGGGTTTTTCTCACCCGGCAGGGTCTTCATTTCTTCGTGCACACGCTTCATGAAGCGGTGAAAGTGCGTACGCACCTTTTCCTTGAACGGCAGCGCTTCAAAGAAGGTGTCGACCAGGTACGTCTTGCCCCGGCCCACGCCACCCCAGAAATACAGGCCTTTGACCGGCGTGTGGTCTTTCTTGCCAAACAGCTTGCTGAACATCCCTGGCTTGCTTTGCGAGGCCGCGACCAGGTCATCGTACAGGCGCTGCAAATGACGCACCGCCGTTTCCTGGGCCGCGTCATGGAAGAATTCAGGGCGTTTCAGATCAGCTTGATATCGTTCTAGGGGCGTCATAATTTCGTTAGCAAGGCAACAAAAACGGGCCGTCACTGTAACGACGGCCCTGGATAATGGCAATCAACCCTTGGTCGGGTTAATCCTCGATAGGCGTCAACGCAACGCGCAAGGCGGCGATGGCAGCATCGCGCAACGTTTCGTCGGCGAACTCGGCGCTGTCGGCCACCGCAGCGCCGTCCAGCCATACGCTGAAGCTCAGGGCTTCGGTGCGCACGTCCAACGCGTCGCCGCTTTGCAATTGCTTGGTCACGGCGCCAGCCGCTTTGCCGTCGGCAAAATTGCGCGACAGCAGCAGTTGCTCGCCGTCAGCGGCCAACAGGCGGAAGCGGAAACTGCCGTCGTCTTCGCGAAAGCTTACGAAGCGTGCAGCTTTGGAGGCTTTCTTCTTGGCCACAACTGGCGCGGCGGCCTGATTGACGAATGAACGCAGGCCCACCGCCTCACGCAGCTCGGCCAGGAACGGCGCCGCTACGGCACGGGCCTTCTTGGCGCCGATCAACAGCAGGTCTTCCATGTCCGAGGGGCGCGACATCAACTGGTGGTAACGCTCGCGCGCCTCGCCCAATTGATTGTCCAGCAGTTGGAACAGACGGCTCTTCGCCTCGCCCCAGCCCAGGCCTTCCAGCAATGCGTTGCGCAATTCCGCTTCCTGGGCCTTGGTGGCAAACGCCTGGAACAGGGTGAACAGGTGCGAGTTGTCCGGGTCCTTGGCTTCGCCGGGCGCGCGGGAGTCGGTGACGATCCGCGAGATCGCGTCTTTCATGTCCTTGGCGCTGGTGAACAACGGGATAGTGTTGTCGTAGCTCTTGGACATCTTGCGGCCATCGAGGCCTGGCAAGGTGGCGACGCTTTCTTCGATCAACGCCTCGGGCATGGTGAAGAATTCTTTACCGTTGCCGAACAGGTGGTTGAAACGCTGGCCGATGTCGCGGGCCATTTCCACGTGCTGGATCTGGTCACGGCCGACCGGCACCTTGTGTGCGTTGAACATCAGGATGTCCGCCGCCATCAGCACCGGGTAGCTGTACAAGCCCATGGTGATGCCCGCATCCGGGTCTTCGCCGCTTTCGACGTTCTTGTCCACCGACGCTTTATAGGCGTGGGCACGGTTGAGCAGGCCCTTGGCGGCAACACAGGTCAGCAGCCAGGTCAGCTCGGGGATTTCCGGGATGTCGGACTGGCGGTAGAAGGTCACCCGGTTCACATCCAGGCCACCGGCCAGCCAGGTCGCGGCAATTTCCATACGCGAGCGCTGGATGCGCTGCGGGTCATCGCATTTGATCAGGGCGTGGTAATCGGCCAGGAAGTAGAAAGAGTCGGCATTGGCGTCCTGGCTGGCGAGAATCGCCGGGCGGATCGCACCGGCGTAGTTGCCCAGGTGCGGCGTGCCGGTGGTGGTGATGCCGGTGAGGATACGGGTACGAGTCGTCATGGGTAATCGCTTATCAGACTGCTATCAATTCGAGAGGCGCGGCAGCACCAGATCCTTGAGATCGGTGAGCTTGCCATGAAAAAAGTGCCCGCATTCTGCCACTTTCAGCAGCTCATGGGGGCGTTTCAAGGCAGCGGACCACTCGTAGACGACCTGAGGGTCGACCACTTCGTCGGTTTCCGGCTGGATCAGGGTCAATGGGCAGCCTTGGGGCAGCACGTCGGTATCGCGCAGGCGCATCACGGCAGCGGCGACCATGAACAGGTGCGCGAGTTTTTCGCCCTTGGCTTCCAGGCGCCCGCCGAGGCTGGCGGCCACATAACCGCCAAACGAGAAACCGAGCAAGGTGATCGGCAGTTCGGGGTGCTTTTCCCGCAGCCAGTTGGCAGCAGCTTCGGCATCGTCCACTTCACCGGTGGCCATATCGTGGGTACCGGCGCTGGCACCGACACCGCGGTAATTGAAACGTAAAGTAATCAAACCGGCGTCGCGGGCGGTGCGTTGCAGGGTCGATACGACTTTATTGAGCATGGTCCCGCCCTGCACCGGGTTAGGGTGGCAGATCAGCGCCAGGCCACGTGGCTCGGGGTGATCAAGGTACAGGGCTTCCAATTGGCCAACCGGGCCATCGATCAAAACGGGGGTTTCACGCATGAGCAAGGAATGAACTCCGTGACCTCTCAAAGGGTCGACTCGTCTAGCTAAAAGTCTGTGCATGGCATGATTGCGAGCTTAATCGCGGTATACAGCGCAGGTCCGAGCCGTTAACGTAAAGCAAAGCCGTTTATAGAGGAAGGACTCGTGGAACACTCGCTCTTAGTTTGGTTGTTGCCGACTCTCGCCTTGGTTGCCGGTGTCGCCATTGGATTCCTGGTTGCCCGCCTGCTGCCGAATGCCGCGCCTAACCGCACGCAGCGTCAGTTGGATGACATTCAGGAACGTTTTGACAGTTATCAGAACGAGGTTGTTACCCACTTCAACAGCACCGCGACCCTGGTCAAGAAGCTCACTCAGAGCTACCAGGAAGTACAGGATCACCTCGCCGATGGCGCTAACCGCCTGGCCCTCGACGACATCACCCGTCAGCGTCTGCTGGCCGCGTTGCATTCCGATGCACCGCAAACACCGCGGGAACGCCTGACCCCTCCGCGGGAAAACCAGGAGCCACCACGGGACTACGCGCCAAAAACGCCAAACGCCCCTGGCATGCTGGATGAGCAGTACGGCTTGAAGAAGTAAGTCATGTTCAAGCATTAAAAAAGCCCGGTTGATCGATGATCAACCGGGCTTTTTTGTGGGCTTCACTCGCCAGGACAATGGAGATCCACTGTGGGAGCGGGCTTGCTCGCGAAAGCGGTGGGTCAGTCTGAACATCTGTAACTGACAGACCGTATTCGCGAGCAAGCCCGCTCCCACATTGACCGCGTAAGACCTTAAGCCGATTGCTGCTCCTGCAACAACCCACTCTCGATCCGCACATGCCGCCCATGGAAGCGCTTGAGGCTGCTGCGATGACCGACGCTGACGATGCTCAGCCCCGGCAATTCATCGATCAGCGCTTGATACAACGTCGCCTCATCCTCTTCATCCATCGCCGAGGTGGCTTCGTCCATGTACAGCCACTGCGGCGCGAACAACAACGCGCGGGCAAAGGCCAAACGCTGCTGCTCACCCGGCGAGAGCATACGTTGCCAGTGGTTGGCCTCGTCCAGGCGCGCGACCAGGTGCGGCAAGCGGCAGGTTTCCAGGACCTGTGCATAACGTTGCGCCGGGTAGACGCTGTCGTCCTGTGGATAACTCAATACGGCCTTCAAGGTCCCAATCGGCAGGTAGGGTTTCTGCGGCAGGAACAGGTAACGCGCAGCCGGCAGGCGAATGCTGCCATGCCCCGCTGGCCACAAGTGCCCCATCGCACGCAGCAGCGTACTTTTACCACTGCCGGAACGCCCACTGAGCATCACACGCTGACCCGGCTCTACGGTCATGTCGGCGTCGGTGAGCAAGTGGCGGCCGTCGGCCAGGTCCATGCCCAGATCCTGCACCACCAACCGCTCGCCCTCAGGGCGCACATCGATGGCTGGAGTACGCTGTTCGTTTTCACTCATAGCCTGGTGGAAGCTGAGCAGACGGTCACTGGTTGCACGCCAGCTGGCCAGGTCGGCATAGGCACTGATGAACCAACTGAAGTTGCCCTGCACATTGCCAAACGCGGAGTTGATTTGCATCAGCTCGCCCAGTTCGATCTTGCCGGCGAAATAGCGCGGCGCCGCAACCATGAAAGGGAAGATGATTGCGATCTGTTCGTAGCCGGCGGTGAAGAAGGTCAGGCGCTTGGACACTTTCATGATGTCCCAGAAGTTGTGCCAGACTTTACTGAAGCGTGTGCTCAAGCGCTGTCTTTCATTCGGCTCGCCGTTGTACAGGGCGATGCTCTCCGCGTTTTCACGCACACGCACCATGGAGAAACGCAGGTCTGCTTCGAAGCGTTGTTGCTGGTTGCTCAGGCCAATCAAGCGACGACCGATCAGGTGAGTCAACCAGCTGCCGACACCGGCATAGACCAATGCGCACCAGAACATATAACCCGGGATGGTGAAGCCAAACACCTCGATACTGCCGGAAACACCCCACAAAATAATCGAGAACGACACGAGGCTGACGACATTGCGCAGCAGCCCGAGGCCCAGGCTCAACGTGTTCGAGGTGAAGTTATTGAGGTCTTCGGAAATCCGCTGGTCCGGGTTATCGGTGTACCCACCCTGCTCCAGCTGGTAGTAGTTCTTGTCGGCGAGCCAACGTGCAAAATGCTTTTCGGTGAGCCAGGCACGCCAGCGGATGGTCAGCATCTGGGTCAGGTAGAGGCGGTAGACAGCACCCAGAATGGCCACGGCCGCGATACCGCCGAAATAGCCGATCAGTTGCCAGAAAGCAGCCGTGTCCTTGTGCTCCAGAGCGTTGTAGAAATCCTTGTACCAGTGGTTGATCCACACGGAGATCGCCACGCTGAACAGCGACAAGCCAATCACCGCGCCCAGCAACAACCAGGCCTTGCCTTTCTCTTCACTGCGCCAATACGGCGTGATCATCGCCCAGGTTCGGCGGAAGAATTGCCCACGCACCGCGTCGTTGACCGCGGAATACTCAGCGTTCTGATTCATCGTTCAGGCTCGGTAGGGGAAAATGACAGGCGTTTGAACCGATCATAGACGATCGGTTCAGCGCGCCGTGCTGCCTGAAGCAGATTGTTCAGACTTTGTTCAGCGCCGTACCGGACGCTTCTGCAGCTTGCGTTGCAGGGTGCGGCGGTGCATGCCCAGGGCACGGGCAGTGGCGGAGATGTTGCCCTCATGTTCGGTCAGCACGCGCTGGATGTGTTCCCACTGCAAGCGGTCCACCGACATCGGGTTTTCCGGCACCAGGGTATCGAGGTCGGCGTGTTCGGACAGCAAGGCTGCCAGCACGTCGTCGGCGTCCGCCGGTTTGCACAGGTAGTTGCAGGCGCCGCGCTTGATGGCCTCGACAGCGGTGGCAATGCTGGAATAACCGGTGAGGATCACCACGCGCATTTCCGGGTCGAGTTCCAGCAGCTTGGGCAGCAGCACCAGGCCGGAGTCGCCGTCCATTTTCAGGTCGAGCGCGGCGTAGTCCGGCAAGTCAGCCTGAGCGATGGTCAGGCCTTCTTCGGCGGAGCCTGCGGTGCTCACGCGAAAACCACGACGGCTCATGGCGCGCGCCATGACGCGGGTAAAGGTGGCGTCGTCATCTACCAGCAACAGGTGCGGCAGTTCTTCGCCTTCGACTTGGATCTCGTCACTCATCGATATCTCCTCGTGCGACACGGGGCAGGCGCAGCTCGGTGAGCGTGCCACCTTCCTCATGACTATAGAGCTTCACTGAGCCGCCCGCGCGGGTCACGCTGGCCTTGCTCAAAAACAGGCCCAGGCCGAAGCCTTTGCCCTTGGTGGTAAAGAACGGTTTGCCGATCTGCTCGGCAATGGCCAGCGGCACGCCCGCGCCGTGGTCACGAATGCTGATGGTCACGTTTTCCGCATCCCAGTCCAGCTGTACGCCCAGGCCTTCGGGGCAGGCGTCAGCAGCATTGTTCAACAGGTTGAGCAGCGCCTGGGTCAGGTCCGGTGGTGGCGCCATGCGTGGCACGCTGCCCTGGCCCAGCAGGTTGAAACGGTAACTGGCTTCGGGGCGCATCAGGTGCCAACGGTTCAGGGCTTCGTCGAGCCACTGGGTCACGTCCTGCATCTCCACGGCCAGGCGGCGATTGGCTTCAGCGGCACGCACCAGTTGCTGCAAGGTCTGTTTACATTGCTTGACCTGTTCCTGCAGCACGCTCAGGTCATCCTGCAGGGCTGGGTCGTGATGGTCCTGGACCATTTCATTGAGCAGCACGCTCATGGTCGCCAGCGGCGTACCCAATTCATGGGCGGCGCCGGCAGCCTGAGTGGCGACGGCCAGCAATTGCTGGTCGCGCAGGCCTTCTTCGCGGCGAATGGCGCGCAACTCTTCCTGGCGACGCAGTTCTTCGGCCATGCGTGCAGCGAAGAAGGTAATCACTGCAGCGGACAGGGCGAAACTCAGCCACATCCCGTAGATCTGCAGGTTTTCCCGCGCGATGGGGAACGTCTGCAATGGATAAAACTGTGCCAGCAACAAGGTGTACAGGGTCAGCGCAATACCCGACAGCACCACCGAGTAGCGCCACGGCAAAGTCACCGCGGCGATGGTCAGTGGCACCAGGTAATAAGAAACAAACGGGTTGGTGGAACCACCGGAGAAATACAGCAACACACTGTGGATAAACAGGTCGCAGGCCAATTGCAGGGCGTATTCCAGCTCAGTCACCGGCCACGTGGTGCGCAGGCGGATGGCCGTAAACACACACAGCACGATGGAGAAGCCGAGGGTCACGGCCAGTTGCAGCCAGGGCAACGGCAGCAGGTCGAACCAATACGCGAGCCCGACGGAGCCAGCCTGTGCGGCCAGTACCAGGGTGCGAATGAACGTCAGGCGCCAGAGGTTCTGGCGTGTGGCGGAAGTCAGTTTTACGGCGGCGAGCATGAGCTCTCCCGGTGAGCGCTGCAGGCGGATCGGCAGGAGTATAAACGAAGCAGGCCGCCTGGCATGACGTGTGTGGCTCTTTGACGCAGGCCGCGCAAACGACCGTTCGTCGGCATCCCCACAACTTGTAGCGAATGTGTAAACCCGAAGAACCCGACATCACCGTCTACAGTCATACCGAACACGAATATCCCAAGGAGCTTCCATGTCTCGTTTCACTCGCAGTGCAGCCGTTATCACCCTCAGCGCCAGCGCCCTGGCCAGCCTTCCCGCCATGGCCGCCGATGCGCTGAATTACAACCAGATTTCCCTGCGTGCCGAGGTCAGCCAGGAAGTTGCCCGCGACAAGATGATCGTCACCCTCTACACCGAATCGCAAAACGCCGACCCGGCCAAGCTTGCCGCTGAAATCACCACGACCATGAACAAGGCCCTGGGCGAGGCTCGTGAAGTCAAAGGCGTGACCTTGCGTCAGGGCAGCCGCAACAGCTACCCGATCTACGACAACAAGAACCAGAAGATCACCGGCTGGCGTGAACGCGCTGAACTGCGCCTGGAAAGCGCCGACTTCCCGGCGCTGTCCAAGCTCACCGGCGATCTGCTGAACACCCTGAAAATGGAAAACATGGACTTCGCCATCGCCGACACCACACGTAAGGCCAGCGAAGATGCGTTGCTCAAAGACGCGGTTGCCGCCTTCAAGGCACGCGCTCAACTGGCCACCGACGCACTGGGCGGCAAGGGTTACAAGATCGTCAATTTGAACTTCAACACCAACGGTTATCCACAACCGTACGCCCGAAACGGCGGGATGATGATGAAAGCGGCCATGATGGATTCGGCGCCGACGCCGGAAGTGGAGGCTGGGACCAGTCAGGTGAACATGAGCGCCGACGGCGTGATTGAAGTCCTGCAGTAAGGCTTTTCGAAACAGAAAAACGGCGCGGCCTTGAGGGTTAGCGCCGTTTTTTTTGTAAGACCCAGCGACACCGTCTGTAGTCCCTCATATCCAGCCACAGACCCATATGGAATCAAATGCCCGGTTCTCACTACAGAGTTAATGCAACGGCGCACGCCGACATCCTCTTACTTCACGAGAACCGAATTCATGACCGTATATCTCAATCGGACACCTCCTCAGTTACAGGAAAACCTACCTGTCTATGCGCCGCCGAAAACCGAAGCGCAAACCACGCAAGCGCCCCAACGCTCAGCCGAAAAAACGGTTAACCCTCATGAAACACAGCTGCTCAAAGCTTACCTTGAGCAGGTGAATCGCCTGGCGCTGCACACCTCGCCCAGACTGGTCAGTGTTCCGAGACAGAGTACCTTGGGCCAATGGCTTGAATTATATGATGCGCACGTGCGACAACCCGCTCTCAATGGATGGCTGTTTAGACAAGGAATCCACGACATCGGCCAGTTTTCGGTCGCCCCCTCAACAGGCACCTTGTCCGCTGAAGTGGAGGGAAAAAAGAAAACTTTCAGCCTTACGGACACGTCGGGCTGGGGACAAATCTCAGCGGCATTGCTGGCGACCGCCAGCGTGATCGCACCCGGAAAAAGTGGTGATTTGCGGGTGGAACAACATGATGGCTTCCTTCAAGTCCATCCAAAGGTAGTGGCACACTTCCAAGGTGTTCCATTCCCGCAATCCGCCGCCTTTGCGCGGGCGCAATTCAACCAACTGGCCCCCAAAGATGCGTTCGACCCTATCCCGCCTGATGACCAATTACGCCCTGCCAGCCGCCGCTCAGAAGACGCGATGCAAGCGCAAATACAGAGTGCCGGCAAGTTCTACAGCACCGCCCCCGCGGCACTGGATTACAAGCTTTTGGCGGTCGACGTCGCCAACAACCTGCCCGATACGCGGGCAGAAGCCAAGAAGTGGGCAGAAGCGCTGATTCTCAAGTTGACGGGCAACGTGGTCGATGCTGACACGATCTATTTGAACCGTTTCAGGAGCGCGAGCAGCGCGAACACCGTAACAGGCTGGGAGCACACTTTTGAGGAGCCCTACTCCTCATTACGCCTGCCGGATGCCCTGCTGAAAAACTTCTCCGAACACGACTGGATTCCCGGCACTCTGGATCAGGAAACGGGTTTATACACGGTCGGGGCCGGTCAAAGCACACAGGGCGGGTACGGCGCCCACAACCAATTCGCCCTCGCCCCCTCCGCGGTGATGCATGAGAGTTGGAAGACCGACTTCCAAACCGGGATGACCCAGAAAATCGATCATTTCTGGCGCGCTCATACCAGTGGCTATGAGACGGCGATCAAGGGCGAGTTCGTTTACCAGGCCCGCAAGCAATTGAAGGCGGCAGAAGCCCGTTCACCGGCTGAGCGCAAGCTGCAACCGCCCGAGCAACAATTCACGCGTGACGACTACCGCCTGGTGATGGGGGCAGTCTCCAACCTTTCCCTCGACGAAAATGCACCGCTCAGCGTCGAACAACTCATGGCCATGGCGCCGGTGAAGGGCATCGTTCAGGCGAATGCCCTTAGCATCCATGGCTTTACGTCCAACGATATTGTGCGCTTCAGCGCTGCCGATGGCCGGCAGGTGGTTTCCATACCTGGAAACGTGCCGGCCTATCTGAGGTTCGACTCCCTGGCAAAGCTGGAGAAATGGGTGATTGACCAAAGCAAGCATCCCAAAAAGCGGGAAGCCTTGCTCTCACATTTTCCGTTGATCTACCGTCAGGACCATGAAGCCAGTTTTGGCACACGGGCAGCATCCGGAGTGGTGCCATTTCTGTGGCTCACGCATATAGCCGACAAGAAAGAGGGCCTGAATACCCTTTTCGATAAAATGGCCACCGGGGCACTGAAAGATACGGTGATCAATGACAGCCACTCGAATATTGAGGGGGATGTGTTCGCCGCGCTGGCATTCGCCACCAAAGAGCGCATGCAGAGTGATGCTGACGTTGTCATCAAGTCCAACAGCGAAGTGATCCGCGACACTTGGCTGAACGACATCACCGTGGCCGCCGGCTTGTTGGCCAAACTTGCCCCCATCGCTGCACCGGTTGCCGCTGCGGCCGTGCTCGCAGGGTTAACCGAACTGGCGTTAGGAGCAGAAAAAGCCTCGTCCGGCGACACGCAGGCGGAACGCAAGGACGGTGCCTCCAAGGCATTCGATGGTTTGTTGAATACCCTGTTCTCAGTCGGGGCGAGCGCAGTCCCTGAAGACCCGTTTGCCCTGCCTCCCGAGACAAAATTACCGCCCGCAGAGCCGCTGATTCCACCGACCGCCAATGAAATCCAGGAGCCACGGCCAGGACCGTCCTCCGGTAACAGTTCTGTCGTCAACGCGCCTGTGCCGCAACCCTTGCCGAGATCCGAGTCACTTATCCGCGTGGCGCAACATGCAGTCCCTGACGGTGAGGCATTGATAAAGAATGCTACTCGAGACGCACTCGGTGTTTATCGAATGACTGACAGTAAGGGGACATTCCGCCAATTCGTGCGCTTTACCGATGAAACAGAAACGAGCCGTATATTTGAAATATCGGGTCGTTACCGGTCCGGCGACGCCTTTGCCAGAATCATTAATCCGGATAACGGCGCGGGGCTGATGGTGATAACACCGGGTCGCGATGCTCAATGGGAGCGCGCACCTGCCGATGGAGGCCTTCGACTGTGGCCATGGACAGGTACGCCTTCGCCAACGCCGAGTGAAAACCTGACGCCGAAATTCTCTGACTTGTTCGCAGACTTCGATGAGCCGGCGGTAAAGCAATCGGAGAGATTTGACGCACTGCTAAAAGTTGATGAAGCAAAACCCTTCTTGCCGTCGACAAAAGGATATGAAGAAAATGGCGAACTCAAAAGAAAGTTGGTGCTTACCTGGAGCGCCCCCAAACAGGAATTCACACTGCTTGAATCTGAGAAGGCTATCGCTACGCCTTACAGCGACAGCAACTATTCGCACAACTTCATTCTTGACCTTAACCGCTCTGACTACTCAGTCACTAAACTGACAGAACACGGCGAGCTTCACTTCAGTCTGGATGCCCACGGCGACTCTGCAGAAACGATCCGACTCAATAGGCTTAAACAGTTCGAGAGTGCGATTCCCGATGCGGCTATGCGCTCGCGAATTTCCGAGGTCGCCCATCAAGGCTCGGTCGAGCCCGCCACTATCGAGTTGATCAGTACTTTAAAAGACGGCTATAGCCCGAAAGTGAGCACCGCTACTTACTCGGTAGAATATGACCCCGTCAAAAACGAAGCCCGCGTCAAAGTCGCCGCCCAATGGGATGTGAATGATTTGAGCGGTGACGAGATGAAGCCTGTTTCAGATATGAAAATGACCAGCAGCCGAACCTTTCTCGTCAGCTTGGGCAACGAAGTATCAGACAACCCCTACATCATCCAGGAGATGGCCCCGACTCAGCTCGAGGCAACGCTGCCAGGAGGCCCGGCCCAATAAGCTACTCACAGCAATTGAGACGCTAATCTCTACCTGAGTCACAAGAACGGCGGTAACCTCGGTGACCGCCGTTTTCGTTTGGGCAGCTTTATACGCCTGCCACTTCAGGGGTCTCCATGGAAAGAATCGCCTTAAAACCGCTCCTCCTCGCTGCTGGCCTCTTGGCCTTCATGCCGCTGGCCCAAGCGGCCAGCACCCTGGTCTACTGCTCCGAAGCCAGCCCCGCCGGCTTCGACCCCAGCCAGTACACCAGCGGTACCGACTTTGATGCCTCCGCCGAAACCGTGTTCAACCGCCTGACCCAGTTCAAGCGTGGCGGCACCGAAGTCGAACCTGGCCTGGCAACCAGCTGGGATGTGTCCAACGATGGCCTGAGCTACACCTTCCACCTGCGCGATGGCGTCAAGTTCCACACCACCGACTACTTCACCCCTACCCGCGACTTCAACGCGGATGATGTGCTGTTCACCTTCAACCGGCTTTTGGATGCCCAAAGCCCATTCCGCAAGGCTTACCCGTCCGAGTCGCCCTACTTCACAGATATGGGCTTGAACACCACGATCAAAAGCGTCGACAAACTCGACGAGCACACCGTGCGTTTCAGCCTGAACAATGTCGATGCCTCGTTTGTGCAGAACCTGGCCATGAGCTTTGCCTCGGTGCAATCGGCCGAATATGCGGCCCAACTGTTGAAAGAAGGCAAGGCAGAGGACATCAACCAAAAACCGGTGGGCACCGGGCCATTTGTGTTCAAGCGCTACCAGAAGGACTCGCAGATCCGCTACGTCGCCAATAAACAGTATTGGAAGCACGAGGACGTGAAGCTCGACAACCTGGTGTTCGCGATCACCCCGGACGCGGCGTCGCGGTTGCAGAAACTCAAGGCCGGCGAATGCCAGGTCAGCGGTTACCCACGGCCTGCCGACATTGAAGTGATGAAACAGGACCCGAACCTGCGCGTGCTGCAACAAGCCGGTTTCAACCTGGGCTTCCTGGCCTACAACGTGACTCACCCGCCGCTGGACCAGCTCAAAGTGCGCCAGGCCCTCGACATGGCCATCGACAAGCCAGCAATCATCAAGGCTGTTTACCAAAGCGCCGGACAATTGGCGCAGAACGCACTGCCACCGGCGCAGTGGTCTTACGACCCAAATATCAAGGACGCGCCCTACGACCCGACCAAGGCTCGGGCGCTACTAAAAGAAGCAGGGGTTGCACCAGGTACCACCATCAATTTGTGGGCGATGACTGTGCAGCGCGCCTCCAACCCCAACGCGCGAATGTCAGCACAAATGATCCAGCAGGATTGGGAGAAGGTCGGTATCAAAGCCAACATAATCAGCTACGAATGGGGCGAATACATCAAACGCGCCAAAAATGGCGAGCACGACGCGATGATTTATGGCTGGACCGGCGACAACGGCGATCCGGATAACTGGCTCGGCGTGCTCTACAGTTGTGCTGCGGTCAAGGGCAGCAATTATGCGAAATGGTGTAACCCGGCCTACGACAAACTTGTGCAGCAGGCCAAGCTCAGCAGCGACCGCGAGCAGCGCATCAAGTGGTATCAACAGGCGCAGAAAATCCTTAAGGAACAAGTACCTATAACACCTATCGCTAACTCGACGGTTTTCCAGCCTATTCGAAAAGAAGTGCAGGACTTCAAGATCAGTCCTTTTGGCCTGACGCCGTTTTATGGTGTCAGTCTAGATAAGTAACAGCTGCGCCCCAACCGAGTGCGCCAGACGCTTCGGTTGGGCCTTTTTGGTGCGACGAATGCACCGAAAAAACCCTCTATATATATGCATTTATGTACAAACTTTCATAAATGCGACATTCCTGTACGTTCGTACCACACTTTGCCTCTTGCAACGGTTCAGCATCTTGCAATGGGTATGGCCCCTGCATAAGTATCCGCAGGCCGACTCACGAGGTCGCCCTCACCACCAAAAATGACAACAAATCATGAGGCCAACATGCTTAAACACGCAGTCATTCCGCTTTTAGTTAGTGCTGGCCTTATGGCCGCAGCCCCTTTCGCCCAAGCGGCGACTAACCTGGTGTTCTGCTCCGAAGGGAGCCCGGCCGGTTTTGATCCAGGCCAGTACACCACCGGAACAGACTTCGATGCTTCGGCCGAAACCATGTTCAACCGTCTGACCCAGTTCGAACGCGGCGGCACCGCTGTGGTTCCTGGGCTGGCCACCACCTGGGACGTGTCCCCGGATGGCCTGACGTACACCTTCCACTTGCGCGACGGTGTCAAGTTCCACACCACCTCGTACTTCAAGCCGACCCGTACCTTCAATGCCGATGACGTGCTGTTCACGTTCAACCGCATGATCAACAAGGACGACCCGTTCCGCAAAGCCTACCCCACCGAGTTCCCGTACTTCACGGACATGGGGATGGACACCAACATCAAGAACATCGAAAAAGTCGATGACCACACCGTCAAGTTCACCCTTGGCACCGTGGACGCGGCTTTCATCCAGAACCTGGCGATGAGCTTCGCTTCGATCCAGTCGGCTGAATACGCAGCCCAGCTGTTGAAAGAAGGCAAGGCACAGGACATCAACCAGAAGCCAATCGGCACTGGCCCGTTCGTGTTCAAGAGCTACCAGAAAGACTCGAACATCCGTTACACCGGCAACAAGGATTACTGGAAACCTGAAGACGTGAAGATCGACAACCTGATCTTCGCTATCACCACCGACCCGTCGGTGCGTATCCAGAAACTCAAGAAAAACGAATGCCAGGTGACCCTGTTCCCACGTCCGGCCGACCTCAAGGCGCTGGGTGAAGACAAGGATCTGAAACTGCCGCACCAGGCCGGTTTCAACCTGGGCTACATCGCTTACAACGTAATGCCGGTTCTCAAAGGCCAGACCGCTGCCAACCCGCTCTCCGACCTGCGTGTGCGTGAAGCGCTGGACATGTCGGTGAACAAGCAGCAGATCATCGACTCCGTGTATCAGGGCGCAGGCCAACTGGCCGTCAACGCCATGCCGCCGACCCAGTGGTCCTACGACACCACCATCAAGGACGCCCCGTACGATGTGACCAAAGCCAAGGCTTTGCTCAAGGAAGCAGGCGTCAAGGAAGGCACCGAAATCACCCTGTGGGCGATGCCGGTTCAACGTCCATACAACCCGAACGCCAAGCTGATGGCCGAGATGCTGCAGAACGACTGGAAACAGATCGGCCTGAAGGTCAACATCGTTAGCTACGAGTGGGGCGAGTACATCAAGCGCTCCAAGGGCGGCGAGAACCAGGCCATGATCATTGGCTGGAGCGGCGACAATGGTGACCCGGACAACTGGCTGAACGTGCTGTTCGGCTGCGATTCGCTGGCCGGTAACAACTTCTCCAAATGGTGTGACAAGAAATTCGACGGCATCGTGAAAGAAGCCAAGGCCACTTCGGATGTCACCAAACGCACCGAGCTGTACAAGCAGGCGCAACATATCCTCAAAGATGCAGTCCCGATGACACCTATCGCGCACTCGACGGTGTATCAACCCATGCGCAACACCGTTCAGGACTTCAAGATCAGCCCGTTTGGCTTGAACTCCTTCTACGGCGTGAGCGTAAGCGGCAAGTAAGGATTAATAACGGCGACGCTTCATAACGTCGCCGTTATTGCATCCGCCTGGACCGTAGGAAACAGACCACGACAAAACTCATTGCGTCTTACAGCAATGAGCCGCGACGTAGAGCTCCGTTACCTACAAGGTCAATCCGTTTTGGCGCATTTACTGCGAAGTCCGCGGCCCATACCGTCGTAGGACAGCAGAGTCTCCAATCTCGGAAAGGCACTTGCTGTGTGTGGGATCAGTGATGTCTCCCTGGCTGAACGCCAGGGTGATTGCTCACTGATGACAACAACAAACAAGGATCGGGATCGTCATGCGCCATACCACCGTTCTATCCGCAATTTTTGGCACCAGCCTGCTGGCTGTGGCCACGATGGGCCAAGCCGCCGACAAGAAGAGCCTGGTGTTCTGCTCTGAAGGCAGCCCGGCCGGGTTTGACACCGCGCAGTACACCACCGCCACGGACAACGACGCAGCGGAGCCGCTGTACAACCGCCTGGTTGAGTTCGAAAAAGGCGAGACCAATGTGGTACCTGCGCTGGCAACCAAGTGGGATATTTCGCCAGACGGCCTGACCTACACCTTTCACCTGCGTGAAGGGGTGAAATTCCACAGCAACAAGGAATTCAAGCCGACGCGCGACTTCAACGCCGACGACGTGCTGTTCACGTTCAACCGCATGCTTGACCCCGACCACCCGTTTCGCAAGGCCTACCCCACCGAGTTTCCGTACTTCAACGGGATGAGCCTGAACAAGAACATTGCCAAGGTCGAGAAAACCGACCCGCACACCGTGGTGATGACATTGAACACGGTCGACGCCGCGTTCGTGCAAAACATCGCCATGAGCTTTGCCGCGATTCTGTCAGCCGAATACGCAGAGCAGTTGCTTAAGGAAGGCAAACCCAGCGACATCAACCAGAAGCCGATCGGCACTGGCCCGTATGTGTTCCAGCGCTATCAGAAAGACTCGCAGATCCGTTATGTGGCCAACAAACAGTACTGGGACCCGAGCCGGGTCAAGCTGGATCAATTGATCTTCGCCATCAACACTGACGCGTCAGTGCGGGTGCAGAAGCTCAAGGCCGGCGAATGCCAGGTGACCCTGCATCCGCGCCCGGCCGACGTCGATGCCCTCAAGGCCGACCCGAACCTGCAACTGCTGACCAAGCCCGGTTTCAACCTCGGCTATATCGCCTACAACGTGCGCCACAAACCCTTCGACCAGCTCGAAGTGCGGCAGGCGCTGGACATGGCGGTGAACAAGCAAAGCATCCTGAATGCCGTGTATCAGGGCGCAGGCCAACTGGCCGTCAACGCCATGCCGCCGACGCAGTGGTCTTACGACGACACCATCAAGGATGCCGCCTACAACCCGGAAAAAGCCAAGCAACTGCTCAAGGCCGCCGGCGTTAAGGAAGGCACCGAGATCACCCTGTGGGCGATGCCGGTACAACGGCCCTACAACCCCAACGCCAAGCTGATGGCCGAAATGCTGCAAAGCGATTGGGCCAAGATCGGCCTCAAGGTCAAGATCGTCAGCTACGAATGGGGCGAATACATCAAGCGCACCAAGAACGGTGAGCACGATGTCAGCCTGATCGGCTGGACCGGTGACAACGGTGACCCGGACAACTGGCTGGGTACTCTTTATAGCTGCGACGCCATCGGCGGGAACAACTACTCCATGTGGTGTGACCCGGCGTACGACAAGCTGATCAAGCAAGCCAAGGTCGTGACCGACCGCGAACAAAGGACTGTTCTGTACAAACAGGCGCAGCAACTGCTCAAGCAGCAGGTGCCGATCACGCCAGTCGCCCACTCGACGGTCAACCAGCCGTTAAGCGCCAAAGTCGAAGGTTTCAAAGTCAGCCCCTTCGGCCGCAACGTGTTCTCGGGCGTCAGTATTAACCCATAAGAAAATAACCGGATGGCGGGGAGCGAAATTCGCTCTCCGGCAAACGTGCAGCCTTTTGTTGGGAATTTTCCTACGGCAAACGTTTGCAAGAGCTTGAACGAGTTACACACCCAATAGCCGGTTCACCTAAAAAGACCGGCATTAAAAAGAGAACCAAAGGAGCTTCACCCATGAAACTGAGTAGCAAAGCGCTTCTGGCCCTGGCCATCAGCAGCATCACGGCAACCGCCTTCGCTGAAACCCAGAGCCAGGACTTCGTTCCAACCACATTGGCCGGCACCAGTGCCCAAAGCGAGGCCAAGGGCTTTGTCGATGGATTCAGCCTGGGCGGTACTACCCGTAACTGGTTTGCCAACGAACAGAAATTCCGTGGTGGCAAGTTCACTTACCAAAAACACGGCGAAGCCCGCACCGACGCGTACCGTACCAACTGGGTGCAAGGCACCATCCTCAACGCTACCTCGGGCTTCACCCAAGGCACCGTTGGCGTGAGCACCGAAGTGGCGGTCTACAACGCTCTGGTTCTGGACCGTAGCAAGCGCGACATCAAGGGTGGTTCCAACCGTACCCTGGCCGACTCCAACGGTGACGCAGTCGACCAGTGGAGCAAACTGGGCCTGGCCAACGTCAAGTTCCGCGTCTCGAACACCACATTGACCGCCGGTCGCCAGAACTTCAGCAGCGGTATCGTCGACACCATCGGCAACCGTGCCCTGCCTTCGAGCTTTGAAGGTGTGAGCTTCAACAGTGAAGAATTCAGCAACCTGTCGTTCCAGGGTGGCGTGTTTGACCGCGTTTCGCCACGTACCGAGCAGAGCCTGTCGAAATTCCGCTCCGAGTACGGCAATGGTCAGGAAACCGACAAGGTCAACACCTTGGGCGTCAACTACCAGCCATTCAAGAGCCTGAAAACCAGCCTGTTCGCCGCCAATGTCGAAGACTTCTGGAACCAGTACTACTTCGGCGCCACCCACGAACTGGGTGATGCACAGACCCTGGCACTGACCACCGGCCTGAACTACTACAAAACCGTCGATACCGGCAAAAAGCTGATGGGTAAAATCGACAACGATACCTACTCGCTGTCGCTGGGCCTGACTCACCAAGCCCACAGCCTGACCTTCTCGTACCAGGAAGTGAACGGTAACGAGTACTTCGACTACCTGCACGAAACCAACGGCATCTACCTGGCCAACTCCCTGACGTCCGACTTTAACGGCCCGAACGAGAAATCCTTCCAGGTTGCCTACGGTATCAACATGGCCGAATACGGCGTGCCAGGCTTGAAGTTCAATATCTACTCGGCTCGCGGCTGGGGCATCGACGGCACTCACTACACCGGCGACGGCGGCCGTGCCGGCTTTGCTTACAACGGTATTCAGTCCCAGGACGGCGAGAAACACCAGGAATACGGCATCGGTACTTCCTACGCCTTGCAGAGCGGCCCGCTCAAGGCCACCACGATTCGTGGTACCTACGTGACTCACCGCGCCACCGCCAACCAGGCTGACGGCAACATCCGTGAGTTCCGCCTGGTCACCACCATCCCGTTCAACATTCTTTAATTAGCACCAGGTAGTCGGCGGGCTCATTGCGAGCCCGCCGACTACGCTTGTCTGGTTTAATCGATTGCAGAGGGCTCTGAATGAAAATGCTCCCGCTACAAGCTGCCATTGCCGCTGCGCTGTTGAGCGTTGCGATCGGCGTTTCGGCCAAACCGCTGGTGGTCTGCACCGAAGCCAGCCCGGAAGGTTTTGACCCGGTCCTGTACACCACCGCCGTGACGGCTGACGCCGCCGCCGAAACCATGTTCAACCGCCTGGTGGACTTCAAGCCCGGCACCACCGAAGTAATCCCCGCGCTGGCCAAGGCCTTGCCGGAAATCAGCGCCGATGGCCTGATCTACACGTTCCACCTGCGTGAAGACATCAAGTTCCACACCACCGACTACTTCAAACCCACGCGCAACATGAATGCCGACGATGTACTTTGGAGCTTCCAGCGCCAGCTGGACCCGAATCACCCTTGGCACAACAAGTCCAACGTGGGCTACCCGTACTTTGAAAGCATGGGCTTCAAGGAACTGCTCAAGAGCGTAACGAAGAGCGACGACCACACCGTCGTATTTACCCTGACCCGCCCTGAAGCACCGTTTCTGTCCGACCTGGCCATGGCGTTTTCCTCGATTCACTCCGCCGAATACGCCGACCAGTTGCTCAAGTCCGGCAAGACCGATGACCTGAACGCCAAGCCGATCGGCACCGGGCCGTTCATCTTCACCCGCTACGCCAAAGACGCCCAAGTGCGCTTCAAGGCCAACCCGGATTACTTCCGTGGCAAGCCGCCGGCGGACCCGCTGATCCTGGCGATCACCACCGACAACAATGTGCGCCTGCAAAAGCTCAAGGCCAACGAATGCCAGATCGCGCTGTATCCGAAGCCGGATGACGTGCCGAGCATGAAAGCCGACCCGAACCTGAAAGTGGCGGAACTGGCGGCGATGACCACCAGCTACACCGCGCTGAACACCACCCACAAGTACATGAGCGACGCGCGGGTGCGTCACGCGATCAACATCGCGTTCGACAAAAAAGGCTACAACGAATCCCTGTACGGCAAAGGCAACGCCATCGACGCCACCGGCCCGTATCCACCGACCCTGCTGGGTTTCAGCGACAAACTGAAAAACCCGCCGCGTGACCTGGACAAGGCCCGCGCCCTGCTCAAGGAAGCCGGCGTACCGGAAGGCACCGAGTTCACCTTGTTCACCCGTAACGGCGGTGGCCCGACCAACCCTAACCCAATGCTCGGCGCCCAGCGCATGCAGGCGGATTTGGCTCAGATTGGCCTGAAGGTCAATATCAAAGTCATGGAATGGGGCGAGATGCTCAAGCGTGCTAAAAACGGCGAGCACGACATGGTATCGGCTGGCTGGGCAGGAGATAACGGGGACCCGGATAACTTCCTCACCCCTAACCTGAGTTGCGATGCAGCGAAAAACGGCGAAAACTACGCCCGCTGGTGTAACAAAGAGTTTCAAGACTTGATCGATAAGGCACGCGCCATTGAGGAACCCTCGAAACGGGCTGCACTCTACGAACAAGCCATGGACGTTTTCGAGAAGGACCAACCGTGGATTCCCATGGCTTACCCGAAAATGTTCACCGCCATGCGTAAAAACGTCGAAGGCTTTACCCAAAGCCCTCTGACGACAAATAACTTCGCCACCACCCAGGTGAAGTAATAAGAGAAGACGCTCGGCACCGTCGCCATTGACGGTGCCGAACCTGCCTAACCGGCTGATTGAGGTACACAACAAGATGTTTAGTTTTATTGCCCGCCGATTGGGGTTATTGATCCCCACGTTTTTCGGCATCACGTTGCTGACGTTTGCGTTGATTCGCATGATCCCCGGCGACCCCGTCGAAGTCATGATGGGCGAACGACGAGTCGACCCCGAGATGCACGCACAGGCAATGGAACGCCTTGGTCTTAACAAGCCGCTGTACGCGCAATACCTGGACTATGTTGGCAAGCTCGCCCACGGCGACCTTGGCGAATCGCTGCGCACCCGCACCAGCGTGTGGACCGAATTCACCGCCCTCTTCCCGGCGACCCTGGAACTGTCCATGGCCGCCCTGTTGTTCGCCGGTATCCTGGGCCTGTTGGCCGGGGTGATCGCGGCCTTGAAACGAGGATCCCTGTTCGACCATGGGGTGATGGGCATCTCCCTCGCGGGATATTCGATGCCGATCTTCTGGTGGGGCCTGATCCTGATCATGTTCTTCTCGGTAAGCCTGGGCTGGACCCCGGTTTCCGGGCGTATCGACCTGCTCTACGACATCGAGCCGCGCACCGGCTTCATGCTGATCGACACCCTGCTGGCTGACGAGCCGGACGCATTCTTCGACGCCCTGCACCACCTGATCCTGCCGGCCATCGTGCTCGGCACCATCCCGCTGGCGGTGATTGCGCGGATGACCCGTTCGTCGATGCTCGAAGTATTGCGTGAAGACTACATCCGTACCGCCAAGGCCAAAGGCCTGTCGCCGGCGCGCGTGGTATTCGTACACGGCCTGCGTAATGCGCTGATCCCGGTACTCACCGTGGTGGGCCTGCAAGTCGGCACCCTGCTGGCCGGTGCGGTCCTCACCGAAACCATCTTCTCGTGGCCTGGCATCGGCAAATGGCTGATCGAAGCCATTGGCGCGCGGGACTACCCGGTGGTGCAAAACGGCATCCTGCTGATCGCCTGCCTGGTGATCCTGGTGAACTTCGTGGTGGATATCCTCTACGGCTTCGCCAACCCACGCATCCGTCACCAGCGCTGAGATCATGACCATGACCACACCTACTCAAGTGTCAGCAGTCGATCAAAGCCTGCTGTATCCGTCCCCGTACAAAGAATTCTGGCAAGCCTTCTCCAAGAACAAAGGCGCCGTTGCCGGCCTGCTGTTTATGTTGCTGATCGTGTTTTGCGCGCTCTTCGCCCCTTGGGTTGCGCCGCATAACCCGAGCGAGCAATACCGCGACTTCCTGCTCACCCCACCGGCCTGGCTGGAAGGCGGGCAGATGCAATTCCTGCTGGGTACTGACGAACTGGGCCGTGACCTGCTCTCGCGTCTGATCCAAGGCTCACGCCTCTCATTGCTGATCGGCTTGTCGTCGGTGGTGATGTCGCTGATCCCGGGCATCCTGCTGGGTCTGTTCGCCGGGTTCTTCCCGCGCATGCTTGGCCCAACCATCATGCGCTTGATGGACATCATGCTGGCCCTGCCGTCGCTGCTGCTGGCTGTGGCCATTGTCGCGATCCTCGGCCCTGGCCTGATCAACACCGTGATTGCGATTGCCATCGTGTCCTTGCCGTCCTATGTCCGTCTGACCCGCGCTGCGGTGATGGGCGAACTGAACCGCGACTACGTGACGGCCGCCCGCCTCGCCGGCGCCGGCCTGCCACGCCTGATGTTCATCACCGTGCTGCCTAACTGCATGGCGCCGCTGATCGTACAGGCCACCTTGAGCTTCTCTTCGGCGATTCTCGATGCTGCGGCCCTGGGCTTCCTTGGCCTTGGCGTACAACCGCCAACCCCGGAGTGGGGCACCATGCTGGCTTCGGCCCGTGACTACATCGAACGCGCCTGGTGGGTAGTGAGCTTGCCTGGCTTGACCATTTTGCTCAGCGTGCTGGCAATCAACTTGATGGGTGACGGCCTGCGCGATGCGCTGGACCCGAAACTCAAGAACGCCGCCTGAGGAGATTCCCATGTCACTGTTAGAAATCAAGAATCTCAACGTGCGCTTCGGCGACAAGACCGCCGTACCGGTGGTCGATGGCCTCGACATTTCCGTCGACAAAGGCGAAGTGCTGGCGATCGTTGGCGAGTCGGGTTCGGGTAAATCCGTGACCATGATGGCGCTGATGGGCCTGATCGAGCACCCCGGCATCGTCACCGCCGATGCCCTGAACTTCGACGGCAAGGACATGCTCAAGCTGAGCAACCGCCAGCGCCGTCAGATCGTCGGCAAAGACCTGGCAATGGTGTTCCAGGACCCGATGACCGCGCTGAACCCCAGCTACACCGTGGGTTTCCAGATTGAAGAAGTGCTGCGCCTGCACCTGAAAATGTCCGGCAAGCAAGCGCGCAAGCGTGCCATCGAACTGTTGGAAAAGGTTGAGATCCCAGGCGCTGCCAGCCGTATGGACGCCTACCCGCACCAACTGTCCGGCGGTATGAGCCAGCGTGTTGCAATCGCCATGGCGATTGCCGGTGAGCCGAAACTGCTGATTGCTGACGAACCGACCACCGCGTTGGACGTGACCATCCAGGCGCAGATCATGGAGCTGCTGCTGGCCCTGCAGAAAGAGCAGAACATGGGCCTGGTGCTGATCACTCACGACTTGGCCGTCGTGGCCGAAACCGCCCAGCGCGTGTGCGTGATGTACGCAGGCCAGGCCGTTGAAGTCGGTCAGGTGCCGCAGTTGTTCGACATTCCGGCGCATCCGTACAGCGAAGCGCTGCTCAAGGCGATCCCCGAGCACAGCCTTGGCGCCACGCGCCTGGCCACGCTGCCGGGTATCGTTCCCGGTCGTTATGACCGCCCGCAGGGTTGCCTGCTGTCACCGCGCTGCCCGTACGTGCAGGAATCCTGCCGTGCCCAGCGGCCCGGGCTTGATCCGAAAAGCAACAGCCTTGCGCGCTGCTTCTACCCCTTGAACCAGGAGGTGGCGTAATGGCCGTCGTTCTTACCGCCCGCGACCTCACCCGTCACTACGAAGTGTCCCGTGGCCTGTTCAAGGGCCACGCCCTGGTGCGCGCGCTTAATGGCGTGTCCTTCGAGCTGGAAGCTGGCAAGACCCTCGCCGTAGTGGGCGAGTCGGGTTGCGGCAAATCCACCCTAGCCCGCGCCCTGACACTGATTGAAGAGCCGTCTTCGGGTTCCTTGAAGATCGCTGGCCAGGAAGTGGCCGGCGCCGACAAGGCCCAGCGCAAGCAATTGCGCAAAGACGTGCAGATGGTGTTCCAGAGCCCGTATGCCTCGTTGAACCCACGCCAGAAAGTCGGTGATCAACTCGGCGAGCCGCTGTTGATCAACACCAACCTGTCCGCCGCCGAGCGCCGCGAGAAAGTGCAGGCGATGATGAAGCAAGTGGGACTGCGCCCTGAGCATTATCAGCGCTACCCGCACATGTTCTCCGGCGGCCAGCGCCAGCGGATCGCATTGGCCCGCGCCATGATGCTGCAACCTAAAGTGCTGGTGGCGGATGAGCCGACGTCGGCACTCGACGTGTCGATCCAGGCCCAGGTGCTCAACCTGTTCATGGATTTGCAGCAGGAATTCAACACCGCCTATGTGTTCATCTCCCACAACCTGGCGGTGGTGCAACACGTTGCCGATGACGTGATGGTGATGTACCTCGGCCGCCCGGTGGAAGTGGGCCCCAAGGACGACATCTACGCCCGTCCCCTGCACCCGTACACCCAGGCGTTGCTGTCGGCTACCCCGACCATCCACCCGGACCCGAACAAGCCGAAAATCAAGATCGTCGGCGAACTGCCTAACCCACTGAACCCGCCGCCGGGTTGCGCCTTCCACAAGCGCTGCCCGTATGCGACCGCGCGGTGCAGCAGCGAGGAACCGCAATTGCGCGCCCTGGATAACCGCCAGGTGGCTTGCCACTACGCGGAGCAATTTGTGGCCTGACCGCAACAAAAATGCCCTGGGTGATTAAGCCCAGGGCATTACACAAGTTCTACCGCCCCACCCGTCGGATTGCGCATCAGTCCGGCCGGTGGGGCTTTTTTTCACGCTGACTTACGTATCACTGTCGCTGTCATCGTCGTCTGGCGGGGCCTGTTGGTCATCATCATCCTTGGAGCCGCCCTGGTCCTTATCACCGGGCTCTGACTCGTCCGCAGCCAGTTGCAAACCACCCGCTGTCACCGACTTCGCCGCTACAACCGCCGGGGCCTGGCTCTGCACGGCCGTATTGGCCCACGCAGATGAAGCACCCAGCGACAACATCACCAACACCTTTAGCAACAGCACCACACGTTGAAAGATAGTCATGGTCGATTTCCGTCCAGTCAGTGAAACACGCGCGCCGGCGTTCGACCGTCGCTGTGAATTAAGCTAGTTCCGTTCTCGGGTTTACGCCACTCGCTCATCAGGTATCGCCGTCATCGTAGGTTTCGCTGTCCTCCCCCTCGTTGTAAGGATTTTCCGCGTCTTCCTTGGGCGCAGGTTGGGCCTGTGGCTGCCAGCCGCCGGAGTTGACCTCTTTTTGCTTTTTTTTGCTGACCGGGCCGGTGTCCTTCCATTGGGCCGTACCTGTATCCGCCAGCGCCGAGGTGTACGCCAAAGCAGTGGACAGGCCCAGGGCCCCCAGCAGCACCATATGAATGGCGCGTTGAGTTATACGCAAGGTCGCCTCCTGATCCGTCGGTAAGTGGATGTAATAATTCAAACGCTAGACGGGATGCGGGCTTCTCGCCAATTCATCGCCACGTGGAGATCAGAATGTGGGAGCGGGCTTGCTCGCGAATGCGGTGTATCAGTCAACCTATCCATGACTGACACTGCGCATTCGCGAGCAAGCCCGCTCCCACACTTGGATTATCGGCGCCCACAAAAAAGGGCGAAGCCATCACGGCTTCGCCCTTTCGTGTACCGCTCAGACCTTAATGGTGCTCGCGGGTCGCACGGAATTTCACGTCCGGCCAGCGCTCTTCCATCAGCGCCAGGTTGACCCGGGTCGGCGCCAGGTAGGTCAGGTGACCACCGCCGTCGATCGCCAGGTTTTCTACGGCCTTGTTGGAGAACTCTTCCAACTTCTTCTTATCGCTGCAATCGATCCAGCGCGCGGAGTACACGGTGATCGGCTCGTAGGAGCATTCGACCTTGTATTCCTCTTTCAAGCGGCTGGCGACCACATCGAACTGCAGCACACCGACGGCGCCGAGGATGATGTCGTTGCTGCGCTCGGGGAAGAACACCTGGGTCGCGCCCTCTTCCGCCAATTGCTGCAAACCTTGGCGCAGTTGCTTGGATTTGAGCGGGTCACGCAGGCGCACGCGGCGGAACAGTTCCGGAGCGAAGTGCGGGATACCGGTGAAGCCCAGCGCTTCGCCTTCGGTGAAGGTGTCACCGATCTGGATAGTGCCGTGGTTGTGCAAGCCGATGATGTCGCCGGCGAAGGCCTCTTCCAGCTGTTCACGCTCCGAGGAGAAGAACGTCAGGGCGTCGCCGATGCGCACGTCCTTGCCGGTACGCACGTGGCGCATCTTCATGCCTTTTTCGTATTTGCCGGAGCAAATGCGCATAAAGGCGATACGGTCGCGGTGCTTGGGGTCCATGTTCGCCTGGATCTTGAACACGAAGCCGGTGAATTTCTCTTCAACCGGTTCCACGGTGCGCTCGTTGGCAACACGGGCCAGAGGCTCTGGCGCCCAGTTCACCACGGCGTCGAGCACGTGGTCGACGCCGAAGTTGCCCAAGGCGGTACCGAAGAACACCGGCGTCAGTTGGCCATCGAGGAACTCCTGCTGGTTGAACGCGTGGCAGGCGCCCTGCACCAGTTCCAACTGATCGACAAAGCGGTCGTACTCGTCACCCAGGTGGGCGCGGGCTTCGTCGGAGTCGAGTTTCTCGATGATTTTTACATCGGTGCGTTCGTGGCCGTGGCCAGCGGTGTAGACAATGATGTAGTCGTCAGCCAGGTGGTAAACACCCTTGAAGTCGCGGTAGCAACCAATCGGCCAGGTGATCGGCGCGGCCTTGATCTTCAGGACCGCTTCGATTTCATCGAGCAACTCGATCGGGTCGCGGATATCGCGGTCGAGTTTGTTGATGAAGCTGACGATGGGCGTATCACGCAGACGGCAGACGTCCATCAGCGCGATGGTCCGTGGCTCAACGCCTTTACCGCCGTCGAGGACCATCAGTGCCGAGTCCACTGCCGTCAATGTGCGGTAGGTGTCTTCGGAGAAGTCTTCGTGGCCCGGGGTGTCGAGCAGGTTGACCATGTGGTCGCGATACGGGAACTGCATGACCGACGTGGTAATGGAAATACCCCGTTGTTTTTCCATTTCCATCCAGTCGGAGGTGGCATGGCGGTCGGATTTGCGGGATTTCACCGTGCCGGCCACCGCGATTGCCTTGCCCATCAGCAGGAGCTTCTCGGTGATGGTGGTTTTACCGGCATCGGGGTGGGAAATAATAGCGAAAGTGCGGCGTTTCGCGACTTCGGCGGCCTGGTGGGTCATGGGAAATCGCCTGGCGGGTGAGTCAAAAAAGGGCGGCGAGTATAGCGCAAACCCAGGGTTAAGGACCACCGTTCAACCCATTGGGGGTGGCTAAATGCTGCCAAGTGTGGAACCTTTTAAAAGGTAGAGACGTCCACTCCCCTGCTACCGCACTCGTAACAGGGGCTGAAAAATCAGCAAGTTAGCCTGACGAGGCTGCGCTCATGGCTTGATCGCGTACCGCATTGCCGGTACCGGCGAGCTGCTTTTCGCGAACATATTCGCCGACAGCCAGGAATGGCATTGCCGCTCGGAAATGTGTTCGCCGACAAAAGAAAAAAAGGAGTCCGCCTGTGGCTATTCGCTATGGCAAAGGGCTGATAGGAGGAGCGGTTGTCGTCGCTCTCCTGGCCCTGCTGGTCCACTGGATCGGCATCAACACGATCGAACTGTACCGCGACGATTTGTTGTTTTACCTGCAAGCACACCTGATCCTCGTTCTTGTCTCCATGCTGGCCGCCCTCGTTGTAGGGATCCCCGCCGGTATCCTGCTTAGCCGACCGAACATGGTCGGGCGCGCAGAACGTTTCATGCAAATCTTCAACATCGGCAACACCGTCCCTCCCCTGGCCGTACTGGCCATCGCCCTCGGCGTCCTTGGCATCGGCAGTGGCCCGGCCATCTTCGCGCTGTTCCTCGCCTCCCTGTTGCCCATTGTGCGCAACACCTACGAAGGCCTGAAAAACGTACAGGGCTCCCTGAAAGAAGCCGCCACCGGCATCGGCATGACGCCGCGCCAGGTGCTGTTTCGCGTGGAATTGCCCAACGCCGTGCCGATCATCATCGGCGGTGTGCGTGTGGCTCTGGCGATCAACGTGGGTACAGCGCCGCTGGCCTTCCTGATTGGCGCCAACAGCCTGGGCAGCCTGATTTTCCCCGGCATCGCCCTGAACAATCAGCCGCAATTGCTGCTCGGCGCCG
This sequence comes from Pseudomonas sp. UBT, assembly GCF_050915955.1. NCBI lineage: Bacteria > Pseudomonadati > Pseudomonadota > Gammaproteobacteria > Pseudomonadales > Pseudomonadaceae > Pseudomonas > Pseudomonas sp. UBT. Next base: position 2,684,691 of record NZ_CP168079.1, on the reverse strand, counting down.
CGTGCACCGCGCTGCTGGCGTTGCTGCTCGACGGTCTGGTGACCATGGCCAGCCGCCTCTGGCTGGAACGCGGGTTGCGTCCGTCTTAAGGCTTGGCAAAGGAAATCACATGAAAAAACTGACATTGATACTGAGCTGCGTCCTGCTGTTTGCAGGTTTTGCGCAAGCCGCAGAAAAACCAGTGATCCGTATCGGCGCCCGGGTGTTCACCGAACAGACCTTGCTCGCCGAAATCACCTCCCAATACCTGCGCACCAAGGGCTACGACACCCGCGTGACCGGCGGCCTGGGCAGTAACCTGGCGCGCAGTGCCCAGGAAAGTGGGCAACTGGACCTTATCTGGGAATACACCGGCGTGTCGCTGGTGGCCTACAACCATGTGGACGAGAAGCTCGACAGCGAGCAGTCCTACGCCCGAGTGAAAGAACTCGATGCGAAAAAAGGCTTGGTCTGGCTGTCGCCGTCGAAATTCAGCAACACCTACGCGCTGGCACTGCCGGACAACGTGGCCCAGGAATTCCCGCAGATCAACAGCATCAGCGACCTGACCCAAGCACTCGCAGAGAAAACCAAAGGCACACGCCTGGTGGCCCTGGACACCGAGTTCGCCAACCGTTCTGACGGCATGGCCGGCATGGTCAAGCTGTATGACATGAACCTGACCCGCAAAAACACACGGCAGATGGACGCCGGGCTGGTCTACACCGCGCTGCGTAATGGCCAGGTGTTTGCCGGGTTGGTCTACACCACCGACGGTCGCTTGAATGCCTTCAAATTGAAGCTGCTGGAAGACGACAAGCATTACTTCCCGGACTACACCGCCGCGCCCGTGGTGCGTCAGGTTTATCTGGACGCGCACCCTGAATTGGCCGCTGACCTCAAGCCGCTGGCCGCGCTGTTCGACGATGCAACCATGCGCCAGCTGAATGCGCGGGTCGACGTCGACCATGAAAGCCCGTCCGCCGTGGCCGCAGACTTCCTGCGCCAACATCCGATCAACCCATAAGAGGAGAAGACATGGAATTCCTGAACGCCTTTTCCCATCTTGATTGGGCCCAAGTCCTGCACCTCACCTGGCAGCACATCACCCTGGTCGGCATTGCGGTGATCCTGGCGATTGTCGTCGGCGTGCCCCTCGGCGTGCTGATGACCCGCTTCCCGACGTTGGCCGGTCCGCTGCAAGCCAGCGCTACGGTGCTGTTGACCGTGCCGTCCATCGCCTTGTTTGGCCTGCTGCTGCCGTTCTACTCCAAGTTCGGCCAGGGCCTGGGGCCGATGCCGGCGATTACCGCCGTGTTCCTCTACTCCCTGCTGCCGATCATGCGTAACACCTACCTCGCCCTCACCGGCGTGGAACCTGGTATCCGCGAAGCCGCCAAAGGCATCGGCATGACCTTCGGCCAGCGCCTGCGCATGGTCGAACTGCCCATCGCCGTGCCGGTGATCCTCGCCGGCGTGCGCACCGCCGTGGTGATGAACATCGGTGTGATGACCATTGCCGCCACCATCGGCGCCGGTGGCCTGGGTGTACTTATTCTGGCTTCCATCAGCCGCAGCGATATGTCGATGCTGATCGTTGGCGCCGTGCTGGTCAGTCTCCTGGCCATCTTCGCCGACCTGCTTCTGCAATGGCTGCAACGCTCGCTGACTCCAAAAGGACTGCTCAAATGATCGAACTTCAAAACCTGACCAAGACTTTTCAAAGCAACGGCAAAACCGTGTCCGCCGTGAACGACGTAAGCCTGACCGTCAATGAAGGCGAGATTTGCGTATTCCTCGGCCCGTCGGGCTGCGGCAAGAGCACCACGCTGAAAATGATCAACCGCCTGATCAAGCCCACCTCGGGCAAGATCCTGATCAATGGCGAAGACACCACCGACCTCGACGAAGTGACCCTGCGTCGCAACATCGGCTACGTGATCCAGCAGATCGGCCTGTTCCCGAACATGACCATCGAGGAAAACATCGTGGTCGTGCCCAAGCTGCTCGGCTGGGACAAACAGAAATGCCACGACCGCGCCCGCGAATTGATGAGCATGATCAAGCTGGAACCCAAGCAGTACCTGCACCGTTACCCGCGTGAGCTGTCGGGTGGCCAGCAACAGCGGATCGGTGTGATCCGTGCGTTGGCGGCCGATGCACCGTTGCTGCTGATGGACGAGCCGTTCGGTGCAGTCGACCCGATCAACCGCGAGATGATCCAGAACGAGTTCTTCGAGATGCAACGCGCGCTGAACAAGACCGTGATCATGGTCAGCCACGACATCGACGAGGCCATCAAGCTGGGCGACAAGATTGCGATCTTCCGCGCCGGCAAGCTGCTGCAGATCGACCATCCGGACACCTTGCTGGCGCATCCGGCTGACGAGTTCGTCAGCAACTTCGTCGGCCAGGACAGCACCCTCAAGCGCCTGCTGCTGGTTAAAGCCGAAGATGCGGCCGACAACGCCCCATCGGTGAGCCCGGAAACCCCGGTGGCGGATGCGCTGGAGCTGATGGATGAAACTGACCGTCGTTATGTGGTGGTCACCTGTGCCGAGAACAAGGCGCTCGGTTATGTGCGACGTCGCGACCTGCACCGTCAGACCGGTACCTGTGGGCAATACCTGCGGGAATTCAACGCCACGGCGGCGTACGACGAGCATTTGCGCATCCTGTTGTCGCGCATGTACGAGTTCAACCGCTCGTGGTTGCCGGTGATGGATGCCGAGCGGGTGTTCCTGGGGGAGGTGACTCAGGAGTCGATTGCCGAATACCTGAGTTCCGGTAAGTCGCGTGGCGGTAAGACCAGTATTGTGTCGCCTGCCGAGACAGCGTTGGCCTGATAGACCGCTATCGCGGGCAAGCCCGGCTCCCACATTGAATTGCATTCATCTGTTGGAATGCATTCCCCTGTGGGAGCCGGGCTTGCCCGCGATGAATGCACCGCAAATCCCACCGATTTGCCCCATTCGGGGAACATCAATCCGTCACACCTGTCGGTTACATAAGTAGCTGCACCGGGTCCCGCGACGAACGCGTGCAAAAACGCGACATTTTTAGTTGATCTATGGCCCCTCACGTCCTAAAGTTCGCGCCGAACGTCCATGCTGGAAACGATCCATCCGGCTCAAGTACTGACGACGAGACAGCAAGGCCAAGGGACGCGGTTATCCCATGGCCTTTTTGCTTTCGGCGACATGCCTTGGGAAGTAGGCGAACCAAAGTGGGGATACGGAGGACGTTCATTTGCACCCATTGATCAAATTAGTTTGCCCTTAGGAGTTCCCAGCATGTCGATTAACGTCGAAGATTATTTCGCGCGCGCCACCTTTGACAAAATGAAGGCGTTCGCCGACAAGCAAGAAACCCCGTTCGTGGTGATCGACACCGCGATGATCAGCCAGGCCTACGATGACCTGCGCGCCGGTTTCGAATTCGCCAAAGTCTATTACGCGGTCAAGGCCAACCCGGCTGTCGAGATCATCGACCTGCTGAAAGACAAGGGCTCGAGCTTCGACATCGCCTCGATCTACGAGCTGGATAAAGTGATGGACCGTGGCGTCAGCCCCGACCGTATCAGCTACGGGAACACCATCAAGAAATCCAAGGACATCCGCTACTTCTACGAGAAAGGCGTGCGCCTGTTCTCCACCGACTCCGAAGCCGACCTGCGCAACATCGCCAAGGCCGCGCCGGGCTCGAAAGTGTACGTGCGTATCCTCACCGAAGGCTCGACCACGGCTGACTGGCCTTTGTCGCGCAAATTCGGCTGCCAGACCGACATGGCCATGGACCTGCTGATCCTCGCCCGCGACCTCGGCCTGGTGCCTTACGGCATCTCCTTCCACGTCGGCTCGCAACAGCGCGACATCAGCGTGTGGGACGCAGCGATCGCCAAGGTCAAAGTGATCTTCGAACGCCTGAAAGAAGAAGACGGTATCCACCTCAAGCTGATCAACATGGGCGGCGGCTTCCCGGCCAACTACATCACCCGCACCAACAGCCTGGAAACCTACGCTCAGGAAATCATCCGCTTCCTCAAGGAAGATTTCGGCGACGACCTGCCGGAAATCATCCTGGAACCGGGCCGTTCGCTGATCGCCAACGCCGGTATCCTGGTCAGTGAAGTGGTACTGGTGGCGCGTAAATCGCGTACCGCCGTCGAGCGCTGGGTGTACACGGATGTGGGCAAGTTCTCCGGCCTGATCGAAACCATGGACGAAGCCATCAAGTTCCCGATCTGGACCGAGAAGAAAGGCGAGATGGAAGAAGTGGTCATCGCCGGTCCTACCTGTGACAGCGCCGACATCATGTACGAAAACTACAAATACGGCCTGCCACTGAACCTGGCGATTGGCGATCGTTTGTACTGGTTGTCGACCGGTGCCTACACCACCAGCTACAGCGCGGTTGAGTTCAATGGCTTTCCGCCGTTGAAGTCGTACTACGTGTAAGCACGCCGCACACAAAAAACCCATGACATGTCATGGGTTTTTTTATGGGTCAGGAAAGGGTCGCAGCACGTTGGTGGTAAGCGTCGGCCATGGCCCGGATCTGCGGATTCTCGGCCGCCGCCAACGCCTTGTGGGCCGTTCGCAGAAACTTGAGATTACCGCCGGCCAGTGCCTGGCGTAACCACTCCAACGCGCTTTCGACTTGACCTCTATCGGCCAGCACCGCCGCATAACTGAACTGCCCGCGAAAATCCCCGCCTTCGGCTGAGCGTCGATACCAGGCCACGGCAGCCTCAAGATCCTGTGGGCAACACCGGCCATCTTCCAGATAACGCCCCAGCAAGTTCATTGACTTGGCATGGCCTTGCTCGGCCGCCTGGCGATAAAACCCCAGCGCTTGCGCTTGATCTTCAGCCACGCCACGGCCGGTGGCCAGCAGGTTGGCGTAGTTGTACTGGCCCCAATCCAGCCCGGCCTCTGCCGCCAGGCGATATGCCCTTGCGGCCGCCGCCTCGTCGACGGCGCAGCCCCAGCCATGTTCCCGGCAACGCCCGGCCATATTGCGGGCCATCAAATGCCCGCCCTGCGCCGCGATTTGGAACCAGCGCAGTGCCAGCGCTTCATCCCGTGCAATGCCGCGCCCTTCCAGCAGGATTTGCCCAAGCAAGGCCTGGGCGTCGACAACGCCCTCCTTCGCCGCCATCAAGATGGCCTGGGCGGCGCGCACCGGGGAGTCGTCGAGCATGCGTTGCAATTGCTCGACGTTGAGGACTTCTTCACGGCGCAATAAAAACCCCATGTCAGACCTCAACCCAGCGGCGCAACAGGTTGTGGTAAGTGCCGGTCAGCTGGATCAGCGCCGGATGGTCGGGGACATCGCGGGTCAGTTGCTGGATCGCACCGTCCATCTCGAACAGCAAGGTGCGCTGGCTGTCTTCGCGCACCAGGCTTTGGGTCCAGAAGAACGCGGCATACCGCGCGCCGCGCGTCACCGCGTTGACTTTGTGCAGGCTGGAGCCGGGGTACAGCAGCATATCGCCGGCCGCCAGTTTTACCCGCTGCAGGCCGAAGGTGTCCTGAATCTCCAACTCACCGCCGTCGTATTCATCCGGGTCGCTGAAAAACAGCGTGGACGACAGGTCGGTACGTACCCGCTCATGGCTGCCCCTGGGCTGACGCACGGCGTTGTCGATATGAAAGTCGAAACTGCCACCCGCCGTATAGCAATTGAGCAGCGGCGGAAAGACTTTGTGCGGTAATGCCGCCGACATAAACAGCGGGTTTTTCCACAAGCGCTCAAGCATTGCCGCGCCGATTTCCTTGGCCAACGGGTGGCCTTCGGGCAATTGCAGGTTGTGCTTGGCTTTGGCGGACTGGTGCCCGGCGGTGATTTTACCGTCGGCCCACTCGGTGTTTTCCAGGGCTTGGCGAATGCGCAGCACCTCCTCGCGAGAGAACAGGCCGGGAATGTGCAGCAGCATGGGGCAATACCTGAATTCAGAGAGATGCCAATGGTATTGATTCTTATCCGCCCTGTAAAACGCGAGGACGAACGAGTGGGTAAAAACCGTAAGCAAAAAGTGTAAAGAATGTAAATTCAATGCGAATAGCAATGTATCGCAATTGATAGAAAGTCTTGTTAGCCCTATATTCCGCGGCCTCACCTCCTTGGGGAAGGACAACTCATGTCGCGCACCACGCTAAAAATATCTGCCGGTTCACCACGCGTACTGGCTTCGGCCATCGGCGTTGCACTCAGCGCCGGCGCTGCCGCCCACATGGCGCAAGCGGCCGAAAGCACCGAACAAAAAGGCGAGCGCAACAGCATCTCCCTCGGTGCCACCAGCATTACCGGCCAGGAACAGGACACCACGTCCTACCAGGTGGAAAAAGCGTCTTCGCAGAAGTACACCGCGCCACTGGTGGACACTCCGCGCTCAGTCACCGTAGTGCCGCAACAAGTCCTCAAGGACACCGCCGCCACCTCGTTGCAGGATGCCTTGCGCACCGTACCGGGCATTACCTTCGGCGCCGGTGAAGGTGGCAACCCTCAGGGCGATCGCCCGTTCATTCGTGGTTTTGACGCACAGGGCGACACCTACCTCGATGGCGTGCGCGACACCGGCGGCCAGAGCCGCGAGATCTTCGACATCGAGTCGATTGAAGTCAGCAAGGGCCCCAACTCCTCGTTCGGCGGTCGGGGCTCGGCCGGCGGCAGCATCAACCTGGTCAGCAAAACGCCACAAGCGCGGGATTTCACCAACGGCGGTTTCACCTACGGCTCCGACCAGACCCGCCGCTACGTGCTCGACGTAAACCGTCAGTTCCTCGACAACGCCGCGTTCCGCCTGAACCTGATGAGCCATGAGCAGAACGTGGCCGGTCGTGATGTGATCGACTACGACCGTTGGGGCGTCGCACCGTCGCTGACCTTCGGCCTGGGCACGCCGACCCGCGTCAACTTCAGCTACTACCACATGGAAAGCAACGACCTGCCGGACTCGGGGATTCCATACGGCTACAGCAATAGCGGCGCCAAAGCCGTTCATGTGCATGACAAACCGACCGACGGCGGCGACAGCAACAACTTCTACGGTTTGAAGGACCGCGACTTCCGCAAGACCCGCGCCGACATCAGTACGTTCTCCATCGAGCATGACCTGAACGACAACATGACGCTGAAAAACACCCTGCGCCATGGCAGCACCGGTCAGGACTACATCCTCACCCAGCCGGACGACAGCCAGCACAACGTCAATCAGTTCGGCACTGTGTGGCGTCGCGCCAACACCCGCGTGTCCACGACTGACACCACCACCAACCAGACCGATCTGTTCGGCAATTTCCAACTGGCGGGCATGAAGCACTCGTACTCCACCGGCCTGGAATTCACCGGTGAAGAAACCCGCATCAGCGGCTACACCGTCAGCCCAAATACCAACCCCACCTGCACCGTAGCCAAAGGCAGCCTGGGCGGCCAGTGCACATCCTTGAGCAACCCGACACCGGACGACGCCTGGACGGGCAGCACCACACGCAATTACCTGGGCGCCAACACCAAGGCCACCAGCCGCGCGGCCTATGTGTTCGACACCATCGAACTGGACCCGAAATGGCTGCTGAACGTCGGCCTGCGCTACGACACTTTCGACACAGTGGCCAACACCAATGCCGCCGCCGGGCGCACTAAAATCAAGGACGACAGCCAGTTCTTCAACTGGCAGGCAGGCCTGGTCTGGAAGCCGCTGGAGAACGGCAGCATCTACACGTCCTACGCCACCTCGGCCTCCCCGCCCGGTGGCCTGGTCGGCGAAGGCGCCGATGGCAACCCACTGTCTGCCGGTGCCGCCACCAGCGACTTGAAACCGGAAGAAACCGTCAACTATGAGCTGGGCACCAAGTGGGACCTGTTCCATAGCCGCCTGTCCCTGACCGCTGCGGTCTTTCGCACCGAGAAGAAAAACACCCGAATCCTGGTGGACGCGATGACCTACCAGAACGGCGGCGAGTCCCGCGTCGACGGCCTCGAACTGTCCGCCAGCGGCAAACTCACCGATCAATGGCAAGTGTTCGCCGGCTACAGCTACCTGAAAAGCGAGCTGGTGGATGCCGGTCTCAATGGCCGCAATGGCGTCATCAGCGCTGGCTCCAACAAAGGCAATGCAATGCCCAACACGCCAAAGAACACCTTCAGCCTGTGGACGACGTATGACATCACACCCAAGCTGACCATCGGCGGCGGCGCGTTCTATGTCGACCAGGTTTACGGCGACGCCGCCAACACGGTTTACGTGCCGGCCTACACCCGCTACGACGCCATGGCCAGCTACAAGCTGACCAGGAACGTCGACCTGCAATTGAACGTGCAGAACCTGACCGACAAAACCTACTACGACAAAGCCTACGCGGCGCACTTTGCCAACCAGGCGGCCGGTCGTACGGCGCTGTTGACCACCAGTTTCCACTTCTAAACCCGGTCAACATTAAGCCAAAAGCCCCACGCATCGGATGCGTGGGGCTTTTGCGTGTAAAACAGAATGTTTCTCGACAACTCACGGCATAATGCGCGCCGTGACAACTACATCCAGATGAGCGAGGCCGTCAGACGTGTTGAAGAAAACCCTGTTTCAATTGCACTGGTTCTTCGGCATTACTGCCGGGCTGGTGCTGGCGTTGATGGGGATCACCGGGGCTGCGGTCTCGTTTCAGGATGAAATCCTGCGGGCGCTCAACCCCTCGGTATTGCACGTCGAAAAACGCGAAGCGGGCGTACTGCCGCCTGCCGAACTGGTGCGCAAACTCGAAACCACCGAAGGCAAGACCGTGTCGATGCTGTGGGTAGAAAGCGACAGCGGCAACGCCGCGCGCGTGTTCTTTACCCCGCCGCCCGGTGAGCGCCGCGGCCAGATGCGCTACTTCGATCCCTACACGGGCGACTACATGGGCGACGCCGTCGGCCAGGACGTATTCGGCTTTATCCTGCAGTTGCACCGTTTTCTGGCCATGGGCGACACCGGCCGGCAAATCACCGGCGCCTGCACGCTGATATTGCTGTTCTTCTGCCTCTCGGGCCTGTACCTGCGCTGGCCACGCCAAGTGGCGAACTGGCGTGCGTGGCTGACCTTGGACTGGCGCAAAAAAGGCCGCAGCTTCAACTGGGATTTGCACTCGGTATTCGGTACGTGGTGCCTGCTGTTCTATCTGTTGGCGGCGCTGACCGGCCTGTCCTGGTCCTACGATTGGTACAACCAGGGCCTGACCAAACTGCTCTCCGACGCCCCGAACAACGAACGCATGCGCAAGCGCGGCCCGCCGCCCGACGGCCCGGCGCCAGTGGCCAACTACGATGCGATCTGGAGCAGCATCTACGCCAACGCCGGCCCTGGTTTGAGTGCCTATAACATCCGTATGCCGGCCGTCGCCGGACAACCGGCCATCGTGTATTACCTGCTCAAATCATCGCCCCATGACCGAGCGCTGAACCAGATCAACCTCGACCCGGCCACCGGCGACGTCAAATTCCACGATCAGTACGCGAGCAAAACCCTCAAGTCGCAATGGCTGACCAGTATTTACGCGCTGCACACCGGCAGCTACTTCGGCTTGGTCGGTCGCATTATCCTGACCGTCAGTGCGCTGTGCATGCCGCTGTTCTTCATTACCGGCTGGCTGCTGTACCTCGACCGTCGCCGCAAAAAGCGCCAGGTTCGCGATGCCCGCAAAGGCCTCGGCGCCAACCACAGCGACGCCCCGGCCTGGCTGATCGGCTTTGCCAGCCAAAGTGGCTTTGCCGAGCAACTGGCCTGGCAAACTGCCGGGCAATTGCAGGCAGCCGGCATGCCGGTGAACGTGCAGCCCCTGGGCAACGTCAGCCAGGACGACCTGACCCAATCGGAAAATGCACTGTTCGTGGTCAGCACCTTCGGTGACGGTGAAGCGCCCGACAGCGCACGCGGTTTTGAACGCGGCGTGCTCGGCCAGGACCTGTCGCTAAAAGGCCTTAATTACTCAGTGCTGGCCCTGGGTGATCGCCAGTACGAGCACTTTTGCGGCTTTGCCCGGCGCCTGCACTTTTGGCTGACTCACCAGGGCGGCAACCCCTTGTTTGCCCCGGTGGAAGTCGACAGCGGCGACACCGAGGCCTTGCTGACCTGGCAACAGCAACTGGGCCAACTCACCGGTCACGCGCCGGCAGCTGCCTGGCAAACCGCCCAATACGACAACTGGCCCCTGACTTATCGCACCCTGCTCAACCGCGGCAGCGTCGGCTCGAACATCTACCTGCTGGGCCTCACGCCGCCGTCGCCGCAAAACTGGCTGGCGGGTGACCTGGTGGAAATCCTGCCGAGCAATGGCCCCAAGGCCATTGAACACTTCCTCGCTGGCCTGGGCCTGACCGGCAACGATAGCGTGCTGATCGACGGCCTGGCGCAACCCCTTGACCAGGCGCTGGCGACCCGCCAACTGCCGGACAACCGCACGCACCTGGTCGGCTTGCATGCCCAGGCACTGGTGAACGCATTGGTGCCGCTGGGCATGCGCGAATACTCCATCGCCTCGATTGCCAGCGACGGCGTGCTGGAGCTGATCGTGCGTCAGGAACGTCACCCCGACGGCAGCCTGGGCCTGGGCTCCGGCTGGCTGACGGAACACGCCGCCATCGGGACCGGCATCAGCCTGCGCCTGCGCCGCAACAGTGGTTTTCACTTGCCGCAGGCACCGGCGCCGCTGATCCTGCTGGGCAACGGCACCGGCCTCGCCGGCCTGCGCAGCTTGCTCAAGGCGCGCATTGCCGATGGCCAGCAGCGCAACTGGCTGCTGTTGGGCGAGCGCAACATCGCCCACGACTACCTGTGCCGGGACGAGCTGCAAGGCTGGCTGGCCAGCGGCGACCTGGCCCTGCTGGATCTGGCGTTTTCCCGTGACCAGAAGGAAAAAATCTACGTGCAGGACCGCCTGCGCGAGTCGGCGGATGTATTGCGTCGATGGCTGGCCGATGGCGCGGCGATTTATGTCTGCGGCAGCTTGCAGGGCATGGCGACGGGCGTGGATCAGGTGCTGCACGACGTGCTGGGCCGCGAGGCGGTTGAGCGCTTGATTGAACAAGGCCGCTATCGCCGGGATGTGTACTAATCCCTGAAAAGACACCGTTCAAAATGTGGGAGCGGGCTTGCTCGCGAATACGGTGGTTCAGTCAATAGATTCGGTGACTGACACTCCGCTTTCGCGAGCAAGCCCGCTCCCACATTTGATTGCATTTCAAATCAGACCGGTTGCAGCTTTTGCTCGAACACTGACACCCCATCCAAATCCCGCAAAATGACGGTCAACTCCGCCGTCTGCCCATCAATCTGCACCTCACCAAAAAACTGAAACCCGGCAAACGGCGAAGTGTTTTGCGCGGGTGGCGCCTTCTCGAACACCACCTCCGGGCCAAAGGTTTTATCCAATGGGTTCGGCCCGAAACTTCCCGCATTCAACGGCCCTGCCACAAATTCCCAGAACGGCTCGAAATCCTGGAACGCCGCACGATCAGGGTGGTAGTGATGCGCCGCGCAGTAGTGCACATCCGCCGTCAGCCATACATGGTTACGCACCTGCTGAGCGCGCAGAAAGCCCAACAGCTCGGCAATCTCCAGCTCGCGACCTTGGGCCGGGCCAGGGTCACCGTTGGCGATCGCCTCCCAGCGCGGCACGCCGGGGCTGACCTCGCCATCAGGCACGCCCAGTCCGATGGGCATGTCGGCGGCGATGACTTTCCACTGCGCATGGGAAGCCTTGAGCTCGCGCTTGAGCCAGTCCAGTTGCTCGCGGCCCATGAAGGGTTTTTCGCCGCCCAGGTTGTCATCGTTGGGGCCGCGATAGCTGCGCATGTCCAGCACGAACACATCCAGCAAGGGGCCGTAGCTGAGCTTGCGATAGATCCGCCCGCCACCGTCGGCGCTTTGCCGGCGCATCGGTGAATACTCCAGCCAGGCCTGGCGCGCGCGGCCGACCAGGGTGTTGATATCCTTGGTCTGGTAATGCTCATCCAACTGCTTGCTCGGCGACCAGTTGTTGACTACCTCGTGATCGTCCCACTGCCAGATCTGCGGCACCTCGGCATTGAAGCGGCGCACGTTTTCGTCGAGCAGGTTGTAGCGGTAGTTACCGCGATATTCATCGAGGGTTTCCGCGACTTTGCTCTTGGCCTCAGTAGTGATATTGCGCCAGATGCGGCCGTCTTCAACGGTCAGCTGCGCCGGCACCGGGCCATCGGCGTAGATGGTGTCGCCGCTGTGAATAAAAAAGTCCGGCAGGCGCAGGCGCATGGCTTCGTAGATGCGCATGCCGCCGATGTCCGGGTTGATGCCGAAGCCCTGGCCGACGGTATCGCCGCTCCACACGAAACGAATGTCGCGGCGCTGTTGCGGCACGCTGCGCAAGTGACCGAACCACGGCTCGCTGGCGACGCCGGTCTGGGCGTCCTCAAAGTGCACGCGATAGAAAATCGCCTGATCGACCGGCAGCCCGGTGAGTTCGACGCGGGCGGTGAAGTCGGTGCGGTTGTCGGCCAGCGGCGAGATGAATTTACGCGGGTTGCTGAACACACTGCGGGTGTCCCACTCCACCACCATCTTCGCGGGGCGGTCGCTGCGGCTCCAGATCATCGCGCGGTCGCCCATCAGGTCGCCGGACTGCACACCATCGGTGAGTTGCGGCCGGTCTTTGACCGAGGCGATCACCGCCGGGGCCAGGCCCGGCAGCAACAGACCGGCGCCAACGGCTTGCATCACACGGCGACGGCCGAGATCGAAGTGGCTCATGCAGGTGCCCTCTTGAGTATCAAAAGGGCCACTTAAACATGGCGTGATGAAGCCGGTGTGACACCGACCTACAGACCAATACAGATCAACTGTGGGAGCTGGCTTGCCTGCGATAGCATCACCCGGGTCTAACTGATACACCCAGGTGCCTGCATCGCAGGCAAGCCTGCTCCCACAGTTTACATTGCGTCAGGCCTTGGCTGAGGAGACCGCCAGCTCAACCGCATCCGGCCGCTTGATCAGCGCATAGACCAAACCGGTCAACAGGCTGCCGGCAACAATCGCCAGCAAGTACAGCAGCGCATGGTTCATCGCATTCGGAATCACCAACACAAACAGGCCACCGTGAGGCGCGGCGAGTTTGCAGCCGAAGTACATCGACAGCGCGCCGGTCAAGGCGCCCCCGGCGATGCTGGCCGGAATCACGCGCAGCGGGTCTTTGGCCGCAAACGGGATCGCCCCTTCGGAGATAAAGCACAGTCCCAGAATCATCGCGGCCTTGCCTGCCTCGCGTTCGGTCTGGGCGAATTTGCGCCGCGCCAGGAACGTGGCGATGCCCATGCCAATTGGCGGCACCATACCGGCGGCCATGGTCGCGGCCATGGGTGCGCCGCTCGAGGCCGCCAGCAAGCCGACCGAAAACGCATACGCCGCCTTGTTGATCGGCCCACCCAGATCGACACACATCATGCCGCCCAACAGGATGCCCAGCAGCACCGCGTTGGTGGTGCCCATGGTGCTGAGGAAGTCAGTCAGGCCAGTGAGCAACCGCGCGACCGGCGGGCCGACGAGATAGATCATCGCCAGGCCGGTGAACAAACTCGCCAGCAACGGGATGATTAAAATCGGTTTGAGCGCCTCCAGGCTCTGCGGCAATTTCACCGCGCGGGTGATCAGCTTGACGCAATAACCCGCGAGAAAACCGGCGAGGATGCCTCCGATAAATCCGGCGCCCAATGTGCCCGCCAACAGCCCGCCGATCATGCCGGGCGCGAGCCCGGGACGGTCGGCAATCGAGTAGGCAATGTAGCCCGCCAGCAACGGCACCATCAGCATAAAGGCCTGGTCGCCGACGGTTTTGAGGGCTGCCGCCAAGGTGCCTTTTTCTTCAAAGGCATGAATGCCGAACACGAACGACAGGGCGATCAACAAGCCGCCCGCTACGACCATCGGCAACATGAACGACACGCCGGTGAGCAGGTGTTTGTACACACCGGTTTTTTCTTTTTTGGCCACCGCACCGCTGGCTGCACTTTCCACCGCGCCTTCGGCCAATGCCTGGTTGAGCGTGGCTTCGGATTGCTTGAGGGCGATGCCGGTACCGCAGCGGTAAATCTTCTTACCGGCGAAGCGCTCGGTGGCGACTTCGATATCCGCCGCCAGCAACACCACGTCGGCGTCAGCGATCGCTTGCGCGCTCAACGGCGTGCGCGCGCCCACCGAGCCCTGGGTTTCGACTTGCAAGTCATAACCCAGGCGCTTGGCTGTTTGCTGTAAAGCTTCGGCGGCCATAAAGGTGTGCGCCACGCCCGTCGGGCAAGCCGTAATAGCGACGATACGTGGAGCACGCTTTGCCGCCGCCGGTGCTGCGCTGGCGACATAGACCTGGGCCTCTTCGGCGCCACGGCGCAATACCGCCTCGACATCCGCCAACGCCTGGGCCGGCGTGCTTTGGAACACACGCTTGCCGACAAACCGCTGCATATCCACCGGCGTGCTGCTGACCAGCAATACCCATTCGGCTTCGTCGAGTGTGGCCTGGGACAACTGGCGCTCCGGGTGCTGCACGTCTACCACTTCGACGCTGGTGTGCAAGCCCATGCGCTGCGCGGCAGCGTCCAACAAGCGGGCGCACAGCACACTGGTGACCATGCCGTTCGGGCAGGCAGTAACAATGGCTAACTTCATCACAAACCCTCTTATTGTTCTGTCAGCGTACGCACGTGGACGCCGCTTTCGAGACGCGCCAACTGCGCGTCATCGCTGATGCCAAAGCCGATCTGCGTGACGGCCATGGCGGCAATCGCCGTGGCCCGGCGCAGGGTGCTTTCCGGCAGATCAAAACTGAGCAAACCGTGAAGCATCCCGGCCAGCAGCGAGTCACCCGCACCGACCGTGCTGGCGACGCTGACCTTGGGCGGCGTGGCATGCAGCGCCGTGCCCGGGCTGAACCAGTTCACGCCGTCGGCGCCGTGGGAAACCACCACATGCTCGACGCCTTGGGCATGCAAGCGCTCGGCAGCCTGGGCCTGTTGTGCGATGGAATCGGTGGGGCAATCCAGGGCTTCGGCGAGCTCTTCAGTGTTGGGTTTGATCAACCACGGGCCCGCCTGCAAACCGGCGCGCAAGGCTTCGCCGCTGGTGTCGAGGGCGACTTTCAAACCGAGGCTTTTCAGATGTTCCAGCAAACCTTTGAACCACTGCGCAGTGACGCCACCCGGCAAGCTGCCGGCGACCACCACGGCGTCGTGCCCAGGCGCAATCAGCGTCAGTTGATTGAGCAACGCCGCTTGCGCCTGCTCACTGACCTGCGGCCCTGGTGCGTTGATGTCGGTGACCCGGCCATCCTGTTCGGCGATCTTGATATTGCTACGGGTTTCGCCCGGCACACGGATAAACGCGTCGGCAAAGCCACGCCGCGCGATCAACGCCTCAAACGCCTGGGGGTTGTCTTCACCGAGAAAGCCGCCCACGGTGACTTCATGGCCCAGGTCCGCCAGCACCTGGGCGACATTGACCCCCTTGCCGGCGGCATGGGTCAGCAGGGTTTCGCTGCGGTTGACTTCACCCGGTTCCAGGCGCGCCAGGCGTACCGTCAGGTCCAACGCCGGGTTCAGCGTCAGGGTCAGAATCTTCGCCATTTACACGGCCTCCACGAGGGCTCGCACTTCGGCGGGCGAACCCACCGCAAGGGCTTTTTGCGCCAGGCCCTGGGCCTCGCTCAGACTGAATTCGCGCACCCGCGCCTTCACTTCAGGAATGCTGCGGGCCGACACGCTCAACTCATCCACACCCAGGCCAATCAGCACCGGCACCGCCAGCGGGTCCGCCGCCAACTCGCCGCACACGCCGACCCATTTGCCATGGGCATGGGCGGCGCGCACGGTGATGTCGATCAACTGCAACACCGCCGGGTGCAGGCCATCCGCCTGAGCGGACAGGGTCGGGTGGCCACGGTCGATGGCCAGGGTGTATTGGGTCAGGTCGTTGGTGCCGACACTGAAGAAGTCGACTTCCTTGGCGAGTACCGGCGCCAGCAAGGCAGCGGACGGCACTTCGATCATGATCCCCAGTTGCAAGTCGGCCACCGGGATCTCCAGGCGCAGGCGCTCGGTCATATCGCGGGCGGCGCGCCACTCATCGACGCTGCCGACCATGGGAAACATGATGCGCAGCGGCCGGTTATCGGCGGAACGTAATAGCGCACGCAGTTGCGCTTCCATGATCTGCGGGCGCTGCAAGGTGAGCCGAATACCGCGCACCCCCAGGAAGGGATTTTCCTCTTGGGCAATCGGCCAATACGGCAGCGGTTTGTCGCCGCCCACATCCAGGGTGCGCACGACCAGCGGGCGACCGTCGAGGCCGTCGAGTACGCGGCGGTATTCGGCTTCCTGCGTGGCTTCATCCGGCGCTTGCGGGTGGGCCATGAAAATTAGCTCGGTGCGCAGCAGGCCGATACCTTCGGCGCCTTGCTCCACCGCAGCGGCAACGCCGGCGCTTTCGCCGATATTGGCGAACACTTCAACGGCGTGGCCGTCGCGGGTCAGGGCCGGTTCATGGCGCTGGGCCGAGGCGGCTTGCAGGCGTTGTTCGCGAGTGTCGCGCTCAACCGTGGCCCGCTGCAGGGTGGTCGCATCGGGGTCGACATGCAGGCGACCGCGCTGGCCGTCCAGCAACAAAGGCGTACCGGAGGCCAGCAACAACACCGTAGGACCTGCGCCCACCAAGGCCGGAATGCCCAGGGCTCGCGCGACGATGGCGCTGTGGGCCGTGGCGCCGCCACGGGCGGTGAGGATGCCGGCGACGCGCGTCGGGTCCAGACGCGCGACGTCGGAGGGCCCGACTTCTTCCATCACCAGAATGTAGGGTTCGCTCGGCTCCTGGGCGGTTTCAATGCCGCACAGTTGCGCCAGCACACGGCGGCCGATGTCGCGCAGGTCGGCGGCGCGCTCGGCGAGCAAGGCATCCTGCAACGACTCCTGCTGCCTGGCGGCGGCTTCGATCACGCTCATCCACGCGGCTTCGGCGCTCTCGCCTTGCTTGAGGCGAGTGCCGACTTCGTCGGTCAGTTCCGGGTCGTCGAGCATTTCCTGGTGAGTGATGAAAATCTCGCGGATGGCTTTGGCCTGGCTGCGTTCGATCAGGCCCTGAATATCGCGGCGCACGTCGGTCAAGGCGTTCTGCAGGCGCTCGCGTTCAATGGCCGAGGATTCACCGCGCAGTGGGTAATCGACTACTTGCTGCGTCTGGATATGCGCAGGGCCGATGGCGACACCGGGCGCGGCGGCAATAGCCTGGAGCTGGCTGCCGGACACGGGCGCGCTGAGCACCGGTTCGATATCAAGCGTTGCAGGTTGCGCACTGGCGGCCGGCAGCGGCTCAACGTCTTCGCCGAGGCCTTCCTCTACGGCCGCCAGCAAGGCGGGTAACGCGTCACCGGCAATCGCTGGTTCGGCCACAAACTCCAACACCTGGCCGCGACGGGCGCCGAGGCTGAGCAACTTGCTGAGGCTTTTTACCGACACGGCGCCGACCGGGCCATCGACGATACGCACGCGGATATCGCCGTCAAAACTTTTCGCCAGTTGCGCAAGGATCTTCGCCGGCCGCGCGTGCAGGCCATGGGCATTGGCCAGGGCAATGCGCACACTCGGCCAATCGGGTGGCAGTTCGCCGCCGAGCACTTCAAGCACCGCACGGCTGCTGGTGGCACGCCCCAGTTCCTGGCCGCGACCTTCAATCAACAACGCGCACAGGCGTTCCAACAAGGTCTGATGGGCTTCGCCGAGGCTGGCCAGGCAGAACAAACCGTTGAGTGGCTGACCGAGGTAACGCATGGGTTTGTCCGGCGTGACGAAGGCCAGGCCCGGACGCTTGACCGTCTGCTCGCTGTGCAACCACCACAGGCCATCGCCCAGGGGCAGTGCGTCGACTTGCTGCAACACGGCGGCAAAGCCATTGCTCACACAGTCAGCCTGGCGCAACAAGCGTGCGCCGCGCCACACCAGCTCTTCGAAGTCATCGGCGGACACGCCAAGGCTGATCATCTGCGCATCCAGCGCCAGTTCCTGCGGCGCGCCTTGCAGCAGCTTCAGCAACGCGTTGGCATTGCCGGCACGGCGCAGCGCCTCGCCCAGGTCGGTTTCACCGAGGGCGCGGGTCAGCAGTTGCAGCAGGCGCAGGTGTTCATCGGATTTGGCGGCAATGCCGATGGCCAGGTAGACGATCTGGCCGTCACCCCAGTCCACCCCGTCGGGGAATTGCAGCAGGCGCACGCCGGTAGAAAAGACCTGGTCGCGGGTTTCCGGGGTGCCGTGAGGGATGGCAATACCTTGGCCGAGAAAGGTCGAGCCTTGGGCTTCACGGGCTTGCAAGCCACTGAGATAACCCTCGGCGACCAGGCCATCGGCCACCAGTTTTTCAGCGAGCAGGTGCAAGGCAGCAGATTTATCCACAGCCACCTGGCCCATGGATATCTGCTCTACAGTGAGCTCAAGCATGCCGTTCTCCTAGTTAGTGCGGTGTGCGCACTAGGTATTGTTTTGAATAAATCAGCGAGGCTGTGTTCAAAAATAACTGACTGAGCGGTCAATTGGCAGTAGCCATTCAGTCGCGAACGTCGTAAAAATACGCTGGCTGAAACGTTTAATCTAGAATTTATGGCAGATTACGCGCTAATTATGCAAGCTTGAAGGACCACTTGGCGCTTGAGCTCAGACAATAGTCGTGTGCAGGAATCGGTTACGATTGGACAAAATGTCGGGGCAAGCTCTAAAAAACAAGGAAATCCCGGTTTGAAACTCAGTGATATCGCACGTCTGGCCGGTGTGTCCGTCACCACCGCAAGCTACGTCATCAATGGCAAGGCCGCACAGCAACGCATCAGCTCCGCGACCGTCGAGCGGGTGCGGGCGGTGGTCGAAGCCCATGGTTTTACCCCCAACCCTCAGGCGGCCGGGCTGCGCAGCCGGCATACGCGCACCTTGGGTTTTATCCTGCCAGACCTGGAAAACCCCAGTTACGCACGGATTGCCAAGTTGTTGGAGCAAGGTGCGCGAGCACGAGGCTATCAGTTGCTGATCGCCAGCTCCGACGATGATGCGGACAGCGAACGCCAGTTGCTGCAACTGTTTCGTGCACGACGCTGCGATGCGCTGTTCGTCGCCAGTTGCCTGCCGGCCAGTGATGACAGCTATCGCGAGTTGCAAGCCAAGGGCCTGCCGGTGATTGCCATCGACCGGGTGATGGAACCGGCGCAGTTTTGCTCGGTGGTCAGCGACGACCGCCAGGCCTGCCAGCAACTGACCAGCAGCCTGCTGCAACCGCTGCCCAAGCAGATCGCACTGATCGGTGCACGGCCGGAGCTGAGTATCAGTCAGGAGCGCGCCGCCGGTTTCCGTGAAGCGCTGCAAGGGTTCACCGGTGAAGTCATCATCGAACAGGGTGAAGCCTTCAGCCGTGACTGCGGCCGACAGTTGATGGAGCAACTTCTACATCAACTGGGGCATTTGCCTGACGCGTTGGTGACCACTTCCTACGTGCTGCTGCAAGGCGTGTTCGACGCGCTGCATGACTTCCCGCTCAAATCACGGCCGTTGCGCCTGGGCACGTTCGGTGACACCCAACTGCTGGACTTCCTGCCGCTGCCGGTCAACGCCATGGCCCAGCAACACCAATTGATCGCCGACACGGCCCTGCGCCTGGCCCTGGCCGTCATCGAGGAAGAGCAATACCAACCGGGCGTGCACGCCATTGGCCGGACCTTCAAGCAGCGTATTCACGAGGCTTGAGCATGGAGCTGATCGACACCCACACCCACCTGGACTTCCCGGACTTCGATCATGATCGCCGGGAAGTCCTCGCTCACAGCCGCCAACTTGGGGTGCAGCGCATGGTGGTGTTAGGTGTCTATCAGCAGAATTGGCAACGGCTGTGGGACCTGGTGCAGGAAGATGAAGGCTTGTTCGCCGCTTTCGGCCTGCACCCGGTGTACCTCGACGCGCATCGCCCCGCTGACCTGACCGAACTGGGCGACTGGCTGACCCGCCTGCACGGCCATCGACAGTTGTGCGCCGTCGGCGAAATCGGCCTGGACTACTTCCTCGAACAGCTGGATCGCGAACGTCAGCAAAGCCTGTTTGACGCCCAGTTGAAACTCGCGGTGGACTTCCAGCTCCCGGCCTTGCTGCATGTCCGTCGCAGCCACGCGGCGGTGATCGCCACCCTCAAGCGCATCCGCCTGCCACGGGGCGGTATCATCCATGCATTCGCCGGCAGCGTTGAGGAGGCTCGCGAGTACATCAAGCTCGGCTTCAAGCTGGGCCTGGGCGGCGCGGCCACCTGGCCTCAAGCCCTGCGCATGCACAAGGTGCTCGCTCAACTGCCCCTTGAGGCCGTGCTGCTGGAAACCGACTCACCGGATATGGCCCCCGCGATGTACCCCGGCCTGCGTAACAGCCCGCAACACTTGCCGGACATCTGCAGCGCGTTGGCTGAACGCATGGGCATCAGCCCCTCACTGCTGGCCGAAACGAGCACACGCAATGCGCGCGAGTTGTTCCGTTGGTAGCACGCTGACCGCTTGCAAATCCAACGTCAGCCGCTGCCGGTAGCGGATATAGCGCAGCACCAGGAAGTGGGCCAGCAGCATCACCAGTGAAATATTGAGTTGCCCGATCACGCTGACCACCCCCACCCATTCCGCCAACAACGCCACGATCAACACCGCGCAGGTGAGTACCAGCATGCTTGGGCGCACCATCGCCCAATGGTCCAGCGACTTGAACTGGCGCAGTTGCCGGGGGCAGTTCAACTGCACGATCCGCTGGCAATACGTGCAATCAAAAGGCTCATGAATGGCAATGGCGTTCAATTGCCAGGGCTTGAGCGCAAACGTAATGCCGCAATGGGCGCAGTGCCCTTTGATACCGGTAGCAGCAGTCATCGCCGTGCCTCCATTGGACCGTGATGGGTTGAAACAAATTCTCACCCATCCAGGCGCTCAAAGAAGATACACAGACAAATCAGGACCGGAGCCACGCTATACAAAACCAAAATCCTACACGCTCGCCCTACACACGAAACGCCCCGATCAATGGCTTCAACTCGATCACCCGCATCGACAGCTGCCGGCTGGCCGCCTCTGTCTGATGGGCGCCCTGAGCCGCATGCTCGCCAGCTCGATTGATCTCGGCAATGTTCTGGTCGATATCGTGGGCAACGGTAGTTTGCTGCTCCACGGCCACAGCGATCTGCTGATTCTGGTCGACGATCATGCCCACGGCACCGAGGATATGAATGGAAAGAGCACACCGCCTAAACTGGCTGCGGCTATTTCCCAAGGTGGTTACACGGCGCATAGCTGTGGGAGCGTTGCTGTCTTTAGAAAGGATGGACGGATAAAGACCGTTAAGACAGTTGCTCCCACATTTTTGACCGCGCTCACTCGATCAAGGCAACACGGTCCAGATGGCAAACCCGGCATACCACAGCACCGCCGCACGCAGCAGCAGTTCCCACAGGCGATCCAAACTGTTGATGCCGTCAGCCCCCACCACCGGCGGTGGAATTTCAGCCGCCACCAGGCCGACTTTTTCTACCAACTGCGCGGCGCTGATATCCCAGCTCAGCAGTTCATGGAGCATCACCCGGCTGACTGCAACAAAGTTACCCACCAGGGCAAAACTCGCCGCCAGCAAGCGCACCGGCAACCAATCAAACGCGTGGCGCAATTGCCCGGCACGTTCGGCGACCAGAGGGTTCTGGCTGTGCTCACTGGCCAACGCCAGCAGGCGATAGGCCAGGACCGCGACCGGGCCCAACAGGAAATACCAGAAAATCACCGCGAAAAAGCTTTGGTAAGCCTGCCATAGCAGATGGCCTTGAACGCGCTCCAGCAGTTGCTCGCCATTGTCGGCCGCTACTTTCAGGTCCCGCTCGGCCACGTGTTCGGCGGCTTGCAAGTCACCGCGCCGCCACGCATCGCGAAACGGCCCGAGCCCAGCCAGTAGATCGCCACGCCCCAGGCTATAGATCACCACCAGTAAGTGCACCGGCAATGCCAACAAGCCATAAGCCACGGGTTCCAGCACCAATAGCAACAGGGCCAGCAAGGCCACCGGCAACAACACCAGCAGTACCAGAATCAGCCAAGGCCGCTTGCCCATGCGCGGGCTCGACTCCAGTTTGGCCAGCTCACGCAGCCATCCACCGTCGCACTGTAACCGCCGACGCAAGGCCGAGAACTTCTCGATCCAGACCGCCAGCACCAACACCAGGAAACTCATCGTGCGTGTCCTCCATCCTGCAGGGCGCTGCGAAAGCGCGCCCAATCAAAAGCCGGGCCCGGGTCAGTCTTGCGCCCTGGCGCAATATCACTGTGACCACGAATACGCTGACGGGTAATGCCTGGGTAGGCTGCCAGCAGTTGACGTGTCAGGTCGATCAGCGACGCGTATTGGGCATCGGTAAACGGTAGCTCATCCGTACCCTCCAGCTCGATACCCAGGGAAAAGTCATTGCAGACTTCACGCCCCTCAAAGCTCGAGACCCCTGCATGCCAGGCCCGGTCCAGACACGATACAAATTGCGTCACGGTGCCGTCGCGCTCAATCAGAAAATGCGCAGACACCCGTAGGTCGGCAATGCTTTCAAAGTAAGGATGCTCTGTGACATCCAGGCGGTTCTGGAAAAACGCCTGCACCTTGCCGGTGGCGAACTGCGCCGGAGGCAGGCTGATGTTATGCACCACCAACAGTGAGATCTCGCCTGCGGGGCGCTCGTTGAAGTTGGGTGAAGGGCAATGGCGAATACCCTGGCACCAACCGCTGGTGGGGTCCAACTGCATACTGGTTCCTTGAATGAGACGAGGTATTACCAGTATGCCGCGTTCAGCCCTGCGGTTGCGATGACTTGCCGCGATTGAGTTGACGCAGGTTACCCATCACTGACGTCAGCGCGCGGTCAAACAGCAGCCCCTCGTCCAAACTGCGTATCGCCCCCTGCTTGAAGGCCAAGGCCAATTGGACGGCACTCTTCTCCAGGACCTTGAGCCCCGTGCGGCTGACAAAAATATAGGCGTTGGCCGGTGCCATGATCGCCTTCAGCTTGCAGCGCAGACGGTGGGTTTCATCTTGCTGGAACTCAAACCAGCCTCCGATCCGCAATTGTTGAGCCTTGAGCAAGTGCGGGTCATCACTGGGCAGGCTTGCGATTGGCTCAGGCAACCCGCTACTGAGTGAGAATGGCTCACGCACCTCGATCAGCGTGTCCTGCCTCCCACTCTCGAATGACTGCACATGCATGGCTTGCAATCGGACAAAGAACTCACGGGTGCTGAAGGGATCGAACGCCACGCAGGTCAAGCCGTTGCGCAAGGCCTTGAGCAGCCCGGGCAATTGCTCCAGCAGGTGCCGACCGGCATCGGTGTCTTTCTGCAGGCTCACGCTCCAGATCAACTCGTCCATGGTGCGCACCGCCGCCTGGCATTGCACCGATTGCTCGCCATGCTTGAGGCTGGCCGACAACAGCACCTGGCTCCAGGCCTGCTGGAGAAACTGCACCACCGCCTGCGGTAACACCCGGCCTACCAAACGTCGATTGAGCAGCTCGGCCACGCGCTGACGGGCGGCCTCAGTACGCACACGGCCCTCTTCGACCTCATAGGTGTGCTGCTCCAGCAATTCACTGCGCCGCTGCTCATCCGCAGTAAAGGTCGTGAACTGCGCCAATAACCGGGGGAAAATCGCTAGGTCTTCAACGAACTCATTCAGCAAACATTGCACCACCTGCTCGGTTCGCAGGTACAGGCTGTCGCGCGGAGAGTCATCGCGCGGGCTCCAACCCATGGCGGCGGCGGCGATTTCATTGAGTAAGCGCCGCGCCGGATGGCTGCTGCGACTGAAAAAACTCTTGTCCAGTATCGCCACTTTCAATATCGGAATCTGCAAACGCGCGATCAAGGCCTTGAAAACATCAGGCACGGTGCTGTCATTGAGGATGAACTCGAATAACAGGGCGACCAGGTTGATCACATCCTCATCGGCGTCTTCCACCACACGAGACTTGCCACTTTTGACGCTGACACGGGTGAGCAACTGTTCAAGCTGGTTACGCAGGTCGAAGTCGTCTTCGGCCTCGGGTTCCGGCACGTATTGCTGCAAATGAGAGAGCAGGCGCAACAGGTCACGGGTGGCAATGGGCTGGGGTTCGGCACTGGCTTCCAGGGTAGGCGCCACGCTGCCACGCACGGCCGCCAGCAATTTCTGCAAGGCAGCGAAGGCTTCCTGGCCGTTTTCATCCACTGGCGGGTCGACGGTCGGCAAGCTGCCTTCACGCTGCTGTTCAAGCGCCGCACGCCCACCGGGGCGACGTGATGGCACTGCCTTGAGCTCAGGCAAAACCCCGGTAGCGACGAGTATCTGGTTGGCTTCAGCGAACAGTTGGTCGGCGTCACTGAGCACGTATTTTTCAAACAGCTTGAGAATGATCAATTTGACGCGGATCTCTACCCCCAAGCTGCGCCCCGCCCGCAAAAAGAACTCACAAAGCAGTGCCGGGCCCAACGGGTTATCGCGCTCATCCAGAGGGTTGCCAAGCAATGTACTCAGGCGTGCGGTCAGTTGCGCCAGTGCCAGGCCATCACGATGCCGCACTCGACCGAGCATGGCCGCCAACGCGACCGCTTTTTCCAGTTCATCACTGGACGTGCCGGTCGCCGTGTCATAGGACACCACCGGCAGCCAGTGCGACTCGCCCCGCCCAACATGGCCCAGATTGGCGAACGCAGCGAACAACTGCGCCATGAACACGCGCTCGAAATTCTTGCGCTTGAGGCGCAAGTCGCGCATGGCTTCAAAGAAGATGTGATGGTCAGCGTTACTACGGGCCTTGTCGGCCATTTCGAACAGGGTGTCGTCGGCGTTATCGAACAGTTCCTGCAAACCTTGTTGCAACTGCTGAGCGGCCTTGTCGCGAACCTGCAGCAACACCACCGGCAGGCGCGCAAGCGGCGATGGCGTGGCGTGTGCCTTGTTGATGGGCACCACCTTTCCGTCATTGTGCATCCTGGCCTCCTGAAACGGCGGTGTTGGTTGGGGAAAGATCGGGGCAGGCCCAATTGGACGCTGTAAAAAACCCGTTATCACCAGGACGTCAAAGCTATGACGCCAATTGCAAGGCGCAAGATTATCTTGCAAATGAGGGTAGTTGCGCCAGCAAACTCTGCCTTTGCCCTGTAAATGAATAGGAGTGTGGGTTCAAACGCGCACTGCCCCTATAATCGAGGCACTTTGTTTGTGGAGCCTGTTATGCCGAATCTCCGTCTTGCCGACCTCACCGCCGAAATTGAAGCCAACGTGCGCCGTGCACTGCTGGAAGACATCGGCAGCGGCGACATCACTGCACAATTGATCCCGGCCGAACGGCTGGCCAAGGCCACAATCATTACTCGCGATGCGGCCGTTATCGCCGGCACGGCTTGGGTGGACGCGGTATTCCGCCAGCTCGACCCTCGGGTCGCGGTGCATTGGCAGGTGGCCGACGGTGAACGTGTCAGCCCCAATCAAGTGCTGTTCCACTTGGAAGGCCCGGCCCGCTCATTGCTCAGCGGTGAGCGCTGCGCACTGAATTTCCTGCAGATGCTGTCAGGGGTGGCCACACGTGCGCAGTATCTGGCGGACTTTGTCGCCACCACCCAGGTCAAGCTGCTGGACACCCGCAAAACCCTGCCCGGCCTGCGATTGGCGCAAAAGTACGCGGTGACTTGCGGTGGCTGCCATAACCATCGCATCGGTCTGTATGACGCGTTCCTGATCAAGGAAAACCATATCGCTGCGTGTGGCGGTATTGCCCAGGCAATTACGGCCGCCCACAAGATCGCCCCGGGCAAGCCGGTGGAAATCGAAGTGGAAAGCCTGGATGAACTGCGCGAAGCACTGGCGGCGGGTGCCGATATCATCATGCTCGACGAATTGAGCCTGGATGACATGCGCGAGGCCGTGCGCCTGAACGCAGGCAAGGCCAAGCTGGAAGCCAGCGGCGGGATCAATGAAACTACCCTGCTGCCCATCGCTGAAACCGGGGTGGACTACATCTCCATCGGTGCGATGACCAAGGATGTTAAAGCCGTGGACTTGTCGATGCGGCTCAGTATCTGAGGCCCTCTGTAGGAGCGAGCACGCACTGGGCGGACCACTCGCTCCTACACAGAAAGCGACTTAGATTGCGAGATTATTCATCCCACAATACTCATTCCAGTCGACGCCCAGTACCTCGGCAGCCTCCTTGTGCAAGGCCAGGCGCGCCGCCTCGAATTCTTCGGGGGTGGAGGTGTACTTGAGGCTCAGTTCCCATGGCTGCAGGCCCTGGGCCTCGGCCTCATCCTCAAATGCCCATTGGATCTGGTCCCTTTGATCATCGGCACTCAGGTCCTTGATCTCATCCAGCAGTTCCGGCGACTCCGCCACGTATTTCTTGAGGGCGGCTTCGTGACGCGCTTCCTGGGTCATCTCTTGTGTGGTCATGTTGTTCTCTTAGATCAAGGAATGGGGATGCATCTGGGTCATCAAGGTTGCGCAGATACAAAAGAGTGGGCATGAATGCCGGCTCGTCTGGCCTTCAGAACCATTCTGGGATCATCTGAAAACAGTGTTGCCTTTGAAAACAGTGTTGCCTTTGTGCCCGAGACAGGAATCGAACCTGCGACCTTCGCGTTACGAGTGCGCTGCTCTACCGGCTGAGCTACACGGGCGGTGGGCTAAAGCTAGCACCGCATTGGGCATGCAGCAACTAACTCGCCTGCCGCCCAGCAACCGTTATGCTCCGTCGGCGCCGCAGCCCTTGGCAACGTATTGAGCGTCAGCCGTGGTTGCACACTTCCAGCCGGTGGTGGCACTGCGCGTCAACGTGATGGTCTTGCCCAGCACGGGAGCGGGCGCATCGAGAATTTCACAACGGATGGAACCGGTGCCGGTGGCCACATCGCCTGCCACCTCGATCGTGCAGTTGGCGGTTGGGCTGCTGCCACCGATCAAGGCCAGTGTCGGCACGGTGCCCTGGTTAAGGGTGTCTTCGAAACCGGCCTTCAACGCGGAGACTTCAGCCAACCCCGCCGTAAACTTGGCCTTGGCCTGGTGCTTGGTATACATGGGCAAACCGATCGTGGCCAAAATGCCGATGATTGCCACGACGATCAACAACTCGATCAAGGTGAAGCCTTTCTGACGCATCACATTCACTCTCCAGAATAGAAACCATATCAAGGCGCGTCCTGCGCCCCGCATTTTGCAGCGGCGCCAGTGTACTCATCCGCGAGCGGCCAAACGCGCACAAGACGCACATTCTGACATTTTATCCTTCACTGCCGACCTGCCGGAATCCATCACCTGACTAAGCTGTAAATCTACGACTACCGGTGTGCGGACACATGACATGAATGAAGCTGCAACGATCTACGCCTGGGAAGGCATCAACCGCAAAGGGCGCAGGGTCTCAGGGCAAACCGCTGGCCATAACCTTGCGCTGATCAAGGCGCAACTGCGCCAGCAAGGAATCTGCCCCGGCCGCGTGCGTAAAAAAACCTTGCACCTGCCAAGCTTTGCGCCGCCAATAAAACCGGCAGATATTGCCCTGTTCACCCGCCAGCTGGCGACATTGCTGAAGGCCGGCATACCGCTGCTGCAAGCCTTCGACATCATCAGCGAAGGCTTCGAACACCGACAGATGCGCGAGCTGATAAAGGGCTTGAAACAGGAGATCGCCGCCGGGAACAACCTGGCGGCAGCACTGCGCAAACAACCGCGCTACTTCGATGAACTGTATTGCAACCTGATCGCTGCGGGTGAACAGGCCGGTGCCCTGGAAACCTTGCTGGAGCGGGTGGCGGTACACCTGGAAAAAAGCCAGCAGCTCAAGGCGCGAATCAAAAAGGCCATGACCTACCCCTGCGCAGTCATCGTGGTCGCCTGCGTGGTCAGTGCAATCCTGCTCATCCACGTGGTACCGCAGTTTCAGAGCCTTTTTAGCGGGGTCGACGGCGAGCTGCCAGGCTTTACCTTGAAGGTCATTGCCCTGTCCGAATTCCTGCAACACGCCTGGTGGATGGTCGCGCTGGGCCTGGGCGCTACCATTGCCGGGCTGCGCCAGGCTTATCGGGCTTCCCCCGGTTTTCGTCACGGCCTCGATAGCGGTTTGTTGAAGGTGCCCCTGGCAGGCACACTGCTAAGAAAATCCGCCGTTGCCCGCTACGCCCGTACACTTTCAACGACTTTTGCAGCGGGCGTGCCGTTGGTGCAGGCCCTGGACTCCGTGGCGGGTGCGACAGGCAATGGCTTGTTCAAAAAGGCGATCGAACAGATGCGTCAAGACGTATCCACAGGCATGCAGTTGAATCACTCCATGGCGCAAAGCGGCCTGTTCCCCGGCATGGCGATCCAGATGACAGCGATCGGTGAAGAATCGGGCACCCTGGACCGCATGCTGGAAAAAGTTGCCCAACATTTTGAGGCCGACGTGGAGAATCTGGTCGACAACCTCACCAGCCTGATGGAGCCGCTCATCATGGTGATATTGGGGGGCATTGTCGGTGCATTGGTGATCGCCATGTACCTGCCGGTCTTCCAGCTGGGGTCGGCATTTTGAGCCTGCTGCCCAGCGAACAGCCATGGGTCTTTATCGGGATGGCGCTCGCTCTGGGCCTGATCGTCGGCAGCTTCATCAACGTGCTGGTGTGGCGTCTGCCAAAGATGCTCGAGCGCGAATGGCGTGCCCAAGCCCAGGAAGTGCTGGGCTTGCCTGCCGATCGCGCGAACCCCACTTACAACCTGATACACCCCAACTCCTGCTGCCCGCATTGCGACCAGCCGATTCGTCCCTGGGAAAATATCCCGCTGCTCAGCTACCTGATACTCAGGGGCCGTTGCGCCCATTGTCGTGAACCTATCAGTAGCCGCTACCCCATCACCGAACTGGCCTGCGCGCTGGGCTCAGCTATGGTTGCCTGGCATTTTGGTTTCGGCTGGCAAGCTGGCGCGGTGATGGTGTTGAGCTGGGGGTTGCTGGCCATGAGCCTGATCGACGTGGATCATCAACTGTTGCCGGACGTTCTGGTGTTGCCGCTGCTATGGCTCGGGCTGATCCTCAATAGCTTCGACGTGTTGACGACGCTGCCCAATGCGCTGTGGGGCGCAGTCATAGGCTATATGAGCCTGTGGACGGTGTTCTGGCTGTTCAAGCTGATCACCGGCAAGGACGGCATGGGCTATGGCGACTTCAAGTTATTGGCCCTGCTCGGTGCCTGGGGTGGTTGGCAGATTCTGCCGATGACGCTACTGATCTCATCGCTGCTAGGCGTGCTCGCCGGCTTGATCCTGATGCGCTTGCGCAGGTCCCAGGCTTCGATACCGATGCCGTTTGGCCCGTGCCTGGCAATTGCCGGCTGGATTGCATTGCTCTGGGGTGGTCAAATAACCGACTTCTATTTGCAGTCTGTCGGTTTCAGATGACCACTTCTGTCGCAACACCCTGGATTCTTGGCCTTACTGGCGGTATCGGCAGCGGCAAAAGCGCAGCCGCCCAGCACTTTATCGACCTGGGCATTGATTCGGTCGACGCCGACCATGCCGCCCGCTGGGTGGTCGAGCCCGGCCGGCCGGCACTGGCGCGGATCGCCGAGCATTTCGGTGCCGGCGTGCTTCTGCCCGACGGCCAACTCGACCGCGCCGCGTTGCGTAAGCTGATCTTTGAATCACCTGAGGAGCGCCGCTGGCTGGAAGCCTTGCTGCACCCGTTGATTGGCGAGGAGATTCGCAGCCATCTGGCGCGCGCGCGTTCGCCTTACGCGATTCTGGTGTCGCCGCTGCTGATCGAGTCCGGCCAGTACAGCATGACCCAGCGCATCCTGGTGATAGACGTGCCGCAATCACTGCAGATTCAGCGTACCCTGCAGCGCGACGGCATCAGCGAACATCAGGTGCAGGCGATCCTCAAGGCCCAGTCCAGCCGCGAAGACCGCCTGAACCATGCCGATGACGTGCTGGTCAATGACCAGGACCTCGCCTGGCTGCACAGCGAGGTCGAGCGACTGCACCACTTTTACCTTACTTTGCGTGGAGGCCGATCATGAGCCAACCCCTGACCGTCGAATGCCCAACCTGCGGTGCCCCCGTAGAATGGACAGCGACCAACCCCAACCGGCCGTTCTGCTCGGACCGTTGCAAACTTATCGACCTCGGTGCCTGGGCGTCGGAAGAACACAAGATTCCGGTCAGCCCGGATGCAGAGGACGAACTGTTCTCCGAAGATCTGCCGCTGCGCCATTAAGGCCGCATAAAGGCATATTCCTGCTGGTCGTCGAGATTCTCTGCAAGGTATTGCAGCTCGTCGGCCAAGTCTTCAAAACTGCGTACGCCCTTGCTCTGCTGCACCACCGCGCTGAGCATGGCGCGTAGGGTCAAGCCGGGGTCAAAACCGACTTCCTGTGCTGCGTCCTGGCTTCTGCGCAATTCCTGCCGTGCCCACTCGTACACACTCATAATCGTTGCTCCCGGAAATTTTGCAAAGAATGAGCCTGTGCGCCTGCATGGGATTTGATCTGGGTCAACGCCGCGAATCGTCGTCCTTCCACGGTGCCGAGAGGTAGCGCGTGCGATTGAATGTCTCCAGCCACTCAGGGCAAAACACCACCAGGGCACTAATGACCATACCGTTGATAAACGCTTCGGGGAAAATGATCAGCCACAGGTAACCGACGAAGTCTTCCAGCCATTCCGGCATTGCAAAACGGCCGTCGAACCACAGCAGACCCAATGCGGCCAACAGGCAGAGCAGTGCCGACAGCGCGGCGGCAAAAAAGCCGGAGCAGAAGATATAGACGAAGGGGTTGCGTGGCTGCGCACGCTCTACCAGCCATGCACAGCCTTCCGTGACCAGCACCGGCAACACGATCAACAGCAGGCCGTTAATACCCACGGCGGCCAAGTCCTGGCGCCCCAGCAATACCAACCCCAACTGAGCCGCTAACCCACCGACGATTGCCAAAGGCCAGTCGAGTAGCAGGGTCACAGCGGTCATGCCGATAAAGTGGTAGGAAACACCCGTATCGAAATCCCGGCGCACCAGCCACAACATGAACAACGCGAACACCGTACCAAACAGCAGATGCTGGCGCCTGCGGTCTGCAAACAGCTCAACCCACGGCGATCGCAAAATCGCCCACATCACCAGCGGCGCGTACAAAAGCCAGCCGATGCCAAGGGTTTCCGGCGCCAGTACGGCGGCGCTGATCACGGCTTCACCTGCTCCAGTGCCTCATGCAGTTCGGCGGCCTGGGCCAAAACGGGCAACAGACTTAGCAACAACACCGCAAAAAACTTCACAGCACACTCTCCCTGCTCGGCATAACGGTCGAGTAGCCAGTCTACACCGCTGTTTTAAAGCAAGACTTCCTGTGGTCATCATTTGAACGCTAAGCTGCAAATATGGATGACTCAGATTATCTGCGCCTGCTCACCGTAGCGGCCGAACAAGCCAACGCGTTCCTGTCCAATGCCCGCAAATGGGAGCGTGAGCGTTGGGTCTGCCAGCGCCTGCTGCAAGGCTTGAATGTGCCCTACCGCGCCGAGGAATTTCACCCCGCGGGGCAAGAGCCGCCTGACGTGTTGTTTCGCGACGCCAGCTTCGAGGTGTTTTTCGTGCTGGATGAGGGCCGCCGCCTGAACGACGAATGGCGCGATGAGTTGCTGCGCCGACGCAGTGCGTTTTCCCTGAGCCAACTGGTGCGTCGCGAGGCCAAGCCGCGCCGAATCCCCGCCCATGAGTTCTTGCTGCGCCTGGCGCCGACGCTGCGCAAAAAAGCCCATAACTATAAGGAACGCGGGATGGACCTGGGCGAGCTGGATCTCATTGCCTTCACCAGCCTCAAACGTGAAGTGCTGGACCTCAACAGCCATTTCCCGCCGCCCACCGAATACCTGCGCCAGGGTTGGCGCTCGCTGTCACTGGTAGGCCCCACCTTTGCCCGCGTGCTGTTCGCCCACCCGGACGCACCGGACTTCTTGCGCAACAACCTGGGGCGCAGCATAGTATTCGACGTAGGCATCAGCCTGTGACGCGGGCACAGGCTACGCTTGTGGCGAGACCGCCAATCCCCTGACTGTAACGTGGCGCCCTTTTGCAACGTCTACCTGACGAGGCCTTTATGACCAGCCGCCTGAACCCCGATGACCAACAGCATGTCGAAGAGTACCTGCAACTCTCCCAAAACCGAGTCGAGCGCAAGCCTTTCCGGCCTTGGCTGCTCCTTGGTGTGGTGCTGGTGGCGGTGATCGGCCTTGGTCTGCTGAGCCGCCTTTTGAGTTACCTGACGCTATGAGCTGCCTGGCGCTCGCGAGGGTAACTGCTCCGATTTCTTTTAGCCTTGCGAGATATCCCCATGACCCATCGTATTATTATCGTCGGCGGCGGCGCCGGCGGCCTGGAGTTGGCTACCCGACTGGGTAAGACTCTGGGCAAGCGCGGCACCGCCAGCGTCACGCTGGTGGACACTAACCTGACCCATATCTGGAAGCCCCTGCTGCACGAGGTGGCTGCCGGTTCGCTGAACTCTTCGGAAGACGAACTCAATTATGTCGCCCAGGCCAAATGGAACCACTTCGAGTTCCAACTGGGGCGCATGAGCGGCCTTGACCGTGAACAGAAGAAAATCCAGCTGGCCGCCACCCTTGATGAAGAAGGCCGTGAGTTGGTGCCCGCGCGCGTACTGGGCTATGACAGCCTGGTGATCGCGGTCGGTAGCACCACCAACGATTTCGGCACCGAGGGCGCAGCGCAGCACTGCCTGTTCCTCGACACCCGCAAACAGGCCGAGCGGTTCCACCAGCAGTTGCTCAACCACTATCTGCGCGCCCACGCCGGCCAGACCGATGTGGAAGAGAAAATCAGCGTTGCTATCGTTGGCGCCGGAGCAACGGGCGTGGAACTCGCCGCTGAACTGCACAATGCCGCTCACGAACTGGCGGCCTATGGCCTGGACCGGATCAAACCGGAAAACATGCACATCACCCTCATCGAAGCCGGCCCGCGGGTATTGCCTGCGCTGCCCGAGCGGATTGGCGGCCCTGTGCATAAAACCCTGGAGAAACTCGGGGTGACGGTATTGACCAACTCGGCGGTCAGCGAAGTGACGGCCGATGCCTTGATCACCAGCAGCGGCCAGGTCATTCCTGCCAGCTTGAAGGTGTGGGCTGCCGGCATTCGCGCCCCGGCCTTCCTCAAGGACATTGATGGGCTGGAAACCAATCGCATCAACCAATTGCAGGTGTTGCCGACACTGCAGACCACCCGCGACGAAAACATCTTCGCCTTCGGGGACTGCGCTGCCTGCCCACAAACGGGCACCGACCGTAATGTGCCACCACGCGCTCAGGCGGCTCACCAGCAGGCGTCATTGCTGGCCAAATCGCTGAAATTGCGAATCGACGGCAAGGACCTGCCGTCCTACAAGTACACCGACTACGGCTCGCTGATCTCGCTGTCGAGATTCTCGGCTGTGGGTAACTTGATGGGCAACCTGACCGGCAGTGTGATGCTCGAGGGTTGGCTGGCGCGGATGTTCTATGTGTCGCTGTACCGCATGCACCAAGTCGCGCTGTACGGTTTTTTCCGCACGGCGATGCTGATGCTGGGCAGCAAGATTGGGCGCGGGACTGAGCCTAGGCTCAAATTGCACTAATAACACGCAGCAGTGTGGGAGCGGGCTTGCCCGCGATGGCAGTAGATCAGCACAAGATATACAAGCTGATAAGACGCCATCGCAGGCAAGCCCGCTCCCACATTTTTTTGCGTGCTGCCTTAGCTTTTCAGCAGACAAAAAAAATCCCCGTATCTTTCGATAAGAGGATTTTTAATATGGTCGGGGTAAGGGGATTCGAACTCCTGACATCCTGCTCCCAAAGCAGGCGCGCTACCGGACTGCGCTATACCCCGGAAAAAAAAGGCGACCTTTCAGTCGCCTTCTTCGATCAGCGCTTTTGGCCTCTGATCTTAAGATTCGATTCCAGCGTTAACTGGTCTCAAAAATGGTGGGTCGTGTGGGATTCGAACCTACGACCAATTGGTTAAAAGCCAACTGCTCTACCAACTGAGCTAACGACCCAAAAATGGTCGGGGTAAGGGGATTCGAACTCCTGACATCCTGCTCCCAAAGCAGGCGCGCTACCGGACTGCGCTATACCCCGGTTTTGAAATTGGCTCCGTGACCAGGACTCGAACCTGGGACCCAATGATTAACAGTCATTTGCTCTACCGACTGAGCTATCACGGAACTACATATTTCAAATTTACAACTTTTACTACTTTGTAACCTTCTCTTCGGCTTGTCCGTATCGCTACGTTCATGTCTCTGAGGCGCGCTATTCTACAATCTTAAAAACCCCTGTCAACCCTTTAAATTGCTTTTAAGACAATGATTTGCGCTTCTTTCTGATTTCTCCTTGGGGAGAAGAAACCCGTGGGCTGACGTTGCTGCGGGGCGCACTTTACAAGCCTTTGCCTTACAGTTCAACGCCCTATCGAAAAAAAAGGCCCCGCAATGCGAGGCCGTCTCTAATAACCCTACAGGCCGGGCTTAGTGGAAGACGATTTCGTCGTTTTCCACCGTGGCCGTCACGCGGGTGCCTGGCATGAAGCTGCCCGAGAGGATCAACTGTGCCAGTGGGTTTTCGATCCAGCGCTGGATCGCACGTTTAAGTGGCCGTGCGCCATACACCGGGTCGTAACCGACCGCGATCAGCTTGTCCAACGCCTCGCTGCTCAGTTCCAGGTCAAGCTCACGCTCGGCCAGGCGACTACGCAGACGACCCAACTGGATCTCGGTGATGCCCGCGATCTGATCCCGCGCCAGAGGCTCGAAGATCACCACTTCATCCACCCGGTTGATAAATTCCGGACGGAAGTGCGAGGTCAGCGCATCCATCACGGCCGCACGCTGGCCTTCACGATCCCCCACCAATTCCTGGATCTGCGCCGAGCCCAGGTTGGAGGTCATCACGATCACCGTATTGCGGAAGTCCACGGTACGCCCGTGACTGTCCGTCAGACGGCCATCTTCCAACACCTGCAAGAGGATGTTGAACACATCCGGGTGGGCCTTCTCGACCTCGTCCAGCAGGATCACCGAGTAAGGCTTGCGCCGCACAGCCTCGGTCAGGTAACCGCCCTCCTCGTAGCCCACGTAGCCTGGTGGTGCGCCTATCAGGCGAGCCACCGAATGTTTCTCCATGAACTCGGACATATCGATCCGCACCATGGCCTCTTCAGTATCGAAGAGAAACTCGGCCAAGGCTTTGCACAGCTCGGTCTTACCCACGCCGGTCGGGCCGAGGAACATGAACGAGCCGCTCGGACGGTTCGGGTCGGACAAGCCGGCACGGGAACGTCGTACCGCGTTGGACACCGCTACCACCGCCTCTTCCTGCCCGATGACGCGCTGGTGCAACAGGCTTTCCATCTTCAGTAACTTGTCGCGCTCGCCTTCAAGCATTTTCGACACGGGAATGCCGGTCCACTTGGAGACCACTTCGGCAATTTCTTCCTCGGTCACCTTGCTGCGCAGCAACTGGTTCTCGCTCTTGCCATGCTGGTCGACCATCTGCAGGCTGCGTTCCAGATCCGGGATCACCCCGTACTGCAATTCGGCCATGCGGTTCAGGTCGCCTTTACGGCGTGCGGCTTCCAGCTCCTGACGGGACTGCTCGATCTTTTGCTGGATCTGCGCAGAACCCTGCACTTCGGCTTTTTCCGAGGTCCAGATTTCCTCGAGATCCGAATACTCGCGCTCCAGACGGACGATTTCTTCCTGAAGTTTCTCCAGGCGTTTTTTCGCTGCCTCGTCCTCTTCCTTCTTAAGCGCCTGGGATTCGACTTTCAGTTGAATCAGGCGACGATCAAGGCGGTCGAGCACTTCCGGCTTGGAGTCAATCTCCATGCGAATACGGCTGGCCGCTTCGTCGATGAGGTCGATAGCCTTGTCCGGTAACTGGCGATCGGTGATATAGCGATGGCTCAACTTGGCCGCCGCAATGATCGCGCCGTCAGTAATCGCCACCTTATGGTGGACCTCATAGCGTTCTTTGAGGCCACGCAGGATGGCGATGGTGTCTTCTTCGCTCGGTTCTTCCACCAGCACTTTCTGGAAGCGACGCTCAAGTGCCGCGTCCTTCTCAATGTATTGGCGGTACTCGTTGAGCGTGGTTGCGCCAACGCAGTGCAACTCGCCGCGCGCCAAGGCCGGCTTGAGCATGTTACCGGCGTCCATTGAACCTTCGCCTTTACCGGCGCCGACCATGGTGTGCAGTTCGTCGATAAACAGAATGATCTGCCCTTCCTGCTTCGACAGCTCGTTCAGCAAGGATTTCAGGCGCTCTTCGAACTCGCCACGGAACTTGGCACCGGCGATCAACGATCCCATGTCCAGGGACAGCAGGCGCTTGCCTTTCAGGCCGTCCGGCACCTCACCATTAATGATGCGCTGGGCCAGGCCCTCAGCAATAGCGGTTTTACCCACACCAGGTTCGCCGATCAGCACCGGGTTGTTCTTGGTACGACGTTGCAGCACCTGGATGGTGCGCCGAATTTCGTCGTCACGGCCGATCACCGGGTCAAGCTTGCCTTCTTCGGCGCGCTTGGTCAGGTCGACGGTGTATTTGTCCAGAGCCTGGCGCGACTCTTCATGATTGGGGTCATTGACTGCCTCGCCGCCACGCAGATTATTGATGGCGTTTTCCAGGGCTTTCTTGCTCACGCCCTGCCCCAGCAACAATTTGCCGAGCTTACTGTTGTCGTCCATTGCGGCGAGCAGCACCAGTTCGCTGGAGATGAACTGATCACCTTTCTGCTGGGCCAGGCGATCAGCCTGGTTGAGCAGGCGCGCCAAGTCCTGCGACATGTTCACGTCGCCGGTAGGATTTTGGATTTTCGGCAGTTGGTCGAGCTCTTTGCTCAACTCCTTGCGCAGGCTGTTGATGTCAAAGCCCACCTGCATCAGCAAGGGCTTGATAGAACCACCTTGCTGTTCAAGGAGCGCCTGCATCAAGTGCGCAGGCTCGATGGCCGGGTGGTCGAGGCCCACCGCCAAGGATTGGGAATCCGATAAGGCCAACTGCAATTTGCTGGTTAAACGATCAATACGCATTAGTCACATTCCTTTTGAGCAGGCCGGAGCTGTAAACACATCCTGAATGAAGAAACCTGCCAGATACCCTTATAGATGGGGTGGATTCTGGCGGATTCAAGCGAGCAATGTTTGATATGGATCAGCAATGACCCGGATCAGGAGAGTCTAGCGCTCAAGCCAGATCAGGGAGGCAAACCGACCGGTGCGAGGGCTGCGCCGGTAAGAAAAGAAGCGGGGGTCGGTCACGGTGCAAAAACCGCCGCCATACACAGCCGTGACACCGCGTGCGGCCAGGCGCAGGCGCGCCAGTTGGTAGATGTCAGCCATGTACTTGCCGGGATTGTGGCTTGGAACAAAGGCTTCGGCAGTGACCGGCAGTTGCTGCATAAAAGCTTCACGCACTTCCGGGCCGACTTCAAAGGCCTGCGGGCCGATGGCAGGGCCCAGCCAGACCAACACTTCGCCGGGTTCAGCCGCCAGGCTTTCGAAGGCGGCTTCGAGCACACCCGCCGCCAAGCCACGCCAACCCGCATGAGCGGCGGCCACACGCGTGCCGGCTCGGTTGCAGAACAACACGGGCAAACAATCGGCGGTCATGGATGTGCAGGCGATACCCGGCGTGCTGGTCCAACTGCCATCGGCCTCTGCGATGCGCGATGGGTCAGCCTCAACCACGGCTATCCCGTGGACTTGGCGCAGCCAGGCAGGCTGAATGTGGAATGCGTCGGTAAGACGGCGACGGTTTTCAAGAACAGCCTCAAGGCTGTCCTCGACATGATCACCCAGATTAAGGCTGTCGAACGGCGCCAAGCTGACGCCGCCCGCACGGGTAGTGACGCAGGCTTTAACCTGAGCCGGCGCAGGCCAGTCAGGAATCAGCCAGTCACTCATCCGATAAACGCCTCACGATCCTGCTTGAGCAGCGACAACAACCAGACCAGATCGTCCGGCAGAGGCGATTCCCAGCTCATCCGCTTACCACTCGTCGGATGATCCAGCTCCAGGAAGCGTGCGTGCAAGGCCTGGCGCGGGAAGGATTTCAGCGATTCAACCATGGTCACACTGGCCGCCGGCGGAATACGGAAGCGACCACCGTAGGCCGGATCTCCGACCAACGGGAAATTAATGTGCGCCATGTGCACGCGAATCTGGTGCGTACGACCGGTTTCCAGCTTGACCCGCACGTGAGTATGGGACCGGAAACGCTCCAGCACACGGTAGTGGCTGACGGCCTGCTTGCCACCTTCCATCACCGCCATACGCTGGCGCTGCTGGCCGTGACGGCCGATGGGGGCGTTGATCTTGCCACCCGCCACCACCACGCCGATCACGATGCACTCGTAGATTCGGCTGACGCTGCGGCTCTGCAATTGTGTGACCAGCTGCGTCTGGGCCTGGATAGTCTTGGCCACCACCATCAAGCCGGTGGTGTCCTTATCCAGGCGGTGCACGATGCCGCAGCGCGGGACATTGATGATGTCCGGCACGTGGTGCAACAAGGCATTGAGCAAGGTGCCATCAGCGTGCCCGGCTGCCGGGTGAACCACCAGGCCTGCAGGTTTGTTGATGACCAGGATGTCGTCATCTTCATAGACGATGTCCAGCTCGATGTCCTGAGCGACCCATTCTCCCTGGGCTTCCTGCTCGGCAGTCAGCTCAAGAATCGCACCGCCATGGACTATGTCTCGCGGGCGGATAACCGCTCCATCCACAGTCAGGCGGCCGTCTTTGATCCAGGCGGAAAGGCGCGAGCGCGAGTGCTCAGCGAATAATTGTGCGGCGACTTGATCGAGGCGTTGGCCGCCCAATTCGGACGGCACCTCTGCGCGAAGTTCAATTTTATCGGACATGCTCAGACTAGGCGTGGCACAGCCTTTGGTTTCGGCTGCGCGCTTGTGGTTAAATACGGCGTCTTTTGCCCCGATGCTTTCAACGGGGCGCTCATCATAACAGGACGGCCCCGCCCAAGACAGCGGCCGTCATAGGGACGCAAGCCGCCATGCAAGTGAAACACCTGCTGCTGATCGCCATCCTCGCCATGACTGCTGCTTGCTCGTCAACAAAGGAAGTCGTCGACGAAAACCTGAGCGAAGTCGAGCTGTATCAATTAGCTCAAAAAGACTTGGACAATAATAGCTACACCAGCGCCACAGCCAAGCTGAAGGCCCTGGAGTCGCGCTATCCGTTCGGGCGCTATGCCGACCAGGCCCAGCTTGAGCTGATCTACGCCAACTACAAGAACGCCGAGCCGGAGGCTGCCAAGTCTGCTGCCGAGCGTTTTATCCGTCTGCACCCGCAGCACCCGAACGTGGACTACGCCTACTACATGAAGGGCCTGACCTCGTTCGACCAGGACGTTGGCCTGCTGGCGCGCTTCCTGCCGCTGGACATGACCAAGCGTGACCCGGGAGCTGCCCGCGACTCCTACAACGAGTTCGCCCAGCTGACCAGCCGCTTCCCCAACAGCCGCTACGCGCCGGACGCCAAGCAGCGCATGATCTACCTGCGCAACCTGCTGGCTTCCTACGAAATTCACGTTGCCCATTACTACCTGACCCGTCAGGCGTATGTAGCTGCCGCCAACCGTGGCCGCTATGTAGTGGAGAACTTCCAGGAAACCCCATCCGTGGGTGACGGCCTGGCCGTGATGACCGAGGCTTACCAGCGCCTGCACCTGGACGCCCTGGCGGCCACCAGCCTGGAAACCCTTAAGCTCAACTACCCGGACCACCCAAGCCTCAAGGACGGTCAGTTCGTGCCTCAGGTTGCCGAAGTGGACAACCGTTCGTGGCTGAGCAAGTACACCTTGGGCCTCATCGAGTCCCGTCCACCGTTGCCGCCGGGCGAAACCCGCGCCAACCAGGACGTGATGAAGCAGTTCCAGGATGCCAAGGAAGCCATTCCTTCGGACCTCAAGCCGCATGACGCAAACGGCGACGTGATCGAAGAAGAAGCGCCACAGGCCCTTGGCAACAACGAAGATCGTTCGTGGTTCAGCTACATGACCTTCGGTATCTTCGACTGACAGGTCGACGCGATACAAAAAGGGAGCCCATTGGGCTCCCTTTTTTGTGGGCAAGCATTATTGCGCTGTGCGCTTGCCATGCGCTTGGCTAAACTGGCGCATTCCCTGTCGAGAAACTGCACATCATGGTTCGTCTACTGTTCTGGATTGCCGTCATTGCTGCCGCGGTATGGTTCTGGCGCAAATTCAAAAGCCCGGCGGCTAAACAGCAACGCTCCGCCGAGCCTGACGCCGCCTTGATGGTGCGCTGTGCCCACTGCGGCGTGCATCTGCCGCAGGATCGCGCGCTCAGTTCACGCCAAGCGTGGTACTGCACCCAAGCGCACCTGGAACAAGGGCCAAAGTCTATCCAGCGTTGATCCGACCTGCTGGCGCATAAGGCGCCGGATCAATGATCGGTGCGCGCCCCAGCAGCAGGTCCGCGAACAACTGGCAGGAGGCTGGCGCGAGTACCAGCCCATTGCGGTAATGCCCGCAATTGAGCCATAGCCCTTTGAAACCCGGAACCTCGCCGATGTAAGGGATACCTTCCGGCGACCCGGGACGCAAACCGGCCCAGTGACCCACGACCTCGGCGTCCGCCAACGCGGGAATCAATTCCACAGCCGAAGCCTTGAGGCTTTCCAGCGCAGACTCGGTCGGGGTTTTATCGAACCCCTCATGCTCCAACGTACTGCCGATCAGAATGTGCCCATCACGCCGCGGTATTGCGTAGCGTCCTTTGGCCAGGACCATGCTCGACAAGAAATCCGACGCACATTTGTACAAAATCATTTGCCCCTTGACCGGCTCCACGGGTAGCGACAAGCCCAACTTGCCCAGCAACTCCCCGCTCCAGGCACCGGCGGCCAGCACCACCTGATCGCCAAGAATCTGCCCGGCGGCCGTATTCACACCCACTACGTCGTCACCTTCAAGAACAAACCCGTGCACTTCGCACTGCTCATGAACGGTCACGCCGGGTAGCGCCAATAACGCCGCCTTGAGGGATTTGACCAGGCGCGGGTTGCGCACATTGGCCACATCCGCCATATAGACCGCCTGGGAGTAACCACCACCGAGCACCGGCACAGCATCATGGGCGGCAGACACATCCACTTTGCTCAGCGGACGACCTTCTCGGGCAGCCCAGGCCAGTGCTTCGGCTTCATCCTCCAGGTCCAGCCAGTACAAGCCCGTGGTGTGAACCTCTGGATCAACACCCGTAGCGGCGAATAAGCGCTGCGCCAGTTGTGGATAAAAATCCTGGGACCAGTGGGCCAGAGCGGTGACTGCCGGGCTGTAGCGCCATGGATAAAGCGGTGAAACGATGCCGCCGCCCGCCCAGGAAGATTCCTGGCCAAGCCCGGAGCGCTCCAGCAGCACGACTGCCTGCCCTTGGGTGGCCAGGTTGAAGGCCGTCAACAACCCGATTACTCCACCCCCGACAATCACCACTTTCTGTTGCTTAGCCATCATTTGATCCAGCCGATAAAAAGGGAAAAGCGCACCCGGCGCCCAATCATCCAGCACTCTCATTATTGCCCCCAGCACGCCTTGCGCGACATTTCAGGTGCCGCACCCGGATTGCTGCGCACACCGGAGCTGGTCAGGCTGAATGCACCGCAAGGGTCTCCCGCCATCATTGAGCCGACGGCAGGCGTGGCCACCAGACTGAATGCCTGAGGGTTTAATGCAGCGCTGATTCTATAGTGATCATTGCCCGCACTGACGTTGCCTGCATCAAGAAAAGTACCGTTACGCGTGTAAAAGCGTTCCAGGTAGTGGACTTGCTCGGCCAACAACGCAACGACTTCTGCGCGATAGGCTTTTTTTACATGGCCGGTATACCCGGGGTAAGCGATACCGGCCAGAAACGCGATGATCGCTACAGCGATCAGTAACTCGATCAGGGTGAAACCTTGGCAATCCTTGCCCATTGATACGCTCCTTATTGAAGTTGCCGCCATAAAACCCGACGAAATCCTGGGCCTCCTCCTTGGTTTACCCGTGCATATACCGTCTCCAGAACGGTGCGCGATTGCCCGCTGAGCCCAACCGCCGTCACTCGGTACAAAGCGGCGACTGTTTCAGGCGGTAGACCCACCAGCCCTGCGCCCACCCCCAGCGATTGAATGCCATAGACCCCTCCCTTCAAGGCTACCCAACTGACTGCTGAAACAGGATTTTCCCCGGCGCCCACCACCGAAAACGACTCCTGCGGCGGTACACAGCGGCTGATCGACCGGCACAACGGCAGCATCGCACCTGCGTGCCGGACGACCGACT
The DNA here is from genome assembly GCF_050915955.1 of Pseudomonas sp. UBT. NCBI lineage: Bacteria > Pseudomonadati > Pseudomonadota > Gammaproteobacteria > Pseudomonadales > Pseudomonadaceae > Pseudomonas > Pseudomonas sp. UBT. The sequence goes on along the minus strand of NZ_CP168079.1, from coordinate 2,642,268 downwards.
CACCCAGCCGCAAGCCGCTTTCAGCGCTTTGAAATGATTGATTTCGATGCCAGACGCCGCTGGCGATCTTTTGCTGGGACATGGCCCCTTGCATCGAGGCCAGGCCGATCAGTGACAAGACCAATAGAAATACCAGGCTGATCATTAGAACCATGCCCGTCTGCCGCCGATAAAAGCCGCGATAACTCAACATAATCGCCCTACCCCACCCGATTACGCAGCGCCGCCACGACGCTGTAAGCCTGATCCTTCACTCGCCCGGTCGGGTCTCGAAGCGTCATTTGAATGCGCACACTGCGTATCAGCGATTCATCAGCCGGGCTGGCGTCATAGCGCACGACTTGAGTCGAGCCGGATTTGGCCGCTACACCAAAACTGATGTCGAACGCCTGTACGTTATCCACCAACACAATCCTGGCCGGCGCTGCCGGCGTACTGACCTTCAGCTGCCCCGCCTCAAAGGTGTAGGTGAGCTGGCGTATCGCAAATCGAGTCTGCCCGGGCGCAGGCAGTGGTGAGCTGCCCGCATAGGCTTGGGCTGTGCCGGTGCAATCGGACAGTATCGTCCAGTCAGGCTTGCCGCCGTCACCTGCCGCATCGGCAGTGACCAGCGTCAGTGACCTTGAGCTGCTCGCCGCACTCCAGCCAACGGGGCGATCAAACGCTGGCGGTGCGTTATCGATATAGGCCGTGGCCAGGCAGCCCAGCATGCCCGCCTGGCGAATATCCTGGATCATCTTGCCCAGCACAAACCGTGCATCATCCTGCAGCAACATGGCGGCCTGCTGGCTGGCGTGGGTGGATCGAGCGCTGATGACAACCTGACTGACCCCGAGTACCAGCACCAACCCGACAGCCAGCGCCAGCAACAGCTCCATCAAGCTGAAACCCCGCGCCAAGCGAATCATTGCGCCACCCCCGGCTCGCTGGCAGCGCGACTGGTGAGGATGAACGTTTCCCGTGCGCCGCTGCTGTTCGCTGCCCTGGCGTCGTCCCAACTGATACTGACGGTCACCTCGCTGCCGCTGACCACGACAGAGCCTTTTGCGCTCGCTCCGGCAAACCCGATGATATTGGCTTCAAAATCATGCAGGTCCAGGTCGCGTACGCTGGAGGTCACTGTACTGGAGGGTGCACCTTCGCTCAGACCCCATGAGTAATCGGCGCCCGAGTTGGCGCGGACCCGGTCCAGCATGTCGTAGGCAATGAAACTGGCCTGGCTGATCATCCTGGAGCTGTCGGTGTGCTTGAGTGCATTGAGCTGGATCACGGCGGCGCCGAGCAGGCCAACCGCAAGAATCAGCACCGCCACCAGCACCTCGATCAGCGTCATGCCGGATTGGTGCCTGCGCAAAAAGGGGGCAGCGTTTGTGTTCGGGCGAACAAGCATTACCGTCGTCATCCCTGTCGAAGGCTGAAAAAACAGCAAAACAGCTGCTGTGCGGCCCAAGATTAGCGCCGGTTTTTGGCTGGCGCTGCTCCCGGAACAAAGGGAAATACTTTGGACATGAATGCCATCATTCAGCGCCAAGAGCCGGGGGCTATACCTATACCTGTCAACTGAAAGACTGAACACGTCCACGGAGGGACGGCCTATGAGACAACACGGCTTCACGCTGATCGAACTGCTGCTCGGCTTGGTGCTGAGCGGCATCCTGACAAACCTCGCAGTACCCAGCTTCAGGGGGTTTCTTGAATCGCAGCAACGACAAACGGCTGTCAACGCCCTGGCAGCCGGGTTGCGTTATGCACGCACCGAGGCCATTACCCGCAATCGTGCGGTGGTGATTCATGCAAGGGATGAGAACTGGAGCCTGGGATGGCGAGTGATTCTGGACGTCAGCGGACGCGGTGTCCTGGACGACAACAACCCGGTACTGCTGGAACGTCAGGACGGAGGGAAAATACCGATCGTAGGCAATGGGCCGGTCAAGAGCCAGGTGCGATTCAGCGGGTTGGGCGAACCGGTGTTTTCAGCAGGAGGCTTTCGCGCTGGTACTGTGCATGTATGCGACGCGGACCAGGCGCAAAGCCTGTTTCAGCTGGTGCTGGCCCCCAGCGGGCGCATCAGCCTGCGCAGTGAACCCACCGAGCAGGCATTGTGCCGAAATCATTCCGGCAACCTGGCATTTAAAGCAACGAGCGGACTCGCAGCTCCTTGGGCATGGAGAACGTGATGTTCTCTTCACGACCGGCCAACTCATCGGCACCGGTGGCACCCCAAGCCTGCAGTTGCTGGATCACGCCACGCACCAGGACTTCAGGGGCTGAGGCACCCGCAGTGATGCCGATACGTTCAACACCGTCGAACCAGCTGCGCTGCATGTCTTCAGCGCCGTCGATCAAGTACGCCGGGGTAGCCATGCGCTCAGCCAGTTCGCGCAAGCGGTTGGAGTTGGAGCTGTTAGGGCTGCCGACCACGAGCACGACATCACATTCATCGGCCAGTTGCTTGACCGCGTCTTGACGGTTTTGCGTGGCGTAGCAGATGTCGTCCTTACGCGGACCACCGATGGCCGGGAACCGTGTGCGCAGGGCATCGATCACTCGGCTGGTATCATCCATCGATAAGGTGGTTTGCGTCACAAAGGCCAGCCGCTCGGGGTTTTGTACCTGCAAGTTGGCGACGTCTTTTTCATCTTCTACGAGGTAGATGGCGCCGCCAGTGCTGGCGTCGTACTGGCCCATGGTGCCTTCGACCTCCGGGTGGCCAGCGTGGCCAATCAGGATGCATTCACGACCGTCACGGCTGTAACGCGCGACTTCGATGTGCACCTTGGTCACCAGCGGGCAGGTGGCGTCGAATACTTTCAGGCCACGGCCGGCCGCTTCGGTACGTACGGCCTGGGACACACCGTGGGCGCTGAAGATGACAATAACGTCGTCCGGCACCTGGTCGAGTTCTTCGACAAAGATAGCGCCGCGTGCTCGCAGGTCTTCGACCACGAATTTGTTGTGGACGACTTCATGGCGCACGTAAATCGGCGGCCCGAAGACTTCCAGGGCGCGATTAACGATTTCGATCGCCCGGTCCACACCAGCGCAGAAGCCACGGGGGTTGGCGAGTTTGATTTGCATGCTGTGCCTCGTGTCTTGCAGGGCAAGAAATTGGATCAACTCAACTCTGTAAGAGTAAGCCTCTGTGGATGCCGGGCCTGCCCGCGATAAAGACGACTCGGTGTATCAGGTACACCGAGGTGATGCTATCGCAGGCAAGCCAGCTCCCACAGGAACCGGTTTAGTCAATCAGAGCGCTTTAACGTCGATGATTTCGACGTCAAACGTCAAGGTTTTACCGGCCAACGGGTGGTTGAAGTCGATGGTCACTTGCGCGTCATCGAAGGTTTTCACCACACCGGGCAGCTCGGTATTCGCCGCGTCGTTGAAGATCACCAACAGACCTTCCGACAGGTCCATGTCCTGGAACTGCGAACGCGGGATGATCTGTACGTTTTGCGGGTTAGGCTGGCCAAAGGCGTTTTCCGGCAAAATCTGCAGGGTGCGCTTGTCGCCGGCCTTGAAACCGAACAGAGCGGCTTCAAAACCCGGCAGCAGGTTGCCATCGCCGACCTTGAAGGTCGCCGGGGCTTTGTCGAACGTACTGTCGACCGTGTCGCCATTCTCCAGGCGCAATGCGAAATGCAAAGTGACTTCCGTGTTCTGGCCGATGCGTTGCTCAGCCAATACCTGATCAGTCATTGACGGTCTCTCCGGTTTTCTTACTTTTGAACATGTCCAACGCCAGCATGATTGCACCGACGGTGATGGCGCTGTCGGCAAAGTTGAACGCCGGGAAATACCAGCGGTTCTGCCAATGCACCAGGATAAAGTCGATCACATGACCCAGGGCAATGCGGTCGTACAGGTTGCCCAGCGCGCCGCCCAGCACCAACGCCAGGGCAATCGCCAGCCAGGTGTCATCACGGCCCAGGCGTTTGAGCCAGACCACCAGCACCGCACTGACCACCACGGCGATCAGGGCGAACAGCCAGCGCTGCCAGCCGCCGCCATCAGCGAGGAAGCTGAAGGCGGCGCCGGTGTTGTAGGCCAGGGTCCAGCTGAAGTAATCAGGAATGACCACAATCTGCTGGTACATCTGTAAGGCGCCTTCGAAGTGAGCCTTGCTGAGCTGGTCAATGACCAGCACCAGCACGCTCAGTACGAGCCAGCCCAGACGTCCGAAACGGCTGGAAGCGTTAGGCATAGTGGCGAACCTCGCCATCACCCGAAATGTTATCGACGCAGCGACCGCAGATTTCCGGATGCTCAGGGTTCACGCCAACGTCTTCACGGCAGTGCCAGCAACGGGCGCACTTAGGGAAGGCCGACTTGACCACTTTGAGCTTGAGGCCCGGCACTTCAGTCGCCACCGCGTCCGCTGGCGCCTGGGCAAACGGTGCCAGGCTGGCGGTCGAGGTGATCAGCACGAAGCGCAGTTCGTTGCTCAGCTTGGACAGGTCGGCGGTCAAGCCTTCCTCGGCAAACAAGGTGACTTCGGCTTGCAGGTTGCCACCGACGGCCTTGGCCGCACGCTGAACTTCCAGCTCCTTGTTCACCGCAACTTTGACGGCCATCACGCCTTCCCAGTACTCGCGGCCCAGTTCGAAGTCGGCCGGCAGTTCGGTCAGGCCTTCGTACCAGGTGTTGAGCATCACGGACTCGTTACGCTCGCCCGGCAGGTATTCCCACAGTTCGTCGGCGGTGAAGGCCAGGATCGGTGCGATCCAGCGCACCAGCGCTTCAGAGATGTGATACAGCGCGGTCTGCGCCGAACGGCGGGCCTTGCTGTTGGCGCCGGTGGTGTACTGGCGGTCCTTGATGATGTCGAGGTAGAAACCACCCAGCTCCTGCACGCAGAAGTTGTGGATCTTCGAGTACACGTTCCAGAAACGGTACTCACCGTAGTGCTCCTGCAACTCGCGTTGCAGCAACAGGGTACGGTCCACAGCCCAACGGTCCAGGGCGAGCATTTCCTCGGCCGGCAGGATGTCGGTGGCCGGGTTGAAACCGGTCAGGTTCGACAGCAGGAAGCGCGCGGTATTACGGATACGGCGGTAGGCGTCGGCGCTACGGGCCAGGATCTGGTCCGACACGGCGATTTCGCCCGAGTAATCGGTCGAGGCCACCCATAGACGCATGATGTCGGCGCCCAGGGTGTCGTTGATCTTTTTCGGCTCGATCACGTTCTTCAGCGACTTGGACATCTTGCGACCCGTCTCGTCGACGGTGAAGCCATGGGTCAGCAGTTCGCGGTACGGCGCGTGATTGTCGATGGCGCAACCGGTCAGCAACGACGAGTGGAACCAGCCACGGTGTTGGTCCGAGCCTTCCAGGTACAGGTCGGCCCGCGGGCCTGTCTCGTGGCCCATCGGGTGCGAACCACGCAGCACGTGCCAGTGGGTGGTGCCCGAGTCGAACCACACGTCGAGGGTGTCGCTGATCTTGTCGTACAGCGGCGCTTCGTCGCCCAGCAACTCGGCGGCATCCAGCTTGAACCAGGCTTCGATGCCTTCCTGTTCAACGCGCAGGGCCACGGCTTCCATCAGCTCGACGGTGCGTGGGTGCAGTTCGCCGCTTTCCTTGTTCAGGAAGAACGGAATCGGCACGCCCCAGTTACGTTGGCGGGAGATGCACCAGTCCGGACGGTTGGCGATCATCGAGTGCAGGCGCGCCTGGCCCCAGGCCGGGACGAACTGGGTGTCTTCGATGGCTTTGAGCGAGCGCACACGCAGGGTGTCGCCGCTGACCGGCTCTTTGTCCATACCGATGAACCACTGCGCGGTGGCGCGGTAGATCAGCGGGCTCTTGTGACGCCAGCAGTGCATGTAGCTGTGCTTGATGGTTTCGGTTTGCATCAGCGCACCGACTTCACGCAGCTTGTCGATGATCGGCTGGTCGGCCTTGAAGATGAACTGGCCGCCGAAGAACTCCAGCGAAGGCGCGTATACGCCGTTGCTTTGCACCGGGTTGATGATGTCATCGTTGACCATGCCGTACTTCTTGCAGATCACGAAGTCGTCCACGCCATAGGCGGGCGAGCAGTGAACCACGCCAGTACCCGAGCCCAGCTCAACGTAGTCGGCCAGGTACACCGGCGACAGACGGTCGTAGAACGGGTGACGGAAGTTGATCAGTTCCAGCGCGGTGCCGGTGGTGGTGGCGATCACCGAACCTTGCAGCTCGTAGCGAGCCAGGCAGGCCTCGACCATTTCCTCGGCCAGTACCAGCAGGCGATCACCCACATCCACCAGGGCGTAGGTGAATTCCGGATGCACGTTCAGCGCCTGGTTGGCCGGGATGGTCCACGGGGTGGTGGTCCAGATCACGATGGCAGCCGGTTTGCTCAGGCTCGCCAGGCCAAAGGCCTCGGCCAGCTTGGCGTCGTCGGCGATCGGGAAGGCCACGTCGATGGTCGAGGACTTTTTGTCTTCGTACTCGACTTCCGCTTCGGCCAGGGCCGAACCGCAGTCGAAACACCAGTTCACGGGCTTGAGGCCCTTGAACACGAAACCGCCCTTGACGATTTCGGCCAAGGCGCGGATTTCACCGGCCTCGTTCTTGAAGTTCATGGTCTTGTACGGGTTGTCCCACTCGCCCAACACGCCCAGGCGGATGAATTCGGACTTCTGCCCTTCGATCTGCTCGGTGGCGTAGGCACGGCACAGTTCGCGGGTTTTATCCGCGCCCAGGTTCTTGCCGTAGGTCACTTCGACTTTGTGTTCGATCGGCAGGCCGTGGCAGTCCCAGCCCGGAACATACGGCGCGTCGAAACCCGACAGGGTCTTCGAGCGCAGGATCATGTCCTTGAGAATTTTATTCAGCGCATGACCGATGTGAATCGTGCCGTTGGCATAAGGAGGGCCGTCGTGCAGGACGAACTTCGGACGATCCTTGCCAATTTCGCGCAACTTTCCGTACAGGCCAATACTGTCCCAGCGCTGCAGGATCTGCGGTTCGCGCTGTGGCAGGCCGGCCTTCATTGGGAAGGCGGTGTCCGGAAGGTTTAGCGTGGCTTTATAGTCGGTCATTTAAGGCTCTTCGGTTAGCGATGGGCGCTAGGTGCGGCTAGTGCACGGGCGGCGGCGACATCCGCATTGATCGCCGTTTTCAACGCCTCAAGGGAGGCGAAACGCTGCTCTTCACGCAGCTTCTGGTGGAAAACCACCGTCAAACGCCGGTCATACAAATCACCGGCAAAATCCAAAAGGTGAACTTCCAGGTGGGCCTTGCCATCACCTGCAACCGTGGGCCTGACGCCTATGTTGGCGACTCCCGGCCACGATTGACCGTCAATGTCGACACTCACCAGGTAAACCCCGGTGAGTGGCACACGACGGCGCTTGAGTTGCACGTTGGCGGTTGGCGTGCCCAGTTGGCGCGCCAGCTTCTGGCCGTGCAGGACCCGCCCGGCAATGCGGAACGGGCGACCGAGCAAGCGCTCGGCCAAGGCGAAGTCGGCAGCGGCCAGGGCGTTACGCACCTGGGTACTGCTCACGCGCAGGCCATCCAGTTCGACGGTTTGCGCGGCTTCGACGGTAAAACCTTGATTAACGCCGGCGTGCTGCAGGAAGTCGAAATCCCCGACGCGGTCGCAACCGAAACGGAAGTCGTCGCCGACCTCCAGGTGCTGTACGCCCAGGCCATCCACCAGAATACGGTCGACGAACTCGGCGGCGCTGAGGCTTTGCAAGCGCTGGTTGAAGGCCAGGCAAAGGACACGGTCCACACCCTCTTCAGCCAGCAGTTGCAGCTTGTCCCGCAAGCGGGCCAGACGTGCTGGCGCCGTTTCGGGGGTAAAGAATTCCCGCGGCTGCGGTTCAAAAATCACCACGCAGCTGGGCACGCCCAACTCAACCGCACGTTCACGCAGCCGGCCCAGGATAGCCTGGTGGCCACGGTGAACACCGTCAAAGTTGCCAATAGTGGCGACGCAGCCCCGATGCTCGGGGCGCAGGTTGTGGAGACCTCGAACCAGCTGCATAACGCGCTTCTTGCTCATAAAGTGGTCGATTATAACCACACACGGCCCCGGACGACAGGCAACAGAACAGGCCAAAGGGGTCGAATCGATAAAACAACCGTTTTATCGCGGCAAACTCTCTATCCCAGCGACTTGCGATTGAAATCCCGCAGGCGAAAGCCTTGCAGCAGCAACATCCCGAAGTACACCACCACACCGGCGACCACCAACACGCCAAGGCGCATGAAGCGCTCCAGCATATGGCCTTGATCCCAGGCAGGCATGAAGTGCATCAGGCCCAGCAATACCGCCGACATCGCCGTCACGGCCACCAGCAGCTTGAGGGCGAACATCCCCCACCCCGGCTGCGGCTGATACATCTGCTGCTTGCGCAACTGATAAAACAGCAAGCCGGCATTGATGCAGGCACCGATGCTGATAGCCAGGGCCAGGCCGGCATGGGCCAACGGGCCGATAAACACCAGATTGAGCAACTGGGTAACGATCAGCGTGAAAATCGCGATTTTGACCGGAGTGCGGATGTTTTGCTGTGCGTAGAAGCCTGGGGCCAGCACCTTGATCACAATAATGCCGAGCAAACCGACGGAGTAGGCGACCAACGCGCGCTGGGTCATCGACGCGTCAAACGCACTGAACTGGCCATACTGGAACAACGACACAGTCAGCGGCTCAGCCAGGATTCCCAACGCCAGGGAACATGGCAGCACCAGCATGAAGCACAGGCGCAGGCCCCAGTCGAGGATGCGTGAATACTCCTGGCGGTCCTTGCTGGCATAGGTGCGCGACAAGGTTGGCAGCAAAATCGTGCCCAGAGCCACGCCAAGCACACCGGACGGCAGTTCCATCAGGCGATCGGCGTAGTACATCCACGACACCGAACCGGAGACCAGCAGCGAGGCAAACGCGGTGTTGATGATCAGGGAGATCTGACTGACCGACACACCCAGGATCGCCGGCAGCATATTGCGCATTACGCGCCACACACCGGTGTCCTTGAGGTTAAGACGCGGCAGTACGAGCATGCCGATCTTTTTCAGGTGCGGCAGTTGGTAGAGCAACTGCGCCAGGCCACCCGCCAGTACCGCCCAGCCCAGAGCCATGACCGGCGGGTCGAAGTACGGCGTGAGGAACAGCGCGAAAATAATCATGCTGACGTTCAACAGGGTCGGCACAAAGGCCGGCACCGAGAAGCGGTTCCAGGTATTGAGGATCGCCCCAGCCAGGGACGACAGAGAAATCAGCAATATATAGGGGAAGGTCACCCGCAGCAGATCAGTGGTCAGCGCGAATTTTTCCGGTGTGTTGGCAAAACCAGGCGCCGTGGCCCAGATCACCCAGGGTGCAGCCAGCATGCCGGCGATGGTCACCAACATCAGTACCAGGGTCAGCAGGCCCGAGACATAGGCAATAAACGTGCGGGTCGCCTCTTCACCCTGCTGGGTCTTGTACTCGGCCAGGATCGGCACGAAAGCTTGAGAAAAAGCGCCCTCCGCGAAGATCCGCCGCAGCAGATTGGGCAGTTTAAAGGCAATAAAGAATGCATCCGTGGCCATGCTGGCGCCAAAAATGCGCGCCAGCAGGGTGTCACGCACGAACCCCAAAACCCGGGAAATCATGGTGATAGAGCTCACGGCAGCCAACGATTTGAGCAGATTCATTGAAAGAGTTTGCGCCTATAGATAAAGAGCAGGCGAACAAAGCGCCCACTTATGCGATACTGCGCGCCTGCAACAGCACAGAGCCAAAGCTCGCGAGTTTACAGGTCAAGCGCCGGAAATAAATCACCCGCCTCTTCAGATCGACCACTCAGCAGTTCGCATCAGCCGCCCTTGACAACCCATCAAGTCATCGGCATGATTCGCGGCCTATTTTGTTTGCTATTTCCTAAAAAGTCTTTCGAGGAGCTCGACGGTGGCCAACACACCTTCCGCCAAAAAACGTGCAAAACAGGCTGAGAAGCGTCGCAGCCACAACGCCAGCCTGCGTTCCATGGTTCGTACCTACATCAAGAATGTAGTTAAAGCCATCGACACCAAAGACGCTGAAAAAGCCCAAGCTGCTTACGTTCTGGCCGTGCCAGTTATCGACCGTATGGCTGATAAAGGCATCATCCACAAGAACAAGGCCGCTCGTCATAAGAGCCGCCTGAATGGCCACATCAAGGCTCTGAACGTCGCTGCAGCAGCCTAAGTGGTAAAAACTGCAACGTAGCCCAGGTTACGTCACAGTTAAGAAATGCCCCGTACCGAAAGGTCCGGGGCATTTTTGTTTGTGCCTGATATAGGGCGTGCGCAGTTCAAAATGTGGGAGGATTTGCCCGCGAGAGCGGTGGGTCAATGACTTATAAGGTGGCTGACACGCCCCATCGCGGGCAAGCCCGCTCCCACATTTGGACCGCGGGGTGTGAGATAGATATTTTCAAGCAAAAAAAAACGCCCCGAACCAGTCGGGGCGTTTTTGTTACCAGCTGATTAAACCATCAATCAGTGCTGGTGACCGCCTTCACCGTGGACGTGGCCGTGAGCCACTTCTTCCTGGGAAGCGTCGCGGATGGCAACGATCTTCACTTGGAAGTTCAGGCGCTGGCCAGCCAGAGGGTGGTTGCCGTCGACAGTCACGTCGTCGCCGTCCAGATCGCGGATGGTGACGATCTGCATTTGGCCATCCGGCGCGGAAGCGTGGAACTGCATGCCCACTTCCAGCTCGTCGACGCCTTCGAACATGCTGCGGCTCAGGGTGCTGACCAGTTCGGCGGAGTATTCGCCGTAAGCATCTTCAGGTTCTACGGCGACAGTCAGTTCGTCACCGACGTTCTTGCCTTCCAGAGCCTTCTCCAGGCCCGGGATGATGTTACCTGCGCCTTGCAGGTAGACCAGCGGCGCGCCGCCGGCGGAGCTGTCGATGACCTCACCAGCGTCGTTGGTCAGGGTATAGTCGATGGAGACAGCCTTGTTAGCGGCGATCGTCATGGGGCGAGACCTTTTGCATAAGAATGAAGAACGGACAAGTCTAAACAAGGATTTGCCCGAAAGCGAACAGAACCCGGACAGACGGGACCGATCAACGGCATCCTTCATCATTGGTTTCCATCAGGACGACGACCGGCAGTGGGTCGCCGACCTGTCCTGCGGCCACACCCAACACCTGCGCCACCAGCCGCCATGGCAGTCCCGCGCCTGGGTGCTCGACCCTGCGCAGCGCCTTGAAAAAATAGGCCTGCCCTTTGCGTGCGGCTGGTGTGCGCAAAAGCGCGAATAACGATAACCTTGGTACCTGATTCCCGGTAGGCGCTCAACCATAGAGCGCCACCGAAGCCATGCACCTCCAGAGAATTCGCATGCAGACTTTTTTTATCGCGCCCACCGATTTTGGTGTGGGTCTGACCTCCATCAGCCTTGGGCTGGTGCGTACCCTTGAGCGGGCCGGGCTGAAAGTCGGCTTCTTCAAACCCATTGCCCAGCCACACCCGGGCGACACCGGCCCCGAACGCTCCACCGAGCTGGTGGCCCGCACCCACGGCCTGAAGCCACCACAACCCTTGGGCCTGGCCCATGTGGAGCGGATGCTCGGCGACGGCCAGCTCGACGAACTGCTCGAAGAAATCATCACCCTTTATCAGCAAGCCGCTGTGGGCAAGGACGTGCTGATCGTCGAGGGCATGGTGCCGACCCGCAGCGCCAGCTATGCGGCGCGGGTCAACCTGCACCTGGCCAAGAGCCTCGACGCGGAAGTGATCCTGGTCTCGGCGCCGGAAAACGAAGTGCTCACCGAACTCTCCGGCCGCGTGGAACTGCAGGCCCAACTGTTCGGCGGCCCGAAAGACCCGAAAATGCTCGGTGTGATTCTCAATAAAGTGCGCACCGATGAAACCATGGAAGCGTTCTCGGCGCGCCTCAAAGAGCATTCGCCGCTGTTGCGCAGCGGGGATTTCCGCCTGCTTGGCTGCATTCCCTACCAGCCCGAACTCAATGCACCGCGCACCCGCGACGTAGCCGACCTGATGGGCGCGCAGATTCTCAACGCCGGCGACTATGAAAGCCGGCGCATGACCAAGATCATCATCTGCGCCCGCACCATGCGTAACACCGTTGAACTGCTCAAGCCCGGCGTATTGGTGGTTACCCCCGGAGACCGCGACGACATCATCCTCGCCGTCAGCCTGGCCGCGATCAACGGTGTGCCCCTGGCCGGCTTGCTGCTGACCAGCGACACCCTGCCCGACCCACGCATCATGGATCTGTGCCGCGGCGCTTTCCAGGCCGGGCTGCCGGTGTTGTCGGTGAGCACCGGCTCCTACGACACCGCCAACCAGCTCAACAGCCTGAACAAGGAAATCCCGATTGATGACCGCGAACGTGCGGAGATCATCACCGATTTCGTCGCCAGCCACCTGGATGCGCGCTGGCTGCACCAACGCTGCGGTACGCCTCGGGAGATGCGCCTGTCGCCAGCGGTGTTCCGCTATCAGTTGATCCAGCGCGCCCAGGCGGCCAACAAACGCATCGTGCTGCCCGAAGGCAGCGAGCCGTTGACCGTACAAGCCGCCGCCATCTGCCAGGCCCGGGGCATTGCCCGTTGCGTGCTGCTGGCCAAGCCGGCCGATGTGGAAGCGGTTGCCCGCGCCCACGGCATTGAGTTGCCCGAAGGCCTGGAGATTCTCGACCCGGACCTGATTCGCCAGCGGTATGTCGAACCGATGGTCGCGCTACGCAAGAGCAAGAGCCTCAATGCGCCGATGGCCGAGCAGCAACTGGAAGACACGGTGGTGATCGCCACGATGATGCTTGCGCTGGATGAAGTGGACGGCCTGGTCTCCGGCGTTATCCACTCCACCGCCAACACCATCCGCCCTGCCCTGCAGCTGATTAAAACGGCGCCGGGCTGCACCTTGGTGTCGTCGGTGTTCTTCATGTTGTTCCCCGAGCAGGTGCTGGTGTATGGCGACTGCGTGATGAACCCACACCCGAGCGCCGCCGAACTGGCAGAAATCGCCCTGCAAAGCGCTGACTCGGCCGCGGCTTTCGGTATCACCCCGCGCGTGGCAATGATCAGCTATTCCAGCGGCGACTCGGCCAGTGGCGAGGAAGTGGAGAAAGTCCGCGAAGCCACCCTGCTCGCCCATGAGCAGCAAAGCTCACTGCTGATCGACGGGCCCTTGCAATACGACGCCGCCGCCAACGAAACCGTCGCCCGGCAGTTGGCGCCCAACAGCCAGGTCGCCGGCAAAGCCACGGTGTTTGTGTTCCCCGACCTGAACACCGGCAATACCACGCACAAAGCCGTGCAACGCAGTGCCGATTGCGTGAGCCTGGGGCCCATGCTGCAAGGCCTGCGCAAGCCGGTAAACGACCTGCCGCGCGGCGCCCAGGTCGACGACATCGTGTACACCATCGCCCTGACTGCGATTCAAGCCGCCAACCGACCTATGGATATCTAAATGCTGGATTTTCTACCTGCCGCCGTGCGCGGGGTAATTGCTTCGCTGCTGCTGGCGCTGAACACGATCCTGCTGTGCTCGTTCCTGTTTATTGTCGCGCTGTTCAAGGCACTGCCGTTTGCCAAACGCTTTAGCGAATGGCTGATGAACCACACCCATGAAGCCTGGGTGACCAACAACAAGGGCTGGATGAACCTGGTGCGGCGCACCCGCTGGCACCTGACAGGCCTTGAGGGCCTTGATTACCAGCACTCATACCTGGTGACCAGTAACCACCAGAGCTGGGTTGACATCATGGTCCTGCAATACGTGCTCAATCGACGGATTCGCCCACTGAAGTTCTTCCTCAAGCAGGAACTGATCTGGGTGCCGGTGATTGGCCTGGCGTGGTGGGCGTTGGGCTTTCCGTTCATGAAGCGCTATACCAAGGCCTATTTGGAAAAGCATCCGGAGAAGAAAGGCAAAGACCTGGAAACCACCCGCAAGACATGTGCGAAATTTCGCAACAACCCAGTGGGGATTTTCAACTTTGCCGAAGGCACTCGGTTTACGCCGGGCAAGCATGCCCAGCAGAAATCGCCGTTTCGCTACCTGCTCAAGCCCAAGGCTGGCGGTATCGCGTTTGTGCTGGATGCCATGGGCGAGCAGTTGAAGTCACTGGTGAACGTGACGATTCACTACCCTGCCGGGCGCCCGGGTTACTGGGATTTGCTGTGCGGGAATGTGAAGGACGTGGTCGTGCAGTTTGCAGAAGTGCAGATCCCTGCCGAGTTCATTGGCAAGAATTATGAGCAGGATGGGGAGTATCGGTTGGCGTTCCAGGGCTGGATCAACAGGTTGTGGGAAGACAAGGATGCGCTTCTAGACAAGCTTCACACAGATTATCCAGGCAGTCGCTGATCAACGTGTGAATGCAATTTAATGTGGGAGCTGGCTTGCCTGCGATAGCGGTGGGTCAGCCGAGGAAACATAAACGGACAGTCCGCCATCGCAGGCAAGCCAGCTCCCACATTGACCGAGTCCACTTTTGAGACGATGTAAAAAAGCCCGCCACCGAGTGCTCGGTGGCGGGCTTTTGTGTGGCGGCGAGGTTTAGATCGCGCCGCGCTGACGCAACAACTCCAGCACTTGCTTGACGCTGTCTTCCAGCGACAGTGCCTGGGTGTCGATGACCAGGTCGGCATTCAACGGCACGTCATACGGGAAGGACTCGCCAGGGATGTTATCCCCACCGGCAGCGTACAGGCCTTGCGGATCACGCTCGGCGCACACCAACGGCGAGGCCTGCACGTAAACCGTCAGCAGGCGATCGGCACCAATCAGCGCCTTGGCCTGTTCGCGGCCCTCGGCATCCGGGGCAACGAATGCGGCCAGGGTCAGCAGGCCGGCTTCGTTGAACTGGCGCGCCACGTGAGCGGCACGTCGCCAATTTTCGGTGCGCCCGGTACGGTCCTGCGGCAACCCTTTGTTCAGGTCGTGGCGCAGGTTCTGGCCATCCAGTACGAACACTGCACGGCCCATGTCGAACAGCTTGCGCTCAACCGCATAGGCCAAGGTGCTCTTGCCCGCGCCCGACAGGCCGCTGAACAGCACGGTAGCCGGCTGCTGGCCGAAGCGCTGGGCGCGCTCTTCGGTAGCCACATGGGCCAACTTGCCGTGATGCGTGGCCGAGCCATGGTTGACCGGCGGCGCGATGATCATGCCCGCGGCCACCGTGCCATTGGTCAAGCGGTCGATAACGATAAACGCACCGGTGGTGCGGTTGCTGTCATAGCCGTCCAGCGCGATGGCGGCGTCGAGGCTGACCTTGACGCGACCAATCTCGTTCAACTGCAGCGAACTCGCCGGGCCTTCGGCCAGGGTGTTCACGTCTACGCGATGCACGATGCTGGTGATAGAGCCCGGCACGTAGCTGGTGGCGCGCTTGATGTCGTACTTCTTGCCCGGCAGCATCGGTTCTTCGGCCATCCACACCAGCATGGCGTCGAAGGCGTCGGTCACTTGCGGCACGTTGTCGGCATGAACCAGCAGGTCGCCACGGGAGATGTCGATTTCGTCTTCCATGGTCAGGGTCACGGCCTGGCCTGGGCCGGCGTGTTCCAGTTCACCGTCGAAGGTGACGATGGATTTGACGCGGCTGCTCTTGCCCGACGGCAACACCACGACTTCGTCGCCCTTGTGCACGATGCCGCTGGCCAGGGTGCCGGCGAAACCACGGAAGTTCAGGTTCGGACGGTTGACGTACTGCACCGGGAAACGCAGGTCGGTGTAGTTGCGGTCGTTGGCAATCTCGACGGTTTCGAGAATTTCCATCAGCGACTGGCCGGTGTACCAGGGCGAACGCTCACTCTTGTTCACCACGTTATCGCCTTTGAGCGCGGACATCGGCACGAATGCCATGGTGCTCGGCTTGAATGCGATGCCGTCGGCGAACTTCAGGTAATCAGCCTTGATCTGCTCGAAGATGCTTTGGTCAAAACCATTGATGTCCATCTTGTTGACGGCCACCACGATGTGCTTGATACCCAGCAACGAGGCGATAAAGCTGTGGCGACGGGTCTGGGTCTGCACGCCATAGCGGGCATCAATCAGGATGATCGCCAGGTCACAGGTGGAGGCACCGGTGGCCATGTTGCGGGTGTACTGCTCATGGCCGGGGGTGTCGGCGATGATGAATTTGCGCTTTGCGGTGGAGAAGTAGCGGTAGGCAACATCAATGGTGATGCCCTGTTCACGCTCGGCCTGCAGGCCATCGACCAGCAAAGCCAGGTCGATATCGTCACCGGTGGTGCCGGACTTCTTCGAGTCGCGGGTGATGGCTTCCAGGTGATCTTCGTAGATCATCTTGGAGTCGTGCAGCAGGCGCCCGATCAGGGTGCTCTTGCCGTCGTCGACGTTGCCGCAGGTCAGGAAGCGCAACATTTCCTTGCGCTCGTGCTGGCCCAGGTAGGCGAGGATGTCCTCGCTGATCAAATCAGATTGGTGGCTCATTGTATTCAAGCTCCGAGCTGTAAGCTTCAAGCGGCAAGCTTGTCGGCGTACAGCTAGTCAGAAATTTTGTTGATCAGGCCGCAGAGCATTTTTGATAGCTCGCGAGTTTCTGCAATCCAGTTATCAGCCAGCGGTTGGGCGATGTAAGCAATGTCGCTGCCGATGAGAATCTGTGTTCGTAACTCTCCACAAGAAGCCTTCGCGATCCAAAGAAAACGAACCTTTTCTTTAGCGCTGCGACGCTCCATGCCTTCAGCAATATTGGAGGGCACCGAAAGCGCTGAGCGGGTAATTTGGTCTTTGAAACCAAGATCCCTGCATTTGGCAAACTCTCTGTAGATTCCCACCGCTAAACACTTGCTTCTGTGCCAAACAACCAATCTCTCGAAGTCCATTACGAGTCACTCGATAGCGGCTCGCAACAACCGGCTGCAAGCATCAAACTGCAAAGCTACGCATACCGCCTTTAACTTGCAGCTTGCCGCTTGTAACTCGAAGCTTAGAAGTACCCCTGCCGTTTTTTATCTTCCATCGAGCCTGCGCCATCGTGGTCGATGACCCGGCCCTGGCGCTCGGAAGTTCGCGTCAGGAGCATTTCCTGAATGATGTCGGTCAGCGTCTCGGCTTCGGACTCCACCGCGCCCGTCAACGGGTAGCAGCCAAGGGTACGGAAACGTACTTTCTTTTTGACGATTCGGGCTTTGTCTTCGTCGGACAGGTGCTCGAGGATGCGGTCGTCGTCGATCATGATCAACGTGCCGTTTTTCTCGATCACGTCGCGCTCGGCGGCAAAGTACAGCGGCACAATCGGGATGCCTTCCAGGTAGATGTACTGCCAGATGTCCAGCTCGGTCCAGTTGGACAGCGGGAACACACGGATCGACTCACCCTTGTTGACGTTGCCGTTGTAAACGTTCCACAGCTCCGGGCGCTGGTTTTTCGGGTCCCAGCGGTGTTTGCTGTCGCGGAACGAGTACACGCGCTCTTTCGCGCGGGATTTCTCTTCATCACGACGGGCACCGCCGAAAGCTGCGTCGAAACCATGCTTGTCCAACGCCTGCTTGAGGCCTTCGGTTTTCATGATATCGGTGTGCTTGGCGCTGCCGTGGGTGAACGGGTTGATGCCCTGCGCAACCCCATCCGGGTTGATGTGGGTGATCAGGTCCAGGCCCAGCTCTTCGACCATCTTGTCGCGGAACTTGTACATCTCCTGGAATTTCCAGCGGGTGTCGACGTGCATCACCGGGAACGGCAGTTTGCCCGGAAAGAAGGCCTTGCGTGCCAGATGCAGCATCACGGCGGAGTCTTTACCGATCGAGTAAAGCATCACCGGGTTGTCGAACTCGGCAGCGACCTCGCGGATGATGTGGATGCTTTCCGCCTCCAGCTGTTTCAGATGCGTCAGTTTGTCGACCATGGCTACTCACGGAAAAACGATCTTATGGACGGCCAGCGGGCCGTGTTCGAGCGGGGCATGCTAGCACAGCACCTTCTTCTATTCAGGGCGCCAGCTAGATCGAAACGGTATATGAATATGCCACTGAGTTAGGCCTGCCTCGGTCGAATGTGGGAGCGGGCTTGCTCCCACACAAGCCCGCACCACATTCCTTCTGTGGAGTTCGTTAGATCGGATTGGGGCAATCGATGAACAAATGCTCCAGGGCAAAACGCCGGGCCAGGTAATCACCCAACGCCTGCACTCCGTAGCGCTCAGTGGCGTGGTGCCCGGCTGCAATAAAGCTGATGTCGTTTTCCCGCGCACTGTGGAAAGTTTGCTCGGACGCTTCGCCGCTCAGGTACAGATCGACACCCGCCGCAATCGCCTGGTCGATATAGCCCTGGCCACCCCCCGTGCACCAGCCGACACGGCGGATCATCTCGCTGCCTTCGATCAGCAGCGGCTCGCGGCCCATCACATCCTGCACACGACGGGCGAAGTCGCGCGGCGACAACGGTTCGGCGAGAGAACCGACCAGGCCGACGATTTTCGGATTGCTCGGGTCCAGCGGGCCTTCAACGGTGATGTCCAGATGGCGGGCCAGTTGCACGTTATTACCAACATCCGCGTGCAGATCCAGCGGCAGGTGATAGGCCAACAGGCTGATGTCATGCTTGAGCAGGGTTTTGAGGCGGCGCTGCTTCATGCCGGTAATGCACGGGTTTTCGCCCTTCCAGAAGTAACCGTGGTGCACCAGCACCAAGTCGGCCTTGGCTTCGACGGCGGCGTCCAGCAGGGCTTGGCTTGCGGTTACGCCGCTGACAATGCGCATCACCTGCGGACGACCCTCGACCTGCAGGCCATTGGGGCAATAATCGGCAATTTTTGCGCTGCCGAGATAGCGGTCCGCTTCCTCGACCAGGGTGCTAAGGGGCACGGCCATAAAAGACTCCTAAATATCCCGTTCCGAGGCGCTCGCAGCCTCGTATAATGCGCGACATTATGGGCGCTCTCCCGCCCCCTGCAACCTGTCAGGACTTACTTGATGCTCAAGGCACTGCGTTTTTTTGGATGGCCATTGTTGGCTGGCGTGCTGATCGCGATGCTGATTATTCAGCGTTATCCCCAGTGGGTGGGCTTACCCAGCCTTGACGTGAACCTGCAACAGGCCCCGCAAAGCAATTCGGTGGTGCAAGGCCCGGTGACCTATGCAGACGCTGTCGTCATCGCCGCGCCCGCCGTGGTCAACCTGTACACCACCAAGGTCATCAACAAACCTGCGCACCCGTTGTTTGAAGACCCGCAATTTCGCCGCTACTTCGGGGACAACGGGCCCAAGCAACGCCGTATGGAATCCAGCCTCGGTTCCGGCGTGATCATGAGCCCGGAAGGCTACATCCTCACCAACAACCACGTGACCACCGGCGCCGACCAGATTGTCGTGGCCCTGCGCGACGGCCGCGAAACCCTGGCCCGCGTGGTCGGCAGCGACCCTGAAACCGACCTCGCCGTGCTGAAGATCGACCTCAAAAGCCTGCCTTCGATCACTATCGGCCGCTCTGAAGGGCTGCGCGTCGGTGATGTGGCCCTGGCCATCGGCAACCCGTTTGGTGTCGGCCAGACAGTCACCATGGGCATCATCAGCGCCACCGGGCGTAACCAGTTGGGGCTTAACAGCTACGAAGACTTTATCCAGACCGACGCAGCCATCAACCCGGGCAACTCCGGCGGCGCACTGGTGGATGCCAATGGCAACCTGACCGGCATCAACACCGCGATCTTCTCGAAATCGGGTGGCTCCCAAGGCATCGGTTTTGCGATCCCGGTGAAGCTGGCAATGGAAGTGATGAAGTCGATCATCGAACACGGCCAGGTGATTCGCGGTTGGCTGGGGATCGAAGTGCAGCCGTTGACCAAGGAATTGGCCGAGTCGTTTGGCTTGACCGGGCGCCCTGGCATCGTGGTCGCGGGGATCTTCCGAGACGGCCCGGCGCAGAAAGCCGGCCTGCAATTGGGCGATGTGATCCTGAGCATTGACGGCGAACCAGCCGGTGACGGCCGCAAGTCGATGAACCAGGTGGCGCGGATCAAACCAACCGACAAGGTGGCGATCCAGGTGATGCGCAACGGCAAAGAGATCAAGCTGCTGGCGGAAATCGGCTTGCGCCCACCACCTGCCCCGGTGAAAGAAGAGGAATAAGGGCTTTGGGAGCCCGTTCACGGGCTCCTGTATCCTAATATTTCAAAAGAAATCCATTCTCATTCGGCATGTTATATTGTTTCAATATAGACATTGGAACGCTCTATCATGCCGTCTCAAAGATTTGCTCCCATGGCGGGCCTGGCCTTGGGTTTATTGCTCGACCCCGCTTACGCCGAAGACAACGCCGTTGAACTGGACACCATCAGCGTCACCAGCGACGACTATGAATCCGCCACCAGCCCCGTCAAAGGCTATCGCGCCACCCGCTCCGCCAGCGCGACAAAAACTGACACGGCCCTTCGCGACATCCCACAATCGATCAGCGTGATTCCCGCGACGGTGCTCAAAGACCTGGGCAGCACCAATGTGGAACGCGCCCTGGAATTTGCCGGCGGTGTGTCCAAGCAAAACAACTTTGGCGGCCTGACGCTCTACGAATACAGCGTGCGCGGCTTCACCACGTCGGAGTTCTATCAGGACGGTTTCAGCGCCAACCGTGGCTACCCGAGCACACCAGATGCGGCCAATATCGAACGCATTGAAGTGCTCAAAGGCCCCGCTGCCAGCCTGTATGGCCGCGGCGATCCCGGCGGCACCGTGAATATCGTCACCAAGAAACCGCAGCAGCAAGCCTTCACCACCGTGCAAACCAGCGCCGGCAGTTGGGACCGTTATCGCACAGCACTGGATGTGAACACCCCGCTCGACAGCGAAGGTCGCGTGCTGTCGCGCGTGAACCTGGCCGTGGAAGACGGCCACAGCTTCCGCGATCACGTAGACGCCAGGCGCGTGTTCGTCGCGCCCTCTTTCAGCTGGCAGTTGGACCCGGATACCAGCCTGCTGGTGGAAAGCGAATTCGTGCGCCACAGCTCTACCTTCGACCGAGGCATTGTCGCCAATCACGGCATGTCCCGCTCGACCTTCCTCGGCGAACCCAACGACGGCAACATCCGCAACCACAACAACCGCCTGCAAGCCACCCTGGAACATCACCTCAACGACGCCTGGAAACTGCGCCTCGCCAGCCACTACAAACAAGGCAGCCTGTGGGGCGACGCGTCGGAAAGCCGCGCGCTGAACGCCGATGGGCACACCGTCAACCGCCGCTACCGCGAACGCTCCACCGGTTGGCACGACAGCATCACCCAGCTGGAACTGCGCGGCCTTTTCGACATCGGCAGTTGGCAGCACGAACTGCTGATCGGCACCGAATACGAGGACTACCGCAAGAAGGAACGCGTGACGGCTATCGGCGGCAGCCTCTACCCCATCGATATCTATAAGCCGATCTATGGCCAACCCAAACCCGACGGCGCACGCTCCGGCACCGACTTATTCGAACAGGTGAAGAGCCAGGCGCTGAACCTGCAAGACCAGATCGTGTTCACCGACCGCCTGCGCGGCATGGTTGGCATGCGCTTTGAGCACTTTGAACAAAGCATCGACGACTTCACCCGCCACCCTGCCAAAAGCCGACAAACCCACAATGCCCTGACCCAACGCGCAGGATTGCTTTACCAACTCACACCGCACATCGGTGTATTCGCCAACGCCTCAACCTCGTTCAAACCGAACAATGGCCTGGATGCCGGCGGCAAATCCTTCAAGCCTGAAGAAGGTCTGGGTTATGAAGTCGGCATCAAGAGCGAGCTGTTCGACGACCGCCTGAGTGCCACCCTCGCCGCGTTCCATATCGAAAAGGAAAACGTCCTCGCACTCGACCCGGCCACCGACCTTAACCGCGCCATGGGCAAGGCCCGCAGCCAGGGTTTCGATCTGCAACTGACCGGGCAAGTGACTGATGCCGTCAGACTCATCGGCGCCTTTGCCTACATCGACGCCGAAGTGACCAAGGGCGACAAAGCCATCCCCACGGGTAGCCGAATTCTCGGCGTGGCCAAACGCAGCGGCAGCCTGTTGGGGGTGTATGAATTCCAGAATGGTGCGTTGCGCGGCTCAGACGTGGGCGCGGCCTTCACCTATGTCGGCGATCGCTCCGGCGAGGCAGGTAGTCGTTTCAAACTGCCCGCCTACCACACCGTCGACCTGCTCGCCCATTACAAGGCCAGTGACAACGTCACCGTGGGCCTGAACCTCAACAACCTATTCGACGAAAAGTACTACGAGCGCTCCTACAGCAATTACTGGGTCAACCCCGGCGAGCCGCGCAACGTCACCGTCAGCCTGACCCTCAACCTGTAAAAGGACGTCTCCATGCAAGCCTTCAAATCCCTGGCTGTACTCGGCTTATTGTTTGCCAGCCAGGTCTCGGCCCACGGCCTGTGGACCGAACAACGACGCGGCAATATCGAAGTCATCTATGGCCACGGCGCGGAAGATAACGCCTTCAAGGCGCAGAAAATCAGCGGCGCCTGGGCCTATGACGCCAGCGGCAAGATGATCCCGGTGACCGTGGAGCGCCTGGCCGACCACGCGCGCCTGCAGCCGCTGAAATCGCCCGCCGTTTTAGCCGTCGCATTGGATAACGGGATGTGGTCGCAGACGGCGGACAAGAAGTGGATCAACCAGGGCCGCAGCAAAGTGCCCGGGGCGATTGAGTCGACCCAGACCTTCAAGTACAGCCTGGCGATTTACCAGCCGGGGGCGAAGTTGCCGAAGCTGGATCAGATCAAGCTGTTGATCCTGCCGGAAGTTGATCCGCTGACGGTAGGACCTGGCAGGTCACTGCCCGTGCGGGTGCTGCTGGATGGCAAGCCAGCGGCGGGGATCAAGCTGGTGGGCGACTATCGCAACGCGCCGAACACCCTGAGCACCGAGACCGACAAAGACGGGCGGGCCCAAGTGCTGGTGCGTAATGAAGGTTTGAATGTAATTGCCGCGCAAGTGGAGCTGCCGCTAAAAGACAATGCTGATGTGGCGACACGGGGGCTGTTCACCTCGCTGACCTTCCTCGGCGAACCCCACCACGAGTAAACACTACAAAACAATGTGGGAGCCGGGCTTGCCCGCGATGGCGATTTGTCAGTCGATACTTCCAGTGGCTGATGCATCGCTATCGCGGGCAAGCCCTAATGCCAGTCAGTTGAGCGAACGAAATGCTCAATGCAGCGAAGATCAAATGTGGGAGCGGGCTTGCTCGCGAAGGCGGCTCAGCAAACATTGATGTTGATTGACCCACCGCTTTCGCGAGCAAGCCCGCTCCCACAGGGGATCTGCGCTTAACTGACTGGCATTAGGGCAAGCCCGACTCCCACATTTGATTTCTATCGTTTCGACAATCTGATTACAGTGCCAACGGCGCTCTTTCACACAGTGTATTGAGCGCCGCTGCCCACTGCGGGTCATCATTGAGGCACGGCACCAACACCAACTCCTCGCCGCCCGCTTGGCGGAACTGCTCCAGGCCGCGGTCACCAATCTCTTCCAGCGTCTCAATGCAGTCCGCCACAAATGCCGGGCACATCACCAGCAACTTTTTCACGCCTTGCTGGGCCAGCGCTTCCAGACGTGCTTCGGTGTAGGGTTCAATCCACTTCGCCCGACCCAGGCGCGACTGGAAGGCCACCGACCACTTGCCCTCCGGCAGCCCCATGCGCGCGGCAACGTTACGCGCAACGCTGAAGCATTGCGCGCGATAACAAGTGGCAAGCACCTCGGGCGAAGCGTTCTTGCAGCAATCGGCATCCTTAAAGCAATGCCCGCCGGTAGGGTCGAGCTTTGTGAGATGACGCTCGGGCAGGCCGTGAAAACTCAGCAGTAAATGATCGTAATCCTGTTCCACATAGGGCCGGACGCTCGCGACCAGCGCGTCGAGGTATTCCGGCTGATCGTAGAACGGTTGCAGGATCGAGAACTGCACCTTGAGCTTTTTATCGCGCACGACACGTTTGGCTTCTTCAATCACCGTGGTCACGGTGCTGTCGGCAAACTGCGGGTACAGCGGCGCCAGGGTGATTTTTTCGATGCCCTGGGCAGCCAGGCGCGTCAACGTGGTTTCAAGGGACGGCTCGCCGTAACGCATCGCCAGTTCCACCGGGCCCTGGGTCCACTGCGCCGTCATTTGCTGCTGCAGGCGACGGCTCAAGACAACCAGCGGCGAGCCCTCGTCCCACCAGATCGAGGCATAAGCATGCGCGGACTGCTCCGGGCGCTTGATCAGGATCAGCGACACCAGCAAACGCCGCACCGGCCACGGCAGGTCGATCACATAAGGGTCCATCAGGAACTGATTGAGGTAGCTGCGCACATCGGCCACCGAAGTGGACGCCGGTGAACCCAGGTTGACCAGTAACAACGCGTGATCCGTCATGCAACATCCTATCTCTAGAGGCGGCTGGACAAGTCTTCCAGGGCCGCGTGCAACTCAGTGAACTGAAAAGTGAAACCGGCAGCCAGCAGCCGTTCGGGAACTGCCTTCTGCCCGCCCAGCAATAACCCGGACAGCTCGCCCAGCCCGACCTTCAATGCAAACGCCGGCATCGGCATGAACGCCGGGCGGTGCAACACCTGGCCCAGGGTCTTGGCGAACTCGCGGTTACGCACCGGGTGCGGAGCGCAAGCATTATAAGGACCGCTGGCGTCACCCTTGTGCAGAAGAAAATCAATCAGGGCGATTTGATCTTTGATATGTACCCACGGCATCCACTGCCGACCATCGCCAATCGGCCCGCCCAGCGCCAGTTTGAACGGCAGCAGCAGCCGTGACAAAAAGCCGCCCTGCGCCGCCAATACCAGGCCGGTGCGCACCAGCACCACGCGCACGCCCAGGGATTCGGCGCGCAACGCGGTTTCTTCCCAGGCGATGCACAGCTGGCTGGGGAAGTCGTCCAGCACCGGGCCACTGGCTTCGGTCAATTCGCGCTCGCCGCCGTCGCCATACCAGCCCACGGCTGAACCGGAAATCAGCACCGCCGGCTTTTGCGCCAAGCCTTCCATCCACGCCAGCAGCGTTTCGGTGAGACTGATGCGACTGCTCCACAACAAGGCCTTGCGCTTTTTCGTCCACGGACGATCGGCAATGGGCGCGCCGGCCAGATTGACCACCGCATCCACGGGACCTGTCACGTCCTGCAGGCGGCCTACACCCAACACCTCATCACCGCACCATTTGGCCACGGTGTCCGGTTCACGGCTCCAAACAGTCAAGCGATGCCCTTGGGCAAGCCAGTGCTGGCAGAGTTGGCGACCAATCAAGCCAGTACCGCCGGTCAGCAAAATATGCATGGGTTCCTCCTCATGTAACGTTTGCCGCCCATCGCTAGTCTATTTTATAAGCAGGGATTTTATGTAAGGGGGCGTTACGTTGGTTTAAGCCTCAGCTTTAACCATAGGTCACGCCACAAGAACAGGTACGCCAAAACTTATACCAAAAAACAATATTGTACAGCTATTGGTGTCGGCGTAGTCTGTACCCAACGGTAAAACGAGGCCTCCCATGACTGTTCCCATCGCGATCATCGGCACCGGCATCGCCGGTCTCTCCGCCGCCCGAGCGTTAAGAGACGCGGGGCACGCTGTACAACTCTTCGATAAAAGCCGTGGCAGTGGCGGCCGCATGTCCAGCAAGCGCAGCGATGCCGGCGCGCTGGACATGGGCGCGCAATATTTCACCGCCCGCGACCGGCGCTTCGTCAACGAGGTGCAACGCTGGCAAAGCAACGGCTGGGCCGAACAGTGGAAACCGCAGCTGTACAACTTCAAGTCCGGCCAACTCACGCCCTCCCCCGATGAACAGATCCGCTGGGTCGGCACGCCGCGCATGAGCGCCATCACCCGCGCGCTGCTCGACGATTTGCCGGTGGAGTTCGGTTGCCGCATCACCGAAGTGTTCCAAGGCAAACAGCATTGGAACCTGCTGGACGCGGACGGTGGCAATCACGGCCCATTCAGCCATGTGGTCATCGCCACCCCCGCACCACAAGCCACCGCGCTGCTGGCCGCTGCGCCCAAGCTGGCGAGTGCTGCCGCCGGGGTGAAGATGGACCCGACCTGGGCGATTGCGCTGGCCTTCGACAAACCTTTGGATACACCGATGGAAGGCTGCTTCGTGCAAGACAGCCCCCTCGACTGGCTGGCGCGCAACCGCAGTAAACCTGGGCGCGACACCACCCTCGACACGTGGGTACTGCACGCCACCAGTGCCTGGAGCAAGGCGCATCTGGACCTGCCCAAGGAAGCGGTGATCGAACATCTGCACGGTGCCTTCGCCGAATTACTGCACAGCGCCATGCCCGCACCGTCCTTCAGCCTGGCCCATCGCTGGCTCTACGCACGCCCTTCAAGCAGCCATGAGTTCGGTGTACTGGCCGATGCTGACCTGGGCTTGTATGTGTGTGGCGACTGGTGCCTGTCCGGCCGGGTCGAGGGCGCGTGGCTCAGCGGCCAGGAAGCCGCGCGACGTTTGATCGAGCACCTGCAATGAATCGCATCAACCCAGCCAAATTGCTGCTGTCGAAATGGACAGCAGCGCATCCACGCAACAAGGAGAAACACTTCTTGGTCACCGAACTGTTTCGTGATGAAGAAGGCACCGTGCTCGACATCGAACTGCAAGCCGTCATGACCCAGCGCACCGAACGCCTGGCCTGGCAAACCCTGCAAAATGCTGAAGTGTGGCGAATCGGCTGGAAATAGCCTGCCCGCAAATACTTGTACAAAATAATTGACTTGTACAGCATCAAACCTATGATGAGATCCAGTTGTACAGGCTTAACTGTGTGTACAGGAATCTCGGAGAGGTTTGAACATGTCCAGCACTGGAAAACCGAAGATCGCCATCAGCGCCTGCCTGTTAGGCGAGAACGTGCGCTTCAACGGCGGACACAAACAATCCCTGCTGTGCAGCCAAACCCTGGCCGACTACTTCGAGTTTGTGCCGCTGTGCCCCGAAGTCGCAATCGGCCTGGGCATCCCCCGCGAACCGATCCGCCTGGTGGGCGACCCTGACCACCCGCAAGCCGTCGGCAGCGTGCGCCGTGAGCTCAATGTGACGCAGCCGTTGGACGATTACGGCCAGCAAATGGCTGCGGAACATACCGACCTGTGCGGCTACATCTTCATGCAAAAATCGCCCTCGTGCGGCCTGGAACGGGTCAAGGTCTACCGCGATAACGGTACGCCAGTAGAGGGCGGCGGGCGTGGCATTTACGCCCAGGCATTTTGTTTACGCCACCCCAACCTGCCGGTGGAAGAAGACGGTCGGCTGAATGACCCGGTATTGCGGGAAAACTTCCTGACCCGCGTATTCGTATATGCCAGCTGGCAACAGCTGCTGGCCGAAGGCCTGACGCGTCACCGCCTGCTGGCTTTTCACTCGCGCTACAAATACCTGCTGATGGCCCACAGCCCCGTGCATTACAAAAGCCTTGGCCACTTGCTGGGCAGCATGGGCAAGGGCATCAACCTTGATGAGTTGGCCGCCGGTTACTTCAGCGAACTGATGATCGGCCTGAAAAAATGCGCCACCCGGGGCACCCACTCCAATGTGCTGCAACACATCAGCGGCTACCTCAAGCAGGCCATCAGCGCCGACGACAAGCAGGAAATGCAAACGGTCATCGGCCAGTACCGCCACGGCATCGTGCCGCTGGTGGTGCCCCTTACTCTGCTCAAACACCACTTTCGCCAACACCCGGACCGCTACATCGCGCAGCAGGCCTACCTGCAACCGCACCCGGAAAACCTCAGCCTACGCAATGCGATCTAACCCATGAAAAGCACCTCATGAACGCTGCCCCGCAAGACGAACCAGGCGAAGACATCACCCAAGCCCTCGAAGACGGCTGGCTGCCGATTCGTGAAGTGGCACGCCAGACCGGCGTCAACGCTGTGACGCTGCGCGCCTGGGAACGCCGCTACGGCTTGATCGTGCCCCAGCGCACGCCCAAAGGTCATCGGCTGTTCAGCGCCGAACACGTGCAACGCATCCACACCATCCTCACCTGGCTCAACCGCGGCGTACCGGTCAGCCAGGTAAAAAACCTTATCGACACCGCCCAAATCAGCCCCGACACCGTCGAAAACGAATGGCACGCGTTGCGCCAGAACCTGGTGACCGCGATCAGCGACTTGGCCGAGCGCCGGGTCGACGACGCGTTCAACCAGGCCATGGCGCTCTACCCGCCACGTACCTTGTGCGAGCAATTGATGCTGCCGCTGCTGCAAGAGCTCGAACAACGCTGGCAGGGCCAATTCGGCGCGCAGATGGAACGGGTGTTTTTCCTGTCATGGCTGCGCAGCAAGTTCGGCGCGCGGATCTACCACAACAATCGCCAACTGCAAGGCGCCCCGCTGCTGCTGGTCAACCACTCCGACCTGCCCCTGGAGCCGCACCTGTGGCTCAGCGCGTGGCTCGCCAGCAGCGCCGATTGCCCCGTGGAAGTGTTCGATTGGCCTTTGCCGTCCGGTGAATTGGCATTGGCCGTGGAACACCTGCAACCGCGTGCCGTGCTGCTGTATTCGAGCAAGGCCCTGCACCTGCCCTCGCTCCCGAAACTGCTGGGCGGCGTCAGTTGCCCAACATTGATTGCCGGACCAACGGTATGCATCCACCAGGCCGAGTTAGCCGTATTAACCCGTGACACCCCTGAATTGTTCGTGGCCGAAGACCCGTTGTCGGCCCATCAGATACTGATCCAGCGTGGACTTCTTTAAATGCATTTGATCTGGCTGCGCACCGACCTGCGCCTGAACGACAACACCGCCCTGGCTGCCGCGAGCCAGCGAGGCCCGGTCGTTGCCGTGTACCTGATCAGCCCCGAACAATGGCTGGCCCACGATGACGCGCCCTGCAAAGTCGACTTTTGGCTGCGCAACCTGCAGCACCTGGGCCAGGCGCTCGGCGCATTGAACATTCCCTTGCTGATCCGCACCGCCGCGACCTGGGACCAGGCCCCCGCCGTGCTGAGCACGCTGTGCCGGGAACTGTCGATTGAGTCGGTGCACGTCAACGAGGAATACGGCATCCACGAGAGCCGCCGCGATGCCGCCGTCGCCAAAGCTCTGGAAGCCGACGGCGTGACGTTCCACCCTTATCTGGACCAGCTGTTTTTCCAACCCGGCAGTGTGTTGACCAAAACCGGCACCTACTTCCAGGTCTTCAGCCAGTTCCGCAAAGTCTGCTACAACCGCCTGCACAGCGCCCTCCCGCGCCTGGTAGCAACGCCAAAAGCCCAAGCCAAAACGCACGTGAAAAGCGACCCCGTCCCCACACAGGTTGAAGGGTTCCAGCCGCCCAGCGAAACCTTGCGGGCGCTCTGGCCCGCCGGTGAGGACGAAGCCAGACGCCGTCTCGACGCTTTCGCCGACCAGCAGATCAGCTACTACAAGGACGAACGCGACTTTCCGGCCAAACCCGGCACCAGCCAGCTTTCCGCCTACCTCGCTGCCGGTGTGGTTTCACCGCGACAGTGCCTGCATGCCGCCTTGCAGACCAACCAGGGCGAGTTCGAAAGTGGCAATGTGGGCACGATCACCTGGATCAACGAGCTGCTATGGCGCGAGTTCTACAAACATATCCTGGTCGGCTATCCAAGGGTCTCGCGCCATCGCGCCTTCCGCCCCGAAACCGAAGCAGTGGCCTGGCGCGACGCGCCCAAAGACCTCGCCGCCTGGCAGGAAGCGCGCACCGGCCTGCCGATCATCGACGCGGCCATGCGCCAATTGCTGGAAACCGGCTGGATGCACAACCGCCTGCGCATGGTGGTAGCGATGTTCCTGACCAAGAACCTGTTGATCGACTGGCGCGAGGGCGAGCGTTTTTTCATGCGTCACCTGATCGACGGCGACCTGGCGGCCAACAACGGTGGCTGGCAGTGGAGCTCATCCACCGGCACCGACTCGGCGCCTTATTTCCGAATTTTCAGCCCGCTGAGCCAGTCGGAAAAATTCGACAGTGAAGGCGTGTTCATCAAGCACTGGCTACCCGAACTGGCCGCGCTGAATAAAAAGGAAGTGCACAACCCCGAGGCCGTCGGCGGCCTGTTCGGTGTGGCGCACTACCCGCGCGCAATTGTAGACCTGAAGCAATCCCGTGAACGGGCATTGGCCGCTTTCCGCAGCCTGCCCTCGCGCGAAGCGGTCGGAGGTTTACATGAGTGACTTCCTGCCCCGGTTCGCCCAGGCCTTTGCGACGCTGGACAAGCACAACCTGCACCTGCTCGACGGCCTGTACAGCAAGGACATCGCCTTTACCGACCCGCTGCATGAAGTGCATGGCTTACCGGCGATGCACCGCTACTTCGCCGAGCTGTACAGCAATGTCAGCCAGCTGCGTTTCGACTTTCACGGCTTCGACCAAGTGGCCGAAGGCGAAGGCTACTTGCGCTGGAAAATGAGTTTTTGCCACCCGCGACTGAACCGCGGAAAAGTGATACGCGTGGAAGGCTGCTCACACCTGATGTGGCGCGACAAGGTGTACCGCCATCGTGACTATTTCGATGCCGGTGCCTTGCTCTATGAACACCTGCCAATACTCGGCCCCGCAGTCCGTTGGCTGAAAAGGAGAATGGGATGAGCCTGACACCGCCCCGCCGATATTGGCTGACCGGCGCCAGCAGTGGCATCGGTGCCTCGCTGGCCGTGGAGTTGCTCAACAGCGGCGCCCACGTAGCCCTCAGCTCGCGCACAAAAGGCCCGCTGGAAGCACTCGCCCAACGTTATCCAGGACAAGTGCTGGTGGTGGCCGGCGACCTGACCAACAGCCAGACCGTGCGCGAGATTGGCGAGCACATCAGCGTGGTTTGGGGCTCACTGGACACGGTGATCCTCAACGCCGGCACCTGTGAATACGTGGACGCCCGGCAGTTTGACGCCTCCATCGTCGAGCACGTGGTGCGCACCAACCTGCTGGCAAGCGCTTATTGCATTGAAGCCGCGCTGCCACTGTTACGCGCCGGGCAATCACCGCACCTGGTGGGCGTGGCCAGCGCCGTGACTTACCTGCCGATGCCACGTGCCGAAGCCTATGGCGCGTCCAAAGCCGGGCTGCGCTACCTGTTCGAATCCCTGCGCATCAGCCTGTCGTCCGAGAACATCGACGTCACGGTCATCAGCCCGGGTTTTGTCGACACGCCGCTGACCGAGCGCAACGATTTCCCGATGCCCTTGAGCTGGTCAGCCGACAAGGCCGCGAAACATATCTTTGCCAAGCTGGGCAAACGCCCGCTGGAAATCGCCTTTCCCGCGCTGTTTATCGCCACCCTGTGGCCGCTGTCGAAGCTGCCCAACCGCGTCCAACTGATCATCGGCAAACGCATGCTGCGCAGCCCTCCGCCGCAGAAGGACAGACTGTGAAGATCGCCATTATCGGCAGCGGGATCGCCGGGCTGACCAGCGCGTACCTGCTCAGCCGCCGCCATGACATCAGCCTGTTCGAAGCGGGCGAGCGGATCGGCGGGCATACCCACACGGTCAACGTCACCGTCGAGGGCAAAAGCTATGCGGTGGACACCGGCTTTATCGTGTTCAACGACTGGACCTACCCCAACTTCATCCGCCTGCTTGGGCAGATCGGTGTGAAGTTCAAGCCCACCGAGATGAGCTTTTCGGTGTGTGACCAGAATGCCGGGTTCGAGTACAACGGCAACAACCTCAACAGCCTGTTTGCGCAACGGCGCAATATTCTGTCGCCTGGGTTCTGGGGCATGTTGCGCGACATTTTGCGCTTCAACCGCCAAGCGCCGCTGGACCTGCAAGAGCAGCGGATCAGCGCGCAGATGACCCTCGGCGACTACCTCGAAGCCGGCGGTTACGGCCCGCGGTTTATCCGGCATTACATCGTGCCGATGGGCGCAGCGATCTGGTCGATGTCCCTGGCCGACATGCTGGGGTTTCCGCTGCAATTCTTTGTGCGTTTCTTCAAGAACCACGGCTTGCTGTCGATCAGCAACCGGCCACAGTGGTGCGTGATCGAAGGGGGCTCCAGCAGCTACATCGAGCCGCTGACACGCAGTTTTCGCGAGCAGATCCGCCTCAATTGCCCTGTGCATAAAGTAGAACGCACAGACGACGGCGTGGTTATCCACAGCCCTGCCGGCAGCGAAACATTTGATCGCGTGGTGTTCGCCTGTCACAGCGATCAGGCCCTGGCCATGCTGGCCGACCCGAGCCAGGCCGAACAAGAGATCCTCGGCGCATTGCCCTACGCCGACAATGATGTGGTGCTGCACACCGACACGCGCCTGTTGCCGGACCGCAAACTGGCCTGGGCCAGCTGGAATTACCGGCTGACCGGCACTGCGCAAACCCAGGCCGCCGTCACCTACGACATGAACATCCTGCAAGGTATCGACAGCGCCACCACCTTCTGCGTCAGCCTGAACCAGACGCCGATGATCAACCCGCTGAAAATCCTCGCGCGCTACACCTACGCCCACCCGCAATACAGCCTTGCCGCTGTGGACGCCCAAGGGCGTTGGGAAGAATTGCTCGGTGCGCGCAATACGTTTTATTGCGGCGCTTACTGGGCCAACGGTTTCCATGAAGATGGCGTGGTCAGCGCATTGCGCGTGGCCCAAGCCTTTGGAGAAACCCTGTGAACAGCGCCCTGTACAGCGGCTGGATCGCCCATCGCCGGTTTGCGCCCAAGGCCCATGCCTTTCGCTACCGCATCGGCCTGCTGTACCTGGATTTAAGCGAACAAGACGAAGTGCTCGGCTTGTCGCCGCTGGCCGGCACGAGCTGGCTGGCGCCCTTCGGCTTTCGCCAGCAGGATTACCTGCGTGAATTTACCCGCCACGGCATGAGCTTGAGCGATGCCGTGCGCCAGGAAGTCGGCAAGGCCTTGGGGCGTACACCCCAGGGCGTTATCTGCCTGCTGACCCAGGCCCGCAGTTGGGGCCTGGCTTTTAACCCGGTGAGTTTCTTCTACTGTTTCGAGGCCGATGGCCAACTGGCCGCGATCCTGTGTGAAGTGACCAACACCCCATGGCGCGAGCGCTATCACTACGTGCTGCCGGCCCAGGCCCTCGGCGCGGGTGAGCATCAGCACTTCGCCGTGGCCAAGGCCTTCCATGTCTCGCCGTTTTTGCCGCGCGACCTGGAATACCGCATGAGCTTCAGCCCGCCCGCCGCCAAGCTCGGCGTGCACATGGCCGATTGGCAAGGCGAGTTGAAAGTCTTCGACGCCACCTTGAGCCTGCACAAAGAAGCGCTCAACCGCGCCAGCCTGCATCGCTACCTGTGGCGCTTTCCGTGGATGACCGCCAAAACCTGCCTCGCCATTTACTGGCAGGCCATGCGCCTATTGCTCAAAAGAACACCGATTTTTCCCCATCAGGCCGCCGATGGCGCCTCTCGCACCGCAGTCGGGTATACCAAGGATCGCCGCCATGAAATCCCCTAGCTTATCGGTCAAAACCAACCGCCTGAACGTCAACGGCATGACCAGCGCGCTGCTGCGCAAGGCGGTGCTGCGTCAACTCAGCCAGCTGCGCCACGGCCAGTTGGTGGTGATCGAGGACGGCGAACGCCAAGTGTTCGGCGCACGCGAAGCGCACCTGCTGGGGGAAATCCAGATCCTCGATTCAGCGGTATGGGGCCTGGTGGCGGCCAACGGTTCGATAGGCGCCGGCGAGGCGTTTATTCACGGTTACTGGACCACGCCGGACCTGACTTCGGTGGTGCGCGTGATGGTGAGTAACCTGGAGGTGCTCGACGCCATGGAAGGCGGGCTGGCGCGCCTGGCACGGCCGTTCACCCAAGGTCTGCACTGGCTCAACCGCAATACACGCAAAGGCTCACAGAAAAACATCGCCGCCCACTACGACCTGGGCAACGACCTGTTCGAAGAATTCCTCGACCCGACCATGATGTATTCGGCCGCGCAATTTCTGACGCCCGACGACACCCTGGAACAGGCGCAACTGAACAAGCTGGAACGCATCTGCCAGAAGCTTGCGCTCAAACCCACTGACCATTTGCTGGAAATCGGCACCGGCTGGGGCAGCATGGCGTTGTACGCGGCGCAGCATTATGGCTGCAAAGTCACCACCACAACCTTGTCCAAAGAACAGTTTGCCTACACCGAAAAACGCATCGAGGCCTTGGGGCTCAAGGACCAGGTGACCCTGTTGTTGCAGGACTACCGCGACCTGACCGGCCAGTACGACAAGCTGGTGTCCATCGAGATGATCGAAGCGGTGGGCCATCGCTTCCTGCCGACCTACTTCAAGCAGTGCGCGCACTTGCTCAAGAGCGACGGGTTGATGTTGCTGCAAGCCATCACTATTCGTGAACAGCGCTTCGAGCAGGCCAAGAACAGCGTCGACTTCATCCAGCGCTATATTTTCCCCGGTGGCGCCCTGCCCTGTGTGCAAAACATGCTGCACATCGTCAGCCGCGACACCGACATGAACCTGCTGCACATGGAGGACTTCGGCCTGCACTACGCGAAAACCTTGCGCCTGTGGCATGAGAACTTTCGTCGCGCCCATGGCCGCCTCGCAGAGCTGGGCTACGATGAGTACTTCCTGCGCTTGTGGGAATTCTATTTGTGCTATTGCGAAGGCGGATTCATGGAACGAACAATTGGCACCGCGCAACTGCTGCTGGCCAAGCCGGCGGCCATCAACCCGCCATTGCTCGGGCGTTTCAGTGCTTAAACCGCTGGCGAATGCCGTGCTGTTCCAGTGCGGCTGGTTTGCCTGCGTACTGGGCGGTGACAGCCGATGGCTGCTGGTAGCGGGCGCAGTGCTGGCCATCCACCTGCTGTGGATAAGTGCATGGTCTGCGGAGGGGCAAGTGATCCTCGCCGTGACCCTGCTGGGCACCGTCATCGACACCTCGCTGCGCACCTTTGGCGTCTTTCACTTCAGCTTTCCGGGGCCACTGATACCTTTCTGGCTGGTGCTGCTGTGGGCATTGCTGGCGACCACGCTGCGCCATTGCCTGGCCTGGAGCGCGCAGCCCTGGTGGCGCGCCAGCTTATTAGGTGCGATGGGCGGGCCGTTGTCTTATTACGCTGGCAGCCAATTGGCCGGTGTGAGTTTCGGGTACGGCACTGTGCCGACCATGATCGGCCTGGGCCTGCTTTGGGCGATCCTGTTCCCGGTGATGCACTGGATCGCACGGCAACTCGGGCACTGACGTCCGTCAGTGCAATCACACGCTGTTGATGCGCTTGCCTTACACTGCGCGCCTATGACTAACATCCCGCACACTCAAATCACCGAACCCGCCGTCACCTGCTCGACGTGCGCGGCCTGTTGCTGCCAGCTGGAAGTCATGCTGATCACCGACACGGGCGTGCCGGAGCGTTATATCGATACCGACGATTGGGGCGGCGAAGTGATGCTGCGCCTGGATGACGGCTGGTGCGCGGCGCTGGATCGGGACACGATGATGTGCACGATTTACGAGCGACGCCCGCTGATCTGTCGGGAATTCGAGATGGGCGCACCGGAGTGCTTGACCGAGCGCGAAGGGATTGCGACGGCTTACCGCTGAACCTGAGACCGATGAAAATCAAAATGTGGGAGCGGGCTTGCTCGCGAAGGCAGAGTGTCAGTCACCGAAGAGTTGACTGATACACCGCTTTCGCGAGCAAGCCCGCTCCCACATTTAATTTTGCGCCGGTCTGAAAAGTCGTCTCTAACGCATTACAACGCCAACGTGTAGTGCAACGAATAGCTCTCTACCCCGTCGTTATTGCTGCTGATACCCGCGTTGGAATAGTGCGTGGCGCGGATGCCCACTTCATGCCCACCGGCAAAGCGCAAACCAAAGCCCAGGCGGTCTTCGAACTGGAAGGCCTGGCCGATGTTGTTGTCTTCGACCCGCGTACGTGAGAACACGGCCACGCCGATCCCCGCCTCGATATAGGGTTTGACCGACTGACCGGCAAACTCGTACACAAATACCGGCGAGAATGACAGGCTGCTCACACTGGCGCGCTTGTCGCCATCCCAATACGTGTAGGCGCCGCTCCAATAGCCCGTCAGTCGGCCGGTATCGCTCTGCCACCAGCTCTTATCCCAATCCGACGTCAGCCCAAGTCGATAGGTCATGGTCGACTCACTGGTGCTCCCCACACCCAATTCCAGGCCGGCAGCCTGCGCCGAAACCGAGTGCCCTACCACCACGGCCGCAATCGCAGCCAAACAGAACAAGCGCTTCATAAGAAACAGTCCTTTGAGAACGAAGTTGTATGGTTTTGTACAAGCTAACTCGTTATAGAAGCTGGCGTGGTGTCAGAAGTTCAGCTTCTAACGCCGACGTTTCACGAATTTTTCACGAACCAAAACTACGCACAACTCCAGGAGATTTCCATAGTGTCGGTAGGATATTTCTTAGGTGATCGACGTCACCGCTGGTCCAGAACTGTGCAGTCTCAGGGTTTGCGCCAGCCAGGAGGTTGCGCTCACCCAGCAGCCGCTTGAGCTGACGCGCCACGGCGGCGCCGGTGTCGATCAGGATGATGCTTGGGGGAAGCATCTGCGCCAGGAGCGGCTTGAGGAAGGGGTAATGGGTGCAGCCGAGAATGATGGTGTCGCAACCGGCGCTGAGCAGCGGCTCGACATAACCCTGCAACATCTGGCGCAGGGCGGCACTCTTGAGGTCACCGGTTTCAATCAACTCCACCAGCCCTGGGCACGGTTGGGTAATGACCCGCACATCGGTGGCAAAGCGGTCGAGCAAGGCGGCAAATTTGGCGCTTTGCAGGGTGCCGGTGGTGGCGAGTACACCGACCACGCCACTGCGGGTGGCGGCAGCCGCCGGCTTGACCGCGGGCTCCATGCCCACCAGGGGCCAGCCGGGATAGTCCTGGCGCAAATCGGCCACGGCGGCGACGGTCGCAGTGTTGCAGGCAATCACAAAGGCTTTGGCACCCTGCTCGCGGAAAAACTTCGCGACGGTACGGGCGCGCTCGAGAATGAACGCCGGAGATTTCTCGCCATACGGGATATTCCCGCCGTCAGCCACGTACAGCAGCGACTCATGGGGCAGCAACTGCTGGATTTCATCCAGCACCGACAGGCCGCCGACGCCGGAATCGAACACACCAATTGGCGCATCCTTAACCATGTTGGGTCCCACACACGCTGCAACCCGGGTCGCGTTTGACGCGCAATTCGCGAAAACGCGTGGTCAGGGCATCAATCAGCAACAGCCGCCCCACCAACGGCTCACCGAAACCGGCCAGCAGTTTCAAGGCTTCCAGTGCTTGCAGGCTGCCGACCACGCCCACCAACGGGCCGACGACGCCGGCCTCGCTGCACGTCAGTTCAGTGTCGCTGCCGTGCCCATACAAACAGTGGTAGCAAGGGCTTTCGGCGCGGCGCGGATCAAACACCGACAGTTGCCCCTCCAGGCGAATCGCCGCGCCGCTGATCAATGGCTTGCCGGCAGCGACGCAGGCGGCGTTGACGGCTTCGCGGGTCGAGAAGTTGTCGCTGCAGTCGAGCACCACATCGACGCCCCCCACCGCCGCCGCCAGTGAATCGGCATCCAGCGCTGTGCGATGGGCGAGCAGTTTGACGTCCGGGTTGATCGCCGTGAGACGACGCATGGCCGAATCGACCTTGGTCTGCCCGACGCTGTCCGTGTCGTGGATGATCTGGCGTTGCAGGTTGGTCAGGTCGACGCTGTCGAAGTCGGCCAGGTGCAACTCGCCCACACCGGCGGCGGCCAGATACAACGCAACTGGCGCGCCCAACCCACCAAGGCCGACGATCAGCGCGCGGCCATTTTTCAGGCGCAACTGGCCTTCGATGTCGACATGCTGCAACAGAATCTGTCGGCTATAGCGCAACAGCTCCTGATCGCTCAGCACAGGCGGCGCCCCAGGGTGATGCGTTCGTGGCCGCCGAGGTCGATACGGCTGTGTACGTCTTCAAAGCCTTCGCCCAGTAACAAGTCACGCACGGCAGCGGCTTGATCATAGCCATGCTCAAGCAACAGCCAACCACCGGCGTTCAGGTGGGCCGGGGATTGGGCGATGATCAACCGCAAATCGTCCAGGCCGTCATGGCCGGCCACCAGGGCACTGGCGGGCTCAAAACGCACGTCACCGGCCACCAGATGGGGATCGTTATCGGCAATGTACGGCGGGTTGCTGATGATCAGATCGAAGGTTTGGCCTTGCAGGGCGCTGAACCAATGGCTGTTCAACACCGTGGCGTTCTTCAGGTGCAGGCGCTGGCGATTGCGCTCGGCCAGGGCCACGGCTTCCAGCACGCGGTCTACCGCCATGACCTGCCAGGCCGGGCGTTCACTGGCCAGGGCCAGGGCGATGGCGCCGCTGCCGGTGCCCAGGTCGAGAACCCTGGCAGGGTTGGCAGGCAACAGTTCCAGCGCGGCTTCCACCAGCAGCTCGGTTTCCGGACGCGGGATCAGCGTATGAGGCGCAACCTCCAGGTCCAGCTTCCAGAAGCCTTGTTGGCCGAGGATATACGCCACTGGCTCACCGCCACGACGACGTTGCAGGTAGTCGGCAAAGGTCAGCGCATCTTCGCTGCTGACGATCTTTTCCGGCCAGGTGTGCAGGTAGCTGCGCGACTTGCCCAGGGCAGCGGCCAGCAACAACTCCACATCCAGGCGCGCGGTGGGCGAGTCAGGCAGGTCGGCGGCGCGCAGAAGGCTGGCAATGATGGTCATTTATTCACCTATCGCCGCCAATTGATCGGCCTGGTATTCGGCGAGCAAGGGCTCGATCACCGCATCTACGCCACCGGCGAGAATCTCGTCGAGAGAGTAAAGGGTGAGGTTGACCCGGTGGTCGGTGACCCGGCCCTGGGCAAAGTTGTAGGTGCGGATGCGCTCGGAGCGGTCGCCCGAACCCACCAGCAACTTACGCTCGCTGGCAATCGCGTTGGCGGCGGCGCTGGTCTGCTGGTCGTTGAGCTTGGCCGACAGCCAGGACATGGCCCGCGCACGGTTCTTGTGCTGGGAACGTTCTTCCTGGCACTCCACCACGATGCCCGACGGCAAGTGAGTGATACGGATCGCCGAGTCGGTCTTGTTGACGTGCTGACCACCGGCGCCCGAAGAGCGGTACGTGTCGACGCGCAAGTCCGCCGGGTTGATCTCGATGGCTTCCTGCTCGTCCGGCTCGGGCAACACGGCCACGGTGCACGCCGAGGTGTGGATACGGCCCTGGGATTCGGTCGCCGGAACCCGCTGCACGCGGTGCGCGCCGGATTCGAATTTCAGCTTGCCGTAGACATTGTCGCCTTCAACCCGGGCGATCACTTCTTTATAGCCGCCGTGTTCGCCTTCGTTCTCGGACAGAATCTCGACGCGCCAGCCACGGCGCTCGGCATAGCGCGAGTACATACGGAACAGGTCGCCGGAGAAAATCGCCGCCTCGTCGCCACCGGTGCCGGCGCGGATTTCGAGGAACACGTTGCGCCCGTCGTTGGGGTCTTTGGGCAGCAACATGCGCTGCAGGTCGCCTTCCAGCTCGGCCAGTTTGTCCTTGGCTTCACGGACTTCTTCCACGGCCATTTCGCGCATGTCCGGGTCGCTGTCCTTGAGCAGCGCCTGGGCGCCTTCGAGGTCGGCCTGCACCTTCGTCAGGTTTTTGTAGGTAGCCACAATCGGCTCAACTTCGGCGTATTCCTTGGAATAGGCGCGGAACTTGGTCTGATCGGAGATGACCTCGCCATCACCGAGCAAGGCGGTCAGTTCTTCGAAACGGTCCTGGAGCACGTCCAGTTTATTGAGCAGTGACGCTTTCATTGCGGTTTTTTATCCGAAGAGCTATCTGACGCGCCCTCACCGAGGGCAAAGAGTTCCTGGGCCATGGCCAGCGCATCAAGGCGGCCTTCGGCAGTAAGCTTTTTCAACTGAACGCTGGGGGCGTGGAGCAACTTGTTGGTCAAGCCACGGGCCAGTTGCATCAACACCTCTTCGGCGCTGCTGCCGTTGGCCAGCAAACGCTGGGCCTTGACCAACTCCTCATCGCGCAGGCGTTCACCTTGCTGACGATAAGCCTTGAGCACGTCCACTGCCGCCAGTTCACGCAGGCGCACCATGAAGTCTTCGGCGCCGGTACTGACCATTTCCTCGGCAGCCTGGGCAGCACCCTGGCGACTCTTGAGGTTTTCGGCGACCACTTCGTGCAAATCGTCGACGCTATAGAGGTAAACGTCGTCCAACTCGCCGACTTCTGGCTCGATATCCCGGGGAACGGCAATATCCACCATGAAAATCGGCTTGTGCTTGCGCAGCTTCAATGCGCTCTCCACCGCACCTTTGCCAAGGATCGGCAACTGGCTGGCGGTGGAGCTGATGACGATATCGCTGCGCACCAGTTCGGCCGGGATCTCCGAGAGCAGCACGGCATGCGCACCGAACTGTTCGGCGAGAATGCTCGCGCGCTCCAGGGTGCGGTTGGCGACCACAATACGCTTCACGCCCAGGTCGTGCAGGTGGCGGGCGACCAAAGTGATGGTTTCACCGGCGCCGATCAGCAGGGCCTGGCTGCGCTGCAAGTCGCTGAAAATCTGTTTGGCCAGGCTGACGGCAGCAAACGCCACGGACACCGGATTTTCACCGATGGCGGTGTCGGTGCGCACTTGCTTGGCCGAATTGAACGTGGCCTGGAACAGGCGACCCAGCAGCGGGCCCACGGTTCCGGCCTCGCGGGCCACGGCGTAGGCGGATTTCATCTGGCCGAGGATCTGCGGCTCGCCCAACACCAGCGAGTCGAGCCCTGAGGCAACGCGCATCATGTGACGAACTGCCGCATCCTCTTCGTGCACATACGCACTGGCGCGCAGGTCCTCGAGATCCAAATGGTGATAATCGGCCAGCCAGCGCAGCACCACATCCGCTGAAAGATGTTCCTGCTCTATATAAAGCTCACTGCGA
Source organism: Pseudomonas sp. UBT (assembly GCF_050915955.1). Lineage (NCBI taxonomy): Bacteria > Pseudomonadati > Pseudomonadota > Gammaproteobacteria > Pseudomonadales > Pseudomonadaceae > Pseudomonas > Pseudomonas sp. UBT. Next base: position 2,601,446 of record NZ_CP168079.1, on the reverse strand, counting down.
TTGCAGGTCGAAAGGATCGCAGCTTCGCGGCTGTCGGTGAGCCGGCAGAGCTGCTGCAAGGCCTCAACCAACTGCTCGGGCGTAAACGCCACGCGCTCGCGCACGTCTACGGAAGCAGTCTTGTGGTTAATACCGAGTGCAAGGAAGGCCATTCAATATCGCTGATGATGTCGGGAAGCCGACAATTGTCCTACTTCGAATGATTCAGAACAACCACCGTAGGCTATTGTCCTAATGCCTTGTGTCTATAAAGGCACCCACTGAGACTCGGTTATGTTTGGCCGAAGGCTTGTGTCATGATGATCCGACCGCAGGTTAGTCGTCCTCTTCCTATATGAATAGATCTTCCGCGTTGCTCCTTGCTTTTGTCTTCCTCAGCGGCTGCCAGGCCTTGGCCCCCGTGTCGCCGGACGGTACGCCGCCGGTGGAAGACAGCACCCCCGCCCCTGAAAAGCCCAAGGTTTATTCCTCGTTCAATGAAGAAACGATCTACAGCCTGCTGACGGCGGAACTCGCCGGCCAGCGCAATCGTTTCGATATTGCCCTGGATAACTACGTGACCCAGGCCATCAATACCCAGGACCCAGGCATTTCGGAGCGTGCATTTCGCATCGCCGAATACCTGGGCGCTGACCAGGCCGCGCTGGACACATCGCTGATCTGGGCGAAAAACGCACCGGACGATCTGGAAGCGCAGCGCGCGGCCGCCGTTCAACTGGCGCGCGCCGGGCGTTATGACGACTCCATGGTCTATATGGAGAAAGTCCTGCAGGGCAAGGGCGACACGCATTTCGACTTCCTCGCGCTGTCGGCTGCCGACACCGACCAGGACACTCGCAATGGCCTGATGAAGAGTTTCGACCGCCTGCTGCAAAAACATCCGAAGAACAGCCAGTTGATTTTCGGCAAGGCGCTGCTGTTGCAACAGGATGACGAAGCCGACGCCGCGCTGAAGCTGCTGGAGCAGAACCCGCCCGAAGACGGCGAGATCGCCCCGATTTTGCTGCGCGCACGCCTGCTGCAAAACCTCAATCGCGGCAAGGAAGCGATTCCACTGCTGGAAAAAAGCATCAAAAAGTACCCGGACGACAAGCGCCTGCGCCTGACATATGCGCGCACGCTGGTTGAGCAGGACCGCATGGAGGACGCCAAAGTGCAGTTCGCCAACCTGGTCCAGCAATACCCGGACGACGATGAATTGCGCTACTCGCTGGCACTGGTATGCCTGGAAGCCAAGGCCTGGGACGAGGCCAAGGGCTACCTTGAGGAGCTGATCCAGCGCGAAAGCCATGTGGACTCCGCGCATCTTAACCTCGGCCGTATCGCTGAAGAGCGCAACGACCCACAGGCGGCCCTGCTCGAATACGCCCAGGTCGGCCCTGGCAATGACTACCTGCCGGCCCAACTGCGCCAGGCCGACATTCTGATGAGCAACGGTCGCACCGACGAGGCGGAAAAACGCCTGGCGGCAGCACGCGACGCCGAACCTGACTACGCCATCCAGTTGTACCTGATTCAGGCCGAAACCCTGTCAGCCAACAAACAGGGCGAACGCGCCTGGAAGTTGCTGCAACAAGCGTTGCTGCAATACCCGGACGACTTGAACCTGCTGTACACCCGTGCCATGCAGGCGGAAAAACGCAATGACCTGGCGCAAATGGAGAAAGACCTGCGCCTGATCATCAAGCGCGATCCGGACAACGCCATGGCGCTGAACGCCTTGGGTTACACCCTGTCTGACCGTACTACGCGATACGCCGAAGCCAAGGCGCTGATCGAGCACGCCCACAAGCTCAACCCGGAAGACCCGGCCGTGCTCGACAGCCTGGGCTGGGTCAATTACCGACTGGGCAACCTGGACGAGGCCGAGCGTTTGTTACGCCAGGCACTCGAGCGCTTCCCCGATCAGGAAGTCGCCGCTCACCTGGGCGAAGTGCTCTGGGCCAATGGCAAACAACGCGAAGCGCGACAAATCTGGGAAAAATTCCTCAAGGAACAACCCGAAAGCCCCATCCTGCGCGGCACCATCAAGCGCCTGACCGGATCTGAGACCCTTTAAATTTATGTTTTTGCGCCACGTCATTGTTTTCAGTTTGATCGCCTTGCTCGCCGGTTGCGCGGGCATTGGCAGCCGTGAATCCGTTGAAGGCCAGGGCAACCAGGCGCAATGGAAACAGCACAAAGAGCAGCTCAGCAGCATCGACGGCTGGCAGATCGACGGCAAGGTCGGCGTTCGCGCGCCGAAAGATTCCGGCAGCGGCACGTTGTTCTGGCTGCAGCGCCAGGACTATTACGACATTCGCCTGTCAGGGCCACTTGGCCGTGGCGCGGCGCGCCTGACCGGTCGACCTGGGCAAGTGAGCCTTGAAGTGGCGAACCAGGGTCGCTATGAAGCAACGACGCCGGAAGCCTTGCTGGAAGAACAGATGGGCTGGAAATTGCCGGTGTCCCACCTGGTCTGGTGGGTGCGCGGCTTGCCCGCGCCGGACAGCAAGAGCCGCCTGAGCCTCAACGGCGACAGTCGCCTGGCCACTCTGGAGCAGGATGGCTGGCAGGTTGAGTACCTCAGCTACGTGCAACAGGGCGCTTACTGGCTGCCCGAGCGCATCAAACTGCATGGCACCGACCTTGACGTCACGTTGGTGATCAAGGAATGGCAACCGCGCAAGCTGGGGCAATAACGTGACCGTCGCCACATTGACCCTGCCCTCCCCAGCCAAACTCAATTTGATGCTGCACATTCTGGGGCGCCGTGAAGACGGCTACCACGAGTTGCAGACGCTGTTTCAATTTCTCGACTACGGCGATGAGCTGACCTTCGCCGTACGCGACGATGGCGTGATCCAGCTGCATACCGAATTTGAAGGCGTGCCCCACGACAGCAATCTGATCGTGAGAGCCGCGAAAAAAATCCAAGAGCAATCCGGTTGCCCGCTCGGCATCGACATTTGGATCGATAAAATTTTGCCTATGGGCGGTGGCATCGGTGGCGGCAGCTCAAATGCCGCGACCACGCTGCTCGGCCTGAATCACTTGTGGCAACTGGGTTGGGGCCTCGATCGCCTGGCCACGCTGGGCCTGACACTGGGCGCCGACGTCCCGGTTTTCGTGCATGGGCACGCGGCTTTTGCCGAGGGCGTGGGCGAGAAACTCACCCCGGAATACCCCGAAGAGCCGTGGTATGTCGTGCTTGTTCCGCAAGTATCTGTAAGTACAGCAGAAATTTTTTCAGATCCACTGTTGACACGTAACTCTCCTCCCATTAAAGTGCGCCCCGTTCCCAAGGGAAACAGTCGAAATGACTGCTTACCGGTTGTAGCAAGGCGTTATCCAGATGTACGTAACGCTTTGAATTTGTTAGGTAAATTTACCGAAGCAAAATTAACCGGAACTGGAAGTTGTGTGTTTGGGGGCTTCCCAAACAAAGCTGAAGCTGATAAAGTCTCGGCCCTTCTTACAGAGACCCTTACAGGGTTTGTAGCAAAGGGAAGCAACGTTTCGATGTTGCATCGCAAGCTGCAAAGTCTGCTCTAAAGGAACCGAGTACTGGGTACTCGTTGCAACAAATACAGGGGCGTCGCCAAGCGGTAAGGCAGCAGGTTTTGATCCTGCCATGCGTTGGTTCGAATCCAGCCGCCCCTGCCATTTTCTAATACTCATCCAGGTTACCCTCAGCCTCTAGGTACTGCGCGTGTCCAAGATGATGGTCTTTACGGGGAACGCTAACCCCGATCTGGCTCGACGTGTCGTACGTCAGCTGCATATCCCTCTCGGTGACATCTCTGTCGGTAAGTTCTCCGACGGCGAAATTACAGCCGAGATCAATGAAAACGTCCGCGGTAAAGACGTCTTCATTATTCAGCCGACTTGCGCTCCGACCAACGATAACCTGATGGAACTCGTCGTGATGGCTGATGCCTTCCGCCGCTCCTCAGCGACTCGAATCACAGCTGTAATCCCTTACTTTGGTTATGCCCGTCAGGATCGCCGTCCGCGTTCCGCACGTGTGGCTATCAGCGCGAAAGTCGTCGCTGACATGCTGACCGTGGTAGGCATCGACCGTGTTCTCACGGTTGACCTGCACGCTGACCAAATCCAGGGGTTCTTCGATATTCCGGTAGATAACATCTACGGCTCCCCAGTATTGGTGGATGACATCGAAGATCAGCGCTTTGAAAACCTGATGATCGTGTCCCCGGACATTGGTGGCGTCGTGCGTGCACGGGCTGTTGCCAAATCCTTGGGCGTGGATCTCGGGATCATCGACAAACGCCGTGAAAAAGCTAATCACTCCGAAGTGATGCATATCATCGGTGATGTCGAAGGGCGTACCTGTATTCTGGTTGATGACATGGTCGACACCGCCGGCACTCTGTGCCACGCGGCCAAAGCCTTGAAAGAGCACGGTGCTGCAAAAGTCTTCGCCTACTGCACACACCCTGTGCTGTCGGGCCGAGCGATCGAGAACATCGAGAACTCCATGCTGGACGAACTGGTGGTGACTAACACCATCCCGTTGTCCGCAGCAGCTCAAGCCTGTTCGCGTATCCGTCAATTGGATATCGCACCGGTAGTTGCCGAAGCGGTTCGCCGCATCAGCAACGAAGAATCGATCAGCGCGATGTTCCGTTAAGGGTCAGCCCTTACGAAACATCCACTGACGAAAAGCGCCCCGCCCCAGCATTCTGTTGGGGCGGGGCTTTTTTGCCCATATCGCCTTTAGCGCTGGTCGCAAACGCTGGGGCGAATGTGGTTATTTTGGAGATACAACATGAACGATTTTACTTTGAATGCTGAACTGCGTTCCGACCTGGGGAAAGGTGCGAGCCGCCGCCTGCGTCGTCTCGCAAGCCTGGTTCCAGCTGTAGTTTACGGTGGCGAAAAAGCCCCTGAATCCATCAGCATGCTGGCTAAAGAAGTTGCCAAACTGCTCGAAAACGATGCGGCCTACAGCCACATCATCGAGCTGAACGTTGGTGGCAAGAAGCAGAACGTCATCATCAAGGCACTGCAACGTCACCCAGCTAAAGGCCACGTGCTGCACGCTGACTTCGTACGCGTAGTAGCCGGTCAGAAACTGACCGCTATCGTGCCTGTACACTTCGTTGGTGAAGAAGCCCCGGTCAAGAAAGGCGGCGAAGTTTCGCACGTTGTTGCCGAGATCGAAGTGACCTGCCTGCCGAAAGACCTGCCTGAGTTCATCGAAGTCGACCTGTCGGCTCTGGAAATCGGCGACATCGTTCACCTGTCCGACCTCAAAGCCCCTAAAGGCGTTGAGTTTGTTGCACTGGCTCACGGTGATGACAAAGCTGTTGCAAACGTTCACGCTCCACGCGTTGCACCAGAAGCTGAAGAAGGCGCTGCAGAGTAATTCACTCTGTATTGCCGGTGCTTGAGGAAACATCGCGGACCGGAACGTAGCGAGAAAGCGGGCGACAACGCGAAGTTTATCTCTGGATAAGTTAGCTCCTGCCGTCCACTTTCGCCGCACTTAGGTCTGGCGATGTTATCCACAACTCCAAAGGAAGGGCCCCTGTCGTGACTGCCATTAAACTGATCGTTGGCCTGGGAAATCCAGGCGCCGAATACGAACAGACCCGGCATAACGCGGGGGCCCTTTTTGTTGAGCGTATCGCCCACGCCCAAGGTGTGAGCCTTACGGCTGATCGCAAATATTTTGGCCTGACCGGGCGCTTCTCGCACCAGGGTCAGGATGTTCGTCTGCTGATTCCCACCACCTACATGAACCGCAGCGGCCAGGCTGTCGCGGCGCTTGCGGGCTTCTTCCGGATAAAACCCGAAGAAATCCTGGTGGCCCATGACGAACTGGACTTGCCACCCGGCGTTGCCAAACTCAAGTTGGGCGGCGGGCATGGCGGCCACAATGGCCTGCGCGACATCATTGCGCAGTTGGGCAATCAGAATAATTTTTACCGTCTGCGGCTCGGCATTGGCCACCCAGGCGTTGCCAGTATGGTTTCAAATTTCGTCCTGGGTCGTGCGCCACGCGCCGAACAGGAAAAACTCGATGCCAGCATCGACTTTGCCCTCGGCGTGCTGCCGGATATCTTCGCCGGTGAATGGAACCGTGCGATGAAAAACCTGCACAGCCAGAAGGCCTGACTCTTACCGAGGGGAAACACCATGGGATTCAATTGCGGCATCGTCGGCCTGCCCAACGTCGGCAAATCCACCCTGTTCAACGCCTTGACCAAATCCGGTATTGCGGCGGAGAACTTCCCCTTCTGCACCATCGAACCCAACAGCGGCATCGTGGCCATGCCGGACCCGCGCCTGCAAGCGCTGGCGGCCATCGTCAATCCCAAGCGCATCCTGCCGACCACCATGGAATTCGTCGACATCGCGGGCCTGGTGGCCGGCGCGTCGAAAGGTGAGGGTCTGGGCAACAAGTTCCTGGCCAACATCCGTGAAACCGATGCCATTGCCCACGTGGTCCGCTGCTTTGAAGACGAGAACGTGATTCACGTCTCCAACAGTGTCGACCCGAAACGCGACATCGAGATCATCGACCTGGAACTGATCTTCGCCGACCTCGACAGCTGCGAAAAGCAACTGCAGAAAGTCGCGCGTAACGCCAAGGGCGGCGACAAGGACGCAGTGGTCCAGAAAGGCCTGCTGGAGCAACTGATCGCTCACTTCACCTTGGGCAAACCAGCGCGCAGCCTGATGAAGAGCATGAATGCCGACGAAAAAGCGGTGATCAAAGGCTTCCATCTGCTGACCACCAAGCCGGTGATGTACATCGCCAACGTTGCTGAAGACGGCTTCGAGAACAACCCGCTGCTCGACGTGGTCAAGGCTATTGCCGACGAAGAAGGCGCCATCGTTGTTCCGGTGTGCAACAAGATCGAAGCAGAAATTGCCGAGCTGGATGACGGCGAAGAGAAAGACATGTTCCTCGAGGCCCTCGGCCTGGAAGAACCTGGCTTGAACCGTGTAATCCGTGCGGGCTACGAAATGCTGCACCTGCAGACTTACTTCACTGCCGGTGTCGAAGAAGTCCGCGCGTGGACCGTCAAAGTCGGTGCCACTGCACCACAGGCCGCTGGCGTGATCCACACCGACTTCGAAAAAGGCTTTATCCGCGCCGAAGTCATCGCCTACAACGACTTCATCCAGTACAAGGGTGAAGCCGGTACCAAGGAAGCCGGTAAATGGCGCCTGGAAGGCAAGGAATACATCGTCAAGGATGGCGACGTGATGCACTTCCGTTTCAACGTGTAAGCGTTACCTGCGGCGTTCGTCGCAAACAAAAAGCCGATGCACTGCATCGGCTTTTTTGTGGCTGCTGTTTGGCACCGCCGTAACGTGATATAGGCCTTCACGTCTTTAACCCAACAAAACAAACCTCATCTAATCTACCGAACTTTAAGTTTAATCCTACGAATAAACCTGGCACTTTCCGACTCCGACACTTGAACTAACCTTTTTGCAGTGTCCGCCTCAAAACCTCAATACAACCCGAGACGTTTTCCTACTTAAAGAACAGTGACACTCCGGATAAATTACGGTTTACTGCGCCCCCCGTTGAATACCGCTCTACTCATAGTGAAGTGATAGCAAAATGTCGGCCGCCTACCAAAAGGAAAGTGAACTAGACGCCCCATTCATTGAGGACGTAGATATTGAAAGCACACTCAATACGACTGCCGCACTCAATGTTGACATCTTGTTACTGGGGGAAACCGGTACCGGCAAAGATACCTTGGCGCAACGGATACATCGCCTGTCCGGCCGACGCGGAAACTTCGTTGCCGTCAACTGCGCCGCCATCCCGGAAAGCCTCGCGGAGAGCCAGCTCTTCGGTGTCAACAGCGGCGCCTATACCGGTGCAGTGCAGTCACGGGCCGGTTTTATCGAGACCGCACACCTGGGCACGCTGTACCTGGATGAAATCGACAGCATGCCGCTCTCGCTGCAAGCCAAATTGCTGCGTGTGCTGGAAGCCCGCGGTGTGGAGCGCCTGGGGTCAACCCGCTTCATCCCTGTGAACATGCGAGTCATCGCCTCCGCCCAGCAGTCACTGCATGAGATGGTCGAACAAGGCACATTCAGGCGTGACCTGTACTTCCGCCTGAATGTCGTCAACATCAAGCTCTCCCCCCTGCGAGAACGGCACGAGCGGATTGTGCCCTTGTTCCTCGACATGGTTCGACAGGAGGCCGATAACTTCAACTACGCCGCCCCTCTCGCCTCCAATGAATTGCTTCAACAACTGCTATGTCACACCTGGCTGGGCAACGTGCGCGAACTGCGCTCTACGGCCAAACGCTTTGTACTGGGGCTGCCACCGCTCACAGTGCCGGCGGTGGAAGCCCAGGAAACACCACTGAACTTGAAAGACCGCTTACAACAAATAGAGAAAATACTGATTGAAGAGTCGCTGCGCCGTCATGCGCATAACGTAGAGGAGGTGGCGGTTGAACTGCGCATCGCCAAACGCACGCTCTACTACAGGATGAAACAATTGGATATATCACTGAATTGATGTCAGTCGCTGCCACAGCAAAGAAATACAATTTTAAATATCCACAGATGAAATATTTGGAACGCTTTTGTTGGTAGGGGCCACACAGTTAAAGTGCCAAGAGTTCTCAGTGTCTGCATTCTGCGCAGAGAAAAGCTTGGCTGAACATTAATCTCTCATACACCAACAACGGAGTCATCAACATGGATATCAGCAGTATTTCCTCACTTCTCCAGTCTCTCAGCGGCTCGCTTATCGGCGGTAACGGGAAGAACGAGGACTTGGAAGAGCAGCGCGACCAAATGCAACGTAAATCCTTCGAGCGAAGCAACAAGGTTTACGAAACGAACGAGGCCAAAAAGAACGCTGAAGCAGTGCGATAACTCGCTAACCTCTCCTGCCTGTCGGCAGGAGAGGCTTCTTCCATCACTCGTGAAGGCCCTTTATGCGTGTAGAACGTAACCTCATGTCGGGTAACAACGGCGCCCTGAACCCCTCCCACACTCAAGAGTCGACACTCCCCCGGGAAGACGTGAGTTTTTTCAGCTCACAGCTGGAAGGTTCGGCACGCCCCGTCACCGCTTCATCAGCCTCCCCGTCCTCGAACCTACTGATCGACGCATCCAATCAACTGATCAAGTCGACCACCGGCTTGAGCAAGGGTCTGCGTGCCTACAGTACCGGTAACAAGGAAAAGGACAGCGCCAACTATGCCGGCAACCTTTCAGACACCATGCTGCTTACCCAGGTGCTGACCAAGAGCGTCGGTAAAACCGCCCAATTCCTCGAAAAAATCAGCAACCTGCAGTAGGTAAAAATGATCCGTCTCCTGACCCCGGGCCTCATGTTATCGCTGGTACTCATGCTGAGCGGCTGCGGTGAAAGTGTTGAATTGCACCGTCAACTGTCCGAACAGGAAGCCAATGAGGTCATTGCGGAACTGGCGGACAAACACATACGCGCACAAAAAATCCCGGCCAAAGAGGGGGTGACTGTTCGTGTCAGCGCCTCGGACATCAGCCGAGCGGTTCGTACGCTGGAAGCCGCCGGGCTGCCCAAGGTTGCACGTGTCACGATGGGGCAAACCTTTCGCAAGGAGGGCGTCATTTCCACCCCTCTGGAGGAACGCGCTCGTTACATCTATGCCTTGTCCCAGGAGCTCGAAGCCACCCTGTCGAACATCGACGGCGTTATCGTCGCACGCGTTCACGTCGTGCTGCCCGAACGTGTCGCGCCAGGGGAACCGGTACAGCCCGCCTCCGCATCGGTGTTTATCAAGCATGATCCAAGGCTTGAGCCCGACAATATTCGCGCCCGTGTACGCCGTATGGTCGCCAGCAGCATCCCCGGCATGTCGACTGCGGTGGATAACTCACAAAAACTGACAGTGGTTTTTGTGCCGTCCACAGCCTATACGGAGCAACAACGACTGGGCTATTTCGGGCCTTTCCTTCTCCCGGAAAGCGACGTCGCGTTCTGGCGCGCCTGCGTAGCGTTTTTAGTGGTCGGTAGCGTGCTGGCGGTGGCCGGCGGACTGTTCTGGCGTAACCGAAAGCGCGCGCAAGCGACACCCAATGGGGCAACGTTGCCCGATGAGTGAACAACGGGCCTGGGCCCAATGGTGGGCCCTTCCCTGGGAGGCCTCGCACGCAGATTGGCGTGTACTTGACCAGGAAAGCGTGGACGCACTTTGTCGTGCCCAGCACACGCGGATCAGCAAGCTCCTGGGCATCGAGCCCTGCCTGCCGCCGCCGCCTCACACCACCGTACTTCGGCTGGCCCTCGCCTCAACCGAACAACTCAACCAGATGCTGGCTCTGCTGGGCAACACCTGTCATCGCCCTCTCGACGGAACGGTAAGCGACATCCATCACCTGTGGTGCCTGCGTCTCTCCAAAGCGTTAAGCCCTGAAGCGTTGTTGCAGCCTGACGACGATCCACTGCAGCTCCTGCGTGCCTGGGTCCCGCCTGCCATATGGCAACGGCTTCGCTTACGTTTTTCACGCCCACGGGTGCAGCAAATGGAAGCAACATCTCACTCACTCGAAGACGCACACAGCCGGCTCGACACACTCTGGCAAGCCATCGTCTGGCGGGTGACGACCACGCGCGACGAAGACTTCCTAAACTGAAAGAGCTGCCCCACGATGCTATGCCGACGCAAAATTGACTTATACGACAGCTCTGCCGGCCAGGCACCTGTCTTGATTACCCAGGAAATGCTCAGGGAAAGCGCTCAAGCCAGCCAAATGCTCGAGCGTGCCAAAGCCCAGGCAGATGAGGTGTTGAGCCAGGCAGCAGAACAGCGCGACGCCCTGCTTGAGCAAGCGCACCAGGCGTTTTGGCAACGGGCCAACGCCCAGCTCGAAGAGTGGGAACACCAACGCCAGGTCCTGTGCGACAACCTGGAGCGATACGCCACGTCGATCGCCGACCAGGCGCTGTGTTGCCTACTGGACGACATTCCTCCCGCGCAACGCCTCAGCGCCCTGATCAAACGATTGATGGCCACACAGCTTCCTAACGTCACCGCGACCCTCCTGTGTCACCCGCAGGAAGTGGAGAGTCTGAAGCAATCGCTCGCCATGCTGGACATCACCCACTGGGTACTTCGCGCGGATGACCGGGTTAGGCCGCAGACACTGGTACTGGAAACAGACGAAGGCGACTTTCGTATCGATTGGGCCTCGATGCGCAAGATATTGCTCGTTACCGAAGCCGCATTTTCAAGTGAGCGTCCTGGGTGAAACGTGGCAATCCTTAGCGTTCAAAAACGTTAATCCGCATGGAACTGGTGGCGATCTGCACGCCACATAGTTCATACACATCACGAGTAAATGTTTATGGAATTCTACGCAAACCTGAAGAGCCAACTGTTGCGACGAAGCGACCTTGAAAAAAATCGGGCGGAAACGGCGATGGCGGATCCGGACATAGACGAAGCCGATGTCGACCTTTTCGAACTGGGCCTGCAGCAACGTAACGCCAAGTGGGCTTTTCACGAACAGATCCGTGCCAAACACATGCTGCTCAAAACTGCGCTCGACGGCGTGCAGTAAGTTGAACGCCCTGATCATCCACTGGGCGCGGGGTCGCGAAGACTCACTCACCCTGTTTGAAGACGGCCACGCAATTACCCTGCAACGCCTGCCGGGCACACTGCGATTAGGTGTCCAACTGACGCTGCACAGGCCCGATAACGCGCAACTGGAAACCTGGATGCGGCCAGGTGAACCCAGCCTGAACCACTTCCAGGGCGCCCTGGCGCAAGCGCCGGACAGTGGCGCGCTGTGGCTGGTCCAGTGCCTGCCCCTACCGGATGATCTGGATGACAAGCACGTCTTGAGCGGCGTCGAAAACCTGCTCAACCAACGTGACGCCTGGCGCGCGATGATCGCGCGCCAACTTCGGCCGGCACTCCCGCGCCCCTCTTTGTCGCTACGCTCGCTGGCGCATTAATCAGAGAACCCTCCATGTACAACAAGCCCCACAAACGCATTGGTTTGTGCGCCGACTCGTCTGCGTGCGCGACCAAAAGTAGTCACTGGCGCAGCCTGATGCTGCTGCCCTGGTTGCTGGCGCCGTTGGAAAGCACCCTGGCCGCCATTCCGCCCGAATGGAAAAACACGGCCTACGCCTATGAGGCGCAGCACAAGCCCCTGCGGGAAGTGCTGGAAGATTTCGCGCAAACCTTTGGCATTCAGCTACAGGTCGAAGGCCTGCTGGAAGGCATCGTCAATGGCAAGATACGCGCCAACACTCCCCAGTCATTGCTCGACAGGCTGGGCGTTGAGCACCGCTTCCAGTGGTACATGTACAACAACACCCTGTACATCAGCACGCTGGACCAGCAAGAGTCGGCGCGACTGGAAGTTTCCTCCGAGACCCTCTCCGATCTCAAGCAAGCACTGACCGATATCGGCCTGCTCGATAGCCGCTTCGGCTGGGGCGAGCTGCCCGAAGACGGCGTGGTGCTGGTCTCGGGCCCCAAGCGCTATATCGAGCAGATCAAACAATTCAGCAGCCAGCGCCGCACACCGGATGAAAAACAGAGCGTACTGAGTTATCCGCTGAAGTTCGCCAACGCGACCGACCGCGTGGTGGATTATCGCGGTGAAAAACTGACCATCCCGGGCATCGCCACCATGCTGCGCGGGTTGCTGGAACCGCGCACGCCCTCCGCACTCTCAAGCGCGAGCCAGCCCCCCGGCGCCCAGTCGCAAAACGCCATGGTGACACCGAACGTCCCCCGGCTGAGTAACCCGCTATTGGAGCAAATGCTCGGCACGTCAGCGAACAGCGGGGAATTGGCGACCGGCGCATCGCTCACCCCGCGCGCCTCACGGGCAACCAGTCGCATCCGTGTCGAGGCCGACGTGCGTAACAACGCGGTACTGATTTACGACCTGCCGGAGCGCCAGGCGATGTACCGCGAGTTGATCACCCAACTCGACGTCGCGCGCAAACTGGTGGAGATCGACGCAATCATCCTTGATATCGAGCGCACGCAACTGAACGAATTCGGGGTCACCTGGGGCTTTCAAAACAGCCGTTTCCGTGGCGGCGCCAGCGTAGCGCCCGGCACCACCTCACAGTTGGCCATTGCCAACCGTGACAGTTTCATCGCCGCCGTACGCGCCTTGGAGGTCCGAGGCCTGGCAACCCTGGTCTCCAACCCCTCGGTACTCACCCTGGAAAACCAGCCGGCGGTCATCGACTTCAACCGCACGCGATTCCTGGAGGCGGGTACAGAGAACGCAACCATTTTGCCGGTCACCGTCGGTACCAGTTTTCAGGTAGTACCCCGGGTCATCACCAGCCGCGGCAGCCATCAGATCCACTTGGTGGTGGATATTGAAGACGGCAATTTCGATGAGTCCAACCCCTCGATCAAAGACCTCGATGTACGCCGAGGCAAGGTCAGCACCCAAGCGGTGATGGCGGAAAAACGCTCGTTGGTGGTCGGTGGGTTCCACGTCACGAACAACACAGACAAGCGCAGCAAGGTGCCACTGCTGGGAGATATCCCGTTGCTGGGCAAGGCGTTGTTCTCCTCGACTGAGCGCCTGAATAATCGTCGCGAACGCCTGTTCATCCTGACCCCACGGGTCATCGGCGATCAGGCCGACCCTTCACGCTACTTGCCCCAAGAGGACCAGGCTGAATTGCAAGCCGCCCTCAAACCCTTGGCCCGCCGCCTTTCTCCCCACCAGCCGGAGATCAAGCGCAGCGAGATCACCGGTACCCTGGCGCGTCTCGTCAGCGGGCAAGTGCCTGATGGCTTCAAGGCCGGGCCGATGCCCCTGGGTTTGAACACCTTGTGCACCACTCGCGATGTGTTGGCACTCAACACTGAACGCAGCCAATGGTACGCCGGCCCACAATTCAACGTGGCGGTGGTGGTGCTGCGCAACCAGATCAAACGCAATGTGCGTATCGATGAAAATGAATGCAGCAACTCGCAGACCCTGGCGGTCAGTGTCTGGCCGCGCGCCTGGCTCAAACCGGGTGAGGAAGCCGAAGTGTTCATCGCCATGCGTCCCGTCGTGAAGGATGAACACATTGGCGTGACCCGCCCTTCCCTCCTCACCCCAACCCAGAAGACCACGCCATGAAACACGGACTCTTGTACGCCACACTGATCAGTGCGGCACTGCTCGTCGCCGGCTGTACGCCCACCTGCAAAGGCGATTCCTGCACACGCCCACAATCGAGTGCTGACACGCTGGTGGTCTGGTGGCCGCCGCAGATGCGTGTGGCCCCTGGCCCGTCAGGCGAACGCGCGGACTATCAGACAGTGTCACTGGAACGATGAGTGCAATGGGGCTACCTGGCAATGACTTGAACCGCCAAGCGTTCCTGGACAGCCTGGAGAGCGGCGATGCCGCTCTCCTGCAGCTCTGCCCGGGAATCAAGCTGTGCACCCTGCAGGTCGGCGCACGCCAGGGGCTGAGCCTGCAAATAGCCGGCGAGGCGTTGCAGGCCGGGCAGTTGCAACGCGTCTTGGAGCGCCGCTTCGAACAGGCCATCGCGTTCGAGGGCTGCTTCGCTTATCTCGATGGCAAACGTGCCCTGGTGATCTGGCATGCCCTGCCTGCGCAACGCACGGCACTTGAGCCAACGCTCAGCCGGATGCTCTCGCTGGCCAACCTTGAAGCCTTGGACGGCGGCATGGCTCGCTGATCAGCGCTGTTCAAGCTCCGGCAACTCCAGGGTTTCACGCTTGGCGTCATCATCCAGCTCGCGCAGGGTCCGGTAGATAAGTGCCACGGCCTGCAACGTATCGCGAGGAATGCTCGCCCCCAGCTTTTTCTCATACAGCGTACGCGCCAACCACACACATTGGATGACCGGCACATCGGCGGCCTTGGCGCGGGCGATCAATTGTCGCGCCTCGGCATCGGTGCCCTTGTCCACCAACAGCGGCAGTGGGGTTTTACCGGGCCGGTAGTACAAGGCAACGGCAAAGTGCGTGGGGTTGATCACCAGCATGTCAGCCTCTTCGAGCTTGGGCAGCTTGACCTTCGGCTCCTCCTGAGCCAGTTGCTGCGCGAGCTGGCGCCGTTGGCCCTTGACGTGGGGGTCGCCCTCCATGTCCTTGTACTCCTTGACCACCTCAACCTGAGTCATGCGCATGCGCTGGGCAAAGAAATACTTCTGCAATGTCAGGTCAATCAGCGCCAGCACCAACAACAGGCCCAGGCACGCATGCAGCAAATGGCGAAACAGGGTGATAAGCGCCAGGATGTAACTTTGCAGGTCGCTGTTGGCGAGGTTGATCAATGCGTTCAATGACGGGCCGATCACCACGTACAGAATCAGGCCCAGCAGCACCGCCTTGACGATGCCCATCAACACATTCATCAGCGACTGCTTGGAGACCATTTGCTTGGCTTGTTTGAGCGGGTTGAGGCGATTGAAATCCAGCTTCAAGGTTTCCGGTGCAAACAGCAGCCCGAACTGCATCCAACTGCTGATCAACTTCACTGCAATCGCCACCCCGACCATCAACAGGGCGAACGAGAAGAACACCACCAGGGCGTCCAACAGCACTTCCTCCAGGGCGTGAACAAAAGGCTGGCCGATTCGTGACAGGGGCAACACCATCAGTTGCTGAAAGCGCTGCAGACTGGTTTCGGCCGTGAATAACGCGATTTCACTGATGGCGGTCAACACCAGCAATTTGCCGACATCCTGGCTTTGGGCGACCTGGCCTTTCTTGCGTTGGTCGCGCAGCTTTTTGGCACTGGCCGGGTGCTTTTTCTCGCCCGAATCGCTCATGGCGTCGGTACCTTGAACATCAAGCCCAGAGAGTGTTTGAGGTCGCCCAGCAGCACCATGCGCCCGACGATCAAGTCCTGCAGCAACGCAAAGTACAGGATCAAAATACCAATGCCCGCCAGGCATTTGACCGGTGGGGCCAGCGTACTCACTTGCAGCTGGGGGCTGTAAAGCCCAAGCAAAGCGATGCCGAATTCAAGCAACAGCAACACCGCGATAAAAGGCGCCGCGTAGAGCATCATGTGCGTGAAGGTATCGCCCAGCAGCGCGATAAAAGTACCGAACCCATTAGGCCCCACCACCGGAAACCAGGCGGTCGGCGGCCAGATCTGGTAGCTGTCCCAAATCACCTGGGTCAGCGCCCCCAGGCCCAGGGTGGCCATCAAAAGAAAAATCGCCAGCTCCTTGAACAGGTGGCCGATGGGCGTGGCGTCCGGGCCGAGCGAGGGATTCAACTGGCCACCGGCCAAGGCACCCCGCTGGTTATCCAACAGCGCCCCTACTGCCTCAAACATCCAGAACGGCATCGACAGCAACACGCCCAGCAAAAAACCCAGCATGGCCTCCTTGAGCACTAACCCGGTGAGCATCAGCGCCGAGTAGTCGCTACCCGCCAACGCTGCGTGGATGCCGGGTGCGGGGAGCAGCGCCATGACCATCACGATCGTGTGCCTGGGCATACCGCGTATGTGCTGAAAACAAAACGCCGCCACCAGGAACGCGCAGGGGTAAATACGCGCCATGCCAATCAGCAGGCTGGGCAGGAACTCAAGGTATAGCAACACAGGCAATGCCTCAGTTCAGCGCCGAGCGGGCGATCATGTCGAAAGTCAGGTTGATCAACTGGATCAATTCCACGCCAATCCAACGGCCCGTCACAGCCAGCGTGATACCCACCGCCACCAGCTTGATACCAAACGGCAACGTCTGATCCTGAATCTGCATCAGGGCCTGCACCAGCGAGGTCAGTACACCAACGACCACCGCCACGATCAGCGGCGGAGCCGACAACACGACCACCAGCAGCATGCCCTGCTTGAACAGCACGATCGGTTCCATAGAGGGCTCAGAGGTAAGAAAGGAAAAGGCTGTCGAGCAACCGCGACCATCCGGAGACGAGCACAAACAACAGCAACTTGAGCGGCAGGGAAATGGTCATGGGCGAGACCATTTGCATGCCCAATGCCAGGAGCAGGTTGGAGACAATCAGGTCGATCACGATGAAGGGGATATAGATTAAAAACCCGATCTCGAACCCCGCCTGCAACTGCGACAGCACAAATGCCGGCACCAGCAGGATCAGGTCCTCGCGCAGGACTTCCTGCGCCATCTGCGCCGGCCACATGCGCGCGGTGTTTTCCAGCAAGTGCGTCAGCACATCCGGGTCAACGTTGCGCAGCATGAATGCCCGCAACGGCTTAATTGCTTCAAGCCCGGTCTGCTGGAGCGTCTGCACGTTGGTCAGGTTCAACGGCGTGACCTTGACGGCCTCGGCGATCTCGTACCCCACCGGGGCCATGATAAAAAGCGTCGCGGCCAACGCGATACCGTTGATAGCCATGCTCGGCGGCACTTGCTGCACACCGATGGCATTGCGCGTAATCATCAGCACAATCACGATCTTCAAGAACGCCGTGCACACGATCAACAACATCGGCATCAACGACAATGCCGCAAGAAACAGCGCGAGAACGAGAGGGTCTACCCCCTGAAAGCTCATCGGGAAACCATCACTCGCGTTAATTGCAGACCGAGCCGCCCGTCCACTTCGACCAACTGCCCCTGGCCGATAGGCCGGTCGCCGTAATAGAGCCCGGCCATGCCCGGCGCATATCCGCCGAGCCCCAGCACCGCGCCGGGAGCAAGATTGCGCAACTCGCCGAGGGTCAGGTTCAGCGTCCCGCAGCGCACGTTGAGGGCCATGCTCAATTCATCGAACGGCTCGTTGCCGAACACATCCGCTACCGGCGTATCGTTCTCCTGCCCAAGGTAGTGCTGCTGCGCTGCAAAATCCTCATCCACAAACATGTCCTCAATAGAAGTTAGGGTCAGGCATAACGGCCCGGACTCATCATCAATACGCCCATGCAGGCGTTGCCTGCCGACCTGCACATAGCCGTCGCCCTGCGCTTGAAAAAAACTCTGCTCAAGCAACACCACGTCGCCCGCGCGCAGGCTGCTCACTTGCGTAATGGGCAACTGCAGGCGCCCCAGTGGCACGGCAACAGTCACTTGAAACAACGCGGGTAGCGGCCGGGCGACAGGCTGCCAGGGCCCCGCTTCGCACAAGGCGAGAAAACTCTCGGGGGCCAGCCACAGATAACCCACGACCCTGGACGTGCCCAAGGTCACAGTGAGGCTGCAACCGAAGTCCGAAGGGTGCTCAGTCACCCGCAAGCGCAGGTAACCCAACAACCCGCGCACCTGAGTGCTGAGGTGGTGCTGGAACAGCTCCCAAAACCAGGAGTCCGGATCGTTGCCCGACTGCGCCAGCGTCACCGGGCACTCGCCCATCAGGCTGAACAATGGCCCGGGCTCACCGAACGCCAGCACCCCGCAGGCTGTCTCGAAGCACAACGGCTGGATGCCCACCGGGGCAGGCCCGGGCTCAAGCAGCAGCTCACCGCTCTGCTCGGCAACCTGAAACGGCATACGCAAGCCATGCCCCATCCGACGCCGTGCAGCCACCGCGTCAGCCCTGACCGTGGGCAGGTTCAGCAACGACGCCATCATGCCGGGCCCACACTGGCCAGGCTCAAGCTCACCGGTACGCCCACGCTCTGTTCAAGACCTTCCTGAAAGCGTTGCCGTACGCCGCCAAGCCAGTGCGCGGTGGACGCTTCCTCCGCCGCCAGTTCAATGCTCCACGCGCCCGTCTCACGGCGCACAGTCGCGTTGATCCGCCCCAGGCGCGGCAAGTACAGGACCGCCACCAGCGGCCACTGCGAGGCGCCCAGCACACGCGGCGCCAATTGCTCGGTCAACGCTTCGATCATGGCCACCTGGGTGGAGGCCTTGCGCCCGGCCAGAGAAGCGCCGCCACCGCGCCTGTCACCACCATCGTCAAACAGCTGGGTAAACAGGCGGACGTGTTCCCACGGCACCGCAAGCGCATTGCCCTGAGCGAGGTCGTTGCGGGGTGCTCGCGGGCGCGGGCGTTTGGGCGGGCTGGTAGACACCTTGGTCATGTCGGCTCCTGAGCCAGCAAAATGGACAATTCCTGAAGTTTTTCGACTTGACGCAGGCTTAAGGTGACCTGCTTCTGGGCACTGCCGATTTCAATTTCCTGCTGCTCCCGCTGGCCTTGCAGCTCATGCAATTGGCCTTCCTCGCGCCGGGTGCAGGCGGACAATGTCTGCTCCTGGGCACTCCAGGCTTTGAGCGCCTGAAAGGTCAACACTTGCCCTTGGTGTTCGCTGAGCATTTGCGCACTTTGCTCGGCCTCATCCAGCCGGGTTTGTTCAAGGGTGTCCTTTGCCTCGCGGATGTTCGCCAACAAGGCCTGCTGGGTTCTTTTGGCCTCACGCAGCGCGCGTTCGGCACGGTCTGCACGGTGCCTGCGCAAGCGTCGCAGGGTCTCTATTTCGCCAAGTATCGGGTCCGCAGGAGGCGACTCAGAATGGGACATAAGCGGTCAGCTCCGTCAGTTGCTCAAGGGTCATCGCGACCGGCGTGGGCTCACGCAAGTCCTGACGCAAAAAACCATCGACTGCCTGGCGGCTGTCCACCGCCATATCGGTCAGTGCATCGCTGCCTGGCTGGTATTCACCCAACTTGAGCATCAGTTCGATCTGTTGATAAGCCGACAGCAGGCGCCGCAACGCCGTACCGGCCTGAATATGCCCAGGCTCTGCGACGTTGCTGAGTATTCGTGAAAGGCTGGCCAGCACATCGACCGCCGGATAATGGCCGCGCTCAGCCAGCTTGCGTGACAGCACGATATGCCCGTCCAGCAGCGAACGAACTTCATCCGCCACCGGATCGCTCATCGAGTCCTGCTCGATCAGCACCGTGTAGATCGCCGTGATCACGCCGTCACGGGTCAGCCCGGCGCGCTCGACCAGGCGCGGCAGCAGGCTGTAGACCGACGGGGGCAAACCGCCACGGCCCAACGGTTCGCCAGCGGCCAAACCGATTTCGCGCTGGGCCCTGGCAAAACGCGTCAAGGAGTCAATCAACAGCAGCACCCGCTTGCCCTTGCGCCGAAAACCTTCGGCCAGCGCCGTCGCCGTAAAGGCGGCCCGGGCGCGCTCCATGCTGGAACGGTCGGACGTGGCGCAGACCAGCACCGCCTTGGCCCGTAGCGCGTCGTCCAACTCATGATCGAGAAACTCGCGCAGCTCGCGGCCCCGTTCGCCGATCAAACCGAACACAATCACATCGCAATCAACGTTGCGCGCGATTTCGGCCAACAAGGTCGTCTTGCCGCACCCCGCGCCCGCAAACAAACCGACGCGCTGGCCCTCGCCCAAGGTCAGCAACCCATCGATCGAGCGCACGCCGGTGGCCAACGCCCGGTTGATGCGTGGGCGCTCCGTGGGTAAAGGGGCCTCGCACAACACCGGGCTTGCGTCACCGCTGGCGGTTTCGACAAACGCACTGGGCCCGTCGCCCGCAATCGGTCGGCCAAAACCATCGAGCACCTGGCCCAGCAAGTCATCACCGACGCGTACCCGGTGCGGCACGCCCAGACGCTCCACGCCGGCACCCACCCGCACGCCTTCGAGATTGCCCAGGGCACTGAGCACCGCATCCTGCTGATCAAAACCGATGATTTCGGCGAGCATGTCGTCACCCGGTGACTTCTCCACCCGGCACAAATCCCCGATGCGCGCCTCGGGCAATCGGCATTGCAACAGCATGCCGTTGACGCGTTGGATGCGGCCACGCTGGATGACGGGCGCAAAGCGCGTCAATGCCTGGGACTGACGCTGCTGCCAGGCTTCCAGACGCTCTTGCAGGTTATCGTTCACCAGCGCACCTCATAACGTTGTGGCCCATCGAAAACCACCTTGTTGTTATCGATAAGCACCAAGCGCAAACCGTCCACTTCGTCGCCCACAAAGAGGCGATCGCCTTGCTCCAGGACCACGTGGCCGTTCGGCCCGCCGACGATTTGAAGAATTTTGAAAGGCAGCGTCCCGTCGCTGACCCGCACACGACTCAACACCGGCACGGCGGTATCAAACTGCTCGCCAAACCGGCCGAGCATGCGTGCCACCAATTCCACGTCGTCCTGGGGGACTTCGCCGTCCAACACAATCTGGCCATTGATCACCAGCAAGCTGACCTTCGGGCCCAATTCGCGCTCGCCGAGCATTTTCAGCAGTTGCTGACGCACCTCGAAAGGCGAGGCCAGCTCACGCTTGTGCTCCAGCGCCGGCATCAATGACGCCTGCGCGTCGCGGTCTCCGGTGGAGGCGATACCGACCGCCACGAAGATGACGGCAAACACCAGCACCAGGCTGATCAAGTGCTTCTGCCGCGACGGTGAGAGGGAAGACAACGTCAGGGTCAACGGTGCCTCTGGATCGGGCGCCAAGGGCGCGGGCTGGGCGGCAGGCGCCTGGGGCCAGGGATGGTCGGCCGGGGTGACGCACAGACGAATGGCGCCAACCGAAAAAGGGGTACCGAGCGCCAGATTGGCGATCTGCGCCAGGATCAGGCCATCGGGCTCCTGAAGCAGCCCCGCCTCTGCCTGGACCGACCAGCACGAACCGATGTACCGCAACCGTGCGTGATGCTCGGCAATCCCGGCGTCGTTGAGCAACAGGTCGGCGTCGGCATGCGCACCGATACTCCATTGTTCACCGAACAAGGGCAGCGCGGCGCCCTGATGCAAACCATCCAATACACGCAGCTCGAACATCATCGTGCCCTTCCCGGCACCGGCAGCAATAACGTATTCATGCCAACGCCCCGCGCATCAACGCGTCCTGGGCAAGGTCGAAACGCCCCAGCACTTTTACCTTGGAGGTGCTGCCCAATTCGGCGAAGGACAGCACCGGCACATGGTTGAATTCTTCAAGCAACAGAGTGCGCAAGGGGCTGCGCAGATCCTGCGCCACCAGCATCACGCTTTTAGTCTTGGGTCGCAGGGTAAAGGCCTGGTTGAGCAAGCTGACCAGCGCCGCGCTGCTGTCATTGTCGAGCGCAAAAAACACTCCGGTCTGCGTCTGGCGCAACGCCTCACGCAGGATGTTCTCGGTCTGCGGCGCCAGCAGCCAGGCGTGCAAGCCGTCTGTCTCGCTGTACTGGTGAAAGATCTGCGATCTTGAGCGCAATGCGCGCGTAATCGGCCAAGGCCTCCGGCTCACGCTCGTGCTGGCCATACTCGATCAACGATTCGACAATCAGCCGCACGGCGCGCAGCGGCACACCTTCGCTGGCCAGGCGCTGCAACACCGCCGAAAAGCGCGACAACGGCATGATGCGCTGCAGCTCCTGAACCAGCTCGGGTTGATTGCTTTCAAGCCAGCCGAGGATCGACTTGCTCTCCTGGATCCCGAGAAACTGCGGCCCGCTGAGCATCATCGATTGGGTCATGCGCTCAACGATCAAGCTCAAGGCGCTGAAGCGCTCAAGCTGCGGATCGTCGAGCAGCGGATGATCGGCGGCCAGCCACACCCAGTCCTGTTCCTCACGCTCGGTCAGCCCCGGCACGCCGTTGTCCGGTTCGTCTTTCAAGGTCGAGCGCGCGACCGCCACTCGATGGCCTTGGGTGGCCTTGACCATCGGCACTTCATGCACGCAAAAACGCATTTCATCGTCGGCCAGGGAGGCGTCGAACTCGACCTCAAACGGCGGAAGGGTCAAGCCAATCCTGGCGACGATACCGTTACGCGCTTTGCGAATCTCGTGCATGAGCTCTACCACCACGTCTGTGCCACGCAGCACGGGCGGAAACTGCAAGAGGTAGGGCCGCGAGGGATCAAACCCTCGCAAGTCCACAAACCCGTTCTCTTCCGGCGCCATCTCGACGGTGGCGCCGGCCTCTTCCTGTTCCTGGCGTTGACGCTGGCGCACCAGGTAAAAACCCAGGCAGCCGGTGATCAGCGCAATCAGGATGAACACCAGCGTGGGCATACCGGGCAACGCCGCAAACGCGAGCATCCCGACCGAAGCGATCATCCAGCTCTTGGGTTCGCTGGTCATCTGGCGGGCAATTTCGGTGCCCATGTTTGTGATGCCCTTGCGTCCATCGGGTGCCACGCGGGTGATGATCATGCCGGCCGTCAACGAGATCAGCAGTGCGGGAATCTGCGCAATCAGACCGTCGCCGATGGTCAGCACCGAATACAAGGCGATGGAGTCGGCGGCGCTCATGCCGTGCTGGAACATGCCGGTGGAGAAGCCGCCCAGCAGGTTGATCAACACGATCACCAAGCCGGCGATGGCATCGCCCTTGACGAACTTCATGGCCCCGTCCATGGCCCCGAACAGCTGGCTCTCACGGGACAACTGGTCACGCTTGTCGCGCGCCTGCACGCCGTCGATCAAGCCTGCACGCAAGTCGCTGTCGATGGACATCTGTTTGCCGGGCATCGCGTCCAGGCTGAAGCGCGCCGCCACTTCGGCAACCCGCTCCGAACCCTTGGTAATCACCAGGAAGTTGACCAGGGTGAGGATCATGAAGATCACCAACCCTACCGCCAGGTTGCCGCCCACCACGAAATTGCCGAATGCCTCGACGATATCGCCAGCGTCCTGTTCCAGCAGGATCAGGCGCGTGGTCGCAATCGACAGCGCCAGGCGAAACATCGTGGTCAACAGCAGGATCGACGGAAACGAAGAAAACGCCAACGGCCCCGGCAGGTAGAGCGCCAGCACAATCAACAGGCAGGAAATGCAGATGTTGAGTGCGATGAGGATATCCACCAGCCAGGTGGGCAACGGCACGATAAAAATGAACACGATGGCCAACACCACCACCGCACCAAGGACTTCGGCACGTTGTGCAGCCTTGAGCATCCAGCGGTTGAGGGTCGCCAGGACGGTCACGCCAATGCCCTCGGATCACTGCCAAGGCGCGCCTGGCCGTTCTCCAGGCGGGTGAACTCATCCATCACCAGCAAAAAGTTGTGCAGGCCCTCCTGGCGCCCCCGCGTGTCACGCCACAACGCCATAGGCAATGTTTTGAGCACCGGGTAGACCGCATTGAGCGAGGCCAATTGGCTGGCCGATTCGGCGCCCGCCAACTCATCCGCCAGCCGCTGGACCTCGGATGGGGCGATGCCATTACCGGCGTACCCCAACAGACGCTGCAACAGGATAACGGCGTCGTGTTCAACCTTCAGACGCTGGATCAACGTGCGACAACTGGACAACACGCCACCCAATTGACCGCAGCTTTGCAGGCCCAACAGCAGCGTGCGCAACTTGGCTGTCGGAAGGGACGAGGCACAGGCCGCAATATCATCTGCCAAGGCCCGGCGCATGATGTTGAGCCCGCCCGAAAACTGCTCACCGCCGTACAGGCCCAACAGCGCCTGCATCATGCTGGCCAGCGACTGGCGCACGACCACATTGGCGTAGTACAGCGCACGCACCGCCTGGCGCTCCTGCGGATCATCACTATTGGCCTGCAACGCCATCGCGATATTGAGGCCCGCCTGGATTTCCCGCTTGTAGCGAATTTCCAGCTTGGCCAGTGCATCACGTGCCAGCGCGGCTTCCGTCTTGCGCACCTCCGCTTCTGCCTGGGCCGTAATCTGCCGCAGCACCACATACGTACGCGCCGGGTCGCCCCCCGTGAGGTCCAACAACTTTTCCACACTCGGCTGCTGCTGCAAGTGCTGCCTGACTTGGCGAGTGATGGCTGCCAGGCTCGCCTGAGCGGGGTGCCCCAACTGATCATAGAGTTGCGCAAGCTGTTCGGTTGGGGTCACACGCACGCCCATCGCACGCTGGTTCAGTGCCTTGCTGGTGAGCGCCACTTCCTGGCTGAAAATGCTCGCGAGCTCGTCGATACCCGGCGCGGCGACTTGCGCTCGGGCTTGGGCGGCCTTCTCAGGTGCAGGCTGTTCCAGGCTCTGGACTTTGTGCAGATCATGGTTGAATTCGACTTTCATGGGCGTGCCAGGACAGGAAGTTTGTGTCCCTATGTGGCAAGCCGGTGCCATACGGTTCCATCGAAATCTCTCCATCGCGGTTTTCTGAAAAAACCGGCACGAAGCGAGCAAGCCTTTTGCAAAAAACTGCGCAAAAACGCCTTATTTCAAAATATTTATATAATTAAATCAGCAAGTTGCATGATTTTTTCGCTTGGCACAGCCAGTGCTAAAGGGGTTCCCGTCGAAATTATTTCGATAGCGTCTACCCTGAGGAAAAAATCGTGAATATCCCTATTGAAGCTTTAGCGCAGCTCGTTGGCGGCTCGCCTCAATTCATGCTCGAACTGACGGACGACCAGCAGAAGAAACTCCGACGTTTTATTCATAAACGCGTACTCAACCCCGAAGATGCAGACGACATCCTGCAACTGACGTACCTGGAAGCCTGGCGTAACCGGGAGCGGTTCAGTGGCCAGGCCACCCTCAGCACCTGGATGTGCGGCATTGCGCAAAACCTGATCCGTAACCATTTTCGGCGCATGTATGCCAAACCGGTGCATTGCGAATTCGATGAGTCGCTGTGGCACGGCCAAGAGGAAAACAACAACCTGGATTGGGAATTCGAGGTCAACCGCCGGCTGGAGAAAACCCTGAGCGCCATCGACCACCTGCCGACAGAAATGCGCAGGACGTTGTACGCCTCGCTGGAAACCGACGGCAGCTATCAGGACACTGCCGACGTGTTGGACATCCCCATCGGCACCGTTCGCTCACGCCTGTCACGGGCGCGTGAACACCTCAAACGCGTCACGCACAACCCGCTGCACCCGTAAACAGCCCTGGGGGCAAGCGTTGGGCAGCAGGGATATCTGCCCAACCGACTTCAGACCTTTTGCGTACGTAACAACCAGACCACCAGCGGCCCGCGCCGCACCGCAATGATCCCGCCAACATCAAGCCTCTGCCCGGTGCCTGCTCCGCCAGCTCTACCTTTCCCACCTGATCCACAGCGTCAGCGCCACTGTCCTCGACTGCGGCGACGACCTGCCACCCCACGACCGCGCCAAGATCCACGCCGTATGGCACTTGCTGGAAATGGCCAAGGCCGTGATCGACCGCTCGATTGAAAGCCTGCACCCGCGCACAGCCTGTCCGGCGCACGAATGACAAGCCACTCGTCGCCAGAACCGGCAATTTTGGTTAAACAGTTGAAAGCGTAGAAAAATTTTCAACAAAAGTGCTTGACGCATTCCCGTTCTACGCGAATAATGCGCGCCACTTGGCTACATAGCTCAGTTGGTTAGAGCATAGCATTCATAATGCTGGGGTCCGGGGTTCAAGTCCCTGTGTAGCCACCAAGTACTAAAAACGGCTTACCGAAAGGTAGGCCGTTTTTTTATGCCTCCAGAAAAGCCCTGAGGCATACTCGCCCCAACCCCAAGGAGGCGATACGTGAACCCTCAATTCCCCACCCGCTGCATCAGCACCGAACGGCTGTTGCTGCAAGCGGCCCACCCCTCCCACGCGGGCACCCTGCGCGCGCACCTTGTGGCCAACCGCGCGTTCCTCCAACCCTGGGAACCCTCGCGCGACGACGAGTATTTCGAACTGGGTGCGATCAGCCAACGCCTGGCAACCATGGCCGAGAAAACCGCCAGCGGCGAAGCCTTGCACCTGCTGATACTGCGCGACGGGCACATCATCGGCAGCTGTAACTTCACCACCATCGTGCGTGGCGCATTCGAAGCGTGCCATCTGGGTTATGCACTCGACGAGTCGGCTCAGGGCCAGGGGTTGATGCACGAAGCACTGAACGCCGCGATTGCCTATGTGTTCGACGAGATGAAGCTTCATCGCATCATGGCCAACTACCGGCCGGAGAATGAACGCAGTGCGCGCTTGCTCAAACGGCTGGGGTTCGAGCGCGAGGGTGCAGCGCGGGCCTATCTCAAGATTAACGGCGAGTGGGCGGACCACGTGTTGACGTCGCTGATCAACAGCGCAAACCGCGACACATGAGCCTCACCGTCTTCGCGATCATCCTGCTGGGTGCCGCACTTCATGCCACCTGGAACGCCGTGGTCAAAGGCGGCGTCGACACGCTGTTGACCACCTGCATGATCGCCGCCGTCGCCTCGTTGATCGCGTTGGCGGCCGTCCCTTTTCTGGTGCTGCCGGCGAAAGAGAGCTGGCCGTACCTCGGCGTATCGGTGCTGTTCCAGGTGCTGTATTTCGTGCTGGTCGCCTCAACGTACCGCATTGCCGATATGAGCCAGACCTATCCGATCATGCGCGGCACCGCGCCGCTGCTGGTGGCGACGGTGAGTGTGTTTGCGCTGTCTGAACCGCTGTCGACGTTCGCCTGGTTTGGGATCGCAGTGATCTCACTCGGCATCTTGAGCATGGCCGCCGCGCCTTCGGCAGGGCACAGAAAAGGCTTGGTCCTGGCACTGATCAACGCCGGTGTGATTGCCGGTTACACCCTGATTGATGGTTTGGGCGTGCGCACGTCCGGCGCGCCGGCGGCTTACACCCTGTGGATTTTCCTGCTGACCGGCATCCCGCTTGCCACGTGGGCGTTAGTGACGCGGCGTGCGGTGTTTTGTGATTACGTCGCGCGTCATTGGCGGCTTGGCATCGTTGGGGGCGCAGGCACCGTGGCGTCATACGGCCTGGCCCTGTGGGCAATGACGCAGGCACCGATCGCCAGTGTTTCGGCACTTAGGGAAACGTCGATCCTGTTCGGCGTGGTGATTTCAGCGTGGGTGCTCAAAGAGCCTCTCACGCGAGTTCGCATCGTTGCCGCGTGCATCATTGCCGCCGGGGCGATGGTGTTGCGCCTGGGTTGAGCGCGGCTCGTCGCTGCGCAGCTCAGACTCATGCGCTCAAAAAAAGGCGCCATCTGTACTTTGACGCTCCCGCGACCCCACTGCTAGTGTCCAGCCTCCCCTCACATGGAGCGCCTGCGATGAAATTGGACATCTACCAAGTCGATGCTTTCAGCCAACAGGCCTTTGGCGGTAACCCGGCGGCCGTCTGCCCGCTCACCGAGTGGCTGCCCACCGAGCAATTGCACAACATCGCCGCGGAGAACAACCTCTCGGAAACCGCGTTTTTCGTGCCGCGTGGCGAGGTCTATGAGTTGCGCTGGTTTACACCGGAAGTTGAAGTCGACCTGTGCGGCCATGCCACGCTGGCAGCAGCGTGGGTGTTGATTCACCAGTTGCCGGGCGCACCTGAAGTGTTGCGCTTTGCCACCCGCAGCGGCGAGCTTCGCGTGACGCGCAATGGCGATGAGTTGGCAATGGACTTCCCGGCCAAACAACCCCAGCGCTGCGAACCACCAGCCGGCATGTTGAGCGCATTGGGGGTCGAGCACGCTGAGGTATTTGCCACCGATGACTACATCGTTCTGGTCGACGACGAAGCCCAGGTCGCCGCCCTGACGCCGGACTTCGCACGCCTCAAGGGCCTGCCCAAACGGGGGATTGCGGTAACGGCCAAAAGCACGCGCTTTGATTTCATTTCCCGCTGGTTTGGCCCCAACGTGGGTGTCAACGAAGACCCGGTGACCGGGTCTGCCCACACCTCGTTGGCACCGTTCTGGAGCGAGCGTTTGGGCCAGTCGCGATTGACCGCCGAACAGGGTGGCAACCGCCGTGGGCAACTGCGTTGTGAGCTCAAAGGCGACCGGGTGATTATCTCCGGCCACGCAGCGCTCTACCTGCAAGGCACGATTTACCTGTAAAAAGCACTTTCCCAAGGACAACAGATCATTCTCAAAATGAACGGAGTTCAACGCGTGTTTTCGATTTCCCGCCGTCAACTGTCGATGATTGCCGCAGCCCTCACCCTGGCTGGCTGTCACACCCCTGTCAATGAACAGCCGCCGGCACCGGAATTGGGTTCGGGTTATCGCACCGACCTCACCACCCGCCACGCCGAGCGCCATATGGCCGCCGCCGCCAACCCACTGGCGGCCGAAGCCGGGCGCGAGATGTTGCGCCAGGGCGGGTCGGCGATTGACGCGGCGATTGCGATGCAGGCTGTGTTGACCCTGGTGGAACCGCAGTCATCCGGCATCGGCGGCGGCGCGTTCATCATGCTCTGGGACGGGAAAACCGTGCACGCGTATGACGGCCGCGAAACGGCACCGGCCGGTGCAACTGAGCGCTTGTTCCTGAAGGCCGACGGCACGCCGATGGCGTTTCCCGATGCGCAGATTGGCGGGCGCTCGGTCGGTACACCCGGGGTCTTGCGTGCCCTGGAGATGGCACACAAGAAGACCGGGCACTTGCAATGGGCCAAGCTGTTTGAACCCGCGATTCGTCTGTCGGAGCACGGCTTCGCGATTTCTCCACGCTTGCACGCGTTGATCGCCGCCGACCGTTTCATCCCGCAATCACCCGACATGGCGGCCTATTTTCTGAATGCCGATGGCACGCCCAAAGCCACCGGCACGCTGCTGAAGAACCCGGCGCTGGCCGCCGTGTTCAAACGCATCGCCAAAGAAGGACCGGACGCGCTGTACCACGGGCCGATTGCCGACGAGATCGCGCGCAAGGTTCAGGGCAACCGCAATGCGGGCAGCCTGTCGCAAGCGGACCTCAAGGCTTACATCGCCAAGGAACGCACGCCGCTGTGCACCGACTACAAGCAATACCAGGTGTGCGGCATGCCACCGCCGTCGTCAGGCGGAATTGCGGTGGCGCAGATCCTCGGCACGTTGCAGGCCGTGGAAGCCCGCGACCCGCGCCTGGCCATCGCACCGATGAAACCGGTCAAGAGTGCCTCGCCTGCCGGCCTTGAGCCCACGCCCGAAGCCGTGCACCTGATCGCCGAGGCCGGCCGCCTGGCCTTCGCCGACCGTGGGCTGTACGTGGCCGACGCCGACTTCGTACCGGTGCCGGTCGCCGGCCTAGTCGCTCCCGACTACCTGGCCAAACGCGCCGCGCTGATCGGCGCACGCAGCATGGGCATCGCCACACCGGGCCAGCCTGCGGGCATCCAGGTGGCGTACGCGCCGGACCGCTCGCCACTGCGCATCTCCACTTCGCAAGTGGTCGCGGTGGATGACCAGGGCGGCGCCGTGTCGATGACCACCACGGTGGAAGCGGCGTTCGGCTCCCATGTGATGGTCCAGGGCTTTTTGCTGAACAACCAGATGACCGACTTCTCGTTCATCCCCGAAGAAAACGGCCAACCGGTGGCCAACCGCGTCGAGCCCGGCAAGCGCCCACGCTCGGCCATGGCGCCAACGCTGGTGTTCGACCGCAAGAGCGGCGAGTTGCTGGCCACGGTGGGCTCACCGGGTGGTTCGCAGATCATCGAGTACGTGAGCAAATCCCTGGTGGCGATGCTCGACTGGAACCTCGACCCGCAAGCCGCCATCAGCCTGCCCAACTTCGGCAGCCGCAACGGCGCGACAGAACTGGAGCAAGGTCTGTTCAGCCCGGCGTTGAAACAGGCACTCAAGGACAAGGGCCATGCGCTGAGCGAGATCGATATGACCAGCGGCATCCAGGCCATCGTTCTCACGCGGGATGCCCACGGCAAGGTGTCGCTGAGCGGCGGGGCAGACCCTCGGCGTGAAGGCGAAGCGGTCGGCGACTGAGTATTTATCCAAGGGAGCGCGCGCGGTGCAGCAGGCAGATAATCTCGACGCCATCCCCGGCGTCGAACACGGCTTTTGTTCGATCAATGATCCACTGCGCCCGGATGACGTGTTCATCTGCAAGCAGGTACACAGTGCGTCGGTGATTGAATGGCAGGCAGATCAGGTGGCCAATACGATCGAGGCGGATGGCGTGTTCACTCGCGAGCATCAGCCGATCGCAGTGATTACCGCTGATTGCCTGCCCATTCTGATCACTGCAAAAAGCGCTGCCATGGTGGCGGCGGTGCATGGCGGCTGGAAGGGGTTGCAGGGCGGGATCATCGCCAACGCCGTGCAGCAATTTGCCGCTCAAGGGATTGCGGTGGACCAGTTGCAGGTGGCTATCGGGCCATCGATCAAACCGTGCTGCTATGAAGTGAGCGAGGGGTTTATTGCGCAGTTTCAGGCGGACCAGGGTCACTTGTGGCATGCCGGTCAGGCACCGTGGCGCTTCGAGCAACCGGCGCCGTTGCTGGCACCGGAGATTGCACCGCCCTACGCGAGGCAAGCGGGAAGTGCCTGGTTTGACTTGAGCGGCTATGGGGTGATGCTGTTACACGCTGCGGGGGTGCAGCGTGAACAGATCGACGTCAGTGAGGTGTGCACTTATTGCACATCCCCCACCTTCGCCAGCTACCGCCGAAGAACTCATCACCCGCAAGAGGCGAAGACCTTGATCTATTCGTGGATCGTTCGTAGCCCCTGAAGAACACGCGACTCTTGTGGCGAGGCAAGCCCGCTCGCCACAAGGGACCGCGTCAGGCCTTGAACACTCAGCGGCTGATCTTCAAGCCCTTACGCCCCGCGTGCCGCTCCAGCGCCAGCTCAATCAACCGGCTCACCAAGTCGCTGTAGCTCATCCCCGCCGCCTGCCACAGCTTGGGGTACATGCTGATGCGGGTGAAGCCGGGCAGCGAGTTGATTTCGTTGATCAGCACTTCGCCGTCGCCAGTGAGAAACACATCGACCCGCGCCAACCCGGCGCAGCCCAATACCTCAAACGCTTCGATGGCCAGGTGGCGAATGCGCTCGCTGGCTTCAGGGCTGATATCGGCCGGCACCACCACTTGGGCGGCCTGGCCGTCGATGTATTTGCTGTCGTAGGAATAAAACCCGTTGCTCACCACGATCTCGCCGCAGCCACTGGCGACAGGGCTGTCATTGCCCAGCACGGCGCATTCGATTTCGCGGCCCTGGACGGCGGACTCCACCAGCACTTTTTCATCAAAGCCCAGGGCCAGTTCGACGGCGGCGCGGTACTCAGCTTCGTTGCCAACTTTACTCACACCCACCGAGGAACCCTGGTTGGCGGGTTTGACGAACATCGGCAAGCCGAGCGTGCTCACGGCCGTATCAAAGGATGTACGCGCCGCGTTGCGACGGGTCAGGGTGATGAACGGGGTGACGGCAATCCCGGCATCGCGCAGCAGGCGCTTGCTGATGTCCTTGTCCATGCACACCGCCGAACCGAGCACGTCGGAGCCCACAAACGGCAGGTCGGCCATGCGCAGCAGGCCTTGCAGGCAGCCGTCTTCGCCAAGGGTGCCGTGGACGATGGGGAAGATCACGTCGATGTGTTCCAGCAAACCCTGACCGGACGTCTCCACCACTTGCTGACTGGCCTTGCCTGGCACCACCGCCAGTTCACGATTGGATTGGTTAAGGGCGATCAAGGCCGGGTTTTCCTGGTTGATCAGGAAGTTTGAGGTGTCGTTGAGGTGCCAGTGGCCGGCCTTGTCGATGCCGATCAGGATGGGCTCGAAACGCGAGCGGTCCAGTGCATCGACGATATTGCGCGCCGATTGCAGCGAGACCTCGTGCTCGGCCGAACGGCCACCAAAAATAATACCTACCCGCACCTTGCTCATGACTCGGCCTCACTGTTGAAAGTAAGGCTTCTTACCATGAGCCGTCAGCGATTCGCTACCAGATGTGCGCCGAACAGCACATAGCAACCACCGGCGAACCGGTCGAGCCACTTGCGCGAACGGCCATAGACGTTGGCCATCCGTTCACTGGAAAACACCAGGGCCACGCTTGTGTACCAGCTGAATGACAACGTGGCCATGGTGATTACCGCCAGGGCCAACAATGTGGGGGACGGTGAAGGCGGCATAGTCGAGGCGAAGGCGGTGGTGACGAACAACGCGGCCTTGGGGTTGGACAAGTTGCCCAGCAAGCCGAAGCGCCAGGCGGAAAACAGCGAGCGCCGGGGTTCGGCAGGCAATAGCGTCTGGCTCATCGAGGGCGCCGAACGCTTGAACAGTTTCAGCCCCAGGTAAATCAGGTAGCAGCCGCCGATGAGCTTGAACGCCAGATAGAGCATGGGCGCGGCGGTGAACAGCGACTTGATGCCCAAGCCGCCCGCCAGCCCCCATATCACCGTCCCCGTCGCCACCCCGGCCGACGCCACCACGCCATGCCGACGCGAGCAACTTGCCGCCAGTTGGGCGGTGTTGAAAAAGTTGGGCCCCGGCGTCACCACCGCGACCGTCCAAAGCAGCCCCAGCGCCAATAACGGCGCGGCATACGGCAAGTCGAAGAACTGCATTGGACGATCCCTCTTGGCAAGTGGTTAAGCCTGTTCGGCCGCCGGCTCCGGTGTGTGCACCAACAGGTCGCCGGGCTGACAGTCCAGATAGGCGCAGATTGCATCCAGCGTACCCAGCCGTATGCCCTTGACCTTGCCTTGTTTGAGCAACGACAGGTTCTGTTCGGTAATCCCGATAGCGGCTGCCAGGTCTTTGGATTTGACCTTGCGCCGGGCAAGCATAACGTCCAGTTCAATCACAATGGGCATGTCGATCTCAAACAAAAGTGCGGTTTTCAGAATCCACTTCACTGGCCTGCCACAGGATACGCGCGATTACCGCGATACAGGCAGCGAGAAACAAGGCGACGAAGCTCGGCGCCGTGACACTTAACGTGATAAACCGCTGGCCGACCGGCTCATTCATCGTGACCCAGACACTGAGCAACGGCTCGCATAAAAAGTCCAGCAGCACCCACACCGCAACCGCCCGCCCCACCTTGCCCAAGTGCTGCGCCGCCGCACGGGAGAAATACTCGCCACGGGCGTAGTTCTGGAACAATAGGCGAAGATGGTTCAAGCCCCCGCCAAGGGCCAGCAACGGAATGCTGGAAAGCACAATAGCGCCCAGGATTTGCCACCAGGGCAGCAGCGCTACTTGCGCGCTGCGTGCCTGGATCAGGCGGTCACTCAAGGCAAAGCCAAACCCCAGGCCATCGGCAGAAGAACTCAGTACCGGGAACAGCCATACGCAGGTATTGAGCACCAGCATGACGACAATCAGCAAAAGGGTAAGCAGCGACATGCGCTGACTGAGCTGGGCCAGACGTTGGGTATTCATAAGCAACCTCAATGGGTGAAGGAGGACGCAAAAATAATAGATAAATTATCGTAAAACAATCATTTTTTAATGCATAGCAGTGTATTAACTGAGAAACACACTGTCTCGGCGCTACCGCCAGCACGCACAATCGTTCAAGACCCCGCCAGACAACCCACGCCAGACTGGGTTAACGTGTTTCCACCTCAATTTGTGACAAACCACCATGGGCCAACCCACCTCCGCACTCGACTGGCTGCACCG
The DNA here is from genome assembly GCF_050915955.1 of Pseudomonas sp. UBT. Classification (NCBI taxonomy): domain Bacteria; kingdom Pseudomonadati; phylum Pseudomonadota; class Gammaproteobacteria; order Pseudomonadales; family Pseudomonadaceae; genus Pseudomonas; species Pseudomonas sp. UBT. The sequence goes on along the minus strand of NZ_CP168079.1, from coordinate 2,567,354 downwards.
CGCCCCGCACGCCAGCGGCCTGGATCGTATCGAGGCGTACTTTGCCGGCTTCGCGTTCGACCCGCATCGCCATGACACCTACGCCATCGGGCGCACGTTGTTTGGCGTGCAAAGTTTTCATTACCGCGGCTGCATGACCCACAGCCTGCCCGGTACGACCATGGTGATTCACCCCGACGAAACCCATGACGGCCGCGCCAGCAGTGTAGAAGGCTTCAAGTACCGCATGATTTATGTGGAGCCGGCGCTGATCCAGCAGATCCTGGGCGGCCGGCCGCTACCGTTTATCCACAACGGCCTGTCGACTGACCCGAGGCTGTTCCGCGCCAGCGAGGTATTGCTGCAAAGCCTGGACTGCCCGATTGACCCGATGCAGGAACAGGACGCGCTGTACGACCTGGCCCAGGCGCTGAGCGCTGCGTCGGGCGTGATCGTCAGCCGTAAATCCTTCGATTACGTGGCCGCCGAGCGTGCCCGGAAATTTATCCACAGCGCCTTGGGCCGCAGCATCACCCTGGATGAGATGGCCGACCATTGCGGCCGTGACCGCTGGGCATTGTCGCGCGATTTTCGGTTGTTGTTCGGCACCAGTCCCTACCGCTACCTGACCATGCGGCGTTTGGACTTGGTGCGTAGCCTGCTGGCCCAAGGCCAAGCGCTGGTCGATGCAGCACTGACCGCCGGGTTCACCGACCAGAGCCATATGACGCGGCAATTTCGCAGCACCTACGGCATGCCACCGTCGCGATGGGTGAAGATGCTCGGGCGCTGACTGGCTGAGGGGAAATGCAATAAAACGGTGGGAGGGCGCAAGCTCCCTCCCACACTTGATCCAGGTTGTTTCCAATATCGGCCCCACCGGGCGCAATGTGCGCAGCCGCCGCAGGGAGGCAAGGCTTACAGCTGGCGCCCGACAACCGGCTCGCCGATGCTCAGGAAATTCCCGCCCGCGATATGGTGCAAGGTGCGCAACGCGTCATGCCCTTCGAAGTGCCAGTGCCCTTCGCTGAATACGCGTTCGTCGGCATAAGCCGCGAGCACTTCCCCGAGGAATAAATCGTAGGTCTGCTGGTTGTGAGGCTCGGGCAACAGGCGACATTCCAACCACGCCACGCAACCCTCCAGCAACGGCGCGTCGGTGTGTTCACCGTGGAAGGTTTGCAGGCCGTAAGCGGCGAATTTGTCCGTGTCGGCGCCCGTGGTGTTGCCGACCGTCTGCACCAGATCGGCCTGCGCCACGCAGGGCACCTGGAGCACGAAGGTGCCGGCGCCTTCCAGCAATTGCCGGGTCCAGGTGGCCTTGTCCAGCACCACAGCGACTTTCGGCGGTTCAAAATCCAAGGGCATGGCCCAGGCAGCGGCCATGATATTGCGTCGACCGTCGTGGGCTGCGCTCACCAATACGGTCGGCCCGTGATTGAGCAAGCGATAGGCCTTGGACAGTGGAACGGGGCGACAGTGAGTAGGGCTCATGGAGGGTCGGCTCTTCAAGCAAGAAAAAACCTACGATACCTCAAGCACAAGCCCGACGGGTCAGCTCGACAGCTGATTGGCGAACTGCCCGACTGCGCTCACCACTTTTTGCGCACCGTCCTGGATTTCCACAATCACCGTGCCGGCCTCAGCCGCCAGCGCCAAGCCTTGCTCGGCCTGCAGACGCCCCTCGGTCATCAGGGACACCGCATCGCGAGCCATGTCCTGGTTCTGACGCACCACACCGACGATTTCCTCGGTGGCCTTGCTGGTGCGCGACGCCAATTGACGCACCTCATCGGCAACCACCGCAAAACCACGGCCCTGCTCACCCGCGCGCGCCGCTTCGATGGCCGCATTGAGCGCCAGCAGGTTGGTCTGTTCGGCAATGCCGCTGATGGTCTTGACGATGCTGCCGATCACTTGCGACTGGGCATTGAGCGCCTCAATGCCATCACCGGCCTGCTGCATGTGCTTGGCCAAATCACGCATCACGTCCACCGCCTGCGTCACCACAGTGGTGCCTCGTTGGGCACTGTTGTCGGTTTGCAACGAGGTGCTGTAGGCAATGTTGGCGGCCTCGGCCACCGCCTGTTCCTGGCTGACCTGGTCGGTAATTACCGTGGCGAATTTGACCACCTTGTACAGGCGATCATTGGCATCCAGCACCGGGTTATAAGTGGCTTCCAGCCAGACCACACGGCCATGGCTGTCGACCCGCTTGAAACGCGCGGCGACAAACTCACCGGCATTCAAACGCTTCCAGAAGTTCTGGTACTCGGCGCTGTTGTATTCCTGCGGCTCGCAGAACATCCGGTGATGTTTGCCCTGAATCTGCGCCAGGCTGTAACCCATGCCGCTGAGGAACCGGTCATTCGCCGTCAGCACATGCCCGCCGAGGTCGAACTCGATGACCGCCGTAGAACGCACCAGCGCGGTGATAAGGTTTTCATGCTCGCGCGAGGCCTCGATGGTGCGGGTGAGGTCGCTTGAGTAAATCGAAAAATGCTTGATGCGCCCATCCGAGCTGCGCACGGGTTGCAGGATCGAGCGCAACCACGCTTCCTTGCCATTGCCGCGCATCAGCCGCACGGTGCCCGCGAAGTGTTCGCCGCGCACCAGGGCATTCTTGAAACGCAGCTGGAATTCGTCCTGACGCACGTGTGCCGGCACCAGATCATCAATGTGGCGCCCCAGGATATTGGTGGCCTGGTACGCCAGTTCCTGCAGGAAGTTGGCATTTGCCCACTCCACCCGGCCTTCAGCGTCCAGCGTCAGGCACAGCATTTCACTTTCCAGGCTCTCCTTGACCTGTTGCAAGCTCGACAACTCTTCACGAAGAGCCGACAGCTCCTGCTTCAAACGGGTGTTGAACATGAGGCACCGATGATATTTGAGGAGATGAATCTGACCTGCATCGGCGCTGCCGGGATTTTCTGAAGCGCTTTTTAGCCCCTCGCCCAACTGTTTTTCTGGCTCTGTTAACCACCATTATTTCGGCAGACGCCCATCACTTGATATTCAAGGGTATTGAGCTTGCCGCTGGAGTCTTCATAGGTCATGCGCGACGGCACCGGGTTGCACGAACGGATCGGCGGCGTGACGTTGACCACCTTGGCAATGTCCAGCGCCATGCCATAGCGGTAGGCCTGTACCTCGGGTGCCGGCTGCCCCTTTTTTTCGGCGTAAGCCGCCATGGCTTTCTCATTGCGTTCCATCATCAGGGCAAAGGTGCGATCACCGCCGCCTTCGGCCAATGCACCCAATGACAGGATTGCAGTAAATACACCCAGGCCAATTTTATAAAAGTTCATGACAGGTTCCTCGTCTAAGAAGTTCAGTGACGAGCGTAATGAAGTAACCCTGACGGAATGTTCACCAAACCATTACTTATTTGTTAGGTGGCCGTGAGTTTCCAGAATTGTAATGTTCACGCCATGAAGTCGTTATCCGCTGTTTGCAACTATCAGCCCGGGCCAGATCAATAAAAACGCCCACTTCTATAAGAAGCTGAACACTGCCAACACCGAGGAGCGAACCATGAGCATTGCTTACTACACCCTTCCCTTTTCATTGCTGGCCGCACTGCCCCTGGCAGCCGTGGCCGTGGAGGACAAGCCCGAAGGTTTTATCGAAGGCAGCAGCGTGAACGTGCTGGCGCGCAATTTTTACTTCAACCGCGACGACCGCAAGGGCCAGTCCAGCCCCACGGGCAATGGCTATTCCGAGGCCTGGGCGCAGGGTTTGATCGGCAAGTTCGAATCCGGCTTTACCCAAGGCACCGTGGGGTTTGGCCTGGATGCGTTTGTCATGTACGGCCTGAAACTCGACTCCGGCACCGGCCGCAGCGGCGGCAAGGGTTCGTTCGGCATGCTGCCGGTGGACAGCAATAACCACCCCGAAAGCGGTTACAGCAAATTCGGCGGCGCCGCGAAATTGCGCGTGCTGGACACGGTCTTCAAGGCCGGCGACGTATTCCCCGCCACGCCGGTGGTGGCCGCCGGCGACTCACGCCTGTTGCCGCAAAGCTTTCGCGGTGTCACCGCGCAGAACACCAGCCTTGAAGGCCTGAGCCTGCAAGGTGGGCGCCTGAGCGGCATGAGCCAGCCAAGCGAAAGCGGCATGAACAAAGGCTTTGCGACTTTCTATGCGGGCAAGGTCGACTCACCCTGGATCGGTTATTTCGGCGGCGACTACACCGTCAATAAACACCTGAGTGTCAGCCTGTACAGCAGCCGCTTGAAGGACGCCTGGGATCAGTATTACGTCGGCAGTGCCGCCACGTACCCGCTGACCGACGACGTCTCCTTGTTCGGCGACGTCAACTATTACAAGGCCGTGGACGAAGGCAAAAAACTGCTGGGTGAATTCGATAACAACATCTGGAGCGCCAGGCTCGGGGTCAAGGTCGGCGCCCACAGCCTGGCCGTGTCGCACCAGCGCAATAATGGCGACGACGACTTCGATTACCTGCGCCAATCGGACTCGATCTTCCTCAACAACTCTATCCAGTACAACGACTTCAACTCGCCCAAGGAGCGCTCGTGGATGGTGCGTTACGACCTCGACATGCAGACGTTCGGCATTCCCGGCCTGTCGTTCATGACCCGCTACGGCAAAGGCACCGGCGCCGATTACAGCAACGCCAACGCGGTGTACATGCGCCGCGATGCGGCAGGCGATCCGCTGACGGATCAACGTCGCTGGGAGCGGGACGTCGAGGCCAAGTACGTGGTGCAGAGTGGCAGCCTGAAGGATTTGTCATTGCGTTTACGCCAGGCCACCGTGCGCTCCAGCGCCTTCGAATCAGACCTGGAGGAAATTCGCTTGATTGCCGAATACCCACTAGTAGCACTTTGACCATTGCTTACATTCGTTCGCCATTAACTAACATCTGCTCACAAATTGATAACTATCAAAACTGTAACATTGGGTTCAGCTTCCCGTTAAGTTGAACTTCCTATACTCGCTTCAACTTAGTTGCACCGAGCACATTCATCTCTGAAGCTTTTGTGTAGCTCCTTTGGAAAGAGATGAATTTTTAACGCCCCTCTGGGGCGTTTTTTTTGCCCGCAAGCCAAGTCGCGACCAATGGTCGCAGTTGACCCTGAAGCTACTTCAGACTTCAGAATTTCCCTACTCTCAAAACACCTGATTCCATAGGGAAATGGACCTCTTCTCTTTCAGTAAAAGGTAAATTTCTATGCGTATCCTTGTGGTTGAGGACGAGCAAAAAACCGCTGACTATTTGCAGCAAGGCCTGAGTGAAAGTGGCTATGTGGTCGACTGCGCGTCCAATGGCATCGACGGCCTGCACCTGGCCGGGCAGCACGCGTATGAGTTGGTCATTCTTGACGTCAACCTGCCGGGCAAGGATGGCTGGGAAGTGCTGGAGCAATTGCGCCGCAACGGCACGCAACGGGTAATGATGCTGACCGCGCGTGGCCGGCTGGCCGACAAGATCAAGGGCCTGGACATGGGCGCCGATGATTACCTGGTCAAACCCTTCGAGTTTCCCGAATTGCTCGCACGGGTCCGCACCCTGCTGCGACGCAGCGAGCATATCCCGCAACCGGAAGTATTCAGCGTGCAGGACCTGGAGCTGGACCCACGCCGCCATCGCGCGTATCGCGGCTCCCGACGGATCGACCTGACCACCAAAGAGTTCGCCCTGCTGCAGGTATTGATGCGCCAAACCGGCGAAGTGCTGACCCGCACGCAAATCATTTCCCTGGTGTGGGACATGAATTTCGACTGCGACACCAACGTCGTGGAAGTCTCCATCAGCCGCCTGCGGGCCAAGGTGGATGACCAGAGCGAGGTCAAGCTGATCCACACCATTCGCGGCGTGGGTTATGTGCTGGAGGCGCGCGGATGAAAACCGGCAGTTTGTCGATGCGCCTGGGCCTGACGGTCAGTGTGATGGGCGCAGGCCTGGTGTTGTTGCTGGCAACCCTGGCGTACCTGGCCCTGACCCACGAATTGGAAAAGCTGGCGCGCAAGGGCCTGGAAAGCAAGATGGAACAGATCCAGCACAGCGTCGCCCAGGGCATGGACGTGAACACCATCCGCGCCCGCCCGCATTCACTGATGGACTTGGTGATTGGCCATGACAACTTCTACCTGACCATCGTCGGCACCGCACCCGACGAAAGCGTGCTGCTGAGCACCGGGGCCAAGCCTCAGACGCCTTTGCTCACAGACTTCACCCCACGGGAAACCCTCGGTTACCTCAACTGGACCGACAGTGTCGGCAACCAAGTGCTCAGCGCTTCCAGCCTGATGCGCCTGGCCAGCGGCGAACGTGTACGCGTGCTGCTGTCCCTGGACCGCACCGACGATCAAGCGCTGCTCAGTGCTTACCTGCGCGCTACGGTGATCGCCTTGCCCATGCTGCTGCTCTTGATCGGCATGGGCGCCTGGTGGCTGGTGCAGCGCGGGCTGGCGCCGTTGAAACAGTTCAGCCATGTGGCGGCCAAAGTCACCACTCAGGACCTCACGCATCGTCTTTCCGTCGACAACCTGCCCCAGGAGCTGGGCGAGTTGGCGCAAGGCTTTAATGTGATGCTCAATCGCCTGGACGCTGGGGTACAGCAACTGTCGCAATTCTCCGATGACCTCGCCCACGAATTGCGCGCGCCCCTGACCAACCTGATGGGCAAAGCCCAGTTGACGCTGTCGCGCCAGCGGCCGCCTGACGAATACAAAGCCGTGCTGGAATCCAACACCGAAGAGCTGGAGCGCCTGGCGCGTATCGTCTCCGACATGCTGTTTCTGGCCCAGGTCAGCCACCCGGCGGCGCGGGCTTCGTTCGCGGCGGTGTCGCTGGCGGCTGAAACGGCTCGGGTGATGGACTTGTTCGCCCTCAGTGCCGAAGACAAACAACTGACCCTGACCCTCAGCGGCGATGCTCACGTGCACGGCGATCGCCTGATGATCCAGCGCGCCCTGTCGAACCTGCTGTCCAATGCCATCCGCCACAGCCCTGCGGGCTCGCATATTTCGCTGCTGGTGGAGGCCTACGGGAACACGGCGTCGGTGTCGGTCAGCAACCCCGGCCCCGGCATCGAAGCGCACCACCTGCCGCACCTGTTCGAACGCTTCTACCGTGTCGACAGCAGCCGCGCTCGCACCGAGGGTGGCACCGGCCTGGGCCTGGCCATCGTGCGGTCGATCATGACCCTGCACCAGGGGCAGGCTGACGTGCGCAGCCTGCCCGGTGGTTTCACACTGTTTCGCCTGGTGTTTCCTCTTCCTTGCGGTGCGCCCACTGATAAAGCGCCGGCAGCACCAGCAAGGTCAGCAGCGTAGAAGAAATAATCCCGCCAATCACCACCGTCGCCAACGGGCGCTGCACTTCGGCGCCGGTGCCGGTGGCCAGGGCCATCGGGATAAACCCCAGGGACGCCACCAGCGCGGTCATTAATACCGGACGCAAACGGGTCAGCGCCCCTTCGTTGACCGCCACCGATAACGCGCGCCCTTCCTCACGCAGGTTGCGGATGAAGGCAATCATCACCAGCCCGTTAAGCACCGCAACGCCGGACAAGGCGATAAAGCCCACGCCCGCCGAAATCGACAGCGGAATATCGCGCAACCACAGCGCCATGATCCCACCCGTCAACGCGAACGGAATCCCGGTGAACACCAACAGGCCGTCCTTGAGGTTGTTGAACATCATGAACAACAGCCCGAACACCAGCAGCAATGCCACCGGCACCACGATGCGCAAACGCTCGGACGCTTCCTTCAACTGTTCGAACTGGCCGCCCCAGGTGGTCCAATAACCGGCGGGGACTTTCACCTGAGTGCTGATGGCCGCCTCGGCCTCTTCGACAAACGAGCCGATATCCCGCCCGCGCACGTTGGCGCTGACGATCACCAGGCGCTTGCCGTTCTCGCGGCTGATCTGGTTGGGGCCGAGCACCAGGTCCAGGCTCGCGACCTGGGACAAGGCAATAAAGCCCAACTGCCCAGCCGCACTGCCGGCCAGCGCCGGCACCGGAATCAGCAGCCGTGACAGCCCGTCGATATCGGTGCGTAGGGCGTCGGACAAACGCACGACCATGTCAAAGCGGCGATCACCTTCGTACAACGTACCGGCCTGACGCCCGCCCACGGCAACCGCAATGGTGTCCTGCACATCGCCCACATTCAGGCCGAAACGTGCGGCCTTGTCGCGGTCGATATTGATGGTCAGCACAGGCAAGCCGGAAGTCTGTTCGACCTTGACTTCCGAGGCGCCCTCCAGCTTTTGCAGGGTCTCGGCGATTTCCCCGGCGGTTTTGTTGAGCACCGACATGTCGTCACCAAACACCTTCACTGCCACATCACTGCGCACCCCGGAAATCAGCTCGTTGAAGCGCAGCTGGATCGGTTGCGACAGTTCATACGCACTGCCCGGCACAATCGCACTGGCGCGCTGGATGTCGGCAATCAGTGTCTCGCGGGACTTGTTTGGATCGGGCCACTGCGCCTTCGGTTTAAGCATCACGTAGCTGTCGGAAATATTCGGCGGCATCGGGTCAGAGGCGATTTCCGCGGTGCCGGTGCGCGCAAAGACCCGCTCGATTTCCGGCACCTGGGTCTTCAAGGTTTTCTCAAGCTGCTGCTGCATCTGCACCGATTGCGTCAGGCTGGTGCCCGGCACGCGCAGGGCCTGTTGGGCGAAGTCGCCTTCACTGAGGCTGGGGATGAATTCACTGCCCATGCGGCTGGCCACCGCCCCAGAGGCGACAATGGTCAACACCGCCAAGCCAAATACCCACGGGCGGCGCGCCATCACCCAATCCAGCACCGGCGCATAGACCCGACGCGCCGTGCGCATCACCAGGTTTTCTTCTTCCTTGACCTTGCCGGTGACGAACAGCGCAATCGCGGCCGGCACGAACGTCACCGACAGAATCATCGCGCCCAGCAGCGCGATTACCACGGTGAAGGCCATAGGGTGGAACATCTTCCCGGCCACGCCAGTGAGGGCGAAGATCGGCAGGTAAACCACCATGATGATCAGTTGCCCGAAGATCAGCGCCCGCCGCGCCTCTTTGGCCGCCGCGAACACTTCATGCAGCCGCTCGCTGCGGGTCAACAAACGGCCGTGGCGCTGTTGCGCATGCGCCAGGCGGCGGATGGCGTTCTCGACAATCACCACCGCGCCGTCGACGATAATGCCGAAGTCCAGTGCGCCAAGACTCATCAGGTTGGCGCTGACTTTGTTGGTAAACATCCCGGTAAAGGTGAACAACATTGCCAGGGGAATCACCATCGCGGTGATCAACGCCGCGCGGATGTTGCCCAGGAACAGGAACAGCACCGCAACCACCAGCAGCGCACCTTCGAAGAGGTTTTTCTTCACGGTGGCGATGGCTTTTTCCACCAGGTTGGTGCGGTCGTAAACGGTGACGGCGACCACGCCGGCGGGCAGCGAGCGGTTGATCTCTTCGAGTTTTTTCGCCACCGCCTGGGACACAGTGCGGCTGTTTTCACCGATCAACATGAATACCGTGCCCAGCACCACTTCACGGCCGTTTTCGGTGGCGGCGCCGGTACGCAGCTCACGGCCGATTTCGACCTGCGCCACATTGCGCACGCGGATCGGCGTGCCATCGGAAGTGGTGATCACGATATTGGCGATGTCATCAATCGACGCCACTTGCCCCGGCGCGCGGATCAGCAGCTGTTCGCCGCTGCGCTCGATGTAACCGGCGCCGACGTTGGCGTTGTTGCGCTCAAGCGCCGTGACCAAATCGGTCAACGTCAGGTTGTAGGCCGCGAGGCGCTTGGGGTCCGGGGCAATCTGGTATTCCTTGGCAAAGCCGCCGATGGTGTTGATCTCGGCCACACCGGGCACGTTGCGCAGTTGCGGCTTGATGATCCAGTCCTGGATCACGCGCAGGTCGGTCGGCGTGTAGGGCGTGCCATCCTCTTTGAGTGCGCCGTCCTCGGCCTCGACGGTCCACAGGAAAATTTCCCCGAGACCGGTGGAAATCGGCCCCATGGCGGTTTCGATGCCGGTGGGCAATTGTCCACGGGCGACCTGCAGGCGCTCATTGACCAATTGGCGGGCGAAGAACAGGTCGGTACCGTCTTTGAAAATCACCGTCACCTGGGACAAACCGGAGCGCGACAGCGACCGCGTCTGCTGCAGACCCGGCAACCCGGCCATGGCGGTTTCGATGGGAAAGGTAATGCGCTGTTCGGTTTCCAACGGCGAAAACCCGGCCGCCGCCGAGTTGATCTGCACCTGCACATTGGTGATGTCGGGTACGGCGTCGATGGGCAATTTCTGATAGCTGGCGATGCCGACACCGGCCATCAACAACACGGCCAGCAGCACGATGATGCGCTGCTCGATGGCAAATTGGATAAGGCGCTCAAACATGGGGAATCACTCGCAGGATCAATGGGCGTGCTCGGCCGAGCCTTTACCCAGTTCGGACTTGAGGATGAAGCTGCCGACAGTCGCCACCTGCGCCCCGGCGTCGAGACCCTGGCGCACTTCGACGTAGCCGTTTTCACTCACGCCCAGCTCAAGGTGGCGGGTGATAAAACCGTCCGGCGTGCGCACGAACACCGAGGGTTTGTCCTCGATGGTCTGGATCGCGGTTTGAGGCACGGTGACCTTGGCCTGGTAGGTGTCAGTGGCCAATTGCACGGTGACAAACAGCCCGGGGCGCCAGGCGTCGTCGGGGTTGGGCACGTTCACGCGCACGGTGGCGGTACGCGTCTGCTCACCGAGCAAGTTGCCGACGTAGGCCACGGTGCCGAGCACGTCGGTGCCCATTTCCGTAGAACTGACTTTCACCGGTTTACCGACGCGCACCTTGTTCAAGTCCTTGGGAAATACACCGAAGGTGACCCATACCTGGGACAGGTCCGAAAGGGTGAACGCGTTGCTGGTTTCGCTCACGACCTCGCCGACTCCCAGGTGCTTTTCCACCACCATGCCGGCGAAGGGCGCACGCAGTTCATAGCGATTACCGCCGACCAGGACTGCGCTGCCGCTGAGGGCGGTCATTTTCTGGCGGGCGTTGTTCAGGGCGATTTCCGCTTCCTGCAAGGCCTGGCGCGCCAGCAGGTAATCCTGCTCGGCGGAGATTTGGTCCTGCCACAATTGGCGCTCGCGCTGGAAGGTGGTGCGCGCCAGTTCGACCCGCCGCTCACTGGCTGCCAGCTCACTGCGCTGGTCGGAAATCTGCTGGCTGGCGATCACCGCCAACAGCTCGCCCTTCTTAACCGATTGGCCGAGGTTGACCTTCACAGCCTCCACCACACCGGCCGCGCGCGGTACGATGTGCGAGGTGCGATCCTCATCAAAACGCACTTCTCCCGGCAGTGTCAGCAGGGTGCTGATGGCGCGTGGCTGGGCCTGGGCGAGTTGAATACCGGCGGCCTGGATCTGCTGCTCAGTGAGTTCGAGTGCGCCCTCCTCTTCTTCGGCGTTTGCAAAACCAGACAGCATCAGGCCCAGGGCGACGGCCAGCGCCACACCGTGTTTATGCTTCATAAAAGACTCCAGAAAAAATCAAAACCGGGCGAGGTCGCCGTAAATCCGTTCGATGCGTACCCAGGCGTCGGTGGCCTGGGCGGTCGCCGTGAGGTACTGGGTGCGCGCGGCGATCAAGGTGCGCTGGGCGTCGAGCACGTCGAGGAAGTTGAACTTGCCCATCTCGAAACCCCGGGTGGCGCTGTCCACCGCGCTTTGGGCAGCGGGCAGGATCTGTTGGTTGAAGGCGCGCACTTCGGTATTCGCGGTTTGCCACAGGTCCAGGGCCTGGCGGGTTTCGGTGCGCAGGCGCAACTCGGTGGCATTGCGCAAGTCACGGGCCTGGTCGGCGCGGCGGCTGGCGGCGAGCACGTTGCCCTGGTTGCGGTTGAACAGCGGGATCGGCATCGACACGCCCACCAGGTTCACCCGCTCGCGCACGCTGGCGTCGTACTGGCTGCCGATCGACACGTCGAGGTCGGGAATCCGCTGGGCTTTTTCCAGGCCGACGCTGGCTTCGCTTTGCTGGATTTGCAGTTCAGCCAGGCGCAGCTCCGTGGTTTGCTCAAGACGCGCGAGCAACGGTGTGGAGGCCGGTAATGGCGGAGCGGATTGGCGTTGTGTGGCGACCGCCTGGAAATCAGGCGCGGCGCCGCCGGTAATGGCCGCAAGGCGGCGATAGGCGTCGCTCAGGCCGATCTGCGCGCGGTTCAGTTCCAGGCGGATCTCCGAGACCTGCACCTGCGCGCGAGTGGCTTCGACCGGCGACGACTTGCCGGCCGTGACGCGGCCGTTGGCGACCACCAGGCCGCGCTCGGCCAGGGCCATAGAGCGTTGCGCCAGGTCGAGGCGCTCCTGGGCACGCAGGGCGCCGTAATAGCTGTCGATCACATCGGCGCGCAGACCGTTGCGACGCTGCTCCAGGGTCAGTGCGGCAGCGTCCTGGGCCCGAGTGGCCAGGTCAATCCGCGCACCGCGTTTGCCGCCCAGTTCCAGGGTCTGGCTGAGTTTGACGGTGGTGGTGCGCGTACTGCGGCGGGTGTCTTCAGCATCCCAGGAGGCCACCGGGTTGGGGATCAAGCCCGCCTGCTGGCGACCGCCCTGGGCGATGTCGATTTCCCACTGCGCGGCAGCCAGGTCAGGGTTGTTGGCAAACGCGGTTTGCAGGGCTCTATCAAGCGTGAGGGTTTGCGCCTGGACAGCACTGGCCGCCACCCACAACGCAGTCGCCCCCAACAGTGTTTTAACGGAAATTGCCATAACGAAAGTTCCACGCCCATGAAGTCGCTGAGGTTTCCCAGCGGGGGCAATGTAACTTTCGGTACTTATCAGGGCGGTGGGCAGAACATTACAAATCCGTTAGCGAGGATCAGGCGTGCACGTCGTCATGTTCGTCGTGATGAAACCCTTCGCCTTCAACCTGCAACGTGACGTGGGAAATATCGAATTGTTCGTGCAGCAATTCCGTCACAAGCGCGAGGATCTGCTGCTCCGTGCCGAGCGACGAGTCCGCCACCAAGTGAGTGCTCAGCACATTCTTGCCGCTGGTCAGGGCCCAGATATGCAGATCGTGCACGTCCTTGACCCCGGGCACCTTGCGAATGGCCTGCTCGACCTGATCGATATCAACCCCGTCCGGCACACCTTGCAGCAGCACGTTCATGCTTTCCTTGAGCAGCGTCCAGGTACGCGGCAACACCCAGAAACCAATCGCCGCCGCCACCACGGAGTCGATCCAACCCCAGCCGGTGAACATGATCACCACCGCCGCGATGATCACGCCGATAGAGCCGAGCATGTCGCTCCAGACTTCCAGGTAAGCGCCCTTCACATTGAGGCTTTCGCCGCTGGCGGCACTGAGCAGGCGCATGGAAATCAGGTTGACGATCAGCCCCAGCACCGCAATGACCAGCATACCGGTGGACTGGATTTCAGCCGGTGCCTGGAGCCGTTGATAGGCCTCATACAGGATGTAAAACGCCACGGCGAACAGCAGCAGCGCATTGAAGGCGGCCGCCAGAATCTCGAAACGCGCATAACCAAAGGTGCGCTTGCGGTCGGCTGCGCGTTTGGCAACCTGGATGGCCACCAGGGAAATCGCCAGGGCCAGGGCGTCGGTCATCATGTGCGCGGCGTCGGACAACAGCGCCAGGCTGCCGGTGATAAACGCGCCGATCACCTCGGCAATCATGAAGCTGCTGGTCAGCCCGAGGGCGATCCATAGAAGACGCTCGTGGCCGGCGCGTGCTTGGCCGTGGTTATGTCCTGCGCTCATGAAATATCCTCAAAAGGTGTGGTCCGTTGATCATAGAGCTATAGGCCAAATACTCGGGCACGGGTTGCAAATTTGTCATCCGCGCGACAGCCCGCCGTTACATGACGCGCACCAAAATCGCACATGGACGCTCTGGCACAGTTCTATCAGGTATGCTTTTCGAGCAGGAAACAAAAAGAAACATATTAGCCAACCTGTTCGATAAGGAGTCCCGCTTTGGAGTTATCGACTGCCGCGTGGATGGTTCACGACACCCGCCTCATGTTCTGCGTTCTGCTGGCGATCGCCAGCATCATTGTGTTGATCAGCGCGACCAAGCTGCCGCCATTCCTGTCAATTTTGATCGGCACGTTTATCGCGGGTGTCGGCGCCGGGTTGCCCCCGGAGGAAGTCGCCAAAGCCTTCAGCAAAGGCGCCGGGGCGATTCTCGGTGAAGCAGGAATTATCATCGCGCTGGGCTCGATGCTCGGTGCGCTGATGGCGGAATCCGGCGCGGCCGACCGTATCGCCACCACCCTGCTCGGGCTGGGCAAAGGCAAATCACTGCCCTGGGTAATGGCGCTGGTGGCGATGGTGATCGGCTTGCCGCTGTTCTTCGAAGTCGGCCTGGTGATGATGGTGCCGATCATCTTTGTGATGGCCAAACGTTCGAACCAGCCCTTGTTGAAAATCGCCATCCCCGCACTGGCGGGCATGACCACCCTGCACGCCCTGATGCCGCCGCATCCGGGACCGCTGATTGCGGTGAGCGCGTTGCACGCCGACCTCGGCCTGACCATGTTGCTGGGCTTCTGCCTGGCGGTGCCGGCAGTGATTCTGGCCGGCCCGCTCTATGGCAACTGGCTGTCCAAGCGCATGCACGTGGATGAACCGGCCGACATCGGCGCGCTGTTCAGCGCACCGCCCAAGGCGCCGCGCCAGCCGAGTTTCGGCGTGTCGTTGCTGATCATTTTGCTGCCGGTGATTTTGATGCTCGGCAGCACCTTGGCCAAGGTCGCCATGTCGCCGGAAAACCCGCTGGCGCTGACCTTGAAATTCCTCGGTGAGCCGCTTATCGCCCTCGGCCTGGCGGTAATCGCCGCGGTGGTTTGCCTGGGCTGGGCCGCCGGCATGCCGCGTGCCGAAGTCGGCAACACCCTGCGCAAAGCCCTCGCGCCCATCGCCGTGTTGTTGCTGACCATCGGCGCCGGCGGTGGCCTCAAGCAAACCCTGCTGGACGCCGGCGTCAGCCAGACCATCAGCAAGGTCGCCGAAGGCGCGCACATGCCGTATCTGCTGCTGGCCTGGCTGATTGCCGTGGCCCTGCGCCAGGCCACCGGCTCGGCGACGGTCGCCACCACCACGACGGCGGGCATCCTCGCGCCAATGATGGCCGGGCTGGCGGCTACGCAGAGTTCATTGGTGGCATTGGCAATTGGCGCCGGCTCGGTGTTCTTCTGCCACGTCAACGACGCCGGGTTCTGGATGGTGCGTGAGTACTTCGGCTTGCAGCTCAAACAGACGATCTGGGTGTGGTCGGTGTTGCAGACGATTGTTTCGGTGGTCGGGCTGGTCGGTACGCTGTTGCTCTGGCACTTTCTGACCTGACCCTCAGGTCGCCAAGGTGTGGCGCTTGCCAAACAGCGCCACACTCGCCACCCCCACCGCCCCCATCACCACGCAATAGCCCACGCAAATCCACGGGCTCGTCGGCATCAACGCAATCAACAACAGCGGTGTGGTACTCGCCCACAGCGCGTAGGCAATGTTGTAGGTGAAGGAAATCCCCGAGACCCGCACCGGCGCCGGAAACAGGCCGACCATCACCGACGGCACTGCGCCCACTACCCCGCAACTCAAGCCCGCCACCGCATACGCCGCCCCTAGCCACACGCCGCCGCTGATCAGGCTGGCATACAGAACCGCAATGCCCACCGGCAGCAGCAGGCTATAGACCAGCACCGTGCGCCAGGCGCCGATGCGGTCCACCAGCAGGCCGGCCAGTACACAACCGATATTCAGAAAAACAATGCCCAGCGCGCTCAAGGCGAAGGTGTGGCTGGGGCTCATGCCGAAGGTTTTTTGCATCATGGTCGGGGTGATGACCACCAGCACTACCACGGCCGAGGTGAGCACGCAGGTGAGGATCATTGCCGGCAGCAACACGGCGCGATGGTCGCGCAGCACGGTGCGCAGAGGCAATTCGGCGGCGGCCTGGCGGCGGGCCTGCATTTCGAGGAACACCGGGGTTTCGTTGAGCCAGCGGCGCAACCACACGCCGATCACACCGAAGACGCCGCCGAGCAGGAACGGGAAGCGCCAGGCGTAATCGAGGATTTCGGCGGGGGTGAACAGTTGCGCCAGCAATGTCGCGGTGAGTGCGCCGAGCAGGTAGCCGAAGGTCAGGCCGGCTTGCAGAAAGCCCAAGGCATACCCACGGTGATGACGCGGCGCGTGTTCGGCGACGAAGGTCCAGGCGCTGGGCACTTCCCCGCCCACCGCAGCGCCTTGCAGCAAGCGCAGCACCAGCAGGATCAGCGGCGCGAAATAACCGATTTGTGCGTAGGTGGGCATGATCCCGATCAGCAGGCAGGGCAGCGCCATCATCAGGATGCTCAGGCTGAATACGCGCTTGCGCCCCAGGTGGTCGGCGAAGTGCGCCATCAGGATGCCGCCCAGCGGGCGCGCCAGGTAACCGGTGACGAAGATGCCGAAGCTTTGCAGCAGGCGCAGCCACTCGGGCATTTCCGGTGGGAAAAACAACTGGCTGAGGGTTAGCGCAAAGAATACGAAAATAATGAAGTCGTAGATTTCCAGGGCGCCGCCGAGGGCGGCCAGGCCCAGGGTTTTGTAGTCGGAGCGGGAAAAACGCTGCGCCTGTGGGGAAAAGGTGGCAGTCATGTGGAGGCTCGGCAGACAAACAAAATGGCGTGCAGGTTATGAGCTGAGCCCAATGATGGCAATCGCGACAGATATATTTGTTTTACTCATGGATCAATGAAGATAACTACATTCCCAAAACAATGGGCGTAGAGGAACATGCCGTAAAACTGCCAAAACCCATAATAAATACAAGAGGAAAGACTCGTGGCCGATGCTATCGAAGAAAGCCGCTATGCCCGATTTGCCCTGCGTTGCTCCAACTTCGCCGAACGCTGGTTTCCTGACTCCTGGGTATTTGCCGCCCTCGCCGTGATTATCGTCGCCGTGGCGACCCTGGGCATGGGCGCCGCGCCGACCGAGGCCGCCAAAGCCTTCGGTGATGGGTTCTGGAGCCTGATTCCGTTCACCATGCAGATGGCCTTTGTGGTGATCGGCGGTTATGTCGTGGCCAGTTCGCCACCTGCGGTAAAACTGATCGATCGCTTGGCGCGCATCCCGAAAAACGGCCGCTCGGCCGTGGCGTGGGTGGCGTTGATCTCGATGGTCGCCTCCCTGCTCAATTGGGGCTTGTCCCTGGTATTTGGCGGTTTGCTGGTGCGCGCACTCGCCCGCCGTACGGATTTACGCATGGACTACCGCGCGGCCGGTGCCGCCGCCTACTTGGGCCTGGGCGCGGTGTGGGCATTGGGACTGTCGTCGTCGGCGGCGCAACTACAGGCCAACCCGGCCAGCTTGCCGCCGTCGATTCTGTCGATTACGGGGGTGATTCCGTTCACTGACACGATCTTTCTGTGGCAATCCGGGGTGATGTTGCTGGCGTTGATCGTGGTCTCGCTGATCATCGCTTACGCCACCGCACCAGGGCCGAACAGCGCCCGTGATGCCAAGGCCTGCGGCGTCGACCCGGCCTTCAACCTGCCCAAGATTCAAGCGCCAACCCGCCCGGGTGAATGGCTGGAGCACAGCCCACTGCTAACCATTCTGCTGGCATTGCTGGCGGCCGGTTGGTTGTTCCATGAGTTCTCGACCAAGCCGGCGATCAGCGCCATCTCGGGGCTGAACACCTATAACTTCCTGTTCATCATGGTCGGCGCGCTGCTGCACTGGCGCCCGCGCAGTTTCCTCGATGCGGTGGCCCGCGCCGTGCCGACCACCACCGGCGTGCTGATCCAGTTTCCGCTGTATGGCTCCATCGCGGCGCTGATGACCGTGGTCAAGGGCGGCGACGGCCAGACCCTGGCGCACCATATCTCGACCTTCTTTACCTCCATCGCCTCTCACGACACCTATGCGTTGTTGATGGGCGTGTACTCCGCGGTGCTGGGTTTCTTTATTCCATCGGGCGGCGGCAAGTGGATCATCGAAGCGCCTTACGTGATGCAAGTGGCCAATGACCTGCAATACCACTTGGGCTGGGCGGTGCAGATCTACAACGCTGCCGAGGCGCTGCCGAACTTGATCAACCCGTTCTATATGCTGCCGTTGCTCGGCGTGTT
The DNA here is from genome assembly GCF_050915955.1 of Pseudomonas sp. UBT. Lineage (NCBI taxonomy): Bacteria > Pseudomonadati > Pseudomonadota > Gammaproteobacteria > Pseudomonadales > Pseudomonadaceae > Pseudomonas > Pseudomonas sp. UBT. The sequence goes on along the minus strand of NZ_CP168079.1, from coordinate 2,549,263 downwards.
GGGGCTGAAGGCGCGAGACCTGATTGGTTTCTCGTTTGTGCAACTGCTGGTGCACACGCCGTTGGTGTTGTTCCTGCTATGGGCGCTGGGCACGACGCTCAAATACCTGCCTCCCGTGATGCCGTAAACGCTTCTGTCACATTGCCTGCTTAAGCTTCGCCCTCAGGCCCGGCAACGCCTCCTGCACCTTGATCGGCCTTCAACCGATCAAGGTGCACACGATGCGTTGCAGCGCGGCCACGTTACGACACCCGATAGTCATCATCAGAACCCTTATGCCCTAAGGCCTCGCCTTATAGACTGAAGCGTTTAAGCTTTGCCATATTTGATGCCCTTTCAACGAAACATCCAGCAACAAATAAACCAAAAACAGCAGTGAGAAGCCTCGGATGACCGAAGAAACCGAAGACCAGAAAGCCACCAAAAACGCCGCCGACACGCTCCCCGATTCAAGCCGTCGGCGCTTTTTAGGAGGGGTTGCCGTACTGGGCGCCGGGGCGACCTTGAGCGCCTGCGGTGGGCCCGCTGAACCGGCTGGCCCGGTGGTCACCCGCGAACTGTCGCCTGCCGAGCTGGACAAGGCCTTGCACGACAACGTGAAGAATGTGGTGGTGATCTACGGTGAAAACCGCAGTTTCAACAACCTGTTTGCCGACTTCCCCGGCGTGGAAAGCCCGCTGTCCGCTCTCAAACCCGCCGACTACCAGCAACGCGACCGCGACGGCAGCCTGCTGGAGACGCTGCCGGAAGTCTGGGGCGGCGTGAATCAGCTAGGGCCGCAAACAATTGACGGGGTGCTTTACCCCAGCGCCACCCAATATCAGGAACACTTGCCCAACGCGCCCTACGCACTGAAGGGGCCGAACGGCGAAGACCTGCCCCTGGGCCTGGTCACCCGCGACCTGTGGCATGTGTTTTATCAGAACCAGATGCAGATCAATGGGGGCAAGAACGACCTGTTTGTCGCCTGGGCCGACTCCGGTGCGCTAACGCTTGGCCATTACCCGCAAACGCGTTATTCGCTGCGCCTGTGGGACGTCGCCAGGGAGTTCGTGCTGTGCGACAACTTCTTCCAGGGTGCCTTTGGCGGTTCGTACCTCAACCACCAATACTTGATCAGTGCTCAAGTGCCGTTTTACCCGGACGCCGCCAACTCGGTGGCTAAATCGCAGATCGCCACGCTGCAGAGCGACGACCCAACCGACACGCGCCTCAAGCCGTTGGACAAGTCACCGGCCAGCGCCATGACCGGCCCGCCGCAGTTCGGGCCCAGCGCGCTGACGCCGGACGGCTATTCGGTAAACACCATGGCGCCACCGTACTGGCCCACCTGGATCCGCGACCCGGAGCGCCCGGACTACGCCAAGCCCGACCTGCCCAGCGTGCTGGTGCCGCAGTCTCACGAACACATCGGCGACAAGCTGTCGAAGAAGAACGTCGATTGGGCCTGGTATGGCGGTGCCTGGCAGGCAACGATCGACGAGCACAAGGATTCGCTGGCGATTCCGAAGATCCCCAGCTTTCAGTATCACCACCAGCCGTTCAACTACTTCAAGCAGCAAGGTCCGGAAAACCCGGCGGAGCGCAAGAAACGCCTGCGCGACGGCGGCCTGGGCGACGAGCCGAGCACCAATCACTTCCTGGCTGATGCCCAGGCGGGAACACTGCCGGCGGTGAGTTTCTACAAACCCCAGGGCAACCTCAACATGCACGCCGGTTACGCCGACGTGGCCTCAGGCGACCGCCATATCACCCGCGCCCTGAAAGTGTTGCAGGAGAGCCCGCAGTGGAAAAACATGGTCGTGATCATCACCGTCGATGAGAACGGCGGCTGGTGGGACCACGTCGCACCGCCTAAAGGCGACCGCTGGGGCCCGGGCACGCGTATCCCGGCGTTGGTTATTTCGCCGTTTGCGCGCAAAGGTACGGTGGACCATACGGTTTACGACACCGCCTCGATCCTGCGCTTGATCACCCGGGTGTTCCAGTTGGAGAAACTGGACGGCCTCAAGCTGCGCGACGACGCAATGATTGCGCGCGGCCAGAAGCCCATGGGCGATCTGAGCAACGCCTTGCAGTTCAAGGTGTAGGTTTTCTTATCCAATAGCGACATGCCCAGCGATTTAGCACGCGGTTTTCCTGGTCAACCGCTACTGTGTGGAAGTGGGCTTTCACCCCGCGCAGACGGGCTTTCGCTGACAAGGAAACAACTATGTTCAAACCGACCAGGCTGTCCTTCACCCTGGCCGCACTGCTGGCCAGTGCGGTCGTACAGGCCGACATCGAAGTACCATTGGGCAGCACGCAACGGGTCACCCAGTTGTTTGCGTTCCCCAATAACTGCAACGTGATCTGCTTTCGGCCATGGACGCTGGAGCAGACCGCCGAGCATTATCTGAACCAGAGCCTGCAGCGCGACGGTTACAGCCGCGCCAAGGTCAGTGTGAAAACCCATGACGGCCAGGTCTCAGCCACCTTCAGCGGCGTGCCCGACCACTACGGCCAGCCGCTGACCACGCTGCTCGATACCGCCGACCTGGCCTACCAAGGCGCCAGCAAACTCAACAGCGACGGCAAGTGGGCTTACAACTGGTACCTGTTCCTGCCGCTGGGCATGGCCCTGGAAAATCGCAAGAGCATCGAACTGCTGCACTTCCCGCCGGACTATTCGCTGACCCAGGCCCAGGATTACCTGGAATCGGCAACCACCGACCGCTGGGCCACGTTGCTCACCGACAATGGCATCCCTGCCACCGAAACGCCGGCCTACCAGACCATCATCGATATCGCACCGATCGCCGCGCCCTCCAATGCGGGCAAGGACCTCGAAAACGTTTACAGCTACTTCGCCGATTACCAGACACGCATGGTCAAGGAGTTGAGCCTGCGCGCCAACGGCTCGTTGCCAATGGTGGCGTTCGGCGCACCGGTGCGGAATTGGATCAAGCAACAATACGGCCAGACCGTGGGCGTGCTGGGCCTGGCGCAGATCAGCCCGACAGCGGGCAAGACCGTGTCGGTATTGGGCGCCAACCACCCGAGTTACATCTGGTATGCGGCAGACCCTGCAACCTACGACGGTAATGAACAGAAAGCCGATGAGGCCGGCTTGAAGGTGATGGGGCAGGACCTGAGCGCCGCCTGCTGGCAAGCCGGCATGGGGCAGAAACCCGCCAGCGATGCGAATGTACTGCTCAAGGCTTGCATGAATACCTGGCAGGTCACGCGCAAGGAACAGACCTGTGAGTTGTTCTATACCTCGGTGCGCAATCTGACCCCGGAACAAGCCAACGCCAAATGCGCCACCCCCGTCATCAAGGCTCAGTTGAAACAACTGAAGGACGCCGCTCCAACCCCGGCGGTCATGGCCCCGGCGCTGTAAGCTGAACAGGTTATAACCGATTTCTACTGTCAGAGTTGACAGTAGAAATCGGATCCAATATCAGCGAGTCTTGAGTGGCACCCATCCGCTGCAAGACTGATAGTCAGCCCCACTCGCAGGTCGATGCAGCCCAACCCAGGAGAGTCATGAAAACTCAAGCCATGGATAAGGCTAACACCGCTGTGAGTGACGGCCTTTACCCCTTCAAGACGGTGCTCGTTGAACAGGGTTACCCCTCGACCAAACACTTCCAGATCGCACAGGACGCAAATGGGCCAGGCGCCGTCATCAAGGCGTGCGTTACCTTTGACAGCCGCCTGCGCATTGCCCGAGTCTCCGGCTACGCCCTGAGCGAGCGACGCTTGCATACCCTGCAACTGTCATCACGCATCCACTTGTATGACCCGTGGTTCAGCGGCCTGCTGTCGCACTCCTGCAACCCGAACGTGTTTTTCGATGCCACTTACCTGGAAGTCTGGACGGTGCAAGCCATCGCTGCAGGCGACCTGCTGACGATGGATTACGCCAATACCGAGGACGCGGTGTTCCGGCAGTTCGCCTGCCAATGCGGCGAGCTGAACTGCCGGGGGTGGATCACCGGCAGTGCGGAGCCCTTGAACGCCGACGGTCAGGCCTTCATGGCCCAATGGCGGCTGCGCAAACGGCCTTAGACCTCGCCCAATGGCCGCAAGCGATATTGCGGTGGCAGTTGCTCGAAACCACTGATGGTGGTGTTCAAGCTCTTCCAGCGACCATCCTTGATGCCATAGATACAGCCATGGATCGACAGGCTCTGCCCACGGTGCCAGGCGTTTTGCACAATGCTGGTGTGACCCACGTTGGCCACCTGCTGAATCACGTTCAGCTCGCAAAGGCGGTCGACGCGTTCTTCTTCGGTCGGCAACTGGGCCAACAGTTCGCGGTTTTCGTAGTAGAGGTCACGAATGGTGCGCAGCCAGCCATCGATCAGGCCGAACTGGCGGTCCTGCATGGACGCGCGCACGCCGCCGCAGCCGTAGTGGCCAGTCACGAGGATATGTTTGACCTTGAGCACGTCGACCGCGTACTGGATCACCGACAGGCAATTAAGGTCGGTGTGCAATACCACGTTGGCCACGTTGCGGTGCACAAACAGATCACCGGGCAGCATGCCGACGATTTCGTTGGCCGGTACACGGGCGTCGGAGCAGCCGATCCACAGGTATTCCGGGGTTTGCTGGCGGGCGAGCTTGGCGAAGAATTCGGGATCTTCCTGTTTGATCGCATCCGCCCAGCGTTCGTTGTTATCAAGCAGGTCTTGTAGTTCGTTCATCAGGGAAAGCCTCAGGAATGATGCGCAGCTTTGACAGACGACCGCTCGTCCGGGTCACGCCCGGTTTAAAGAATAGACCGGCGTTAATTAGCTTGAATCTTTGGGGAGCCATGCCTGTCCACACACTATAAGCCCCACAGCATGAGGATTGGCCATGACAGAATCACGACGTCCCTACGGCGCTACGCAGCCGGAACCCATTGATGACAATGAAGACCGCATGGGCTCGATACATGAGCTGGATTTTGACGAAGAAGCGCCGACGGCAGAAATCGGCGATGAAATCCCACCGAGTGAACGTGAACACCTGATGCCCGACGAGCGGGTACGCGAAGCCGGGATGACCGGGGCTTCAACGGATGACCACGAACCCACCGATGATGACATGAGCCCGGAAACGCTGATTCATGAGGACGGCGCACGGGATGCTCGGGAAGAAGGTGAAGACAGCCCGGCGGATTACGATTTGAGCATCGTCGATGAAGATGAGATCGGCGGCGGGAATGGGCTGGATGAAGCCGAGTTGGCGGATATCGACCCGGTAGACGGTAACCGCTGACACACCACCGCCCCTGTTGGAGCCGGGCTTGCCCGCGATGCTGGTGCCTCGGTGTCTCAGTGAGACCGAGGGGATGCTATCGCAGGCAAGCCAGCTCCCACAGGAGTGTGCCTCCACAGGGGTTTTGTGTCTTAGTCGACTAAGGTGCAAGCCATTACGACTGCATCTTCGCGCCCACCCACGGCGGGGTAGTAATCGCGTCGACGGCCGATCTCGTTGAAACCGTAGCGCTCATACAGGCGGAACGCGCCGGTATTGCTGTCGCGCACTTCCAGGAAGCATTCCCGGGCTTTGGCGGCATACGCGCGGGACATCAAGTGTTCCAGCAGCGCCAGGCCCAAACCACGGCCCTGGTTTTCCGGCTTGACGGTGATATTCAGCAAATGCGCTTCATCAAGGATGATTTGCACCACACCGTGGCCCACCTGCTGCTCGCCCTCGAACATCAGCCAGATCTGGTACTTGCCCAGCCCATCGAGAAAAATTCCGCGGGTCCAGGGATGGCTGAACGCCGCGTATTCAATCTTCAGTACAGCGTCGAGGTCCGCCTCGGTCATCGGGCGAAAGGATAAAGCTTCACTCATCGGTACTTTTCCAGCGCGCCATCAGCCGGCGCATGGCTTGCCAGACATCAGCCTTACGCTGTGGCTCTTCCATTAATAATTCCAGGCCCGGCAGGGCCCAAACCGAGCCCAGACCTTCGACCTGCAGTTCGCGGTACCAGGCTTCGGCATTCGCTTCGCCGGCAAAACGCACAGCGGGCAGGCCGATCAACCACAGGCACACGCAGGGTTCGTCTTCCAGGCGCGCCGACACAAAACCTTGTACAAAATCCCGCGCGGCTTCCGGGCCCTGGTCCATGGTGCCACGCACCAGCAGCGGCCAGCGCACCGGGTCGCCGACGATCTGCGGGCTGTCGGGCAGGCCGGCGGCGCGCAGCATGTCCTTGAGCAGCATGTAGGCCGGGTCGCGGGTCTGGAAGCGTTCGCCAGTGGGCAATTCCACTAACAGCAGGCAACGCCCGGCCCGCAGCAATTGCAGGGCAAAGCGTGGCGGCGGCACCACCGGGGCCTTGACCACCGGCGCGGCCTCTTCGGCCACCACGGGTTTGGCTGCTGGTGAAGGGCGCGGTACTTCGATCTTCGCCCGCTCGACCACAGGACGCGCCTCGGGAACGGGCTTGACCACCGCCACCGGCGCCGCCGCCTCCTCCCCTGAAACCTCGAACGCCTCATAAGGCTCAGGCGCCTGCAGCAGCTCGGGCCGCGACGGGGCGGCAAACGGCAGTTCGGTGCGGGGCAGCCAGTTGACCACCTGCATGGCGGTCAAGTAAGCGCGACGTCGGGACTCGATAAGCACAGCTCGGCCACTTGTGGATAAGTAAAGAGCGGGGATTCTACCGCTGTTCGGTAACAATCGCCCACTGCGCACTGACCGGCTGTGGATAAATCCCGCGCCTGATGCAGTACAATCGCGACTTTTAATCGCCAACCAGCCGGCCATTCCCATGATCGAACCCAAGCGCGTCCTGCGCGCCCTCGCCGAACACTGGGCCTTACTTGAGCCACTGTGCGAACACTTCGACCAAGGCACCTTGAGCCTTGGCGAGCTGCGCGCACAACTGGCCGCCCAACAACTGGACAGCACGCCCCAGGACATCACCAGCCTGCTGGACGTGTGGATTCGCCTGGATATCCTGGTGCCTGTCGCCAAGAGCCCGAACCGTTTCGAGCTCAATGCACAGATCCACGACTTCCTGGCGTATCTTCGCAAGGAGCACCGGCTTGGCCTGTGCCTGGAAATCGAAGCCTACCTGCGCCACCTCGAGCGCCTGGCCGGCTACATCCAGGACGCCTTCGACATCCGTGACGGCCACGACCTGGCCCGTCAACTGCGCCTGCTGGATATGCGCGTCCGCGATGTGCTGAAAAAACTCGCCAACGACGAACAGGCCCTCGCTGCCGTGGCCGACCGCGCCAAGACCAGCGACCGCCAGATCCCGTTGCGCCAGCGTTATGCCGAGGTATTGGCAACCTGGGACGAATACGTCGAACCGATGATCCAACTGGTGAACGCCGACGGCGCCTTCGAACAAGGCGTGCGCAAGGTCGAAAACGTGCTGTTGCGCATGCTGACCGAGCAACAGCGCCTCGGCCACCTGGTCGACGACGACATGCTGTTGCGCACCCACGCGCGCATCCTCGAAATGCAGACCAGTGCCCAGTTGACCTTGCGTCATGCCCGCGAACTGCTGTTGCCGTTGCGTGAAGAAGCGCGTCGGCACAATGCCGTGACCCGTGGCGCGGCGTTGGCGCTATCGGCCATCCGCCGTAAAGGCCTGGACGCGGTGCCACAGGCAGCAATGCCGATGTTCACCCGGCCACAAAGCACCTTCCTCGGCAGCGCCAGCCAGGTCGAAGCGTATGTGTATGCCCTGGCGAATTTCGAGCCGAAACCGGCGCGGTTCCCCAAGGCGCACAAATCCCACAAGGGCGAAGCCCAGCGTGCACCGCGCACGGTCAAGGAAATGCTCGAGCGCTGCGAAGACGCGTTGCCGATGCCGGACCTGATGACCTGGCTGCTGGAGCAGGAGCCGGACGGAGCCACCGACGAATTGCTGTACTGGTTCTCGCGACTCTCACGCGAGAAACGTTTCAAGCGCGAACGCCTGGAACGCCGCGACTACCACACACACGAGCACCAGGTCAGCCTGCGCTCATTCGCCCTGCTCCCGGCTGGCACTGACGCCGTCGAGAATTCTGCGAGCACCCCTTATGCATCTTGATCTATCCGAACTGTCCCAGCTGGCGCCGATCTTTCGCGAGCTGTTCAAGGGTTATCACGTCAGCCGCCGTGACCCGGAGCTGTATGCGCAACTGTCGAACTTCCAGGACCAGTACCGCACGCTGTTCAAGGCCCTGGGCTTCGAGCTGGTATGCGATACGCGCGGTTTCTACTACTTCGTGCCGGACTCCGCCATTGCCAGCGCGCAGGTGAACAAGACCGCCCAGCGCCTGGCGTTGTTCACCTTCATCATCGTCGAGCATTTGGCCGACCAGGGCCGCGACCCGATCGCTGTGCTCGACGGTGGCAGCCTGGGCCGCGATGAATTGCCGTCGTTGCTGGAGAAGTACCGCGACCTGTTTATCCAGGCCGAAGTGCAGACCCAGGAAGAGCTCGAAGAAAAAATCATGCGCCGCATGACCCAGCTGGGTTTTGCCAGCGAGGACAACGGCATCTATCGCTTCCTGCCGCCGATGCACCGATTCCTCGATGTGTGCCTGTCGGTGCAGCAGGACCGCGACCTTGCCGCCAGCGTGCACAGCGTGTTGCCATTGCCGGCGCCGGTGATCATCGATGATGACAGCGATGAAAAACTGCTCAAGACCGATGACCCCCTCGACCTGAGTGACTTCTCGGAAGAAAGCGAAGAAGACGCCCTGGCCCGTGCCATTGCCGAAGAACAGGAGACCGACGCATGAGTAAGGAACGCTACGGCATCCGCCGCTTCGCCCTATTGAACACCGCCGGTTACAGCCTGGGTTTGTTCCCACTGGAAGAGCCGCTGTCGGTGTACGGCGCGAACAACCTGGGTAAATCCGCTTCGATCAACGCCCTGCAGTTCCCGATTCTGGCACGCATGTCGGACATGAGTTTTGGCAAGTACACCCTGGAGCAATCGCGGCGGTTCTACTTTGCGACTGACACCAGCTACATCCTGGTGGAAGTCTCGCTGCCCCACGGCCCGCACGTGATCGGCGTGGTCGGGCGCGGCCCGGGCGGTGGTTTCGGTCACCAGTTCTTTGCCTATGCGGGCAAGCTGGACCTGGCCCACTACCAGAAAAACGACACCTGCCTGCGCCAGAAAGAGCTGTTCACCAACCTTGAACGCGAAGGCCTGAAAGCCTACGAACTCAAGCCGGATGAACTGCGCCGCTTGCTGGTAGGCGGCCACACGTCGGTGCCGCTGGACCTGACCCTGATTCCGCTGCGCTCCACCAGCGAACAGAGCCTGAAGACCTTCCGCGCGCTGTTTATCAATCTGCTGCACATGCGCGAAATCACCGCGGCCAAGCTCAAGCAACTGTTCCTGGATGCTTTCGAACACAGCCTGCGTTCCGGCAGTGTCGATTACATCGCGGCGTGCGAAGAAGCCTTCCGCGACGTGCGACGCATGGAGCAGGATTACAACTCGCTGGTGGCCGCCGGGCCGTTGGTGGAAGCGCTCGCCAATGGCGTAAAACAGCGCGACATTTTACGCGGCAAATTGCATCGCCTGTCGCCGCTGCTGGACTCGCTGCTCGGCACTTGGTCGGACTACGCCAGTGCGCGCAAGGAAGAACTGACGATCCAGGCCGAGCACTACCGCAACGAGCAGGACGCGCTGCAAAACGATCAACGTGGGGGCACCCAGGAGCTGATGCGCCTGGAGCGGGAAATCAGCGGCATCCAGCGTTGGCTGGGCGAGCTGTCGGTACTCAAGCATCGCTTTGCCCTGGTGGATGACGTCAAGGTGCTGGAGCAGCAACTGCTGGCGGCCAAAGATGCCCACGATGAACTGGCGGGCGCCCTGGCGCAGTCGCGGCAGTTCAGCGCCGAGGATTTGGACGAGCGTTTGCGCGACCTGGAAAAACGCCTGAAGTCGGTCAAGCAGCAGCTCGATCACGCGGACAACAACAGCTACGCCAAACTGCGCGAAGAATTCTCACAGCAGGACGTCGAGCGCCTGATGCGTCTGTTCAACAGTTCGTTGTTCAGCCTGCCATTGGGCGAACACGGCATCACGCTGGATGAGGACGGCCAGTGGGTCAAATCCCTGGAGCAGATTCTCGACGGCTTCAAAGGCGAGCGTTTTGAAGTACCGGGGCTGTCCATCGACATCTCCCACATCGAACCACCTGCATTGCAGGCGCTGGCGGATCGCGCGGCGTTGCGCGACCAGAAAGAGCGCCTGGAAAAAGAACTCAAGCAGCTCAAGACCCAACAGGCCGTAGCCTCTGACCGGGCAGCGAGCAAGACGCAGACCGAAGCGCTGTACCAGCAAGTGCTGGATGCGCAGAAGGCTTTGGAAGATTTCCGCCGCGCGCAAACCCTGAGTGCCGAGGAAGGCGAGAAACTGGAAAACCTGGCGCAGATGGAAGCGGCGCAGGATGAACTCAAGCGCTCCAGCGATGCGTTTACCGAGCGCGTCCAACAGCTGTCGGCCAAGCTGCAATTGGTCGGGCGTCAGATCGGCGATATGGAAGCCAAACAGCGCACGCTGGATGACGCGCTGCGCCGCCGTCAGTTACTGCCGGCGGACTTGCCGTTCGGCACACCGTTCATGGACCCGGTGGACGACTCCATGGACAACTTGCTGCCGTTGCTCAACGACTATCAGGACAGCTGGCAAGGTTTGCTGCGCGCCGACGGCCAGATCGAAGCGCTTTACGCCCAAGTGCGCCTCAAGGGTGTGGCCAAGTTTGACAGCGAGGATGACGTGGAGCGTCGCCTGCAATTGCTGATCAACGCCTATGCGCACCGCACCGATGAAGCCCTGACGCTGGGCAAGGCACGCCGCGCAGCGGTCACCGATATCGCGCGGACCCTGCGCAATATCCGCAGCGACTACGACAGCCTGGAACACCAACTGGCCTTGTTCAACCGCGAGATCAACAAGCGCCAGGTTTCCAACCTGCAGAGCTTCCGTATCGTGCTGGCGCCGAACAAGGAAGCCCTCAAGCATATCGACCAGATCATCCACAGTGCCGGTCAATATGAAGAAGGCGAAACCTTGTCGGTGTTCGACCTCAGCCAGAGCGCCGAGCAGGACAACAAGAACGAAGAGGCCAAGGAATACCTCGCACGCCTGGTGGCTGCCAACCATAACCAGTTGGGCCTCAAGGACCTGTTCGAGCTCGCGTTCGAAATCACCAAGGTGAACGGTCAGCCCGTGATTCACACCGACATTGATGGCGCGGCGTCGAACGGCACCACCATGACCATCAAGGCACTGACCAACATGTATTTGTTGCTGCACTTGATGGACCGTGACCAGGCCGGTCGCGTGCGCTTGCCGTACTACCTCGATGAAGCGGCAGACATCGACGAGAAGAACCAGGCGGCGCTGCTGGAAACCAGTTTGCAGTTGGGCTTTGTGCCGATCCTGGCCAGTGTGAAGCCGCAGGTGTCCGCCCAGGTGGCGATCGACCTGGAAGGCGGCAGCGGGCCGAATGGCATCTACATCGACGAGGCGGATTGGAAGTACATCCGTCGTCACGATGCGGTGAAGGCAACGGTGAATGTGCAGGCGGATGAGCCGGAGTTGGATGCGGTTTAATCCACTGCGCTGAAATGCAAAAAGGCCGCGATCTTATGGATCGTGGCCTTTTTTTGCGGTGTTTTTGAGGGCCTCATCGCGAGCAAGCCCGCTCCCACTTTTGACCGCGTTTATCCTGTAGGAACGCGGTCGAATGTGGGAGCGGGTTTGCTCGCGAAGGCCGCGCCTCGGCTTATTTGCCGAGTGGGATTTTAGGCGCCCAAGTCAGCCATTCATCTTCGAACTTGTCGAACAACGGGAAGGTTTGCTGCGGGCGGGCGGCGTTGCCCATACGCTCGCCATCTGGCGTTGCGAAGGCGATGCCGCCGGCAACGAGGGTTTCCAGGGATTCGGTGCGGACCGTCGCACCTTTGAACAGGCCGAAGTCGAGTCCAAAACCGCTGGTGTTCCAGAAGCGACTGCCACCACGCACCAGCGGCGCGTACTTGGGTTCGATCAGGATGTGGATCAGCACACGGTCGGCGGTCTGGCCCAGCTCGTAGCCAGTGACTTTGCCGACGGTGACTTCACGGTAAGTGACCGGAACGCCCTCTTTCAGCGAGCCACGACGTGCAGCGCTGAGTACCAAGCTGAGGCCTTCCTCCTGGTGAACCGCCTCCGGTGGCTTGTCCAATGCGACGAAGCTTTTTTGCGGCCCTAGGTTTTTCGCGGCGGGCAGCACTTCAATGTATTGGCCGGTTACCAGGGTTTCCAGGTTTGAGGTTTTCATCAAACCCAGCTCAGGCTTGACCACCCAGAACTGGCTGCCTGTGCGCGCGATCCGATCGGCCACTTGGGTAATACGGGCGCTGAGCAGCACTGACTGCATGTCGGCGCTGAGGTCGACGTGCTCGATCTTGCCCACATCCAGGCCTTTGAAGCGCACTGGCGTGCCCGCGCGCAAACCGTCGGCGCGATCAACCTTGATGGTCACGAGGGTGCCATGTTGATTGGCCGCTTCACGATCAGTGAACAGACGGAAACGCGGGATGCGTTTTTTCAGCGGCACATTCGGTTCCGGCGTTTCGAAGGCGATACCACCGGCCATCAGGCTGGCGAGGGATTCACTCTTAACCTGGATGCCGCCGGTGAGGCCGCCGGTCAGCGTGACGCCGCTGGCATTCCAGAAACGCGTCGAGCCGTTGACCAGGTTCTCGTATTCCTTCTCGATGTGAACACCGATGACCAGTTGTTTGTTCTTGCGCGAGAACTGGTAGCTCTGCACCGAACCCACTTTGACCTGCTTATAGAGGATCGGGCTGCCGACATCCAGGGAGCCAAGGTTGTCCGTGAACAGCACCATGTGCAGGCCTGGGGAACGCAGGTCCAACGGCGGCGCTTTGGCTCGGGCGACGAACTCACGTTGTGGTGCGCTGCCTTTGTCGCCGGGGCGGATGGCGATGTAGTTACCTTTGACCAGGGCTTCCAGCCCCGTGATGCCCGCCAGGGAGATGGACGGTTTGACCACCCAGAATTGGGTGTCCTGTACCAGGTAGTCTTCGGCGAGCGGATCGAGGGTCAGCTCGGCGTTGGCACTGGACAGGTCCGGGTCAATCTTCAGGGTTTTCAGGCTACCGACCTGGATGCCTTTGTACATGACCGGAGTACGCCCGGCTTGCAGGCCCTCGAAATCGGTGAGCTTGACCTTGACCTTGATGCCGGCTGCGGCGGCGTCGAAGTCCTCGTAGAGGCGAAACGGCAGGCTCGGGTCGGTCGGCGGGCTGTCCTTGCGATTCTCGGGTGTGGCGAACGCGATACCACCGGCGACGATGCTGGAGAGGGATTCGCTGCGCACTTTTACGCCGGAGAGGTTGGCGTCGATGCTGATGCCGCTGGCGTTCCAGAAACGTGTGTGTTTGCGCACCAGATTGGCGTAGGTCGGCTCGATGTAGACCTTGATCTCGACAGTGCTCTGGTCTTCGGACAGCAGGTAGCTTTTGACCTGACCGACCTGGATCTGTTTGTAGAACACCGGACTGCCACGGTTGAGCGAGCCAAGGCGATCGGCCTTGATGGTCAGGTGGAGGCCGGGCTTGGCATCGGACAAAGGCGGTTCTTCGGAGAGCGCTTTGAATTTGCGAGTGGGCTCGCCATCGCCAGGGCTGGCGGCAATGTAGTTACCCGAGACCAGGGTTTCCAGACCCGTAATGCCAGCGAGGCTGACGCTGGGTTTGACCAGCCAGAAACGGGTGTTGGTCTTGAGGTATTGCTCGACATCCTTGTTCATCTCAATGGTCGCGATCACACCGCGATTGCTGCCCTCGTCGTCCAGGGCCAGCGTCTTGACCTTGCCCACGGTCATGCCTTTGTAGACCACTTCGGTCTTGTTGACCTGGATGCCTTCGCCGCTTTCAAAGCGGACCTGGATCTCAATGCCTTGCTGGGAATAGGCGCGCCACCCTAACCAGCCGCCAATAATCAGGGCGACCAATGGCAACACCCAAATGGCCGACCAATTGGAAGCTGGGCGGGTTTTAGCTTTTGGCAAATCACTCATGGTCGTCGTCCGACTCCGTGTTATCCCAAATCAGTCGGGGATCAAAAGTTACTGCGGCAAGCATCGTCAAGATCACCACACTGGCGAACGCTGCAGCGCCAAGATTGGCCTCGACACTGGCAAGTCGCCCAAAGTTAACAACCGCCACCAGGATGGCGATCACGAAGATATCCAGCATGGACCAGCGGCCAATGAATTCGATAAAGCGGTACATAACGATGCGTTGCTGCGCGGACAGCGGTTGGTGGCGCTGCACCGAAAACAGCAACAGGCCAATGCCTACCAGTTTGAATGTCGGCACCAGGATGCTGGCAATAAACACCACGGCAGCGATGGGAAACATACCGTGCTGTACCAGCTGAATCACCCCCGACATGATCGTACTGGGGTCGCCTTGGCCAAGGGAGCTGACGGTCATGATTGGCAACAGATTGGCGGGGATATACAAGATCGCCGCAGTGATCAGTAAGGCCCAGGTGCGCATGAGGCTGTTGGGGCGACGGGCATGGATCAGCGCACCGCAGCGCGTGCAGAGCTGCTCATCGGTATCGGCCTCTTGCTTGTTCAACTCGTGGCATTCGGTACAAATCAGAATGCCTGCATCAATCGCCCGCATGATCATCCTCTCCTGCCAATGCCTGCCAGATCTGGTGGGGCGACATCACCACCTCAAGCAGAACCTGAACGATTAATAGACTGACGAAGCAGGTCAGACCCAGGCCAATTGTGATAGAGGCCATGTCGGCGAGTTTAACGATCGCGACAAGCACACCCATCAAGTAGACCTCCAACATCCCCCAATCCTTCAAGTGATGGTAAATGCGATAGAGCAACAGCCCATAACTGCGCCCGATCTTCCAGCGAATGCTTAGCAGCACCGCTAATTGGCAGAGCAACTTGAGCAGGGGAATTCCCATGCTGCACAGGAATACGACAACCGCTACACCTTGCATACCGGTATCGAACAGGCCGACGACGCCACTCCACACGGTGTCCTCTGACGACTGCCCAAGTAGATTGAGCTGCATGATCGGTAAAAAGTTCGCAGGGATGTACAGCAACAGCGCGGCAATCACCAAGGCGAGGCTTCGCTCGACGACATTGTGGCGATGAGCATAGAGCTCGTAGCCGCAGCGCGGGCATTGAGCCTTTTCGCCCAGGGCGAGCGTTGGCTTGCGCATCAGCAAGTCGCACTCATGGCATGCCACCAGATCATCCAGTGGTAAATCCGACACCTCGGGGGTATCAACCGGATCGGGCATAGATAGGGCTCTAATTCTAAAAAAGGTTAGGTGCCTATTCTAATGGTCTGGTTCAGAAATAACTGTGCAAATTTGTCGGGAAGGATTGAGCGACTTATCGAAAAACATACGGGGCGATGCTACATATGAGACAGCGTGCGTTCATGGTGAAGTGCATTGTGGATGCCGATAGCCCCTTTGCACTTTTCGACCGCCCAAAACAAAACCCCTGTTTGCTTTAGCAAACAGGGGTTCTGGAATTTAATCTTGACGATGACCTACTCTCACATGGGGAAACCCC
>NZ_CP168079.1:2446993-2533573 GCF_050915955.1 Pseudomonas sp. UBT | reverse complement strand
AACTCTTTGTTTACCAAGGAGTTTTCCGTTTCGACTGCGCCGGAAGTGGGGCGAATTATAGACAGATATAAATCGCCGTCAACACCTAATTCCAGCTTTATTCGGATTTGAGCGTAATACGCGCAAATGCCTTCTTGCCGGCCTGGCAAACGTGGGTAGCGCCCAGCTCGTATATAAAGGTGCGATCCACAACCTCACCATCTATACGCACACCACCGGAACCCAAAAGGTCGCGAGCAACCGCGGAATTCTTCACCAGACCCGCCTTATTAAGGACGGCAGCAATCGGCATCGCCTCAGCAGCAGTCAATTCGATCTCCGGCAGATCATCCGGCAGCTCGCCATCCTTCATACGGTTACCCGCTGCACGGTGAGCATTGGCCGCAGCCTCCTCACCATGGAAGCGCGCCACAATCTCTTCCGCCAACTTGATCTTCACATCACGCGGATTGGCGCCCGCCTCGACTTCAGCGCGCAGTGCATTAATCTCGTCCATCGAGCGGAAGCTCAACAGCTCGAAGTAACGCCACATCAATGCATCTGGAATCGAAACCAGCTTACCGTACATAACACCCGGCGCTTCTTGGATACCCACATAGTTACCCAAGGACTTGGACATCTTCTTGACGCCGTCCAACCCCTCCAGCAACGGCATGGTCAGAATGCACTGGGCCTCTTGACCGTATGCGCGCTGCAGCTCACGCCCCATCAGCAGATTGAACTTCTGGTCAGTGCCGCCCAGCTCAACGTCTGCGCGCAATGCCACCGAGTCATACCCTTGTACCAGCGGGTAGAGGAACTCATGGATAGCGATAGGCTGATTGGTGGAGTAGCGCTTGTCGAAGTCATCACGCTCAAGCATGCGCGCTACGGTGTACTGGGATGTCAGGCGAATGAAATCCGCCGGCCCCATCTGATCCATCCAGGTGGAGTTGAATGCCACCTCGGTCTTGGCCGGATCGAGAATCTTGAACACTTGGGTCTTATAGGTCTCGGCATTATCGAGAACCTGCTCACGAGTCAACGGCGGACGCGTCGCGCTCTTGCCGCTCGGATCACCGATCATCCCGGTGAAGTCACCTATAAGGAAGATCACCTGGTGCCCCAGTTCCTGGAACTGGCGCAGCTTATTAATAAGCACGGTGTGACCCAGGTGTAGATCCGGCGCTGTCGGATCAAAGCCAGCCTTGATACGCAGGGGTTGGCCACGCTTGAGCTTTTCGATCAGCTCGGCCTCGACCAACAGTTCTTCCGCACCACGTTTTATCAGCGCTAGCTGCTCTTCAACCGACTTCATAACAGACCCGCAAGGCTCAGATTCAAAAGGGAACCAACCATACAAGATCAGGGACTAATTACAAGTTTTGCCCTGCGCACGGACACCGTTCAGCAAGCCCAGCGTTCGCGAGCTTGCGCCACAGATGATTTGGTTATATTTTATACAGTTATTTCATCTTCATCATGTCATTCATCTTTTCCATTTCATCTTCAAAGTCAAAATTACTTATGACCACAGAACCGTCTAAAGCGCCGCCGCTTTACCCGAAGACCCACCTGCTCGCCGCAAGTGGTATCGCCGCCCTTCTCAGCCTGGCACTCCTGGTATTCCCTTCCAGTGACGTAGAAGCCAAACGAACATCCCTGAGCCTTGACCTGGAAAGTCCAGTTGAACAACTGACACAAGATCAAGACGCTTCCGACGCGCAACAAGCCACAAACGCACCAGCCGAATCACCATTTGCACAGATAGAAAGCACTCCCGAAGACACTCAACACGCCGCTCAAGAGCAGCCTGCAGCGGTTGTCCCAAAGAATCCCCTGCACCGCGAAGTAATCGTCGCCAAAGGCGATACGCTTTCAACGCTGTTCGAAAAGGTCGGCCTGCCCACTGCTACTGTTAATGAGGTGCTGGCCAGCGATAAACAAGCCAAGCAATTCACCCAGCTCAAACACGGCCAGAAGCTTGAGTTCGAATTGGCACCCAATGGCCAGTTGAAGAACCTGCACAGTAATGTCAGCGACCTCGAGAGCATTACCCTCACCAAGGGCGCCAAAGGCTTTGCCTTCAACCGCATCACCACCAAACCGGTTATGCGCTCCGCCTACGTACACGGTGTGATCAACAGCTCATTGTCACAATCGGCCGCCCGCGCCGGCTTGTCACACAGCATGACCATGGACATGGCCAGCGTGTTTGGCTACGACATCGATTTCGCCCAGGACATTCGCCAGGGTGACGAATTCGACGTGATATACGAACAAAAAGTCGCCAACGGCAAGGTGGTCGGCACCGGCGCCATTCTTTCCGCGCGCTTCACCAACCGTGGCAAGACCTACACCGCTGTGCGCTACACCAACAAACAAGGCAATAGCAGCTACTACACGGCTGACGGCAATAGCATGCGCAAAGCCTTCATCCGCACGCCAGTGGACTTTGCTCGCATCAGCTCGCGCTTCTCCATGGGTCGCAAGCATCCAATCCTGAACAAAATCCGCGCCCACAAAGGCGTCGACTATGCCGCTCCACGCGGCACGCCAATCAAAGCGGCCGGTGATGGCAAGGTCCTGCTGGCCGGACGTCGCGGTGGCTACGGCAATACCGTAATCATCCAGCACGGCAACACCTACCGCACGCTGTACGGCCATATGCAAGGGTTCGCCAAAGGCGTCTCCACGGGCAGTAACGTGAAGCAAGGCCAGGTGATCGGCTACATCGGCACCACAGGCCTGTCCACCGGCCCGCATTTGCACTATGAATTCCAGGTGAATGGCGTCCACGTCGATCCATTGGGTCAGAAACTGCCGATGGCCGACCCCATCGCCAAAGCCGAGCGCGCGCGCTTCCTGCAACAAAGCCAGCCGTTGATGGCACGCATGGACCAGGAGCGCTCCACCCTGCTGGCCTCGGCGAAGCGTTAAGGTATGCCGCTCTATATAGGTGTGATGTCCGGGACCAGCCTTGATGGCCTGGATATCGCCCTGATCGAACAAAACCCGGCGATCAACTTGATCGCCACGCACTACATCCCTATGCCAGACACCCTGCGCGCAGAGCTGCTAAGCCTGTGCGCCAGCGGCCCGGACGAAATCGCTCGTTCGGCCATTGCCCAGCAACACTGGGTGACACTTGCAGCCCAAGGCATTCACGCCTTGCTGGGCCAGCAGCACCTCATGCCTCATGACATTCGCGCAATTGGCAGCCACGGCCAGACCATTCGCCACGAACCTGCACGGGGCTTTACCGTACAGATCGGCAACCCGGCCCTGTTGACCGAGCTGACTGGCATTACTGTCGTCAGTGATTTTCGCAGTCGCGATGTCGCCGCCGGGGGCCAGGGCGCACCATTAGTGCCTGCCTTTCATGAAGCATTGTTCGGGGAACATACCGGCAACCGCGCGGTGTTGAATATCGGCGGGTTCAGCAACCTTAGCCTGATCGAGACCGGCAAACCTGTAGCCGGCTTCGACTGCGGCCCAGGCAACGTCCTGCTCGACGCCTGGATTCACCATCAACGTGGCGAACAATTTGATCGCGACGGCCAATGGGCCGCCAGTGGCAAAGTCGAGATTCAGTTGCTTAACGCGCTACTCAGCGACCCATTCTTCCTGACCCGGGGCCCCAAAAGTACCGGGCGTGAAGTCTTCAACCTGGGATGGCTGCAACATCACCTTGGCAGATTGCCAGCCTTCCAACCCCGGGATGTACAAGCAACCCTGCTTGAACTGACCGCGTTGACCATCGTCGAGTCCCTGCAAGCGGCACAAGCCGACACCGAAACGTTACTGGTGTGTGGCGGCGGCGCGCATAACGCCGCACTGATGAGCCGTTTGGCGGCGCTGTTGCCATCCACCCTGGTCAGCAGCACCGCGACTTACGGCGTGGACCCCGACTGGGTTGAAGCCATGGCCTTCGCCTGGCTGGCCCATTGCTGCCTGGAAGGCATCGCCGCCAACCGCCCCAGCGTCACCGGCGCACACGGGCTGCGGGTACTGGGCGCGATCTACCCCGCCTGACTACCCCTTCAGAATCTGCAGACAGCAAAACGCCGCTTGGCCTATTAAGCCAAGCGGCGTTTTTGTTTCCGTTGCCGATCAGATCGAGAACGAAGACCCGCAACCACAGGTCGTGGTGGCGTTAGGGTTTTTGATCACGAAACGCGAACCTTCAAGACCTTCCTGGTAATCCACCTCGGCACCTGCCAGGTATTGGAAGCTCATCGGGTCCACGACCAGGCTGACGCCCTCGCGCTCAACGATGGTGTCGTCATCGGCTACATCTTCATCGAAGGTAAAACCGTACTGAAACCCTGAACAACCGCCGCCCGTAACGAATACGCGCAGCTTCAAGCGATCATTACCCTCTTCATCGACCAGGCTCTTCACCTTGTGCGCAGCACCGTGGGTGAATTGCAAAGCCGTGGGGGTGAAGGATTCAACGCTCATGCTGATAATCTCCCGGCGTACCGCCGCCATATGCGTAATGGCGGGCATTATCCGCTTCTCCTAGAAAAGCGGTCAACTATTATGGGAGCAGCGGCCAGCTTCAAGCCGTTAAGCTTCAAGCTTGCCGCTGACAACTTGAGGCTATCAGCTGCTTTTAAGGCAACATGCCCGCGTGGGACAGGCCCAGCTTCTCATCCAGGCCAAACAGGATGTTCATGTTCTGTACCGCCTGGCCCGACGCGCCCTTGACCAGGTTATCGATCACCGACAACACCACCACCAGGTCGCCATCCTGCGGCCGATGAACCGCAATACGGCACACGTTTGCACCGCGCACGCTGCGGGTTTCCGGGTGACTGCCGGCAGGCATCACATCGACGAACGGTTCATTGGCATAGCGCTTTTCAAACAGCGCCTGCAGGTCTACCGAGCGATCAACAACGGTTGCGTACAGCGTGGAGTGAATGCCACGGATCATCGGCGTCAGGTGCGGAACGAAGGTCAGGCCCACATCCTTACCGGCAGCACGACGCAGCCCCTGGCGGATTTCCGGCAAGTGACGATGCCCTTTTACTGCATAGGCCTTCATGCTTTCCGACGTCTCGGAGTACAAAGAACCCACTGCAGCACCACGACCGGCGCCGCTGACACCCGACTTGCAGTCCGCGATCAGGCGCGAAGTATCCGCCAACCCCGCTTCCAGCAATGGCAGGAACCCCAGCTGCGTCGCGGTTGGATAGCAACCTGGCACCGCAATCAGGCGCGCTTGCTTGATTTGCTCGCGATTGACTTCCGGCAGGCCATACACCGCCTCCTCCAACAACTCAGGGGCGCCATGCGGCTGGCCGTACCACTTGGCCCACTCATCGGCGTCCTGTAAACGGAAGTCAGCCGACAGGTCGATGACTTTGGTACCGGCAGCAAGCAGTTCGCCAGCCAGTGCATGGGCCACTCCGTGCGGGGTAGCAAAGAACACCACATCACACGCGCCAAGGGTCTTGATGTCCGGAACGCTGAACGCCAGGCCGTCGTAGTGGCCTCGCAGGTTCGGGTACATATCGGCAACGGCCAGCCCGGCCTCGGATCGGGAAGTGATGACCACCACCTCAGCTTGCGGATGCTGAGCCAACAGACGCAGCAATTCGACACCGGTGTAACCCGTGCCGCCGACGATACCGACCTTGACCATAAACCTGCCCTCAACGAACCCACTGGAAAGCCGTCGATAATAGGGGCCGTATCGTCCTGCGACAACCGCCAACGTGACGTAAGGGCGCATGAGCCACTACTATCTTCAGTTACCGTGAACCTGGGAATAACTAGAAATGCTCTATCTATGGGTCAAAGCCTTCCACATCGTCAGTATCGTCTGCTGGTTTGCCGCGCTGTTCTACCTGCCACGCCTGTTCGTCTACCACGCCCAAAGTGAAGACACCGTCAGCAAAGAACGCTTCAGCATCATGGAGCGCAAGCTCTACCGCGGCATCATGGGCCCGGCGATGATTGCCAGCCTGGTGTTCGGCGGCTGGCTGATCTACCTCAACCCCGCCATCTTTCAATCCGGCGCGTGGATCCATGCCAAGCTGACGCTCGTGGTGCTGCTCATCGGCTACCACCATATGTGCGGCGCCCAGGTAAAACGCTTCGCCCGTGGCGAAAACACCCGCAGCCATGTCTTTTATCGCTGGTTCAACGAAGTGCCCGTTCTGATATTGCTGGCTATCGTAATTTTGGTCGTGGTCAAACCGTTCTAATTTCAATTACTCAGGGTACCTCCAATGTCATTGCCTGCCTTGCTCGAACAACGTCTGCGCCTGCCAGTGGTGGCGGCGCCGATGTTTCTGATTTCCAACCCGCAGCTGGTCCTGGCGTGCTGTCGCAATGGAGTGGTCGGGAGTTTCCCGGCGCTCAACCAGCGCGAGAGCAGCGGCTTCAAGGCCTGGCTGGAAGAAATCGAAGCGGGCCTGGCGCAACTGGACAACCCTGCGCCATATGCCGTGAACCTGATCGTGCACAACAGCAACCCACGCCTGGAAGCCGACTTGGCGATTTGCGTCGAGCACAAAGTGCCGATCGTCATCACCAGCCTGGGCGCAGTAAAGGAGTTGGTCGATGCCGTGCACAGCTACGGCGGCCTGGTGTTTCACGACGTGACCACTCGGCGCCATGCCGAGAAAGCCGCAGAAGCCGGTGTTGATGGCCTGATTGCCGTGGCCGCAGGCGCCGGTGGCCATGCCGGCACGTGGAGCCCATTTTCTCTGATTGCCGAGATTCGCCAATTCTTCGATAAAACCCTGCTGCTGGCCGGCTGCCTCAACCATGGGCACGAGATCCTCGCCGCCCAAGTGCTGGGCGCAGACCTCGCCTATTTCGGCACGCGCTTTATCGGCACCACTGAAAGCCACGCCCCGGATGCCTATAAAGAGATGCTGCTCACATCGCGCGCCGCCGACATCGTGCACACTCCCGCAGTCTCTGGCGTACCGGCGAGCTTCATGCGCCAAAGCCTGGAAAACGCCGGTTTCGACCTCGCTGCCTTACAAGGCAAAGGTGAAGTAAACTTCGGCTCCAAGCTCAAGCCGTTGAGCGACGAAGCCAAAGCCTGGAAAACCGTATGGTCCGCCGGCCAGGGCGTCGGTGAGATTAATGATTTGCCCAGCGTCGATGAACTGATTGCCCGCCTGGATGCCGAATACCGCAAGGCACGCGAGCACTCGGCACAACTTCGCTGGCCACGCTGATAACCGCCAGGCCTGCTGACCGAAGTCGGCCTGTACTCCTTCCCTGATTCAAGTGACAAGGATGCCCGCATGAGCGACAACCGTTTCAAGATTGTGTTTGACGGAGCCCTGCTCCCGGGTGTCGAAAGCACCACTGCCAAGCTGAACCTCGCCGAACTGTTCAAAAGCGATGTGGCAGCCATCGAAAAGCTTTTTACCGGCCGCCCGGTCGCGCTCAAGCGTGACCTGTCCCGCTCCGATGCCGAAACCTACCTCACGGCGCTGAAAAACGCCGGGGTCGATGCACGTATCGAACCTGAGCAACCCGTGGCCTTCAGCCTGGCCGAAGCTCACGAAACGGATACCCGCGCGTCTGACTTCTCGCGTTCCGCTGCTTCGCCCTATGCTCCGCCGCGTGCGGCAGTGGGTGACCACACCGAGGAGTACTCGACACTCAAGGTCTTCACCATCGACGGGCGTATCGGCCGTCTCCGGTATCTCGCCTGGACGCTGGTGTTGACCCTGGCAATGCTGGTCGCTGGCGGCATCATCAGCACCGCGAGCTTTGCCGTGGCGACCGCCTCACCGACCGCCGGCATCATTCTCGGCTCGCTGCTGGGCTTCGCGCTGGTTGTTGCGATTGTCTGGGTCAGTGTGCAAATCGGTGTGCAACGCCTGCACGACCTGGGTTGGTCGGGCTGGCTGTGGTTCCTGCATCTGGTGCCTTTGGTGAACAGCGTCTTCCCGATCCTGTTGCTGGTATTGCCGGGTAATGCAGGCGCCAACCAATACGGCGCGCCGCCTCCGCGCAACTCCACCGCGGTAAAAGTGTTGGCTGCCCTGTGGCTGGCATTCATTCCGGTGATGTTCGCCATTGTGGTGGCGCTGGGTATGAACGGCTACTTGAACCAACTCGAAGCCAATATGGACAGCAGCTACGAAAGCAGCTCCATCACCTCCGATGACGCCACCGATCAAAGCGTCACCGTTGATGAAGAAGAAGGTGCGCAAAGTGCTGACGACACGGCCGAACCTGTAGACTCTCCAGAACAGTGAAGAAACGCCCGCCGCCTGTGATGCCTCTGTCACAGGCCCGGCGGCGTTGCGATGGAGAAAGGCATGACCCGTTACGCTCTGATCACCGGTGCCTCCAGCGGCATCGGCCTGGCTTTGGCCGAAGCACTGGCCCGTCGCGGCCGCAGCTTGATTCTGGTGGCCCGCCAGCGTGATCAGTTGGAAAGCATTGCAATTGAATTGACTCAACGCTTCGGCGTCGAGGTGCTGTTTCGTGCCTGCGACCTGGGCGAGCCGCTGCGCTTGTCCGGGTTTCTGCTGGAACTTGAAGAAGGTGAGCGCCAGATAGACCTGCTGGTCAATTGCGCCGGCATGGGCACCAGCGGGCCATTCCTGGCCCAGGACTGGATGACTGAACAAGACCTGATCGAAGTCAACATCCTGGCCCTGACCCGCATGTGCCATGCCCTTGGTAACGCCATGGCCCTCAATGGTGGGGGCCAGATTCTCAACGTTGCCTCGGTCGCAGCCTTTCAGCCTGGCCCGTGGATGAGCAGCTATTACGCCAGCAAGGCGTATGTGTTGCACTTCTCCGAAGGCTTGCGCGAAGAGTTGAAGACCTGCGGCATCAAAGTCTCGGTACTGTGCCCCGGCCCTACGCGCACCGCATTCTTCGGCACCGCTCAAATGGACACCGCCAAGCTGGACCGCAGCAAGCAACTGATGAGCCCCGAAGAAGTTGCGCTCTACACCGTGCGTGCGCTGGAAAGAAACAAAGCCATCATCATTCCCGGGCGACGCAACCGTTGGCTGGCCTTCAGCCCGCGTTTCAGCCCTCGCTGGCTGACACGCAAGATCGCCGGTGCGATCAACAAGGCCTATTGCCCACGCTGACTGGCTGGGTACACTCCCCTGCACTTTCACAATGGAGAAACAGCTGTGGATACTCTGTTCACCAAGATCATCAACAGGGAAATACCCGCGAAGATCATCTATGAAGATGACCAGGTCCTCGCCTTCCACGATATTGCCCCAATGGCGCCCGTGCATTTTCTGGTGATTCCGAAAAAGCCTATTCGTACCCTCAACGACCTGACCGAAGAAGACAAAGCCCTCGCTGGCCACATTTTGTTCACCGCTCAGCGATTGGCGGTGGAGCAAGGCTGCGAGAAGGGCTTTCGCGTGGTCATGAACTGCAATGAGGATGGCGGCCAGACCGTTTATCACATCCACATGCACGTGCTGGGTCAGCGCCAGATGAACTGGCCACCGGGCTGATCAACCCTGCAACCACGGTCGCAGCCCCGGGCTGCGACCCAATGCCCTTGACTCAGCGCAAACGCTTCACCCTCTCTTGCGGTAAACTGACCGCCGAGATTCTTCCCGGAGGTCAGCATGACTACCCAACGTCACTACTCGCCGATTGACCGTCTGTTGCTGCAAGCCGACACGGCCATGCGCACGCTGTTGCCGTTCAGCGGCCAACCGTACCGCCCATCGCCTGCCATCGTGCAGCCCGACGCGCAGATGAGCGAGACCGACACCCGCCACGTTGCCGGCCTGATGCGCATCAACCATACCGGAGAAGTCTGTGCCCAGGCGTTGTACCAAGGCCAGGCGCTGACCGCCAAGCTGCCGCAAGTACGGGCAGCGATGGAACATGCGGCCGAAGAAGAGATCGACCACCTGGCCTGGTGCGAGCAACGCATTCGCCAGCTCGGTAGCCATCCCAGCGTGCTCAACCCACTGTTTTACGGTTTGTCGTTTGGTATCGGCGCCGCCGCCGGCTTGATCAGCGACAAGGTCAGCCTCGGTTTTGTCGCCGCCACGGAACATCAGGTCTGCAAACACTTGGATGAACACCTGGAGCAACTGCCGGCTGAGGACGAAAAGTCTCGCGCCATTCTTGAGCAGATGCGTATTGATGAAGAACATCACGCAGATAGCGCACTGGATGCGGGCGGCTTCCGCTTCCCGGCGCCGGTGCGGTTTGGTATGAGCCTGCTGGCCAAAGTAATGACCAAAAGCACCTATCGCATCTAAGTGCGTCAAAACTGATCCACAAAAAAGGGCGCTATCGAAGCGCCCTTTTCTTTTGCGGTGTGTCTCAACCTAACTCAATGATCTCGTAATCATGAGTGATTGCCACACCGGCCGCGCCGAGCATGATCGACGCCGAGCAATACTTCTCAGCTGACAGCTCAATGGCACGCTTGACCTGGGCTTCCTTCAGCGCCCGACCCTTCACCACGAAATGCATGTGGATCTTGGTGAACACCTTGGGATCTTCGGTGGCGCGCTCGGCTTCCAGGAAGGCTTCGCAGCTTTCCACGGCCTGACGGGATTTCTTCAGGATGCTGACCACGTCGAAGTTGCTGCAACCGCCTACCCCCAGCAGGAGCATTTCCATCGGGCGTACGCCCAGGTTACGGCCACCGGCGTCCGGCGGGCCATCCATGACCACTACATGGCCACTGCCCGACTCACCGAGGAACATGGCCTCGCCCGCCCATTGGATGCGTGCCTTCATCGCCCAGACTCCACTGCTAAAAAAGGGTCGCCAGCTTAGCACAGGGCTTTGAAACAGCAGCGCCCAGCATGAAAGCTGTAAATAGCAGTCTTTGCCCGGTAAATTCCTCAATCGAAGCAGAATGTGTCTGTTAAGCTGGCGCCAATTCAATGGCGCATTGCCATCCTTTGTACAGCGTGTCTCAATGCCGACACCGCTGGATAAAAAAATAAATCCAACCACACCGTGCAGTCTTTCCGGGATACAACCATGGTTGCTCTTACTCCCACACCCAAGATCAAGAACCTCGACAAACTGTTGATGCATTGCCAGCGCCGGCGTTATCCGGCCAAGCACAACATCATCTGCGCGGGCGAACGTTCGGAAACACTGTTCTTCATTATCAAGGGCTCGGTCACCATCCTGATCGAGGATGAAGAGGGCCGCGAAATGATCATCGCCTACCTCAATACCGGCGATTTCTTTGGGGAACTGGGGTTGTTTGAACAGGCGGGCAAAGAGCAGGAACGCAGCGCCTGGGTGCGGGCCAAGGTCGAGTGCGAAGTCGCTGAAATCAGTTACACGAAGTTCCGCGAACTGGCCCAGCATGATCCCGACATCCTGTACGCCCTGAGCGGTCAGATCGCCCAGCGGCTGCGCGACACCACACGCAAAGTGGGTGACCTGGCGTTCTTTGATGTCACCGGACGCGTGGCCCGTTGCCTGCTGGAGCTGTGCAAGCAACCGGACGCCATGACCCATCCTGACGGCATGCAGATCAAAGTCACGCGCCAGGAAATCGGGCGCATTGTCGGCTGCTCACGGGAAATGGTCGGTCGGGTGCTCAAGGACCTGGAAGAACGCAACCTCGTGCACGTCAAAGGCAAGACGATGGTGGTGTTCGGTACGCGTTAAACCGGCAGGAACCCGGCCAGCATCTGACGGTACAACGCATCCAGACGGGTGATCGCATCCGGCGCGGGAAAGGCTTCGTGCAAGGCAATATGGCTGTCGGCACGCACCCGCTGGTCGAGGCCACACGCTTCATTGAAGCGATTGACCGCCGCAATCAACTCCTCGCGGTCGTTATCCAGCAACAAAGCACCGTGCACCAAACCCACCGGGCGGCCGCCGCTTTGCCGCCAGCGCTGGGCGGTGCCCACCATCTTGCGACCGTTGAGGTTGACGTTGTAACGGCCATCGCAGAAGGCGCCGTCAATCTCACCGACACTGGCATCACCGCCCAACTCAATCAGAAAGTCACAGATCGGCTGGCACAAACGCTGGTAGCCGGTTTCGATCCGCCCTTGATCGCCTTCACTGCGCGGCGGTGCGTAAACCAGCGCGATATTAACGGTCGCAGCAGACTGCGGCACCGGTTCACCGCCGGTTTCGCGCAGCAATACCGGCCAACCGGCATCGGCCGAGACTTGGCTGGCCGCATCAAAAGCCGGCAAGCGGCTCAACCGGCGCGGCATGACCAAGGCCTGATCACTGGGCTGCCAGAACAGCAGGCCGAATTCTTGCTCGCCCGCGCAAACGGCCGCCAGCAGGTCCTGCTCGGCGGCAAGGCCTGCTTCAACTGTCATCGGCACTGGCTTGAGCATCGAACACCTATTTCTATGAATAGACACAAAACCAAATGTGGGAGTTGGCTTGCCTGCGATAGCATCACCTGGGGGTAACTGCTACACCGAGGTGTCTGCATCGCAGGCAAGCCAGCTCCCACACTGACCGCACTTCAATCAATCCAGGGTCGAACCGCTGACGGCCACGCCACGCTCAGGGAAGAACAGGCGTTGCAGTTCCGCGCCCGGGTTCTCGGCGCGCATGAAGGTCTCGCCCACCAGGAACGAATACACACCGCTGATTTCCATCAGTTCCACGTCGGCGCGGTTGACGATGCCACTTTCGGTAATCACCAGGCGATCGCGTGGAATACGTGGCAGCAGGTCGAGGGTGTTTTCCAGGCTGACTTCGAAGGTGTGCAGGTTACGGTTGTTGACCCCCACCAGCGGTGTGTCGAGGGTTTTCAGCGCTCGCTCAAGTTCGTCGCCGTCGTGCACTTCGACCAGCACGTCCAGGCCGACGCTTTTGGCGACTGCCGCCAACTCCGCCATTTTCACGTCATCCAATGCGGAGACGATCAGCAATACGCAGTCGGCGCCCAAGGCACGGGCTTCGACGATCTGGTAAGGGTCGACCATGAAGTCCTTGCGGATCACCGGCAACTTGCACGCGGCGCGAGCCTGCTGCAGGAACAGATCGGAGCCCTGGAAGTAGTCGATATCGGTCAGCACGGACAAACACGTGGCACCGCCCTTCTCGTAGCTCTTGGCAATGTCTTCAGGAATGAAGATCTCGCGAATCACGCCCTTGCTGGGTGAAGCTTTTTTGATCTCGGCAATGACGGCGGGCTGCTTTTCCTTGGCCTGCTTGATCAAGGCATTGGCAAAGCCACGCGGTGCATCGGCGCTTTTCGCCAGGCCTTCCAACTCGGCCAGGCTGACACGGGCGCGGCGCTCGGCGACTTCTTCAGCCTTGCGGGCCAGAATTTTTTCCAGAACGGTCGGAACACTCATCCTTCATTCTCCATTTTGAACACCGCAGTAAAGGCACCCAGCTCTTCGAGTTTCTCGCGAGCAAGCCCGGTGTGCAGAGCATCATGAGCGAGGGCCACGCCCTCTTTAAGACTGTAGGCGTGATCCGCGGCATACAGCGCCGCACCGGCATTGAGCACAATCATTTCTGCCGCTTTCTGGCCGTTCTCAGTCTTGCGGCGCCCCAGGGCATCACGAATCAGCTCAAGAGACGCTGCCGGGCTTTCTACGGACAGTCCATGCAAACTCTGGCTTTTCATACCAAGGTCTTCAGGCTCGACCCAATATTCAGTGACCTCGTCATTCTTCAGCTCCGCCACAAAGGTTGGGGCGGCCAGGCTGAATTCGTCCAGGCCATCTTTGGAATGCACCACCAGCACATGCTTGCTGCCCAGGCGCTGCAGGACTTCAGCCAATGGCCGACACAGTGCCTGGCTGAACACGCCTACCACCTGATGTTTCACACCGGCCGGATTCGTAAGCGGGCCGAGCATGTTGAACAGGGTGCGCAGGCCGAGGTCCTTGCGCGGGCCGGCGGCGTGTTTCATCGCGCCGTGATGGGACTGGGCAAACATGAAGCCAATGCCGACGCTGTCGATGCAGCGCGCCACTTGCACTGGCGTCAGGTTCAGGTAGATCCCGGCGGCTTCCAACAGGTCGGCACTGCCGCTCTTGCCGGAGACCGCACGGTTACCGTGCTTGGCCACGGTGCAGCCAGCCGCTGCGACCACAAAGGACGCCGCCGTGGATACGTTGAAAATATTCGCACCGTCACCGCCGGTGCCGACCACATCGACCACACCGTCGAGGGTCTTGAGTTCGACCTTGTCCGCCAGCTCACGCATGACCGATACGGCGCCGACGATTTCGTCGATGCTTTCGCTCTTCATGCGCATCGCCATCATGAACGCGCCAATCTGCGCATCGGTGCATTGGCCGGTCATGATCTCGCGCATCACATCGCTCATTTCAGCGGTGCTCAGGTCCAGGTGGCCGACGATACGGCTCAGGGCAGTCTTGATATCCATGGAAAGTCCTTAGCGCGTGCCGCCGCTTTGCTTGAGAAAGTTGGCGAACAGCTCGTAGCCCTGCTCGGTCAGGATTGACTCGGGGTGAAACTGCACCCCTTCGATATTCAGTGTCTTGTGGCGCAGGCCCATGATCTCGTCGACCGAGCCGTCTTCCAGTTGGGTCCAGGCCGTCAGTTCCAGGCACTCGGGCAGGGTTTCACGCTTGACCACCAGCGAGTGGTAGCGGGTTACCGTCACCGGCAGGTTCAAGCCGTGGAATACACCGAGGTCTTTATGGAACACCGGGCTGGTCTTGCCGTGCATCACCTGGCGCGCACGCACCACATCACCGCCAAAGGCCTGGCCGATGGATTGGTGGCCCAGGCAGACGCCCAGAATCGGCAACTTGCCGGCGAAATACTGGATGGCCTCGAGAGAGATGCCCGCTTCGGTCGGCGTGCAAGGGCCAGGCGAAACCACGATGCGCTCCGGGTTCAGGGCAGCGATTTCGGCAACCGTCAGTTCATCGTTACGCACCACCTTGACCTCGGCACCGAGTTCGCCCAGGTACTGCACAACGTTGTAGGTAAAGGAATCGTAGTTATCAATCATCAGCAACATGTGGGTTCAAACCTCTTGAATTCACTGATTTCGAATGACCGCCTTCCAAGAGAGTGTCCCGCTGCCAGACGCACGTTCCGGTTGCCAGGGTTAGCCGGCAAGGGGCGTCGAACAACGGGTGAAGAAGGCAAATCGGTACAGGTCCGGCCGGGCCGGCAGAGAAAAATGTCAGGCGCGCCAACGCCAACGGGCGTGTGCCTTGACTACTCGCATCAAGAGTTTGCTGATGATCAACACGGGAAGGGTCTCATTCATACGTTCAGGCACAGTAACGTAGCCTCGCCAGCGGTGCAATATGGAGCAGCGAATACGGGGGAATCACTACGACTTCTTTATAGGAAAAAACTGTTTTCTTCGAAGAAAACCCTCACTACATTGCTAGTGTTTCGCGTCCGATACAAAAACAACTAAATGGAATTTCACATGCTCAGACCACCGTTTTTCGCTCCCCTCGCTGGCGCTCTCTTGTCCCTGGCCTGCGCGCAGGCGTTTGCAGCCCCTTCACCCTATTCAACCATGGTCGTTTTTGGTGACAGCCTGGCAGACGCCGGCCAGTTCCCCGATGGCTCGGCCGGCGCCACTTTACGCTTCACCAACCGCACCGGGCCGACCTTTCAGGGCGACTATGGCCTTGTCTCATCGACCCTCCTGGGTGCGAAACTGGGTGTAGCGCCCAACGACCTGAATGCCTCCACCTCGCCGGTTCGCGCGGCACAAGGCCTGCCTGACGGGAACAATTGGGCGGTCGGCGGCTACCGTACCGACAACATCCTGGACTCCATCACCTCAGTCTCCAATGCGGCGATTCCGCCTGGAAACCCCGGTGGCGGCACCGTTTTGCGCAGTCGCCAGGGTTATCTGCCGGCAAACGGCGGGCGGGCCGACCCGAACGCGCTGTATTTTCTGTCCGGTGGCGGCAATGACTTCCTGCAAGGGCGTGTGCTCAGCCCGGGTCAAGCCGTTGCCGCGGGTGGGCGCCTGGCGGACAGCGCCCAAGCCCTGCAACAGGCCGGGGCTCGCTACATCATGGTATGGATGCTGCCCGACCTGGGCTTGACCCCCGCCATCAACGGCACGCCGGCGCAGGCAGCAAGCTCGGCCCTGAGCGGCATCTTCAACCAGTCACTGGTGCAACGCCTGTCGCAGATCGATGCCCAGATCATCCCGTTGAACATCCCGCTGCTGTTAAACGAAACCTTCGCTGACCCAGCCCGCTTCGGCTTGGCCTCCGGGCAAAACCTCACGGGCACCTGCTTCAGCGGCAACAGCTGCACCGCCAACCCGACCTACGGCATCGGCGGCACCCAGCCGGACCCGACCAAGCTGATCTACAACGACTCGGTCCACCCCACCATCGCCGGCCAACAACTGATCGCCGACTACGCCTATTCCCTGCTCGCAGCCCCCTGGGAAATCACCTTGCTGCCGGAGATGGCCCAAGGCACCTTGCGCGCCCACCAGGATGAACTGCGCAACCAGTGGCAAGCCGACAACGGCAACTGGCAAGCCGTCGGCCAATGGCGCGCGATCGTGGCCGGTGGTGGCCAGCACTTGGACTTCGATGATCAACGCAGCTCGGCCAGTGGCGACGGCAGTGGCTACAACGTGAATGTCGGCGGCAGCTATCGGCTCGACGACAGTTGGCGCGTCGGTGTGGCCGCCGGGCTGTATCGCCAGACACTCGAAGTCGGCGCCCGCGACTCGGACTACACGCTCAACAGCTACATGGGCACCGCGTTCGCTCAATATCAGCAAAATCACTGGTGGGCCGATGCTGCGCTGACCGGCGGCAAGCTGGACTTCGACAGCCTCAAGCGCAAGTTCGCCCTGGGCGTCAGCGAAGGCTCCGAAAAAGGCGACACCGATGGCTGGCTCTGGGCCTTGAGCGGCCGAGTGGGCTATGACATTGCCGGCGTCGGCAGCGATTGGCACCTGTCACCGTTTATCAGCGCCGACTATGCGCGGGTCGAAGTGAACGGTTATTCGGAAAAGGACAGCCGCTCCACGGCACTGACGTTTGATGATCAGCAACGCGACTCCAAGCGTCTCGGCGTCGGCCTGCAGGGCAGCTACCGCGTCACCCCGCAAACCCAAGTATTTGGCGAAGTGGCCCACGAGCACGAGTTCGAAAACGATGCTCAGAAGGTCAACATCTCACTCAACAGCGTGCAGGGAATCGACTTCAAGCTGGACGGCTACACACCTCGCAGCAATTCGGATCGCTTGAACCTCGGCATCAGCCACAAGCTGACTCAGGAGCTGGCGTTGCGGGCGGTGTATAACGTGAGGAAGGATGACAGCCTGACCCAGCAAGGGGTGAGTGTCGGGGTGAGTCTGGATTTCTAAACGGGTCTGAAACACGCTACAAAACAATGGTGGGAGCTGGCTTGCCTGCGATGCAGACACCTCGGTGAATCAGGTACACCGAGGTGATGCTATCGCAGGCAAGCCAGCTCCCACATGTTCCAGCGCCAGCCGTTAACCCTGAGGAGTCTGCTCGGCCAACGCCACAGCCCGGAACATCGCGCGGCGTTTGTTCAGCGTCTCTTCCCATTCGAGCGCCGGCACCGAGTCAGCAACAATCCCGCCACCCGCCTGCACGTGCAGCTCGCCGTCCTTGATCACGGCGGTGCGGATCGCAATCGCGGTGTCCATGTTGCCGTTCCAGGCGAAATACCCCACGGCGCCGCCGTAGACACCACGCTTGACCGGCTCCAGTTCGTCGATGATTTCCATCGCGCGAATCTTTGGCGCACCCGACAACGTGCCCGCCGGCAGAATCGCGCGCAACGCGTCCATCGCGGTCAACCCGGCTTTCAGCTCGCCGGTGACGTTGGACACAATGTGCATCACGTTGGAATAACGCTCGATCACCATCTTCTCGGTCAACTTCACCGAACCGATTTCCGAGACGCGCCCAGTATCGTTACGGCCCAGGTCGATCAGCATCAAGTGCTCGGCAATTTCCTTGTCGTCGCTGAGCAAGTCTTCTTCCAGCGCCAGATCAGCCTCTTCGGTCGCGCCACGCGGGCGAGTGCCGGCGATCGGGCGCACGGTGATCAGGTTGTCTTCCACGCGCACCAGCACTTCCGGCGAACTGCCCACCACGTGGAAGTCGCCGAAGTTGAAGAAATACATGTACGGCGTCGGGTTGAAGCAACGCAGCGCGCGATACAGGTCAATCGGCGCAGCCTTGAAGTCGATGGACATGCGCTGCGACGGCACCACCTGCATGCAGTCACCGGCCAGGATGTATTCCTTGATCGTGTCGACCGCGCGTTCGTAGTCATTCTGGGTAAAGCTTGAACGAAAGATCGGATCGGCGGCAGGCGGACGGCTGAGGTCCAGGCCACGACGCGGGGTGATCGGCTGACGCAGTTTTTCCAGCAGGGCTTCCAGGCTGGCCTGGCCTTGCTCGAAGGCATCGGCCTGGGAAGGGTCGGCGAGGACAATCGCGTGCATCTTGCCGGCGAGGTTGTCGAACACCACCACCGCGTCGGAGACCATCAGCAGAATGTCCGGCACGCCCAGCGGGTCCGGATTCGGGCATTTGCCCAGGCGTTTTTCCACATAACGCACACAGTCGTAGCCGAAATACCCCACCAGGCCGCCGTTAAAGCGCGGCAGGCCGGCAATGGTCGGCACGTTGTAGCGCGCCTTGAACGCTTCGACGAAGGCCAGCGGGTCTTCAACGTCGTGGCTTTCGATCTCGACGCCGTCCTGCGTGATGCTCACATGGTGATCATGCACGCGCAGCACGGTGCGGCATGGCAGGCCGATGATCGAGTAACGGCCCCATTTCTCGCCGCCCTGTACCGATTCCAGCAGGTAGGAATTGGGCTCGTCGGCCAGTTTCAGGTAGATCGACAGCGGCGTATCGAAGTCGGCCAGTGTTTCGCAGGCCAAGGGGATACGGTTATAGCCGGCAGCGGCCAAACGCAGGAATTCTTCGCGGTTCATGAGGTGCCTCGTGGCTTGAGGGTCAAACGGTCAGGTGTGCAAACATGCCGCAGCGCGGCCAGGATCAGTCAGGCGCGCCAACGCCAGCGGGCCAGGGCCTTGATGACTTTCATCCAGAGTTTGCGAGTGACCACCACGATGGGATTTCCAGAAGGGGACGGTTCGGTGTCGGGCAACGTTATCTCAGCGCCCGCGCCCAAGCAACCGGGGATTAGCAGTCGCAGGTCATCAATCACCAGTGCCGGCGATTCTTCGGCAATCGGACGACCATGGTTGTAGCCGTAACTCAGGGCCACGCACTGCACACCGGCGGCTTTTGCGGCCAGCACGTCACTGCGCGAATCGCCGACAAACAACGATTGGGATGCCGGGATGTTGGCCATTTTCATCACGAAAAACAGCGCTGCCGGGTCGGGTTTCTTCTGCGGCAAGGTATCGCCACCGATGATCCAGCGGAAGTAACGGCCGATTTTCATCTGGTCCAACAGCGGCGCGACAAAGCGCTCCGGCTTGTTGGTGATCAGGGCCATTTCCACGCCCTGCTTGTGCAGCCATTTGAGCGTGTCGCGCACGCCGGGGTAAACCACGGTCAGTTCGTGGCTGCTTTCGTAGGCTGCATTGAACAATTCCAGGGCGTGTTCGGCTTCGACATCATCGACACCTTCAGCCTCGATATGATTGGCCAGGGCCCGGCGCACCAGCATCTGCGCGCCATTGCCGACCCACTCGCGTACCGACTCGATACCCGCCGGCTTGCGCCCCAGCTTGAGCAGCATCTCGTCCACCGCCGCCGCCAGGTCAGGCACCGAGTCGATCAACGTACCGTCCAGATCGAACATCACCAGCCGTGGCAGTTTGCCGGGGAACAGCCGCTCAAAACCGCTCATGGACGCGCCAGCGCGAGTTCGGCACGCATCTTGTCGATGACTTCCTGGTAGTCCGGGGCGTTGAAGATCGCCGAGCCGGCCACAAAGGTATCGGCCCCGGCGGCGGCGATCTCACGGATATTGTTGACGTTAACCCCACCGTCGATTTCCAGGCGGATATCACGCCCAGACGCATCGATCAGCGCGCGGGCTTCGCGCAGCTTGTTCAAGGTGCCGGGGATGAACTTCTGGCCACCGAAGCCTGGGTTGACGCTCATCAGCAGGATCATGTCGACCTTGTCCATCACGTACTCAAGCACGCTCAACGGGGTCGCCGGGTTGAACACCAGGCCCGCCTTGCAACCGCCTTCGCGGATCAGTTGCAGGGTGCGGTCGACGTGCAGCGAGGCTTCCGGGTGGAAAGTGATGTAGGTCGCGCCAGCGTCAACGAAGTCGCCGATGATGCGATCCACCGGGCTGACCATCAGGTGCGCATCAATCGGCGCGGTGATGCCGTACTTGCGCAGTGCGGCGCACACCATCGGGCCGATGGTCAGGTTGGGCACGTAGTGGTTGTCCATGACATCGAAGTGCACGAAATCGGCACCGGCGGCCAATACCTTGTCCACTTCCTCACCCAGGCGGGCGAAATCGGCGGAGAGAATCGATGGAGCAATGACGAAGGGCTGCATGACGCACCTTTTTGAGCTAAATCACGATGGCGCGCATTGTATACCTCATGCTTTGCCATGCGCACCGTGACCTCACTCAACGGTTAGTAAGCTGCCCGGTAGATTTTCTCGATATCCGCTGCGCTGAGCTTGCGTGGATTGTTGCGCATCAGGCGTTCGATACCCGCCGCTTCCGTGGCCATGGCCGGGATTGCATCCTCGGGTATCCCAAAGCTGCGCAGGCCCGAAGGGATCTCCACTGCGGCACACAGTCGCGTCATCGCCTCAACCGCCTGGTCGGCTGCGTCGTTGATGCTGAGCCCGGTGACATTGACCCCCATCGCCTGGGCAATGTCCTGCATGCGCTCGACACACGCCAGCTTGTTCCAGTGCATCACGTAGGGCAGCAACAGCGCGTTGCTCACACCGTGGGCAATATTGAATCGCCCGCCCAGCGGGTAGGCCAACGCATGCACCGCGCCCACCCCGGCATTGCCGAACGCCATACCGGCCATCAGGCTGGCAGTGGCCATGTCATCGCGTGCTTGCAGGTTGGCCGGGTTGGCGTAGGCCTTGGGGAGCGCATTGGCAATCAGTTTGATCGCGCCAATGGCCAGGGCATCGGTGATGGGCGAGGCATTCAGTGACAGGTAGGATTCGATGGCGTGCACCAAAGCATCCACGCCACTGGCGGCGGTGACACTGCGCGGGCACGTGAGCGTCATTTGCGGGCTGATCAGCGCGACGTCCGGCAGCAGGTAGTCGCTGACGATGCCTTTTTTCAGCTGTGCCACTTTGTCCGAGAGGATCGCCACATTGGTCACCTCCGAGCCGGTGCCGGCCGTGGTCGGGATGGCGATCAGCGGCGGGCCCTTGCGCGGCACCTGGTCAACGCCGAACAAGTCCGCCAGGGCGCCGTGGTAACCGGCATAGGCCGCAACGCTTTTGGCAATGTCGATGGCACTGCCGCCGCCCACACCGATCAGGCCGTCATGCCCGCCTTCGCGGTATGCGCGCATGCAGTCTTCGACGATGGCGATTTCCGGGTCGGGCAGCACACGGTCGAAGATTTCATAGGGCCGCTCGCCCAAGTGTTCCAACGCCAGCGCCACGGTGCCGGACTTGACCAGCGCGGCGTCGGTGACGATCAGCGGGTTATCCACATCCAGGCGTGTGAGTTCGGCGGCCAGTTGTTCGATGGCGCCAGCGCCGGTCAACAGTTTGTGGGCGATCTTGAATGAGGAAGTGCTCATGTGCGCGGCCTCTCGTTAATGTTGGGCTTGCACAAGAGTAGCTCGAGATTTGGGGTTGCCCACCATTCACGCACTGAATGGCTCGGTCAATGTGGGAGCTGGCTTGCCTGGGATGCGGGCGACTCGGTTTTCCTGACATACCGAGTTGATGCTATCGCAGGCAAGCCAGCTCCCACAGTTGATCCGGTTTCGGCCTCAGACCTGCGCAGTGCGCAGTTTTTCGCTGCGGCCTCGTAGCCATTCCAGTGTCAGCAACAGCAGCACCGAGAAGGCAATCAGCAAGGTCGCCGCTGCGGCAATCGTCGGGCTGAGGTTTTCACGGATGCCGCTGAACATCTGCCGAGGCAAGGTTGCTTGCTCAGGGCCGGCAAGGAACAGCGTCACGACCACTTCATCGAATGACGTGGAGAACGCAAACAGCGCCCCGGAAATCACCCCGGGCGCAATCAACGGCAAGGTCACCCGACGAAACGCAGTCAACGGCGAAGCGCCCAGGCTGGCGGCCGCCCGTACCAGGTTATGGTTGAAGCCCTGCAAGGTCGCCGACACCGTGATAATCACAAACGGCACGCCCAACACCGCATGCACCACAATCAGCGAGAAGAAACTGTTGCCCAGCCCCAATGGCGCAAAGAACAGGTAACTGGCCACGCCGATAATCACTACCGGCACCACCATCGGCGAAATAACCAGCGCCATCACCAGCGCCTTGCCGGGGAAGTTGCCGCGGGTCAGGCCAATCGCCGCCAGGGTGCCGAACACCATTGCCAGCACGGTGGCCGCCGGGGCAACGATGATGCTGTTCTTCAGTGCGCGCATCCATTCGGCCGAGGCGAAGAAGTCCTGGTACCAGTGCAGCGAGAAACCTTGCAGCGGGTACACCAGGAAACTCCCGCTGTTGAACGACAGCGGGATAATCACCAGTACCGGCAATATCAGGAACAGCAGGATCAAGCCGCACAAGATCCGCAAGCTGTAGAACCACACCCGTTCCACCGGTGACATATAAGGGCTCAGCATCGCAAGGTCTCCTCAGCTCAGGCGCAGGCGACTGGCGCCCACCAGCCGGTTGTAGATCAGGTACAGCAGCACGGTCGCCAGCAGCAGTAAGCCGCCCAATGCCGTGGCCATGCCCCAGTTGATGCTGGTGTTGGTGTAGAAGGCTACAAAGTAGCTGACCATCTGGTCGTTCGGGCTGCCC
Source organism: Pseudomonas sp. UBT (assembly GCF_050915955.1). Classification (NCBI taxonomy): domain Bacteria; kingdom Pseudomonadati; phylum Pseudomonadota; class Gammaproteobacteria; order Pseudomonadales; family Pseudomonadaceae; genus Pseudomonas; species Pseudomonas sp. UBT. The sequence goes on along the minus strand of NZ_CP168079.1, from coordinate 2,510,705 downwards.
AGCAGTGCCGGCGTAATGTAGTAACCAATCGCCAGGATGAACACCAGCAGGCAACCGGCTCCGACACCGGCATAGGTCTGCGGGAAGTACACGCGCCAGAAGCTGGCGAACGGGTGGCACCCCAGGGAGATCGCCGCCCGCATATACGTGGGCGAGATGCCTTTCATCACGCTGTAGATCGGCAGGATCATGAACGGCAGCAGGATATGCACCATGGAGATGTACACGCCGGTGCGGTTGAACACCAATTCCAACGGTTTATCGATCAGGCCCACACTCATCAGCGCGCTGTTGATCAGCCCACCGGATTGCAGCAACACAATCCACGCTGCCACGCGCACCAGGATCGAGGTCCAGAACGGCAGCAACACCAGGATCATCAGCAAGTTACTTTTGCGTGCCGGCAGGTTGGCCAGCAAGTAGGCCAACGGGTACGCCAGCAGCAGACAGATGAAGGTAATCACCAGGCCCATCCAGAACGTGCGGGCGAAGATGTCCAGGTAGATCGCCTGGTCCGGCGTTGCCGGGGCGACTTCGCCGAGGTCATCAATGCGGTGATCGACGGCCGCCAACAGGTAGTAAGGCGTAAGGCTGCTGGTATTGCGCCGGATAGCCTGCCAGTACGCCGGGTCGCCCCAGCGCTCGTCGAGGGTTTCCAGCGCCTGTTTATAAGAGGCAGGCGCTTCGGTAAACGGCAGCGCCCGCGCGGTTTTGGTCAGCAGGCTACGGTAGCCGGCCAGTTCCATGTTCAAGCGTTTGGACAGGTCGCCCAGTGTCTGGTTTTTACGCGCTTCGCCCAGGTCTTCGCTGAGTGCCTGATACACCGGTTCACCCGGCAGACCACGACCATCCCAGGTCTTGACCGCCACCACGGTACGCGGCAAACCACCCACCACTTCCGGGTTGCCGACGCTTTTGTAAAGCAGCGCAACGATCGGCACCAAGAACACCAGCAGCAAAAACAACACCAATGGCGCAATCAAGGCTTGGGCCTTCCAGCGGTTGAGCCGCTCGGCACGCGCCAGGCGCTGCTTGAGGGTGGGGCTGGGAATGGCGATAACCATGGCAAACTCCGGAAATCTTCTAAGAGTTCCCTGTGAGCGGTGCTTTTTTGTGGGAGCTGGCTTGCCTGCGATGGCATCGCCTCGGTGTCACTGAAAGACCGAGTCGATCCCATCGCAGGCAAGCCAGCTCCCACACCAGCCTGCTTTCACAGAGGAATATGCGGTGTTACTTGGCAGCCCACGAATTGAAGCGCTGCTCCAACTGCTCGCCGTTATCCGCCCAGAAGCTCACGTCGATCTGCACCTGGTTGGCAATGTTCTCCGGCGTGGTCGGCATATCCTTCAACACATCCTTGGCCAGCAACGGCACAGCCTGGGTGTTGGCCGGGCCGTAGGCGATGTTTTCCGAATAGGTCTTTTGCTGTTGCGGCTGTACCGAGAAGGCGATGAACTTCTTCGCCGCTTCCGCGCGGTCCTTGGCCAAGCCTTTAGGGATGGCCCACGCGTCGAAGTCGTAGATGCCGCCGTTCCAGACTACTTTCAGGTTGCTTTCTTTTTGCACGGCGGCGATGCGACCGTTGTAGGCAGAGCTCATGACCACGTCGCCAGAAGCGAGGTACTGCGGTGGTTGGGCGCCAGCTTCCCACCATTGGATCGACGGTTTGAGTTCATCCAGCTTCTTGAATGCACGGTCCTGGCCATCTTTGCCGGCCAGCACTTTGTACACGTCCTTCGGTGCCACACCGTCGGCCATCAAAGCGAATTCCAGGGTGTACTTGGCGCCCTTACGCAGGCCGCGCTTTCCGGGGAATTTCTTGGTGTCCCAGAAATCCGCCCAACTGGTCGGTGCGCTGGTCAGCTTGTCGGCGTTGTAGGCCAGCACGGTAGACCACACGAAGAAACCCACGCCGCAGGGCTGGATCGCGCCTTTGACGTAGTCGCCAGGGTTACCGAACAGTTTGGGGTCGAGCGGCTCGAACATGTCTTCGTCACAGCCACGGGACAGCTCCGGCGACTCCACTTCCACCAGGTCCCAGGACACGCTCTTGGTGTCGACCATGGCTTTGACCTTGGCCATTTCACCGTTGTACTCGCCGGCGACGATCTTGCCGTTGCCCGCACTTTCCCACGGTGCATAGAAGGCCTTGACCTGGGCCGCCTTGTTCGCGCCACCAAAGGACACGACCGTCAGGTCCGGGCCTGCCATGGCCTGTGTCGCGCCCATCAGGCCTAAAGCCAGGGCGGAATATTTAAGGGATCTCAACATTGTTGTTCTCTCCACGTGCAGGGTTGGTGAAGCCATGGGGCGATTAATTCGCCTCTAGAAGTGGGTCGAGTGCGCGAACGTGCTCGACTTGCCAGCCAATCGGTACCACGTCGCCGACCGCCAGGGCCGGGTCCAGCTCGGCAATCGGTTGTTTCACAAAAAAATCGGCCTTGCCGCAGACTTCCAGGCGCACGCGCACGTGGTCGCCCAGGTAGATAAATTCCACCACCCGTCCGGAGAAGCGGTTCACGCAGCTTTCGCTGGAGCCGTTGAGACTCACGCGCTCCGGGCGCACCGAAAGGGTCACCGGGCCGCCGATCTGGCCGACATTCACCGCCAGCGCCTCGACCTTTTCGCCACGCGCCAGCTCCACCACGCAACGCTCGCCGCTGTGGCTGTGCAGACGCCCGTTGAGGCGGTTGTTCTCACCGATGAAGTTGGCGACGAAGGTGTTTTTAGGTTCTTCGTACAAGGTGCGCGGCGCGGCGATCTGCTGGATCTCGCCTTGGTGGAACACCGCCACGCGGTCGGACATGGTCAAGGCTTCGCCCTGGTCGTGGGTCACGTACACCACCGTCACACCGAGACGCTGGTGCAGGTGCTTGATCTCCATCTGCATGTGTTCGCGCAATTGTTTGTCGAGTGCGCCGAGGGGTTCGTCCATCAGCACCAGCTGCGGTTCGAACACCAGCGCCCGAGCCAGGGCCACGCGCTGCTGCTGGCCGCCGGAAAGTTGCGCCGGGTAACGCTGGGCGAAGGCGTCGAGCTGGACCATGCTCAACACACGTTTGACCCGTTCGCTGACATCGGTCTTGCTCAAGCCGCGCACCGACAACGGGAACGCCAGGTTTTCGGCGACGGTCATGTGCGGGAACAACGCATAGTTCTGGAACACCATGCCGATGTCGCGTTTGTGCGGCGGCACGTTGTTGATCGCGCGCCCGGCCAGCAGGATTTCACCGGCGGTCGGTGTCTCGAAACCGGCGAGCATCATCAGGCTGGTGGTCTTGCCCGAGCCGGATGGCCCGAGCAGGGTGAGGAACTCGCCCTTGCGAATCTCCAAGTTGAGGTCTTTGACGATCAGGTTCTCGCCGTCGTAGCTTTTCTGCACGCCACGAAAGCTGACCAGCACATCATTTGAATCCACCTCGCTCATACCCGCACCTTTGTGTTTTGGACTGCTGTGGCACAAGCGTAGTCCAGGCGCGAGGCCCCGGAAATCGGGGGCCAGGAGAGAATTGCATCAGCAGGATGGAAGCCTGGGGGTAGGGATTGCCCTACAGCGATGGCGGGGATGGAACAGTGTCAGGGTTGCGCCCGCCGGGAACGCTCACGACAGGGCTCAAGGGAGGTCGCAAACAGGCATGTCGTCACAACAGCTTATGTTCCATGGCGTACTTCACCAATTCGGCCAGGGAGGTGATATTGAGCTTTTGCATCAGGCGCGCCTTGTGGGTGCTGATGGTCTTGCTGCTCAGCGCCAGTTGCTGCGCGATGTCATTGACGTTGGCGCCCTGGGCCAGGCGCTCGAACACCGAAAACTCGCGCTCCGAGAGCAACGAATGCAGCGGCCGCGTATCCGTCAGGCCGACTTCAAACACCATGCGGTCAGCCAGGTCCGGGTCGATATAGCGCCCGCCCGCCGCGACTTTGCGAATTGCCGTCAGCAACAGGGCCGGGTCGCTGTCCTTGGTCGCATACCCCGCCGCACCGACTTTCAAGGCTCGGGCGGCCATTTGCGCTTCATCGTGCATGGACAACACCAGGATCGCCGGCGGGTTATTCAGTGCACGGATGCGCGCAATGGCTTCCAGCCCATTCACACCCGGCATCGAGATATCCAGCAACACAACCTCGCACGCCACATGGCGCAAGGTCTCCAGCAACTGCTCGCCGTTACTCGCCTCGCCCACCACTTGCAGGTCTTTGGCCAGGCCGATCAATTGCTTGATGCCTTCGCGGACGATGGTGTGGTCTTCGGCTACCAATACGCGAATCACAGGGGTTTCCTCTTATAGTTATGCATCCAACGGCACCCTGACAGTCAAGGTGGTGCCCTCACCCGGCTCGCTGTGCAGGCTCAGTTGCCCGCCCATCATCAACACCCGTTCGCGCATACCCACTACGCCAAAGGAGACGGGCCGCCCCTGGGACTCAACGAAACCGATACCGTCATCGCTGATGGTCAACTGCAGGTCGCCGCCCTCAACGACCAGGGTCAGCTCGACAGTATGCGCCCGGGCATGGCGCATCACATTGGTCAACGCCTCCTGCAGGATGCGGAACAGGCCGATGGCCTTGGCGTCGCTCAGGGCCGGCAGGTTATCCGGGACTTGTACCAGGCAGGGGATTTGCGTGCGGGCTTCAAAGCGGCGGGCTTGCCATTCGATGGCCGAGGCGATGCCCGCGTCCAGAATCGGCGGGCGTAAGGCGGTTGCCACGTCGCGCACCAGTTGGAACAGCTGGGCGATCAGGCGCTTCATGCTGTTCAGGCGCTCGTTCAAGCCCGGGTCCAATTGCGCATAGGCCAGTTCGCACATCGAGGTTTCCAGCTTGAGCACCGTGAGCATCTGCCCGAGTTCATCGTGCACTTCGCGGGCGATACGGGCCTTTTCTTCTTCGCGTACGGTTTCCAGGTGGGCGGACAATTCGCGCAACTGCGCCTCGCTTTGCAGCAAGGCGGCCACATAACGGCGGCGCTCGGTCACGTCATTGAGATACACGACCAGGTATTCGCCATCGGCAAAGCGCAGAAAGCTCAAGGACACATCGGCGGGCAGGACGGTGCCGTCTGCGCGCACGCAATCGGCCGCAAAGTTTTGCGGGCCTTCTTCGCTGGCGCGGGCGCGCTTCCACAGGTTGAGCCAGCGGTCCATGTTCAACGTCGGGTCAAAATCGATCAGCGGCCTTTCGATCAATGCCCCTGCGCCATAACCGAGCATGGTTTCGGCGGCGAGGTTGGCGTAGCGCACATGGCTGTCCCAATTGACCCACAGGATGCCGACCGTACTTTGATCGATGGAAAATTGCGTCAACCGCAAGGCTTCGGCACTGGCGGCGCGCGCGGCACTTTCTTCCCGAGCCGCCAGCAGGCGCTGTTCCAGCTCACGCTGCTGGCGACGCTGCCAGACCACCACGGCGAGACTGGCGATCAGGAACAACCCCAAGAGCAGGCTGAGGTTTTTCCAGAACGCCGGTGACTCCGACAATCGCGGGTACTTGGGTTGTAACCAGCGACTATGCAGTTGATCCAGATCGCGGGCGGGGATCGCACGCAAGGCACTTTGCATGATGGTTGCCAGTTCCGGCCATTCACGGCGGGTGGCCACACGCAGCAATTGCGGCAAGCCGATATCCCCCACCACGGCCAGCCCGGCAAACTCTGCCTCGCCGGACAACCGGCTCAGCTGCGCCTCATCCACCACGGCATAACGCGCCTGCTGGCTGACCAGTAATTGCAAGGCCTGACGTTCCATGGGCACGCCTTGCACATTCAGGTTGGGATAGTTGCTGCGCAGGTAATCCGCCACGGCGCTGGGCATGCGCACGGCAACGCGAGACTGCTCATCGAGTTTTTCCAGCTCCACGGCACCGCCGCCTTCGCGGAAACCGACGATATGCTGGGGCACGCGCATGTACGGGTCGGTGAATAACCACAGGCGAAGGCCTGCGGGCGTTTGCTGCAGGCCGGGGGCGATATCCACCTCGCCGTCACGCACGGCGGCTTCCAATTGCTCCTGGCTGGGAAAGTTGCGCCAGGTCAGCTCAATGTTCAGCGCCTTGGCCAACCACTGCATCAACTCGACATTGGCCCCGGACAACCGCTGCAAGCGCCGGTCGTATTGCGCGTAAGGCGCCTGCAATACCAGGCCCACGCGCAACTCCGGATGCTGGGCCAGCCATTCCCGCTGCTGTGCATTCAGTTGCGCCAGTGGTGCAGCAGGCGCAGGCGCGGCACTCGCCATCAAGGCAAAGCACCAACAGCCGATAACCAGCAGACAGCGAAAACCCATGATCCACGTCTCACATCACTGACAAATACTGACCAACCCATTAGGCTGCTGGAATGACTTCTGGCCGGGAATTAACGATGCTCTTTCTCCACCGTTCGGCACTGCCAGCATTGTGCCTGTCGCTACTATTTACCAGCGCCTTTTCTGTACAGGCCGCCGACGCACCTGCGCCCGCCGCCGAAAAACCGGTTGAACGCCAACCCCTGCCCGAGCGCAGCCAGGAAGAAGCCAACGCCCTCGAGCGGCAACTTCCGCAACAGGAACAGCAACAGTTGCAGGCCGGCACCGACTCATTCCTGGCCCTGTGGAAGCCGGCCAACAGCGCCGAGCCCCAAGGTGTGGTGATTATCGTGCCCGGCGCCGGGGAAAGTGCTGACTGGCCGCAAGCAATTGCGCCTTTGCGCAGTAAATTGCCGGACGCCGATTGGGGCACCCTCAGCCTTTCGTTACCGGACCTGAACATGGACACCTTGCCGCCACGGGTCATGGAAGCACCCAAGGCAGCGGTCGACACCAGCAGCAAAGAAGGCAGCACCGCCGCCAAACCCATCGAACAAGCCGCCAGCGCCGAAGCTGAAGGGACGGACCCGGCGGTGGTGCCGGGTGCGGAGCAACAGGACAAGACTGACGCCAAGCGCATCTTTGATCGTATCGACGCCGCCGTCGCCTTCGCCCAAACCCAGAGCGCGCGCAGCGTGGTGTTGCTCGGCCATGGCACCGGCGCGTGGTGGGCCGCGCGTTACCTGAGCGAGAAGCAGCCGTCCCAAGTGCAGAAGTTGGTGATGGTGGCCGGCAAGACGCCTGCGGGTCGGCAGCCGAATCTGCAACAACTGGCCCCAACGCTGAAAGTGCCTACGGCGGACGTCTTCTACCAGGACGGCGCCCAGGAGCGCAAAAACGCACTGGAGCGTGCGCAAGCCGCCAAGCGTGCGAAGAATGACGGCTACAAACAGGTGTCACTCAAAACCCTGCCCGGCAATAGCTCGGCCGAGCAGGAGCAGTTGTATCGGCGGGTTCGCGGGTGGCTGAGCCCGCAGGCCGCCAACAATTGATCCTGGCCTGACAACCCAATCAAATGTGGGAGCTGGCTTGCCTGCGATAGCGGGCTGTCAGTGACGATTGCTTAGCTGACACACCGCTATCGCAGGCAAGCCAGCTCCCACACCTATTGGGTTGGCCGCTCCAAAGGGTGGTAGCTATCTGAAATCCCGCCGCTCGCGAATCAATGCATAGGCGTTATGCAGTTCGCGGGTTCGCTCGGTCGCCTCGCGCACTTGCGCGGGGCTGGCGCCAGTGCCGGCAATCTTGTCCGGGTGGTGGCGACTGAGCAGGCGACGATAGGCACGCTTGATTACCGACGGTTCGCTGGTGGCGGTTACGCCAAGCGTCCGCAACGCCTCCTGATAGGCGCCGCTGCGGCTGACCATTGGCTTGCGTTCCGGCGCGTAATCGGAAGCCAGCGCCTGCAACTGTTGCGGCGTCCAACCCAGCCACTTGCCCCATTGATCGATCAGGTCGCGCTCGGCCTCATCTGCCCTGCCATCCGCCCAGGCCATTCGCCAGCACGCACGCAACACGCCTTCCGCCGCATGCGGCTGAGCCTTGAGCACGCGCAGATAAGTGCGCACACGGTCGGACCCGGACTTGCCGCGATTGAACGCGGTAATTGCCCGGCGCCGTGCCGGCTCGCTCATGTCCAGCGAGCGCATCTCCTGGCGCGCCTGCTGGATATGCCCATCCACGACCCGGCCATTACTTTTGGCCAGGCGCCCCAGCAGCACAAACAGCAGTTCGTCGTTACGCAACGCCGTGCGCCCGCCCAGGCGTTCGCGCAATTGCGCCCAACTGTGCAATTGCAGGCGGCGATCCAGTGCCTGCCCCAACAATGCGCCCAACAAGGCCCCCGGAATACTGGCAATGGCAAAGCCAGCCCCGGCACCGATCAGTGTCCCTGGCCACAACATCCTATCGCCCCGCAGTCAGCAAGGTTTCGACCCGCGCCAGACGTTCCAGCGTGCCGACATCAATCCAGCGTCCCGTCATGTGTTCCCCCGTTACCCGTCCTTTGGCCATGGCCTCCCGCAACAGCGGCGCCAACTTGAAGACTCCGGCGCTGCAACCCGCGAACAACTGGGGGTCGAGCACTGAGATGCCACTGAAGGTCAGGTTATCGGCACCGGGCGCGGCATCATGAAGCACGCCGTCGCTCAAATAGAAGTCGCCGCCCATAGGGGCATGGTCAGGCATGTCGACCATCACCAGGTGGGCAAGCCCTTGCAGCGGCTTGTTGCGCAGGCTGGCGAAGTCGAAGTCGGTCCAGATGTCGCCGTTGACCAGCAGGAAGGGTTCGTCGCCCAGCAGTGGCAGTGCCTTGAAAATACCCCCGCCGGTTTCCAGCGGCTCGCCTTCGGCCGAGTACTGGATGCGCAGGCCAAACTGCGCGCCGTCGCCCAGGTAGCTTTCGATCTGCTGCCCGAGCCAGGCATGGTTAATGACGATATCGGTGAAGCCGGCCTTGGCCAGCGCTTCAAGGTGATACTCGATCAACCGCTTGCCGCCCGCCTGCACCAAGGGCTTGGGCGTGTGCAGCGTGAGCGGACGCATGCGCTCGCCTTTGCCTGCCGCCAGGATCATCGCCTTCATACGCCCGCCTCGGCCGGTTCGCGCAGGCTAGCGAGCAATTCACCCAGCTCATCCAGTTCAGGCCGGTCGGCCAGTACCGCTTCTATATAAGCAAAGAAGCGCGGCACGTCCGCCAGGTAGCGTGGCTTACCGTCGCGATGGCAAATGCGCGCAAAGATGCCGATCACCTTGAGGTGGCGCTGCACACCCATCAGGTCACTGGCGCGCAGGAACGCTTGAAAATCGTCCTGCACCGGGATGCCCAATTGCCCGGCACGCTCCCAGTAACCACGCTGCCATTCGCGCACGCGCGCCTTGGGCCAGCTGAGGAACGCATCCTTGAACAGGCAGGTGATGTCGTAGGTCACCGGGCCGTAGACCGCGTCCTGGAAATCCAGCACGCCAGGGTTCGGCACGCTGATCATCAGGTTGCGTGGCATATAGTCGCGATGCACCAGCACTTTGGGCTGGGCCAGGGCGCTGTCGATCAAGTGATCACTGACGCGCTGCCACAAGGCTTGTTGCCGGGCGTCGAAATCGATACCCAAATGCCGGCGAACGTACCACTCCGGAAACAATTCCAGCTCACGGCGCAACAAGGCGACGTCATAGCTGGGCAGCGGCGTGTCCATCGGCAACTGCTGAAAAGCCAGCAGCGCATCGATGGCATCGGCAAACAATTGATCGGCGTTTTGCTCGTCAATCACGTCCAGATAGGTTTTTCTGCCCAGGTCATTGAGCAAAAGAAAGCCGCGAGGCAAATCTTCTGCATAAATTTTTGGCACATTAATTCCCGATTTCGCGAGCAAATCAGCGATATCGACGAAAGGTTTGCAGTTTTCCTGGGGGGGCGGCGCGTCCATGACGACGAACGTTCGACCGCCACCCTCCCAACGGAAGTAACGCCTGAAACTCGCGTCGCTGCTGGCCGCGGTCAATGTGGCCGGTGGTACGACACCCCAATCCTGAGCGTTGAAAAGGATCGGCAACTGCTCATCCAGCCATACTTTCAGCTGTTGTAAACGTAGATCTTGCTCGGGCATTACAAGGGTCTCCGACGGCGCTAGCCGTCAAGCGGGTCATGCTTTATTATCACGCATCTTTTTCAGACCATCGAGAGGCGTGCGGCCCAAACCGCGGGCAGATGGCACGCAGGAAGCCCGGACTAATAAGATGGCATTGAAATCCCCCGCGTTTCGTAGAAAATTTCCGTTGCTGGTAACCGGCAGTCTGCTGGCCATGCAACCTTTCGCCACCTCATTCGTGGTCGCCGCGGAACAGTATGACTGCTCAGTCTCTGCTTCGGGTGCCTGGGATTGCGCGCCGAAAACCGCCGCAGCCCCGTTGCCACCGCGCCCGGTGCATGACGGTGCAGCCGTCAGCTCGGCCGGCAGTACGGCGCAAGCCGACGCTGGCGGCAGCGGCGACGCTGAACCGAAGACCGCGCTGGTCACCGAAGCCAAGGGCCGTGGCCTGCGTTCGCGCAGCGCCGACTACAGCCACCTGGACTGGGTGCCTCGCGAGAAGCTGACCGCGGCCCAACTGGCCGAAACCGGTCCTTATTGCTCCGGCGCGTACATCGAGCCGACCCGTCCTGGCATGAACGACAAGACGGACAAAAGCGATACGCCGACCTTCATCGGTGCCAAGGCCTCTCGTTACGAGCAGGAACAGCAAGTCGCGACCCTGGCCGGTGACGTCGTCATGCGCCAGGGCAGCATGCAGCTGGAGGCTCAGGAAGCCAGCCTGTATCAGGCCGAGAACCGTGGCGAGCTGAACGGCAACGTTCGTCTGCGCGACAACGGTGCCCTGATCGTGGGCGACCACGCAGAGGTCCAGCTCGACACGGGCGCCGCCCAGATCGACAACGCCGAATACGTACTGCACAAGTCGCGCATACGCGGTAGCGCGCTGTACGCCAAGCGTGCCGAGAACGCGATTATCCGTCTCAAGGACGGTACGTACACCACCTGCGAGCCGGACAGCAACGCCTGGCAGATCAAGGGCAACAACATCACGTTGAACCCGGCCACCGGTTTCGGTACGGCGACCAACGCGACGTTGCGGATCAAGAACATCCCGATCCTGTACACCCCATACATCTATTTCCCGATCGACGACCGTCGTCAATCCGGCTTCCTGCCGCCGAGCTTCAGCACCGGTGGGGAAACTGGCTTTACCCTGATTACGCCGTATTACTTCAACCTGGCGCCAAACTACGACGCCACGTTGTACCCGCAATACATGACCAAACGCGGTTTGATGATGGAAGGCGAATTCCGCTACCTCACCAAGACCAGCGAAGGTCAGTTTGGCGGCGCGTACCTGAACGACGACAGCGACGAACGGAAAAAGCAGAGCGACTACGAAAAAACTCGCTACATGCTCAACTGGCAGCATAAAGGTGGGCTGGATTCGCGACTGACGACCCTGGTCGACTACACCAAGATCAGCGATCCGTACTTCTACCAGGATCTGAAAACCAACCAGGAAGGCGTTCAAGCTCAGGACTTCGTGAACCAACAGGGCGCCTTGACCTATCGCGGCGACTCCTATCAGGCGCGCTTGAACGTCCAGTCTTATCAACTGGCGACCGTTTCGCAGATCACCCCGTATGACCGACTGCCGCAGCTGACCTTCAACGGTACGCTGCCTTACCACCCGGGCGGCTTGGACTTTGCTTACGAGACCGAGGCAGTGCGCTTTGACCGGGATCTTGAGACCGGCAATTACACGGAAAAAGACGGAGGCCCGTTCAATACGCCACCGTTGGCGAATGGCACCCCTCGCCTGGACACTTACGTATTTGGCTTGAACCGCGCCAACGGCACGCGTCTGAACCTGGCACCAAGCATGTCCCTGCCGATGACTGCAACCTACGGGTACATCACGCCGAAGCTCAAGTACGTCTACACCAAGTACGATCTTGACCTGGACAGCACTGGCAAGGCTGACTTGGTAACCAATAGAGGCGGCGCCTCGCAGTTGGGTGAGAGCTTCAACAGTTCACAGGATCGCGCAGTCCCTATCGCCAGTATCGACAGCGGCCTGTATTTCGACCGCAATACCCAATGGTTCGGCGAAAACTATCGCCAGACCCTTGAACCGCGCATGTTCTATCTCTACGTCCCAGAGACGGACCAGAAAGACATTCCGGTGTTCGACACCAGCGAAAACACGTTCAGCTACTCCTCGCTGTTTCGGGATAACCGTTTCTCCGGCTCGGACCGTATCGGCGACGAGAACAAGCTGTCGTTTGGCTTGACCAGCCGCTGGATTCAAGAGAACGGCTTTGAACGCCAACGGGCATCCATCGGCCAGGCGGTATATTTCAAAGATCGTGAAGTGCAACTGCCTGGTATCGATGCCAAGACACGCGATGACGCTCACTCGAACGTTTCGCCAATCGCCTTGGAATACGAATTCCGCTTCAACCATGACTGGCGCGCTACTGCCGACTACAACTGGGACCCGGAGAGCCGTTCCCCACGTTCCGGCAGCGCAATGTTCCACTACCAGCCGGAAGACAACCCGAACAAGGTTGTTAACCTCGGTTATCGCTATCGCAACGACCAAGTGGTTTATAACCAGTTGACCGGTAAATACCAGTTTGGCGGTGACTTCAGTACACCTGGCGACCCTAACTACGTGAAGGATTACTACAAAATCCAGCAACACGACTTCTCGATGATGTGGCCGATCATTCCCCAGTGGAACCTGATCACCCGCTGGCAGTATGACTATGCCCGCAACCGCACCCTGGAAGCCTTCGGTGGTTTCGAGTACGACAACTGCTGCTGGAAACTGCGTGTGATCAACCGTTACTGGGTTTCCAACGACGAATACACTCAGATCGCCCCGCTGAACGAAAAGGGTGACCACGGGCTCTTCTTCCAGATCGTCCTTAAAGGACTCGGCGGCCTGACCGGCGCCAAGGTAGAGAGCTTCCTCGACAAAGGCATTGAAGGTTATCGTGAACGTGAAGACCAAGCTTTCTGATTGCGTGCGCCCGCTGGTGCTGGGCGCGCTGTTCCTGGGGGCCGCATCGGCACACGCTGCGGTTCAACAGCTGGACAAAGTTGTGGCCATTGTCGATAACGACGTGATCATGCAGAGCCAACTCGACCAACGGGTCAAGGAAGTTCAGCAAACTATCGCCAAGCGTGGTGGCGGCGTGCCGCCTACCAGCGTGCTCGATCCACAGGTGCTGGAACGCCTGATCGTCGAAAACCTGCAACTGCAGATCGGCGATCGTTCCGGCATCCGTATTTCGGATGAAGAACTGAACCAGGCAGTAGGCACCATCGCTCAGCGCAACAACATGAGCATTGACCAGTTCAAAGCTGCTCTGGCCCACGACGGCCTGTCCTATGAGGACGCCCGTGACCAGATCAAGCGTGAAATGATCATCAGCCGTGTGCGTCAGCGCCGTGTGGCCGAGCGGGTTCAAGTGTCCGAGCAGGAAGTGAAAAACTTCCTGGCGTCGGACCTGGGCAAGATGCAGCTCTCCGAAGAGCTGCACCTGGCCAATATCCTGATCCCGACACCGGACAGCGCCAACGCCGAGCAGCTCAATGCAGCTGCCGCAAAGACTCAGGCCGTTTATGACCGTTTGAAAGCCGGCGCTGACTTCGCCCAGACGGCAATTGCCGTCTCCGGCAGCGACAACGCCCTGGACGGCGGTGATATGGGCTGGCGTAAAGCCGCTCAGTTGCCACCTCCGTTTGACCGTGAACTGAGCGCCATGCAGCCGGGTGAAATTACCCAGCCAGCACGCACACCGGGCGGCTTCATCATCCTCAAGTTGCTGGAAAAACGCGGCGGCGAGACCTCGCTGAAAGACGAAGTGCATGTTCGTCACATCCTGGTCAAACCAAGCGAAATCCGTACCGAGGCGCAAACCAAGGAACTGGCCCAGAAGATCTATGACCGTATCGAAGGCGGTGAAGACTTCGCCACCTTGGCCAAGAGCTTCTCGGAAGACCCGGGTTCGGCCCTCAACGGTGGCGACCTGAACTGGATCGACCCGAAAGCGCTGGTGCCGGAGTTCCAGGACGTTATGGCCAAGACCCCGCAAGGCGTTCTGTCCAAGCCGTTCAAGACTCAATATGGCTGGCATGTACTGGAAGTTCTTGGCCGCCGCGCGACCGACAACACCACCCAGGCCCGCGAGCAACAAGCCCTGAGCGTATTGCGTAACCGCAAGTACGACGAAGAGCTGCAAACCTGGTTGCGTCAGATCCGTGACGAAGCCTACGTGGAAAACAAGCTGCCAGGCGCCGAGCAAACAGGCACCGACCAGGCAACGAAGTGAAACCACAGCGTTTCGCGGTCACACCCGGCGAGCCGGCCGGCATTGGTCCAGACCTGTGCCTGCTCCTCGCCTCGCAACCCCAGCCACACCCCCTGATTGCCATAACCAGCCGCGACCTGCTCCTTGAGCGGGCCGCGCAACTGGGTGTGGCCGTCACGTTGCTGGACGTGGCGCCGGGCAATTGGCCTGACCTGCCGGCCCCCGCAGGCAGCCTGTATGTGTGGGACACCCCGCTTGCGGCCAAGGTCGTTGCCGGGCAACTGAACAAGGCCAATGCGGCGTTTGTGCTGCAAACCCTGACCCGTGCCGGCCAAGGCTGTATCGACGGTGACTTCGCGGGCATGATCACCGCCCCTGTGCACAAGGGCGTCATCAACGACTCCGGCATCGCCTTTTCCGGCCATACCGAATTCCTCGCCGAACTGACCCACACCGCTCAAGTTGTGATGATGCTTGCCACACGCGGCCTGCGCGTGGCCCTGGTGACCACGCACCTGCCGTTGCGCGATATCGCCGACGCCATCACCGCCGAGCGCGTGGAGCGCGTCACGCGCATCCTGTACACCGACTTGCAACAAAAATTCGGCATTGCCCAACCCCGAATCCTGGTCTGCGGGCTTAACCCGCACGCCGGTGAAGGCGGCCATTTGGGCCATGAAGAAATCGACATCATTGAACCGACATTAGAGCGTCTGCGCCAAGAAGGCATGGACCTGCGTGGCCCACTGCCTGCGGACACTCTGTTTACCCCCAAATATCTGGAGCACTGCGACGCAGTGCTGGCGATGTACCATGACCAGGGGCTGCCCGTGCTGAAATACAAAGGCTTCGGCGCCGCAGTCAACGTGACACTGGGCCTGCCGATCATCCGCACCTCCGTCGACCATGGCACTGCCCTGGACCTGGCGGGCAGCGGCAAGATCGATACCGGCAGCCTGCACGTGGCCCTGGAAACCGCCTATCAGATGGCCGAGACCCGTATATGACCGAGCATTACCAACACCGGGCGCGCAAGCGCTTCGGGCAGAACTTCCTGCACGACGCCGGCGTGATCGACCGCATCCTGCGCTCCATCCATGCCAAACCTGAAGACCGCCTGCTGGAAATCGGTCCGGGCCAGGGCGCACTGACCCAAGGCCTGCTGGCCAGTGGCGGTCAACTGGACGTGGTTGAACTGGACAAGGACCTGATCCCGATCCTCAACCAGCAGTTCGCAGGCAAGTCCAACTTCAACCTGCACCAGGGCGACGCGCTGAAGTTCGACTTCAACAGCCTCAATGCCGCGCCCAACAGCCTGCGGGTGGTCGGCAACCTACCTTACAACATCTCCACACCGCTGATTTTCCACCTGCTGAACAACGCCGGGATCATTCGCGACATGCACTTCATGCTGCAAAAAGAAGTGGTTGAGCGCTTGGCGGCGGGGCCTGGTGGTGGTGATTGGGGCCGTCTGTCGATCATGGTTCAATACCATTGCCGTGTGGAACACCTGTTCAATGTTGGCCCCGGCGCGTTTAATCCGCCGCCGAAGGTCGACTCGGCCATCGTGCGCCTGGTGCCTCACGCCGTACTGCCGCACCCGGCCAAGGACCACAAGCTACTGGAGCGGGTGGTGCGCGAAGCGTTCAACCAGCGCCGCAAGACCCTGCGCAACACGCTCAAGGCGCTGCTGAGCAACGCTGAGATCGAAGCCGCCGGCGTCGATGGCAGCCTGCGCCCCGAGCAACTGGACCTGGCCGCGTTCGTGCGCCTGGCCGACCAGCTTGCCATCCAGCCTGCGCCAACCGTGGACTGAAGCCTGCCATGCATGGGCCAGACAGCATGTCTGGCCTAGTGCCCTGCTGATGGCCTAGACTGATCCGCATCTGCTGTCCTCCGCTTTTGCTTTTAAGGCCTCTTGCATGTCCGATCCTCGCTACCAGATCGACGTCAGCGTCGTCACCCGCTTCCTCGCGGACCAATCTCAACCCGAACATAACCGTTTCGCCTTTGCCTACACCATCACGGTGAAGAACAACGGGCAGGTGCCGGCCAAGCTGCTGTCGCGCCACTGGGTGATCACCGACGGTGACGGTCAGGTTGAAGAAGTGCGCGGCGCCGGTGTGGTTGGCCAGCAACCGTTGATCGACGTTGGCGCCAGCCATACCTACAGCAGCGGCACGGTGATGACCTCCAAAGTCGGCACCATGCAGGGCTCGTATCAGATGAAAGCCACCGACGGCAAACTGTTCGACGCCATCATCGCGCCCTTCCGCCTCGCCGTGCCTGGAGCCCTGCACTGATGGCGACGTACGCGGTCGGCGACCTGCAAGGCTGCCTGGAACCCCTCAAGTGCCTGCTGGAGCGGGTTGCCTTCAACCCGGCAAGCGATCGCCTGTGGCTGGTGGGTGACCTGGTCAATCGCGGCCCCGAGTCCCTGGAAACCCTGCGTTTCCTGTATGGCCTGCGCGACTCCCTGGTGTGTGTACTGGGCAACCATGATCTGCACTTGCTGGCGGCCGGCAATAACATCGAACGCCTGAAAAAGAGCGACACCCTGCGCGAAATCCTTGAAGCACCCGATCGCGCGCAACTGCTGGATTGGCTGCGTCGACAAAAGCTCATGCATTACGACGAAGGCCGCAACATGGCCTTGGTCCATGCTGGCATCCCGCCTCAATGGACACTGAAGAAAGCCCTCAAGTGTGCCGCTGAAGTGGAAAGCGCACTGGCCGATGACAGCCTCTACACCGCTTACCTCGACGGCATGTACGGCAATGAGCCCGTCAAGTGGGACAACGACCTCACCGGCGTGACCCGCCTGCGCGTCATCACCAACTACTTCACACGCATGCGCTTCTGCACCGCAGAGGGCAAACTGGACCTCAAAAGCAAGGAAGGCGCCGACACCGCGCTGCCCGGCTACAAGCCCTGGTTTGCCCACAAGGAGCGCAAGACCCGCGACACGCAAATCATCTTCGGCCACTGGGCTGCCCTTGAAGGCAAGTGCGACGAGCCGGGTGTCTTTGCCCTCGATACCGGCTGCGTGTGGGGCGGCGCCATGACCCTGATGAACATCGACACCGGCGAGCGCTTGAGCTGCCAGTGTGAATCCCCCCTTTCCGTGAAACTGCCGGCCGCCAAGCCATAGGAGCCCGCCATGAGCGAATTCAAACGTATCCCTCCCGAACAAGCCCAGGCCCTGCGCGAGCAAGGTGCCGTGGTGGTCGACATCCGCGACCCTCAGGCTCACGCCGCTGGCCATATCACCGGCGCGCAGCATCTGGACAACCACAACATCGCCGACTTCATCCGTGCCGCGGACCTCGACGCACCGGTGATCGTGGCCTGCTATCACGGCAACTCCAGCCAGAGCGCGGCCGCCTACCTGATCAGCCAGGGCTTCTCCGATGTCTATAGCCTGGACGGTGGCTTTGAGCTGTGGCGTACGACCTATCCTGCAGAAATTGCCTCCGGCGATTCGCAATAATTTTTTTCACACCCCGCTACCCCGCGTGACGCATGGGCTCGCGCCGTTTCTGACGAACGGCGCAGCCAACTAATTGCGCATCGCGCCTTGAACTCCCGGATTCCGAACTATCCTTAAGCGCAGGCCATCCGAATCAGGGGAGAGCCGGTACACCGGCGTGCGGGTCATCGGTAGCGTTTGAGGGTGTTCTGGGGGGAAACAGCCATTGGTGATCACCAATGACTGCCAGCATCGACTGATTGATCCGGCGTCGGCTCCACGTATCGAGCGAGGTGACGACGTCATGAGTATCTTTAGCCACTTCCAACAACGCTTCGCGTCCACACAGCAGGAAGAGCTCACGCTGCAAGAGTATCTCGAGCTGTGCAAGCAGGACCGCAGCACCTACGCGTCTGCCGCCGAACGTCTGCTATTGGCAATTGGTGAGCCGGAACTGGTGGAAACCGCCAACAATTCGCGCCTGTCGCGAATATTTTCCAACAAGGTGATCCGCCGCTATCCGGCCTTTGAAGACTTCCATGGTATGGAAGAATGCATCGACCAGATCGTCTCCTACTTCCGCCATGCCGCCCAAGGCCTGGAAGAGAAGAAACAGATCCTTTACCTGCTCGGCCCCGTCGGCGGCGGCAAGTCGTCCCTGGCTGAAAAACTCAAACAACTGATCGAGAAGGTGCCCTTCTACGCGATCAAGGGCTCGCCGGTATTCGAGTCGCCACTGGGCCTGTTCAACGCCACGGAAGATGGCGCGATCCTCGAAGAGGACTTCGGCATTCCGCGCCGCTACCTCAATACCATCATGTCGCCCTGGGCCACCAAGCGCCTGGCCGAATTTGGCGGTGATATCAGCCAGTTCCGCGTGGTGAAACTCTACCCGTCGATCCTCAACCAGATCGGCGTCGCCAAGACCGAGCCAGGCGATGAGAACAACCAGGACATTTCGGCCTTGGTGGGTAAAGTCGATATCCGCAAACTCGAAGAATTCCCGCAGAACGACGCCGACGCCTACAGCTATTCGGGCGCACTGTGCCGGGCCAACCAGGGCCTGATGGAATTCGTGGAAATGTTCAAGGCACCGATCAAGGTGCTGCACCCACTCCTGACCGCGACCCAGGAAGGCAACTACAACAGTACCGAAGGTCTGGGCGCGATTCCGTTCACCGGGATCCTGCTGGCCCACTCCAACGAATCGGAATGGCATACCTTCCGCAACAACAAGAACAACGAAGCCTTCATCGACCGGATCTACATCGTCAAGGTGCCGTACTGCCTACGGGTCAGCGACGAGATCAAGATTTACGACAAGCTGCTGTTCAACAGTTCTCTGGCCAAGGCTCACTGCGCGCCCGACACCCTGAAAATGCTTGCGCAATTCACCGTACTGTCGCGCCTCAAGGAGCCGGAGAATTCGAACATCTACTCGAAGATGCGCGTGTACGACGGCGAAAACCTCAAGGACACCGATCCCAAGGCCAAGTCGATCCAGGAATATCGCGACACGGCGGGCGTGGATGAGGGCATGAACGGCCTTTCCACACGTTTCGCGTTCAAGATCCTCTCCAAGGTGTTCAACTTCGACCCGCACGAGATCGCCGCCAACCCGGTGCACCTGCTCTATGTGCTGGAACAGCAGATCGAACAGGAGCAATTCCAGGCGGAAACCCGCGAACGCTACCTGCGCTTCCTCAAGGAATACCTGGCGCCGCGCTACATCGAGTTTATCGGCAAGGAAATCCAGACCGCGTACCTGGAGTCCTACAGCGAGTACGGCCAGAACATCTTCGACCGCTACGTGCTGTACGCAGACTTCTGGATTCAGGACCAGGAATACCGCGACCCGGAAACCGGCGAAATCCTCAACCGCGTAGCCCTCAACGAGGAGCTGGAAAAGATCGAGAAACCAGCCGGCATCAGCAATCCGAAGGATTTCCGCAACGAAATCGTCAACTTCGTGCTGCGCGCCCGGGCCAACAACAACGGCAAGAACCCTACCTGGCTCAGCTACGAGAAGCTGCGGGTGGTTATCGAGAAGAAAATGTTCTCCAACACCGAGGATCTGCTGCCGGTCATCAGCTTCAACGCCAAGGCCAGCAAGGAGGACCAGCAAAAACACAACGACTTCGTTACACGAATGGTCGAGCGTGGCTACACCGACAAACAGGTACGGCTGCTCTCCGAGTGGTATCTGCGGGTTCGCAAATCGCAGTGAAATAGCGACAAGCTTCTAGCGACAAGCTGCAAGATAAAGGCGAGTGAGCCGTCATATTGGGCGCACACTCCTCTTGCAGCTTGTAGCTTACGACTTGAAGCTCCCCGGAGGGGCCTATGAGCTATGTGATCGACCGACGCCTTAATGGCAAGAACAAGAGCACGGTAAACCGCCAGCGTTTCCTGCGGCGGTATCGTGACCACATCAAAAAGGCCGTTGAAGAGGCTGTCAGCCGCCGCTCCATCACCGACATGGAGCATGGTGAACAAATCAGCATTCCTGGACGGGACATCGACGAACCGGTGCTGCACCATGGCCGGGGCGGCAAGCAGACCGTCGTGCACCCCGGCAACAAGGAGTTCACCACCGGCGAACACATCCAACGCCCCCAAGGTGGCGGCGGGGGTAAAGGCCCGGGCAAGGCCGGCAACTCCGGCGAAGGCATGGATGAGTTCGTATTCCAGATTACCCAGGAAGAATTCCTCGAATTCATGTTCGAGGACCTGGAGCTGCCTAACCTGGTCAAACGCAACCTGACCGGCACCGATACGTTCAAGACCGTGCGCGCCGGGATCAGCAACGAGGGCAATCCGTCCCGGATCAACATCATCCGCACCCTGCGCTCGGCCCATGCTCGCCGTATCGCACTGTCGGGCAGCAGCCGCGCCAAACTAAAACAGGCCAAGGAAGAGTTGGCGCGCTTGAAGCGCGAAGAGCCGGACAACTTCGGCGATATCCAGGAAATCGAGGCCGAAATCGAAAAACTCAGCGCGCGCATTCACCGCGTGCCGTTTCTCGATACCTTTGACCTGAAGTACAACCTGCTGGTGAAGCAACCCAACCCCAGCTCCAAGGCGGTCATGTTCTGCCTGATGGACGTGTCCGGCTCCATGACCCAGGCCACCAAGGACATCGCCAAGCGCTTCTTCATCCTGCTGTACCTGTTTCTGAAGCGGAACTACGACAAGATCGACGTGGTGTTCATCCGCCATCACACCAGCGCCCGGGAAGTGGACGAAGAAGAGTTCTTTTACTCGCGGGAAACCGGCGGCACCATCGTGTCCAGCGCTTTGAAGCTGATGCAGGAGATCATGGCCGAGCGCTACCCGGCCAACGAGTGGAATATCTACGCCGCCCAGGCTTCCGACGGCGACAACTGGAATGATGATTCGCCCATCTGCCGCGACATCCTGATCAACCAGATCATGCCGTTTGTGCAGTACTACACGTACGTCGAAATTACCCCCCGTGAGCACCAGGCCCTGTGGTTCGAATACGAGCGCATCGGCGAAGCCTTTGCCGATACCTTCGCCCAGCAGCAACTGGTCTCGGCCGGCGATATCTACCCGGTCTTCCGTGAACTCTTCCAGCGCAGGTTAGTGACATGACGGCCAAAGCGCATAAGCGCCAACCCATTTCCACCGGGTCCGAGTGGACCTTTGAACTGATCCAGGCCTATGACCGGGAAATCAGCCGTATCGCGGCGGGTTATGCCCTGGACACTTACCCTAACCAGATCGAAGTCATCACCGCCGAACAGATGATGGATGCGTATGCGTCAGTCGGCATGCCCTTGGGCTATCACCACTGGTCCTATGGCAAGCACTTCCTCAGCACCGAAAAGTCCTACACCCGCGGCCAGATGGGCCTGGCCTACGAGATCGTCATCAACTCCGACCCATGCATCGCCTATCTGATGGAGGAAAACACCATCTGCATGCAGGCGTTGGTGGTGGCCCATGCATGCTACGGGCACAACAGTTTCTTCAAAGGCAATTACCTGTTCCGCACCTGGACCGATGCCAGCTCGATCATCGATTATCTGGTGTTCGCCAAGCAGTACATCATGCAGTGCGAGGAGCGCCATGGCATCGACGCGGTGGAGGACTTGCTCGATTCCTGCCACGCCCTGATGAACTATGGGGTTGATCGCTACAAACGTCCGTACCCGATTTCTGCCGAGGAAGAACGCCTGCGCCAGAAGGAGCGTGAGGAACACTTGCAGAAACAGATCAACGACCTGTGGCGCACCATTCCAAAACGTGCGGGCAAAAACAGCGACAAGGACAATGCGCGCTTCCCCGCCGAACCTCAGGAAAACATCCTCTATTTCCTGGAAAAACACGCGCCACTGCTGGAGCCGTGGCAGCGGGAAATCGTGCGCATCGTGCGCAAGATCGCCCAGTACTTTTATCCACAGCGCCAGACCCAGGTGATGAACGAAGGTTGGGCCACGTTCTGGCACTACACCTTGATGAATGACCTGTACGACGAGGGCCTGGTCACCGACGGTTTCATGATGGAGTTCCTCACGTCCCACACCAGCGTAGTGTTCCAGCCAGGCTTTGATAGCCCGTATTACAGCGGCATCAACCCCTACGCACTGGGCTTTGCGATGTATCGCGACATCAGGCGCATGTGCGAACACCCCACCGAAGAGGACCGCCGCTGGTTCCCGGAAATCGCCGGCAGCGATTGGCTGTCGACCATCAAGTTCGCCATGAGCAGCTTCAAGGATGAGAGCTTCATCCTGCAGTACCTGTCACCCCAGGTGATTCGCGACCTCAAGCTGTTCAGCATCATGGATGACGACCTCAAGGATGACTTGGTGGTGCCTGCGATTCATGACGAACCCGGCTACCGCACCATCCGTGAAACCCTGGCGGCGCAGTACAACCTGGGCAATCGTGAGCCTAACGTGCAGATCTACAGCATCGATGTACGCGGCGACCGCTCGCTGACCCTGCGTCATCAGCAGCACGACCGCAAACCCTTGGGCGAATCCACCGAGGAGGTGCTCAAGCACCTGCATCGGTTATGGGGCTTCGACATTCACCTGGAAACCCTGCAGGGCGATCAAGTGATGAAGACCCACCACGTGCCGCCACGCAGCGATCACAACGACAACGACTACGGCCGCCTGGACCTGGCCGTCGTTCACCTCTGAAACAGCAAAGCCTCCATTGGTCAGGCACAGGCGTTATCCTGTGCCGCTAATGGAGGCTTTTTCATGAAAATCTACAAAGTCGGCGGTGCGGTGCGTGACCGCTTGCTGGGCATCAAGGTCACCGACATCGACCGTGTTGTCGTCGGCGCAACCACTGAAGAAATGCTCGCAAAGGGCTACAAACCGGTGGGCGCTGACTTTCCGGTATTCCTGGACCCCAAAAACGGCGACGAATACGCCCTCGCCCGTACCGAACGCAAGAGCGGCCGGGGTTATGGTGGTTTTGTATTCCATGCCAGCCCCGAGGTGACGCTGGAAGAAGACCTGATTCGTCGCGACCTGACCATCAACGCCATGGCGGAGGATGATGACGGCAACCTGACCGATCCCTATCACGGCCAGCATGATTTGACGGCGCGCGTTTTGCGTCACGTTTCCCCCTCTTTTGCCGAAGATCCCCTCCGTGTACTGCGCGTTGCACGCTTTGCAGCACGTTACGCTCACCTCGGCTTTACCGTCGCGCCGGCAACGTTGGAGCTGATGCGTCAGCTCAGCGAATCCGGAGAACTGGAAGCCCTGACGCCAGAGCGCAGTTGGAAAGAAATCTCTCGGGCGCTGATGGAGGATCAGCCTCAAGTCTTTATTCAGGTACTGCGCGACTGCAACGCGCTGAAAACCCTGATGCCGGAAGTGGATGCCCTGTTCGGTGTACCGCAACCAGCAGCCCATCACCCTGAAATCGACACCGGCCTACATACCTTGAGCGTGCTGGAACAGGCGGCCCTGTACAAACAACCGCTCACCGTGCGCTGGGCCTGCCTGCTGCATGACGTGGGCAAAGGCCTGACACCTGTGGATAAGTTGCCGCAGCATATTGCCCACGAACAGACCGGCCTGAAGCTGATCAAGGCGGTGAACGAGCGTTTCAAGGTGCCGAAGGATTGTCAGGAATTGGCCCTGCTTGTCGGCCAATATCACACCCACGGCCATCGCGCGCTGGAGCTGAAAGCGTCGACATTGCTGGAATTGCTGCAGAGTTTTGACGTTTATCGCAGGCCACAGCGTTTTGAAGAGTTCGTGGTGAGCTGTGAAATGGACGCACGGGGCCGCAAAGGCCTGGAGCAAAGAAGTTATCCACAAGCGGATTATTTACGCGGCGCGGCGAAAGCGGCCCGCGAGGTGCCTGTGGCGCCTTTGCTGGAGAAAGGCTTCAAAGGCCCCGAGCTGGGTGAGGCGCTCAAGCGTGAGCGGCTCAAGGTGTTGAAAGCCTACAAAGAACAACACGCCCTATAGGGGCGCGTCCGGCGTCAGCTGCTGGCCCTGCCACTCAAAACCGACAGGCGCCAGCACTTGATCGATCTGTGCATCGCGCCATAGCTGCGCCAATGTCTTGCCCGCCTCAGGGTGCACACGATCGGGCGCCATCAACGACAGCGGCCACAGCACAAAGGCGTTCTTCAGGATCTCTGCCCGCGGCAGGATCAAGCCATCAAAATTTCCCACCAGCTCGCCGTACAGCAACACATCGATATCCAGCGGCAGCCCTTTGCGGTCCGGGGCATAACGACCATTGTCGGCCTCGATGAATTTCAACCGGCGATCCAGCTCCATCAGCGGCAGGTCGGTGTAGGCCGAGACCACCAGATTGAAGAATGGCCCGCTTTTGATCCCCACTGGCTGGCTTTCGAACACTGGAGAACAGCGCACATCGGTCAAGAAGCTCGCCAGCGCATCCAGGCCGGCGACCAAATGGCGCTCGCGCTCGATATTGCTGCCAAGGCCCAGGTAAATCTGAGTTAGCGACATCCGCGCTCGATCTCCACGCCCACGCCTTTGGCTGCCGGTACGGCGCCGGGCTTGGTCAACTTGAGGTGCAGCCAGGGAATCTGAAATTCACGCATCAGCACTTCGGCCAGGCGCTCGGCAAAGGTTTCCACCAACTGGTACTGGGATTGTTCGGCAAAGGCCTGGATACGCGCAGATACGCTGGCGTAATCGAGCGCCAGGGTCAGATCGTCACCCGCAGCAGCCGGGCGGTTGTCCCAGGCAAAGCTCAGGTCCAGACGCAGACATTGCTTGATGCCGCGCTCCCAGTCGTAGGCCCCGATCACGGTGTCGACTTCCAGGCCTTCGATAAACACTCTGTCCAAGCTCTTCTCCGCAGCACGACAAGGGCGCGTTGCCCCGTTAGAATCAGGGCGTCCTCGCCCGGAATAGTTAGCATGTTTTGGTTACTGGCGACTCTCGCCTACCTGCTCGGCTCGCTGTCCTTCGCCATTTTGCTCAGCCGCCTGACGGGAAATCCCGACCCGCGAATGAGTGGCTCAGGCAATGCCGGCGCCACCAATATGTTGCGCCTGGCCGGCAAGAAACTCGCCGTCCTGACGCTGCTGGGCGACGTGTGCAAGGGCCTGCTGCCCGTGCTGATCGCCAACGGCGTCGGCCTCTCCCTGCAACAGCAAGCCTGGGTGGGCGTGTCTGCCGTCCTGGGCCATCTGTTTCCGCTGTACTTCCGCTTTCGCGGTGGCAAGGGCGTCGCCACGGCGGCCGGCATGTTGCTGGGGATTTACCCTCCGGCAGCGTTGCTGGCCGTGCTCGCCTGGTTACTGACGTTCTACCTGACCCGCACGAGTTCCTTGGCCGCACTGATCGCCACACCACTCACCCTGCCACTGCTGGCCTGGCAAGAACCTGCGGCGCTGTTGCCGATGAGCGTGCTGACACTGCTGATCGTCTGGCGCCACCGCGGCAATTTACGCGACCTGTTTGCCGGGCGCGAACGGCATTTTTAAATACGTTCGATGAACCCGGCTCACAGTGAGCCCTTACAACGGTGTCAGCTGCTCCATCGGCCAGCGGGCCTGCACGCTGATCGCCAGGCTCTCATGCTGGCCGGCCTGCAGGCGCTGGCAACCGGCATACGCAATCATTGCGCCGTTGTCGGTGCAGAACTCAGGGCGCGCGTAAAAAACATCGCCCTTCATGTCGCCGAGCATTTTTTCCAGCGAAGTGCGCAGGGCCTTGTTGGCACTGACGCCGCCCGCAATCACCAGGCGCTTCATACCGGCCTGCTTGAGGGCGCGCTTGCACTTGATGGTCAAAGTCTCCACCACGGCCTGCTGGAACGCCAGCGCGATGTCGCAACGGGCTTGCTCACCGTCGTCCCCGGCGCTGACGCTCTGTTGCCAGGTGTTGAGCGCGGAGGTTTTCAAGCCGCTGAAACTGAACATCAGGCCAGGGCGATCACACATCGGACGCGGGAACGTGTAGCGGCCCGGGATGCCTTTTTCGGCAAGACGGGCAATTTCCGGCCCGCCGGGGTAATTGAGGCCCATCATCTTCGCGGTTTTGTCGAAAGCCTCGCCGGCAGCGTCATCCAGAGACTCGCCTAAAAGCGTGTATTGGCCTATCCCATCGACCTGAACCAGCTGCGTATGGCCGCCGGAAACCAACAAAGCGACGAACGGGAACTCTGGAGGTGTTTTTTCCAACATCGGAGCCAGCAAATGGCCCTCCATGTGGTGCACACCCAGGGCAGGAATGCCCCAGGCAAACGCCAGTGCCTGGGCGCAAGAAGCCCCAACCAGCAGGGCTCCGACCAATCCAGGGCCAGCGGTGTAAGCGATGGCATCGATCTCGGTCGGCACGCAGCCAGCCTCGTCCAACACCTGGCGAATCAACGGCAACATACGTTTGACGTGATCACGGCTGGCCAGCTCCGGCACCACGCCGCCATAGGCGCGATGCAGGTCGATCTGACTGAACAGTGCATCGGCCAAAAGCCCGCGTTCACTGTCGTAAAGTGCGACACCGGTTTCGTCGCAGGAGGTTTCAAGTCCCAGTACTAGCATGGGTTTGCGCCTTGTAGAGGCTGAATTCGAAGGCGCGCATAATAGTCGCCACTCCCCCTCCCGACTAGCGGTTTTCGATCAGAGGCTTTGCATTCCGGGCAATGAGGGGTTAACATCCGCAACCCTTAAAAACCGACGACCTCAGCCGCGATTTTTTTGCGACGAGAACGTTGATTCCCGGTAATGAAAGAAGGTAGCTCTGGATGCCAGCCGTCAAAGTAAAAGAGAACGAACCCTTCGACGTAGCTCTGCGTCGTTTCAAGCGCTCCTGCGAAAAAGCCGGTGTTCTGGCTGAAGTTCGTAGCCGCGAATTTTATGAGAAGCCAACTTCTGAGCGTAAGCGTAAAGCAGCAGCCGCTGTTAAGCGTCACGCTAAGAAAGTTCAGCGCGAGCAGCGCCGCGCCGTTCGTCTGTACTAATACACAGACGTTCGTAGCAAGCTTCTGCCAAGCCCGGCCCTCAGCCGGGCTATTGGCATTTGCGGATATCGCTTGATGCTTCACCGTCGACGCCGCACACGCGACCGAGACACTGCTTCAAACGTCAGGACTGGCTTTTCTGCCAGCGGTGCGCGTCTCTTCTGACGAGCCTAACAAGGCTACTGACGAGCACACTTATTTTTTAACAGGCGATCAACAGATCGACTGCGCCCACCGATGAGCTTCCGAGGCCCGCACACGGCCAAGACCGGACTCCCGGGCAACATGTCCATGCCGAAATCTGATTGAAATTAACGTCAGTGAATGTTCGGCAGATACACTTCCTGACAGCCCAAGCAGACGACAGTTGATCGAGCCGCACAATTTGCGCGCCCGAGCACTTCACGGGCCTCATTGACACGCAGTGATGACGAGAACGCCATGGCCGGGCTAATTCCCCAGAGCTTTATTGACGACCTTCTGAACCGCACCGACATCGTCGATGTAGTCAGCTCGCGCGTGCAAATGAAGAAGGCTGGCAAGAACTACACCGCCTGCTGCCCGTTTCACAAAGAAAAAACCCCGTCGTTCAGCGTCAGCCCCGACAAACAGTTCTACTACTGTTTCGGCTGCGGCGCGGGCGGCAACGCCCTCGGCTTCATCATGGACCACGACAACCTGGACTTCCCCCAGGCCGTCGAGGAACTGGCGAAAGCCGCCGGCATGGAAATCCCTCGCGAAGAAAGTGGCCGCCCGCACAAACCGCGACAACCCACCGACTCGCCGCTGTACCCGCTGCTGACGGCCGCTGCCGACTTCTATCGTCAGGCGCTTAAAAGCCATCCGCAGCGCAAGGCCGCCGTCGATTACCTCAAGGGCCGCGGCCTCACGGGCGAGATCGCAAGGGACTTCGGCCTCGGCTTCGCCCCGCCCGGCTGGGATAACCTGTACAAGCACCTGAGCAGCGATACCTTGCAACAGAAGGCTATGATCGACGCCGGCCTGCTGGTGGAAAATGCCGAGACGGGTAAGCGCTACGACCGGTTCCGCGACCGCGTGATGTTCCCGATCCGCGACAGCCGTGGCCGGATCATCGCTTTCGGCGGCCGAGTACTGGGGGACGATAAACCCAAGTACCTGAACTCCCCGGAAACCCCTGTGTTTCATAAAGGCCAGGAACTCTACGGCCTGTTCGAGGCGCGCAAAAACAATCGCAACCTCGATGAAATCATCGTGGTGGAAGGCTACATGGACGTGATTGCCCTCGCCCAGCAGGGCCTGCGCAATGCCGTCGCCACCCTGGGGACCGCCACCAGCGAAGAACACATGAAACGCCTGTTTCGCGTGGTGCCCAACGTACTGTTCTGCTTCGACGGCGACCAGGCCGGCCGTAACGCCGCCTGGCGCGCACTCGAAGCCACACTGTCGAGCCTGCAGGATGGGCGCCGCGCACGCTTCCTGTTCCTGCCTGAAGGCGAAGACCCTGACACCCTGGTGCGCTCCGAAGGCACCGACGCCTTCCGCGCGCGGATTAATCAGCATGCGCAGCCCCTGGCGGACTATTTCTTCCAGCAACTGACCGAAGAAGCCGACCCGCGCTCCCTCGAAGGCAAGGCCCACATGGCCACCCTCGCAGCACCGCTGATCGACAAAGTGCCGGGCGCCAACCTGAAGTCACTGATGCGCATGCGCCTGCTGGAAATAACCGGCTTGAGCGGCGAGGCCGTCAGCCAGCTGGTACACAACGCACCGCAAGACGCGCCACCCGCGTACGACCCAGGCATGGATTACGACGCCATGCCGGACTATTCCGACTTCCACCAACCGCAGGACGCCTACGCGCCACAGCAGGAGTGGACACCGAAAAAGCCCGGCGCCGGCGGTAAAAAATGGGACAAGAAGCCCTGGAGCAAGAACGGCAAGCGCGGTGATCGTGATGAGTCCTACGCTCCACGCACGCCCCTGGCGGTCGAAGCCCCGACACTTATTGCGTTGCGAACGCTTATTCACCACCCGCAATTGGCGGGAAAGGTGGAAAGCGCCGACCATTTTGCCAACGAGAGCAACACCTATGCTCAGGTACTGATCGCCTTGATCGAGGCGGTACAGAAAAATCCTAAGCTAAACTCAATTCAGTTGATGGCTCGTTGGCATGGCACCGAACAAGGCCGCCTCCTTAAAGCACTTGCAGAAAAGGAGTGGCTAATTGACGGCGATAACCTTGAACAACAGTTTTTAGACACCATTACTAGGTTATCCGCGGGTCAGCATACGCAGACCCTCGATGAACTCATCAAAAGAGCGAGGCAGCCGGGATTGTCGGCTGAAGAGCAAATTCAGATAGCAAAACAGATGCGTGACCTCTTAAAACAGAATGTTTCCGCATCAAACCCGACCTCAGCTGGCGTGTGAGGTCATAGCTCGGGTATAATCCTCGGCTTGTTTTTTGCCCGCCAAGACCTTCAGTGGATAGGGTGTTATGTCCGGAAAAGCGCAACAGCAGTCTCGTATCAAAGAGTTGATCGTTCTCGGTCGTGAGCAGGGTTACCTGACTTACGCGGAGGTCAACGACCACCTGCCTGAGGATATTTCAGATCCAGAGCAGGTGGAAGACATCATCCGCATGATTAACGACATGGGGATCAACGTATTCGAAGCTGCGCCAGATAAGGATTCCCTTATGCTGGCGGACGCCGATACCGACGAGGCTGCCGCTGAAGAAGCGGCTGCCGCGCTGGCCGCTGTGGAGACCGATATCGGTCGTACCACCGACCCTGTGCGCATGTATATGCGTGAAATGGGTACCGTCGAGCTGTTGACACGTGAAGGCGAAATTGAAATCGCCAAGCGTATCGAAGAGGGTATCCGTGAAGTGATGGGCGCAATTGCGCACTTCCCAGGCACGGTTGACCACATTCTCTCCGAGTACACCCGCGTCACCACCGAAGGTGGTCGCCTGTCCGACGTTCTGAGCGGTTATATCGACCCGGACGACGGTATTGCGCCGCCTGCCGCCGAAGTACCGCCGCCCGTCGACCCGAAGGCCCCTAAAGCCGACGACGACACCGAAGAAGACGATGCTGAAGCCAGCAGCGACGACGAAGATGAAGTCGAAAGCGGCCCGGACCCGATCATCGCTGCCCAGCGTTTCGGTGCGGTTTCCGATCAAATGGAAATCACCCGCAAGGCTCTGAAAAAGCACGGTCGTGGCAACAAGCTGGCAATTGCCGAGCTGGTGGCCCTGGCTGAGCTGTTCATGCCAATCAAGCTGGTGCCGAAGCAATTCGAAGGCCTGGTTGAGCGTGTTCGCAGTGCCCTTGAGCGTCTGCGTGCCCAAGAGCGCGCAATCATGCAGCTCTGTGTACGTGATGCACGCATGCCGCGTGCCGACTTCCTGCGCCAGTTCCCGGGCAACGAAGTTGATGAAAGCTGGACCGATGCACTGGCCAAAGGCAAGGCGAAATACGCTGAAGCCATTGGTCGCCTGCAGCCGGACATCATCCGTTGCCAGCAGAAATTGACCGCGCTTCAAACCGAAACCGGTTTGACGATTGCTGAGATCAAGGACATCAACCGTCGCATGTCGATCGGCGAGGCCAAGGCCCGCCGCGCGAAGAAAGAGATGGTTGAAGCGAACTTGCGTCTGGTGATCTCCATCGCCAAGAAGTACACCAACCGTGGCCTGCAATTCCTCGATCTGATCCAGGAAGGCAACATCGGCTTGATGAAGGCTGTGGACAAGTTCGAATACCGTCGCGGCTACAAGTTCTCGACTTATGCCACCTGGTGGATCCGTCAGGCGATCACTCGCTCGATCGCCGACCAGGCCCGCACCATCCGTATTCCGGTGCACATGATCGAGACCATCAACAAGCTCAACCGTATTTCCCGGCAGATGTTGCAGGAAATGGGTCGCGAACCGACGCCGGAAGAGCTGGGCGAACGCATGGAAATGCCTGAGGATAAAATCCGTAAGGTATTGAAGATCGCTAAAGAGCCGATCTCCATGGAAACGCCGATTGGTGATGACGAAGACTCCCACCTGGGTGACTTCATCGAAGACTCGACCATGCAGTCGCCAATCGATGTGGCTACCGTTGAGAGCCTTAAAGAAGCGACTCGCGACGTACTGTCCGGCCTCACTGCCCGTGAAGCCAAGGTACTGCGCATGCGTTTCGGCATCGACATGAATACCGACCACACCCTTGAGGAAGTCGGCAAGCAGTTTGACGTGACCCGTGAGCGGATCCGTCAGATCGAAGCCAAGGCACTGCGCAAGTTGCGCCACCCGACGCGAAGCGAGCATCTACGCTCCTTCCTCGACGAGTGATACCAGAACCCCCGGCCCAGGCCGGGGGTTTTGCTTTCTACAGACTACTTTCTATAGATTTACTGCCCCGCAATACCCCTCTCCCGCAATGCCCGTCTACACTCGAACCATTCCCCGTGCCATAACGAGACCGTTATGCCCAGACTGCCGACCGTGATACTGCTGTCGCTGCTGACCTGGACCGCAACGGCTGGCGCGTTGACTCTTACTGATGAAGAGCGTGGCTGGCTGTCGGACCATCAGGAGCTGCGCCTGGGGGTGGATGCTTCCTGGCCACCCTTCGAATACCGTGACGAAAATGGCCGTTACCAAGGCCTGGCTGCTGACTATGTTCGCTTGATCCAGGACCGCCTGGGCGTGCGGATCAAACTGGTCGAGCCCGTAAACTGGACCGCCGTGCTTGAGCAGGCAAAAAATAACCAGCTCGACCTGCTGCCCGGCATCATGTCCACGCCGGAGCGCCAGAACTACCTGGCCTTCACACGCCCCTATCTGGATTTTCCCATCGTCATCCTCGCCCATGAGGGCGGCGCGCAACCGCGCAACCTCAAGGACCTGTATGGCCTGAAGATCGCGGTCGTGGAGAACTACGCGCCTCACGAATTGCTGCGCACCCACCATCCCGACCTCAACCTGGTGGCGATGCCCAATGTCAGCTCGGCCCTGCAAGCGCTGGCCACTGACGAAGTGGATGCCGTGATTGGCGACCTGGCATCCAGCGTCTGGAGCCTGCGCCAGCTCAAACTGGATGGTTTGTACGTCAGCGGCGAAACGCCCTACCGCTATCAGTTGGCGATGGGGGTGCCGCGCGATCAGAAAATGCTGGTAGGCATTCTGGACAAAGTCCTCGCCGACCTCAGCTCAGACGAAACCGACGCGATCCAGCAGCACTGGGTCGGCAGCGTTACCGATCACCGCACCTTTTGGGTCGACTTGCTGAAATATGGCCTACCGGCGGTGCTGTTGTTGAGTACCGTGCTGGCCATCGTGATTCGGATCAATCGTCGACTCAGCTCGGAGATTGCCCGGCGGGTCGCCCTTGAGCAGGAACTGCGCAGCAGCGAGTATCACTATCGCGGCCTGGTAGAGAGCCTGTCCGCCATCGCCTGGGAAGCCAGCATCAGCGATTTCACCTACAGCTACGTATCACCCCATGCCGAAGAACTGCTGGGCTACCCCCGCGCCCATTGGCTGATTCCAGGCTTTTGGCGCAACATCATCCACCCCGCCGACCTGACGCGCGCTGAAGCCTATTGCTACCGGGAAACGCGCGCCAACCGCGACCACAGCATCGATTATCGGGTGATTACCGCCGACGGCCGCTGCTTGTGGGTGCGCGACATTGTCAGCCTCATCGAGCACGGGCACGAGCCGGTGCTACGCGGCTTGATGATCGATATCAGCGAAGCCAAGCGCACCGAAGAAGCCTTGCAGCTGTCCGAGCAAAAATTTGCCTCGGTGTTCCAGCAATGCCCGGACATCCTGGTGATTGCGCGGATGTCCGATGGCTGCCTGCTTGAAGTGAACAAAGCGTTCGAGGATCAGATTGGCCTTAGCGCCGAAGAAGTGGTCGGTAAAACCGCCACCGAACTGAATATCTGGGGCATCCAGGGCGTCGGCCCCGACCTGCTGCAACGGGTCCAAAGCAGCAGCGTGCGCAACCTGGAAATGCCTTTTCTGCGCAGCAATGGCCAAGCGTTTACCGGGCTGATCTCCGCGGAGCCGTTCCAGCTCGACACCACCGAGGCCCTGGTCGTGGTGGTGCGTGATATCACCCAGCTCAAGGAAACCCAACAACAGCTGCAAACCTCCGAAGAGAAATTCGCCAAAGCCTTCCACGCCTCACCGGATGGCTTGCTGCTGAGCCGCCAAAGCGATGGGTTACTGATTGAAGTGAACGAGGGTTTCAGCCGACTGACCGGGTTTACCAGCGCAACCTCACTTGACCAGTCAACCCTGGACCTGGGCATTTGGGTCGACCTCAACGAACGCAAACAACTGCTGGAACTGATGCAGCGCGACGGTTTCGTCCGCGATTTCGTCTGCCATATACGGCGCAGTGATGGGCAAATTCGCCTTTGCGAAGTGTCCAGCCGCCCGCTGCCCATTGCTGATGAAGATTGCATGCTGACCATCGCGCGGGACATCACCGAACGCCAATTCATGCAGGAAAAACTGCAACAGGCCGCCACCGTGTTCGAAAGCACGGCCGAAGGTGTATTGATCACCGACACCCGGCAGAACATCAGCGCCGTCAACCGCGCCTTCAGCGAAATCACAGGCTACAGCGAAGCCGAAGCCCTCGGCAGTACGCCGCGCCTGCTCGCCTCCGGCCTGCATGACAGCGCGTTCTATGCGGCGATGTGGCACCAGTTGACCGCTTTGGGGCACTGGCAGGGCGAGATTTCCAACCGCCGCAAGAACGGCGAGCTGTACCCCAGTTGGCTGACCATCAGTGCCGTGCGAAACCGCGAGCAAGTGGTCACACACTTCGTCGCTGTGTTTGCCGACATCTCCAGCCTCAAGCATGCCCAGGCCCGCCTCGACTACCAGGCCCATCATGATCCGCTGACCGGACTGCCCAATCGCACCCTGTTTGAAAGCCGTTTGCAGGCGGCACTTAACGGCCAGCAGGAAAGCGGTAACCAGGGCGCCGTGCTGTTCCTCGACCTGGACCGCTTCAAACACATCAACGACAGCCTCGGCCACCCCGTTGGCGACCTGTTGCTCAAAGACATCGCGGTGCGCCTCAAAGAGCAACTGCGCGACGTCGATACCGTGGCGCGCCTGGGCGGCGACGAATTCATCATCCTGCTGCCCGGCCTGCAGCAAGCCAGCGATGCCGAGCACCTGGCCAACAAGCTGCTCGCCTGCTTCACCCCACCGTTCCAGGCCGGCGAGCACGAGTTCTTTATCAGCGCCAGCATCGGCACCAGCCTGTACCCGCAGGACGGCACTGACGTCGCCACCCTGGTCAAAAACGCCGACGCCGCGATGTACCGCTCCAAGGCCAAGGGCCGCAACCGTGTCGAAAGCTACACCCGCGACCTCACCGCTCAAGCCAAAGAGCGCGTGGCACTGGAGCATGAACTGCGCCGCGCCATCGAGCGTGAAGAGCTGTTTTTGTACTACCAACCGAAGCTGAGCCTGGACACTCAGGAACTGATCGGCGCCGAAGCACTGATCCGCTGGCACCATCCGACCTTCGGCGACGTGCCACCCGAACACTTCATCGCCCTCGCCGAAGAGAACGGCACGATCCTGCAGATTGGCGATTGGGTACTGGAACAAGCCTGCCGGCAACTGCACGCCTGGCAAACCGCCTATGAGGGTTTCGGCCCACTGTCGGTCAACCTTGCTGGCGCGCAACTGCGTCATCCCGGCCTGTTAGCGCGCATCGAACAACTCTTGCGCGACTACCGCCTGGAGCCCGGCTGCCTGCAACTGGAAATCACCGAAAACTTCATCATGAGCCAGGCCGAAGAAGCGTTGGAGGTGCTGCACCTGCTCAAACAACTTGGCGTGCAACTGGCAATCGATGACTTCGGCACCGGCTATTCATCCCTCAGCTACCTCAAGCGCCTGCCGCTGGACTTCCTCAAGATCGACCAGTCTTTCGTACGCGGCCTGCCCGACGACCCCCACGACGCCGCCATCGTGCGCGCCATCATCGCCCTGGGCCACAGCATGCAATTCACCATCATCGCCGAAGGCGTGGAAAACCCCGCGCAACAGGCCTTCCTCGCGGCCGAAGGCTGTGAACAGATGCAAGGCTACATCGTCAGCCTACCGCTGCCGCCCGAGCTTTTTGCCGAAGCTTTTCTTCATATGAGGGTTTCAGACTTTTCGGATGGCACAGCGGGGAAACCGTCGTTATAATCCGCGACCTACTGAGGGCCTATAGCTCAGTTGGTTAGAGCAGGGGACTCATAATCCCTTGGTCGTAGGTTCGAGTCCTACTGGGCCCACCAAACAAGAAAGCCGCGCATTGCGCGGCTTTCGTGTATCTGGCGTAGAGGTTTTTGTCAGCTGTTCGCCTACCACCTCCACACCCACGCAAACCTGTAACATGGCGCCCCATTGCCGCCCGCACTGGAGCTCCCCTTGCCCGCCCTGGATGAAATCGATCGCCAACTGATCGCCGCCTTGCAGATCAACGCCCGCGAAAGCGTGGCCATGCTTGCCCGGCAGTTGGGTATTGCGCGCACCACGGTGACGTCACGCCTCGCACGCCTGGAGAAAACCCAGGTGATTACCGGGTATGGCGTGCGCCTCGGGCAGCGTGTGATCGATGGCGGTTTGCAGGCTTATGTCGGGATCACCGTACAAGCGCGTTCGGGCAAGGAAGTGTTGCGCCGGCTCAGCGCCATGGCGCAGGTGCAGCAGCTGTGTGCGGTGAGTGGCGAATTCGATTACGTGGCCTGGCTGCGCACCGACTCGCCGGAGCAGCTGGATCAGTTGCTGGACCAGATTGGCAGCGTCGATGGCGTGGAGAAAACCACCACCTCGATCATCCTCAGTAACAAATTGGACCGTGGCCAGCCAATCTGACTTACAACTTCGTCACTTTGACTAAAAACAATTCAATCCGACGACACTTTGCGTCTTATTAACGAACGCAACGCTCCCTAAACTGGCTGCCATCTTTTCCTATACTCAACGGGCCGAATCCCGCCGAGTCGCCAGTAAGGTCAGCCATGAGCATTCCGTCCAGCACCATCAGCAAAACCAATCGCCACCCCGCCGACGGTAAAAAACCCATCACCATTTTTGGCCCGGACTTTCCGTTTGCCTTTGATGACTGGATTGAGCACCCGGCCGGTCTGGGCAGCATCCCGGCGGCCAACCATGGCGCCGAAGTGGCGATTGTCGGTGCCGGGATCGCGGGTCTGGTGGCCGCCTACGAGCTGATGAAGCTGGGCCTCAAGCCCGTGGTGTATGAAGCCTCGAAAATGGGCGGTCGCCTGCGCTCCCAGGCGTTTGAAGGGGCCGAAGGCATCATCGCCGAGTTGGGTGGCATGCGTTTTCCGGTGTCGTCCACCGCGTTTTACCACTATGTAGACAAGCTGGGCCTGGAAACCAAACCCTTCCCCAACCCCCTGACGCCGGCCTCCGGCAGTACCGTGATCGACCTCGAAGGCCAGACTCACTACGCGCAAAAAATCTCCGACTTGCCGATACTGTTCCAGGAAGTTGCGGATGCCTGGGCGGATGCGCTGGAAGCCGGTTCGCAGTTCGGTGATATCCAGCAGGCCATCCGCGACCGCGACGTGCCACGCCTCAAAGCGCTGTGGAATAAGCTGGTGCCGCTGTGGGACGACCGCACCTTCTATGACTTCGTCGCCACCTCCAAGGCCTTCGCCAAGCTGTCGTTCCATCACCGCGAAGTGTTCGGCCAGGTCGGTTTCGGCACCGGCGGCTGGGACTCGGACTTCCCCAACTCGATGCTCGAGATCTTCCGCGTGGTGATGACCAATTGCGACGACCATCAACACCTGGTGGTCGGCGGTGTGGCGCAAGTGCCCATGGGCATCTGGCGCCATGTGCCGGAGCGTTGTGCGCACTGGCCGGCTGGCACCAGCCTCAGTTCGTTGCATCGCGGCGCGCCACGGGCGGGTGTGAAACGCATTGCCCACGCCGCCGATGGCCGTTTCGCAGTCACCGACAACTACGGCGACACCCGCGAATACGCCGCCGTACTGACCACCTGCCAAAGCTGGCTGCTGACCACCCAGATCGAATGCGACGAAACCCTGTTCTCGCAAAAAATGTGGATGGCCCTGGACCGCACGCGCTACATGCAGTCGTCGAAAACCTTCGTGATGGTCGACCGCCCGTTCTGGAAAGACAAAGACCCGGAAACCGGCCGCGACCTGATGAGCATGACCCTCACCGATCGCCTGACCCGTGGCACTTACCTGTTCGACAACGGCGACGACAAGCCTGGGGTTATCTGCCTGTCGTACTCGTGGATGAGCGACGCGCTGAAAATGCTGCCGCAGCCCATCGACAAGCGCGTGAAGTTGGCCCTCGACGCGCTGAAGAAGATTTACCCGAAAGTCGACATCAAGGCGCGCATCATCGGCGACCCGATCACCGTATCGTGGGAAGCCGACCCGCATTTCCTCGGGGCGTTCAAAGGTGCATTGCCCGGCCACTATCGCTACAACCAGCGGATGTATGCGCACTTCATGCAAAAGGACATGCCCGCCGAACAACGCGGGATTTTCATCGCCGGTGACGACGTGTCCTGGACGCCCGCCTGGGTGGAAGGCGCGGTGCAGACTTCGCTGAACGCGGTGTGGGGCATCATGACTCACTTCGGTGGCAGCACTCACTCGGAGAACCCGGGGCCGGGTGATGTATTTGATGAAATCGGACCGATCGCCCTGGCCGATTAAGGAGTTGAACATGCGCGTCGCCCTGTACCAATGCCCACCGCTGCCGTTGGATGTCGCCGGTAACCTCGAGCGCCTGCACCAACTCGCGCATGAAGCGTCGGGTGCCGATGTGCTGGTGCTGCCGGAGATGTTCCTCAGCGGCTACAACATCGGTGCCGAAGCGGTTGGCGCGCTGGCCGAAGCCCAGGACGGGCCGTCAGCACAGACGATTGCCGACCTGGCGAAAAGCGCCGGGCTGGCGATCCTCTATGGCTACCCGGAGCGGGCCGAGGACGGGCAGATCTACAACGCCGTGCAGTTGATCGACGCCCACGGCCAGCGCCTCTGCAACTACCGCAAGACCCACCTGTTTGGCGACCTGGATCACTCGATGTTCAGCGCAGGGGAGGATGATTTCCCGCTGGTGGAATTGAACGGTTGGACGCTCGGTTTTCTGATCTGCTATGACCTGGAATTCCCGGAAAACACCCGTCGCCTGGCCCTGGCCGGGGCCGAACTGATCCTGGTGCCCACCGCCAACATGGTGCCGTTCGACTTCGTCGCCGACGTAACCGTGCGGGCGCGGGCCTTTGAAAACCAGTGTTATGTGGCCTATGCCAACTATTGCGGGCACGAGGACGAGATTCAATACTGCGGGCAAAGCAGCATTGCCGCGCCGAATGGTCAGCGAATCGCCCAGGCTGGCCTGGATGAAGCCTTGATCGTCGGGCAGTTGGATCGCCAAGCGATCACTGACGCACGTACTGCCAACCACTACCTCCAGGATCGACGCCCCGAGCTATACGGCGCGCTGCACAAGCCCTGACCCAGCCGGTTTGTTGGCGGTTTGTTAACATGGGCACATCCTACGTTTCGGAAGTGCCCATGCCTGCGCCGGCCCACCCTCATCACCTGCACCTGACCCTGGCCAACGGCCTGCACGTTTCCTTGCACAATGCGCCGCGTTTGAAGCGTTGCGCCGCGGTGTTACGCGTGGCCGCTGGCAGCCATGACGTGCCATTGGCCTGGCCGGGGCTGGCGCATTTTCTTGAGCATTTGTTGTTTCTTGGCACCCAACGGTTTCCGACAAACGACGGGTTGATGGCCTACGTGCAGCGTCATGGCGGGCAGGTCAACGCCAGCACCCGCGAGCGCACCACGGACTTCTTCTTTGAGTTGCCGGTGGCGCCCTTTGCGGATGGCTTGGAGCGGCTGGCCGAGATGCTGGCCCATCCGCGCCTGGCGCTTGAAGACCAACTGCGTGAACGCGAAGTGCTGCAAGCGGAGTTTGTTGCCTGGTCTCAGGACGCCCAGGCGCAACAGCAAGTCGCGCTGCTGGAAGGTTTGGCAGCCGATCATCCTCTGCGAGGCTTTCATGCGGGCAATCGCGATAGCCTGCCGGTGGAGCGTGAGGCATTTCAACAGGCACTGCGGGAATTCCACTCCGGGTTCTATCAGACCGGGCAGATGACCTTGAGCCTCGCTGGCCCGCAACCGCTGGAGGAACTGCACGCGTTGGCTCAACAGTTCAGCGAAACATTGGTTTCAGGGCCTGCGCGCCCACAGGCACCGCCGCCAGCGCTGATGCGAGGCCAGGCACGGCGTTTTCAACACACCGCCAACCACCACCTGCACCACGTCATTACCTGTGACGCCCCCCGTGAAGCACTGGATTTTCTCTGCACGTGGCTCAACGCCTCGGCACCGGGTGGGCTGCTGGCGAAACTGAAAGCACAAAAACTGGCCAGCGCTGTGCAGGCTTCCGTGCTCTATCACTTCGCCGGCCAGGCAGTGCTGGATATCGACTTTACCCTCGGCAATCAAGACAGTTCGGCTACCCGAATCGAAGCGCTGCTGCACGACTGGCTGAGCTTTTTCATACACAGCGACTGGTCTTCGTTACGCGAAGAATTCGCCCTGCGTGCGGCTCGCCAACAACAGGTCCAGGGCGCCCTGGCATTGGCTCGGCACGACAGCGCAGGCCTGTCGGACGAGGACTGCGTAGCCCTGAAGGCGATGCTTGATGCTCTGCACCTGCCGCCCTCTGAACACACCTGGCAATTGCCACCCCACAACCCCTTCCTGCGCCCGCCCGTCAAAGAAGAACGCGCCGGGCTGATTCGCGGCCAGACCAGCGCACACCGTGGTTTGCGCACCTTTGCCCAGGACCGCTCCCGAGGCCGCCGAGAAGTGTCGGCGCTGGCATTCAGCCAGGCATTGGCAGATGACACCGATGAAGGCGCGCTCTACCTGCACTGGCGGTTTGATTGCGCCGTACCCGCCGGGCTGGAAAGCGCATTGCAGTCGTTGCGTGAGCATGCCCATCAGGCCGGAATCGAGTTGTCTTTCGAAACCACTGGCAATGACTGGCAGGTGAAAATGGTCGGACTTCACGAGCCCATGCCCGCAGTGGTTGAAGAACTGGCACGTCGCCTTGGCTCAGCGGATGAACACCAGCCGCCACCCGCCCCAGCGCCGCTGATCGCTATTCGCGCATTGCTCAAGGCGTTGCCTGCTTGCTGCACCGGTGATCATTCGCGAGCATGCGAGACGCCCGCCCCATGGACGAACGCCCGGTGGCAAGGGCTGGGTTTCGGTTTACCCGCCGCGTGTGAAGCTGCGATCAAAATCGCGGCAGCGCGGTTGCCCGGGCAGCCTGCAAGCCTTGAGTACACGTCACCCACCCTCGACGGCCAGAAGCGATGGCACGAGGTAAACACCGACGCCAGCGAGGCCGCGTTGTTGCTGTTTTGCCCAACGCCGACGCGCGCCCTGGCAGACGAAGCGGCATGGCGACTGCTTGGGCATCTGCTGCAGGCTCCGTTTTACCAGCGCCTGCGCGTCGAACTGCAAATCGGCTACGCGGTATTCAGCGGTATCCGACAGGTCAACGGGCAAACCGGGCTGCTGTTTGGCGTGCAATCCCCCGGCGTTTCCCTGAGCGGGATCGTTGATCACCTGAAAACCTTCCTGGAACAGGTGTCGGCATTGGTCGACAGCCGCGGCGACTTTGACAACCAACGCTTGGCGCAGCAATTCACTGCCGATGAGCTGCCTGTCGCCCAAGCCGCCGAGCTGCTTTGGCATGCCCACCTGGCGGGCCACACGTCGGATTATCTGGGGCAACTTCAACACCTGATCCAAACCCTGACGCGCGAGGATTTGCAGCACGCCGTCCAGCAACTCAACGACGCTACAGGAGGCTGGCGCTGTGTGGCCAACGGGCCGCGTGTCACGGACGCCTGGCAACCGGCAGGCTGATCATTGCCAACCCTGCAACAGGCTTTTTCCGCCAAGACAGCGCTAACTTGAAAAGAATTGCGTAACATTAATAGGCAATATCTGAACATCTCCGATTGGAGGTGGACTATATGTATTACTCAGTAGTGAACGTCCCATCCCTTGGTAGGAGTATGAATATGACTTGGTCCAAACCTGCTTACACTGATCTGCGTATCGGTTTTGAAGTCACCATGTACTTCGCCAGCCGCTGATTGGCTGGGTAAGACAACGCCTCGGCTCGCCCGGGGCGTTTTTGTTTTGAGTTTTGCTTGATGGAGCGACCATGTTTGTCCAGATTCTAGGTTCCGCCGCCGGCGGTGGCTTCCCGCAGTGGAACTGCAACTGCGTGAACTGCGCAGGCTTTCGCGATGGCAGCCTGCGGGCCCAGGCGCGTACTCAGTCGTCCATCGCGATCTCTGACGATGGCGTTAACTGGGTGCTGTGTAATGCTTCGCCGGATATCCGCGCGCAACTGCAAGGCTTTGCACCGATGCAACCCGGCCGCGCCCTGCGCGATACCGGCATCAGCGCGATCATCTTGATGGACAGCCAGATCGACCACACCACCGGCCTGTTGAGCCTGCGCGAAGGCTGCCCGCACCAGGTGTGGTGCACCGACATGGTCCATGAAGACCTGAGCACCGGCTTCCCGCTGTTCACCATGCTCACGCACTGGAACGGCGGCCTGGCCTGGAACCGCATCGAACTGGACGCCAGCTTCACCATCCCGGCGTGCCCTAACCTGCGTTTCACCCCGCTGCCACTGCGCAGCGCCGCACCACCCTACTCGCCGCACCGCTTCGACCCGCACCCCGGCGATAACATCGGCCTGATCGTTGAAGACCTGCGCACCGGCGGCAAACTGTTCTACGCCCCGGGCCTGGGCAAGGTCGACGCGCCATTGCTGGAGATCATGGCGGGCAGCGATTGCCTGCTGGTGGACGGCACGATGTGGGATGACGATGAAATGCAGCGCCGTGGCGTTGGCACCCGCACCGGTCGCGAGATGGGCCACCTGGCGCAAAACGGCCCCGGCGGCATGCTGGAAGTGCTGGAGCAGTTGCCCAAGCAACGCAAAGTGCTGATTCACATCAACAACACTAACCCGATCCTCGATGAGGACTCCCCCGAAAGGGCCGAGCTGGTACGGCGTAATGTTGAAGTGGCTTACGACGGCATGAGCCTCGAATTGTAGGAGCAACCGAAATGACTGACACACCACTGACGCCCGCCGAGTTCGAGCACGCCTTACGGGCCAAGGGCGCCTTCTACCATATCCATCACCCGTACCACGTGGCGATGTATGAAGGCCGCGCCACCCGCGAGCAGATCCAGGGCTGGGTCGCCAACCGTTTTTACTATCAGGTGAACATCCCCTTGAAGGATGCCGCCATCCTGGCCAACTGCCCGGACCGCGAAATCCGCCGCGAGTGGATCCAGCGCCTGCTCGACCACGACGGCGCCCCTGGTGAAGATGGCGGCATCGAAGCCTGGCTGCGTTTGGGTCAGGCGGTCGGCCTCGACCCGGACCAGCTGCGCTCCCAGGAGCTGGTACTGCCCGGCGTGCGGTTTGCCGTGGACGCTTACGTTAACTTCGCCCGCCGCGCCAGCTGGCAAGAAGCCGCCAGCAGCTCACTGACCGAACTGTTCGCGCCGCAGATCCACCAGTCGCGCCTCGACAGCTGGCCGCAGCACTACCCGTGGATCGACCCTGCCGGTTATGAGTATTTCCGCACCCGCCTGGGCCAGGCCCGGCGCGACGTGGAACACGGTTTGGCGATCACGCTGCAGCACTACACCACCCGCGAAGGCCAGGAGCGCATGCTGGAAATTCTCCAGTTCAAATTGGACATTCTGTGGAGCATGCTGGATGCCATGAGCATGGCCTATGAACTGAACCGCCCGCCCTATCACAGCGTGACCGAGCAGCGGGTCTGGCATAAAGGGATCACCCTATGAGCTTTGATCGCAGCAAAACACCGACCTGGCGCCAGGGCTATCGCTACCAGTACGAGCCAGCGCAAAAAG
The DNA here is from genome assembly GCF_050915955.1 of Pseudomonas sp. UBT. Lineage (NCBI taxonomy): Bacteria > Pseudomonadati > Pseudomonadota > Gammaproteobacteria > Pseudomonadales > Pseudomonadaceae > Pseudomonas > Pseudomonas sp. UBT. Next base: position 2,467,573 of record NZ_CP168079.1, on the reverse strand, counting down.
GCCACGTGTTGCTCTACCCCGAAGGCATGATCAAGCTCAACGATAGCGCCGCGTTGATCGGTGGTTTGATCGACGGCGAGCGCGACGTAGCGGCGATCATCGCCGAGCTGGATAAACAATTCCCTGGCGTGCCTGAGCTTGGTAAAGACATCGAGGATTTCATGGAGGTCGCCCGTGCTGAGCACTGGATCACCCTTGCCTGAAAAGCCACCGATTGGCCTGCCGCTGTGGCTGCTCGCAGAGCTGACCTACCGCTGCCCGCTGCAGTGCCCGTATTGCTCCAATCCACTGGATTTTGCCGAGCAAGGCAAGGAGCTGAGCACTGAGCAATGGATCAAGGTATTTCGCGAAGCCCGGGAGATGGGCGCTGCGCAATTGGGCTTCTCCGGCGGTGAACCGCTGGTGCGCCAGGACCTTGCCGAGCTGATCGCCGAAGCGCGTAAGCTGGGCTTCTACACCAACCTGATTACCTCCGGCATTGGCCTCACTGAGCAGAAGATCAGTGACTTCAAGAAAGCCGGCCTGGACCATATCCAGATCAGCTTCCAGGCCAGCGATGAGCAGGTGAACAACTTGCTGGCAGGCTCGAAAAAAGCCTTCGCGCAAAAACTCGAAATGGCCCGCGCAGTGAAAGCGCATGGCTATCCGATGGTGCTGAACTTCGTCACCCATCGGCACAATATCGATAAAATCGACCGCATCATCGAGCTGTGCATCGCACTGGAAGCAGACTTCGTCGAGCTCGCCACCTGCCAGTTCTATGGCTGGGCGCAGCTCAATCGTGTGGGGTTGCTGCCGACTAAAGAACAGCTGGTGCGCGCCGAACGTATCACCAACGAGTACCGCGCCAAGCTGGAGGCCGAAGGCCACCCGTGCAAGCTGATTTTCGTCACACCGGATTATTACGAGGAACGCCCGAAAGCCTGCATGAATGGCTGGGGCAGCATTTTTCTGACGGTAACGCCGGACGGCACTGCCCTGCCCTGCCACGGTGCCCGACAGATGCCGGTGCAATTTCCCAATGTGCGTGACCACAGCATGCAGCACATCTGGTACGACTCGTTTGGCTTCAACCGCTTTCGCGGCTACGACTGGATGCCCGAGCCTTGCCGTTCATGCGATGAAAAAGAAAAGGACTTTGGCGGCTGCCGTTGCCAGGCGTTCATGCTCACGGGCGACGCGAGCAATGCCGACCCGGTGTGCAGCAAGTCCGAGCAGCACGGCATCATCCTGCAAGCGCGGGAAGAGGCCGAACATGCCACCCAGACCATTGAGCAACTGGCCTTTCGCAATGAGCGCAACTCACGGCTCATCGCAAAAGGCTGACGGCTTTAGCGTTTGGCGATGATGTACACGGCGTGAATGATGCCCGGGAAATAACCGCACAGGGTCAGCAGGATGTTCAGCCAGAACGCGCCGGCGAAACCCACTTGCAGGAACACACCCAGTGGCGGCAGCAGAATGGCGATGATGATACGAATGATGTCCATGGGTCAGCTCCAAAAAGTCGGCTCGTGTGAGCCGTGTAGCTAATCGACCTTGGCCGTTCGTGAGGGTTCAGTGGAATCTGGCACTGGGCCATCCTGAAGTGAGCAGGCAAAAAAACGCCCCCAGCCAAAAGAATCAGGCTGGAGGCGCCGCGTATGCCGCGAGACGGTTCTGGAATAGGGGGTTAAACGGCGATGCCCTTGCGGCATTGCAGTTGCGCGGTGCGCACGCGCGCGAAGGCGCGGGCCAGGCGTACGAGCATTTCGTCGATGTTGCTTTTGCTGACCGTGAGGGCCGGAGTAAAGCGCAGGCAGTCAGGTTGCGGGGCATTAAGGATCAGGCCTTCGTGCAAAGCGGCTTTTACCACGGCATCAGCGCAATCATCCGATAACGTCAGGCCCCACATCAGGCCATGGCCGCGTAATTGGCCGTGGTCGTATCGATAGGCCAACCGGGCGAGGCCTTCGCCGAGGTAAAGGCCGGACTCTCGGACGTGTTGGAGAAAGCCGTTCGCCAATACCGTATCGAGTACCGCCACCCCGGCCACGGCCATCAACGCATTGCCGTGATGGGTGCCTGCCAACTCGCCCGCTTCGAAGCAACACGCCTTGCCACGTGCCAGCAGTGCTGCCAACGGCACGCCGCCGCCCAGGCCTTTGCCCAAGGTCACGATGTCGGCGCGCACGCCGTACTGTTGTTCGGCAAGCAAGGTGCCGCAACGCCCAATACCGGTTTGCACCTCGTCGAGGACCAGCAGGATTCCCAACTCGCGGCACAGGCGTTCAACACCCTTGAGGTAGTGTTCGGTGGCAGGGATTACACCGGCTTCGCTCTGGATCGGCTCCAGCATGATGGCGACAGTCTGCGCATCCACCGCCGCATGCAGGGCAGGCAAGTCGTTAAAGGGCACATGGCTGAAGCCCGGCAACAGCGGTTCAAAACGGCTTGCGCCAGCGCCGGCCGAGGCCGCCATCGCCGCAAAACTGCGGCCATGGCAACCCGTGCTGGCGCTGATGATGCGATAAGCGCCGCCGCGATGCAGTTGCCCCCATTTGCGCGCCAGCTTGATCGCGGCTTCGCAGGCTTCCGCACCACTGTTGAGCAGGTAACCCTGATCGCTGCCGGTGTGCTGGCACAGCCGGTCGACGAGGTTCAATTGGGCGCGGTTGTGCAGGCCGCTACCTGGGTTGATCAGCGCTTGAGACTGACCGGCCAGGGCGTTGATCAATACCTGTGGGCTGTGGCCGAGGCTGTTGGCGGCGCTGCCCTGGCTGAAATCCAGATAGGCTCGGTCTTCGCTGTCCCAGAGCCAGGAGCCCTGGCCGCGCACGAAGACCTGCGCAGGCCTGGCCACCGTCGGCATCAGGGATTCACTGGGCAATTCATGCGGCGCGTCCAGGATCAAATCGTCCAGGCTCGGCGCAGGGCGACGAAACAGATTCATAGCTCACCCTCCATGGCAACCCGACCTTGGTCGGCGTCCCGTGCAGACACTGCCTGAAGGTTTTTTGCCTTGCCTATGTAAACGCTATCAAGATAAACGTTATTCATTGCCCGATCCGGCCCTGTAAGCCCTGCGAATAGGCGCTAGACTAGGCGTCTCAGGGGCCAGCGGCCATTTCGATTTTCCAGCTTTTTCGATAAGTAAGTCTTATGGATTTCAAGCAACTGCGTTATTTCGTCGCGGTGTATGAGGAAGGCCACGTGGGCCGTGCCGCGGAGCGACTTTCGATCTCTCAGCCGGCGCTGTCGCAACAGATTCGCCAACTGGAGCAGAACCTGGATGTGAGCCTGTTCGAGCGCAGCAGCAAGCGCCTGTTACCCACGCTGGCTGCGCATACGTTGTACAACCACGCGTTGCCTTTGATTGATGGCATGCAGCAGGCCGTCGAAGCCCTGCGCAACTTCAAGGGCCAGGCGATGCGCACCTTGGCCATTGGCGTACTGCAAACCGTGCACACCAGCCTGGTCCCGCAAATGCTGGAGCGCGTGCGCAAGGCCCAGCCGCATTTGGTGGTACAGATTTACGAATTGACCGGGCTGGAGATCGAACGCCGGTTGCTTAACGGCTCGCTGGACATCGGCATCAGCTACTTGCCGCCGCGCCAGCCAGGGCTGCATGGCGTGCTGTTGTATGAAGATGAGTTGAAGGTGGTCATCCCCGAAGACCATCCTCTGCGGGCATTCAAAAAAGTCTCGCTGAAACAGGCGGCCGAGTTGCCGATGTTGCTGCTGGGGGAAGAGTTTCAGGTGCGGCAGATCTGGCAAGGCCAGCTGTCCAACCTCGGGCGGCGACCGCAGGTGCAAGCGGAATTGAATACCATGGTGGGGATTCTCGACAGCCTGCCCCATACCAAACTTGCCACCGTATTGCCGGGGCGCTCCCAGGATGAACACAACAGCAAAGCACTGCTGTGGAAACCCTTGAGTGAACCGAGGGTGCCGCTCAAAGTGGGGTTGGTGTGCCGCGACGTACAGCGCCAGCAAGCGACCGTGGCGTTGTTGCGCACGTTGCTGGAGGACGTGATGAATGCCCCTCAGGCGTCGGCCTGACTTTTTCGCGGGCAAAAGAAAACCCCGCCGAAGCGGGGCTTTGCAGACTGTTTCCCTGACATCCATTTCACTCCGCCGTCCTGGCAGAATCCTACGTGTCCGTGTTGTTGCTTTGCGCTTCCTGCGCGACGTCCATGTGAAGTAGATTATCCGTGGATCCAATTTGGCGATAGAGGACGAATAGCAGCACGTCATGTAAGAGAATGCTTACACGCCCTCCAAGCCCTTAAAACAGTGCTTCATCCAGCAAAAACAGTGATTCACTGCCGGCTTTTACCGACGCACTCAGCGAATGAATACGTGGCAGCAGGCGGGCGAAGTAGAAGCGTGCGGTGCCCAGCTTGCTGGCGTAGAAGTCTTCTTCAGACTCCTTGCCCCACGCCGCCTTGGCCATGCGCGCCCACATGTAGGCGTAAGCCATGTAGCCAAAGGCGTGCAAGTACTCCACCGAAGCCGCGCCGATTTCATTCGGGTTGGCCTTGGCGCGGTCCAGCACCCAGGCAGTCAATTCATCCAGGTTATCCACTGCCGCGCTGAGCGGACGGGTGAATTCGCCCAACTCGGGGCCAGCCGTGGTGATGAACTGACGGATTTCGTCGGCGAACAGGGTATAAAACGCACCGCCACTGCCGACAATCTTGCGGCCCATCAAGTCCAGCGCCTGGATGCCGTTGGTGCCTTCGTAGATCTGGGTGATGCGTACGTCCCGCACCAGTTGCTCCTGGCCCCACTCGCGAATGTAGCCGTGGCCACCAAACACTTGCTGGCCGAGCACGGTCGTTTCCAGGCCCAAGTCGCTGAGGAAGGCCTTGGCGACTGGCGTCAGCAACGCCACCAGGTTGTCGGCGCGCTCGCGGGCGGCGGCATCTTCGCTGAACTTGGCGATGTCCAACTGTGTGGCCACATAGGTGGAGAACGCACGACCGCCTTCGTTCGAAGCCTTCATGGTCAGCAGCATACGGCGCACGTCCGGGTGCACGATGATCGGATCAGCCACCTTATCCTTGGCCTTGGCGCCGGTCGGCGAACGGCTTTGCAGGCGGTCGCGCGCATATTCAATCGCGTTCTGGTAGGAACGTTCGCCGGACGCCAAGCCTTGGATACCCACCCCCAAACGCTCGTAGTTCATCATGGTGAACATCGCCGCCAACCCACGGTTGGGCTCACCCACCAGGTAACCCACCGCTTCGTCGAAGTTCATCACGCAGGTGGCGGACGCCTGAATACCCATTTTGTGTTCGATGGAGCCGCAGGTTACCGGGTTCCGCGCGCCCAGGCTGCCGTCGGCACTGACCATGAACTTCGGCACCAGGAACAGCGAGATACCCTTGGGGCCCGCCGGCGCATCCGGCAGCTTGGCCAACACCAGGTGGATAATATTTTCGGTAAGGTCGTGTTCGCCGCCGGTGATAAAGATCTTGGTGCCGCTGATCTTGTAGGAACCGTCCGTCTGAGGCTCAGCTTTGGTGCGGATCATCCCCAGGTCAGTCCCGGCATGCGCTTCCGTCAGGCACATGGAACCGGCCCACTCACCCGAGTACATCTTCGGCAGGTAGGTCGCCTTGAGCGCTTCGCTGGCGTGAGTGTTGATCGACACGCAGGCACCGGACGTCAGCATCGGGTACAGGCCAAACGCCAGGCTCGACGAGTTGATCATCTCTTCAACCTGGGCCGAGACGGCTTTGGGCATGCCCATACCGCCAAATACCGGATCACCGCCTACACCCACCCAGCCGCCTTCTGCGTAGGTTTTGTAAGCCGCAGGGAAACCCTCCGGCGTGCTGACCACGGTGTCGGCCCAGCGGCAGCCTTGCTCATCGCCGTTGCGGCTTAGCGGTGCGATGGATTTAGCGGTGACCTTGCCAGCTTCCTCAAGGATCGCCTCAACGGTTTCGGCATCCACGGTGTCTGCCAATGCTGGCAATTGGGCCCAAGTATTAGCGACCTCAAACACTTCGTTGAGGACGAAGCGCATATCACGCAACGGCGCTTTGTAATCAGCCATGGCAAACCTCGTGAGAACATGAAAAGTGATTCGATAGGATCGGTTTTACAGACTCCGAGTGTACCCGAACAACTTTTCAGACACATAGGGTCCACTTGTGACTGATTGGTATTTTTTGGTCACGACAAGCCAAACGCCTCCGCCGGCAGACTCATCAAGCACTCACTGCCCGCCTCCACAGCAGCTCGGTGTGTTGCCGTGCGCGGCAGCAAGCGCTTGAAGTAGAAGTCGCACGTCGCCAGCTTGGCTTTGGCAAACTCGGTGTCGTCGAGTGCCTGGGCGGTGATCGCCATACGCAACCACAGGTAACCGAGGATGATGTAACCGCTGTACATCAAGTAATCCATCGCCGCCGCGCCCACTTCATCCGGATTTTTCATCGCCGCCATCCCCACCTTGACGGTCAACTCACCCCACTGCTGATTCAGTTGATTGAGCTGCTCCACATGGGCCTTGAGCTGCGGATGCTCGGCATTCGCCGCACAGAACTTATGCACGATCTTGGTAAACCCGCGCAACAACTTGCCCTGGCTACCCAGCACCTTGCGCCCCAGCAGGTCGAGGGCCTGGATGCCGTTGGTGCCTTCATAGATCGACGCAATCCGGCAATCGCGCACCAACTGCTCCATGCCCCATTCGCGAATGTAGCCATGGCCGCCGAATACCTGCATGCCGTGGTTGGTCACTTCCAGCCCGGTTTCGGTCATAAAGGCTTTGCAGATCGGCGTGAGGAACGCCAGCAGGTCTTCAGCTTCCTGACGTTGCGTGGCGTCACTGCTCAGGTGCGCGGTGTCGAGAAGTTGCGCGGTGAAATACGTCAGCGCGCGGTTGCCCTCATTGAAGGCTTTCATGGTCAGCAACATGCGGCGCACATCGGCGTGCACGATGATCGGGTCGGCGGCTTTGTCCGGGGCTTTGGCGCCGGTCAGTGAACGCATTTGCAGGCGATCGTTGGCGTACTTGATCGCGCCCTGGAAGCTTGTCTCGCCATTACACAGGCCCTGCATGCCAGTGCCCAGGCGTGCGTGGTTCATCATGGTGAACATGCAGTTGAGGCCTTTGTTCGCCTCGCCGATCAGGAAGCCTTTGGCACCGTCGAAGTTCAGCACACACGTCGCCGAGGCCTTGATGCCCATCTTGTGCTCGATTGAGCCGCAGTGCACCGCGTTGCGCTCCCCCGAATCCGCGTGGAACTTGGGCACGATAAACAAGGAGATGCCCTTGGTGCCTGCCGGCGCATCCGGCAACTTGGCCAGTACCAGGTGGATGATGTTGGCGCTCAGGTCATGCTCGCCGGCCGAGATGAAGATCTTGCTGCCGGTGACGGCGTAACTGCCATCCGCCTGGGGCACGGCGCGGGTCTTGATCAGCCCCAGGTCAGTGCCGCAGTGGGCTTCGGTCAGGCACATGGTGCCGGTCCATTCGCCGGCGGTGAGTTTGTTCAGGAAGGTGGCTTTCTGTTCCTCGGTGCCGTGGGCGTGGATCGCCGACATCGCACCGTGCGTGAGCCCCGGGTACATGCCCCAGGAGGTGTTGCTGGAGCCGATCATTTCGCTCAGCACCAGGCCCAACGAATGCGGCAAGCCCTGGCCGCCGTAGGCCGGGTCCGCCGCCACGCCGTGCCAGCCGCCTTCCACGTACTGGGCGAAGGCTTGCTTGAAGCCCTTGGGCGTGGTGACCACGCCATTATCGAAATGGCAGCCCTCTTCATCACCACTGCGATTGAGCGGGGCGAGCACGTTCTCGCAGAACTTGGCGCCTTCCTCGAGGATCGCACTGACCATGTCCGGGCTGGCGTCGGTAGCGCCCAAGGCAGCGTAATGGCCGTGGAAATCAAACACGTTGTCGATCAGAAAGCGCATGTCGCGCAGGGGAGCTTTGTACTCAGGCATGGCGATGTCTCCGGCAGCAGATGGTTTCAACCTACTGCCGGCCACGACCGCAAACAATCACTGTAGAACCGCTGAATACACCACCATCACTCAACCGGCAGCGTTTTCCATGCGCACCGCGCCACGACGGGTTTGCCCGGCCGCGACCACACAGTTGCGCCCGGCGCCCTTGGCGGCGTACAGCGCCTGGTCGGCGGACTTGAGCACTTCCTCAGGGCTGCGCTGTTCAGCCTGGCGTTCGGCCACACCGATGCTGACCGTCACCGACACACTCGACGCGCCGCTGCCTGCACGGCGCTGGCGGCCCTGCAGGTCGTCATGGGGACGGTCCGGGTTGCGCAGCTTGATGTCGTAGTTGGCGATGATCTCGCGGATCTCCTCCAGGTGCGGCATGCATTCATCCAGGGTCTTGCCTGCAAAGACCACGGCAAACTCTTCACCGCCATACCGATAGGCCCGCCCACCACCATTGACCTTGGACAGCTTGCTGGCCACCAGGCGCAATACCTGGTCGCCGACGTCATGACCGTGAGTGTCGTTGAACCGTTTGAAGTGATCGACGTCACTCATCGCCAACACATAATTGCGCCCCAGCCGCTGCATACGCTCGTTGAGCGCCCGGCGGCCCGGCAAGCCGGTCAGCTCATCACGAAAGGCCATTTGATAGGCCTCATGCGCCACACCGGCCGCGATCATCAGCATCACCTGGCTGCACATGATGTTCAGGGTAAACGGCAGGATGAAGGTTTGCGGCAACATCCAGAACAACCCCAGCAAACCGACCAGCTGCGCGGCGTGCAGAGGCCGCGGCTGGTACCAGTACTGCGCCGCCAGGGTGACAAAACCAATCAGGAACATGGGGTACGACAATTGGATCAGGCTCATCCAACTGCCGTGCAACGCCGGCCAACGAATCTCCGCCAGCCAGTTCAGCAGGGGCTGGGGGAAACTTTGCTCAAGCGCCAGTGCCACGCTGCCGATGGCAAGCAGCACAGCGCAGCGGGCAACGAAGTCGCGGAACAGGTGGGTTTTCTCCTGCCACACCGCGTAGATGCTGAACAGCAGCGGCAGCAACAGGCAACACAGATGAAAGACCACCGCCGCGTCTTCACGGACACGGCCGTTGTCGCGGTAGTAATCGGTCTGGGCGTCCAACAGGAAGTAAACCACATACACCGTGATCATCAGGAACAGCTCACGCTGGCGCCGATACACCGCGCAGTACGAACCGCCGAGCAACAGCACAAGGGTAGGCAACACGTTGAACAGCGAGGTGAAGAAGACGTTGAGATCTTTGACGTACGCAGCCGAGAGCCCGGCCAGTAACAGCAGTAATGAAGGAAGGAAATGACTGAAACGTACAGCGGACACGCGCAACAAGGGTAAAGCTCCGACCCGCTCAAAAAAAGATGGCACAGTGCCTTCACTGCACACAGTTAAGCACATTCACTGTGACCTGTATCACATTGCCATCACTGTAACGGCAGCCAACTGCAATCCCTGAGTGCGGCGCTGTGTTTTTTATCAGCCAATAAAAAACCGCCGCTCCCAAGGGAGCGGCGGCTTTCAAAAGATCCGGAAAGGCTTAGTAAGCCAGGCCGAAGTCTTCTTCTTTCATGTCCATCAGGTTGCTGGCGCCCGACAGCATGGTTGCAACGTGGGTGCGGGTACGCGGCAGAATGCGCTGGAAGTAGAAGCGCGCCGTCTGCAGCTTGGCGGTGTAGAACGCCTCTTCAGTGGTGCCGGCAGCCAGTTTCTCGGCAGCCAGGCGCGCCATGTCGGCCCAGAAGTAAGCCAGGCACGCGTAGCCGGAGTACATCAGGTAATCCACCGAAGCGGCGCCGACTTCTTCACGGTCTTTCATCGCGGCCATGCCGACCTTCATGGTCAACTCGCCCCACTCCTTGTTCAGTGCAGCCAGCGGTGTAACGAACTCTTTGACGGCTTCAACGCCTTCGTTGGCCTGGCAGAACTTGTGCACGATCTTGGTGAAGCCCTTGAGCGCTTCGCCTTGAGTCATCAGCACTTTACGGCCGAGCAGGTCCAGCGCCTGAATGCCGGTGGTGCCTTCGTACAGCATCGAAATGCGGCTGTCGCGAACGTTCTGCTCCATGCCCCACTCGGCGATAAAGCCGTGGCCGCCGTAGATCTGAACGCCGTGGTTGGCGGATTCAAAACCGACTTCGGTCATGAATGCCTTGGCGATCGGCGTCATGAATGCCAGCAGGCCGTCGGCCTGTTTCTTGGCTTCGTCGTCGGTGCCGTACTTGACGATGTCCACTTGCTTGGCGGTGAAGTACACCATCGCACGGTTGCCTTCGGCGAAGGCTTTCATGGTCAGCAGCATACGGCGCACGTCAGGGTGCACGATGATCGGGTCAGCCGCTTTGTCCGGCGCTTTCGGGCCAGTCAGGGAGCGCATTTGCAGACGATCGCGAGCGTATTTCAGGCCGCCCTGGAAGCCGATTTCAGCGTGGGCCAGGCCTTGCAGTGCAGTGCCCAGGCGAGCGGTGTTCATAAAGGTGAACATGCAGTTCAGGCCTTTGTTCGCCGGGCCGATCAGGAAACCGGTGGCCGCGTCAAAGTTCATCACGCACGTGGCGTTACCGTGGATGCCCATTTTGTGCTCCAGGGAGCCACAGGTCACCGCGTTGCGCGCACCGATCGAGCCATCTGCGTTCGGCAGGAATTTAGGCACGATAAACAGCGAGATGCCTTTGGTGCCGGCCGGTGCGTCCGGCAGGCGAGCCAGCACGATGTGGACGATGTTGTCGGCCATGTCGTGCTCACCGGCCGAGATGAAGATCTTGGTGCCGGAGACTTTGTAGGAACCGTCCGCCTGAGGCTCGGCCTTGGTGCGCAGCATGCCCAGGTCGGTACCGCAGTGGGGTTCGGTCAGGCACATGGTGCCGGTCCACTCACCCGAGACCAGTTTGGTCAGGTAAGCGTCCTGCTGTTCCGGGGTGCCGTGCTCGGAGATGGTGTTCATTGCACCGTGGGACAGGCCAGGGTACATGCCCCACGACCAGTTGGCTTCACCGACCATTTCGCTGACGGCCAGGCCCAGGGACTCCGGCAAGCCTTGGCCGCCGTGCTCCACGTCGTGGGCCAGGCTTGGCCAGCCGCCTTCGACGAATTGTTTGTAGGCTTCTTTGAAACCAGCAGGGGTCTTAACGCCTGACTCGCTCCAGGTGCACCCTTCGATGTCACCCACGCGGTTCAACGGTGCCAGCACTTGCTCACAAAACTTGGCGCCTTCCTCGAGAATGGCGTCAACCATGTCCGGGGTAGCGTCCTGGCAAGCCGGCAGGCTCTGATAGTGCGCTTCATAGCCGAGCAGTTCGTCACGAACGAAGCGAATATCACGCAAGGGGGCCTTGTAGTCAGGCATAGCGATAAACCTCTGCTGATGTATCTGGGATGAACAACCGCGTGGATTTGTTATGGCGGTCAAACAGGTGTTTGAAACATACGTTTACGACCTGGGGTTGTCAAGCATCGTCCAGGCGCCATTTGTCATGACCCGGATCAACGGCGCGCACAGCAAGGCCTGCGGCGGTACGCCACATCAAAAAGGACTGTAGAAATTCCAGAGAGCTAAACAGGACAACGGTGGGAGCTGGCTTGCCTGCGATACAGGCGCCGCGCTGTATCAGGCAAACCGAGTAGCTGCCATTGCAGGCAAGCCGGCTCCCACAGAAAGCGAGAGCCCGCGTATGAGGGCGTTAAGCGTAGGTGTCGATCAAGGTGCCGAGCATTTCATTCGAAGCCTTGGCAACTTTGGCGCCCAGCTCCACTTGAAACTTGCCCTGGGCCATTTCGACCATATTGCTCGCCGAGTTGGACGGCTGGGCGCGATCGTTGGCTTGCAAACGGTCGCTTTGGGCGTCGGAGGGCTGGGTCGTCGCGGCGCTGGCAATGTTGCCGGCGGCCTGGTCGACGCGGTTCTGCCCGGCCTGAATAGTGCTCAGCCCCGAATAAAACGCGCTGCTTCCAGAGATTTCCATGGCGTAAGCCTGCCTTTAGAGAATCGTGAACCTGAATTGAAGCAGACATCCTGGCAAAACGCCCGTCAAAAACACTAATGGCATAATGCCTTAGCGATAGCCAAAATCAGTCAAGCAGGTCCAATTCCAGGTACTCGGCCACAGCTTCGGCGCTGGCCTGCTTGAGTTTCGGCACGCGGCCCAGGCATGGCGCGGGCAATCGTTCAGCCAGGGTAGCGAGGTTCTCTTCCAGACGAGAGGTCTTGGGGTCGATGATATTCGCCACCCAGCCAGCCAACGGCAAACCGTCCCGCGCGATGGCTTCAGCGGTCAGCAAGGCATGGCTGATACAGCCCAGGCGCACGCCCACCACCAGGATCACCGGTAACTTGAGCGCCATGGCCAGGTCCGACAGGTTGTCCTGATCGGCCAGCGGCACGCGCCAGCCGCCCGCACCTTCAATCAGGGTGAAATCTGCCTGCCGCGCCAGTATTTGCTGCATCGGCTTCAAGAGCGACTGCACCGTCAAGGCAACGCCCGCTTCGCGCGCCGCCAGGTGAGGCGCGATGGCCGGCTCGAACGCTACCGGGTTAACTTCGGCATAGCTCAGCGGCAACGAACACTCAGCCAGCAGCGCCAAAGCGTCGGCATTGCGCAGACCTTTGGGCGTCACCTGACAGCCAGAGGCCACCGGTTTTCCGGCAGCGGTACTTTTGCCCGCGAGCCGTGCGGCATGCAGCAGGCCGGCGGCGATGGTGGTCTTGCCGACATCAGTGTCGGTGCCGGTGATGAAGTAAGCGGCGCTCATAGAGGTTTCTCCAGTACGGCATACACCACTTGATACGTGGCGGGCAGGCCCTGGGCCTGACGGAACTGCTCGTAAGCGTCCACCAGTGCAACAATCCGCGCGCGCCCCGTCAAGCCTCCCGGACGACCCGGGTTGAGGTTATGCGCGCCCAACGCTTTGAGTTCGTGGGTGAGGCTGCGCACATCCGGGTAGTGCAACACATGGGGCCGGCGCTCCAGGCTCACCATCCGCAAGCCGCTGGCGGCGCACAACTGTTGATAAGCCTCGAAGGTGCGGAAGCGGTTGACGTGCACCCACCCATCCGCCGCACGCCAGCTTTCGCGCAACTCATCCAGGGTGCCCACGCACAGGCTCGCGAATGCCAGCACGCCACCAGGGTGCAGCACGCGGCGGGCCTCGCTGAGCACAGCGTCGAAATTCGCACACCATTGCACCGCCAGGCTGGAGAAGATCAACCCGCAACTGTCCGCCTGCAAAGGCAGGCGTTCGGCGTCCCCGGCGATGAAATGCTCGGCACCGCCCAATGGCCGCGCGTGGTTGAGCATGCCCTCGGCAATATCCAGCGCGACACCCTGGCTGCCAGGCAATCGTTCGCCCAACACGCGGCTGAAAAACCCTGTGCCACAGCCCAGGTCCAGCCAGCGTTGCGGCGCGCTGCCCGCCGGCAAGCGAGCCAGCAGTTCAGTCCCCACCGCGCGCTGCAACTCGGCCACGCTGTCATAGCTGGCCGCCGCACGGGAAAACGACGCCGCCACCTGGCGCTTGTCCGGCAAGGCACCCGGCAGTGAGGGGTGGGATAAATCAGTCATCAACGCACTCATGCAAAAAAGCCTGAATGGCCCCCGCTACACCGTGAGGGTCCTCCAGAAGAAAAGCGTGACCGGCCTGTTCAATCAGGCCGATTTCAACATCAGGCAGCAGGGCCAGCAGATCGCTGGCGGCTTCGGCGGGCACCAGGCCATCCAGGCCGCCAAACAGGTGCAGTTGCGGGCCGCGATAGGCCTGCAAGGCCGCACGGGTATCCAGTTGGGCGAGCAGTTCCAGGCCCGGCATCAGCACATTGGAAGGCGTATTCGGTGCCCCGCTGACCAACAAGCGCGATAGCCCGCGGGGGTCTTCGGCACCCTTGGCGCACAGCAGGCCGAAGCGTTTGAGGGTGACCTGGGAATCGGCGTGGCAACCGGCGAGGAACGCATCGAAGGTTTCGGCGGGCATCGCGTTGGGCCAGCTTTCATGAGCGACAAAACTCGGGTTGCTCGCCAACGTCAGCAGGCCGCAGCAACGCTCGCCACGCCGCGCCGCCAACTCGGAGGCGAGCATGCCGCCCAGGGACCAGCCGCCCAGCCAGGCGTTGTCCGGCAGCGTGGCGTCGAGTTCGTCGAGCCATTCATCCAGATCACTCGAAGCCAGCGTCGGCAATGGCTCAATGTGCACGTGCAGGTGTTCGTCGAGGCCGCGCAAGGCGGCGGCCAAAGGCTCCAGCGGTGAAACGCCGAGGCCCCAGCCAGGCAGCAATATCAGCCGATCACGCATGGTCGGGCTCCGTGATGCTTAACAAACGGAAACACTCTTCCAATCCGCTTAACAATAGCTGCACCTGCGCCTCGCTGTGGGCCGCCGTCAATGTCACGCGCAGTCGGGCACTGCCGGCTGGCACGGTAGGCGGGCGAATAGCAGTCACCATCAGGCCGCGCTCGCGCAACATCTGTGACAGGCGCATGGCCTTGGCGCTGTCGCCGATCATGATCGGCTGGATCGGCGTAAAGCTGTCCATCAATGCCAGGCCGATCTGCTCGGCGCCCCGGCGGAACTGGCGGATCAGGTTATTGAGGTGCTCGCGTCGCCACTGTTCGGTGCGCAGCAGCTCGAGGCTCTTCAAGGTTGCGCAGGCCAATGCCGGCGGTTGGCTGGTGGTGTAGATATAAGGCCGGGCGAACTGGATCAGGCTCTCGATCAGTTCTTCGCTGCCCGCCACAAACGCCCCGGCGGTGCCAAACGCTTTGCCCAGGGTGCCGACCAGTACCGGCACGTCCTCCTGGCTCAGGCCGAAATGCTCGACGATCCCGCCACCCTTTGCGCCCAACGGGCCAAAACCATGGGCGTCGTCCACCATCAACCAGGCGCCTTTGGCCTTGGTTTCACGGACCAACGCTGGCAGGTCAGCCAGGTCGCCGTCCATGCTGAATACCCCATCGGTGACCACCAGCGTATTGCCGGTCGCCTTCTCCAGCCGTTTGGCCAGGCTGTCGGCGTCGTTATGCAGATAGCGGTTGAATCGCGCCCCGGACAACAAACCTGCATCCAGCAGCGACGCGTGGTTGAGCCGGTCCTCCAGCACCGTATCGCCCTGCCCCACCAACGCAGTGACCGCACCGAGGTTGGCCATGTAGCCAGTGGTAAACAGCAGTGCACGCGGGCGACCGGTCAGGTCGGCCAAGGCTTCCTCCAGTTCATGGTGCGGCGTGGCATGGCCCACCACCAAGTGCGAAGCGCCACCGCCCACGCCCCAACGGGACGCACCGGCGCGCCAGGCTTCGATCACTTGCGGGTGATTGGCCAGGCCCAGGTAATCGTTATTGCAGAACGCCAACAGCGGTTGGCCGTCCACCACCACTTGCGGGCCTTGCGGGCTGTCCAGCAAGGGACGTTGACGGTACAGGTGTTCGGCACGGCGGGCAGCGAGACGCGCGGCGAGATCAAAAGACATGCAGGCCTCGGTAGATCAGGTGGAACTCGGTCAAAAATGTGGGAGCGGGCTTGCTCGCGAAGGCGGTGTATCAGTCACTGCATCTATCAACTGACCGATCGCCTTCGCGAGCAAGCCCGCTCCCACATTTGGAGTGCATTTCAATCAAACAACAGCGTTATAAAACTGCTCGCTGCTCTTTTGCTCAACCAACGCCTGCTCAATCGCCGCCTGATGCACTTCATCCGCGTGCTCTTCACGCGCTTCCGGCAGGATGCCCAGGCGCGCGAACAGTTGCATGTCCTTGTCTGCCTGCGGGTTGGCGGTGGTCAGCAACTTGTCGCCGTAGAAGATCGAATTGGCACCGGCGAAAAACGCCAGGGCCTGCATCTGCTCGTTCATCGCCTCACGACCGGCCGACAGGCGTACATGGGATTGCGGCATCAGGATGCGCGCCACCGCCAGCATGCGGATGAAGTCGAACGGGTCAATATCTTCGGCGTTTTCCAGCGGCGTACCGGCCACCTTCACCAGCATATTGATCGGCACCGACTCCGGATGCTCCGGCAGGTTGGCCAACTGGATCAGCAGGTTGGCGCGGTCGTCGAGGGACTCGCCCATGCCGAGGATGCCGCCCGAGCAGATTTTCATCCCGGAATCGCGCACATAAGCCAGGGTTTGCAGGCGCTCGCCGTAGGTGCGGGTGGTGATGATGCTGCCGTAGAACTCGGGCGAGGTATCGAGGTTGTGGTTGTAGTAGTCGAGGCCGGCCTGGGCCAGGGCTTCAGTCTGGTCCTGGTCGAGACGACCGAGGGTCATGCAGGTTTCCAGGCCCATGGCCTTCACGCCTTTGACCATTTCAAGCACGTACGGCATGTCTTTGGCCGACGGGTGTTTCCAGGCGGCGCCCATGCAGAAGCGGGTCGAACCGATGGCCTTGGCGCGAGCGGCCTCTTCGAGGACCTTCTGCACCTCCATCAGCTTTTCTTTTTCCAGGCCGGTGTTGTAGTGGCCCGACTGCGGACAATATTTGCAATCTTCCGGGCAGGCGCCGGTTTTGATCGACAGCAAGGTCGACACCTGCACACGGTTGGCGTCGAAATGCGCGCGGTGCACGGTCTGCGCCTGGAACAACAGGTCATTGAAGGGCTGTACAAACAGCGCTTTGACTTCGGCTAAGGACCAATCGTGACGCAGGGTGGCAGTGGTGCTGGCGCTCATGGGCGATTCCTTGATTATGCTTGGGCTTTCGCTGTGGGAAGGGCAATACCCACAGGCACGACACGGATGCTCGGCATATTTAAGGAAGATTCATGCACTGTCAACCCGAACACAAACACAAGGTTTACATCTGGTTAAAAAACAACCAGCACTGTTTAATCTGCGATGAAGCCACAGAATCCAGCGATTGCGTGTGCAACGTCTGCGAAATCGAACTGCCATGGCTAATGGAGCACTGCGAAGTGTGTGCGCTGCCGCTGCCGATGGATGGATTGGTGTGCGGCCAATGTCAGAAGCAACCACCGGCCTTTAAACGGGTGATTGCGCCCTGGACCTACAGTTTCCCTGTCGACACACTCATCAGCCGCTTCAAACACCAGTCGCGCTGGCCGCTCGGCCATCTGCTCGCGCGTTTATTGGGGCACCACCTGCAACACCGCTTCGACAACGCCGAACTCGCCCGGCCCGACTGCCTGCTGGCGGTGCCCATGGCGCGCAAACGCCTGCGCCAACGGGGTTTTAACCAGGCGTTGATGCTGGCCCGCTGGCTCAGCGAAGACCTCGACCTCCCCCACGATGAGCAGGTGTTGTTACGCCCCCATGAAACCGTCGCGCAACAAGCCCTGGACGCCAGGACCCGTAAACGCAACCTGCTCACGGCGTTTTCACTGGCACCTGGCGCCCACGTGCAAGGCCGCCACCTGGCGCTGGTGGACGACGTACTCACCACCGGCGCTACGGCCCACAGCGTGGCCCGGCTGTTGATGGAAGCCGGTGCGCGCCAGGTCGACATCTACTGCCTGGCACGCACGCCAAAACCCGGCACATGACTTGACTCCCGTGCGCCACGCCTGCAACGTCCGCTGACCTTATCCAAGCGTGCGCACATGTCTCTGCCGACCTCCCTCAGCCAACACATCATCCGCCGTCCCCAGCGTATCGCCCTGCTGGCGCACATCGCCGAGCAGGGTTCGATCACCCGCGCGGCCAAAAGCGCCGGTTTGAGCTACAAGGCCGCCTGGGACGCCATCGATGAACTGAATAACCTGGCGCAAAAACCACTGGTCGAACGCAGCGTCGGCGGCAAGGGCGGCGGCGGCGCCAAGCTGACGGCCGAAGGTGAGCGCGTGTTGCGCCTCTATCAGCGCCTGCAAGTGCTGCAGGCGCAGGTGCTCGGTTCGGACGAAGATGCCAGCGACTTCAACCTGCTGGGCCGCTTGATGCTGCGCACCAGCGCGCGCAACCAACTGCACGGCCAGGTCAGCAGCATTGAGAGCCACGGCCGCAACGACGTGATCCGCCTGCAACTGTCCGGCGGCCTGAGCCTGAAGGCGCAGATCACCCACGACAGCACGCAGCGGCTGGAACTTGAAATCGGCACAGAAGTGGTGGCCTTGATCAAGGCCGGTTGGCTGGAATTGCTCGCCACCGAGCAAACTGCAACACCTGGACACAATTGCATGAGCGGTGTCATCGAGACGGTTTTCGACGCCGATGACGGCCCCAGTGAGGTGCGTATCGCCCTGCCCAATGGCCAGGTTTTGTGCGCCCTGGCGCAGCCGGCCGCGCTCAGGGGATTGAGCGCCGCCGAAGGCCAACCGATCCAGGTGCAGTTCTCGCCCAGCAACGTGTTGCTCGGCACGCCGGTGTAACGGGCGGGCGTGCTGCGCTCGCCTTCAAACTGCAACAATTTCGTCACGACGGCTCCTTAAGGTGTCTGCAAAAACCGCAGGGAGCCTGAAATGAGCCTATTAGAAGAAAACCAAGCCACTGACCTCGAACAGATGGTCGGCCTCACCCGCCGTCGTTTTATCGGCGCCGGCGCCCTGTGCGGTGCCGCGATGTTCCTGGGTGGCAACCTGCTGACCCGCAGCGCATTGGCCGTGAATGCCGCGACCGCCAGCCCATTGTTGGGCTTTACCAGCATCGCCGCCGCCACCAGCGACGCCATCACCTTGCCGCCCGGCTACACCGCCTCGGTGTTGATCAGTTGGGGCCAGCCGCTGCACAAGAATGGCCCGGCCTTTGACCCATCCGGCAACGGCAGCGCCAAGGCCCAGGAGCAGCAATTCGGTGACAACAACGACGGCATGAGCCTGTTCGCCTTCCCTGGCGACGACAACCGCGCACTGATGGCGATCAACAACGAATACACCAACTACCGTTACCTCTACGCCCACGGCGGTGCGCCGCAGTCTGCCGAAGACGTGCGCAAGGCGCAGGCCAGCGAAGGCGTGTCGGTCATCGAGGTGCGGCGCAAGGGCGACACTTGGCAGTTCGTCCAGGACTCGCGCTACAACCGACGCATCCACGGCAACTCGCCCATTCGCCTGAGCGGCCCGGCCGCAGGGCATGAATGGCTGAAAACCAGCGCCGACAAAACCGGCAAAAACGTGCTCGGCACCTTCCAGAACTGCGCCAACGGCAAGACGCCGTGGGGCACTTATCTGACGTGTGAAGAGAACTTCACCGACTGCTTCGGCAGCAGCAACCCTCAACAAACCTTTGACGCGGGGCAAAAGCGCTACGGCGTGGTGGCCACCAGCAAAGAGATCAATTGGCACCCGCACGACCCGCGTTTTGACATGGCCAAGAACCCCAATGAACTCAACCGGCATGGTTGGGTGGTGGAGATTGACCCGTTCGACCCGAAGTCCACGCCGGTCAAGCGCACCGCCCTTGGTCGCTTCAAGCACGAAAACGCCGCGCTGGCAGAAACCCGCGACGGGCGTGCCGTGGTGTACATGGGCGACGACGAACGCGGTGAGTTCATCTACAAATTTGTCAGCCGCGATCCGATCAATCATCACAACCCGAAAGCCAACAAGGACCTGCTCGACCACGGCACGTTATACGTGGCCATTTTCGACGCTGGCGACGGCAATGCCGATCATCCCAAGGGCAAAGGCGAATGGGTCGAGCTGACCCACGGCAAAAACGGCATCGACGCCAGCAGCGGTTTCGCCAGCCAGGCCGAAGTGCTGATCCATGCACGCCTGGCCGCCAGTGTGGTGAAAGCCACCCGCATGGACCGCCCGGAATGGATCGTGGTCAGCCCCACCGATGGCCAGGTCTACTGCACGCTCACCAACAACGCCAAGCGCGGCGAAGACGGCCAGCCCGTGGGCGGGCCCAACCCGCGCGAGAAAAATGTCTACGGCCAGATCCTGCGCTGGAAAGCCGATTCCGATAACCACGGCGCCCCGACCTTTACCTGGGACCTGTTTGTGGTGGCCGGTAACCCGGGTGTGCATGCCGGCACACCCAAAGGCGGCTCTGCCAACATCAACCCGCAAAACATGTTCAACAGCCCCGATGGCCTGGGTTTCGACAAGGCCGGGCGCCTGTGGATTCTGACCGACGGCGACTACAGCAACGCGGGCGACTTCGCCGGCATGGGCAATAACCAGATGCTGTGTGCCGACCCGACGACCGGCGAAATTCGCCGTTTCATGGTCGGGCCGGTGGCGTGTGAGGTCACGGGGATCAGCTTTTCGCCGGATCAGAAGACGCTGTTCGTGGGGATTCAGCACCCTGGGGAAACCGGTGGTTCGACCTGGCCACAGCATCTGCCCAACGGTAAACCGCGCTCGTCAGTGATGGCGATTCGGCGGGATGACGGTGGGGTTGTCGGCGCCTGACAGGGCCTCATCGCGGGCAAGCCCGCTCCCGCAATTGATCGAGTTTCACCTTTGGAATGCGGTCGAACGTGGGAGCGGGCTTGCCCGCGAAGGCGTCCGCACAGCCACCCCCTATCTCCCGCAATTGATCAAGTTTTACCTTTGGAATGCGGTCGAACGTGGGAGCGGGCTTGCCCGCGAAGGCGTCCGCACAGCCATCCCCTATCTCCCGCAATTGATCAAGTTTCACCTTTGGAATGCGGTCGAACGTGGGAGCGGGCTTGCCCGCGAAGGCGTCCGCACAGCCACCCCCTATCTCCC
>NZ_CP168079.1:2423238-2446893 GCF_050915955.1 Pseudomonas sp. UBT | reverse complement strand
CCCCTATCTCCCGCAATTGATCAAGTTTTACCTTTGGAATGCGGTCGAACGTGGGAGCGGGCTCGCCCGCGAAGGCGTCCGCACAGCCACCCCTATCTCGCGCAATTGATCAAGTTTTACCTTTGGAATTCGGTCGAACGTGGGAGCGGGCTTGCCCGCGAAGGCGTCCGCACAGCTACCACCTATCTATGCGCGGGTGCGTTACCATACCGAGCCGGACGCGGCGCCCTGCTGCGCGCAGGAGTTCGCATGGCCCATCCGTTTGAAACACTCACCCCCGACCTGGTACTCGACGCTGTCGAAAGTATCGGCTTTCTCAGCGATGCTCGCGTTCTGGCGCTCAACAGCTACGAAAACCGTGTGTATCAGGTGGGCATCGAAGACTCCGAACCGCTGATCGCCAAGTTCTACCGGCCCCAGCGCTGGACCAATGAAGCGATCCTCGAAGAACACCGCTTCACCTTCGAACTGGCCGAGTGCGATGTGCCGGTGGTCGCCCCCATGATCCATAACGGAGAAAGCCTGTTCGAGCACGCCGGTTTTCGCTTCACCCTGTTTCCACGCCGTGGTGGCCGTGCGCCGGAGCCGGGTAATCTCGATCAGCTTTATCGCCTTGGGCAGTTGCTCGGCCGTTTGCATGCGGTGGGCTCCACCCGCCCGTTCGAACACCGTGAAGCCCTGGGCGTGAAGAACTTCGGCCACGATTCCCTCAACACGTTGCTGGAAGGCAATTTCATTCCCAAGAGCCTGCTGCCGGCGTACGAGTCCGTGGCCCGCGACCTGCTCAAGCGTGTGGAAGAGGTGTACAAGGCCACGCCGCACAAGAACATCCGCATGCACGGCGATTGCCACCCCGGCAACATGATGTGCCGCGATGAGATGTTCCATATCGTCGACCTCGATGACTGCCGCATGGGCCCGGCCGTCCAGGACCTGTGGATGATGCTCGCAGGGGACCGTCAGGAATGCCTGGGCCAGCTGTCGGAATTGATGGACGGCTATCAGGAGTTCCACGACTTCGACCCGCGCGAACTGGCACTCATCGAACCGCTGCGCGCCTTGCGCCTGATGCACTACAGCGCCTGGCTGGCACGGCGCTGGGATGACCCGGCGTTTCCTCACAGCTTCCCGTGGTTCGGCAGCGAGCGGTATTGGGGTGATCAGGTGCTGGCGTTGCGTGAGCAGCTGTCGGCCCTCAATGAAGAACCGCTGAAACTGTTCTGACCCTGACGCTGCTTCTTGTGGGAGCTGGCTTGCCGGCGATGCAAACAACTCGGTGCATCAGTAGCACCAAGGTGATGTCATCACCGGCAAGCCAGTTCCCACAGAAAAGCCAATCCCACCGGCGGACAAAAATCCTTACAATCGCGCTTTGATAGCTGCCTAAGCAAGGATTCTGCAATGCAAGCCGCCAACCCCCGCAAGGGGTACATCCTGGGCCTGAGTGCCTATGTCATCTGGGGTCTGTTCCCGCTCTATTTCAAGGCCATCGCCAGTGTTCCCGCCGCAGAGATCATCGTGCACCGTGTGTTGTGGTCCGCGCTGTTCGGCGGTTTGCTGTTAATGGTGTGGAAACACCCGGGCTGGTTCCGTGAACTGCGCGACAACCCCAGGCGCCTGGCCATTCTGGCACTCAGCGGCTCGCTGATTGCGGCTAACTGGCTGACCTATGTGTGGTCGGTGAACAGCGGGCGCATGCTGGAAGCGAGCCTCGGTTATTACATAAACCCGTTGGTGAATGTGCTGCTGGGCATGCTGATCCTCGGCGAACGCCTGCGGCGCTTGCAGTGGATGGCCGTCGGGCTGGCAGCGGTAGGTGTGGCGCAACAGGTGTGGCAAGTCGGCAGTTTGCCGTGGGTGTCGCTGGTGCTGGCGCTGACCTTTGGCTTTTACGGCTTGATCCGCAAGCAGGCGCCGGTCAAGGCGCTGCCGGGGCTGGTGGTGGAAACCTGGATGCTGGTGCCGATTGCCGTGGCCTGGTTGCTGTTCAACCCGTCGGCCCACAGTGCACAGCTTGAATTTTGGAGCACCTCCGAAGCCTGGTGGCTGGTGGCCGCAGGCCCGGTGACGCTGATCCCGCTGGTGTGTTTCAACGCCGCCGCACGGCATTTGCCCTACACCGCGCTGGGTTTTTTGCAGTACGTCGCCCCGACGCTGGTGCTGCTCGAAGCGGTGCTGTTGTTCGGTGAACACCTGGCACCGAGCACGCTGATTGCCTTTGCCTTCATCTGGGCCGGCCTGGTGGTCTACAGCCTGGATGCCTGGCTGACCGTGCGCAAACGCTGATCAAATAACGTACAAACCTCTGCAAGCCACAGCGCACTTGGCTTGCAGACATCCACCCCAAGGTTATCCACAATCTGATCCCCGTCATTTGTGCACAAGCCGTTGAAACTGCTCGTTTTTTGCTCAGCCGACGAAGAACCCCGGCGCACGTGGCCTGGCGCCGGGTCTCTACAGCTTATCCACAGGCCCATGCAAGATTTCCATGCATAACCCTGTGGGCCGTTATTCCTCGCTGCGCAGTTCCACCATCAAGTCATCCGCCAAGGTTTCCAGAGATTCCTGCAGCGTCTCCAGGGACATCGTCGAGGGCACCCGCAACAGGGCCTCGGCGTTGAATAGCGGATCACCACTCATGGGGGCCGGACGCACATCGGTGCTCAAGCGCTCCAGGTTGACGCCCTGCTTGCTCAACAGCGCGGTAATCTCGCGCACAATCCCCGACCGATCATTGCCCACCAGCGTCATCAGGATCGGCTTGGAGTCCGACGCCTGCCCGGTACTGCCCTCGCCCACCAGCACACGAATGCCATGTGTGGATAAATCCTCCAGCGCATTCACCAGGTCCTGACGACTTTGCGTGGGAACGCTTACCCGCAGGATCCCGGCAAATTGCCCAGCCATGTGGGCCATTCGGCTTTCCAGCCAGTTGCCACCGTGAGCGGCGATGTTCTGCGCGATGCGTTCAACCAAGCCGGGTTTGTCGGCGGCGATAATAGTGAGTACAAGATGGTCCATGGCGAAGCCCTCTGAATTCAACTTACAAGGTGGACGCAGGCGCCCTCGAAAACAAATCGTGTACCATTTTTATATTTATCTGGAACAATCCAATAGTTTTTTGAGAACATCCCGTTATCCGCTGTGACCGCATGACCAAAATGGGTCGCTAAACGACGTATTTAGTCTAATTTTCACAACCGCAAGTCATCATGTAGTATGCCCAATCGCGCACTACATAACGTTAGGTCGATGTCTGCCAAGGCACCCAAGTACCGCGTCAACCCTCTCGCCCAGCCGCCTGCACGGCATGTACTGGGAATGGGTTCGTGGTTTAAATGGCCAGAGGCTTCATTGGTAAATTGAAAAGCTGAAAAGCGCATTAGCTCCGCAGAGTGAGGCAAGCAATGACTGAACACGTTCAAGTCGGTGGCCTGCAGGTCGCCAAAGTCCTGTTCGACTTCGTGAATAACGAAGCCATTCCCGGTACCGGCATCACTGCCGACCAGTTCTGGGCCGGCGCCGACAAGGTCATCCACGACCTGGCACCGAAGAACAAAGCCCTACTCGCCAAACGCGACGATTTCCAAGCGCGGATCGATACCTGGCACCAGACCCACGCCGGCCAGGCCCACGACCCGGTGGCCTACAAAGCCTTCCTGCAAGACATCGGATACCTGCTGCCAGAAGCCGCAGACTTCCAGGCCTCGACCCAAAACGTCGATGACGAAATCGCCCGCATGGCCGGCCCACAGCTGGTTGTGCCGGTGATGAACGCCCGTTTCGCCCTCAACGCTTCAAATGCGCGCTGGGGCTCGCTGTATGACGCGCTGTATGGCACCGACGCCATCAGCGAAGCCGACGGCGCCGAAAAGGGCAAGGGCTACAACAAAGTGCGCGGCGACAAGGTGATTGCCTTCGCCCGTGCCTTCCTCGACGAAGCCGCGCCGCTCGCTGCCGGCAGCCACGTCGACTCCACCGCTTACAAAATCGTTGATGGCAAGCTGGTCGTCGGCCTCAAGGGCGGCAGCAACAGCGGCCTGCGCGACGATGCCCAGTTGATCGGTTTCCAGGGCCCGGCGGCCGAGCCGACTGCGATCCTGCTGAAGCAAAATGGCCTGCACTTCGAAATCCAGATCGACGCCAGCACCCCGGTCGGCCAGACCGACGCCGCCGGCGTCAAAGACGTGCTGATGGAAGCTGCGCTGACCACCATCATGGACTGCGAAGACTCCGTCGCCGCTGTTGATGCCGATGACAAAGTGGTGATCTACCGCAACTGGCTCGGCCTGATGAAAGGCGACCTGGCCGAAGAAGTGGCCAAGGGCGGCAAGACTTTCACCCGCACCATGAACGCCGACCGTGTCTACACCGGCGTCGATGGCCAGGACGTGACCTTGCACGGCCGCTCGCTGCTGTTCGTGCGCAACGTTGGCCACTTGATGACCATCGACGCGATCCTCGACAAAGATGGCAACGAAGTACCGGAAGGCATCCTCGACGGCCTGCTCACCAGCCTCGCGGCCATCCACAGCCTCAACGGCAACAGCAGCCGCAAGAACAGCCGCACCGGTTCGGTGTACATCGTGAAGCCGAAGATGCATGGCCCCGAAGAAGCGGCGTTCACCAACGAGCTGTTCGGCCGCATCGAAGACGTGCTGAACCTGCCGCGCAACACGCTAAAAGTCGGGATCATGGACGAAGAGCGCCGCACCACGGTCAACCTCAAGGCCTGCATCAAGGCGGCCAGCGAGCGTGTGGTGTTTATCAACACCGGCTTCCTCGACCGCACCGGCGACGAGATCCACACTTCCATGGAAGCCGGCGCGATGGTGCGCAAGGCCGCCATGAAGGCGGAAAAATGGATCGGTGCCTACGAGAACTGGAACGTCGATATCGGCCTGAGCACCGGCCTGCAAGGGCGTGCGCAGATCGGTAAAGGCATGTGGGCAATGCCCGACTTGATGGCGGCGATGCTCGAACAGAAAATCGCTCACCCGCTCGCCGGCGCCAACACGGCCTGGGTGCCATCGCCAACGGCGGCTGCACTGCACGCGCTGCACTATCACAAGGTGGACGTGTTCGCGCGCCAGGCCGAACTGGCCAAGCGCGAGCGCGCGTCGCTGGACGATATCCTGACCATTCCTCTGGCCAGCAATACCGATTGGTCCGACGAAGAAATCCGTAATGAGTTGGACAACAACGCCCAGGGCATCCTTGGCTATGTGGTGCGTTGGATCGATCAGGGCGTGGGCTGTTCGAAAGTGCCGGACATCAACGACGTCGGCCTGATGGAAGACCGCGCTACGCTGCGTATCTCCAGCCAGCACATCGCCAACTGGCTGCGCCACGGCGTTGTCAACGAAGCCCAAGTGATGGAAAGCCTCAAGCGCATGGCGCCGGTGGTAGACCGTCAGAATGCCGGTGACGCGCTGTATCGCCCACTGGCCCCGGACTTCGACAGCAACATCGCCTTCCAGGCGGCGGTGGAACTGGTGATTGAAGGGACCAAGCAACCCAATGGTTATACCGAGCCGGTGTTGCACCGTCGGCGTCGTGAGTTCAAGGCCAAGAACGGCTTGTAAATGAAAAGGCCCTGATCGCGAGATCAGGGCCTTTTCATTGGGTAGTGTGGTGGTCGCACTGGCGCTTTCGCGAGCAAGCCCGCTCCCACACTCGACCGCATTTCTACAGGAAGCATGCGGCCAAATGTGGGAGCGGGCTTGCTCGCGAAGAGGCCTGCACGGTCAACAGATAATCAAGACGCCATGCCTAACTCGCGCTTCACCATCTTCGCCAACTTGGCGCTGTCGATGGGCTTGAGCATGAAGTCCACCACACTCATGTGCATGGCCTCGATGACGTCGCGCGCTTCCGCGTCCCCCGACATGATGATAATCGGCAGCGCCGCTCGGCCAGAGCTGCGCACTTGCTGGATCAGTTCCAGACCGTTGCTTGGCGCCATGCGCAGGTCAGTGATCAGTAAACCAATGGAGCTGCTGGACTCCAAGAGATCCCAGGCCGTCTCGCCACTGTCAGCGGTCATGCAGCGAATGCCGTCCAGGCCCAGGATCTCCGCCAGCAATTCACGCGCGTCCTTGTCATCATCGACAATCAACACCCGTTGTGGCGGTAAATCAGGCTCCAGCATCACGGCGCTCAGCGCCTCGCGCTCGGCATCACTCAAAATATCGTGGTCGGACATACGTTTCTCAGCAGTTCTATTCAATCTCGCAGCACACTCGTCAGACATCTGCGGAAGGGCGAACAATGTGCACTTCGTCGGAAAGTTTGCCTAGTGGGCTTTCTACCGGGTTTTAACACTAGCCATGTAAGGTATTTCCCTAGTCGTGAATCGTTTTACCGCGCACTAGACTTACGTCCAATGGGCACCCGGAGCACGGGGGCTGACCATAAAGGACGATAACGACAAGAAACTGCGGTCACTGTTATGAGTAAAGCTGATGCTTTCACGCAGGCGGGAAAAACCGCCGTGTTGCAGAACATCCACGGCACCCTGCAATTCCTGCAACGCTTCCCCCCGTTCAACCAGATGGAAAACGCCCACCTGGCGTTTCTGGTGGAACAGTGCCAACTGCGTTTCTATGGCCCCGGCGAGAGCATCCTCAAGCCGTCGGGCGGGCCGGTGGAACATTTTTATATCGTCAAGCAAGGCCGAGTCGTCGGCGAACGCCCACAGTTAAATCAGGAAGCGGCCGAAACCACCTTCGAAATCACCACCGGTGAGTGCTTCCCTCTGGCCGCGCTGCTGGGCGAACGAGCGACGC
This sequence comes from Pseudomonas sp. UBT, assembly GCF_050915955.1. Classification (NCBI taxonomy): domain Bacteria; kingdom Pseudomonadati; phylum Pseudomonadota; class Gammaproteobacteria; order Pseudomonadales; family Pseudomonadaceae; genus Pseudomonas; species Pseudomonas sp. UBT. The sequence goes on along the minus strand of NZ_CP168079.1, from coordinate 2,440,105 downwards.
GCACCGAGCACAAGGCCGCCGAAGATACGTTCTGCCTGCAACTGAACAAGCCGGCGTTTATCAAGCTGTTCGCCCTCTCCAGTGCGTTTCGCGACTTTGCCTTGCGCGGTGTCAGCAGCTTGCTGGACCAGGTCAACCAGCAGGTGCAGCAAAAAGCCGTAGAGACCCTCGGCACCCAGTACTCGCTGAATACCCGTCTCGGCGAACTGGCCATGCGCCATCCGGTCACCTGCAGCCCGAACACGCCGCTGCGCGAGGCGGTGACGCTGATGCACGAGCAACAAGTGGGCAGCATCGTGATCGTCGACGAGCATAAGGCGCCCCTGGGGATTTTCACCCTGCGCGACCTGCGCCAGGTGGTCGCTGACGGCACCAGTGATTTCAGCCAGGCCATCGAAGGTCATATGACCCAGGCGCCGTTCTTCCTGAGCCCGGACCACAGCGCCTTCGACGCCGCCATCGCCATGACCGAGCGGCATATCGCCCATGTGTGCCTGGTGAAAGATCAGCGCCTGTGTGGCGTGGTGTCCGAACGCGACTTGTTTTCCCTGCAACGGGTTGACCTGGTGCACCTGGCCCGCACCATCCGCAACGCGCCCCGGGTCGAAAACCTGGTGGCACTTCGCGGCGAGATCGGCCAACTGGTCGAACGCATGCTCGCCCATGGCGCGTCGTCCACCCAGATCACTCACATCATTACGTTGCTCAACGATCACACCGTGTGCCGGGTGATCGAGCTGACGTTGGTCGAGAGAGGCGACCCCGGCGTGCCCTTCAGTTGGCTGTGTTTCGGCAGCGAAGGCCGTCGCGAGCAGACCCTGTTTACCGACCAGGACAACGGCATTCTGTTCGACGCCGGGGACGCCGCCGAAGCCGCCGCGATTCGTGGCCGCTTGTTGCCCCTGGCGCAGCAGATCAACCAGAGCCTGGCGTTGTGCGGCTTCAGCTTGTGCAAGGGCAATATCATGGCCGGCAACCCCGAACTGTGCCTGTCGCGGGCCGAATGGGCGCGGCGCTTCGGTGCGTTTATTCGCGAGGCGACGCCGGAAAACCTGCTGGGCTCGAGCATCTATTTTGACTTGCGCGTGGTGTGGGGCGACGAACAGGGCTGCGAGCAATTGCGTCAGGGCATTCTGGATCAAGTCGCGGATAACCGGCTGTTCCAACGCATGCTGGCCGAGAACGCCTTGCGCCAACGCCCACCCGTAGGGCGTTTCCGCGATTTTGTACTGACGCGCAAAGGCGGCGAAAAGGCCACACTCGATCTTAAGGTGCAGGGCCTCACGCCCTTTGTGGATGGCGCTCGCCTATTGGCTCTGGCCAATGGCGTCCACGCCATCAATACCCTGGAGCGCCTGCGCCAATTGGTGGACAAAGAGGTCATTGAGCCACTGGACGGCGCCGCGTACGAAGAGGCCTATCACTTTATCCAGCAAACCCGCATGCAGCAGCACCAGTTGCAGACCCGCGAGAACCAGCCCTATTCCAACCGTGTCGACCCCGACAGCCTCAACCACCTGGACCGGCGCATCTTGCGTGAAGCCCTGCGTCAGGCCCAGCGCCTGCAAAGCAGCCTGACCTTTCGGTACCAGCTGTGAGCCTGTTCAGTTGGCTACGTAAGAAAAAGCCCGGGCTGGACGCCCCCCAACAGCTGCGCCTGGCGCAACTGCCCAAACCCGCAGTACTGGGGAACGGTTCCCTGCGCAGCCAGCGGTGGGTGGTGGTTGACCTGGAAACCAGCGGCCTGAACCTCAACCGGGATCAGGTGCTGTCCATCGGCGCGGTGGTCATCGAGGACGGCGCGGTGGATTTCTCGCAAATGTTCGAGCGCACCCTGCAACGTGCCGAAACAAAACTGAGCCCCAGCGTGTTGATCCATGGCCTCGGCCCCAGTGCCATCGCCGCTGGCAGCGACCCGGTCGAAGCGCTGCTGGATTTTATGGCGTTTGTCGGCGACAGCCCAATGCTGGCGTTTCACGCACCGTTCGATCAACACATGCTGTGCCGCGCACTCAAGGACAGCCTGGGCTATCGGCTGAGCCATCCGTTTCTCGATGTTGCGGACATCGCCCCACTGCTGTGCCCCGAAGCGAATATCCGCGAAGCCGGCCTCGACGACTGGATCACCCACTTCAAGCTGCACGTGGGCGAACGCCATCACGCCAGCGCCGATGCACTGGCCACGGCTGAGCTGATGCTCATCCTGTTTAACCGCGCGCAGCAGCACGCCATCAACAGCCCTCAAGCGCTGCAAGAGCGCTTGAGCCAATGGAAACGCCGCAAACAAGCGCCCGCGTTTTAGTGGCACCGCCCGACAGACGCCAATTGCGCCCACTCCCTGCCTCTGACACAATCGCGAATAATTCTCGTTAGTTTAAACCTCTTGTTTATTCGGTGATGCCTTGTCGTCGGTCCAGACCCCACACAGTGAGCTTGTTGGCGCGTTATACCGCGACCATCGTGGCTGGCTGTTGGCGTGGCTGCGCCGCAACGTGGCCTGCCCGAGCCGCGCCGAAGACCTGAGCCAGGACACGTTCATGCGCCTGCTGGGCCGTGATGAGTTGCGCGAACCGCGCGAGCCACGGGCGTTTCTGGTGTCGATCGCCAAAGGCCTGCTGTTCGACTACTTCCGCCGCGCAGCACTGGAACAGGCTTACCTCAACGAACTGATGCTGCTCCCGGAAAGCGAACAGCCGTCGCCCGAAGAACAGCAATTGATCCTCGAAGACCTCAAGGCCATCGACCAACTGCTCGCCAAACTGTCGAGCAAGGCCCGCGCCGCCTTCCTCTATAACCGCCTCGACGGCATGAGCCACGCAGAAATCGCCCGGCGTCTCGACGTGTCGGTGCCCCGCGTGCGTCAGTACCTGGCCCAGGGCATTCGCCAGTGCTACGTCGCGCTGTATGGCGAGCCGTCGTGCCCGTGATCAGTTCCAAACCGGTCTCGGCCCGCGTGCTGGACGCTGCAATTGCCTGGCAACTGTCACTCGACTCGGGCGACGGCAACCTGGTTACGCAGGAAGAGTTCGCCAAATGGCTGGCCAGCGATGAAGAGCATGCGCGCGCCTGGCGCCAGTTGGGCATGCTCGACCAGCGTTTCAGCAGAGCGTCGGGCCCGGCGCGAGCGGCGTTGGTGCAGTCACGCGAGAGCCTGCGCCAGCGCGTGCGCAAACTTGGGCGCGGCCTGGCAAGTATCGCGCTGGTGTGCGGCCTGGTGTTGTTTGCCGGTGAGCGCTACGTGCCGATCCACTATTGGCTGGCAGACCAGCGCACCGCCACCGGCGAGCAGCGCACGCTGAAACTCGCGGATGGCACACTGATCAACCTCAATACCCACAGCGCAATCGACGTGCGCTTCGATGAAAAACGCCGGCTGATCGTGTTGCAGGAAGGCGAGATGCTGGTCGAAACCGGCCACAACGATGCGCGCCCCTTCTATGTACAAACCCGCGACGGCAGCCTGCGGGCGCTGGGCACGCGGTTTATCGTCAAGCGCGAAGACGCCGCCACGCGCCTGAGCGTGCTGCAGTCTGCGGTGGCCGCCCAGCCACAGGCACTGCATCAAGAACAGATTTTCAGCGAAGGCCAGCAAGTGCTGATGCGCAGCGACAGTCTCGGCCCTGTGCTGGCCGTCACGCCCGCCACCGATGCCTGGACACGCGGCATGCTGGTGGTCGACAACGCCCGCCTGGGCGACGTGGTCGAGGAGCTCAGCCGCTATCGCCCCGGCTACCTGGGTGTGGATAAGCGCGTGGCCGACCTGCGCATCACCGGCAGTTTCCCTCTGCATGACACTACGCTGGCGCTGAACGCCCTGCTGCCGACCTTGCCGGTGCAGATCGAGCAGCGCACGCCGTGGTGGGTGACCGTTATCGCCAAGCCTTAGGTTATGAGGTGCATGGGCTGTAGCTTTCGCGAGCAAGCCTGCTCCCACATTCGGCCGCGTTTTTCCAAGTAGAACGCAGTCGAATGTGGGAGCGGGCTTGCCCGCGAAGAGGCCCTGAAAAACGCCTCAAATACTCGACTCAAAAAATATCTTCGCTCAGCCCTATCACTTTTCCAATCTCGCTCGGCACATAGGCAATTGAGAAATATTTCCATTCAGGAGCCACCCCATGTCCCGCACGCTAGACACCCTGTTGCGCCCCAGCCTGTTAGCCGTGGCCATTGCCCTCAGCACGCCGCTGACTAGCACGTCGCTGATCGCCGCTGAACAGGCCTCGAACGTGCGCGCCTACAACCTGCCGGCCGCGCCGCTGGCCAGCACCCTGAACCAGATCGCCAGCCAGGCGGGCCTGGCGCTGACCCTTAACCCGGCGCTGGCGTCGGGCAAAACCTCGGCACCGGTGAAGGGCCAGTACGATGCGCAAGGCGCGCTGCGTGAGGCCTTGCGTGGGACAGGGTTGCAGTTGGAACAGAGCAGCGCCGGGACGTTTACCCTGGTGGCGATTCCGGAAGGCGTCGTGGCGCTGCCGGAGACCAGCATCATTGGGCAAGGCGACACTGAAAGTGCCTGGGGCCCGGTGACAGGCTATCTGGCAACGCGCACCGCCGCCGGCACCAAGACCGACACGGCACTGGTCGAAGCACCGCGCTCGATCTCCATTGCCACCCGCGAACAGATGCAGGACCGCAACGTCCAGAACCTCGATGACGCCGTCAAATATATGCCCGGTATCGTATCGTCCAGCTACGGCAGCGACACCCGCTACGACTGGATGCGCGTGCGCGGTTTCGAACCCACGCAATTCCTCGACGGCCTGCCACTGCCACGCGGTGTGTACGCCAACCCGAAAGCAGAAACCTGGAACCTGGACCGCCTCGCCCTGCTGCGTGGCCCTGCCTCGTCGATCTACGGCCAGACGCCACCGGGCGGTCTGCTGGATATGGTCAGCCGCCGTCCCAGCGCTGAATCGAGCAACGCCATCCAGGTGCAGTACGGCAGTGACAACTACCGCCAGATCAACTTCGCCAGTACCGGCAAGATCGATGATGAAGGGCAGTTCCTGTATGGCGTCAGCGGCGTAGTACGGGACGCGGGCACCCAGGTCGATCACATCGACAACAAACGCTACAACATCGCGCCCAGCCTGACCTGGAACATCGACACCGACACCAAGCTGACACTGCTCTCGCAGTTCACCCGTGACGATACCGGCACCACCAGCCAGTTCATGCCGATACAGGGCACCAAGATCAAATCACCACTGGGCGAGGTTTCCCACCACAAGAACCTGGGCGATCCGGATTACGAGTTCTACGACCGTACTTACTACGCATTGGGGTATGCGTTCGAACACCGTTTCAACGATACCTGGCAGTTCAAGCAGAACCTGCGTTACACCAAATCGGAGCTGGATTTCCAGCAGTTGACCGTGGGCTCCTATGCGTTTTCCCCGGCGGATGCGGCGGGTAATATCAGCCGGTCTACCACCAACGTTGACGAAAGCATTGGCCAGTTCGCGGTGGACAACAATTTCCAAGCCGACTTCGCCACCGGCGATATCAGCCATACATTACTGCTGGGCCTGGATCACCAGCGTACCGACACCTCCTACCGCGCCATATACGGCACGGCATCGAGTATCAACATCTTCAACCCGATCAACACTCAGCCGACTGTACGCCCGACGGATGTCCGACCGTTTTACGACTACAACCAGAAAACCGTACAAACCGGTCTCTACGTGCAGGACCAGATGGCCCTGGACAAGTGGCGCCTGACCTTGGGTGGGCGTGAAGACTGGGTGCATCAGGGCACCACCTATTTCAACGACAACGATGCGACCAACACCGACCGCATCAAACACTTCAGTGGCAACGCGGCACTGAGCTATGTGTTCGACTCGGGCTTCGTACCGTACTTGTCCTACGCTGAGTCCTTCCAACCAGCGAGCAACGCAGATACAACCGCGCTCAAGACGTTTAAACCGACTGAAGGCAAACAATGGGAAATGGGGGTTAAGTATCAGCCGCCAGGTTCCAATACGCTGCTGAGTGCGGCGGTCTACGACCTCACCCAAAAAAATGTGCAAGTGGCTACCCTTGGCGCAGGGGGCCAGCAAATCAACAGCCAGACCGGCGAAGTGAAGGTCAAGGGCCTGGAGCTGGAAGCCGTGTCTGACGTGACCGAGAACCTCAAGGTCATCGCCGCCTACACCTTGGCAAAATCCGAGGTGCAAAAAGGCATTTACAAAGGCAACCGCCTGACATTGATGCCAAACCAGCAAGCCTCGCTGTGGACTGACTACACCTGGCACAGCGGCGTACTTGACGGTTTCGATATCGGCTTTGGTGCCCGCTACACCGGCAACACCTATGGGGACCAGGCCAACACCTGGTTGGGTAAGGCCGATGCCTACACCGTATTCGATGGTTCGGTGCACTACGACTTGGGCCGTCTGGATAACAGCCTCAAAGGCGCATCGGTTAAGTTGAACGCCACCAACCTGTTCAACAAGGACTACCTTTCCACCTGCGATGGTAACTACTGCTACTTCGGCGACCAACGCAGCGTAGTCGCCAGCGCCACCTACCAGTGGTAATCAGCTGAGTTAATGATCAGGCCGTCCTCGGGGGCGGCTTTGGTGTGTCTGAAGGCAAGAAAATGAAAAGCAAAACCATCCGCCGCTGGTCCTTCATCCACACCTGGGCCAGCCTAATCTGCACAGTCTTCCTGCTGCTGCTCGCCCTCACCGGCCTGCCGCTGGTGTTTCACCACGAGATCGACCACCTGCTGGGCAACGAGCCTGAACTTGCGCAGATGCCCGCCGACACTCCGCACCTGAACCTTGAGCAGTTGGTGGCCAAGGCCCAGGCTCATCGACCGGGTGAAGCCATGCAATACCTGGCATGGGACGAGGACGACAAGAACGGCGTGATTGCGATCATGGCCGCCAAGGCCGGCACCGAACCCAACTCGTCTCACACCTTCATGCTCGATGCGCGCACTGGCGACGCCGTGGAAACCCCGGCGGCCAACGGCGGGCTGACGCTGTTCCTGCTGCGCCTGCATGTGGATATGTTTGCCGGCCTGCCGGGCAAGTTGCTGCTGGCGTTCATGGGCATTCTGTTTGTGCTGGCGATTGTCTCGGGCACGGTGCTGTACCTGCCGTTTATGCGCCGCTTGAAGTTCGCCACCGTACGCCAGGACAAATCCACCCGCCTGCGCTGGCTCGACCTGCATAACCTTATCGGCGTGGTCACGCTGACCTGGGCGCTGGTGGTGGGCGTGACCGGCGTGATCAGCGCCTGCGCCGACCTGATCATCGCCGCCTGGCGCCAGGACAGCCTCAGCGCGATGATCGAACCCTACAAAAACGCGCCGCCGCTGACACAACGCGCACCGGCCACCGAGCTGCTGAGCATTGCGGCCAAGACCGCGCCCGGCATGCAGCCGGACTTTATCGCCTTCCCCGGTACGCGTTTTTCCAGCGAGCACCACTATGCGGTGTTCATGAAAGGCAGCACCCATCTGACCTCGCACTTGCTCACGCCGGTGCTGATCGACGCGAGCACCCTGGCCGTCACCGCCATCGCCGAACGGCCGTGGTACATGGACGCCATGGGCATGTCCCAGCCGTTGCACTTTGGTGACTATGGCGGCCTGCCGATGAAGATCCTGTGGGCAGTGCTGGATGTGCTGACCATCATCGTGCTGGGCAGCGGCATTTACTTATGGATCGTGCGGCGCAAGGCGGCCAGGGCATGAAGCCGCGCCAGTCGAATTTCTGGAAGGTGTTTGGTATTCCGCTGGGGATTGGCGTGCTCAGCGCGGCCGGGTTGTTTGCGGCGTTGCTGGGCGATGGGCTGTGGGATTCGCTCAGCTGGGTAGGCTTGGGGATTCCCGCTGTCATGGGTGTTTGGGCGTTGTGTAAGCGGCGCGGCTGAGGGCGCCATCGCAGGCAAGCCAGCTCCCACCTTGGGCTGCGTTCACAATTCAAAATGTGGGAGCTGGCTTGCCTGCGATGAGGCCCTCAAAAACACCCAAAAACCCCCTCGCCAGCCACGGCGCAACCCTCTAGGCTAGCCACTGCCCATTCAGAGGAATGCCCATGTCCGTGCCCAGCATGACCTTGTTCCACAACCCCGCGTCACCGTTCGTTCGCAAAGTCCGCGTGCTGCTGGCCGAGACCGGCCAGCAGGACCGTGTGGCCCTGCAAGGTTGCATGCCGACACCGGTCCAGCCGGATGCGCAATTGGTGCAAGACAACCCCGTGGGCAAAATCCCGGCCCTGCGCCTGGCCGACGGCACAGTGCTGCACGACAGCCGGGTGATCCTCGATTACCTTGACTACCAGCACGTCGGCAACCCGCTGATACCCCGCGACGGCGCGGCGCGCTGGCGCCGCCTGACCCTGGCCTCGATGGCCGACGGCATCATGGATGCCGCCGTGTTGGTGCGTTACGAGACGGCCATGCGCCCGGCGGAAAAGCACTGGGACCAGTGGCTGGACGAACAGCGCAAAAAGATTCGTCGCACCCTCGCAGCGCTTGAAGCCGATGCAATTGCCGAACTGGCCAGCCACTTCGACATCGCCTCCATCAGTGTGGCATGCGCCCTGGGCTACCTCGACTTCCGCCACCCAGACCTGCAATGGCGTGACGCTAGTCCCAAGCTTGCCGCCTGGTATGCCGAGGTCAGCCAGCGGCCTTCGATGCTGCAGACCCAGCCACCGGTGTGACATTCATCCCCATCCATTGTGGGAGCGGGCTTGCCCGCGATTGTGGCGTGTCATTCAGTACATCTATTTGTGACCCACCGCTTTCGCGGGTAAGCCCGCTCCCACTTCGGAAGGTGACGGAGTTGAGGAATATGACGATTCTTGCGGCCAACTGCGCGCCCACCTGCTGATCCTCACGCAACCCGATCATTGCACGGCCTCCAGATCAAACTGCAGTGGCTCGCCCGCTTTGCGCTTGCCCACGCCATACCAGTCCAGTTTGCGCGTCAGCACCATCACCGTGCCGAGCAGGCCGAACAGCAACAGCGAGCCCATCAGCAGCGCGTAATCCTCGGCACTCAGCAACCCGTACAACAAGCCATACAACGCCGCCAACCCCGCCGAAAAACCCAGGCCGTGGGTGACGCTGCGCAGCACATGGCACACGTAAAAACCAATCAACAACACGCAAGCACTGGCGGATATCAAATACGCCATCGCAAAACCCAGGTGCTCGGACAACGACAACAACAGCAGGTAGAAGAACGCCAGGGCAACGCCCACCAACGCGTATTGAATCGGGTGCACGGCCAGGTTCTTGAGCACTTCGAACAGGAAGAAGCCGGCAAACGTCAGGGCGATAAACAGCAACGCGTATTTAATTGCTCGGTCGCTCTTGAGGTACTGGTCAACCGGGTCGATGAAGTTCACGCCGAAGCTGCGGTTGGTGAAGTCTTCACAGCCCTGCCGGTCCCGGCAGGTTTGCAGGGCTTGTTCGAGGTTGGTGGAAAAAAACGAAGTCTGCCAGTTGGCGGTGAAGCCTTTATCGGTGACGTCTCGTTGAGCCGGGAGGAAGTTGCCGATAAAGCTCGGGTGCGGCCAGTTGGAGGCGAGGGATACCTGGCTGGTCTTGCCCACCGGCACCACTTGCAGCTGTTCAGTGCCTTGCAGGCGCAGGTCGAAAGCAAAGTCCACCTCGGCCGGTTTTTTGCTGTCCTGCTCGGGCAGCGTTACGTGCACGCCTTCCCCTAGCCAGTCCACTTGAGTGCCCGGCGAAAACTCCAGACGCTGGCTGCCCAGCTCCAGCGTCAGCGCGTTTTCGATACCGCGAATATCGCTGATACCCACCGCCAGAAACGCCGGTTCAAAGCGGTAATCAGCAAAGTCCTCGGTGATACCCAACTGCGCAGGCAGCTCAAAACGCCCGCTGATACGGTTGTCGGCATGGAACAGCCGCGCTTGATAAATGCCCCGTGCGCGCAGCTCGGTCTGCACCTTGCCGTCGAGTTCAAAACGCTCCGGCAGGAAATACAGACGACCGCGCTCTTCACGGGTTTGCTCGTAGCGTTTGTTGAGCTTTTCATTGAGTTTCCACTCGCGCACGGTCTTGCGATACGGCACCACCATCACCGGCCCGGTGACGCGCTGGCTGTAGCTGGAGCTGCGGGCGATGTCCATCAATACGCCATCGCGCAGTTGCTGACGGTCGCTGATGATGCCGTTGATCATCAGCAACGGAATCAGCAACAACAGAATCAACAGCGCAATTGCGCCAAGTTTGAAAAGCAGGCTGCGGTTCATGGGGCTCTCCCTGTTTTGATAGGCAGAGCGTGAGCCGCGCATATGGGCGATTTATGTGGGCAATGTGGAGACTGTGTGGAGATGCAGCACCACTTGCACGCCGCCTTGCACATTGCCGATCTGCAAAGCGCCGCCGTGCAGCTTCATCACTTCTTCGACAAAGTTCAGGCCCAGGCCGGTGCTTTTACGCCCGCTGGCCGGGCGTGGCAGCGAGTAGAAACGTTCGCTCAGGCGTGGCAGGGCGTAGTCGGGAATCGGTGCCGCCTGGTTGAACAGGCTGACGTGTACGTCGTTGTGCTGGGTGTGCGCACTGAATTTCAACGCGCCGCCCGGTGGCGTGAAGTCCAGCGCGTTTTCCAGCAGATTGCCCAAGGCCTGGCGCAACAGGAAAGGCTCGCCAAACACCTTCACATCCCCAGCAATGGTCTGCTCCACCTGCAAGCCGGCACCCTCAATACGTGCGCATTGGGCCTTGAGTACGTCATCAACCAGGGCGGCCAACGGCACACTGGTTTGCTCTTCCAAGCCCTGGCGCTGCTCCACTTGCGCCAGGTTCAGCAGGCGTTCGATCAACTGTTGCAGGCGCGCGCTCTCACTGTCGATATTGCCGACGAAACGCTGCTGCTGCTCGCGGGTCATGTCGCCCTGCAACAGTTCCGCTGCGCCGCGAATCGCCGCCAGCGGGCTTTTCAGTTCGTGGGTCAGGGTGTGCACGTAATGCTCGACGTAGGCCTTGCCCTCCAACTGCGTGCGCATGTGCTCCACGGCGGTGGACAACTGCTTGAGTTCGCCGCCACGGTAATGCGGCAGCTCGGCACGCCGACCTTCGCTCACCGCCTGCGCGTAAGCCGTCAGCCGGTGCAGCGCAACACTCAACCACCACGACAACAGGGCGCCGAGCAGCAGGCCCATGACCACGAGCCCCGCGCCGTACCACAGCAGGCGGCGCTCGGTGCGGTCGACATAGGGCTGCAACGAACTGTTGGGCTTGGCCACGGTGACCACGCCGATGATTTGCCCGTTATCGCGGATCGGCGCACCAACGTGCATCACCGACGAGGCGGGGTCATCCGGTTCGCTGCGCGTGGAGCGCGCGCCGTACTCGCCGCGCAGGGTCAGGTACACGTCGTTCCACTTGGAGTAGTCCTGGCCCACTGCTTCGCCCTTGGAGTCGAGCAGCACGATGCCCTTGGCGTCGGTCACGTAGATACGGTGGTTAACCTGGTTTTTCGGCAGGCCCCAAATGGTCGCGCCGGGCTGGCGATTGCCATAGGCCTTGAGCAGTTCGGCCCAATGGCTTTGGCCGAGGGTGTGGTTTTTCACGTCATCGCGCAGAATCTCGGCCAGCAGATTGGCGGTGTCCACCAGGGTTTCTTCGGTGGACTGGCGCACGCCCGGGCGGATTTCCTTCATCACCGTGTTGAGCACGAAGTAGCCGGTCAGGCCGATAAACAGCGCATACACCAGGAAAATCCGCAGCCCCAGGCGCATCAGCTGTGGCTCGGGCTGTAGCTGTAGCCCAGGCCGCGATGGGTCTGGATTGGCTCCGCATCGGCCGCGATACCACGCAGTTTGCTGCGCAGGCTCTTGATGTGGCTGTCGATATTGCGCTCGTAGCCGGCATCCGCCGCCACGCCCACCGCGTCGAGTAATTGCTCGCGGCTGAACACGCGTTCGGGTTGTTCGAGCAGGCTTTGCAGCAACCGGAATTCATGCCGGGTCAGGCTCAATGGCTGCCCGCGATAACTGATTTGCATGCGTTCCAGGTCCACCTGGAACACGGCGGGCGCCACACCTGGGCCGACGCGCTTGAGGATCGCCCGCACCCGCGCCGCCACTTCCCGTGGGCTGAACGGCTTGACCACATAATCGTCGGCGCCGATCTCCAGGCCCACCACACGGTCAATCTCGGCATCCCGGGCACTGAGGAACATCACCGGCACTTCGCTGAAACGGCGCAATTGCTTGCAGGTTTCAAAGCCGGTGATATCCGGCAAGCCGATGTCGAGGATGATCAGGTCGGCCGGTGTCTGGCGCTGATGGGCCAGCGCCTCCTGGCCGAGGCTCAGCCAGGTGGTGGTAAAGCCCTCGCCTTGCAGGGCGAAAACCAACGTGTCGGCTATCGCCGCTTCGTCTTCGACAATCAGGATATGCGGCATGGGTTCAATCAGCAGTCCGGTTTATCAGCGGTATAACGACGGGCCGGGTTTACCGCCGCGCCGAATTCACGCAGGGCCTTGGCGCCGATCAGCAGCGGGTAGTTGAAGCTGCTGCGGTCAGTAAGGTTGACCTCGACGGTGCGCTTGACGTTACCCAGGCACATTTCCAGGTCAATCACCGGGCGCTTGGCCACCGTGGCTTCGTCCTTGTCCTCGTCTTCGTCGGCGCGGCTCTTGATCTTGCTGATGCGCGATACTTTATGTTCGTAGACCTTGTCGCTCGCATCCTTGCCGCCGAGTCGGAAGCGCACCCAGTCGTCGCCGTCACGCTGGAAGGTTTCGATGTTACGGGCCGACAGCGAGGCGGTCAGCGCGCCGGTGTCCATCTTGGCCTTGAAGGTTTCACCGATCTCCGGCAACTGGATGTATTCGTAGCGACCGTAAAGGGTCGGTTCGGCGGCCATGACAGGCAGGGCAGCCATAACGGGAAGAACCAGGGCGAACGCAGCAAGGAGCAATTTCACGAAGTGATTTCCTCGAAAGAAGTAGGCGGATTCTAGACCGCAAAAGCCGGACTAAGTTAGTTCTCAACCATACCGGGCGCAGTGTGAAACATTCGTGCGGCGATTTGCGATTTGGCCTCTCGACTCAGCTTGCTTATCATGGCCCGCCCACGTCGATTCCAAGAGTTACTTATGCGCCGCCTGCTCACCGGCTGTTTCGTCACACTGCTGTTATTGCTCAACACCCTGGTGCTGTTCGGCCCCTTGATGGTGTTTGCCCTGATCAAGTTGGTGGCCCGCGGGCGCTGTCGCGACTACGCGTCATGGGCGGTGATGTGGATCGCCGAGACCTGGGCCGAAATCGACAAGCTTATATTCTCCCGGTGCACGCCCACTCAATGGGACATTCGCGGCGGCGGCGACCTGCGACGCGATACCTCTTACCTGGTGATCAGCAACCATCAGTCGTGGGTCGACATTCCAGCCCTGATCCAGGCGCTTAACCGCCGAACGCCGTTCTTCAAATTCTTCCTGAAAAAAGAGCTGATCTGGGTGCCCTTCCTTGGCCTGGCCTGGTGGGCACTGGATTACCCGTTCATGAAGCGCTACACCAAGGCGTTCCTGGCCAAGCACCCGGAACTGGCGGGCCAGGACCTGAAAATCACCCAACAGGCCTGCGAGCTGTTCAAGCGCCAGCCGGTGACGGTGGTCAATTACCTGGAAGGCACGCGGTTCAGCGAGGCCAAACGCAAACAACAGGATTCGCCGTTCTCGCGGTTGCTCAAGCCCAAGGCGGGCGGCGTGGCGTTTGTGCTGGCGGCGCTGGGTGAACAGCTGGACGCGGTACTCGACGTGACCGTGGTCTATCCATCTCAAGAGCAGCAGCAAAAGATTCCGGGGTTCTGGGATTTGATCAGCGGCGCGGTGCCGAAAGTGATCATTGATATCCGCACCCATGCGCTGGACCCGGCGTTGTGGCAAGGGGACTACGAGAACGATCCGGCGTTTCGCCAGACCGTCCAGAACTGGGTGAACCAGCTCTGGAGGGAAAAAGACCGGAGAATTGAGACGTTACTCAAATAAAGCCGTCTTATCGAATCAAATTGAGTTCTAACTAACGGGGAACACATTCTCCCCAAATGTTGAGTACAGGGTCATGAGACCCTTGGGGTTCTTGTGCCTTCGAGGTATTGGCCATTCCATTCTGGGCATTAGAGTGCCGCTGGTGCCCCATCAAACCTGTACCTAGGGGCTCCCGCGGGATGGCAGGGGGGTTGATCCAATACGAGACGCCAACTGGCAAATGTGAAGTTTTCATCGTGTCACCACTTAAATTCCAATGAATGAAACCTTCCAAGCCCGTGATTAGCGAAGCTTGAAAGGTCTCAATCTGTGGCGCATCCGTTACGGCGGTTCCCTACAATTCAATACGCCTCATTACGTATGCTTTTTCATTTTTAGCATCAATAAAGTCATCGCCCCGTGTATGAAATACACATTCAAACGTATTTAGCTGCCAGTGCCCCAGGCCGAGGCCAGCTTGCCCAGCACCGACTGGTTGGCGCCCTGGCCACCCAGGTATTGCAGGATCACCGGCGCAAACTTGCCGATCATGCTGTTATCCATGCCCAGCGCGCTGAACGCGGTGTTCAGGTCGCTGGTGTCCTTCACGTTACCCAGCACGCCGTCCAGGCCGCTGGTTTTGCTGCCGCCACTCTGGCCGAGCATCCCGCTCAAGGCGCCGAGGCTGCCCAGCGAGTTGCTCCCCGACAGTTGATCCAGGCCCGGCACGCTCTTGCCCAGTTGCGAATAGTCGGTGCCGCTCAGCTTGTTTTTGGCCAGGCCCAGCATGGCGCCAGTGCCGCCAACGGCTTGTTCCGGGGTAACGTTCAGTTGCGAGGTCAGGGCCTGCAACAGGCCAGCGGTCTGGGAGCTCGGCGCTGCGGCAGCCGCCTTATTGTTGCCCTGGGCACCGGATACGGCATTGGCCACGTCACCGAGGCTGAAACCTGCGGCAAACACCGGGCTGGCGGCCACGGTCATCAGGCAGGACAGGGCAAAACCGCGTGAAATCTTCATCAAGACAACCTCTGAATGTAGGAGCTAAAAGCAGGCGTTTGACTGACACTCCCGAAGGAATGTTCCCACTTACAGATTAGTTCAGAAAAAGCCGCATCCAAATGTCCCTGCTCCGCGTATATCCATCATGCACCGCCCGGAGTTGGATGGAATGAATGCTCAAGCTGGACTACCCTCTGCCTACCGTGCGCAGTCCCGTCGCCTTCGTCCGAGAGCCTGGAGAAGCCCTATTTCGATCAATGATGCTGACCCGTTGCGGCCGTTGCTGGCCCAATGCGCCCTGGGCAACCGCCAGGCGTTCGAAACCCTCTACCGCAGCGTCTCGCCACGGCTGCACGGTGTGGCGTTGCGGTTCATGGGGCGCTCGGACCTGGCCGAAGAGGTGTTGCAGGAAGCTTTCGTGCGCATCTGGTACAACGCTTCGCGCTACGAGGCGCACCTGGCGGCGCCGATGACCTGGATGGTCAATATCACCCGCAACCTGGCGATCGACCAATTGCGCAAACACCGCGAACAACCCTTGGCCGACGGCCAGCAGGACGCCATGCTCGACGACAGCCCCAGCGCCCACGAGCAACTCGACAGCGAACGCGAAGCCAGCGCACTGAACCGTTGCCTGGACACCCTCGACGGCATGCAGCGTCAATCAATTACCGTGGCTTACTTTCAGGGCCTGTCGTGCTCGGAGTTGGCCGACCACTTGGCCGCGCCCCTGGGCTCGGTCAAATCCTGGATTCGCCGCGGCATGGAGCGCCTGCGCAGGTGCCTTGAATCATGAACTACCAAACCACTGCCCTGCGCCGCGCCCTGGCTGCCGATTACGCTATCGGCCTAATGCCTGCTACCGCCCGTCGGCGCTTCGACGCCCTGTTATTGGAAGACGCCGCGCTGCGCGTCGAACTGGGCCATTGGCAGGATGCACTCGCCAGCCTGACCGGCTCTTTGCCTGAGCGGCCGGTGCCGGACCATGTGTGGGCAGGCATCAAGGCGCGGATCGAGCCACAAGTGCTGCACGTGCCGGCGAAGAAACCGTTCTGGATGAACTTTCGCCTGCTGGCGGCTGCATGCGCGGTCGTCGTCGCCGTGTTGGTCGGCGTGCTTTATCAGCGTGATATCGGCGCCGAGTACAACGCCACGCTGGTCGCGGCTAACCAGCAACCGGCGTTGCAGATCCAGGCGTTTGGCGATCACCTGCAAGTAGAGCCACTGTCGCTGGCGGCGGTAGAGCCAACGCGAGCGCTGGAGTTGTGGGCCATTGCACCCGGCGGCAAACCGATCTCTCTGGGGCTGGTGCCTACCTCGGGTAAAGGCCGAATCCAGTTGAGCCAGGCACAGCAAGCGTTGTTGAGCGCACCGCTGACCCTCGCCGTCAGCCTGGAACCACAAGGCGGCTCGCCCACCGGCCAACCCACCGGACCAGTGCTGTACCAAGGCGCACTGGCCTCCCGCTGACCCCTCTCAACACCTGTGGGAGCGGGCTTGCCCGCGATGGCGGTGTATCAGTTGATGAATGTGTTGACTGACACGCCGCCTTCGCAGGCAAGCCAGCTCCCACATTTTGATCTTCATCGGCCGGGCGACTTGCTCCAGGCGTTTCCCTGTGGGAGCGGGCTTGCCCGCGATGGCGGTGTATCAGTTGATGAATGTGTTGACTGACACGCCGCCTTCGCAGGCAAGCCAGCTCCCACATTTTGATCTTCACCGTCTGGGCGACTTGCTCCAGGCGTTTCCCTGTGGGAGCGGGCTTGCCCGCGATGGCGGTGTATCAGTTGATGAATGTGTTGACTGACACGCCGCCTTCGCAGGCAAGCCAGCTCCCACATTTTGATCTTCACCGTCTGGGCGACTTGCTCCAGGCGTTTCCCTGTGGGAGCGGGCTTGC
>NZ_CP168079.1:2289063-2423138 GCF_050915955.1 Pseudomonas sp. UBT | reverse complement strand
AATGTGTTGACTGACCCACCGCTTTCGCGAGCAAGCCCGCTCCCACATTTGATTTTCATCGGCTGGGCGACTTGCTCATGGCGAAGGATGGCGCTTATAGTTCGGCGGTCGTCCACATGGCGACACGGGTTTGGCGACTCGGTGGATATGAAGTATGCAAAAGCACCTGCTCCTTTGCAGGTTTTTTTGCACGCGTTAAGGCCGCTTTATGGCGGCTGTGCGCGGGAGACCTTCGGGTCTGCCGGCTTTGCTTCATTCCCCGGTTCGCCAACCTGCGTACAGCTGCCACCCATTCGTTTGGCGACGTGTGAGTAGCAGCTTCACTCTCTGGAATGAAGGTTAAAACATGAACCGATACATGCCGCTCACCGGCCACGACAGCACCACCCCTTCCCTGCTCATCGACACCCAAGTCCCGCTCGACGTGCTCCACGACGCCGCCGTCTACCGCATCCGCGCGGTCACTCAAGTCATGGAAAACCTCGCGTTTCGCGAAGGCCTGCAAACCGACACCCTTGTCCTGCAGGACTTTGCTCTGCTCTGCGCCATTCCGCTGCGAGATGGCTGCGACTTGCTCGATGTCATCAGTCGACGCTTGCAGGCTTAAGCACCCGACGCAAAAAGGGCGACCCTAGGGTCGCCCTTTTGATTTTGCCAATGCTTATGCCGCGCTGAACAGTTTGTGCGGATCAATCACAAACTTCTTCGGCACGCCCGCATCAAACTCGCCGTACCCACGCGGCGCGTCATCCAGGCTGATGACTTCGACGCCGACGATATCGGCAATATGAATGCGGTCCCACATGATCGCCTGCATCAGCTGGCGGTTGTACTTCATCACCGGGGTTTGGCCGGTGTGGAAGCTGTGGGATTTAGCCCAGCCCAGACCGAAGCGAATGCTCAGGCTGCCCATTTTCGCGGCGGCGTCGACGGCGCCCGGGTCTTCGGTCACGTACAAGCCTGGAATGCCGATTTTGCCTGCCACACGCACCACGCCCATCAGCGAGTTGAGCACGGTGGCCGGGGCTTCGGCCTTGGCGCCGTCATGCCCGTGGCCACGCGCTTCGAAGCCCACGCAGTCAACGGCGCAGTCCACTTCCGGCTCGCCCAGCAGGGCGGCGATCTGTTCGTGCAGCGGGGTGTCGGTGGACAGGTCAACCACTTCAAACCCTTGCGCCTTGGCATGGGCCAGGCGGATAGAGTTGACGTCGCCGATGATCACGACCGCCGCGCCGAGCAGGCGTGCGGACGCCGCAGCGGCCAGGCCGACCGGGCCGGCACCCGCAATGTAAACGGTACTGCCCGGGCCGACGCCAGCAGTGACGGCACCGTGGTAACCCGTCGGGAGAATGTCGGAAAGGCAGGTCAGGTCGCGGATTTTCTCCATGGCCTTGTCGCGGTCCGGCAGTTTCAGCAGGTTGAAGTCGGCGTACGGCACCAGCACGTATTCGGCTTGGCCGCCGGTCCAGTCGCCCATGTCGACGTAGCCGTAGGCGCCACCGGCACGGGCCGGGTTGACGGTCAGGCACACGCCGGTGTGTTGCTCTTTGCAGGAGCGGCAGCGGCCGCACGCCACGTTGAACGGCACCGAGACCAGGTCGCCGATTTTCAGGTTCTCGACATCGCTGCCCTTTTCGATCACTTCGCCGGTGATTTCATGCCCCAGTACCAGGCCGGTCTGGGCAGTGGTGCGGCCGCGCACCATGTGTTGGTCGGAGCCGCAGATGTTGGTGGAGACCACGCGCAGGATGACGCCGTGTTCAATCTTCCTGCCACGGGGGTCCTGCATTTTGGGATAGTCGATTTTCTGTACTTCGACCTTGCCGTTGCCGAGATACACGACACCACGATTACCAGACATGCTTTCACCTCGCTGTTGTTTTTATGGAACCGCGTTGCCCAGGCAGGCAGCGCGTAAAGTGCTCGGGTACAGATGCTGTTTGTGCGTTGTTGCTGATGGCCTCATCGCGGGCAAGCCCGCTCCCACCTTTTGATTTGTGAACACATTCAAATGTGGGAGCTGGCTTGCCTGCGATAGCGATCTAAAGAACGACGGTGCGATTGGCGTTCAAGAACACCCGCCGCTCTATGTGATACCCAACGGCCCGGGCCAGTGTCAGCCCTTCGATATCCCGCCCCTTGGCAATCAGGTCCTCGGGATAATGGCTGTGGTCCACCACCTCCACGCCCTGGGCGATGATCGGGCCTTCATCCAGGTCGTTGTTGATGTAATGCGCCGTGGCGCCGACCAGTTTCACGCCCTTGTTGTAGGCCTGGTGATACGGCTTGGCGCCCTTGAACCCCGGCAACAACGAGTGGTGGATGTTGATCGCCTTGCCATCGAGCTTGCGGCACAGCTCCGGCGACAGCACTTGCATGTAGCGCGCAAGAATCACCAGTTCCGCACCGGTCTCTTCAATCACTTGCCACACCTGACGCTCCTGGGACGGTTTGTCGTTGGGGTCGAGGGGGAAATGGTAGTAGGGAATCTGGTGCCAGTCGGCCAACGGCTTGAGATCGGGATGGTTGGACACCACCGCGACCACGTCCATGGACAGTTGGCCGATACGCTGGCGGTACAGCAGGTCGTTCAGGCAGTGATCGGCCTTGGAAACCATGATCACCACTTTTGGCCGGTAGTTCGGCGCCGTCAGCTCGAAGATCATGCCAAAGGCTTCGCCGCGAGTGGCCAGGCCATCGCGGAAAGCCTGCTCGTCGAAACCGTCGGGCTGGCGGAATTCCACACGAATAAAAAACCGACCCGAGAGGCGGTCATCGAACGAATGGTGTTCGGTGACGTAGCAGCCCTGCTCGAACAGGTAGCGGGTGACCGCGTCCACCGTGCCGAGCACGCTGGGGCAGTCGGCAGTCAAAATCCATGTATCGGGTGCACGGCTCATCGGTCACTCCTCAGGCTTGAACGTTCAGGCCAAATTCGGCTGACGCATCCTGCAGCCACAACCACCAGTAATCCGAGAAGCTGCGACGAATCAGCAGTTCCCAGGTGTCTTCGGCGGTATGGCGGATCACCAGTTGCGACTTGGCGAACACCGTGCCCACCGCCTTGCCCACCGGGAAATTGTTCGGGTGCACGTCGTAGCTGGTGGACTTCATCAGCACGTCGCGCACATTCGGGCCGCTGAGTTCGAGGATCTGCTGGCCGCCGCTGACGTTGACGATCTGGATATGCAGATCGCCCAGGGCAGCCCGCAGGTTTTGCTCGGC
Organism: Pseudomonas sp. UBT; assembly: GCF_050915955.1. NCBI lineage: Bacteria > Pseudomonadati > Pseudomonadota > Gammaproteobacteria > Pseudomonadales > Pseudomonadaceae > Pseudomonas > Pseudomonas sp. UBT. Next base: position 2,419,913 of record NZ_CP168079.1, on the reverse strand, counting down.
AGCGAACTCTTCACCGCTCGGCACAACCAGCAGCCATTCATCCGGGCCAAGCCATTGCAGGCTGGTTTCGCCTTTGACGATCACCTGCAGGGCGGCTGGAAGCTCGATGCCGAGGGCTTTGTGCACGCCGGCAGCGAAGGCCGCGTCATGGCCATCGCCACGAATCGTCAGGTGGCCGAGGAGTTTCTTTTCGCGCACGGTCACGCCGGCGTTCTTGCGGCCCTTGCCGACCAGGCTGGCGAGGTCGGCATGGTGCAGCGACGACTCGGCCTTGGCGCCGGTGGTGGGGCGTTGTTGGTATACGTTGGCTGCTGTCATAAAGCACCTGTCTGAATTCTGTTGTGCGGCTACTGGCCTCATCGGGGGCAAGCCCCCTCCCACAGGGGAATGCATTTCAAAATGTGGGAGCTGGCTTGCCTGCGCTGCAGGCGCCTCGGTCTATCAGATGTTCTGCCGCTCGCCTTTCGGGTCGAAGAACACCGAAGACACAATCTCCGCCTCGATCACGCTGCCATCCGCTTGCGGTGAGAACACCCGCTCGCCGATGCGCTTCAAGCCGCCCTTGACCACCGCCATCGCAAACGAATAGCCGAGGGAGTTGTGGGCATAGCTTGAGGTGACGTGGCCGACCATCCTCATCGGAATCGTCTGCTTCGGATCGAACACCAGCTGCGCGCCTTCCGGCAGCCATACGTTCGGATCAATCGGCTTGAGCCCGACCAGCTGCTTACGCTCTTCGCGCACGCAGTCTTCACGGTTCATCCCGCGCCAGCCGATCCACGAGAACGGCTTGGTGCGGCCTACACACCAACCCATGTTCAGGTCGTCCGGGATCATCGAGCCGTCGGTGTCCTGGCCGACGATGATGAAGCCCTTCTCGGCGCGCAGTACGTGCATGGTTTCGGTGCCGTACGGGGTCAGGTTGTACTTCTTTCCGGCTTCGACAATCTGTTCCAGCACGCCCATGGCGTAGTCGGCCTGCACGTTGACTTCGTACGACAGCTCACCGGTAAACGAGATACGGAACACCCGTGCCGGCACGCCGCCGACCAAGCCTTCTTTCCAGGTCATGAACGGGAAACCGTCCTTGTCCAGGTCGATGTCGGTCACTTCGCTCAGCAGCTTGCGGCTGTTGGGGCCGGACAGGGTCATGGTTGCCCAGTGGTCGGTGACCGAGGTGAAGTACACCTTGAGGTCCGGCCATTCGGTCTGTTGGTAGATTTCCAGCCACTGCAGCACGCGCGCTGCGCCGCCGGTGGTGGTGGTCATCAGGAAGTGGTTGTCGGCGATGCAGGCGGTGACGCCGTCATCGAAGACCATGCCGTCTTCCTTGCACATCAGGCCGTAGCGCGCCTTGCCTACGTCGAGCTTGGTCCAGGCGTTGCTGTAGATGCGGTTGAGGAATTCACGGGCATCCGGGCCCTGAATGTCGATCTTGCCGAGGGTGGACGCATCCAGCAGGCCGACGCTGTCGCGCACGGCCAGGCATTCGCGTTTCACCGCAGCGTGCAGGTCTTCACCGTTGCGCGGGAAGTACCAGGGGCGTTTCCACTGGCCGACGTCTTCAAACTCGGCGCCGTTTTTCACGTGCCAGGCTTGCAGCGCGGTGTAGCGCACCGGTTCAAAGATGTGCCCACAGTGGCGGCCCGCAACAGCGCCGAAGGTGACCGGCGTGTAGTTCGGGCGGAACATGGTGGTGCCCATCTGCGGGATGGTCACGTTCAACGAGCGCGCGGCAATCGCCAGGCCGTTGACGTTACCCAGCTTGCCCTGGTCGGTGCCAAAACCCAGCGCGGTGTAGCGTTTGACGTGCTCGACCGACTCGAAACCTTCACGGGTGGCGAGTTCGATGGCGGCAGCGGTCACGTCGTTTTGCAGGTCGACAAATTGCTTCGGCGCCCGTGCAGTGGCTTTTTCGTGAGGCACCTGGAACAGCGCCAGCGTCGGCTCTTCCAGACGGCTCAAGGCTTTTGGCAGCGTGCCTTGCACGGGCGCGAAACCGGCTTCGCTGGCTGCGCGCACGCCGCCTTCAAAACCATCCGCCAGGGAATCGCCAAGGCCGTACACGCCGTTGATACCACCGACGCACACGCGTTTTTGTGGTGCTTCGCCCGGTACAAAACCGAGGATATCTTCACGCCAGGTCGGCTTGCCGCCCAAGTGCGAGGCCAAGTGAACAACCGGGCTGTAGCCGCCGGAGCTGGCAACCAGGTCGCACTCCAGCCACTCGCCGGGGCTGGTGACTTTATGCGCTTTCACATCGATGGCTGCGACACGAGCACCCGTCACATGCTTGCTGCCACGGGCCTCGATCACGGCGCTGCCGGTGAGGATGCGAATGCCTTTGGCACGGGCTTCTTCAACCAATGCACCGCGTGGGTTATGGCGAGCATCGGCCACCGCTACAACCGCAAGGCCTGCATCAAACCAGTCCAGTGCCACGCGGTAGGCGTGGTCGTTGTTGGTCGACAGCACCAGTTTTTTGCCGGGTGCCACGCCATAGCGGCGCACGTAAGTGGAGACTGCACCCGCGAGCATGTTGCCCGGCACGTCGTTGTTGCCGTACACCAGCGGGCGCTCGCACGCACCGGTCGCCAGCACCACACGCTTGGCGCGCACACGGTGGATACGCTGACGCACCACACCAATCGGCGCGCGGTCACCGAGGTGGTCGGTGAGGCGTTCGTGAATGGTCAGGAAGTTATGGTCGTGGTAACCGTTGACGGTGGCGCGAGGCAACAGCAGCACGTCCGGCAGGGAGTTGAGCTCGGCGATCACACTGGCGACCCACTCGGTGGCCGGTTTGCCGTCGAGGCTTTCGCGGGAATCAAGCAGCGAACCACCAAACTCTTCCTGCTCGTCCGCGATGATCACTCGCGCACCGCTGCGCGCAGCCGCCAGGGCGGCCGACAGACCGGCAGGGCCGGCGCCGACAATCAGCACGTCGCAGTGACGGTTCATGTTGTCGTAGGTGTCCGGGTCGTTCTCGGTCGGCGAGCGACCAAGGCCTGCGGCCTTGCGGATGTACTTCTCGTAGGTCATCCAGAACGATTGCGGGTACATGAAGGTTTTGTAGTAGAAGCCCGGCGGCATCAGCTTGCCGCCGACCTTGCCGAGAATACCCATCATGTCGTTGTTCACGCTTGGCCAGCCATTGGTGCTGGTGGCGACAAGGCCTTGGTACAGCGCCTGTTGCGTGGCGCGCACGTTGGGAATCTGGGTGGCTTCGGTGGCGCCGATCTGCAACACCGCGTTCGGCTCTTCGGCGCCGGCGGCAAAGATGCCGCGTGGGCGCGAGTATTTGAAGCTGCGACCGATGATGTCGACGCCGTTGGCCAGCAGGGCAGCGGCCAGGGTGTCACCTTCAAAGCCTTTGTAGCTTTGGCCGTTGAAGGTAAACGTCAGGACTTTATTACGGTCGATGCGGCCACCGTTGGACAGGCGATTGATCTGGCTCATACCTTCTCTCCAGAGGCCTTGGCGGTGAATTGCGGCTTCTCGCCGATCTTGTAGGTTTCAAGAATTTCGTAGGTCACGGTGTCGCGCGTGGCGTTGAAATACTGGCGGCAACCGGCGGCGTGAATCCACAGCTCGTGGTGCAGGCCACGCGGGTTATCACGAAAGAACATGTAGTCGCCCCACTGTTCGTCGGTGCAGGCGTTCGGGTCCAGCGGGCGCGGGATGTGCGCTTGGCCGGACGCGTGGAATTCCTCTTCGGAGCGCAGTTCGCCACAGTGAGGACAGAAGATATGCAACATAGGGGATTTCTCCTGTTAGTGGGCGACGGCCGCAGCGCCGTGTTCATCGATCAACGCACCGTTGTGGAAACGGTCGATGGAGAAAGGTGCAGCCAACGGGTGCATTTCACCCTTGGCGAGGCTGGCGGCAAACACGTTGCCTGAGCCCGGCGTAGCCTTGAAGCCACCGGTCCCCCAACCGCAGTTGAAGAACATGTTCGGCACCGGGGTTTTGGAGATGATCGGGCAGGCGTCCGGCGTGGTGTCGACGATGCCGCCCCACTGACGGTTCATGCGCACACGCGACAGCACCGGGAACATCTCGACGATGGCCTGGATGGTGTGTTCGATCACCGGGTACGAGCCGCGCTGGCCGTAGCCGTTGTAGCCGTCGATACCGGCGCCGATCACCAGGTCGCCCTTGTCGGACTGGCTGATGTAGCCGTGCACGGCGTTGGACATGATCACGCTGTCGATAATCGGCTTGATCGGCTCCGACACCAGGGCTTGCAGCGGGTGGGATTCAATCGGCAAGCGGAAGCCCGCCAGCGAAGCCATGTGCCCGGAGTTACCGGCCGTCACCACACCGACGCGCTTGGCGCCGATAAAGCCTTTATTGGTTTCCACGCCGATGCACACGCCGTTTTCCTTGCGGAAACCGATCACTTCGGTCTGCTGGATCAAGTCCACACCGAGTGCGTCAGCGGCGCGGGCAAAGCCCCAGGCCACGGCATCGTGACGGGCCACGCCGCCGCGCCGTTGCACGGTGGCGCCGAGTACCGGGTAGCGGGTGTTTTTTGAGCAGTCGAGGTACGGAATCTCGTCGGCGACTTGTTTGGCGTTGAGCAGTTCGCCGTCCACGCCGTTGAGGCGGTTGGCGCTGACGCGGCGCTCGGAATCACGAATGTCTTGCAGGGTATGGCACAGGTTGTAAACGCCACGCTGGGAGAACATCACGTTGTAGTTCAGGTCCTGGGACAGGCCTTCCCATAGTTTCATCGCGTGTTCGTACAGGTGCGCAGACTCGTCCCAGAGGTAGTTGGAACGCACGATGGTGGTGTTGCGCGCGGTGTTACCGCCGCCCAGCCAGCCTTTTTCGACCACGGCCACGTTGGTGATGCCGTGCTCTTTGGCCAGGTAATAGGCGGTCGCCAGACCATGCCCGCCGCCGCCGACGATGACCACGTCGTAGACCTTTTTAGGGGTCGGCGTGCGCCACATCTTCTGCCAGTTTTCGTGGTGGCTGAGTGAGTGCTTGAAGAGGCCGAAGCCCGAGTAGCGTTGCATAGTCATTACTCCAAAACCGCGCTCAGCGATAAACCGGGAAATCAGCGCACAGGGCAGACACGTGCTTGGCCACGTTGGCCTCGACATCGGCGTCGCCGAGGTTGTCGAGGATGTCGCAGATCCAGCCGGCCAACTCGATGCACTGCGGTACTTTGAAGCCACGTGTGGTCACCGCCGGGGTGCCGATACGCAGGCCCGAGGTCACGAACGGCGACTGCGGGTCATTCGGCACGGCGTTCTTGTTGACGGTGATGTGGGCGCGACCGAGGGCAGCGTCCGCCTCTTTGCCGGTGAGGCCCTGGCGAATCAGGCTGACCAGGAACAGGTGGTTATCGGTACCGCCGGAGACAACATCGTAGCCACGTTTGATAAATACGCTGGCCATGGCCTGGGCGTTGTCGATCACTTGTTGCTGGTACACCTTGAAACCTGGCTCCGCCGCTTCCTTGAAGCACACCGCCTTGCCGGCGATGACATGCATCAGCGGGCCGCCCTGGGCGCCGGGGAACACCGCAGAGTTGAGTTTCTTTTCAATTTCTTCGTTGGCCTTGGCCAGGATCAAACCGCCACGTGGACCGCGCAGGGTCTTGTGGGTGGTGGTGGTGACCACGTCGGCGTAAGGCAGCGGGTTCGGGTACAAACCAGCGGCCACCAGGCCGGCGACGTGAGCCATGTCGACGAACAGCAGCGCGCCGACCTTGTCGGCAATCGCGCGAAAGCGTGGGAAATCCAGGGTTTTGGAGTAGGCGGAGAAACCGGCCACCACCATCTTCGGCTTGTGCTCGACCGCCAGGCGCTCAACTTCGTCGTAGTCGATCAGGCCGGTGTCGGTGTTGATGCCGTATTGCACCGCGTTGTACAGCTTGCCCGACGACGACACTTTGGCGCCGTGGGTCAGGTGGCCACCGTGGGCCAGGCTCATGCCGAGGATGGTGTCACCGGCATTGATCAGCGCCAGGTACACCGCGCTGTTGGCGGACGAACCGGAGTGTGGCTGCACGTTGGCGTAATCGGCACCGAACAGTTGCTTGGCGCGCTCGATGGCCAGGGCTTCAACCTTGTCCACGTGCTCGCAGCCACCGTAGTAGCGCTTGCCCGGGTAACCTTCGGCGTATTTGTTGGTGAGGCCGCTGCCTTGCGCTTCCATCACACGTTTGCTGGTGTAGTTCTCTGACGCGATCAGCTCGATATGATCTTCCTGACGCTGCTCCTCGGCATTCATCGCCGCCAGCAGTGCGTCGTCATATCCCTGGATCTGGTCTTTTTTGCTGAACATCGCGTCTCTCCCAGCCTTTCGTATTGTTAAGGCCCGTGCAGGGCCCTTTGATGCGATGGTAGGGCTGGCGCCGGTAGATCAAATGCCTACGGACGCCACGCAAAGGTGCGTTTACGACATTGCCGGAACAACACCGAATAAATGTGGAAGCAGGCTTGTGTGGGAGCTGGCTTGCCTGCGATGCAGACACCTCGGTGTATCAGTTGCATTGGGGTGATGCAATCGCAGGCAAGCCAGCTCCCACAGGGGTTAGGCGATAATCTGTCGGATGATTAGCAGCATCAAAAAATGCAGTGGATACAAGCTATATGCCCAGCGCCGCATGGCGGGTGGAGACACATGCCTGGCATGACGCACTAAGACCAACCCCGCCAATGGCGCGATCAGGCAAGTGGCCAATCCCAAAAGCGCCACGGGCGTGCCGCTGTTGAGCAAGATCTGCCATTGGTTGGCAGCCACACAGACCAAACCCGGTAACAAGCTGAAATACCATGGGCGGCTGAACACCAGCAGCATTGCCAACGGCAGCAAGACACCGAAAAAGCCGAACATCAGGTGCGTGGAAAACACCGCGCCCATCGCGACGGCGATCAGCGCCAAACCTCGATCAAAAAGCGCCTTCTGCTGCCATCCTCGGGCAACGAGCAGGCCCAGCGCCAGGGTCGGCAAGACGTTTAATGTATCGGCATCGTCGATAAACATTCGGTACGGCACTTCGCTGATCACACTGAACAGCAACAGCCAGCCCAGGTAGCGCCACTGGCCGGTTACAGGCGCATGCCGGACCCGGTTCACATTGGCCGCAATCGCCAGGCAAAACCAGGGAAACGCCAGCCGGCCTGGCACATACAGGCCATCGAGGCTCAAACCGACATAACGCAAGTGATCCAACACCATGCTCAGCAGCGCCAGCCACTTGAGCAAATCCAGGGCACCATCCCGGACGCGTCCGACAGGAATCGTTTCAGTATCGTGCATAATTCCCCAGTGACTTTGCATTTACAGTGCGTGCGCACCCTGGACAATCTTGGTTACAGTGCGCACCAACATCGACCACAGGAATGGGCCATGACCGACAAGAGCCAACAATTCGCCAGCGACAACTATTCCGGCATCTGCCCGGAAGCCTGGGCCGCCATGGAACAAGCCAACCAGGGCCATCAACGCGCCTACGGCGATGATGAATGGACCCACCGCGCCGCCGACGGATTCCGTCACTTGTTCGAAACCGACTGCGAAGTATTCTTCGCTTTCAACGGCACAGCCGCCAACTCCCTGGCACTGTCCTCGCTGTGCCAGAGCTACCATAGCGTGATTTGCTCGGAAACCGCCCACGTTGAAACCGACGAATGCGGCGCGCCGGAGTTTTTCTCCAATGGTTCCAAGCTCCTCACCGCTCGCACCGAAAACGGCAAGCTGACCCCGGAATCGATCCGCGAAATCGCCCTCAAGCGCCAGGACATCCACTACCCCAAGCCCCGCGTAGTGACCCTGACCCAGGCCACTGAAGTCGGCAGCGTGTACACCCCGGAAGAAATCCGCGCGATCAGCGCCACCTGCAAGGAACTGGGCCTGAACCTGCACATGGACGGCGCGCGCTTCGCCAATGCCTGCGCGTTCCTCGGTTGCTCCCCGGCCGACCTGACCTGGAAAGCCGGTGTGGACGTGCTGTGCTTTGGCGGTACGAAAAACGGCATGGCGGTGGGTGAAGCGATCCTGTTCTTCAACCATAAGCTGGCCGAAGACTTCGATTACCGCTGCAAACAGGCCGGCCAGCTGGCGTCGAAAATGCGCTTCCTCTCGGCACCCTGGGTGGGCCTGCTGGAAAACGACGCCTGGCTCAAACACGCACGCCACGCCAACCACTGCGCACAATTGCTGAGCAGCCTGGTGGCGGATATTCCCGGCGTGGAATTGATGTTCCCCGTGCAGGCCAACGGCGTGTTCCTGCAACTCTCGGAAGCGGCCATCGAAGCCTTGACGGCCAAGGGCTGGCGCTTCTACACCTTCATCGGCAAAGGTGGCGCACGGTTCATGTGTGCGTGGGATACCGAGGAAGAGCGTGTAAGAGAATTAGCCGCGGATATTCGCCAAGTGATGGGCGCCTAAGCGCGACGAATACTGGCGGATTGCCGAGACTGTTATCTGGTGTTTCCGACAGCATACGACTGCATTTTCATCGACTAGCCTCTTGGAACCCGAAAGGAAAAAGCCGCTGCAGCGGCCTCCTTTCGGGAATACCTGCCTGCCGAATAATCGGCCGGAAACGGAAATCCAGCAGAGGGTTAAACCATGGAAGTTCAATGCTACGCCATGAACGCACGCCAAGAAGGCAGTCTCAGCAACACATTCGTAAGCTGGGACGAGTTCAGGAAGCTTGCGAAAGTCGGTGACACCATCAGGGAGCCTTCGAGAACCCTGACTATCTATGAAAAAGTCTATGAACTGACAGCCTCCGGTGATCAGTTCGCCATTCAGCTCTACGCCCGCTAAGCACTAAGGACTGCGTCGGAGACTCATGACCTCCGACGCGGGACTGACTCACCTGTTGATAAGTGGTGAGCGCGCGGCTAATCAGAACTCAATACGCACATCGCCCTTCGGCACGCTGCAGCACGACAAAATGTAGCCTTCGGCTTCGTCTTCCTCGGTAATCCCGCCGTTGTGGTCCATCTCGACCTCACCGCCCAGCTTCATCACCTTGCATGTCCCGCAGATACCCATGCCGCAAGCCTTGGGAATCAGCAGGCCAAGTTTGGCCGCAGCGGCGTGGACGGTTTCGCCCGGCGCCACACGAATGCTTTTGCCTGAGGCAATGAACTCCACCTGGTGCAGATCCGCCAAGTCGACTTCCGGTGCATCGGCAGCCTGTTCGGCTTGTTCCACTGCGTCGGCACGGGCTTCCGGCGGCGTGGCACCAAAGGACTCCTCGTGATAACGCGCCATGTCAAAGCCCGCCGCTTCCAGCAAGCGTTTCACCGCACTCATGTACGGCGTAGGGCCGCAGCAGAAGACTTCGCGCTCCAGGAAGTCCGGCACCATCAGCTCGAGCATTTTGTGGTTCAGGTAGCCGCGATAACCGGCCCAGGGTTCGCCCAGGCCGTGCTTTTCGCAGATCAGGTGCAGGCTGAAGTTGTCGATCCGCGACGCCATGTGCTCCAGCTCGCGGTGGTAGATGATGTCTTTGGGCGAGCGGGCACTGTGAACAAAGGTCATGTCGACATTGGCGTTGGTGTCGTAGAACCAACGGGCCATGGACATCACCGGCGTGATGCCGACGCCACCGCTGAGGTACAACACTTTCGGGCTCGGGAAGTCGATGGCATTGAACAGCCCGACCGGCCCGTGCACCGCCAACTCCTGGCCTTCATGCAGCGTGTCGTGCAACCAGTTGGAGACACGCCCGCCCGGCACGCGCTTGATCGTCACCGAGAAGCTGTAAGGCACCGACGGTGAACTGGAAATGGTGTAGGAGCGCATGATCGGCTGGCCTTCGATTTCCAGCTCCAGGGTGACGAATTGCCCAGGCTTGAAGAAGAACAGGATCGGCTGGTCGGCCATGAAGCAGAACGTGCGCACGTCCCAGGTTTCCTGGATGACTTTGACGCAACGGACGATGTGCCGACCATTGGCCCAGGTCTGGGTCGTTACCGGATTCAGGAAGTTGTTGGACATGCTGTTCTCCACCGCCGATATTCGGCCTTATGGTGGCGATTCTGCGTAACGCGAGAACCACCCATTTACCTATCTGCGACATTCACATACTTATCGCGACCAGCCCCCATACCACGGGGCTTGCGCGTCGGGATCAGAGTGGGCCATGTCGCTCATGGATAAGGTTCTGGTATTCACCGGCCCCACACTCGCTCCCAACAAAGACGCTTTCTTTACGCCTTGCACTGCAATAACCGTAGCCACTTTCGCCGGCCACACAGAATGGCCATGAGGACACACACGATGGACGTCACCGCAACCTTAAGCTTGGGCGATCCGCTGGAACCCGCACGCAAGGCCACCGCGCAAATGCTGCAAGAGCGTGAGCGCACCTTTTCGCTGCCGCAGCCGTTTTACTCTGATGAGCGGTTGTTTGATATCGACATGCAGGAGATCTTCCAGAAAGAGTGGTTGATCGCCGGCATGACCTGCGAGATCCCCACCAAGGGCAACTACCTGACCCTGCAAGTGGGCAAGAACCCGATCATCGTGATCCGTGGCGCCGAAGGCGTGGTGCATGCGTTCCACAACGTGTGCCGCCACCGTGGCTCGCGCTTGTGCACCAGCGAAAAAGGCAAGGTCGCCAAACTGGTCTGCCACTACCACCAGTGGACCTACGAGCTGGACGGCCGTCTGTTGTTCGCCGGTACCGAGATGGGCGCCGACTTCGACATGAAGCAGTACGGCCTCAAACCGGTGAACGTGAAGACCGCCGGCGGCTATATCTTCATCAGCCTGGCAGAGAATCCACCGGCTATTGATGACTTCCTGTCGACGCTGAACCATTACATGGAACCGTACGACATGGAGAACACCAAGGTGGCGATTACCACCACCTTGTTTGAAAAAGCCAACTGGAAGCTGGTGCTGGAAAACAACCGCGAGTGCTACCACTGCAACGCGTCGCACCCGGAACTGCTGAAAACCCTGCTGGAATGGGACGACGTTACCGACCCGCGCGCCGACCAGGCCTTCAAGGACCACGTCGCCGCTTCGGCCGCTGCCTGGGACGCCGAGAAAATCCCTTACGCACACGCCAGCTTCGGCCTGCGTAACCGTATCGTGCGCATGCCGCTGCTCAAGGGCACCGTGTCGATGACCCTCGACGGCAAGCAAGGCTGCAAGAAGTTGATGGGCCGCATCAAGAACCCGGACCTGGGCTCGATGCGCATCCTGCACCTGCCGCATTCGTGGAACCACTGCATGGGCGACCACATCATCGTGTTCACCGTGTGGCCGATCAGTGCCCAGGAAACCATGGTCACCACCAAGTGGATCGTGCACAAGGACGCCGTGGAAGGCGTGGACTACAACGTGGACCGCATGCGCCAGGTCTGGGACGCCACCAACGATCAGGACCGTCGCCTGGCCGAAGAGAACCAGCGTGGGATCAACTCCACCGCTTACCAACCAGGGCCGTACTCCAAGACGTATGAGTTCGGCGTGGTGAACTTTGTGGATTGGTACAGCGAGCGTTTGCTGAGCAACCTGGGGGCTGCGCCGGCGCCTTATCTGAAAGGCGTTGCCGTACACGAGTAATGGGCTGACACACTGCCGATCAAAATGTGGGAGCGGGCTTGCCCGCGATAGCGATTTAACATTCAACCCTTGTGTTGGCTGTTACTCCGTCATCGCGGGCAAGCCCGGCTCCCACAGTAGTTTGTAGCTGTACATAATTCATCCAACACCCTGACAGACCGCTGGCGCCTGCCCTCCAGCCTTTGCCCAACAACTTATCCACAAAGCCACCCACAGCAATTGTGGGCAAGTGCGCTTCCCACCTGTAAATAAATGAAGAAAATCCGTGACTTATTCAAGTAGGCCGGTTTAAACCCCACCTGATCATTTATTGATCAAATCTTTGAAAGCCACGAATGACGTGCCCTGTAGCAGTGCGCGAACACCTTATCCACAGAAGCACCAACAGACTTTGGGGGCAACTTTGCCGGCACTGTGGAAAACCGCGTCAAACCTTCATAAAACGGGGGTTTCAGGGTTTTAATTCACTAAACAGGCCGAATTGATCAATTATTGATCAACGCAGTGAGAGCCTTAATCTACGTGGCCTGTAGCCGATAGCGAACATCTTATCCACAGAAGCGCCAACAGACTTTGGGGGCAAGTCGGTACCGGCAAATAAAGTTATTCATGGGAAAACCCCAGGAAAAACCGCTGGTTAGCCTGGTTGTTTTTCATACAGCGGGCTGCTGGGCTTGATATACCGGGGGTGTGGACAGCCGCGAACAGGTTATCCACAGGTGGGTCAACAGGGATTGTGGGTAATCCTACTTTCTGTGGGAGTCGGGTTTGCCCGCGATAGAAGCGCCTCGGTCTATCAGTTAGACCGCGGTGATGCCATCGCAGGCAAGCCAGCTCCCACACAAGCCCGCTCCCACAGGGAATCAGCGCACCACGCCTTCTTCTATGAGTAACTTGAGGATGGCGTCTGCGCCCGCTTCAGGGCTAAGCCCCTTGAGCACTTGCCCACCGCCGCCGCTGGCTTTGGCCGTGGCAGCCTTCATGCGGTCCGCGCCGCTTTTGGCCTTGATCACCTTGAGGCGCTTGGGCCGTGGCTTGGCGGGTTGCAACACCGCGCCTGTGAATAACTCGTCTTGCTCAATCTCGACCTCATGGGCTGCCAACTCCCCGCGTTGTGCAGGCCCGTAGGCGCTTTGCCGTGGTTTGGGCGCGGCGTTATCCACAGTGGCCAGAAACGGCAGACGCACTTTCAAACGTCGCCGTTGACCGCGCGGCAAAGCTTGCAGCACATGGGCCACGCCGCCGTCGATGGACTCCACCTGCGCCAGCCCGACAATCAACGGCCAGCCCAATTGCTCGGCCAGCAGGAACGGCAACATGCCCGAGCCCTCGCCGGTTTCGGCCTGGGTGCCGGTAAGCACCACCTGGGCGCCTGCGTCGCGCAAATACTCACTGAGCACCGGCAACGCATCAGCGCCTGCCGGCTGTTCCAACACGTGCAACTGCGGCAAGCCCATGCCCAGGTAGCTGCGCAAGGTCGGTTCGTGGAGGCTGCCGGCGTGCAGCACCTGCAACTTATCCCCAGCCATTTGCAGGCCCAGTTCGACGGCACGTGCGTCTTGCTCGGCACGGCGCGGGCGACCGGACGTGGGGTGGGCGCCGATGGAAACCAGGCTGATTACAGTCGTCGTCATGGTCATGTCCCTAAGCTGCATCGCGCTTGGCGCCGTTGCGGTAAACCTGCACCGCATCGATCAAGGCTTGCAGAATCGCGGCGCTTTCGCCGATCACCGACAGGTCGGCACGCTTGATCATGTCGCAGCCAGGGTCCAGGTTGATCGCCACCACCTTGTCGCAGGCACCGATACCTTGCAGGTGCTGGATCGCCCCGGAAATCCCCACGGCCACATACACCCGCGCCGTGACCCAGGTGCCGCTGGCGCCGACCTGGCGATCACGCGCCATAAAGCCATCGTCCACCGCCACCCGCGAGGCGCCTTCGGTCGCACCGAGGGCGGCTGCAGTCTGGTGGAACAGTGCCCAGTCCTTCACGCCGTTACCGCCAGAGAAAATAAACTCCGCTTCGGCCATGGGAATCGCCGCCGGGTCGACTGCCACGGCGCCGAGATCTTCGATCCGCGACAAGCTGCGCGCCAGGGGTGTGGATAACTCCACGGGCAACACTTCATGGCGCGTGTCGCTGACCGGGTCGGCACATTCGACTGCGGCCAGAATCAAGCGTGGCAACGGGCGAGCCATATCCTCCTGGCCCGCACCGGCACGGCCGATGCACTCCTCACCTTTGATTTGCCAAACCCGCGTGGCCGGGCGTTCCTTGAGGCTCGCAGCAAAACGCCGGCCCAACTCGCCGCCGCCACTGCGACTGTCCGGCAGCAACCAATGGCGCGGGTTGAACTGGTTATCCACAGCCCGCAGGCCCTGAACGCGTTGCTCCGGTGAATAACCGTCGAATGCGTGGCCTTCGAGCACCAGCAGGCGATCAACACCCGCCGTCGCAAAGGCACTCTCCTTGTGTTCGCCGAACACCACCGCCAGCACGGCGCCGTCGCTGCCGGCGAGTTGCCGGGCCAGGCCGAGCACGTCGCGGTCGTGGCTGCTCAGGCGGCCGCCGACCATGTCGGGCACCACGTTGATGTAGAACGCGGGCGTCGGCACCTGATGCAGCGGCAATTGCACCTCCACCGCCGCCGTACGCTTGGCCGCGCCGCCCTGTTGGGCGCCGCTGCGGTCAATACGCTTGAGGCCGTTGGGGCCGATAAAACCGATGCCATGCAGGTTTTTGCGGATGACACCGTTAGGCCCCATCCAACTGTGTTGCAGCGGCTGCATCGCCGCATGCAAGGGGTGCAGGCGGTTACGGGCGATCCATTCGGCCCGTGGATCGCGGCGGATAATGTCGCTCATCAATGCACCTCCGCAGGTTCACGCTTGATAGGGGCTTTCACCGGGGCGGCGTCTTCGAGCAAGGCGTCAGCGACCAGTTCGGCAATGTCCTTGATCAATGGGCGCGGCTCGACGACGCCTTCGAGCATCGCCGTGCATTGCGGACAGCCCACGGCCACCAGCTCGGCGCCGGTTTCGCGGATGTCTTCCATACGCATATCCGGGATACGTTGCTTGCCGGGGATATCGGTGATGGGCGCACCACCGCCACCGCCGCAGCAGCGCGAGCGGAAACCGGAACGTTGCATTTCCTTGACCTCTATACCCAGCGCCCGCAGCACTTGGCGCGGCGCCTCGTATTCGCCGTTGTAGCGGCCGAGGTAGCACGGGTCGTGATAGGTCACGCTACTGCCCTTGTGCTGACCCAGGTTCAGCGCCCCCTCGCCGATCAGCTCGGCCATGAACGTGCTGTGGTGCTGCACGAGGTAGTTACCGTTGAAGGCGCCGTATTCGTTTTTCAGCACATGGAAACTGTGCGGGTCGCAGGTGACGATGCGCTTGAAGCTGTACTTGGCCAGGGTTTGGATATTGCGCGCAGCCAGCAGCTGGAACGTGGCTTCGTCCCCCAGACGCCGCGCCACATCACCGCTGTCGCGCTCCTCCAGGCCCAGCACCGCAAAGTCGACGCCGGCCGCTTTCAGCACCTTGACGAAGGCACGCAAGGTGCGTTGATTGCGCATGTCGAAGGCACCGTCGCCCACCCAGAACAACACCTCGGTGCTGCCTTTTTCGCTGAGCAGCGGCAGGTTCAAATCCGCCGCCCAGTTCAGGCGACCGCCCGGTGCGAAGCCGCCGGGGTTGTCGGTGGCGATCAGGTTCTCGAGGACTTCGGCGCCCTTGTTCGGCGTGGCACCTTTTTCCAGGGTGAGATGGCGGCGCATGTCGACGATGGCGTCCACGTGCTCGATCATCATTGGGCACTCTTCCACACAGGCACGGCAGGTGGTGCACGACCACAGGGTGTCGGCGTCCACCAGACCGTTGACGATTGGCTGGTGCGGGTTGCCGCTGTGTTCGCCAATCGGCTTGCCTGGATACGGGCTGCCGGCAAAGTTGGCATCGGTGCCGCCGGCCAGGCCAACCACCATGTCCTGGATCAGCTTCTTCGGATTCAACGGCTGGCCGGCCGCAAAGGCCGGGCACGCGGCTTCGCACTTGCCGCACTGCACGCAGGCGTCGAAACCAAGCAGTTGGTTCCAGGTGAAATCCTTGGGTTTTTCCACGCCCAGTGGCGCAGTTTTATCGCTCAAGTCCAGCGGTTTCAAACCGGTGGAGCGGCCGCCACCAAAGCGCTCGGCGCGGCGGTGCCAGGCCAGGTGCAGGGCACCGGCGAAGGCATGCTTCATCGGGCCGCCCCAGGTCATGCCGAAGAACATCTCGGACACGCCCCACAACACACCGACACCGAGCAGAGCGGCGAGCAGCCAGCCGCCAAAGTCAGCCGGCAGAACCCCGGCCACCGGCAAGGTCACCAGGAAGAAGCTCACCGAGAACGCCATCAGGCTTTTCGGCAGGCGCATCCACGGGCCTTTCGACAGGCGTGACGGCGGGTTACGCCGGCGCAGGTAGACGAACGTGGCGCCGACAAACATCAGCACCGAGGCGAGCAGCAAGGCGTAGCCGAGGATGCGGTTATGCAGGCCGAAGCCGTGGACCAGAATCGCCAACAGCGCCGACAGCACAAAGCCCAGGGCCGTTGCGACGTGGGTGTTGGCGATGTATTTGTCGCGGGCGACGACGTGGTGCAGGTCGACCATGTAGCGCTTGGGCATGGCCAGCAGGCCGCCGAGCAAGTCGACCCTGGAGGCGCGGCCCCGGCGCCACATGTTCACCCGGCGCAATGCGCCGAGGGCGGCAAGGCCCAGGGCGGCAAACAAGAGAATAGGCAGCAAGGTGTTCAACATGATGAAGCTCCCAAAGACCACACAGGTCTACTGTGAAACCGGACCTTGATGTGGGAGGGGGCTTGCTCCCGATGGCGGACTGTCAGTTCCTGTATCTGTCGCTGACCCACCGCTATCGGGAGCAAGCCCCCTCCCACACTTGACCGAGTACACAGTGGCTCAGTGTCGGGTCAGAAATCCTTGCAAAGGCGCAGGGCGTCATAGATGGCGGCGTGGGTATTGCGCTGGGCCACACAATCACCGATGCGGAACAGCAAGTACCCGTCACCCGTTTCGCTCAAGCACGGCTGCGGCTTGATCGCGAACAGGGCTTCGATGTCCATCTGGCCCTTGTTGCGCGAACCTTCCTTGAGCCCGTAATAGATTTCTTCATCCGGGCGCACGCCGTTCTCGACGACCACCTGATCGACCACCCGCTCTTCTTTGGCGCCGGTGTATTCGTTCTCCAGCACCGCCACCAGCTTGTCGCCTTCGCGGTAGACCTTTTCCAGCATCATGTCGCCGGTCATGATCACTTCCTTGGGGTACATGCTGCGGTAGTACGTCGGGAACGACGTACCGCCAATGGCCACGCCCGGTTTGATATCGTCAGTGACGATCTCGACCTGGCTGCCTTTGTCCGCCAGGAAGTCCGCCACCGACATGCCGGTGAATTCGCAAATGGTGTCGTACACCAGCACGTTCTTGCCCGGCGCGACTTTGCCGTCGAGCACGTCCCAACTGCTGACCACCAGGCCTTCGGCCGCGCCCCAGTGTTCGTTCTGCTCCAGGAACGGATGCCCGCCCACCGCCAGCACGACCACGTCCGGACGCAGGTCCAGGATGGTCGCCGCGTCCGCCGCCACGCCCAGGCGCAGGTCGACGTTCAGGCGTGCCAGTTCCAGCTGGAACCAGCGGGTGATGCCGGCAATCTGGTCACGCTGCGGGGCTTTGGACGCGGTGGTGATTTGCCCGCCGATAAATTCTTTTTTCTCGAACAGGGTTACATCGTGGCCACGCTCGGCGGCAACGCGCGCCGCTTCCATCCCGGCAGGACCGGCCCCCACCACCACGACTTTGCGTTTGGGCCCGGTGGATTTCTCGATGATGTGCGGCACGCCCATGTATTCACGGGACGTCGCGGCGTTCTGGATGCACAACACGTCCAACCCCTGGTACTGGCGGTCGATGCAGTAGTTGGCGCCGACGCACTGCTTGATCTGGTCGATCTGGCCCATCTTGATCTTGGCGATCAGGTGCGGGTCGGCGATGTGGGCACGGGTCATGCCGACCATGTCTACATAGCCGCCTTCCAGAATCCGCGTGGCCTGGTTCGGGTCCTTGATGTTCTGCGCGTGCAGCACCGGGGCCTTGACCACTTCCTTGATACCGGCGGCCAAGTGCAAAAACGGCTCCGGTGGATAACTCATGTTCGGGATCACGTTGGCCAGGGTGTTGTGGGTGTCGCAACCTGAACCCACGACGCCGATAAAATCGAGCATGCCGGTGTCGTCGTAATACTTGGCGATCTGTTTCATGTCCTCGTGGGACAAGCCGTCCGGATGGAACTCATCGCCGCACAGGCGGATGCCCACACAGAAATCCGGGCCGACTTCCTTGCGTACCGCCTTCAAGACTTCCAGGCCGAAACGCATGCGGTTTTCAAAGCTGCCGCCCCATTCGTCGGTGCGCTTGTTGACCCGTGGGCTCCAGAACTGGTCGATCATGTGCTGGTGCACCGCCGACAGCTCCACGCCGTCCAGGCCACCGGCTTTCGCCCGCGCCGCAGCCGTGGCGTAGTTACCGATCACGCGCCAGATTTCTTCCGGCTCGATGGTCTTGCAGGTGGCGCGGTGCACCGGCTCGCGGATGCCCGATGGCGACAGCAGGGTCGGCCAGTGTTCGCCGTCCCAACGCGAGCGGCGGCCCATGTGGGTAATCTGGATCATGATCTTGGCGCCATGCTTGTGCATGGCATCGGCCAGGTTCTGGAAGTGCGGGATGATCCGGTCGTCGGCCAGGTTCACCGATTTCCACCAGCCTTGCGGGCTGTCGATGGCCACGCTGGAAGAACCGCCGCAGATGGCCAGGCCGATCCCGCCCTTGGCTTTCTCTTCGTAATACTTCACATAGCGGTCGGTGGTCATGCCGCCGTCGGTGGCATACACCTCGGCGTGGGCGGTACTGAGCACGCGGTTGCGGATGGTCAGTTTGCCGATCTGGATCGGCGCAAACATTGCTTCGAAAGCCATGGCAGGGTCCTCGACTTACAACGGCTTGACGGTGAACAGCCCGTCGTCGTGGCGTTCTTCGGAGCCACCGTAGACTTGTTCGGCCACCGTGCGGATGTTGCTGCCGCGCGCTTGCAGAATCTGGTCCATGGCGCCGGCAAACCACCCGGTGAACATGTAGTCGACCTTGCGCCCGACCTTGCCGTACACATAGACGAATGCCGAGTGTTCGAGCTTGACGCTGGCGGTGCCTTTGTCGAGGTCGATGTCCTGGATCTTGAACAGGCCCCAGCCGCGTTGCGACAGGCGTTTCATGTAGTGCTCGAACACCGCAACGCCTTCCAGGCCGTGGCATTCGGCTTCTTTTTCACACCAGTGCCAGGCGGATTTGTAGCCGGCCTTGTAGAGGATTTCGGCATAGGCGTCCGCGCCCAGCACTTCTTCGATACCCATGTGGTTGTTGACGAAGAAATGGCGCGGCACATACAGCATCGGCAGGGCATCGGAGGTCCAGACACCGGTTTCGCTGTCGACTTCGATTGGCAATTGCGGGGCGATCTTGGCCATGGAAACTTAACTCCAAACAATTCGGTTTCAGTGCTTAGCAAAGCTTTTGCCTTGCTCTTATAAACAAGCCGTGTGAATGACTTTGGAGCCGTAGCGAGCACGTCGAGAGCAAGGAAGGACCGGAGCGACAAGCGAGACAGTACGGTACGTACGGCGAGTTTGGCGCGAGGACCTGACGCAGCTATCGGCGAGCGGAGTAGGCTCCAGAGTTATTCACTCGCCCCAGACGTCTTTCAAGACATTGACCCAGTTCTCGCCCATGATCTTGCGCACCACGCGCTCGCTGTGGCCGCGCTTGAGCAGGGTCTCGGTGAGGTTGGGGAACTCGCCCACGGTGCGGATGCCCAGCGGGTTGATGATCTTGCCGAAGCTGGTCAGGCGGCGGGCATAACCCTTGTCGTGGGTCAGCATTTCGAAGAAATCCTGGCCATGGCCCTGGGTGAAGTCGGTGCCGATGCCGATGGCGTCTTCGCCAACGATGTTCATGGTGTATTCAATGGCTTCGGCGTAGTCGTCGATGGTCGAATCAATGCCCTTGGCCAGGAACGGCGCGAACATGGTCACGCCGACAAAACCGCCGTGGTCGGCAATGAACTTCAGCTCTTCATCGGACTTGTTGCGCGGGTGCTCTTTGAGGCCCGACGGCAGACAGTGGGAGTAGCACACCGGCTTTTTCGATTCGAGGATGACTTCTTCGGAAGTCTTGGAGCCGACGTGGGACAGGTCGCACATGATGCCGACGCGGTTCATTTCGGCAACGATCTCACGGCCGAAACCCGACAGGCCGCCGTCGCGCTCGTAGCAGCCAGTGCCGACGAGGTTCTGGGTGTTGTAGCACATCTGCACCACACCGACGCCGAGCTGCTTGAAGATCTCGACGTAGCCCAGTTGGTCTTCAAATGCATGGGCGTTCTGGAAGCCGAAGATGATGCCGGTCTTGCCCAGTTCCTTGGCTTTGCGGATGTCGGCGGTGGTTTTCACCGGGATCACCAGGTCGCTGTTCTCACGGATCAGGGTCTGGCTGGCCACAATGTTATTGATCGTGGCCTGGAACCCTTCCCACACCGACACGGTGCAGTTGGCGGCGGTCAGGCCACCTTTGCGCATGTCCTCGAACAGGTCGCGGTTCCACTTGGCAATGATCAGCCCGTCGATAACGATGCTGTCGGCGTGCAATTCGGCTGGGCTCATCAGGCGTCCCCTTATTGGCGATTCATGCGCCGAATCGTCTGCCGGCGCTTTGGGGCCAGCATATGCCCAGGGGCAACCTGAGCCGGGTGCAAAAACGACAGGGGAATTGCCGAAAGCGTCAATCAACGACAAAGGCCTACATGACATCTCTGACTGGTAGCTGTTCTTTGTCCCACGCTTGAGCCAGAATTTGCTTCATCACCTATATGAGACGGCGCAATGAAATCGATTTTCCTGGCTTTGGCACTCATCGCAACCGGCGTGCACGCGGCAGAAGACACCGACAACACGCCGTGCGATGGCATCGAGAACGACAAGCAAACCCTGGAATGCGCCACTTTCAACAAAACCACCGCCGAGCAATTGCTCAAGGATAACTACCAAGGCCTGCTGGAACGCATGGGTTCGACCTATGGCAGCAACAAGTCACAACTGGCCGACATTACCGCTCGTCTGAAGGATGCCCAGCAGAAGTGGGAAAAATTGCGTGATGCCGATTGCGCCGTGGACACCTTCCCGGCGGTGAACGGCAGCAAGGACTACGCGATTCAGCAAAATGACTGCCTGGCGCGGATGAGTGATGAGCGGTCGGAGTTTTTGGAGTCGATTGGCCAGGAATAAGCCAGATTCAAAGCTTCCAGGATTATTGAAAAGGAATTCACATGTATTACCCACGCGAAGCGCAGAGGGATTTCCTCTACACGCGCGCCGCCCTGCTGTTTTTGGCCATGCTGATACTGTCGCTGATGCTGAGCTTGTCAGTGAGCCGGGGTGCTCCTTTTGCACTGATAAAGGCGGCGCCCATCGAAACCATCGGGCACATCACCCAACTGGAAAGCCTCAGCGCCTGGGCCTCAAGCACCAACGTGTATTACGCCTTCGACCATGAAGGCCAACGCATCGAAGGCATGGTGAACAACAGCAGCTACATCGACGACCCTGGCTACGAAGTGGGCAGCCCGGTCCCCGTGGTGTACTCAAAATGGTTTCCAACGGTGCATAACATCAAGGCGAACCTTAAATCGAGTTCGCCTAACTTCTACATCATGAGCGTAAGCGTCGGCTTGATGATGGTGTTCGCGATACTGAT
Source organism: Pseudomonas sp. UBT (assembly GCF_050915955.1). Lineage (NCBI taxonomy): Bacteria > Pseudomonadati > Pseudomonadota > Gammaproteobacteria > Pseudomonadales > Pseudomonadaceae > Pseudomonas > Pseudomonas sp. UBT. Next base: position 2,398,494 of record NZ_CP168079.1, on the reverse strand, counting down.
GTTCTGGACGGCACATCAGATCTATCAACATCAAGAAGAAGACCGGCATTACTGATACTCGCCACTCAGCCTCCACTTTATTTAATAGGCCATTCATGACTATTTGCGGCATCGAAATCAAAGGCAGCGAAGCCATCATCGCCGTCGCCTCCCTGGACAACCAGGCGCTGACCCACGTCGCCCTGGCTACCAAAAAAATCGCCCTTGAAGACGATGATGAAGCCGCCAACGTCAAAGCCTTCGCCGCCCAGGTGAAGGCGTTTGTGCAGGCAAACGCCATCACCCGCATCGCGATCAAGAAGCGCAGCAAGAAAGGCGAGTTCGCCGGCGGCCCGACTACCTTCAAGATTGAAGGGGTGTTTCAGTTGTTGGATGGGGTTGAGGTGACGTTGCTGTCACCACAGACCATTAATGCGCAGAGCAAGAAACACAACTTTGATCTGCCGGCCTCGCTGAACAAGTATCAGCATGAGGCCTACAAGGCGGCGTGTTCGGCCTTGGTAAAGAAATAAGCCACACCGAAGATCAATGTGGGAGCTGGCTTGCCTGCGATGGCATCAACTGTGTGTCACTGATACACCGAGGTGCCCGCATCGCAGGCAAGCCAGCTCCCACCTTTGAACCTTGTTGCCTTTAAATCCTTGTACGGCTTTTGTGCAGCAGCCAATCCCCGAAGGACTTGTCTTCCAAGGCATAGCCGCCCCGGCTCGACTTCCACACCAGCTCTTTGTCGCGCAGGGCATCGATACAGGCCTGAATCGTCTGGGTGCCCGGCACCACGTCGCTGCCCATGTCCTCCAGCGCTTTGCTGACGGCCGTGAGGGTGCTGTCCGTGAACGGCGCGAAGGGCTCGTTGGCGCGCGATCGCTCCACCATCACTTCCAGCACGGCGCGTTGGGGAATGGTGAGATTGTTCCAGGCGCTTTCGAACTCAGTCCATATACCCGCACGCAATAGTTCGGCACGACTGTGCAGCAGTTGGCCCAAATTGCTGGCCTCGCCCAGTTCCAGCGCCACTTCACCGATGATGGTGCGCAGCATCTCGGGACGATGACCTGCCAACTCAAACGCCTCATCAATGTCGGCAGCGCTGAATTGATTGGTTTCAGCCAGGTGCGCGTTGAGGTGTGCGGTATAAGCCTGGGTGAACGCTTTGCCGAGCAAGGGGAACGGCGTGATGCTGGAGCCGAAAAACGGCTGACTTTTGCCCAACACCAGATGCGCAAGCTTGTCGCGATTGGAACCGGTGAACACGAGGTGCAAACCGCTGCCCTCCTCGTCACGGCCTTGGTTGAGCTGATCCCGGGCAGCCTTCAACGCAAACATCGCGTTGATCCCTGACTCGCTGGTTAAGGCGTGCTGCGCTTCGTCAATCACCAGTACGACGGGTTTTTCCGCAGCACTGTGGAGCAATTCCAAGGCTTGGGTCAGCGTCGCACCGACCGGCAACTGTGGCTTGGTAAAGTCCCAGGACAGGGTACGCAGAAAGCTGAGCTTCTCGATTCCCATGTTCTTGGCCAGTTTGCGAATGCCCTTTTCATAGGGCACCAGAGCAGCGGCAATCGCGCTGTCGATCAACTCTGCCGGATCTTTCTCTTTATCGGCCCAGAGATCGACATACACCGTCAGCCAACCCCGGAGCTGGCACTCCGGGATCAGGTCTTCGCGCAAAAAGGTGCTTTTACCGGTGCGCCGAGGCGCCGCCAGGAACAGGCCCGACGTGAAATCCTGAATCCCGGCCCCCACCAAACCGTCGGCAATGCTACTTGCCAGCGTGGGGCGGCGGAACACGAAGCCGCTGTTCTTCGACATGGTTTTATACCCAATTATTCAAGCAACTATAAATTATAGTCATGAGTATAATTAACTATAATTGCCTGTCAAACCACCTCCCGTCGCCGATCCTCCCTCGGACACTTGGCAAACCGCGCCCGATAGCTACGCGTGAAATAGGACGGCGACTCAAACCCGCACGCAATACTCACCTCCAGCACGCTCATATCGCTCTGGCGCAGCAGTTGCCGGGCTTTTTCCAGGCGTAAGCCCAAATAGAAGTTGCTCGGTGTGTCGTTCAAGTGCAGGCGAAACAGCCGCTCCAGCTGCCGCCGCGTCACTTTGATTGCCTCCGCCAGCGCCAAGGTGCTCAGCGGCGGTTCGGTGTGTTGTTCCATCTCGCCAATCACCTGCACCAACTTCTTGTTGTTGATGCCGTAGCGCGTGGCGATCTGCATGCGTTGGTGGTCTTTGCGTGGGCGGATGCGGCCGAGCACGAATTGCTCGGACACCTGGATCGCCAGGTCCGGCCCGTGAGCCTGGGCGATCAGGTCGAGCATCAAGTCGATGGACGCTGTGCCGCCAGCGCAGGTGATGCGGCGACGGTCGATCTCGAACAGCTCCTGGGTCACGGTGAGCTGTGGGTAAGATTCCTTGAAGGCGTCGATGGCTTCCCAGTGCAAGGTGAGCCGGTGGCCGTCGAGCAGGCCTGCTTCGGCGAGCACGCAGGCGCCGGTGTCGATGGCGCCGAGCGTGACGCCATCGTGATCGAGGCGGCGCAGCCAGTGTTCCAGTGCCGGCGTGGCGAACTGCAGTGGCTCGAACCCGGCCACCACCAGCAGGGTCGCGCCCTTTTTCAACGGTTCCAGCGCAGCGTCGGCGTTGACCGACATGCCATTGCTCGCCAGCACCGCGCCGCCGTCGGCGCTCAATACGTGCCAGCGATACAGCTCGCCGCGAAAACGATTGGCCACCCGCAGCGGTTCGATCGCAGAAATAAAGCCGATGGCAGAGAAGCCCGGCATCAGCAGAAAGTAGAAATCCTGGGACATGGAGCGCTCTCGTAGGACGGACAGCGTGGTCACTGTGATACGCCAGTTCAATCGGCCATTCAAGGGGGCAGGTCGCTGCAGTGCAAGAGCTGGTCGCCGCCGTGCGTTTTGTCGCCCCGCAAGCTGCGTAACGTGATCCCACGGCGCACAAAGACGCCGGAACCCACAATAACAACCTGCCGAGGGAACCACCATGAACCGACTGATCAGCCGCTGCGTGCTCGCACTCAGCGCCAGCGCCATTTTTAGCACCAACGTCCTGGCAGCCGATGCGGCTTCTTGCCAGAACGTGCGCATGGGCGTGGTGAACTGGACCGACGTAATCGCCACCAGCGCCATGACCCAAGTGTTGCTCGACGGCCTCGGCTACAAGACCAAACAAACCAGCGCCTCCCAGCAAATCATCTTCGCCGGCATCCGCGACCAGCGCCTGGACTTGTTCCTGGGTTACTGGAACCCGCTGATGACCCAGACCATCACCCCGTTCATCGACGCCAAACAGGTCAAGGTCCTCGAAAAACCGAGCCTGCAAGACGCCCGCGCGACCCTGGCGGTGCCGACCTACCTGGCCGACAAAGGCCTGAAAACCTTCGCCGATATCGCCAAGTTCGAGAAAGAACTGGGCGGCAAGATCTACGGCATCGAGCCGGGCTCGGGTGCCAACACCCAGATCAAGGCGATGATTGCCAAGAACCAGTTCGGCCTGGGCAAGTTCCAGCTGGTGGAGTCCAGTGAAGCCGGCATGCTCGCCGCCGTGGACCGCGCCGTGCGCCGCAAGGAAGCCGTGGTGTTCTTCGGCTGGGCACCGCACCCGATGAACGTCAACGTCGCGATGACTTACCTCACCGGCAGCGACGACGCCCTGGGCCCGAACGAAGGCATGGCCACCGTGTGGAGCGTCACTTCGCCGACCTACGCCGAACAGTGCCCCAACATCCACAAGCTGCTGACCAACCTGACCTTCACCGCCGCCGACGAGAGCCGAATGATGCAGCCGTTGCTGGATCACAAGGACGCTCTCGAGTCCGCCAGGCAGTGGCTCAAGGATCACCCGCAAGACCAGCAGCGCTGGCTCGAAGGGGTGACGACCTTCGACGGCAAACCGGCCGCCGCCAACCTGCAATTGAGCAGCCAATAACCTGATTCGAATCACCGTGTCGCAGCCGCGCCTGGCTGCGAACGGCATTACTACGCCCGCCTGTAAGGAACCTGCCTCATGAACCACGACGTCATCATCACCTGCGCACTCACCGGTGCTGGCGACACGACCGCCAGAAGCCCACATGTGCCGGTCACCCCCAAACAAATCGCCGCCGCCGCCGTGGAAGCCGCCAAGGCCGGTGCGACTGTCGTGCATTGCCACGTGCGTGACCCGCAGACCGGCAAGTTCAGCCGCGACGTCGCCCTGTACCGCGAAGTGATGGAGCGCATTCGTGAGGCCGACATCGACATCATCGTCAACCTCACCGCCGGCATGGGCGGCGACCTGGAAATCGGCGGCGGCGAGAACCCGATGGAATTCGGCCCCAACACCGACCTGGTCGGCCCGCTGACCCGCCTGGCGCACGTCGAGGCGCTGCTGCCGGAAATCTGCACCCTGGACTGCGGCACCCTGAACTTCGGCGATGGCGACACCATTTACGTGTCCACCCCCGCGCAACTGCGTGCCGGCGCCAAGCGTATTCAAGCGCTGGGCGTAAAAGCCGAGCTGGAAATTTTCGACACCGGGCACCTGTGGTTCGCCAAGCAGATGATCAAGGAAGGCCTGCTCGACAACCCGTTGTTCCAGCTGTGCCTGGGCATCCCATGGGGCGCGCCGGCCGACACCACCACCATGAAAGCCATGGTCGACAACCTGCCCGCCGATGCGGTGTGGGCTGGCTTCGGGATCGGCCGCATGCAAATGCCGATGGCGGCGCAAGCCGTGCTGCTGGGCGGCAACGTGCGGGTCGGCCTGGAAGACAACCTGTGGCTGGACAAAGGCGTGCTCGCCACCAATGGCCAACTGGTGGAACGCGCCAGTGAAATCCTCAGCCGCCTCGGCGCACGGGTCATGACCCCGGCGGAAGGCCGCGTGAAGATGGGCCTGACCAAACGCGGCTAGACACGCAACAGGCTCCCCTGCCGAAACCGAATCAAATGTGGGAGCGGGCTTGCTCGCGAAGGCGGCGAATCAGCCACCGAATGCCTCAACTGACACAGCGCATTCGCGAGCAAGCCCGCTCCCACACTTTGAACGGGTTGCCAAAACAGAATGTGCGAATACTTTAGGAAATTGCCATGCGCTTTATCACTGAGATCAAAACCTTCGCCGCCCTCGGCAGCGGCGTTATCGGCAGCGGTTGGGTGTCCCGCGCCCTGGCCCACGGCCTGGACGTGGTCGCCTGGGACCCGGCGCCCGGCGCTGAGGCAGCCCTGCGCAAGCGTGTCGCCAATGCCTGGGGCGCGCTGGAGAAACAAGGCCTGGCACCGGGTGCATCCCAGGACCGCTTGCGTTTCGTCGCGACCATCGAAGCATGCGTAAAAGACGCGGACTTCATCCAGGAAAGCGCCCCGGAGCGACTGGAGCTGAAACTGGAACTGCACAGCAAGATCAGCGCGGCGGCCAAGCCGAATGCGTTGATTGGCTCGAGCACTTCAGGCCTGTTGCCGAGTGAGTTCTACGAGGGCTCGACCCACCCGGAACGCTGCGTGGTCGGTCACCCGTTCAACCCGGTTTACCTGCTGCCGCTGGTAGAAGTGGTGGGTGGCAAGCACACGGCACCGGAGGCTGTTCAAGCAGCGATAAAGGTGTACGAATCCCTCGGCATGCGCCCTTTGCATGTGCGCAAGGAAGTCCCGGGTTTTATCGCTGACCGCCTACTCGAAGCGCTGTGGCGTGAAGCGTTGCACCTGGTGAATGACGGCGTGGCGACGACGGGCGAGATCGACGACGCGATCCGTTTTGGCGCCGGTTTGCGCTGGTCGTTCATGGGCACCTTCCTGACTTACACCCTCGCAGGTGGCGATGCCGGCATGCGGCACTTCATGGCACAGTTCGGCCCGGCGCTGCAGTTGCCGTGGACGTACTTGCCCGCGCCGGAATTGACCGACAAGTTGATTGACGATGTGGTGGATGGCACCAGTGAGCAGTTGGGCAAGCACAGCATTTCGGCGCTGGAGCGCTATCGTGATGATTGCCTGTTGGCGGTGCTTGAAGCGGTAAAAACCACCAAAGCCAAACACGGTATGAGCTTCGCTGAGTAACCGCTGTTGATTCTCTGTGGGAGCTGGCTTGCCTGCGATAGCGGTGGATCAGTACCGAATGCATCAACTGACAACCGCTATCGCAGGCAAGCCAGCTCCCACATTTTTGACCGTTTACCTATCCGGAATCTGCGTGATGCCTGCACTGACTACCTACACCACAAAAATCCTCCCCGACTGGGTGGATTACAACGGCCACCTGCGCGATGCGTTCTACCTGCTGATTTTCAGTTACGCCACCGACGCACTGATGGACACCTTGGGTCTGGACAGCGAAAACCGCGAAGCCAGCGGCCACTCGCTGTTCACCCTGGAGCTGCACCTCAACTACCTGCACGAGGTAAAACTCGGCGCCGAAGTGGAGGTGCACACCCAGCTCATCGCCCACGATGCCAAGCGCCTGCACCTCTATCACAGCCTGCACCTGGTGGGCGGTGAGAAGGAACTGGCGGGCAATGAACAGATGTTGCTGCACGTCGATCTCGCCGGCCCGCATTCGGCGCCGTTCACCGAGGCCACCCTGGAAAAAATCATCGCCATCAGCGCTGAGCAGGCCGACTTGCCACGGCCTGCCCTCCTCGGTCGGGTGATTGGACTGCCACCCGGAAAACAATAAGGAGCCACCATGCAAACCGCCGCCGCTGTTGCCGATTTTCGTACTTACCCGCTGATCAGTGACCTCGCCGAGGCGCAGGTGCTGGACGATCAGATTCGTGTGCAATGGGCCGATGGGCGGCTGAGCCCGTTTCATCATCAGTGGCTGCGGGACAACTGCCCCTGCGCGGAATGCGTGTACAGCGTGACCCGCGAGCAGGTGCTGGAAATTGTCGATGTGGATGAACACCTCAGCGCAGTCAGTGCCTGCATTGACGAAGGTTTTCTGCAGGTGGAATGGAGCGGCGGCCATCTCAGCCGGTACGCTCCCGGCTGGCTGCGGGCGCACGCCTATGACGATGAGTCGCGCGCTGAACGCCGTGCGGCAAAACCCCAATCCACGCTGTGGGATCAGCGGTTTACGCTGCCGGTGTTCGACTACGCCGCAGTGATGGAAGACCCCAAGGTCTTGCTCCAATGGTTGCTGGCCTTGCGTGATTCAGGCCTTACGCAAATCCGTGGTGTGCCTACCGAACCCGGCTCTCTGGCGCTGGTAGCCAAGCACATTTCCTTTATTCGCGAGAGCAACTTCGGCGTGCTGTTCAACGTGCAATCCAAGGCCGATGCCGACAGCAATGCCTATACCGCTTTCAACCTGCCGCTGCACAGCGACTTACCGACGCGGGAGCTGCAACCGGGGCTGCAATTCCTGCATTGCCTGGTGAACGATGCCACCGGTGGCGAGAGTATTTTTGTCGACGGGTTTGCTATCGCCACGGCGCTGCGCACGGAAGACCCCGAGGCGTTTCGTGCCCTGTGTGAAATCCCGGTGGAGTTTCGCAACAAAGACCGTCACAGCGACTACCGCCGCCTGGCGCCGATCATTGCGCTGGATGCCTTGGGGGATGTCGCGGAAATTCGCATGGCTAACTTTCTGCGGGGGCCGTTTGAGGCGCCGGTGGAGCAGATGCCGTTGCTGTATCGCGCGTATCGGCGCTTTATTGCGATGACGCGGGAAGAGCGTTTTCGTTTGGTCAAACGTTTGAATCCGGGTGAGTTGTGGTGCTTCGACAACCGCCGCACGTTGCACGCACGCAACGCGTTCGACCCGGCTTCCGGCGCGCGGCACTTCCAGGGTTGCTATGTCGACCGGGATGAGTTGCTCTCGCGGATTCTGGTGTTGCAGCGGTAGACCGCAGCGCGGCCATCGCAGGCAAGCCAGCGCCCACACTTGCCGGCATTTCAAAGATAAAACTCGGTCAAGTGTGGGAGCGGGCTTGCTCGCGAAGAGGCCAGTGCAGTCACTGCAAATCCCAGGTAAAAAAAGCCCCGAACCAGCCGTGACTGGATCGGGGCAGAGTGCAATGCGTGAGCGTGACATCCCGAGGGTGACCAAACCTTCAAGCTGCTTGCCTGGCAGTCAGTGTGCCTATTACTTGCGTCGGTAAATGACCCGAAAACGACCTGTTCATAGCCATCTGAGCCATTCGTTGATTCTGCCCTTGCCGACCGGCCGAGGGCCTACCAGAATCCAGGTCAATCCCCGTTCCCTACACCAGGATAAACGTCATGATGCACGCGGATTTGATTGACCAGCATGACCTGCTGAGCCAGCTGCGCTCGCTGGGTTTTGAAGTGTCCAGCGGCGCCACCGCCGAGCAGGCCTGCGAGTGTGCGGTACGCGGTTTGAGTGCCGCACGGGCCAAAGCGCTCAAGGGCATGGTGGAACAGATGTACACCGGCAGCGCGACGATTTTGCCGGCAGTGAGGCAGGCAATCGACAAGCAGTTGTTACCGGCTTTGGTGCAGTTCAAGCAAAACTCCGGCGCCTGATAGAGCGCTGTCACGAGCAAGCCCGCTCCCACAGTTGACGGTGTTCACACATCAAAATGTGGGCGCTGGCTTGCCTGCGATGCAGGCGACTCGGTCTAGAGCCTTACACTGGCAAACGTCGACTCATTACGCGCCTGACTCAACGCCGACATCGGCCCCGACAACGGTGACAACACCAGCGCCTGCGGAATCGGCATCATCGCCACTTGCTGGGCGGTGTTGGAACCTACGCGCTCATCCCGTGGCGGGATGCCGAAGTATTCGCGGTAGCACTTGGAGAAGTGCGGCGTGGACACAAACCCGCACACCGAGGCCACTTCGATGATCGACATCGGCGTTTGCTTGAGCAATTGCCGCGCACGGATCAGGCGCAACTTGAGGTAGTAGCGTGATGGCGAGCAATGCAGGTATTTCTGGAACAGCCGCTCCAGCTGCCGACGGGACACAGCGACGTACACCGCCAGCTCGTCCAGGTCGATCGGCTCTTCCAGGTTAGCTTCCATCAGCGCAACAATTTCCTGAAGCTTTGGCTGGTTGGTGCCGAGCATGTGCTTGAGCGGCACGCGCTGGTGATCCTGTTCGTTGCGGATGCGTTCGTACACAAACATCTCGGAGATGGCGGCCGACAATTCACGGCCGTGGTCGCGGCTGATCAGGTGCAGCATCATGTCCAGCGGCGCGGTGCCGCCCGAGCTGGTGAAACGGTTGCGGTCGAGGGTAAACAGGCGTGTGCTCATGGCCACGCGGGGGAAAGCTTCCTGCATCGACGCCAGGCATTCCCAGTGCACGCTGCAATCAAAACCGTCGAGCAAACCGGCGCAAGCCAGGGCCCAACTGCCGGTGCACACGGCGCCGAGACGACGCGACTGGCGCGCCTGGCTTTGCAGCCACGACACGTGCTCACGGGTGACGGTGCGCTGGATACCCACGCCGCCGCACACAATGACAGTGTCCAGGGCCGGGGCTTTGTGCATGGAGGCATCGGGGGTGATTTGCAGACCGTCGCTGGCCCAGACCTGGTTGCCGTCGACACTCAGGGTTGTCCAGCGATACAGCTCGCGGCCGGACAACTGGTTGGCCATGCGCAGTGGTTCCACAGCCGACGCCAGGGAAATCAGCGTGAAATTGTCCAGCAGCAAAAAGCCGATGGATTGAGGCGCACGGTTCTGGGGTTGAGCCCCGGAGTTGAACGACGTCATCGCGGTATCTCCTCACACAAAGCGGGTGATGGCCTCAGGCGAGGCTCTTGTTATTGCGCTCTGCTCTTGTGCAGAGAGAGGCTTTGATTTGATAGAGCAAATGCCATGCCTAAAATTGAATGGGCATTCAATAACTCCTGAAAACGACCTGATGACGTGTCTATATAAGCCCGCGCAGGAAGTGCGGGATATGCCCCGAAAAGGACGCAGGAGCAGCCTTGCTCAAGGGGGGTGAGCAGTTCGGTAGCACTTGTGGGAAGGCGCTTTGAGGGCGCGGGAAAAGTCTGTCACCGCACGCACAGGTGACGGGTGGCGGGGCGGGAAATCGTTTGGGCGCTACTTATCTGTTTGCGACGCGCTAAAAGGTGGCGCTTTTGTATCCGGGTGTTCACTTTTTGAGCAGTGTTGCCTGAGCTACCGCCATCGCGGGCAAGCCCGCTCCCACATTTTGATCTGTGAATACATTCAAAGGTGGGAGCTGGCTTGCCTGCGATGCAGGCGACTCGGTCTCAACACTCCACCGCACTCACCGCCAACCCACCGCGCGAGGTTTCCTTGTACTTGTCATGCATATCCGCACCGGTATCGCGCATGGTGCGGATAACGCGGTCCAGGGAGATAAAGTGCTGGCCATCTCCGCGCAGCGCCATTTGCGCCGCGTTGATCGCTTTCACCGCCGCAATCGCATTGCGCTCGATGCACGGCACTTGCACCAGCCCGCCCACCGGGTCGCACGTGAGGCCGAGGTTGTGTTCCAGGCCGATTTCGGCGGCATTGCACACCTGCTCCGGCGTGGCGCCGAGTATCTCGGCCAGCCCGGCGGCGGCCATGGCGCACGCCGAACCGACTTCGCCCTGGCAGCCGACTTCAGCCCCCGAGATCGAAGCGTTTTTCTTGCACAAAATACCCACCGCCGCCGCACCCAGCAGGTAGTCGACGACGTTGGCTTCCGTTACCTCTTCGCTGAACTTCATAAAGTAGTGCAGCACCGCCGGAATAATCCCTGCCGCACCATTAGTCGGCGCGGTGACCATGCGCCCACCCGCTGCGTTTTCTTCATTGACCGCCAGGGCGAACAGGTTGACCCACTCCATGGCGCTCAAGGTCGAGCCAATCACATTCGGCTTGCCCAGCTCCTGCAGGCTGCGGTGCAATTTGGCGGCGCGACGACGCACATTCAGCCCACCGGGCAAGATGCCTTCGTGCTTGAGGCCCTGCTCCACGCAATCCTGCATGGCCCGCCAGAGTTTCATCAGGCCACTGCGGATTTCTTCTTCGGAGCGCCAGACCTTTTCGTTAGCCAGCATCAACTCGGCCACGCGCAGGTTATGGGTTTTGCACAGCTGCAACAGTTCCACCGCACTGGAAAAATCATAGGGCAGTTCGGTGCGGTCCATGTCGGCCACACCACTTTGCGCCTGGGCTTCGTCCACCACAAAACCGCCACCGACTGAATAGTAAGTATCGCGGTGCAGTTCGCCGCCTTCACCGAACACCACCAGCGTCATGCCGTTGGGATGGAACGGGAGGTTTTCGTCGAGCAGGCGCATGTCCCGCGCCCACATGAAAGGCACTGGCAAATGCCCATCGAGCAAGAGCGTGTCGGTCTCGCGCAGGGTGTGAATGCGCAGGCCGATTTGCGACGGGTCGATTGCGTCCGGCCACTCGCCCATCAGGCCCATGAGGGTGGCGGTGTCGCTGCCGTGGCCGATGCCGGTGGCCGACAACGAGCCATACAGCTGAACTTCGACGCGCCTGACTTGTTCCAACAATTCACGTTCACGTAATGCCTGGACGAACAACGCCGCGGCACGCATGGGGCCGACGGTGTGAGAACTCGAAGGCCCAATGCCGATCTTGAACAGGTCGAAAACGCTGATAGCCATTGCGGTAGAACTCCTCGATAAGCACGGCCAGGCTTGAACGAGGTGCTACGCTCAGATCGCCCAGATGGCCGCATCATCAAGCTTTTGGCGGTCCTCACGGCGTCTCACACCGACGCACCCATGCTCACTAGCGTCGCACCCGTGCGATCAGGCGTTTTGGCCGTTTTTAGCGGTGCAGATCGGTAAAAACTGCAGTTTTGCCTTTGGAAAAATCTGTAAGCGACGTCACCGACACTGGATACGACCATCCCTGTACTGGATACGACGCCCCCTGTAGGCGTCAGATTTTCACTGGTACATGATCAGTCTCGACTCGTTTGCAAGGCACCGTGCCTGCGCTTCATCGCACGCCCCAACCGCAACACTTATAAAGCGCGGCGAATGCCGCCAGAAAAAAGACACAGGAGTCTACCCCGATGAAAGGTTCACCCTCGTTGTTGTTGGCCGCCATGCTGAGTCTGCCAGTCCTGGCGAACGCTGCAGAACCGGCACAATGTCAGACCGTCAACTTCTCCGATGTCGGCTGGACCGACATCACCGTCACTACCGCGACCACCAGCGAAATCCTCAAGGGCCTGGGCTACAAGCCACGCACCACGATGATTTCGGTGCCGGTGACCTACAAGTCCCTGGCCGACGGCAAGAACATGGACATCTTCCTCGGCAACTGGATGCCGACCATGGAAAACGACATCAAGCAGTACCGTGATGCCGGCACCGTGGAAACCGTGCGCGCCAACCTTGAGAACGCCAAGTACACCCTGGCGGTGCCCGAGGAGCTGTACAACAAAGGCCTGAAAGACTTCGCCGATATCGCCAAATTCAAGGACGAGCTGGGCGGCAAGATCTACGGTATCGAACCGGGTAACGACGGCAACCGCACCATCCAGACCGTCATCGACAAGAACCAGTTCGGCTTGAAAGACGCAGGCTTCAAGGTCGTGGAATCCAGCGAAGCCGGGATGCTCTCCCAGGTGGAACGCGCCACCAAACGTGGCCAGGCCATTGTGTTCCTCGGCTGGGAACCGCACCCGATGAACACCCGCTTCAAGATCAAGTACCTGACCGGGGGTGACGATTCGTTCGGCCCCAACTACGGCCAGGCCACCATCTACACCAACGTTCGCAAGGGCTACACCCAGGAATGCAGCAACGTTGGCCAATTGCTGAAAAACCTGTCGTTCACCCTGGACATGGAAAGCTCGCTGATGGGTAACGTCCTGGACGACAAAATGAAGCCTGACGCCGCGGCCAAGGCCTGGCTGAAGAAGAACCCCGCCGTACTCGACACCTGGCTCGCCGGTGTGACCACCGTCGATGGCAAACCAGGTCTGGAGGCAGTAAAAGCGTATCTCGCCAAGTAAGTGCTGACCCCGGGCCGGTACGCTGGCCCGGGATGTTTTTCCCCTTCGCATGTGGACATTCACTACCATGCTGACTGAACAGAAAATCCCACTAGGCCAGTACATCGCTGCCTTCGTCGAATGGTTGACCAAACATGGTGCCAACTACTTCGACGCAATCGCATCGACACTGGAAACGATGATCCACGGCGTGACGTTTGCGCTGACCTGGTTCAATCCGCTGGCATTGATCGGTCTGATTGCGCTACTCGCTCACTTTATTCAACGCAAATGGGGCCTGACGGTTTTTGTCATCGCCTCCTTCCTGCTGATCCTGAACCTCGGGTACTGGCAGGAAACCATGGAAACCCTCGCGCAGGTGCTGTTCGCCACCCTGGTCTGCGTGGTCATCGGTGTGCCGCTGGGCATTGTTGCCGCGCACAAACCGCTGTTCTACACCATGATGCGGCCGGTACTCGATCTGATGCAGACCGTGCCGACCTTCGTCTACCTCATCCCTACCCTGACCCTCTTCGGGCTGGGTGTGGTGCCCGGTCTGATTTCCACGGTGGTGTTCGCGATTGCCGCGCCTATCCGCCTGACTTACCTGGGTATCCGCGATGTGCCACAAGAGTTGATGGACGCCGGTAAAGCCTTTGGCTGCTCGCGCCGTCAGTTGCTCTCACGCATTGAACTGCCCCACGCCATGCCGAGCATTGCCGCCGGCATTACCCAATGCATCATGCTGTCGTTGTCGATGGTGGTGATCGCGGCCCTGGTGGGCGCCGACGGCCTCGGCAAGCCGGTGGTCAACGCACTGAACACCGCCGACATTGCCCTGGGCTTTGAAGCCGGCCTGGCAATCGTATTGCTGGCCATCATGCTCGACCGCATCTGCAAACAACCCGACGCCAAAGTAGGGGGTGATGCATGAGCATTATCCGATTCGACAATGTCGATGTGATCTTCTCCAAAGACCCGCGCGAAGCCCTCAAGCTGCTCGACCAGGGCATGCACCGCAACGAGATCCTGAAAAAAACCGGGCAGATTGTCGGCGTTGAAAAAGCCAGCCTGGACATTGAGAAAGGCGAGATCTGCGTGCTGATGGGCCTGTCGGGCTCAGGCAAGTCGAGCTTGCTGCGCTGCATCAACGGCCTCAACACCGTGAGCCGCGGCAAGCTGTTTGTCGAACATGAAGGCCGCCAGATCGACATCGCTTCGTGCACACCTGCCGAGCTCAAAATGATGCGCACCAAGCGCATCGCCATGGTGTTCCAGAAGTTCGCCCTGATGCCGTGGCTGACGGTGCGCGAGAACATCAGCTTCGGTCTGGAAATGCAGGGCCGCCCCGAGAAGGAACGGCGCAAGCTGGTGGATGACAAGCTGGAACTGGTGGGCCTGGCTCAATGGCGCAACAAGAAGCCTGACGAGTTGTCCGGCGGCATGCAGCAGCGTGTCGGCCTGGCCCGCGCGTTGGCGATGGACGCCGATATCCTGCTGATGGACGAACCCTTCTCCGCCCTCGACCCACTGATTCGCCAAGGCCTGCAAGATGAACTGCTGGAGCTGCAACGCAAGCTGAGCAAGACCATCGTGTTCGTGAGTCACGACCTGGATGAAGCACTTAAGCTGGGCAGCCGCATCGCCATCATGAAAGACGGCAAGATCATCCAGTACAGCGTGCCGGAAGAGATCGTGCTGAACCCGGCGGACGACTATGTGCGCACCTTCGTCGCCCATACCAACCCGCTGAACGTACTGTGCGGTCGCAGCCTGATGCGCACCCTGGACAACTGCAAACGCATCAACGGTTCGGTGTGTTTGGACCCGGGCGGCGACTCGTGGCTGGACCTGGCGGAAGGCAACACCATCAAGGGCGCACGCCAGAATGGCGCGGTGCTGAACTTGCAGAACTGGGTACCGGGGCAAGCGGTTGAAGGGTTGGGCCGGGTGCCAACGCTGGTGGATTCGAATATCGGCATGCGCGATGCGTTGCAGATTCGTTACCACACCGGGAACAAGCTGGTGTTGCACAACAACAACCAGGTGGTGGGGATCTTGGGGGACAGCGAGCTGTATCACGCCCTGCTCGGCAAGAACCTGGGCTGAGGCTGAGGCAACACCATAACCCCTACTGGAGAAACTGGGTCAATGTGGGAGCTGGCTTGCCTGCGATAGCGGTAGTGAATTCACCATCGCCATCGCAGGCAAGCCAGCTCCCACATTGGTCTGTGTTGACACATAAAAAGCGGCACCAGTGAAGGCGCCGCTGCGCTCAACCATCAGCTATAGACACGGCCAAGGAGCTGCCGATGGCTTTCAAACTGATCGAGCACGTCCCGGGTGATTTGTTCCTGGGCAAAGCCCATCAGGTCGTATTCCTGAGGCCCATTGTGCAGGTAAACCTCGGCCCGGTAGTAACGCGTACGCTCTTCCTCGGGCAAGTCGCTCGGTGCCGACGAATAAGCATCCAGGCTCACTTCGTAGACAAACGGGTTGCCCTCCTCCATCTCGATGCGCACACCAATGCAGCGCTTGGACTTGCCCAGCAGGGTCTGCACTTCCAGCCCTTGATCACGCAACGCAGTCGCCGCTTCTTCCAGCGCCGGCGTCACATGTTTGTCCATAAAACGCTGCACAGTTCCCTGGCTCGGCTGCAGGTCCAGTGCGGTCAGGCGCTCGCTGAAACCACGACGACCACGCTCAGCCAACTGTGCCTGCTCCTGCTCCATCGCCACGTCCTGGCGCATCGCCTTGTGCAAACCGAACATAAACAAAATCAGCACCACCGAGAACGGCAGCCCCGCCAGCACGACCATGGTTTGCATGGCTTCGAAGTTGCCGGCAAACAGCAGGCCGATGGTCACCAGCGTAATCACCGCCGACCAGAAAATCCGCAGCCAGTGCGGCGCATCTTCATCCACATTGCCGCCTTTGCAGGAAAGGTTGGCCATCATCACCGCGCCGGAGTCCGCCGGGGTCAGGAACAGCACAAAGCCAACAAAGATCGACACACCGATGACGATTTTCGACGCCGGGTAATGCTCCAGCAATTGGTAGATGGCCATGGACGGTTGTTCCAGCGCCGTCTTGCCCAACTCCACCGCACCGTGGTTCAGCACCAGGTCCAGCGCCGAGTTACCGAAGATCGACAACCACGCCAGGGTGAAGCCCAGCGGGATCAGCAGCACGCCGGCCACCAGTTCACGCACCGTGCGACCACGGGAAATACGCGCGATGAACATGCCCACGAATGGCGCCCAGGAAATCCACCAGGCCCAGTAGAACAGGGTCCACAGGCCCATCCAGCGTTCGGTTTTGTCGGCGTCGCCTTCGTACACATAGAGGTCGAAGGTTTTCAGCACGATACCGTTGAGGTAGTCACCGGTGTTCTGCACCAAGCCGTTGAGCAAATGCAGGGTCGGGCCGAACAGCAGCACAAAAATCAGCAAACCGCTGAACAGCACGATGTTGAGGTTGGACAGGCGGCGAATGCCGTTTTCCACACCCGACACGGCAGCGATGGTCGCCACGGTGCTCATCACGATAATCACGATCAGCAGGTTGGTGTTGCTGTGCGCCATGCCGAACAGGTTTTCCAACCCGGACGACACTTGCATCGCACCAATCCCCAGGTTCGTCACCAGGCCCAACAGGGTCACGAACATACCAAAACCGTCCACCGCGTGGCCGGCTGCGCCCTTCACCCAGCGCTCGCCCACCAGCGGGTACAGCGCCGAACGCAAGGCCAGCGGCTGGTTATGACGGTAGGCGAAATACGCCACGGCCAGGCCGACCAACGCATAGATCGCCCAGCCGTGCAGGCCCCAGTGCAGGAACGTCAGTTGCAGCGCCTGGCGTGCCGCGCCATTGCTGGCGGCCGCGCCTTCGGGCGGGTTGAAGTAGTGGTCCAACGGCTCCGAGGCGCCGAAGTACAGCAGCGAGATGCCGATACCCGACGAGAACAACATGCCGGCCCAGGCGCCGTAGCTGAAGTCCGGGGTGTCATCCTTGCTGCCCAGTTTCAACTTGCCGTAGGACGAAAACGCCAGGCCGACCACAAACACCAGGTAAGCGGCGATGACCACCATGTAGTACCAGCCGAAGCTTTTCGAAAGCCAGGCTTGCGCTACGCCAAGCATGCGCCCGGCCTCCTGCGGGGCGATGATCAGAATGGCGGTCAACAACAGAATCAGCGCGGTGGAGGTGTAGAACACCCAACCGTTGACCCGTACCTTTTCCGGCGGGGTCTTTATAAGAGAGGCAGAACTCATGGCGCAGATGCTCCAGGCAGTGCGAGAGAGAAACACAAGGCAACGGTTATCCCGGGACATCGATTTTTCGGCAGTCGACGGACGGGTGTTATAAAGACACCCCGAAAATTCTTGAGCCCCGCCGAAGCGGTGGCAGGCCCTGAGATGGCCGGTTTCAAGGATTTTTGCAGGTGTCAGAGGCTGCTGCTCACAGGTAGGAAATATCTGTAGGGAGCGACCATTTGTCGCAGATCTTATTCTTTGTTGATTGAACGTTCAATCAAAACAAAATAGACTGGCCTTCAAGCCGACGGACGTTTATCGCCCACCGGCAGGCCTAAGGAGAGGTGCTACATGCCCAAGGTCGGTATGCAACCCATACGCCGCCAGCAGTTGATCGAAGCCACCTTGACGGCCATCGATCAGGTCGGGATGGGAGATGCCAGCATTGCGCTGATCGCCCGTTTGGCCGGCGTCTCGAACGGCATCATCAGTCACTACTTTCAGGACAAGAACGGCCTGATCGCCGCAACGATGCGGTACTTGATGAATGTGCTGATCGAGAACGTCCACGAACGCAGGCTTGCGCTGAAGGACGACAGCCCACGGGCGCACCTTCGGGTGATCATCGAGGGCAACTTCGACGCCAGCCAAGTCAACGGACCGGCAATGAAAACCTGGCTGGCCTTCTGGGCCACCAGCATGCATCACCCGTCATTGCACAGGTTGCAGCGGATCAACGATCAACGTCTGTATTCCAACCTGTGCTGCCAGTTCCGCCGAGTGCTACCGCTGCCGCACGCACGCAAAGCAGCCAGAGGCCTGGCGGCCCTGATCGACGGTTTGTGGCTGCGCGGCGCCCTGTCGGGAGACGCTTTCGACACGGAGCAGGCGCAACGGATCGCTTACGAATACATGGATTTCCAATTGGCCAAGCAGGTGAGTTAGAGCACACATAACCGCTCAACCCCTGAACGTCCGCCGCTCAGTGTTGCCAGAACCCCATGGCCCACTTTCGGCGGGTAACGCCAACCACTT
This sequence comes from Pseudomonas sp. UBT, assembly GCF_050915955.1. Taxonomy (NCBI): domain Bacteria; kingdom Pseudomonadati; phylum Pseudomonadota; class Gammaproteobacteria; order Pseudomonadales; family Pseudomonadaceae; genus Pseudomonas; species Pseudomonas sp. UBT. The sequence continues at coordinate 2,380,277 of NZ_CP168079.1, read as the reverse complement.
ATGCACTTGCGAGGACTTTATGGCCCGTTTCGAACTGCAAAAACTCTACATTGACGGCGGCTACAGCGACGCTGGCAGCGATGCCACCTTCGAAGCCATCAACCCGGCTAACGGTGAAGTTCTCGCCCAAGTGCAACGTGCTACCAAAGACGACGTTGAACGTGCCGTGGTCAGCGCTGAAAAAGGCCAGAAAATCTGGGCCGCCATGACCGCCATGGAGCGTTCGCGCATCCTGCGCCGTGCCGTCGACATCCTGCGCGAGCGCAACGATGAGCTGGCAGCCCTGGAAACCCTGGACACCGGTAAAGCCTTCTCCGAAACCCAATACGTCGACATCGTTACCGGCGCTGACGTGCTGGAATACTACGCAGGCCTGGTGCCGGCCATCGAAGGCGAGCAGATCCCGCTGCGCGATACCTCCTTCGTCTATACCCGCCGCGAGCCGCTGGGCGTGGTCGCCGGTATCGGGGCGTGGAACTACCCGATCCAGATCGCCCTGTGGAAATCCGCACCGGCCCTGGCCGCGGGTAACGCGATGATCTTCAAGCCAAGCGAAGTCACCTCGCTGACCACCCTGAAACTGGCCGAGATCTACACCGAAGCCGGCGTTCCTGCAGGCGTGTTCAACGTGTTGACCGGCAGCGGCCGTGAAGTCGGCACCTGGCTGACCGAGCACCCACGCATCGAGAAGGTCTCGTTCACCGGCGGCACCGACACCGGCAAAAAAGTCATGGCCAGCGCTTCCAGCTCCTCGCTGAAAGAGGTGACCATGGAACTGGGTGGCAAGTCCCCGCTGATCGTGTTCGAAGACGCCGACCTGGATCGCGCGGCCGACATTGCGATGATGGCCAACTTCTACAGCTCCGGTCAGGTCTGCACCAACGGCACTCGCGTATTCGTGCCCAAGCACCTGCAAGCAGCCTTCGAAGCCAAGATCGTTGAGCGTGTGGCGCGCATTCGCGTCGGCAACCCGCAAGACGAGAACACCAACTTCGGCCCGCTGGTCAGCTTCGCCCACATGGAAAGCGTGCTCGGCTACATCGCCAAAGGTAAGGAAGAAGGCGCCCGCGTACTGTGCGGCGGCGACCGTCTGACCGCTGGCGAATTCGCCAAAGGCGCCTTCGTGGCTCCGACCGTGTTCACCGACTGCACCGACGAAATGACCATCGTCCGTGAAGAAATCTTCGGCCCAGTAATGAGCATCCTCACTTACGAGACCGAAGAAGAAGTGATCCGCCGCGCCAACGACACCGACTTCGGCCTGGCTGCCGGCCTGGTCACCAAAGACCTGAACCGCGCTCACCGCGTGATTCATCAACTGGAAGCCGGTATCTGCTGGATCAACGCCTGGGGCGAGTCCGACGCCAAGATGCCAGTCGGTGGCTACAAGCAGTCGGGTGTTGGCCGTGAGAACGGCATCAGCTCGCTGAACAACTTCACCCGCATCAAATCGGTACAGGTTGAGCTGGGCGACTACGCCTCAGTGTTCTGATGAGCCACTAGCGGCAAGCATCAAGCTGCAAGTAAAAGCAGCTTTGTTTGCCGCGCCTCCCAGATAACCGCTCGCTGCTTTCTCTTGCAGCTTGAAGCTTGGAGCTTGCCGCTCTCAAGGAGACCCCATGACTCAAGAATACGACTACATCATTGTTGGCGCAGGATCAGCAGGCAACACCCTTGCCACCCGTCTGACCGAAGACGAAGGCGTCACCGTTTTGCTGCTGGAAGCCGGCGGCCCTGACTACCGCTTCGACTTCCGCACCCAAATGCCGGCCGCCCTGGCGTTCCCGCTGCAAGGCCGTCGCTACAACTGGGCCTACGAAACCGATCCAGAGCCACACATGGACGGTCGCCGGATGGAATGCGGGCGCGGCAAGGGCCTGGGTGGCTCTTCCCTGATCAACGGCATGTGCTACATCCGTGGTAACGCCATGGACTACGACAACTGGGCAAAACTTCCAGGGCTTGAAAACTGGACGTACCTGGACTGCCTGCCCTATTTCAGAAAAGCTGAAACTCGGGACATCGGCCCCAACGACTACCACGGTGGCGACGGTCCGGTCAGCGTGACCACGCCAAAAGCCGGCAACAACCCGCTGTTCCACGCCATGGTTGAAGCAGGCGTACAAGCGGGTTACCCGCGCACCGACGACTTGAACGGCTACCAGCAAGAAGGCTTCGGCCCGATGGACCGTACCGTCACGCCTAAAGGCCGTCGCGCCAGCACCGCACGCGGTTACCTGGACACGGCTAAAAAGCGTTCGACCCTGACCATCGTCACCCACGCCCTCACCGACAAAGTCTTGTTCGAAGGCAAGCGGGCCGTTGGCGTGCGTTACTTGATCGGCGCCGCCGAAGAGCGCGTTGAAGCCCGTGCGCGTAAAGAAGTGCTGGTGTGCAGCGGTGCGATCGCTTCGCCGCAATTGCTGCAACGCTCCGGTGTGGGCCCGGCCAAACTGCTGGAAAGCCTCGACATCCCGGTGGTCCACGACCTGCCAGGCGTCGGCGAAAACCTGCAGGACCACCTTGAGCTCTACCTGCAATATGCGTGCACCCAACCGGTGTCGCTGTACCCGTCGCTGCTCTGGTACAACCAACCGGCCATCGGTGCCGAGTGGCTGTTCAACGGCACTGGCATCGGCGCCAGCAACCAGTTCGAAGCGGGCGGTTTTATCCGTACCCGTGAAGAATTCGATTGGCCAAACATTCAGTACCACTTCCTGCCGGTCGCGATTAACTACAACGGCAGCAACGGTGTGAAAGAGCACGGTTTCCAGGCGCACATGGGCTCCATGCGTTCGCCAAGCCGTGGCCGCGTGCAATTGAAGTCGAAGAACCCACGGGACTACCCGAGCATCCTCTTCAACTACATGGCCACCGAGCAGGACTGGCAGGAATTCCGCGACGGCATCCGCCTGACCCGGGAAATCATGCAGCAACCGGCCCTCGACCAATACCGTGGCCGCGAAATCAGCCCGGGTATTGAAGTGCAAACCGATGAGCAACTCGACACGTTCATCCGCGAGCACGCCGAAACGGCATTCCACCCGTCCTGCTCGTGCAAGATGGGCACCGACGAGATGGCGGTAGTGGACGGCGAAGGCCGTGTGCATGGTATGCAGGGGCTGCGTGTGGTCGATGCGTCGATCATGCCGATCATCACCACCGGCAACCTGAACGCGCCGACGATCATGATCGCCGAGAAAATCGCCGACAAGATCCGTGGCCGCAAGCCATTGCCGCGCAGCACTGCCGATTACTACGTAGCAGGCGACGCGCCGGTGCGTGGCAAGCCACTGCGTGAAGTGGGCCCGATGGCGCAGTAACTGATACACCGCGGTGCCTGTATCGCAGGCAAGCCAGCTCCCACACTTGACCGAGTTCATCTGAACAACTCGGTCAACTGTGGGAGCCGGGCTTGCCCGCGATGAGGCCCGTCCCGACTCCGCAAATCCCCCGCCTACACTTTCCTTGATCAGCTCCCCGCCCCAGGCCTACTCTGTTGCCTGCCCGCGATGAGCCGCCCACAAGGAAGGCCCCATGTTCGACCACCACGCCACACTCAAAAAGCACTTCAGTGCCCTGCGCACTACTGCTGAATTTTTCTCGCTGCGTTACGTGCGCGAATCCGGCCAATACCTGTCGGTACGCAAGAACGTCGCCGAGCCGCCACACCTGAACCACGACGAGGGCGCCATGCTCACCGTGCGTCTCAACGGCGTGGAAGCCTATGCCGCCACCAACGATCTCTCCCTTGCCGGCCTGCAAGCCGCCCTTGAGCGTGCTGAACAGCAAGCCCGGCGGATCTTGCCCCACGCTCTGCTCGACCTGCACACACAGCAGGTCTCCAGCGACGTCGCCGACTACCTGTCGCCCGACCTCGACCAGCCCTTCCCTTCCTTAAGCGACTGCTACCAACTGCTCGGTGACGAGTCTGCCGCCGTGCCCAAGGATGAGCGCCTGGTCAGTTGGGAAGTCAGCCTGGGCACCACCCATGTAGAACAGATCTACCTCAACAGTGCCGGTGCCGAACTGCGCCAGGCCCAGCGTTTCGTCTACCCGGGCCTGAGCATCACCGCCTTCGATGGCAACGACAGCCAGACCCGCACCCTGGGCGGTACCAACTTTGGCCAGCAAGGCAGTGCGAACGTGATTCGCCGCTTCGGCCTGGTCGGCGCCGCGCGCACGGTCGCCGACGAAGCCCTGCAACTGCTGCTCGCGCCAAACACGCCCCACGGCCCGCGCGACCTGCTGCTGATGCCCGACCAAATGATCCTGCAGATCCACGAGTCCATCGGCCACCCGCTGGAACTGGACCGCATCCTGGGCGATGAGCGCAATTACGCCGGCACCAGCTTTGTGAAGGCCGATGACTTCGGCCACCTGCAATACGGTTCGACCTTGCTCAACGTGACGTTCGACCCGGACATCCCCGAACAACTCGCCAGCTACAGCCATGACGACGACGGCACCCGCGCCACCAAGCAGTTCCTGATCCGTGACGGCCTGCTGCTCAAGCCATTGGGCGGCGCGTTGTCGCAATTTCGCTCAGGACTGGGCGGCGTCGCCAACAGCCGCGCCTGCAGCTGGAACCGCGCGCCGATCGACCGCATGGCCAACTTGAATATCGAAGCTGGCGACAAGACCCAGGCCGAGCTGATCAGCGGTATCGAGCACGGCATCCTGATGAGCACCAACCGCTCCTGGTCCATCGACGATGCGCGCAATAAATTCCAGTTCGGCTGCGAGTGGGGCCAGTTGATCGAAAACGGCGAACTCAAGGGCGTGGTGAAGAACCCCAACTACCGCGCCATTTCCGCGCAGTTCTGGCGCAAGCTCAGCGCCGTCGGCGACGCCAGTACCTTCAAGGTCCTGGGCACGCCGAACTGCGGCAAAGGCGAACCCAACCAAGTGATCCGCGTGGGCCATGCGTCACCTGCGTGCGTGTTCAGTGATGTCGACGTTTTTGGGGGAGATGCCTGATGAACAACTTCAAGGCACTGGTGGACTGGCTCAAGCAGGCCATCACCGACAAGGAACAATTTCACCTCGGCTTTGCTGCCGAATCCTCCGAGTTCGTGCGGTTTAACCACGCGCAAGTGCGCCAGGCCGGGCAGGTGCAACAGGCCAGCCTGAACCTCAAGCTGATCCACGACGGCCGTCATGCCGACCTCGCTATCACCCTGGCCGGTGAGCCGGCGCTGGACCGCCAACGCCTCGCCAATGGCCTGCAACAGTTGCGCGAGACCTTGCCCCTATTGCCGCAGGACCCGTACCTGCTGCTCAATCACAACGCCTGGCAAAACCACAACGAACAACTGCGCCCGCTACCGGAGCTGGCCCAGGTACTGGAAGACATCAGCCAGGCTGCAGAAGGCGTGGACCTGGTCGGTTTCTATGCCGCAGGCCCCATCAGCCGTGGTTTCGCCAGTTCAGACGGCGCGTTCGGCTGGCATCAGGCCAACAGCTTCAACTTCGATTTCAGCCTGTTTCACGCCAATGGCGAAGCGGTAAAAGCCAGCTACGCCGGGCACACCTGGGACAGCGCCGAGTTCGCCGCGCGGTTCCTGCAAGCGCGCGAGCAGTTGGAGTTTCTGGGTCGACCTTTGCACAGCCTGGCCCCGGGCCAATACCGCGCTTACCTCGCCCCGGCGGCGCTGGAAGAAATCATCAGCATCATTACCTGGGGCGGGTTTTCCGCCCAGGCCATCGCCAGCAAAGGCAGCTCGTTGCAAAAGCTGTATGCGGGTGAACAGTCGTTGAGCCCCTTGGTAAAAATCGATGAGCAGATCAGCGGCTCGCTGAGCCAGGCGTTTTCCACTGAAGGCTACCCGCGCGCGGATGTCACGCTGATCAACGCGGGCACAGCAGAAGGCCAGTTGATCAACTCGCGCAGCGCCGCCGAATACGGCCTGAGCACCAACGGGGCGAGCAGCGACGAGTCGCCCAGCGCCTTGCAGATGGCGGCGGGCAGCCTGGCCCAGGCCGATATCCTCAAGCAGTTGGGCACCGGGTTGTATATCAGCAACCTGTGGTACCTGAACTACTCCGACCTGCCGGCCGCACGCCTGACCGGCATGACGCGCTTCGCCACGTTCTGGGTGGAAGACGGCGAGATCAAGGCGCCGGTCAGCACCATGCGCTTTGATGACAGCGTCTACAGCCTGCTCGGTTCACAACTCGAAGCACTGACCGCTGAGCGGGAGCTGCTGTTGTCGGCCAGTACGTACAGCCAGCGCAATACTGCGTCCAACCTGTTGCCGGGGGCGTTGGTCAAACGCCTGACATTGACCCTGTAAATACAAAACCCAATGTGGCAACTGGCTTATGTGGGAGCTGGCTTGCCTGCGATGCTGACAACTCGGTGTGTCAGCAGGACCGCAGTGATGCCATCGCAGGCAAGCCAGCTCCCACAATATTCTGTGTTCGTTTCTGACACCCCCGTTTAACCCATTCCTACCGCAAAATCCCATCTCACACTTCTCCCTGTGCGGCCTGTTGTCGCCCGTAAAAAACCTCGTTATAACGGTTAGTGGCACCCCGCCACCACCCACGTGCCCGCACGTGATGCATGACCTTGCCCGGGAAAGGGCAAGCTGGAGCGTTGACATGGACCATGGAAGTTTTGTCATAGAAAAGCTGTTCAAACACTACAACGTTCACGTAGAGCAGCTAGGTAACAATCCGCAAAGAAAAACCGTCCTGATGGTCAATGGGGCTCTGTCCACCACCCGTTCGTTTGCGCGCACCAGCAAATGCCTGGCCGAGCACTTCAATGTGCTGCTGTTCGACCTGCCGTTCTCCGGCCATTCGCGCGAGCACAACACGGACCTGGACCTTGTGACCAAGGACGACGAGGTACAAATCCTGCGCGCGCTGGTTGAACGGTTTCAGGTCAACCATCTGGTGTCGGCCTCCTGGGGCGGCATCTCTACATTGCTGACCCTGGCCCACAACCCGCCCTCCATCGAAAGCTCGGTGGTGATGGCCCTGGCGCCCAACCTCAACCAGGCAATGCTCGATTATGTGGAACGCGTGCGGGTGCTGATCGAAGCCGATGACAAGTCCGCCGTCGGCCACTTGCTCAACGAGACAGTCGGCAAATACCTCTGCCCCCGGCTCAAGCGCAATAACCATCGGCACCTGTCAGGCATGGCGACCACCGAGTACCGCCAGGCACGTTTTCATATCCATCAGGTGCTCGGCCTGGGCGACGGCAACTACCTGCCAATACTCACTCAAATCGAAACCCCGGTGCATTTCATCAACGGCGCGCTGGATGAATACACCCCGGCGACCGAGGCCCGGCTGTTCAAAAAATACGTGGGTCGCAGCACGTTCGCCGTCGCCGAGCACACCGGCCACTTGCTCGACCTTGAGTCCCGCGAGGCAGCGTTGGCGGTGCACCGAGCGCTGTTGGATTTCCTGGTCGGGGAGCACGCGCCATTGCCAGATTTAGACGAACCGCCAGTGGGAAAAGGAGCAATGGATGGCGCATAATCGCCGACACATAGCCTGCTAACCAAAAGGTAGCCCATGCCGAATCGCGCCCCTCTCGATGCCAAGACCGCCCGCTGGCTCCCCTGGGTGGTCGCGATTGCCTTCTTCATGCAGTCGCTGGATGGGACGATTCTCAACACAGCCCTGCCGGCCATGGCCCGGGACCTCGCAGAAAACCCGCTGCGCATGCAAGGGGTGGTGATCGCCTACATGCTCACCGTCGCCTTGCTCATCCCGGCCTCGGGCTGGATCGCCGACCGCTTTGGCACCAAGAAAATCTTCTTCGGCGCGATCATGCTGTTCAGCGTTGGTTCGCTGCTGTGCGCCCTGTCCAGCAGCTTGACCATGCTGGTTGGCGCGCGGGTCATCCAGGGCTTGGGCGGGGCGCTGATGCTGCCGGTCGGGCGCCTCGTGGTGCTACGCGCTTACCCGCGCTCCGAGCTGGTGCGGATCATGGGCTTCATTACCATCCCCGGCCTGCTCGGCCCGTTGCTTGGCCCGACCATGGGCGGCTGGATGGTGCAATACCTGACGTGGCACTGGATTTTTTTGATCAACCTGCCGGTGGGCATGATCGGCTGTTACGCCGTGTGGAAACTGATCCCCGACCTGCGCGGCAGTGAGCGCACGCGTTTCGACAGCATGGGGTTTGTGCTGTTTGGCGCGGCGATGGTGCTGATCACCATCGCCATGGAAGGCCTGGGCGAACTGCACCTGCCGCATCTGCGCGTGATGTTGCTGCTGTTCGGCGGGCTGGCATGCCTCGCGGCTTACTGGCTGCGCGCAGGCCATATCGATAACCCGCTGTTTTCGCCGGTGCTGTTCAAGACCCGGACTTTTGCAGTGGGCATTCTCGGCAACCTGTTTGCGCGACTGGGCAGTGGCGCCTTGCCGTTCCTGGTACCGCTGCTGTTGCAGGTGGCGCTGGGCTACTCGCCATCGGAAGCCGGGATGAGCATGCTGCCCCTTGCGGCAGCGGCGATGTTTGCCAAGTCGATTGCCCGCACCTTGATCGAACGCCTGGGTTACCGCGTGGTGCTGACCGGCAATACCTTGGCGCTTGGCATCATGCTGGCGAGCATGGGTCTGGTCAGTGAACAGACGCCCTACTGGTTGCTGCTGTGCATGCTGGCGATCCTCGGGGCGATCAACTCCCTGCAATTTACCGCAATGAATACCGTCACCCTGATCGACCTCGACGATGAACAGGCCAGCAGCGGCAACAGTTTGCTGTCGGTGGTGGCGCAATTGTCTCTGAGCCTCGGCGTGGCGTGCGCCGGTGCCTTGCTTGGCGGCTTTACCGCAGAGCAAGGCAACGATGGCGTCAGCACCGTGCTCGGCGCCTTCCAACTGACCTTCCTCACCGTGGGCATCATGGCCATGCTGGCGGCGGCGATCTTTCTGCAACTGTCGCCCACCGACGGCAAGCGCGTGGTCAGCCGCGAGCACGACATCGAGCATTGAAGCAGCGGCAGGCCTCAAGTTGTAAGCCTCAAGCTTGACGCTTGACGCTGAGAACTTGCCGCTGCCCGCCTCCCCTCGTCTAGAACTTGCGAGAAAATCCCCGGCGGGCTGCTACACTGCGCAACATTTTGTTTTGCAGAGCCAGTCCCGTGACTACCATCGCCACCGCTTTTAATACTTTGCCGCTCTCCGCCGCCATGCTGGCTAACCTCGACTCGCTGGGTTATGTCGAGATGACGCAGATCCAGGCGCAAAGCTTGCCGGTGATCCTCAAAGGGCTGGACCTGATTGCCCAGGCCAAGACCGGCAGCGGCAAGACCGCCGCCTTCGGTATCGGCTTGTTGAACCCGATCAACCCGCGCTACTTCGGCTGCCAGGCCCTGGTGATGTGCCCGACGCGTGAGCTGGCCGACCAGGTCGCCAAGGAGATCCGCCGTCTGGCCCGCGCCGAAGACAACATCAAGGTGCTGACCCTGTGCGGCGGCGTGTCCCTCGGCCCGCAGATCGCTTCCCTGGAACACGGCGCCCACGTCATCGTCGGCACCCCGGGCCGCATCCAGCAGCACCTGCGCAAAGGTTCGCTGGTACTGGACGGCTTGAACACGCTGATCCTCGACGAAGCCGACCGCATGCTCGACATGGGTTTCTACGACGCCATCGAAGACATCATCAGCAAGACCCCGGCACGCCGCCAGACCCTGCTGTTCTCGGCCACCTACCCGGTGAGCATCAAGCAGCTGGCCTCGAAATTCATGCGCGCGCCGCAGCAAGTGAAAGCCGAAGCTTTCCACTCCGATGACCAGATCGAGCAGCGTTTCTACGAGATCTCGCCGGAAGAGCGCATGGACGCCGTGACCAAGGTGCTCGCGCATTTCCGCCCGGCGTCGTGCGTAGCGTTCTGCTTCACCAAGCAGCAAGTGCAGGAAACCGTGGATCACCTCACGGCCAAGGGCATTTCCGCCGTCGGCCTGCATGGCGACCTGGAACAGCGTGACCGTGACCAGGTGCTGGCGATGTTCGCCAACCGCAGCACCTCGGTGCTGGTGGCAACCGACGTGGCCGCCCGTGGTCTGGACATTGACTCGCTGGACATGGTGATCAACGTCGAGCTGGCCCGCGATTCGGAAATCCACATCCACCGCGTAGGCCGTACTGGCCGTGCCGGTGAGACGGGGATTGCGATCAGCCTGGTGGCGCCGTCCGAAGCGCACCGCGCCCAGGCCATCGAGCAGTTGCAGAAATCGCCGTTGAACTGGGACCAACTGGACAACCTCAAGCCACAAAGCGGTGGCCCGCTGCTGCCACAGATGAGCACCCTGTGCATCGCCGCCGGCCGTAAAGACAAAGTTCGCCCGGGCGACATCCTCGGTGCACTGACCGGCGATGCCGGCATCCCGGGTGCCCAGGTCGGCAAGATCGCGATCTTTGACTTCCAGGCCTTCGTGGCCGTGGAGCGCGGGATCGCCAAGCAGGCGTTGCAGCGTTTGAACGACGGCAAGATCAAAGGCCGTTCGTTGCGCGTGCGCATCCTGTAAAGATCTCCCCTCCAATGGAGATCTAATGTGGGAGGGGGCTTGTGTGGGAGTCGGGCTTGCCCGCGATGCAGACACCTCGGTGTGTCAGTTACACCGAAGTGATGCTATCGCAGGCAAGCCAGCTCCCACACAAGCCCCCTCCCACATTTGACTGTATTCCAATTCAGAATTTGTATGAGGACATTGCTGTGCGCTCGACCGAAGTTGTGATCATTGGCGCCGGCGCCGCAGGCTTGATGTGTGCGCTGACCGCCGCCGGGCGTGGGCGCAAAGTGATGTTGATCGACCACGCGAACAAGGCCGGCAAGAAGATCCTGATGTCCGGCGGTGGCCGCTGCAATTTCACCAATATGTACACCGAGCCTGCCAACTTCCTCTCGCACAACGCGCACTTCTGCAAGTCCGCCCTGGCCCGCTATACCCAGTGGGACTTTATCGGGCTGGTGGCCAAGCATGGCGTGCCGTACCACGAGAAGAAGCTCGGCCAGTTGTTCTGCGATAACAAGTCCAGCGACATCCTCGGCATGCTGCTCGATGAATGTATTCAAGTCGGCGTGAGCATCCACCTGGACACGTCGGTCGAAGAGATTGCCAAGCTGGAAGCCGGTTATCAGTTGCAAACCACCTTGGGTGAGCTGCGCTGCGAATCCCTGGTGATCGCGACGGGCGGCCTGTCGATTCCGACCTTGGGCGCGACCGGGTTTGGTTACCAAGTGGCCAAGCAGTTCGGCCATGAACTGCTGCCGACCCGCGCCGGCCTGGTGCCGTTCACCATCACCGACCAGCTCAAGGAGTTGTGTGGCGAGTTGTCGGGCACCTCTGTGGATTGCCTGGTCAGCTGCAATGACCAGAGCTTTCGCGAGAATATTCTGTTCACTCACCGTGGCCTCAGCGGCCCGGCGATTTTGCAGATTTCCTCGTACTGGGAATCCGGCGACACGGTGGAAATCAACCTGCTACCCGACCACGACGCCCACGCCTGGCTGCAACAGCAACAGGTCGAGCGCCCCAACAGCGAGTTGAAAACCCTGCTGGGTGAGATCTTCACCAAGAAAATGGCCAACCTGCTGGCGGAAACCTGGTTCGTTTCCAAGCCGATGAAGCAGTACACCCACGCTGTAGTGGCCGACATCGCGCAAAAACTCTCGAGCTGGCAACTGGTGCCGGCCGGCACCGAGGGCTATCGCACCGCCGAGGTGACACTGGGCGGTGTGGATACGCGTGAAGTGTCGTCCAAGACCATGGAATCGCTGAAAAGCCCGGGGTTGTACTTCATCGGCGAAGTGCTGGATGTGACCGGTCACCTGGGCGGGTTCAACTTCCAGTGGGCGTGGGCCTCGGGCTACGCCGCAGCGCAATACGCCTGACGCTACGCGGTAACAAATGTGGGAGGGGGCTTGCTCCCGATGGCGGTGTATCAGTCAATTCATGAGTGACTGTTGCACCGCTATCGGGGGCAAGCCCCCTCCCACATTGATTGCATTCCACATTTGGAATGCAATGGCTGGAATATATTTTGCTGTTGGATGTGATCGCTACGCTTGCCGTGGCGTCATTACTGGCTCAATTTAGCGGCATCGTCCCGGAAGACTCCAGACTTCATGTCATCGACCTCGTTCAAGCAGTCCATGCGGCGCCTGTGGGCCCTGGATAAATTCAGTTACAGCGTACGGGTATTCATCGCCCTCACCGGCAGCATGGCGCTGTGCTGGTATCAGGATGAAATGACCCTGCTGATCCCGCTGTTCCTGGGGATTATCGCCAGCGCCCTGGCCGAGACCGATGACAGCTGGCAAGGCCGCCTCAATGCCCTGGCGGTAACGCTGGTGTGTTTCAGCATCGCTGCGCTGTCGGTGGAGCTGCTGTTCCCTTATCCCTGGATTTTCGCCATCGCCCTGGCCCTGGCCAGTTTCTGCCTGACCATGCTCGGCGCCCTCGGCGAACGCTATGGCGCGATTGCGTCGGCCACATTGATTCTGTCGGTGTACACCATGATCGGCGTGGACCAGCGCGGGGGGGCCGTCACCGATTTCTGGCATGAGCCGCTGCTGCTGGTGGCCGGTGCCGCGTGGTACGGCGTGCTGTCGGTGCTGTGGCAGGCGCTGTTCTCCAACCAACCGGTGCAACAGAGCCTGGCGCGGTTGTTTCGCGAGTTGGGGCGCTACCTCAAGCTCAAATCGTCGCTGTTCGAACCGATCCGCCAACTGGATGTGGAAGCACGGCGGCTGGAACTGGCCCAGCAAAATGGCCGTGTCGTTGCGGCGCTGAATGCGGCGAAGGAAATCATCCTGCACCGCGTGGGCAATGGTCGACCGGGCTCGAAGGTCAGCCGCTACCTGAAGCTCTACTTCCTGGCCCAGGACATCCACGAGCGCGCCAGTTCGTCCCACTACCCTTACAACGCCCTGGCCGAAGCCTTCTTCCACAGCGATGTGCTGTTCCGCTGCCAGCGCCTGCTGCGCCAGCAAGCCAAGGCCTGCCAGACCCTGGGCGAGTCGATCCAGCTGCGCCAGCCCTTCATTTATGACGACAGCTTCGCCGAAGCCCTGGGCGACCTGAATGCCTCGCTGGAACACCTGCGCATCCAGAGCAACCCCGCGTGGCGCGGCTTGCTGCGCTCGTTGCGCGCCCTGGCCGCCAACCTGTCCACCCTCGACCGCCTGCTCGGCGACGCCAGCAACCCCGACTCCCTCGCGGATGCCACCGACAGCAACCTGCTGGACCGCGCCCCGCGCAACCTGAAGGAAATGTGGACGCGCCTGCGCACGCAGCTGACGCCGACGTCACTGCTGTTCCGCCATGCCTTGCGCCTCGCCCTGGCGCTGACCATCGGCTACGGCACCTTGCATGCCATTCACGCCTCCCAGGGCTACTGGATCATCCTCACCACCCTGTTCGTCTGCCAGCCCAACTACGGCGCCACCCGGCGCAAGCTCGGCCAACGGATCATCGGCACTGCCATCGGTTTGACCGTGGCCTGGGCGCTGTTCGACCTGTTCCCAAGCCCGCTGGTGCAATCGCTGTTCGCCATTGCCGCAGGCCTGGTGTTCTTTATCAACCGCACCACCCGCTACACCCTGGCTACGGCGGCGATCACGCTGATGGTGTTGTTCTGCTTCAACCAGGTGGGCGATGGCTACGGGCTGTTCCTGCCACGGCTGTTCGATACCTTGCTCGGCAGCCTGATCGCCGGCCTGGCGGTCTTCCTGTTCCTGCCGGACTGGCAAGGTCGCCGCTTGAACAAGGTGCTGGCCAACACCCTGACCTGCAACAGCATCTACCTGCGCCAGATCATGCAGCAATACGCGGCGGGCAAGAGCGACGACCTGGCTTATCGGCTGGCGCGGCGTAACGCCCACAACGCGGATGCGGCGCTGTCCACGACACTGGCCAATATGTTGATGGAGCCGGGGCATTTTCGCAAAGAGGCCGACGTAGGCTTCCGCTTCCTGGTGCTCTCGCACACCTTGCTCAGCTACCTGTCGGGGCTGGGCGCACACCGCGAGACCCAACTGCCGGCCGAAGTGCGTGAGCATCTGATCGACGGCGCCGGCAACAGCCTGGCAGCGAGCATCGATGAGATCGCCACTGGGCTGGCCAACAAGCAGCCGGTCGCGATTCAGAGCGATGCCGAGGAAGCCTTGGCGGCGGAACTGGAACAGATGCCGGATGAGATCGATGAAGGGCAACGGTTGGTGCAGACACAATTGGCATTGATCTGTCGGCAGCTGGGGCCATTGCGAACGCTGGCGGCGCATCTGATCAAAGATACTGCCGAAGCTTAAATCGCCATCGCAGGCAAGCCAGCGCCCACGTTGGAATGCGCTTACCTGTGGGAGCCGGGCTTGCCCGCGATGGCGCCCGCAAGAACACTACATCCCATGCGCCTTCATCAACCGCTCGTAACTGCCATCGACCTTCATCTTGGCAATCTCCCGGTCAAAGCTGGCGACGATCTCCTCATGCTCGGGGTTCTTCAGGCTCACTAGAATATGCAGGCTGTTTTCACTCAGTGGCTTGGGTAAAAACTCCACCGCATTGCGCACCCGCGCCGACTCGCGCGCCAGGTAGTAGCGGGCAACATATTCATCTTCCAGCGTCAGCCTTACGCGCTGCGCCGCGAGCATGCGCACGGCCATGGCGAAGTTATGCACAGGCACCTTCTGCAGGTGTGCATCCTGATCGAACGCCGCTGAATAGGCATACCCGCGCACCACGGCGATGGATTCGTCGTGCAGTTGCTCCAGGTCCTGATAGTCGATGGGATCATCGCGGCGCTTGATAAAGCGCACACGGTTAAGCAGGTATTCACCGGAAAACTGTCCCAGTTTGGTACGCGCATCGTCGTACCAGGCATTGATCAGCACGTCATAGCGGCCGTCGCCCACGCCCATCAGCGCCCGAGCCCAGGGCACTTGTTCAAAGTCACTGGCGTAGCCTGCGCGAGCAAGGGCCGTGCTGACGATATCGGTGGCCAAGCCGCCGTTGATCAAGGTGGCATCGGTAAAAGGCGGCCAGGCATCCGCCACCAGGCGCAGACGTTGTGCGACCGCAGGCTGGGCCAGCAACAACACTCCTATCAAAGCAACGGCACGAGAAAATCGCGGCATGCTTAAAGTCCTTGGCGGGCAGGCAGTGGCCTGATAACAGTAGCTCATCAATGAGCCTGCATTGCAGATTACACAAAGAAGCCAGCAGCGATTGCACTGAATGATGGCGAATTGACGCCATTCACAAAAACGCTCGATTTAGACAGGGGGGCCGCAGGCGCTTACTATCGACAACAGACATTAATAAGAGAGCACGCCATGACCGTTGAATGGGTCTGCAAACATCATGATGACTTGGGCAAGGAGCAGCTTTACGCGATTTTGCGCCTACGCAGCGAGGTCTTTGTCGTTGAACAGAAATGCGTTTACCCGGACCTCGACGGCCAGGATCTTTCGGGTGATACCCATCACTTGATGGCCTGGAAGGATGACGCGTTGGTGGCGTACCTGCGCTTGCTCGACCCGGAATCACAGGGTGGTGATGTGGTGATCGGCCGAGTGATCGTCGCGCCGGTGGCACGCGGCACCGGGCTGGGCCACCAAATGATGGAAGAAACCCTCAAGCGCATCGAAGATATCTGGCCTGAGACGCCGATTTTTCTGTCAGCCCAGGCGCATTTGCAGGGGTATTACGGGCGGTATGGGTTTGTGGTGGCGGGTGAGGAATACCTGGAAGATGACATTCCCCATATAGGCATGCGGCGCCAGTAAGGACGCCATCGCAGGCAAGCCAGCTCCCACAATCGACCGCATTCCAAGGGTTGTACGCGGTTAAAGGTGGGAGCTGGCTTGCCTGCGATGAGGCCAGAGCTGTCACCCGCCTGTCTCAGGGATACCCCAACACCTGCTTGATCGACGCCAGATTAGCCTCGATCCACCCCCGATCAATCGCCCCCCAGCGCCGAATCCGATAGTGCCCGGCATGATTGCGCGCGCCGTCTGCCTGCTCGAACTCACACACGATATCCAGGTCGGCCAACGCCGCAATCGTGTCCTGCGCTGTGCGCCGTGGCATGCCGGTGGCATCAGTCAACGCCGGGACACTGCTGGCCTGCCCACTGTCGATCAGGTACGCCACATACAGGCGGCGGTAAAAACTGCTTTTGGTCTTGCTCACATCCATGGTCGAAAGCCTTATGAGGTTAGGGCTTGCCCTGCAAGTCGCGATACGTGAGGTAAACCCGCAGGTCGAATTCCACCTGATGGTAGCCCGGCATCATGTATTCGCAGAGTTTGTAGAACGCCTTGTTGTGGTCCGATTCCTTGAAGTGCGCCAGCTCGTGCACCACGATCATGCGCAGAAACTCCGGCGCGGCCTCCTTGAACAACGCGGCGATGCGAATCTCTTTCTTGGATTTGAGATTACCGCCCTGCACCCGCGAAATCGTGGTGTGCAGGCCTAAAGCGCGGTGGGTCAGGTCCAGGCGGTTGTCGAACAGCACTTTGTCGATGGCCGGCGCGTTACGCAGGTGTTCCTGCTTCAAGGCCAGGGCATAGCTGTACAGCGCCTTGTCACTCTGCACCGCATGACGTTCGGGGTAGCGCTGCTCCAGGTAGGCGCCCAATTGGTCCTTGGCGATCAATTGGCGCACTTGCTCCTGGAGAGCTGCGGGGTAGGCCTGGAGGTATTTCAGCGCGGTCATGGAGTCTGCAACAGGGTTCGAATGGGCGCCAGTGTAGCGAATTCAAAGCGGCCGGGGGTGGGACCAGATCGCCATTTCCTCGGCCACCAGTGGCTGCGCCGCCCACGGCCCTTGAATACATGAGCAGCCATTGGCCCTGAGCCACTGGGATTGCTCCTGGGTTTCCACCCCCTCGGCGATCACCAACACATCAAAGTGCCCGCACAACTGGATAATACTGCGGGCCATCGCCGCATCGCGCACCGAGCCTGGCAGACGTGCCACCAGTTGCGGGTCCAGCTTGAGCGTGTCGAACTCCAGATCACGCAAATGGGCCAGCGAACACTGGCCCAAACCAAAGTCATCCAGGGCAATACGCACGCCGATCTGACGCAATAGTTTGAGCTGCTTGTGGGTTTCTTCAAGGTTGCTCATCAGGCTGTCTTCGCTGATCTCCACCTCCAACTGCCGCCCCTGCAACCCATATCGCTCAAGGACCTGCTGCAGTTGGCTCGCCAGGTTTGGCATGTTGAACTGGCTGCTGCTCAGGCTCACGCTCAGCACCAACTCGTCATCGAAGGTGGCTTGCCAGGCCCGACGCTGGGCGGCGACTTGCTGGTAGATCCAGGCGCTCAACTGGCTGATCAGCCGCGCCTCTTCCAGCAACGGTAAAAACAAGCCCGGCGGCACATCGCCGACGCTTGGGTGCTGCCAGCGCAATAGCGCCTCGACGCCGCGCAAACGGCCATCCTCCAGCGACACCTGGGGCTGGTAGACCAGGGCGAAATCCTTGTTTTGAATCGCGTTACGTACACTGTCTTCGAGCATCAGGCGCGAACGGGCACGGCCGTTCATTTCCTGATCGTAATAGCGATATTGCTGACGCCCTGCACGCTTGGCTTCGTACATGGCGATATCCGCCGCGCGCAGCAGGCCATTCAAGTCAGCGCCGCAATCCGGGAAGGTCGCAATACCAATGCTGACACCGAGCATCACGTCCAAACCATCGACTTGCTGACAGACAGACACTCGCTCGATCAGTTTTTCCGAAATCTTCGCCGCCTGCTCCGGAAACTCCAGCTCCAGCAAGGCGGTGAATTCATCCCCACCCATACGCCCGAGAATGTCGTAGGACCGCAGACACGCCTGCATTTGCTCCGAGACCCAGCGCAGCACCCGATCCCCCGCGTCGTGGCCCAGCGAATCGTTGACCCGCTTGAAGCCGTCGAGGTCCAGGTAGAGCAACACCAGCGACAGCCCATTACGTTCGCTGCGCAGCAAGGTGTTCTCTACTGCCTGGTGAAAGCCACGCCGATTCAGCAGCCCGGTCAACGGGTCGGTAACCGCCTGGAACTCCAGTTGCTGATGCAGGTGGCGCACCTCGGACATGTCCAGCACCGTCACCACCATAGCCTTCTGCTCGGCGGGCAGAGGCGCGCAGGACAAGGCCACCGGCACCTGCTGGCCGCGACCGGTGCGCAAAATAGCGTCGTGCTGTCGCCAGGTCTCGCCCTTGCGATAGGCCTCATACATCGGGAACCCCAACCAGGTGGGCACGTGGGGTTTTTGCAGGAAACTCAGAAAGCTCTCGCCCTGCAACTCGGCCATCGTGGCATTCAGCAACCGCGAAATGGCCGGGTTGGCGTACTGGATCACACTGGCCTCGCCCACCACCAGGATGCCCTCGGCGGCGTTGTCCAGCACCGAGGCATTAAAGGCCCGCGCGGATTCCAGGTCATGGCTCAGGCGCTGCAAGGCTCGGCGGTTGCGCTGGTGCTCCAGCAGGGCCTGGACCTTGGGCTTGAGAATATGCGGGTCGAAGGGCTTGAACAGGTAGTCGATGGCACCGCTGGCATAGCCTTCCAGCACGGCCGCAGAAGACTGGGCATGCGCGGTCAAAAAAATAATCGGTGTCATGCACGTACGCTGGCTGCCACGCATCAGGCGCGCCACCTCAAAGCCATCCATGCCGGGCATGCGCACATCCAGCAACACCAGGTCGACTTCGTGCGCCAACAGTAATTCCAATGCCTCCAGCCCTGAAGCTGCGGTCATCACTTGCCAATCTTCACGCTGCAAAAGCGCACGCATGCTGATGAGGTTTTCCGGGTAGTCGTCGACCACCAGAAGAACCGAACTGCCATCGCCGGGGTATGGAGCGCAATCCATGCTACGTCTCTTCCTTGAGGAGTTGCACCGGTTACTTCTGATATAAAAACCGGACAAACACTGAGGTCTCACTCTAGCCCCGGTTCCAAAAAAGCAGAAGTGACGCGGGTGCCATCATTGCGCCAAAGCTTAGGAAGCCGACTAACGGTAAGCCCCTACAGCCCACGGACCATGGGAAACATGGCTTTTTGGCATTCCTCTGACGCCAATAAATCGCCAGCAATTGTTTAACAACCTGACGATCAGCGCTTATAAAGAACCTGTAAGGCCCCCGGGCCAAAGCCGTCACCTCTGTAAAAGGCCAACACCATGATCGACCTTTCCACCTGGAACCTGAGCATTCCTGTCGGCTCCCCGCCCGCGACCATCGACACCCCGAAACTGCTGAGCGGCTTCAAGGACCAATATTTCCAGGCCGAAGGCAGCAACGTGCAATTCTGGACACCCGTGACCGGCACCCGCACCGAAAACGCCATCTACCCGCGCAGCGAACTGCGTGAAACCTACGCCGACGGCCGCCTGCGTAACTGGACTTACAACGAGGCCAACAACTTCCTGCGCGCCACCGTGACCGTCAACCAAGTGCCTTCAAGCGGCAAAGTGGTGATCGGCCAGATTCACGCGTATGACAGCCAGAAACCGCTGATCAAGCTGGAATACCAATTCAAGGAATCGACCCAGACCGGCAACATCGTCGCCAAAGTGCGCATGCGCCCGGATGATGGTGAGGGGCGCGTGGTCACCGTCGCCAGTAACGTGCCATTGGAGAAGAGCTTCACCTATGTGATCAACCTCAATAAGGCCGGCTTACTCAGCGTATCTGCCGCAGACGGCCAATGGAACGAGCGCATTGGCGCCGCGTGGGCTGCGAAGCCGCTGTACTTCAAGGCTGGGGTGTATGTGCAGGACAACAGTGGGAATAGCAAGGAAGGTGCACGCGTGACGTTTGCCAAGTTGGATATTGATCACGAGTAAGTGCCGTATCTCGCGTAGGCCTCGTCCTGTGACGCCACGGATTATTCGCTGACTCATCCAACCTTTTAAACACGCCTCAAATCCCTGTAGGAGCCGGGCTTGCCCGCGATGGCGGACTATCAGCCAGCCTGTCTGGTGGCTGACACACCGCGATCGCGGGCAAGCCCGGCTCCCACATTTGACCTTCATTGGCTGGGCCGCCGGGACGGGGCCTACAGGACCGTTGCGGCAAGCCAGATCGGCGCTTATAGTTCGCCCCGTCGCTGGCATTGACCGGCGATAGGGTTTCGCAGCCCTACAGAGTTAATTCCGCACCCGTCAAAACTGCCCTAGCGCTCCTGCCAATGGCCGTCTTGTTATGGCGGCTGTGCGTGGGAGACCTTCGGGTCTGCCGGGTCTTAACTCCTCGGTCTGCGAACCCGCGTACAGCTGCCACCCAATTTGTTTCGCAGCAAACGGTGGTCATTCTTCTCTCGAGTTAAGGATTCACCATGACCCAAAAACTGCCACCCCGTCGTTTCACCCCGTGCACCGAAACCGCCACCGATTACCCAGTGCTGCTAATCGACAGCGACGCCCCACTGCTGGACCTCCACGCCTGCCTGCGCGAACGCCTCAACGCCGCCCTTGAACACCTCAACCTGATGGCCTGCTCCAGCCTGCCGGACTTCGCCGAACGCGACCTGAACAACGTGGCCAACACTGCGCGCATTCTGGTCCAGGACGTGAGCGATGTGTTCAGGGTCATCGAGCACCGCGGTTTCGATACGCCTGACGCTGCCTGATCAAATCCCGGCCACAAAAAAGCCCGCAGCGCTGCGGGCTTTTCATTATCACATTATGCTTAGCTGACCCGGGGGCTCAACTGACTTTCCAGAATGACCAGCGCATGACCCTTCCCTTAATAACCATACACATTAAGGAACAACGATATCAAAGGGCGCAGGCGTGGAACTACAGATGGCGACAGCGTCCACTGGAGAAGTAGCACTTTTAAATCGATCATTTGGGTCTTTATAGACACTAACGCTATAGCCTAACTCGGTCCGCACCCCAGGCCGGAGAAAGGAAAGAATCTCATCAGAGAGCACCACAGAGTAGATATTGGACGCCGATACATTATTAAGCGTAGTACTCGTCACCTCAAAACTGTATAGAGGCAACCCGCCATTCCCACTCCCGTCCAAATACCAAAAGTTATAGGTAATGGAAATAACTGAACCCACGGTGTACTTCGCCCTATCAAAGGGAATCTCCACGACCAGCCCGCCACAAGAAGGATTGATACTCAGCGTATTACTCGGCTCTCGCCCTAACTTCTTCAACGGGGTCAAATTGATGGAGTTTCGAACATTCGTAAAAATATTCATAACGGGTAGCTTTTGCGGAGTGACCATGGCGTTTTCCTCGCAAGTGCATTGAGTTAGCTGCCTCAGAAAACTACGGCCATTTACACTGGCTAGCTACTGTGAGAAATCACAGTCCGCTAGGTCAATTCGAAATAATAGCCCGCGCTCCCCATTATATTTAAGCCACAAAAAAACCCGCATCACTGCGGGCTTCTTTTAAACGCTAAAGGCTTAGTTCACCTTGGCGTTCAACTCACCTTTCAAATACCGCTGGTACATCGCTTCCAACGAGATCGGCTTGATCTTCGAAGCATTGCCGGCAGTGCCGAACGCTTCGTAACGCGCGATACAAACATCACGCATCGCGGTTACGGTGGCGCCGAAGAATTTACGTGGGTCAAATTCGCTCGGGTTGGTGGCCATCAGGCGACGCATTGCGCCGGTGGACGCCAGGCGCAGGTCGGTGTCGATGTTGACCTTGCGCACGCCGTACTTGATGCCTTCGACGATTTCTTCAACCGGTACGCCGTAGGTTTCTTTGATGTCGCCGCCGTACTGGTTGATGATCGCCAGCCACTCTTGCGGTACCGAGGAAGAACCGTGCATCACCAGGTGGGTGTTAGGGATGCGTTTGTGGATTTCCTTGATGCGGTCGATGGCCAGCACGTCGCCGGTAGGTGGCTTGGTGAATTTGTAAGCGCCGTGGCTGGTACCGATGGCGATGGCCAGGGCGTCCACTTGGGTCTTCTTGACGAAGTCGGCCGCTTCTTCCGGGTCGGTCAGCATTTGGCTGTGGTCCAGCACGCCTTCGGCGCCGATGCCGTCTTCTTCGCCGGCCATACCGGTTTCCAGGGAACCCAGGCAGCCCAGCTCGCCTTCAACCGACACGCCGCAGGCGTGAGCCATGGCCACGGTTTGTTGGGTGACGCGTACGTTGTACTCGTAGTCGGTTGGGGTCTTGCCGTCTTCGCCCAGGGAGCCGTCCATCATCACCGAGCTGAAGCCCAGTTGGATGGAGCGCTGGCACACGTCAGGGCTGGTGCCGTGGTCCTGGTGCATGCACACCGGGATGTGTGGGAATTCTTCGATCGCCGCGAGGATCAGGTGGCGCAGGAACGGGGCGCCGGCGTATTTGCGGGCACCGGCCGAAGCCTGGACGATCACTGGGGAGTCGGTCTTGTCAGCGGCTTCCATGATGGCGCGCATCTGCTCAAGGTTGTTGACGTTAAAGGCTGGGACGCCGTAGCCGAACTCGGCTGCGTGGTCCAGCATTTGACGCATGCTGATAAGTGCCATTGTGTTGTCTCTCCCGATCGAGGGTCGTTAATCGTGCAAGCCTGCCGTAGCGGCGGCTGCTATTCAAGTTATTGCAGATCAAGGGGTTAAGGCTTGGCCTGCTGAATCGTTATTGCTGGCGTGGCCTTGTGCTGATACCACTGAAAAAGCCGATCAACGTGGGAGCTGGCTTGCCTGTGATGGGGGCAGATCAGACAACATTTATTTTGCTGACCCACCGCAATCGCAGGCAAGCCAGCTCCCACATTTAGATCTCATTTATCTTAAGCTCGTGTTCTCACTGGGCCTTGCAGCCACGCCCGATCAAATCATCGGTGGCGACCCAGTAAATCAGGCCTTCCTCACCTTTTGTGTGAAACGCCAACTGGTCGTTGCTGTACAGCACGCCCGAGGCGGCAACGTCTTGCTTAAGACGGTAAACCTGGTCCGAACCACCGAGGCGTACATCCACTTCGGAACGGGCCTGATTGGCAAAGCGCCAGTTGATCTCGGCCTTGCTGTCGCAAGTCCAGGTCGTCCACTTGTCCGCCGGCTCTGCCTTGTTGAACATGTTCATGCTGCTGCAGCCGGCCAACAAGGCCAATGCAGCCAGGGCGAATACGCCTTTCATTGCCAATCCTCGAACGGCGACCCGAAGGCCGCCACTGCTGTCGGTTAATTGATCAGACCGGTCACGGGCAACCCTGTTCCTGACCGTTGGGCGCAGCGTCGTATTTCTCCAGCCGCTCGTTGCCGATGCGCTTGTTGATCACCGGCATGGTCTCGGCTTGCCAGTCAGCCTGGTAGCAGCTCTTTTTCTGCCCCGGCGCACGCTCTGCCGGGTCAGGCTTAGCGCTTGGCGTGCTGCCGCAGCCGGCCAACAGGCCTGCTGCGATTACCAGTGCCAACGACTTGATCATGGGAATACTCCTTTTCCGGATCACGAGCCTTAGCCTTTGGCTCGGGTTTCCAGCACTTCAACGGCCGGCAGGACTTTGCCTTCGACGAATTCCAGGAATGCGCCGCCACCGGTAGAAATGTAGGAGATCTGGTCAGCAACGCCATATTTATCGATGGCCGCCAGGGTGTCACCGCCACCGGCGATGGAGAATGCCGAGCTTTCAGCAATAGCCTGGGCCAGGACTTTGGTGCCGTTACCGAATTGATCGAACTCGAACACGCCCACCGGGCCGTTCCACAAAATGGTCTTGGACGACTTCAGCAATTCAGCGAAGTTGGCCGCGGTTTGCGGGCCGATGTCCAGGATCATGTCATCGGCAGCCACGTCCGCGATGAGCTTGACGGTGGCTTCGGCGCTTTCGGCAAACTCCTTGGCAACCACCACATCCACCGGCAACGGCACGCTCACTTTTGCCGCGATGGCACGGGCGGTGTCGAGCAGGTCCGGCTCGTACAAGGACTTGCCCACCGGGTGCCCGGCTGCCGCCAGGAAGGTGTTGGCAATGCCGCCGCCAACGATCAACTGGTTGCAGATCTGGCTCAGGCTGTTGAGCACGTCCAGCTTGGTGGACACTTTGGAACCGGCCACGATGGCGGCCATCGGTTGCGCCGGAGCGCCCAGGGCTTTGCCCAGTGCATCCAGCTCAGCGGCCAGCAGCGGGCCGGCTGCGGCGACTTTGGCGAACTTGGCCACGCCGTGGGTCGAGCCTTCAGCACGGTGAGCGGTGCCGAAGGCGTCCATCACAAACACGTCGCACAGGGCCGCGTATTGCTGGGCCAGCTCGTCGCTGTTCTTTTTCTCGCCTTTGTTAAAGCGCACGTTCTCGAACAGCACGATGTCGCCAGGCTTGACGTCAACGCCACCCAGGTAGTCAGCCACCAGTGGCACGTCGCGGCCCAGGGCCTTGCTCAGGTAGTCGGCTACAGGCTTGAGGCTGTTTTCAGCGGAGAACTCACCTTCGGTCGGGCGACCCAGGTGGGAGCAGACCATCACGGCCGCGCCTTTTTCCAGGGCCAGCTTGATGGTCGGCAGCGAGGCCAGGATTCGCGCATCGCTGGTGACAACACCGTCCTTGACTGGGACGTTGAGGTCTTCGCGAATCAGTACGCGCTTACCTTGCAGATCGAGGTCGGTCATCTTCAACACGGTCATGGGTCGCAGTTCCTGAATTGGCTGATTTAAAGGGCTGATTTAGCAGAGGCGATGTGCAGATAATGGTCCGCAACATCCAGCATTCGGTTGGCAAACCCCCATTCGTTATCGAACCAGGCCAGGATGTTCACCAACCTGGGGCCGGAAACACGGGTCTGGCTGGCATCGACAATCGCCGAATGCGGGTCATGGTTGAAATCACAACTGGCGTGCGGCAACTCGGTGTAGGCCAAAAGGCCCTTGAGCGGGCCGCGGGTGGCGGCGTCGCGCAAAATCCGGTTGACCTCAGTGGCATCGGTATCGCTGACGGTTTGCATGGTGATGTCCAGGCAGGACACGTTCACCGTCGGCACCCGTACAGCTTTGGCCTGGATTCGCCCGGCAAGTTCCGGTAACAACCGTTCGATACCACGCGCCAAGCCTGTGGACACCGGAATCACCGACTGGAACGCCGAGCGCGTACGGCGCAGGTCTTCGTGGTGATAGGCGTCGATCACCGGCTGGTCATTCATGGCCGAGTGGATGGTGGTGATAGACACGTAATCCAGGCCAATCGCCTGATCCAGCAGGCGCAACAGCGGCACACTGCAGTTGGTGGTGCAGGAGGCGTTGGACACCAGCAGCTCATCGCCGGTCAGGCAATCCTGGTTGATGCCGTAGACGATGGTGGCGTCGACATCCGCCTCGCTGGCCATCGGCTGGGAAAACAGCACACGCGGTGCACCGGCGTCGAGAAAACGCTGGCCATCGGCACGGGTGTGGTAAGCACCGGAGCATTCCAACACCAGGTCGACGTCCAGCGCCGCCCAGTCGATGCCCTCGGGGGTGGCACTGCGTAAGACTTTTACGCAGTCGCCATTGATATGCAGACAATCACCGTCGACCCGCACTTCGCCGGGGAACCGGCCGTGAGTGGAGTCAAAGCGTGTCAGGTATTCGATGCTGGCCATGTCGGCCAAATCGTTGATCGCGACAATTTCAAACCCGGCCGCCGCCCCTCGCTCGAACAGAGCACGCAAGACGCAACGACCAATGCGGCCGTAGCCGTTGAGTGCAACTTTGTAGCGACGCGGTTGAGGCATGGGGTTCTCGATTACCTTGGGTAATAGGGTGGCTGTTAGATCGCTTTCGCGAGCAAGCCCGCTCCCACACTTGAATGGGTTCACAATTGCAACTGTGTGAACCCGATCAAATGTGGGAGCGGGCTTGCTCGCGAAGGCGTCAGTACAGCCACCTCAATCTACAGCCTTAGTCTTCCAGCAGCTCTTCAGCCTGACCCAGGATGTTTTCCAGGGTGAAACCGAACTCTTCGAACAACGCTGGCGCCGGCGCCGACTCACCGTAGGTGGTCATGCCGATCACGCGGCCTTCCAGGCCCACGTACTTGTACCAGTAGTCGGCGTGAGCCGCTTCGATGGCGATACGCGCGCTGACTTGCAACGGCAATACCGATTGCTTGTAGTCCGCGTCCTGGGCTTCGAACAGGCTGGTGCAGGGCATCGACACAACACGCACCTTGCGGCCTTGCTCGGTCAGCTTGTCGTAGGCCTGAACGGTCAGGCCGACTTCGGAACCGGTGGAGATCAGGATCAGCTCCGGCTCGCCAGCGCAGTCCTTGAGCACGTAGCCGCCACGGCTGATGTCGGCGATTTGCGCGTCGGTACGCACTTGGTGCTGCAGGTTCTGACGCGAGAAGATCAGCGCCGAAGGGCCGTCCTTACGCTCGATGGCGTGCTTCCAGGCCACGGCGGATTCGACCGCGTCGGCTGGGCGCCAGCAATCCAGGTTCGGCGTGGTACGCAGGCTGGTCAGTTGCTCGACCGGCTGGTGCGTCGGGCCATCTTCGCCCAGGCCGATGGAGTCGTGGGTGTACACATGGATCACCCGCTTCTTCATCAGCGCGGCCATACGCACGGCGTTGCGCGCGTATTCCATGAACATCAGGAAGGTCGCGCCGTAAGGCACCAGGCCGCCGTGCAGGGACACACCGTTCATGATGGCGCTCATGCCGAACTCGCGCACGCCGTAGTACATGTAGTTGCCACTGGCGTCTTCTGCCGAAACACCTTTGCAACCTTTCCACAGGGTCAGGTTGGAACCGGCCAGGTCAGCCGAACCGCCGAGGATCTCAGGCAGCAGCGGGCCGAAGGCATTCAGGGTGTTCTGGCTGGCTTTACGGCTGGCGATGGTCTCGCCCTTGGCCGCGACTTCGGCGATGTAGGCCGAGGCTTTTTCCGAGAAGTCGGCAGGCAGGTCACCGGCCAGGCGACGTACCAATTCGTTGGCCAATTCCGGGAATTCGGCAGAGTAGGCCGCAAAACGCTGGTCCCACTCGGCTTCGGTCGCCAGGCCTTTTTCCTTGGCGCTCCACTCGGCGTAGATGTCGGCCGGGATTTCGAACGGGCCGTGGTTCCACTTCAGCGCTTCGCGGGTCAGGGCGATTTCCGCGTCACCCAGTGGGGCGCCGTGGCAGTCTTCTTTACCTTGCTTGTTCGGCGAGCCGAAACCGATGGTGGTCTTGCAGCAGATCAGGGTCGGCTGCTCGCTTTTGCGCGCGGTGTCGATGGCGGTCTTGATTTCTTCCGGATCGTGGCCGTCAACGTTGCGGATCACTTGCCAGTTGTAGGCTTCGAAACGCTTCGGGGTGTCATCGGTGAACCAGCCTTCGACTTCGCCGTCGATGGAGATGCCGTTGTCATCGTAGAAGGCAATCAGCTTGCCCAGGCCCAGGGTACCGGCCAGGGAAGCGACTTCGTGGGAAATGCCTTCCATCATGCAGCCATCACCGAGGAACACATAGGTGTGGTGGTCGACGATGTTGTGGCCAGGGCGGTTGAACTGCGCGCCCAGCACTTTTTCAGCCAGCGCAAAGCCAACCGCATTGGCCAGGCCTTGGCCCAGGGGACCGGTGGTGGTCTCGACGCCTGGGGTGTAGCCGAATTCCGGGTGGCCCGGGGTGCGGCTGTGCAGCTGGCGGAAGCTCTTGAGGTCATCAATGGTGACGTCGTAGCCGGTCAGGTGCAGCAGCGAATAAATCAGCATCGAGCCGTGGCCGTTGGACAGCACGAAGCGGTCACGGTCGGCGAACGACGGGTTGCTCGGGTT
This sequence comes from Pseudomonas sp. UBT, assembly GCF_050915955.1. Lineage (NCBI taxonomy): Bacteria > Pseudomonadati > Pseudomonadota > Gammaproteobacteria > Pseudomonadales > Pseudomonadaceae > Pseudomonas > Pseudomonas sp. UBT. Next base: position 2,352,623 of record NZ_CP168079.1, on the reverse strand, counting down.
GTGTTTCAGGTAGTCACGCCAAAGTACCTCGGCGATATCCGCCATGCCCATCGGGGCACCGGGATGGCCGCTGTTGGCTTTTTGCACGGCATCCATGCTGAGGGCACGAATGGCGTTGGCACGCTCACGACGGCTGGGCATCGCTGATCTCCTGGGGTTTGAATATAGAAACCGAAAAAAGGACCGGCATTTTCCCTCAGCCACCGCCTGCGGGCAATGACAGATAGTCACTTGACGGTGTTTTTCCTGCGCATTGCACGGCAATCGCTTGCAGAAACGCCCCACGGCTTCGTCTAGAGGTAATAGCGGCTGCTTATAACCGCCACTTATCGACCAATATCAAAACTTTTTGATATTGGCCTTGCAGGGATTTACACCCATCACTAGACTGCTGGCCTTATGAACCTACCCGTGCCCTCCCTGCGTCCCGACGACGGCGATGAGCTGGCTGCCTTATGCAAGGCCGCTGGTGATCCGTTACGCCTGAACGTACTGCGCGCACTGGCCAACGACTCCTTCGGGGTACTGGAACTGGCGCAAATCTTTGCCATTGGCCAGTCCGGCATGAGCCACCACCTCAAGGTACTGGCCCAGGCCGAGCTGGTAGCCACCCGCCGCGAAGGCAATGCGATTTTTTACCGCCGTGCCCTGCCCCACACCGAGCTGCTCGGCGGCAAGCTGCACAGCGCTTTGCTCGAAGAAGTCGACAACTTGAGCCTGCCGGCGGATGTGCAGTCGCGCATCGGCCAGGTCCACGGACAACGGGCCGCCGCCAGCCAGGACTTTTTCTCTCGGGTTGCCGAAAAGTTTCGCGCCCAGCAGGACCTCATCGCCGGTTTGCCGCAATACCGCGAAAGCGTACTGGCGCTGTTGGACAAGCTGAGCTTCAGTCATGAGGCGACGGCGCTGGAAGTCGGACCTGGCGACGGCGGTTTCCTGCCGGAACTGGCGCGCCGCTTTCAGCAGGTGACGGCGCTGGACAACAGCCCGGCGATGCTCGAACTGGCGCGCCAGCTGTGTGAGCGCGAAGCCCTGGGCAATGTCAGCCTGCAGTTGGCAGACGCGTTGAATGACACCAGCCTGCGGGCCGATTGCGTGGTGCTGAACATGGTCCTGCACCATTTCGCCGCCCCCGCCGACGCCCTCAAGCAGATGGCAAACTTGCTGCAACCCGGCGGTAGCCTGCTGGTCACAGATTTATGCAGCCACAACCAGAATTGGGCCAAGGAGGCCTGCGGTGATCTCTGGTTGGGTTTTGAACAGGACGATCTGGCCCGTTGGGCCACCGCTGCGGGACTCGTTCCCGGGGAAAGCCTCTATGTAGGTTTACGTAATGGTTTCCAGATCCAGGTCCGCCATTTTCAGCGGCCGGCTGGCGACACTCACCATCGGTAAATATCAGGAAATCATCGAGATGAGCGAATACTCCCTTTTCACCTCCGAGTCCGTGTCTGAAGGGCATCCGGACAAAATCGCCGACCAGATTTCTGACGCGGTGCTGGACGCCATCATTGCTGAAGACAAGTTCGCCCGTGTGGCGTGCGAGACTCTGGTGAAAACGGGCGTGGCGATCATCGCCGGTGAAGTCACCACCACGGCCTGGGTCGATCTGGAACAGATCGTCCGTGACGTCATCACCAAGATTGGCTACAACAGCTCCGACGTCGGCTTCGATGGCGCGACCTGTGGCGTGATGAACATCATCGGCAAGCAGTCCCCCGACATCAACCAGGGTGTGGACCGCGCCAAGCCTGAAGATCAGGGCGCCGGCGACCAGGGCCTGATGTTCGGCTACGCCAGCAACGAAACCGACGTGCTGATGCCGGCACCGATCACCTTCTCGCACCAACTGGTGCAGCGCCAGGCCGAAGCGCGTAAATCCGGCGTGCTGCCATGGCTGCGCCCGGACGCCAAGTCCCAGGTGACCTGCCGTTACGAAGGCGGCAAAGTCGTAGGCATCGACGCCGTTGTACTGTCGACCCAACACAACCCGGATGTGTCCTACGCCGACCTGCGCGAAGGCGTGATGGAGCTGATCGTCAAGCACGTGCTGCCTGCCGAGCTGCTGACCAAGGACACCCAGTTCCACATCAACCCGACCGGCCAGTTCATCATCGGTGGCCCGGTGGGCGACTGCGGCCTGACCGGCCGCAAGATCATCGTCGACAGCTACGGCGGCATGGCCCGTCACGGCGGTGGCGCGTTCTCGGGTAAAGACCCCTCCAAGGTTGACCGTTCCGCCGCCTACGCCGGTCGTTACGTGGCCAAGAACATCGTTGCGGCCGGCCTGGCCGAGCGTTGCGAAATTCAGGTTTCCTACGCTATCGGTGTGGCTCAGCCTACGTCGATCTCGCTGAATACCTTCGGCACCGGCAAGATCAGCGATGAAAAGATCGTCAAGCTGGTGCGTGAGATCTTCGACCTGCGCCCTTACGCGATCACCACCATGCTCGACCTGCTGCACCCGATGTACCAGGAAACCGCAGCCTACGGCCACTTCGGTCGTACCCCTGCGCAGAAGACTGTCGGCGACGACACCTTCACCACGTTCACCTGGGAAAAAACTGACCGCGCCAACGACCTGCGTACCGCTGCAGGCCTGTAATCACTCGCGGCACACAAAGCCCCGCAGGGTAAAACCTGCGGGGCTTTTTATTGGCCGGGTGATTAACCGGCTGATATTCACGTTTTTGGATCCAAAACCTTGCAGGCCAAATAGTGGCCCTCTAGAATCCGCGCCCTCTCGGGCGCTTCACCTTATTTGGATATTGCACTGCGCCAGCCCGGGACAGATAAGCGCGCAGGCAATCTTACATTGAGGTTTTTCATGCGCATCTCCACGCTCTTCCCTGCCGCCCTTCTGCTCAGCCTGTTCACCCTGCCGGCCCAGGCTGCCGACCTGAGCGCACTGGGTGGCGCCCTGAGCACCCAACTGGGCAGCAAGTCCGGTGATTGCCAGCAACAAGCCAAAGACCTGCAAACCAAGATCGATGCGGCCGAGGCCAAGAACGACATGCTGAGCGTGAAGGCTTTTAAAGCGGCACAAGAGCAGGTCAACAAAGGCTGTAACAAACTGGCTGAGTCCCAGGCCAAAGTCGACGCCAAGCAGCAAACACAGGAAGCCAGGGTGGATAAGAACGATACGGTGAAGGCCTTGGGCGGTCTGTTCAAGTAACTCGAAACACCCGGTAAAAAGCCCCGCAGCGTCGGGGCTTTTTTGTGGCCGTATGTATCACTTAGGCTGGGCGCCCCTTCCGAGCAAGGATGCTCATGATGCGTTTACTGATTGCTCTTTTACTCAGCGCCCTGCCTTTTTTGGCCTGGGCAGACGATTGCCCCGAGGAAGCCCGATCACAGGTCGACACCTTGGCTGAACAGATAAAACTATGGGATGACAGCTACCACCGGCTTGGCCAATCCCCGGTCAGTGATGAACTCTATGATCAGGCTCGCCACCGCCTGGCTCAATGGAGAACGTGTTTTACTCAATTAACCACAGCCACCGACAACCCATTGGCCAGTTCACGGGGCACGCGGGCTCACCCGGTCGCGCACACCGGCCTGGAAAAGCTGGTCGATGAAAAGGCTGTCGATGAGTGGCTCCGAACCCGACAAGACGTATGGATTCAACCCAAGGTCGACGGCGTTGCGGTGACGCTGGTGTATCACCGGGGTCGGTTGAGCCAACTCATCAGCCGAGGTGACGGCCTGCTCGGCCAGGATTGGTCAGCCGCCGCACGCAAGCTCCCCGGCATTGTCCAGCAACTGCCGGAGCCGACCGATCTGGTGTTGCAAGGCGAACTCTATTGGCGCCTTGACGATCATGTGCAGTCAGCACACGGCGGGGTAAGTGCCCGAAGCAAGGTGGCAGGGCTAATGAATCGTCGCCAGCTGAGTGACGCTGACGCCGCTGGAATCGGCTTGTTCGTCTGGGCCTGGCCCAACGGCCCGGCAGACTTCACCACGCGCCTGGCCACCTTGGCGCGCTGGGGTTTTGCCGACAGCCGTCGCTACAGCCAGCCCATCCAGAACATGACTGAGGCCGCGCACTGGCGCAGCTACTGGTACAACCATCCGCTGCCCTTCGCCAGCGATGGCGTGGTGTTGCACCAGGCGTTGCGCCCACCCGCCAAACGCTGGCAGGCCGGAACGCCTTACTGGGCGATCGCCTGGAAGTACCCGGTCACCAAGGCGCTGGCGCTGGTGCGCAAGGTGCACTTCAAGATCGGCCGCACCGGGCGCATCACCCCCATTCTGGAACTGGACCCCGTGCGGCTGGACGATCGGCAAATTCGCCGCGTCAACGTCGGCTCCCTGAAACAGTGGCATGCGCTGGATATCCGTCCTGGCGATCAGGTCTCCATCAGCCTTGCCGGCCAAGTGATTCCCCGGTTGGACCAAGTGATCCTGCGCAACAAGACAAGGGTGGCGGTGCAGGTACCGGATGCTCGGGACTTCCACGCGTTGAGCTGTTGGCAACTGGACCCCGGTTGCGAGGAACAGTTGCTCGCCCGGCTGACCTGGCTGAGCAGCAATCAAGGCCTGTCCTTACCGAATATAGGGCGCGAAACCTGGAACGCATTGATCCAGGCCGGTCTAATCGCAGGCTTTCTCGATTGGTTGACCCTGGATGCGGCAGAGCTTGCTAACATTGACGGCTTCGGTGAACGCAGCCGTGCCCGTGTGCTCGACAGCCTTCAAAGCGCTCGGCAACGGCCCTTTGCGCAATGGCTCAAAGCGCTGGGTGTACCGCCTTCGGCACGCAACGATCTGGAGGGCGGCTGGCAGACCCTGGCCGCCAGAGATGTCCAGGCCTGGCTGGCTACCGACGGTATTGGCCCGGGCCGCGCGGCGCAATTGAGCGCTTTTTTTCGCGACCCGCAAGTACAAGCATTAGCTGAAACATTACGTGTGGCCGGGATTGACGGGTTTTAAGCCCCGCCCGGCCACTTTTAACCCCGGCAGAATTCACCCTGCCAACCGATTGCGACCTTGGAGCCTTACATGAAATTTCTAGCCCCACTAGCCTTGTTGACCGTCGCAAGCTTCATGACCACGCCGCTGCTGGCCGCCGAAGAAGTCCCGGAACTTACCGGCTGCGCCGCCAAACGCCAAGCCATCAGCGCCCAGATCGAACAGGCCAGGACCCATGGCAACAGTGAGCAGCAAGCCGGTCTGGAAAAAGCCCTGAGCGAAGTCACCGCCCACTGCACCGACGCGTCCTTGAGGAAAGAGCGCGAGAACAAGGTGCTCGACGCCAAACATGAAGTCAGCCGCCGCCAGGCCGACCTCGACAAGGCAATGAAAAAGGGCGATGCGGACAAGATCAACAAACGCAAAGACAAGCTCGCCCAGTCGCGCAAGGAACTGCAGGACGCCGTAGAAGAACTCGACAAGTAAGACCGGTCAGTGATCCCGAAACTGTTTATGGCAGGCTGTGCAGGCATCTTCGACCTTCTGCACCGCCGGCCCCAGGTTGCTGGCCTTGTAAGGTTGCACTTGGCTTGCGATCACCAATTCACCGGTGGCCGCTTCAAGGTTTCGGGCCAACTCCTGGAAGCGTGCCTGCTGTTGCCACACGTTGTCCTTGGCGCTGGTGTGATCTTCTTCACGCACGCTCGGGAAATGCTTCCACGGTTCGTGGGACAAGGCATCGAGCTTGACTGCGCCTTCGGCGAACTTGGCGCCGTCGAACGGGATACGCCCACGCAACATGCCGCCCAGGTCTTCGCCGGTTTTGAGCATCTGCTTAAAGATTGCCTTGCGTTGGCCCAGGGGCGAATTCGGATCGACACCGCCGCAAGCGGACAAGGTCAGGCAGGCCAGCAATACCACGGTCAGTTTTTTAAAAGTCATGATGGCTTCAAGGTCACGGGAAACGGCGGCCAGTATCCTCGCCCCGCCCGTAAAGACCAATAGCCCTATTAATAATAAGGGTTGCCTGAATGCGCCACGGCGCGGGCAACCGCTTCAGGAATTGCTTGTATGACTATTACGTTGAAACCCTGGAGCCGCCGCCTGGCGCTGGCTCTGCCGATGCTGGCGTTGTTGGCCGGATGCGATGGCGGTAAAGAGGCCCACAAAAAAGATGAAGCGGCCAAACCCCATGCGGTCGCCACTTATGTGAGCGCACCGTGGGAAGCCCTGCCAGCCGTCTCCGACAGCGATCTGCTGGCAGGGTTTGAATCCTGGCGCAGCGCTTGCCAACGCCTCAAGGCCGACCCGGTATGGGGCGCTACCTGCGCAGCGGCAGCCACCGTGCCGGGTGATGCCGTGGCGGTTCGCAGTTTTCTCAAGGAACGCCTGGATGTATTCGGCTTGCGCTCGGCCGACAACACGCCGAACGGTCTGATCACCGGCTACTACGAACCGGTCTACCCCGGCAGCCTGACCGAAACCGCCACGGCCCATGTGCCGGTTTACGGTGTGCCGGATGACCTGATCATCGTCAACCTGGAAAGCATCTACCCGGAACTCAAAGGCAAGCGCCTGCGCGGCCGTCTCGAAGGCCGTGTACTCAAGCCCTATGACGATGCCAGTACCATCAACGGCCAGGGCTCCACGGCCAAGCCGATTGCCTGGCTGACTAACCCGATGGACCTGCAATTCCTGCAGATCCAGGGATCGGGGCGCATTCAACTGGCGGGCGGGCGTCAACTGCGCGTCGGTTATGGCGACCAGAACGGCTACCCTTACCGACCGATCGGCCGCTGGCTGGTCGAGCAAGGCGAGCTGAAAAAAGAAGACGTGACGATGGGCGCTATCAGCGCCTGGGCCAAGGCGCACCCGCAACGCATCCCGGAACTGTTGGCGAGCAACCCCAGCTACGTGTTTTTCAGCGCCCGCCCGGACAGCAATGAAGGCCCGCGTGGTTCGCTGAATGTGCCGCTGACGGCGGGCTACAGCGTGGCAGTGGATCGCAAGGTGATTCCGCTGGGCAGCCTGCTGTGGCTGTCGACCACCCAACCCGATGGTTCACCCATCGCACGCCCCGTCGCCGCGCAGGACACGGGCGGCGCTATCACCGGCGAAGTGCGTGCGGACTTGTTCTGGGGCACAGGTGATGCAGCGGGTGAATTGGCCGGGAACATGAAGCAACAGGGACAGATCTGGATGTTGTGGCCCAAGGGTGCAGTGTTGCCGCAGGTGCCCGACGCACCCGCCGGGACCTGAAGACCACTGAAGATCAAATGTGGGAGCGGGCTTGCTCGCGAAGGCGGTGTATCAGCCAGCACAACTGATGACTGACCCGCCGCCTTCGCGAGCAAGCCCGCTCCCACAATGAAACCGCGTCAGCCTTTAGATCGAGACAAAGAAGAAACTCGCAATCAACGCCATGCCCACGAACCACACCAGCGAACGCAGCATCGCCCAGTCCGCCAGGTAGCAAATGATGTACAGCAGGCGGCTGGTGATAAACAGCACTGCCAGCACATTAATGGTCACCAGCGACGCTGTACCGGCCAGGTGCGCAATGATCACCGCCGCCGCAAACGCAGGCGTCACTTCAAAGCTGTTGAGCTGTGCGCTGTGGGCGCGTTTGGCGAACCCTTCGAGGGTGTCCAGGAAAGCGCGCGGGTCATGGTTCTGGCGCGGCCCGAACTTGCCGCCGCTGAACTTGGCCAAACCCGTGCACAGGTAAGGCAGAAACATTGCAATCAACACACACCAGAATGCCACCGTCATCACAGATTCCTTTTGTCGTTTTAGTCAGCGGTTAGAGTTTTAGCACTAAAAATGCGAAGCCGCACTTACCCGCTATGAGCCGTGCCGTACCGAAAGGTTCTACCCGCCTTTTGCTGCGTGGTTTGCAACATCCCGCCACGGCTGCGGTCCATCCACCCATTAACAACCTGTCACTCTCCTCCAAGGACCCCGGATGCTTGAACTTGTCGCCGCCTTCATCTGCCTCACCACCCTGCTCACCTATGTGAACTTCCGTTTTATCGGCCTGCCGCCCACCATCGGCGTGATGGTCACGGCCCTGCTGTTTTCCCTGATCCTGCAAGGCCTGAGCGTTATCGGCTACCCCGGCCTGGAAGCGCGTATCCAGCAGTTGATCGGCCAGATCGACTTCGGCGACTTGCTGATGAACTGGATGCTGTCATTCCTGCTGTTCGCCGGCGCTTTGCACGTCAACCTGAATGACCTGCGCAGTTATCGCTGGCCCATCGGCTTACTCGCAACCTTCGGCGTATTAATCGCCACCGTGGTGATCGGCAGCCTGGCGTACTACATCTTTGCCCTGTTTGGCTGGCACGTGAGCTTCCTTTACTGCCTGTTGTTCGGCGCGTTGATCTCGCCTACCGACCCGATTGCAGTGCTGGGTGTGCTGCGAACCGCGAACGCCTCGAAACCCCTGAAAACCACCATCGTCGGCGAGTCGCTGTTCAACGACGGCACGGCGGTTGTGGTGTTCACCGTGCTGCTCGGCATCGCACAGTTGGGCGAAACGCCAACCGTCGGCGCCACCGCCATGCTGTTTGCCCATGAAGCCATTGGCGGCGTGGCATTTGGCGGGCTCATCGGCTACCTGGTGTACCTGATGATCAAGAGCATCGAGCAGCACCAGATCGAAGTGATGCTGACCCTGGCCTTGGTCATTGGCGGCTCGGCGATGGCCAGCGAACTGCACGTTTCCGCACCGATTGCGATGGTGGTGGCCGGGCTGATCATCGGCAACCTGGGCCGCAAACTGGCGATGAACGACATGACCCGGCGCTACCTGGATGGTTTCTGGGAACTGCTCGATGACATGCTCAACGCTCTGCTGTTTGCGCTGATCGGCATGGAGCTGCTGCTGTTGCCGTTCAACTGGCTGCACGTATTCGCCGCCAGCTTGCTCGCCGTAGCGATCCTGCTGTCACGCCTGCTGACCGTGGCCCCGGCGATTCTGTTGCTGCGCCGCTGGCGCACGGTGCCACGCGGCACCATCCGCATTCTCACCTGGGGTGGCTTGCGTGGCGGGGTTTCGGTGGCACTGGCCCTGGCCCTGCCGCTGGGCCCGGAGCGCGACCTGTTGCTGAGCATCACCTACATCGTGGTGCTGTCGTCGATCCTGTTGCAGGGCTTGAGCATCGGTAAGCTGGTCAAACACGTGACCAAAGATGAACCGGCCCCGCAAGCCGACGCCCACTGATAGACACGGGCGGCGAACTCATTTCGCCGCCAGCGCTTGCCCCTAGAGGGTCTGCACAATGATCTGGCTTTTGAGGTCGTTGAACATCGCCTCGATCATCGGCCGCATCGTCTTGAACCATTCAGGACTGCACACGGCTTGCGGGTGGCTGAACGCCAGAGTGCGGGAAACCAGCACGGTATTGCCGCTGCGCTCATAACTGGAGTCGTAGCTAACATCCGCGCCCTTGAGCGAAACGGCCTTGGGCAATGCCAGAATGTTCACCGATGCGGGAAACTCGAAGCGGGCGTTTTCGATACTCTGACTGGTGAAACAGGTGAAGTTCTGTGCCCGTACCTTTTCTGCGGACAGCGCCTGTACATCTTGGGAGATGAGGCTTCCCAGGCGGCTGAGGGCCTGCACGCCAATCGGCCCCGGCAGGTTGACAAGGTTTTCGGTATGCCCGGCCAACGTGGTCTTGAAGCTGGGCGCATTACTGTCCAGAGCATCGGTTTGCAGCGTGCCGCTGCCCGACTGCCCATGGGCACGCAGGGTTTTCTGGATGAGCTGCTCACGCTCCCCAGGCTCGAAAGACTTGATCCCAAAGCGCATCGATTCCGTACGCCACCCTTCGGCGAGTGAGGTCTGGGTAAAGTCAGCCGCGCCTTTGTCATCAACTTTAAACACCAGCTCGGTGGACAGCCTGCCAAGCTGGGTCGCCGGGGTGCGCCCCAACTCGCCGGTACGGGTCAACAGCACCGGCTTGTCCAAATCCGGCGGCGGCAAGTAACCCGGCGCGATGGAACTGGCGGTGGAGTCCAGGTACAGATCCAGGCTGGGCACATAGGTAATTGCATGGTTTATCACCCCTAACGCCGCCACCGCGGGCAAGGTGTAGGCGTTGCCCAGGTTGATCAGCGCCGGCGAGCTTTCGATAGCGACGGCCTTGAGCATGGCCTCCAGCAGCGCTACATGGTCCTTGCAGTCGCCGTAGCGATTGTCCAGCACCGACTGCGCCGAGTGCGGCACCACGCCACCGGCTTCGATGTACACCGCCACGTAACGAATGTTCTTGCGCACCCAATCACTGAGCGCCAAGGCCTTGGCCCGCGGCGTCGACAAACCGGCAGTGAGTTCCCGCGCCAGCTCAGTGACTGGCGGTGTTACCTCGACCGTGGCACGTGCCTCATAGGCCTTGGCCAGCGCGCTGTAGTTCGCGAAGGTCGAGACAGCGAGGAACTGGCCATAGTCGGTGTAGGCCACTGCACTTTGTTCAGGTCGGGCTTTGTCCGTTGGCACATAGTCCCAACGATACACCTTGCGCCCTGGTGCGGCGGCCGGCGCGGAGGCCTTGAAACCGCGCGCATCGGCGTATAAGGGTTTGTCTGCCGGCAGGTCGTAGGTCAGGCTGTAACCCTCGGTCGGGTTCAAGCTCGTGGTGGCGAAGTCGGTAAACTCATCAGGAAACAATGCGGTTTTGCGTGTTCGTTTGTAGCGCAGGCTCAAGCGATCGCCGACAGCGACCTCAGGGAAAATCACGACCTTAACCCGCGAATCCTGAAACATCGGCGCGCCCGCCGAAGCCCGTTCCTGTTGCTCCTTGATCTGCTGCGCGCTGACCACCACCTTGCGCCCGTCCGGCTTCTGGGTGAATGCCTCGACAATCTCCAGCGTGTCCAGGGAGCGGTTGTAACCGAAGCCCTGCTGGGCAGTGCGCCGGATGGCACGTTCTTCGTTGATCAGCACGACCTTATCGGCCTCCAGCACGTAACTGCCGTCGGCGTTGATTACATAATGCTGAGTGTTCTTCTCGATGGTGACGGAGCGATCCGCCGCATCATCCTTGGCCTGCGCCGTAGCGAACACACCCACCGCCACAACCAGCGCGCACCACCTGTGCACGCGCAAAAAAGGGAAAGCCCGCATAAAGATCCTTCTTTAAATGAATGGAAAACCGAGCAGCGACTTTGCCATTCATTTATGACGAACCGGTTTACTGCTCCTTGTTGACCTGTTGGGGGTGGCGCGGGTCTGCGTTCTTGCCCGGCAGGCTGCTTTCGCTGCGAATCTGCGCATGGCTGATCAGCGCAAAGATAAAACTGCCACCGATGATATTGCCCGCCAGGGTCGGCCCGGCAAATATCAGCCAGAAGTCCTTCCAGGGCAGTTCGCCGGCAAACACCAGGTACGACACCTCGGCCGAGCCAACCACGATGTGGGTGAAATCCCCCAGCGCCATCAGGTAGGTGATCAGGATGATGATGAACATCTTCGCGCTTTCCATGGACGGGATCATCCACACCATGGTGGCGATCATCCAGCCGGAAATAATGCCTTTGGCGAACATCTGGCCAGGGTCGTTTTCCATGACCTTGCGGCCAATCTCAAGGAAGGCCATATCGGTCTTGGTGTCGAAAATCGGCAAGTGCAGCATCACATACGCGACCAGCAAGGTGCCACACAGGTTGCCCACCAACACCACTGTCCACAGCCGCAACAGGCGCCCGGCATTGGCCAGCGTCGGTTTGCTCATCACCGGTAGCACGGCCGTCAGGGTGTTTTCGGTGAACAGTTGCTGGCGCGCCAGGATGACGGCGAGAAAACCCGCGCAATAGCCGAAACTGGCAATCACCTTGAATGCTTCACCCTCGGGCAGGCGCGAGTTGAGCAGCCCCATGCCCATCAACGACAGGCCCATGGTCAGGCCGGCCGCCAGCGCCGACCACCACAGCGCCGCTACCGTGCGCTCCAGCTCCTGATCGCCCTGGGTGCGAATGATTTCATGCAGAACCGCCGCGCGGGGCGGTTGGTTCTTGTCGACGTCGTGTTGCTCTTCCTGCGACAAGTTGGGGGTCTTGCCGTCTGCTTGCGTGGCCATGGGCGTACCTGAACAGGGGGGTGTTATTCAGGTACGACCTGTCGCCCATCAATAGCGTTCACTGGCCAGCGGCAGTATTAATCCTTGATGCCGTCTTCCTGGAACTGATCCTTCACGTACTTGATCTCGGTACGGCCGTGGGGCGCCGGCAAACCGTCTTCACCGAGGTTGACGAAGACCATTTTTTCCACGGTCAGGATGCTTTTGCGGGTGATCTTGTTGCGCACTTCACAGGTCAGGGTAATGGAGGTGCGGCCGAACTCGGTAGCGGTGATGCCCAGCTCGATAATGTCGCCCTGGCGCGAGGCGCTGACGAAGTTGATTTCGGAGATGTACTTGGTCACCACACGCTGGTTGCCCAACTGGACAATGGCGTAGATGGCCGCCTCTTCGTCGATCCAGCGCAGCAGGCTGCCGCCGAACAGGGTGCCGTTGGGGTTGAGGTCTTCGGGTTTTACCCATTTGCGGGTGTGGAAGTTCATGGTGGGAGGGCTCCGGGGGGGTGAACGATAGAGTTGCCCTCCCAGCTTCAAGTTTCAAGCGGTAAGCTTCAAGTTAAAAGCCGATTCGCTCTTACTTACCGCTTACCGCTCGAAGCTTGCCACTAGCCGGTTAAAGAAAGCTATAATCGCCCCCGATTTCAGAACGGCTACTACCGTTCTCCCGCCACCTGTCCGAGGGGCGCTGCAGCAGGCTCGACCTGTCAGGCTCGGATGGGGCGTTGTTGGGCCTGGTTCACCTGGCCTGATACTAAACGCACAACGGCGCCCATTCGCACACTACGAATGGAGGCTCTTCATGAGCGCTGTAATCACGCCTGCAGGTTTTACCGACTACAAAGTCGCCGATATGTCCCTCGCTGCCTGGGGCCGTCGCGAAACCTTTATCGCCGAATCCGAAATGCCTGCCCTGATGGGTCTGCGCCGCAAGTACGCCGCTGAGCAGCCGCTCAAAGGCGCGAAGATCCTCGGCTGCATCCACATGACCATCCAGACTGCCGTGCTGATCGAAACCCTGGTTGCCCTGGGTGCCGAAGTACGTTGGTCGTCCTGCAACATTTTCTCGACTCAAGACCAGGCTGCTGCTGCTATCGCTGCTGCCGGTATCGCGGTTTATGCCTGGAAAGGCGAGACCGAAGAAGAGTACGAGTGGTGCCTGGAGCAAACCATCCTCAAGGATGGCAAGCCATGGGACGCCAACATGATCCTCGACGACGGCGGCGACCTGACCGAGCTGCTGCACAAGAAGTACCCGCAGATCCTCGACCGCGTTCACGGCGTGACCGAAGAAACCACCACGGGCGTGCACCGCCTGCTGGACATGCTGGCCAAGGGCGAGCTGAAAATCCCGGCCATCAACGTCAACGACTCGGTGACCAAGAGCAAGAACGACAACAAGTACGGCTGCCGTCACAGCCTGAACGATGCCATCAAGCGCGGTACCGACCACTTACTGTCGGGCAAGCAAGCCCTGGTGATCGGCTACGGTGACGTGGGCAAGGGTTCGTCCCAGTCCCTGCGTCAGGAAGGCATGATCGTTAAAGTCTCCGAAGTAGACCCGATCTGCGCCATGCAAGCCTGCATGGACGGCTTCGAAGTGGTTTCGCCGTTCATCGATGGCGTCAATGACGGCACCGAAGCAAGCATCGACAAAGCGCTGCTGGGCAAGATCGACCTGATCGTGACCACCACCGGTAACGTGAATGTTTGCGACGCGAACATGCTCAAATCCCTGAAAAAGCGTGCCGTTGTCTGCAACATCGGTCACTTCGACAACGAAATCGACACCGCTTTCATGCGCAAGAACTGGGCATGGGAAGAAGTGAAGCCACAGGTGCACAAGGTTCACCGCACCGGTGCTGGTGATTTCGACCCGCAGAACGACGACTACCTGATCCTGCTGGCTGAAGGCCGCTTGGTGAACCTGGGCAACGCTACCGGCCACCCAAGCCGCATCATGGACGGCTCGTTCGCCAACCAGGTACTGGCGCAAATCTTCCTGTTCGGCCAGAAGTACGCCGACCTGTCGCCAGCCCAGAAAGCCGAGCGCCTGACCGTGGAAGTGCTGCCGAAGAAACTCGACGAAGAAGTGGCCCTGGAAATGGTCCGCGGCTTCGGCGGCGTAGTGACTCAACTGACCAAGACCCAGGCCGACTACATCGGCGTGACCGTCGAAGGTCCGTTCAAGCCGCACGCTTATCGGTACTAAGCAGCTGCAAGCTTTCAGCTACAAGCGGCAAGAAAAAGCGTTTGTGCTGAGGGCTTGTCACTTCCTCGCTCTTTAAGCAGCTATTGGCTGTGAGCTTCAAGCTACAAGAACGGCACGCCGCCCTCTTGCAGCTTGAAGCTTGCAACTTGCAGCTGGAGACCTCCCCCATGTCCCAAGACCGTCGCTACAGCTTCGAGTTCTTCCCGACCAAGACCGATGCTGGGCATGAAAAACTGATGGCGACTGCCAAGCAGTTGGCCAGCTACAACCCCGACTTCTTCTCCTGCACCTACGGGGCCGGCGGCTCGACCCGTGACCGCACGATCAACACCGTGCTGCAGCTGGAAAGCGAAGTCAAAGTTCCCGCCGCTCCGCACTTATCGTGCGTGGGCGACAGCAAGGCCGACCTGCGCAGCCTGCTGACCCAGTACCAGCAAGCCGGCATCAAGCGCATCGTCGCCCTGCGTGGCGACCTGCCGTCCGGCATGGGCATGGCCAGCGGCGAGCTGCGCTACGCCAATGACCTGGTGAGCTTTATCCGTGAAGAAAGCGGCGATCACTTCCACATCGAAGTGGCGGCTTACCCGGAGATGCACCCCCAGGCGCGCAATTTCGAAGACGACCTGCAGAACTTCGTGCGCAAGGCCAACGCCGGCGCCAACAGTGCGATCACCCAGTACTTCTTCAACGCCGACAGCTACTTCTACTTTGTCGAGCGTGTACGGGCCATGGGTGTAAACATCCCGATCGTGCCGGGCATCATGCCGATCACCAACTACAGCAAGCTGGCGCGCTTCTCTGACGCTTGCGGTGCTGAAATCCCACGTTGGGTGCGCAAGCAACTGGAAGCCTATGGCGACGACGTCAAGAGCATCCAGGCATTCGGCGAGCAGGTCATCAGCGAGATGTGTGAACAATTGCTGCAAGGTGGCGCACCAGGGCTGCACTTCTACACCCTGAACCAGGCTGAACCCAGCCTGGCCATCTGGAACAACCTCAAGCTGCCACGCTGAGGCTTGCCCGACTGCGGTGCATTTAAAACAAAAGGCCCTCGCATTGACGAGGGCCTTTTTGTTTTAAATTTGATCAGGCAACTTTGAATGACAGGATATTCGCCGGGTGATCGTTTGACTTTGCACTAACTGACAGGTGCGTGCGCTTGTTTTCTGTACACATATAAATAGACCGCAATTGACACTGATGCCGTTAAAAATGCCATGCATGCAGCCACAACAAAAGGTGCTGGGCGACCACCTGCGATGATTAGCACTGTTCCTAAAGAAGGCCCCATTATAACGCATAGTATTTGGAGGCTCCTGAAAGACATGGATACTCTTCCGATATTGTCAGGAGGGCATAATTGCTGAAGGATTATATTTGAAGATATTATTAACGTCTCATAGCCGAAGCCATTCAAAAACCAAACCAGCGGATAGAGATGGGCTCTTCCAGGCACTTGGAAAAACACTAAAGCAGCTGTCAGGATTAGTGCTGCAGAGAAAACAACTAATGCGCTTGAACGAAGTAGAATCTCATCGATATTGCTCCACTTGAACTTCATCAGCAGTGCGGCACCTATCGCGCCTCCGGCTGTTGCGGAGACGATTACTGAAAAATTAACTGGAGGTAAACCTTCATAGGCTAGAAAGGACGCCAAATGCGGGTCGTAAATCCCTAAAGCCAGCGATGTCAGTAGGGAGTAAAAAAAACCTATGCGTAGTTGAAAGGGCAAGGCATTGAATATAGAGAGTCCCCTTGTGATGTCGCGATAGAGTGGAAGGGCTTTCGTAGAGGTGTCAGCCATTTGCGTTCGGAATGCCAGGCAAATGGACCTTAAAAGTGGAAAGGTTAATAAAACGGCGGCAGCCGACAAAAAGAACAAATCCTTAGGTGATAAGACAGCCGTTAACACGCCTGCTAGTAACGGTGCAAAAATTTTGGAAGACTGATCAAATACACTGACGTGGCTGAAAAAAGATTTGCGCTCTTCAGCAAGTATCAGTTGCCGAACCATAATGGTTATCGAAGGGAAGTAAAATAAGTTTGACACGCCTTTGAAGATGACGAAAAACAAAAAGCTCTGAAGGTCTGGAGACACTGCTAGCGCTACGGTAGACAGTGTGCGGAGTAAGGCGCCAAATACTAGCGTTTTTTTACGTCATATCGATCTATCAGGGTTCCTACAATAGGACCTAGCAACAACATAGGGGCACCTAGGCAAAAAGCCAGGAACGCTATTGATGAAGGAGAGGCATGCCATAGATAAACGGGAACCGTGAAAATCAAAAAAATATCAAGCCATAGTGAAAGACTGGATAGCGCTTGCACGCAAATAAGCTTACTTGACGTTTTCATTATGCCGATCTGAATTTAGAAAAAGTTTGTCTTCAAATACGAATCCGTCGAGCTCATGTTCACTGGCAAATCGATACAGGTCGCTCAACCTATTTATAAACCCGCGCCCGTTAAAATTTAGGGAGGTGTTACAAAGTACGCCGATTCCTGACACATCACGATAGGCGCTTAGCAACTGATGCATACGAAGATTCTGCGATTTATTGATTGATTGAGGACGCGCTGAGTTATCAATATGCGTCACCGCAGGAATGCGGGCTGAAATAACTTTGCGGAATTCCAGCATGAAAGGTGAGGAGTTAGACGGGCAGAAGTATTCGGCCATACATTCTTCTAAACATATCGGAGCAATAGGTCGAAACCCTTCGCGCTTCTTAATTTTATTCAACCTAATGAGATTTTCTCTAGGGTAGGGCGCCGCTAATATAGAGCGATTTCCCAGGGCTCTAGGACCCATTTCATATCTGCCGTGCACCCAACCTAATATGCAGCCTTCATGAAGCAATCTCGCTACACGTCGAATATCATAAGGCTCGCCAATGAAGATACCTGTGTTATCTGTGTCAGTGTGCGAGGGCTCACCTGCATAGGGTGACCACGTTATCTTGGCAAGTCCCTTAGTATGCAATAATGCATCAATCGCAGTTCCAATTGCACATCCACTGTCGTTTGTACACGGAGGAATAAACACATCAGAGAATAGTTTTGTATCCTTCCATTTGGAGTTCCAGTCACAATTCAATCCGCATCCGCCAACAATTAATAAAGGGGCATCATCAAAAACTATTTGCTGTGCAAAATTACGAAACAGATTAAAAATTGCGTTTGAAAGGTGATGTGCAAGTGATGCAAGTCGAGGGTCATTAAGTCCAATATTGTAATATATGCTGTTTTGGAATTGGTGCTTATGATACTTCCTAAAGTCCGTGTTTTTGTCGATCAGTGTCGCTATTATCTGCCTGGCGTCCTCATCAATATCACTATTTTCTCCATAAGCAGCCAGTGCCATGAGTTTGCCCGCATCACTTAAGCGAATTTGTCCTGCTCCAAGATTAAAAGTAGGATCTGCGAGCGCGTATAAAAAAGCAAATCTGTCACCAGGGTTTTCAAGTACAACGCCTAAGTTGGTAATATTCACGTTTTCATCGATTCGATAGAATGCGCCGAAATAGCCCTCCCAGAGTAACGCGTAGCAAGGCTGTCCCTGTGGAAAAGGTGAAAGCCCGTATCCACATAAAAGGTGAGAGCGCTCATGGGAGGATGAAAAATAAGTAATATCCTGACCAAACATTGAGCGTGTTTGGCTGATGATCTTATTCAATCCAGAATAACCTGCACCAATGGCATCACCTTCTGAGTTCAATCCTCTACTCCACCCACTCTGAGCCACTATGTCTACGGGTTTGCTGACCATTTGAAAAATTTTCAACAGTGCGTCAGGCGTCACGCTTGAAAAACGAAGGCCATTATCCTTTTCTGCTTCTATAGAAAACGCTAAGTGATCACCAACAATTAGGGCTACCGCCCCGTCATGTCCATCTTTAAGACCAAGAATTACAGAGTCATCATTTTTTACATTAATCATGCTCAGCCCCCTCGTCAGATTCCGTCTAGTAGCTCTCTAACTTCTGTGGTGTACGAACTGCCCGTACCATGTCCCGCACCCACCAAAAAAATGACTTGTTCCGAGGGAAGGTTGACCTCTAAGAGTTCATTTATTTCTTTGTCATGAAAGTAGCCGGTCAACCAAGGATGTAAGCCAAGCGCGGTGATTAATAAATTCGCAGTTTGTGATAAATGTCCGACGTCCAGCAGCATTGGGCGATAGGCACGAGAGTGGGGGTATTTCCACCAAAGCTTGTCAAAACGAGAGGTAAAAAAAATAGCGAATGCTAAATTATTTGCCCAGTGCTGGCCGCATAAATAAGTAGATATTACTTCGGACGGAAGGTCACGTACCTTCTCCAGAATATGCTGTTCGCTTATATAATGATAAATGCCAGGTGCAAGATCCTCGACATTTCGCACCCATACATAACCCTCCGTCGCCTGTAAGCCTCCAGCTGAAGGCGACGTTCTTCTGAAACCGAATTTTTGAGCGCCAAGTGGAGCGTCGTAATCGGTCTCCTTTTTATCGGCTAGCGTTCCATACAGTATGGTCGCCAGTGATAATATTGGTACCGAAGTATCAAAAAACTCTCGACAAGTATGGCGCGACAGAAGAGTCTCCCAAAGGCTTGCTTCTTTAATCGCTGAGATATTTGGAGGTGGCAGTAATGTTTTTTTGCCTCCTTTTATTAAAGAAATATTTGGTTCGTTATTATGAATTGACTTGCAAAAATCTAAGTAGCTTTTAGCATATTCGATGTACATATCAGGCTTGTCTGGGGTTGGCGAATTCGGGTGAGATGTCCCAATATGGAATATTTTTGATAGCACGTCCCAGCCCCATTCATCGGTTGGTTTCACTTCAGACAGTACCCCGCAGGAGTCTATGGATATGTCATCGGTTGTATCCGATACGAAATCGCCTGCGGAAAAACTCACTAGCCGCTCAAACTCTCTCGTGCTTATTTGATATTGGACGTGATTTCTATAGTCCCACAAGTAAGCCGCACCATCTTTAAGCACAAAAAATATATCTATTGAGAGCCACTTTTTTTTCGCAGTACACATAGCCGCCTGACCACCCATTAGTGAGGTTCATTTTAGTGGCTGCCTGAGCCGAAGCCCAGGCGGTACATCATTATTTCATTGCTAGTTTTCTACTATCAGAAGCTTCGACAGCGCTACCCCCATAGTTGGAGATGAATTTATAGCGGGGTACAGTCACCGTCTTAATTGAGAAGTGAGGGGTCTGGTACGCGTCGTTTGACTGATTGTTAAGCGTCGGCTCTATAATTACACGTTTCATATATAGCTCCTCAGGATTATGCATTCGCAGATGTGCGATGCACTCAAACCGTATGAGGGCCTATTATGATTGTCAATTTCATTTTCTTGAATTGTATTGTTTTTCAGTTGGATTTTAGTGTGTTTTTTGTAGGAGCTTATCGGATTGTTCTGATTGGTATTTCCTACATTTCGCTCCACCGTCGACTTCTAAAAATACTGATTAATACACAAGACTGTAATATCCAGTTGCATATACGCCAAAGTTCAGTTGTCGTTGTGGCACGCATATTTTTCTTCGCGGATGCTCAATTTAGAGAGTTTAGTTGGAGACACCCAGTGCGGCGCATGGAAGGTCTACGTTGATATTGACCTGCATCTGGGGTTTACCCTTGCGGCTGTGAACGCCATGCGTACTGTGTATTACGCGTTATGAAGCGTTCTGTACTGAGGATGATTCTTCAAAAATCCGGCCGATCTTTCAGGGAACGATGTACCAGCATTCTTCAAAATGTGAGCAGAACGCCAGGGTAAACTAAGCCTCAAGCGTTAAGAAAAGCCCGCAGCGATGCGGACTTTTTTTGTCGCTGTGTCCACATCAACTTGCCCGCGAATGCTTGTGCCAGAGCTTCTCTTTAGCGAAGGAGCATCGTAATCTCAGGGTATGCCCGTCATTCTCAAGTTGTTGACCGCTGCGCTTTTTACTTGCCTGAGCCTCACCGCCTACGGCGAGAAACTACGCATTGTCACTGAGCCCTGGGCGCCTTATGTCTACGACGAAAACGGCAGCATGCGCGGCCTGGACTATGAAACCACGGTGACCGTGTTCCAGCGCCTGGGTGTCGATGTGGAGTGGCAATTCCTGCCCTGGAAACGCTGCCTGGCCATGCTCGACCAGGGCCATGCCGACGGTGCGCTGGATATTTTCCACAGCCATGACCGCGACGCCCAGCTGCTTTACCCCAGTGAGCCGCTGTCGGAAGTCGAGTTCGCGCTGTTCTACGCCAATGCGCGACCACACCCCGCCGAAAACATCGATGACCTGCAGGGGCTGACCGTCGGCATTTCGCCGGGCTACCTCTATGGCGACGCCTTCAGCGAATCCACCCTGTTCAACCGCGAGCCGGCCGCCAGCCACGAGGCCAACTTCGGTAAGCTGTCATTGGGACGTATCGACCTGGTCATCACGGATCGCCGGGTGGGCCAGCATGTGATCAAGGCCATGGGCCTGGAAGGCAAAGTCAGCCAGGCGCCCTTCGTGGTCAGCCGCCAGCAGCAATTTCTCGCCGTACGCCGTGGCGCGGGCATGGACCTGCTGGTGCAACGCTTTGCGGCCGAGCTCAAGCGCTTCAAGCAAGAACCGGCCTACGCAGCCTTGAGCGCCAAATATGGCGGAATCCAAGCCATTACGGCCTCCGAACACACCGTTGAGCAGCAGGAAAGCAGCGCGCAGTGATTGCTCTGTTATACTCCGGCCTTTCCGCCAGGCTCACGCCCGGCCGCTGAGGTCTTGAAAAAGGCACCTAACCCCGCTACTGCGCAGCTTTCAGCCCGCGCGAGCCGGTGGAGTGCCCGCCAGACGCAGCAGGACCGGACGGGGTTGCGCTCCCCTAAGCGCCATTCACGCCCGGCAAGATTATCCCTTTGGGCCAAGCCCTAACTAAAACAGGATTACTCATGTCCTTTGCTTCCCTCGGTCTCTCCGAGGCTTTAGTCCGCGCCATCGAGGCAGCGGGCTATACCGAGCCTACTCCGGTGCAACAGCGGGCCATTCCCGCCGTGTTGCAAGGTCGCGACCTGATGGTTGCGGCTCAGACAGGTACTGGTAAAACCGGTGGTTTCGCCCTCCCGATTCTGGAGCGGTTGTTCCCCAACGGTCACCCGGACAAATCCCAGCGTCACGGCCCGCGCCAACCGCGCGTACTGGTCCTGACCCCTACCCGCGAACTCGCCGCCCAAGTGCACGACAGCTTCAAGCTGTATGCCCGCGACTTGAAGTTCGTCAGCGCCTGCATCTTCGGCGGCGTCGGCATGAACCCACAGGTTCAGGCCATGTCCCGCGGTGTTGACGTGCTGGTCGCCTGCCCGGGTCGTTTGCTCGACCTGTGCGGCCAAGGCAGCGTTGATTTGTCCCACGTGGAAATCCTCGTGCTGGACGAAGCCGACCGCATGCTCGACATGGGCTTTGTCCATGACGTGAAAAAGGTCCTCGCCCGCCTACCGGCCAAACGTCAGAACCTGCTGTTCTCGGCAACGTTCTCCAACGACATCACCGCCTTGGCCGGCAAGCTGCTGCACAACCCGGAGCGCATCGAAGTCACGCCGCCGAACACCACGGTCGAGCGTATCGAGCAACGCGTATTCCGCCTGGCCGCCAGCCACAAGCGTTCCCTGCTGGCGCACCTGATCACCGCCGGCGCCTGGGAACAAGTGCTGGTGTTCACCCGTACCAAGCACGGCGCCAACCGCCTGGCCGAGTACCTGGACAAGCACGGCCTCACCGCTGTCGCCATCCACGGTAACAAGAGCCAGAACGCGCGCACCAAAGCCCTGGCCGACTTCAAGGCCGGTGAAGTGCGCATCCTGGTCGCTACCGACATCGCCGCACGCGGCCTGGATATCGACCAACTGCCACACGTGGTCAACTTCGAGCTGCCGAACGTCGACGAAGACTACGTGCACCGTATCGGCCGTACCGGCCGTGCCGGTCGCTCGGGTGAAGCCATTTCCCTGGTCGCACCGGACGAAGAAAAACTGCTGAAAAGCATCGAACGCATGACCAAGCAGAAAATCGCCGACGGCGACCTGATGGGCTTCGATTCCAGCACCGTGGAGGCCGAGAAGCCTGAAGCGCGTGAGCGTCCGGACGTGCGTAACCCACGCAACCCACGCGGTCCGAAGGGCGATGGCCCGAACGGCGGCGGTGGTGGCGGTGGTCGTCGCGACAAGGGCAAAGACAAGGGCGGCAAAGAAAAAGCGCCTACCAACGGCCGTGGCGAACGCCCAGCCCGCGAGCAGAAGCCACGTGAAGGCACCCCGGCCCGCGAACAGCGCCAGCCGAGCCAACCACCACGCGCCACAGCTGATCGTGCCCCGGACGAATTCCTCGACGATGACGTGGATAACTTCGGTAACCGCGTTGACTACGTGCCTCAGGCCAAACCGGCTCAAGGCCGTGGCCGCCGTCCGGGTGCTCCGGCACCGGCTGCAGGTGCAGGCGCAGGCGCTCCACGTGGCGGCCAGCCACAGGGCGGGCGTCAGAACGGTCCACGCAACAGCAGCGGCGGCACCACTGGCACCCCACCTGCCAAGCGCAGTGGCCCGCGTAATGGCGCGCCGCGTGACGGTCAAGCCCGTCGCGAAGACTCGCGCAGCAGCAACAACCGCCGCCCGGCCCGTGACGATCAGCCACGCGCGTCCGAACCTGCCGTGCAGAACCCGCGCGGTGGCCCGGCGCCGAAAATCATCCACAAGGAGTCGAAAGCTGATCGCTTCCCGACACCCGAGCAGTTGGATCAACTGCCAGGCCGTCCTCGTGGTGAAAAACCAGCGCTGCTGACCCGCAACCGCTGAGTGTTCGACGGTAAATAAAAACGCCCCGACTGTTCGGGGCGTTTTTGTATCTGGCGGTCAGCGCATTAATCCGTCACTTCACCGGCCTTGTGAAACAGCTTGGCGAAGATCATCCAGCGGCCATCCACTTTCATCAGATTCAAGTAGTCGACCATCACGTTATTGAACAGGCGCAAGCGTACTTTAACGATGGCCATTTCTGCCGACATCACATCAATCATCAGCACTTCGTCAAGTTGCGGAAAACCGCCTTCCCGGGGCGACTTACGGCCCTGAACCATCGCCCTGTACTCATCAAAAGGCCGAACCACCACGGCCGAATTTTGCGCGCTATACAACACGCAGCCTCGATGAAACACTTGATCGAACGCATTCAAGTCCTGGGTTTGCAACACATTAAAGTAGTCTTTCAGAAACGCTTGGATTTCATTAATCATGCCTAACAACTCCCGATTTTTCTGCACGGCGTTATTTAAATAAATAACTTGTCGCCATTATCGGTAGCTCACTCATTTCACGTATAGCGGCTATTATTGGGCTTTCCCGTGAAAGGAATTCACCTATTGAAGCTCCCTCCACTCGCCGCGTTGCGTGCCTTCGAAGCGGTCGCCCGGCTGGGCAAGGTGAACCTGGCGGCCATTGAGCTGCACGTCACCCACAGCGCCGTCAGCCACCAGATTCGTTCACTGGAAGAGTATTTGGACATCGCTTTGGTGGCGCGCAGCGGGCGTTCCCTGGTGCTGACGGATGAAGGCCGTGTTTATGCCTACCAGATCAGGCAGGCGCTGGGCGAAATAGCCGGGGTCACCGATAAGCTTCTGGCAAAAAACAAGCACCCGCTACTGACCCTGTCGGTGCTGCCCTCCTACGCCATGCATTGGTTACTGCCACGGTTGCACGATTTCATGAGCGCCCATCCCGGTCTGCGCCTGAAACTGGAATCGTCCATGGAGTTCGCCAGCTTCGAGCAGGGCCTGATCGATTGCGCCATCCGCTTCGGCCACGGCCAATGGCCCGATATGCATTGCGAAACGCTGATGACCGACTCATTGCTGGTGGTCGCCGCGCGCGACTTCAACCACGGCGTACTGCCCGATACACCGCAAGCCATCCTGGAGCAGCCACTGCTGCACGCCAGTGAAAGCTGGCCGACCTGGCTGGGTGCCGCAGGCGTGGAGGGGCAACGCCCTCATGCTGCGCTGGAATTCACCGACTCAACTTTGTTGCTCGAAGCGGTCAGGCTCGGGCATGGCGTCGCATTGACCCGACGTTCGATTGCCCATTCACTGATTCAACGCGGGGATCTGGTCAAGCTCACCGATATTGAACCGGCGCATTCTTCACGCTATTACCTGGTCTGGCCGATGGGGACCAAACGTTCGGCGCAACTGATAGCCCTGCACACGTGGCTCAACGACCAGGTCGCGACGTATCAAGACAGCCTGTAACCCACGCACAGCAAAACGCCGACCCGGAGGTCGGCGCTTTGTATTTAAAACAGCGAAATAATTACTTCGCTTTCACACCTTCAAACGTCACGTACAGCTCAACAGTGTTGGACGCAGGGCCCAGGTCCATCTGCTTACCGAAGTCCTGGCGGTTGAAGCTGGTGGTGCCTTCAAAGCCGGCACGGTAGCCGCCCCATGGATCTTTGCCTTCACCCAGGAAGGTGGCCTTGACGACGATCGGCTTGGTCACGCCGTGGAAAGTCAGGTCGCCGGTCACGTCGGCAGTGACTTGGCCTGCAGCATTTTTACCGGTGGTTTTAACACTGGTGGAGACGAACTTGGCATCGGCAAACTTGCCAACGTCCAGGAAGTCTTTGCTGGAGATGTGCTTGTCACGTTCGGCGTGGTTGGTGAACACGCTGGCAGTACGTACGTTGAACTCGATCTTGCTGTCTTCAGGCTTGGCAGCGTCGAAGCTGAACTTGCCGTCCAGGTCCTTGAAAGTACCGGTGATGAAGCTATAGCCCAAGTGGCTGATCTTGAAGTCAACGAAGGCGTGCTGGCCTTCTTTGTCGACAACATAATCAGCGGCCATCACCGAACCTGCGGACATCAGAGCAGAACCGATTGCCAGAGCGGCGAGCGTCTTTTTCAACATGCTTTCTATTCCTTGTGAGTCGAGGTTGAACATCAGGCTTTGCGCCCCAGCATTCGCGTCAGGGTCGCATCACGATCGATAAAATGGTGTTTAAACGCAGCCACGCCGTGCAAGCCGGCGAAGACCACCAACACCCAGGCGAGGTACAGATGCACCACACCGGCGGTGTCTGCCTGGTCCGGTAGCCCGGAAACCACGGCAGGAATCTCAAACAGGCCAAACACCGGGATACCGACACCGTCTGCGGTGGAAATCAGGTAACCGGCAATCATCACGGCAAACAGCCCGAGATAAAGGAAAGCATGGCCAAACGCAGCCCCGATACGGGTCAAGCGGCTGTAGCTGGCCAGTGGAGGCGGCGGCGGACTGATCAGGCGCCAGACAATGCGCACCAGCATGATGGCGAACAGCGTAATGCCAATGCTCTTGTGCAGGTCAGGCGCGTCTTTGCGCCAGGTGCTGTAATAGTCGAGACCGACCATCCACAGGCCCAGGGCGAACAAACCGAACACCACCAGGGCCACGCCCCAGTGCAAAACAATGCTGACCCAGCCATAGCGGGCCGGTGAGTTACGTAGTTGCATGTCCCAAATCCCGTAAGAGCTGTGCCCAAGACTAGCGATTTACCTATCGAATTAAAGCGGAAAATTTCGCTTTGAAATATCGAGAAATACGATCAAGAGGTTATGCACAGTACGTTAACAATGGATTAAGGACTATTCCTAAGAAACGTGACAGTCCGTCCCGCGTTTACTGCCAATTCATCCGTAATGGGTTGTGACACCGTCTGGCATTGCATAGGCTTGCGCGATTGTTTCGCCTGCGCCGGCCGCAGGTCCGCTTCGAGGAGATAGACGATGGGCTTGAATAACCAGTGGATGCAACGCGACCTCGCGGTGCTGTGGCATCCCTGCACCCAGATGAAAGACCACCAGCAACTGCCGCTGATCCCGATCAAGCGCGGTGAAGGCGTCTGGCTGGAAGACTTCGAAGGCAAGCGCTACCTCGACGCCGTCAGCTCCTGGTGGGTCAATGTGTTCGGTCACGCCAACCCACGCATCAACCAGCGCATCAAGGACCAGGTGGACCAACTGGAACACGTGATCCTCGCCGGTTTCAGCCACCAGCCGGTGATTGAGCTGTCCGAGCGCCTGGTGGCGATGACGCCCGACGGCCTGACCCGCTGCTTTTATGCCGATAACGGCTCGTCGTGCATCGAAGTCGCGCTGAAGATGAGCTTTCATTACTGGCTCAACCGCGGCCTGCCAAACAAAAAGCGCTTCGTCACCCTGACCAACAGCTACCACGGCGAAACCATCGCTGCGATGTCGGTCGGCGACGTGCCGCTGTTTACCGAAACCTACAAGGCGCTGCTGCTGGACACGCTCAAAGTGCCGAGCCCGGATTGCTACCTGCGCCCCGAAGGCATGAGTTGGGAGGAACACTCGCGCACGATGTTCCTGGCCATGGAACAGACCCTGGCCGAGCACCACGACACGGTCGCCGCCGTGATCGTCGAGCCGCTGATCCAGGGTGCCGGCGGCATGCGCATGTACCACCCGGTGTACCTCCAGCTGTTGCGCGAAGCCTGCGACCGCTACGGCGTGCACTTGATCCACGACGAAATCGCCGTCGGCTTCGGCCGTACCGGCAGCATGTTCGCCTGTGAACAGGCCGGCATCCGCCCGGACTTCCTGTGCCTGTCCAAGGCCCTCACCGGCGGCTACCTGCCGCTGGCGGCCGTGGTCACCACCGACGACGTCTACGACGCTTTCTACGACGACTACCCGACGCTGCGCGCCTTCCTGCACTCCCACAGCTACACCGGCAACCCGCTGGCGTGCGCGGCGGCCCTGGCGACGCTGGATATTTTCGAAGAAGACAACGTCATCGAAAACAACAAGGCCCTGGCCCAGCGCATGGCCACGGCCACCGCGCACCTGGTCGACCACCCGCATGTGTCGGAAGTGCGCCAGACCGGCATGGTGCTGGCCATCGAGATGGTCCAGGACAAAGCCACCAAAACCGCCTACCCGTGGCAGGAGCGCCGTGGGTTGAAAGTGTTCGAACACGCCCTGGAACGCGGTGCTCTATTGCGGCCGCTGGGCAGCGTGGTGTATTTCCTGCCGCCGTACGTGATTACGCCGGAGCAAATCGACTTTTTGGCTGAAGTGGCCAGTGAAGGCATCGATATTGCGACCAACAGTAAAGTCAGCGTGGCAGTGCCAAAGGACTTCCACCCAGGCTTCCGAGATCCAGGTTGATTGAATTCACTCAACTGATCGGGTGTCAGGGCTACCGTCATCGCGGGCAAGCCCGGCGCCCACAGGTTTTGTATTTTTCCAGAGAACAGAAATGAGACTGTCCCGCTTTTTTACCGACACCCCGCTGAGCCTCGGCGAGCACGAATTGCCCGAAGCCCAGGCGCACTACATCAGCCGCGTGTTGCGCATGGGCGATGGTGATGCCGTGCAACTCTTCGACGGCTCCGGCTATGAGTTTCTGGGCTCTTTGCTGGAGGTCGGTAAAAAACGCGTCACCGTGCAACTCACGGAACGCTTCGCGGGCCAGACCGAGTCCCCGCTGCACATCCACCTCGGCCAGGGCCTGTCCCGGGGCGAGCGCATGGATTGGGCGATTCAGAAAGCCACCGAACTGGGGGTGAATGAAATCACGCCGATTTTCAGCGACCGCTGCGAAGTACGACTCAAGGACGAGCGTGCCGACAAACGCCTGCTGCACTGGCGCCAAGTGGCGATCAGCGCCTGCGAGCAATGCGGGCGGTCGACGGTGCCGGTGATTCACCCACCGCTGCTGCTGGCGGACTGGTTAAAGCAGGCCGAGGCGGAGTTGAAACTGGTGCTGCACCCGGTGGCCGAGCCGATGATCAGCCATGCCAGGCCTGCCAGCCTGGCCTTCCTGATCGGGCCTGAAGGTGGGTTGACCGACGCAGAAGTCGAAGCCGCCCAAAGCGCCGGCTACCACGCCGCCCGCCTCGGCCCGCGCGTGCTGCGCACCGAGACCGCGCCCGTGGTGGCACTGGCCGTGGCCCAGCAATTATGGGGCGACTTCTAACCCAGCCCTGCAAACCCAATTCAACTGTGGGAGCGGGCTTGCTCGCGAATGCGGTGGATCAGTTAGCCTATTTATCAACTGACACACTGCCTTCGCGAGCAAGCCCGCTCCCACAGTTGGATAGGGTTATCACTCCACGGGATCACTGACCGGCTTGGCAATAATCGCCTTCAACTCGGCTGTCATCGGAAACTCCAGGTTCAAGCCCTTGGGTGGAATCGGCTGTTCAAACCAGCGCTGGTAAATCCCGTTGATTTCCCCCGAGCGGTACAGGTCGCCGAGTGTTTCGTTGACCACTGCGAGAAACTGCGGGTCGTCCTTGCGCACCATGCAGCTGTAGATTTCCCGCGATTGCTCCTTACCCACCACCGCCCAGTGGTGCGGGTCCTTGGCCTTGGCACGCTCGCCGTAGAGCAGCGCGTCATCCATGTAGAACGCCACCGCACGGCCGGTTTCGAGCATCTTGAACGCTTCACCGTGGTCCTTGGCGCTGATCACAAACATGTTGGCTTTGTGTTCGGCGTTGTAGCTCTTTAAAAAACGCTCGTTGGTGGTGCCCGCAGTCGTGACCACGTTCTTGCCCTTGAGGTCATCGAAGCCTTGGATGCCGCTGTCCTTGGCGGTCAGCAACTGGCCTTTCACATAGATAAACCCGTAGGAAAACGCCACCTGCTTCTGCCGCTCGGCGGTGACGCCGGTGGAGCCGCATTCCAGGTCCACGGTGCCGTTCTGCACCAGCGGTATACGGGTTTGGGAGGTCACCAGGTTGTACTTCACATTGAGGTTCGCCACGCCGGTTTTCTGCTGGATGCGCTCAACGATCTTGTTCGCCAACTCCACCGAATAGCCCATGGGCTTGCCGCTGTTATCGCCCACGTAGGAAAACGGCACCGACGCATCGCGATAACCCAACGTGATGGACTTGGCACTGGCGATCTTGCTCAACGTGCCGTCCAGCGGCGCGTCATTCGCCTGAACCTGAGCGCCAAACAAAAGCCCCAGGGTGCAGCCGGTCAACAGGATTTTTTTCATTGTTATTCTCCGTTGGTCTTGCGGTTATTTACGTACAGCAATCACGCTGACTTCCACCAGCACAGTCGGGCGCGCCAGTTCCGCCTGCACGGTCGTGCGCGTCGGCGCCATGCCCGGTGACAGCCACGCCGCCCACACTTGATTCATCGGTGCAAAACCGGCGCCGATGTCTTTCAGGTAAATCGTTGCGTTGAGCAGGTGGTCCTTGTCGCTGCCCGCCTGCGCCAGTAATGCATCGATCCTGGCCAACACCTCGCGGGTTTGCGTGGCTACCTCCTGGCCTTCACCCGGCACCTGGCCCGAAAGGAACACCAAGTCCTTGAAGGTGACGGCACCCGAGAGGCGTTCGTTGCTGTTGATTCGGTTGATGGTCATGGCTTTATCCTCAAGCGGCGCTGGGCGCCAGGCCCTGCATATCAATGGAAGGAACCCGCTGGCCGATCAACTCGGCGAGCAGTTGGCCGCTGCCGCAGGCCAGGGTAAAACCGAGCGCGCCGTGGCCCAGGTTCAGCCACAGGTTGCGGTACGCACAGGCCCCGATCAGCGGCACCCCGGTCGGCGTGGCGGGGCGCATACCGGCCCACTCGACGGCGCGGGTGTAATCGCCAGCACGGGGAAACGTCTCGAGTGCCTGGCGCTTCATCAGTGCCAGGCGCTTTGGCTCAAGGCGCGCATCAAAGCCGACGATATCGACCATGGCCGCCACCCGCAGCTGCTGGCCGATGCGCGCGTAGACGATCTTGCGGTCATAGTCGGTGATGCTCACATTCGGCGCCTGATGCTGCGCGCCAATCGGCACGCTCAGGCTGTAGCCCTTTAGCGGGTAAAGCGGCAGCGACAACCCAGGCAATGCCAATTCAGCACTGCGATGCCCGGCCGCCAGCACCAGCTGCTCGACCGGCATCACGTCATCGCCCAGCACGACGGCCTGCACCACGCCGTCGGCGTGACGCAGGCCTGTGACTTTCTTCCCGAGCAAAAAAGTGCAGCGTCCCGAGGCCTCAAGCCGCGCCGCGAGCCGCCGGCAAAAGGCATGGCAATCAGCAACCTCTTCGTTGGGCGTATAGATGCCACCGACAAAACCACCGCTCGCCAACGCCGGGTCCAGGCGTGCGCAATCGGCGGCCGACAACACTTGCTGTTGCAAGGTATCGGTGACCTTGCTGCGCGCATGCTCAAAGGTGCCCGCGCTGCGAAAGGTCACCAGTTTGCCGTTGCGCCGCCAGTCGAAGCCGTCGAGGCGGTCAGCTTCTCGCCATTGCTCCAAGGTGGTCTGGCTCAAGGACGCCAGACGCAGCAGGTGGGCGGCATTGCGTTTATTCACCGAGCCACGGCAGGCGCCGATAAAGGCCGCCATCCAGCGCCATTGCTGGGGGTCGAGCCGGGGGCGCAGCGTTAGCGGCGAGTCACCGCGCAACAGCCAGCCAATGGCTTGCAACGGTACGCCGGCGTCGGCCAGCGGCGCCACATAGCGGTAGGACAGTTGCCCACCGTTGGCGAAACTGGTCTCGCTGCCCAAGGTGTCGCGCGCTTCAATCACCGTCACCTCATGGCCTGCACGCACCAGGGCGTAAGCACTCGCTAACCCGATGACGCCACCGCCAATGATGCAAACCCGCTTGGCCATTCCCGCCACCCGCTCTTGAATTAACTTGGGCTCAAGCGTAGGGCCAGGTGACAGGCCACCGACAATGAATAAAGATGGGCCACCTATAAACAAAGGTTATGGACGTGCCATGCGCTTGCGTCACATCGAAATTTTCCAGGCCATCCGCCAGACCGGCTCTGTCAGCGCCGCTGCGCAGTTGCTGCATGTCTCGCAACCGGCGGTGACCAAGGTGCTGCAGCACGCCGAGTTGCAGCTGGGCTTCCCGCTGTTTCTGCGGGTGCGCGGCAAATTGCTGCCCACCCCGGAGGCCCTGGCGCTGGAAAGCGAAGTCGAGAAAGTCACCGAGAGCCTGCAAGGTGTGCGACGCCTGGCCAAGAGCTTGCGCCGTGAGCCTGGGCAAAGCGTGCGCATTGGTGCCATTCCGGCGTTGGCCTTGTCGCTGCTGCCGCCAGCGATTCTGGAATGGACGCGCGACTACCCGACCATCGCCTGCGAGCTGTCCAGCGACCATAGCCGCGAATTGGTGCAGAAGCTGTTGATGCGCGAGATCGACCTGGCGCTGACGCTCAACTTCTCCGGCCATCCCGGTTTGACCACGCAAGTGCTGGCCAATGGGGTGTTGGTAGCATTGGCCTCCAAGGGTTATTGGCCAGACGCCGAGATGAGCAAGCCATTGCCGCTGGCAGCGCTCGCGGGTGCGCCGCTGATTGGGCTGTCCAGTGCTGATCCGTTGGCGGCAAAACTCGACAGCTACCTGGAAAACATCGACCCAGCGCCTCGGGTGACGATCGCCGTACAAACCTACTCCCTGGCGCGCGCCATGGTCGAGTCAGGCGCCGGGTTGACGGTAATCGACCCGTTCACAGCCTTGGGCGCCTCAACGGCCACCACCTGCATCCGCACGCTCACCCCGCCGCTGCCGATCACCCTGTACGCCCTGACCCGTGCTGACGAGCCGCCGCCGCATATGCTGGCGAACCTGCTGCAGATCTTCGGCAAACGCGCGCGTGAACTGCTCGAACGCTTGTGAAAACACTACCAATCTAATGTGGGAGCGGGCTTGCTCTCGAATGCGGTGGATCAGTTAGCCTATTTATCAACTGCCACACTGCCTTCGCGAGCAAGCCCGCTCCCACATTTTTTAACCGCGTCGCCTGTTACAGCACGTAGTGCATGATCGCCACGAAGTGCAGCAGGCTGCCGCCGATCACAAACAAATGCCAGATCCCATGGGAATGGCGCAGGCGATCCTCCAGGGCAAAAAAGATGATGCCGACGGTGTACAACACCCCGCCCGAGGCCAGCCAGACAAACCCCGCCGTGCCCAGCGCAGCCATCAACGGCTTGACGGCCACCAGCACGATCCAGCCCATCACCGCGTAGATCACAATCGATAGAATCCGCGCCTCGGAGCGTGGCTTGATCTCTTGCAGGATGCCGATCACGGCCAGCCCCCACACGATCCCAAACAGCGTCCAACCCCACGGCCCGCGTAGCGTCACCAGGCAGAACGGCGTGTAACTGCCGGCGATCAGCAGGTAGATCGAAAAGTGGTCGACCTTCTGCATGATCGCTTTTCGTCGCCCCTGCACGCTGTGATACACGGTAGAGGCGCTGTACAGCACCAGCAACGTAAAGCCATAAATCGCTACGCTGACGATCTTCCAGGGGCTGCCGTCCAGGCTCGCCACCACCAACATCCATACTGCGCCGACAAAAGCTGCAACCGCCCCGACCAAATGGCTCCACGCGTTGAATCGTTCCCCGTGATACATGTGTCACTTACCTCGAATAACCGTTACCGCATGGTTTTACACTATGCACTCTGACGCTCCGGGCGGCTTGGCAGGTAACAACCTTTCTTCATTTGCCCAAACGCACCCGCCGATAGATGATTCGCTTCATCCTGTGGGAGCTGGCTCGCCTGCGATGAGGACCTGTCAGCCACTGAGTATTGGCTGACACATCGCTGTCGCAGCGATGCGGCGATCCGACAAGCCAGCGCCCACATAAAAGCACCCTATCGGTAATCCCCGTGCCCGAGCTTGAACCCGCGCCGCCTCATCCCAGCCTATGGCAGTTGTTTTACAACTTTGCCATGGTCGGCCTGTTCGGCTTTGGCGGCGTAATGCCCTGGGCACGGCAGATGATGGTTGACCAGCGCCGCTGGGTCAGCGAGCAAGGCTTCAATGAGCTGCTGACCACCGGGCAATTCTTCCCCGGGCCCAATATCGCCAACGTCGGCATCATCTACGGCCGGCGCCTGCATGGCTTGCCGGGTGCAATTGTGACCGTGTGCGGGCTGTACCTGTTCCCCTCGTTGATCACCGTGCTCGCCGGTTTCGCCTATGCCAAGTGGTGGAGCAATGACGTGGTGCAGCAGATCTTCGGCGCCGTCATGCCGATTGCCACCGGCCTGATGCTCGGCACCACCCTGCGCCTGCTCAAAGCCATGCCCAGGACGATCGCCGACTACAGCGCCTTTGTGTTGACCTTCGTCTTGATGGCGATCTTCGTATTGCCGCTGTGGATGGTGCTGCTGATTGGCATCCCCAGCTCCCTGGCCTTGAGCTTTATCCGCTCGAACACGGGGGCCGGCTGATGCAAACCGTCCTGCTGCACCTGATGATTCAATGCGCGCTGTGGTCGCTGATGTCGATTGGCGGCAATACCGTAGCCATCAGTGATATCCACCGCTATACCGTCACTGATATGCGCTGGATCACCGATGCGCAATTCGTCGCGTTCTTCGCCCTCTCCCAGGCACTGCCGGGGCCAAACGGCATGTTCCTGGTGTTTATCGGCCAGCAGGCGGCGGGCCTGCCCGGCGCACTGGTGGCGTTGACCGCCAAACTGGTGCCTTGCTCGGTGCTGACCTACGTCGGCGCCGGCTGGCTGGAGCGGCACACCCGGACGCCGTGGGTGCAGCGCGTCAAACGCAGCCTGCTACCGCTCTCCATTGGCCTGATCCTCGCTTCCACCTACATTCTGATGAACAGCCTGGAAAACAACGCGACCAGCCTGGTACTGACCCTGGCCAGCGCCGCCGTGGTGTATTACACGCGGCTGAACGCGATCTGGCTGATCATCCTCGGCGTGGTGCTGGGGCTGTGCAGTTCATGGCTGGGAGCGGGCTGGTTTTAGGGGCACAATCGACGGCATTCGAACCCGAGCCACGGCCATGCTGATCGACGAAGAATTCACCCTCAAGAAGTTGGAAATCTTCCTGGCGTTCATGCGCACCGGCAACCTGGCCCGCGCCGCCGCCGAGCTGCAAACCAGCAACGTCAGCGTGCACCGCGCCATCCACTCGCTGGAAAACGCCCTGCGCTGCCCGCTGTTCAAACACGAAGGGCGCAACCTCACCCCGCTGGAAAGCGCCTATGTGCTGGAAGAGCGCGCGCAAAAACTGGTGGCCGACGTGGTCGACAGCGTGCGCCTGACCCGCGAAGCCGCCGGCTTCTCCGCCGAACGCTTCAAGCTCGGCTCGCTGTATTCGCTAACGGTCAAGACCGTGCCGCAGCTGATCATGGGCCTGAAAATCCGCCGCAGTGAACTGAATATCGACCTGATCCTGGGCTCCAACTTCGACCTGCTCTACAAGCTTAAAAACATGGAAGTGGACGCGATCCTCATCTCCCTCGACGAACACGCCAACGACCCTGACTGCGCGCAGATCGCACTGTTCTCCGATGACATCTTCCTCGCCACCCCGGCCGATTCACCGTTCGACCGCGAGCAGGAAATCGACCTCGCCGACGTGCGCGACGCCACGTTCATCACCCTCACCCAAGGCTTCGCCACGCATCAGGATGGCAACCGAGTGTTCAAGCAGGCAGGGTTTGAGCCGAAGGTGGCCATGCAGGTGAATGACATCTTCACCCTGTTGAGCATGGTCAGCTCAGGCGTGGGTTATGCATTGTTGCCGGGGCGGATTGCGGCGGTGTATGAGAACCGCGTGAAGCTCATACCGCTGCAACCCAGGTGTCGGATGCAGCAGCATATTGGTGTGATGTTTCTGAAGGCCAAGGAGCGCGACCCGAACTTGCTGGCCTTGTTGGCGGAGTGCCGGATGTATGCCAATCGGCAGGCTTGAGACCGCCATCGCAGGCAAGCCAGCTCCCACATTTGAATGTATTCACAGAGCAAAATGTGGGAGCGGGCTTGCCCGCGATGAGGCCCTTACAGCCACCAAAATCAGCCGACCAACCCACGCACGATGAAGTAGAGCAACGAAGGCCCAAGCAAGCACCCAAGCCCGGTATGGAACGTGGCCGTCAACGCGCCATACGGCACCAACCGCCGATCCGTCGCCGCCAAGCCTGCGGTCACGCCGCTGACCGTCCCGGCCAACCCACCAAACACCATCGCCGAGCGCGGGTTGTCCAGGCCCATCCAACGCGCCGCGACGGGCGTGCCGACCATCACCAGGATCGCCTTGATCAAGCCGGTGGCAATCGACAACGCCATCACATCCGACGTCGCGCCAATTGCCGCACCGGTCACAGGCCCAACGATGTAAGTCACGGCACCCGCGCCAATGGTGGTCATGCTGATCGCATCGCGATATCCAAACGCCCACGCCATGCTTGCTCCGACGATAAACGGCAGGATCGTGCCAAGCAGCAAGGCAATCACACCGATCAACCCGGCTTTGCGCGCCTCAGTTGCTTGTACTTCAAAGGCCGTGGCGACAATCGCAAAGTCGCGCAGCATCGCGCCGCCCATCAAACCGATACCGGAGAACAGCGCCACGTCGGCCAGGCCTTTTTGCCCGCCGGTAAGCGTGCCGCCCACCCAGGCCAATACAAGGCCGATAACAATGGCAATCGCCGAGCCATGAATGCGCCCGAAGGTCAGGCGCTTGGACAGCACCACGGAAATCCACATCACCACGCCGACGAACGCAAAGGCGGTGACCAGGCCGTTATTCTCCAGGCCTTTTTCGATAAGTGCCCACATATCAGCGGCCTCCCACGACAGGTGTCGGCGTAATCAGCGGCTCTTCATCGGGCAAGGGTTCGCCCTTGTGGGTGCGGCTGATCAGCGCGATGGTGCAGCCACAAACGACCACAGAGCCAATCGCCGCGAGCACCGCGACCGGGCCGCCGTGCAGGGCGGTGACGACGTTTTGTTGCGCGGCCATCGCGACAACCACGGGGATGTACATGGCACCCCAGAAGCCGACGCCCATCTCACAATCCTTGGTCATGCCGCCGCGTTTTTGCATCCACAACCGCGCGCAGATCAGCAGGATCATCGCGATGCCCACCCCGCCCACGTTGGATTTGACGCCGAGCAACACGCCCAGCATGTCACCCATGATCACGCCCGCGAGCGTGCAGATCGCCAGCAATGCCACACCGTAGATAATCATCGTTGTTGTCCTCAAAGTGCTCGATCGAAATTGTTGTTTTTGTGCTTCGAAAGCCTTGGGTGGTGCTTTATCGGTGGCGGCGCTCCTCCTCTTGCAGCAGGGCCTGCAAGGTGTCCAGGCGTGCGCCTTCACAGGCGATCACCGTGCCTTGTTCAAACACACGGCGTGACAGGCCGGTGAGCACGGCGCCCGGGGGCAGTTCGATTTGCAGGCGCACGCCGCGCTCGTAGGCGCTTTGCACGGTGCCACGCCAGTCGACGACGCGGCACATGTTGAAGGCGAGGTCGTCGCGCAGTTGTTCCGGGTTATGGATTGGCCGCGCGCGCGTGCTGCTCAGGTAGGTAATGCGCGGGGCCTTGAGCGTAACGAACGCTTGGGCCAGTGCCTGGGCAGGCTCTTCCAGCAGCGCGCAATGGGACGGCACGCTGACCGCCAGGCGCTTGGCGACGCCGTTGCCTTTGATGCGTTCGGCAACCCGCTTCATCGCCGCGTCGCTGCCAGCGATGACGGTTTGGTTATCGGCGTTGATGTTGGCCAAATACACCGGCGTTTTTGCGCTGTGGATATCGGCCAGCAAGGTTTCGACGGTGGATAACTCCGGGCCGATCAGCGCGGTCATGCCGTAGCCCTGTGGATAAGCGTTTTGCATCAGTTCGCCGCGCAGGCTGACCAGTTTTACCGCGTCGGCGAAGTCCAGGGCACCTGCGATCACCGCCGCAGGGTAGGCGCCGATGGACAGGCCCGCCACGTAGTCGGGTGTGTGGTGCAACTGGCGGGTATGGGCAACACCGGTGATCAGCAGGCATAACTGAACGGCGCGCGTGTTCGCCAAGGCGTGCGCCGAGTCGAGCAGGCGAACGTCTTCACCCAAGGCGTCACTGGCTTCTTCCAGCACGGCGGCCGGCAGCGCCTGGAGCATCCCCGTGCGTTGGGCGCCCTGCCCCGGAAACACCAGAAGGCTGCTCATGCCACGGCCTGCCACGGGTCAATCACCAGGTGCGCGCCGCCGGTGGTTTTCAGCAGCACACGGCGTGAACCACCGGCCCATTCGCGCAAGGCGACGGCGCCAAACGGGGTTTGCAGTTGCAGGTCCACGGCACACGGCGCCGTGTCCAATTGCGCCAGCAACGTTTGGGCGTCCTTGCGATCAAGCGGCTGGGGCGTGCGCAGAATCAAATCCAGATCGCTCAGGGCATGCAATGCCTCGATACCGCTTGCCAATTCAAAGCCGGCACTGCCGCTCACGCCCCAATCTTGCTGTGCCAACAACGGCCGCAGTTGATCAAGTGCGCGCAACGCCGGTAAATCCCGTGGCGAGATCACGCCGCGCAGGGCTTGGGGCGTCACTCGCCGTTGCACGGCTGCGAGGGGCATCACGGTCGCAAAACGCTGCTCGCGCCGTTGCCCGCGCACGCCGACCGCCACATAGCCCGGCTCAGCAATGGCGCGACGCACCACCACCGGATGGCCGGCGCCAACGGCGTCCACCGCCCACGCCGGCGCATCGGCGGGCAAATGCGCCGGGGTCATGCCCCAAAGCAAATCGTGGGCGTTCACCATTGCTCCCGCAGCAGCTGGCGCACGTGGCTGGAGGCGGCACGATTAGTGGCGCCCAGCCGCCCTTTTAAATCAGGGCCTTCGATATCGTTAATGGCGTGCATCAGGCAATCGCTGACCCGCACCACATCGTCCGCCGTGGGCTGTTCAATCTGGCTGACCGACAAGGTTTCCCAGAGCAAACCGAGGCTGGCATAACTGTCGATGTCATAGGCCATCGGCGGCACGCTGGCGGCCAGGGCTTCCAATTCTTCGACGCTGCGCAGGGTCACCCGCGCCGCCGAGGCTTTGCCCATGGCGTGCACCATCACGCCGGGGTCACGCAAGGCGATCAGGCGATTGGCCTGGTAGCCGTGGGCGAGGAACGCGCCGGACATGGCCTTACCCACCAGCAGTGCAATCACCGGGTGCCCGGCCAGCCGGGCGCGGGCGTAGCTGTCGGCGGCGGCGGCCAGCGCTTGATGGATGCCGAGGGCTTCTTCGCGACGGCCGTAAGCTTGGCTGGGCACATCGACGATGGCGATGATGGGGCGCTTGTCGCCACGGGCGATGGCGTCGTCCACGGCCTTGGCCAGACCCCAGCCTTCGAGCAGGCCGACTTCGCCGTTGCGCGCGCGCGGGAAGCGGTTTTGTGCATCGGTGACCACGGCGATGAAACGCACCGCGTGTTCACCCAACACGCCGTCGGCGACTTTCAGCGAGGCCGGTAAACCTTCCACGGGCGTGGCGCCGTTGCTCAATGCGTTGAACCACTGCAACCCTCTCATGAGCGTTCTCCTTGATACAGGTCGCGCACCGTGGCCGCGTCGATTTGCGGCGCGGCGTCCAGTTCGGCCAGGCGTGTCAGGTAGAAATCGGCGCGGCGGCTGCGTTGTTGTGTAGGCAAGCCTTGTTGCAGCAGTTCAGTGACGGTCTGTTGAATCTGCGCCACATCGTCCGCCACATAACGGTCGGCCAAACCGCTGTTAAAGCGTTGCTCGCCGCCGGTCAGGCTCCAGATAAAGGGGCGGTCGCGGGAGTCGTATTCTTCCAGGCCGGCTTCCTGCTCGATCACCTGCGGGCCATTCAGGCCCAGGCGTGCTTCACGGGTGACGACGAGGTAGCTGCACAACCCGGCAGCAATGGACATGCCGCCAAAGCAACCGACGCTGCCCGCCACTACGCCGATCACCGGCTGGTACTGGCGCAAGTCGACAATCGCCGCGTGGATATCGGCAATTGCAGCAAGCCCGAGGTTGGCTTCCTGCAGGCGTACGCCGCCGGTTTCCAGCAGCAGCACGGCGCGGGTCGGGATGCCCTTGCGGTTGTCTTCAGCCGCCAGTTCCAGGGCGCCAGCGATTTTCGCACCGCCGACCTCACCGAGGCTGCCGCCCTGGAAGTTGCCTTCGATAGCCGCAACCACCACCGGCAATCCGGCAATGCTGCCCTTGGCTATCACCACACCGTCATCGGCCTGGGGCACCACGCCTTGGCGGCTGAGCCACGGTGACATCACGCGCTGGAACGGATCGATCAGCTCGCGGTAAGTGCCGGCGTCCAACAAGGCCTTGGCCCGCTGCCGTGCACCGAGTTCGACAAAGCTGTGTTTGCTGAGCAACTCAGTCATGGCCGATCTCCTCGAAACCCTGCTCCAGGCGCAAGCGCACCACGCCGGGGGTGGCGCCGAAATCGTGGATATCAATCTTCAAGGCTGGGGGCATCTGTTCCTGGAAGATCCGCTCAAACAGATGCTGCCAGCGTTGTTCGGCGCCATTTACCGAGGTCTGCACCTGAATAGTCAGCGTGCCCGGGGTGCCCGGTTCCAGCAGCACTTCCAGGTCACCGGAGCCGACGCAACCCACCAGCGCACGGCCTGTTGGCGGCTGCCCGGCGGGGAATTCAAAGGATAAGGTTTCCATCACAACGCTCCGTCGAGGCGGTCGATAAACAGGCAGGCGGCCAACAGGTCGGCGGCGCCGCCGGGGGACGCATTCAGGGCCAGTAATTGCTGGTCGAGTTCGTGCAGTTGGCGTCGGCCGGCGAGGGTTGCGCTGCCACCTGCATCCAGCACAGCCTGGGCGCCGTGTTGCATGGCGTTGAGGCCCTCGATGCCTGCGCGGTAGAGCACGCAGGTATCGGCCAGGTCGGTCATGATTGCGAGCAAGGCGTCCAGGCGGGCGTTCTGTTCGCCGACATTTTGCTGACGGCTTTTGTGCAGTTGCGGCAGGCCGCGTTGTACAACCGAAGGGAAGCCCAGTTGCGCTTCTTCACGGGCACCGCGTGCGCCGTAACGTTGGGCGACTTGGGCGCCATGGCTCAGCGGTTGGGGCGCGTAGCGGTCATTGAGCAAGGCCAGCCTGGCCGCAGTCAGCGTGATGGCGCGTGGTTCCAGGGCCGCCGCTGCGGTAAGCAAACCGAGTGCCCAGATCGCGCCGCGGTGGGTGTTCACGCCGTTGGTGGTGGTGAGCATGGCTTGCTCACCTTCGCGACCAATCCGCCCGAGGGCTTCGCGCAGCGGCAAACCGACTTCACCGAATTCAAGCGCGGCTTCAGCCATCGCCTTGAACATCGGCCACAGCGACAGCGCCGACGCGTGCATCAGGCCCAGGTGTAAATCGCGATGGGCGCCATTGCCGCGACGGTCGACCAAAGCGGGTTTTGGCGACAAGTCCGCCTCATCGATCAGCGCGTCGACGGCCATGTCCGCCAGACGATCGGCGAGGCTCAGTTCATGCAGTTTGAGGGCGCGCATTTACCAGCTCCTGAACTTGGCGGGCGGGTTGTACAAGCCACCGGACCATTCCACCAGGTCGGCCACGCTCTTGGCGGCCAACAGTTCGCGGGTGGCGTCGGTGCGGCGGATGCCGAGGTCTTCGGGCAACGCGATCAAGCCTTCGCGGCGCATGCGCGCGGTGTCCTTGGGGTTGTGGCGCATGCCGATAGCGGTGACGCCGGCGACAGCGGCGATCATCGCCTGACGCTCTTCCAGGGAGCGCGCCTTGTACAGGTAGGCGATGCCTTCTTCGGTGAGCAGGTGGGTGACGTCGTCGCCGTAGATCATGATCGGCGCCAGGGGCATGCCGCTTTTGCGCGCGACTTCCACCGCGTCGAGGGTTTCGACGAAGGTAGGTTTGCCGCCTTCCTGGAAGGTCTCGACCATTTGCACCACGAGTTTTTTGCCGCGTTCGAGCAAAGCCTCCGGCGCGTCGTCGTGGCGCATATCCAGCCAGGCCGGGGTGCCATGGCGACGACCACGCGGGTCGTGGCCCATGTTCGGCGCGCCACCAAAACCCGCCAGGCGGCCACGGGTCACGGTGGAGGAATGCCCGTCGCCGTCCACTTGCAGGGTGGCGCCGATAAACAGGTCCACCGCGTACTGGCCGGCCAGTTGGCAGAACATACGGTTGGAGCGCATCGAGCCGTCGCGGCCGGTGAAGAACACATCCGGCCGTGCGGCGATGTAGTTTTCCATGCCCAACTCGGTGCCGAAGCAATGCACGCTTTCGACCCAGCCGCTTTCGATGGCGGGGATCAGGGTTGGGTGTGGGTTGAGGGTCCAGTTGCGGCAGATTTTGCCCTTAAGACCGAGGGACTCGCCGTAGGTGGGCAGGATCAGCTCGATGGCGGCCGTGTTGAAACCGATGCCATGGTTGAGCGACTGCACATTGTGTTTTTCGTAGATGCCACGGATCGCCATCATCGCCATCAGCACATGCACCGGCTTAATGTGGCGCGGGTCGCGGGTGAACAGCGGCTCTATGTAGAACGGCTTGTCGGCCACCACCACAAAATCCACCCAGCTGGCGGGGATGTCGACGCGCGGCAAGTCGGTCACGTCGTCCACCAACTGGTTGACCTGCACGATGACGATGCCATCACTGAACGCGGCGGGTTCGATCAGCGCCGGGGTGTCTTCGGTGCTGGCGCCGGTGTAGATATTGCCGGCGCGGTCGGCCATGAAACCGGCCGAGAGCACGACGTTGGGGATCAGGTCCACCACCAGCCGTGCGTAGAGTTCGATATACGTGTGGATCGCGCCGATTTCCAGCAGGCCGTCTTCGAGCAACTGGCTGATGCGCAGGGATTGGGTGCCGGCGAAGGAGAAGTCGAGCTTGCGCGCGATGCCCTTTTCAAACAGGTCGAGGTGCTCGGAGCGGCCGACGCTGGGCATGATCATGTGC
This sequence comes from Pseudomonas sp. UBT, assembly GCF_050915955.1. NCBI lineage: Bacteria > Pseudomonadati > Pseudomonadota > Gammaproteobacteria > Pseudomonadales > Pseudomonadaceae > Pseudomonas > Pseudomonas sp. UBT. The sequence continues at coordinate 2,310,683 of NZ_CP168079.1, read as the reverse complement.
AAATCGTGGAGCTTGGCCGGGTCGGCCTTGGCCAGGGAACGCGAGAGGAAATCGGCTTGCTTCTGGTTGTTGCCCTCCAGCACCACGCGGTCGCCAGGCAGGATCAGCGCTTCGAGAGCCTCGACGATCTTGTCGCTGGGCAGCACCGCCCCGTCTGCGTATTTTTTGACCAACCCGAGGCGCCGCTGCTTCTCGTCGCGCCGCCGCGTCCAGCGCGAGTCGGGGGTGATGGTTGCTGTCATGGTCGCTCCACGGGGTTTGCTGTCGTGGGCTTACCTTAGGAGTGAATCCGGGGGGCATCAATCAAGCCCAACGGCGGATCGTTACGGCTGGAGTAACGGATCATCAGCAAACGCTGAGTTCGAGCCGAATGAAGATCAAAATGTGGGAGCGGGCTTGCTCGCGAATGCGGTGGGTCAGTTATACATGTACCGACTGACACCCTGCATTCGCGAGCAAGCCCGCTCCCACATTTGTTCGGTGGTGTTCAGAAGAATCACGTCATTGCCACTGATGGACAGCCAACACGTCTTCCACTTTATTCAGCAGTGTTATCGCGCCATCCATCAACTGCCCCAGCAGCGCCTCATCCTCATCCATATACCCTTCGTACTCCGCCAGGTTTCGGCGCTCATGACACAGCGCTAATAACCTCACCTGCACCTTGTTCGCGTCGGCGGAGTGAATCAGACATTGAAAGACCAAATAGCGTTTGTCAGAACGATAGCCTTGCAAACGCAAGGCCGAGAGCGCGATGGCGTGAGCAGCGTTGTATGCCAGGTCGAAACGACTGGCGAACGACAACAGTGGGTTGCCCGCATCCCTTAATCGGTCCCGGGCCGAGCGCATCAGTCCATCACACTCCTTGCGATCCGGCGGCTCTGCCTTCAAGCCACCGCTACGTTGCAGGTTCTCCAGGTTTGCCTTGCTGTCCATCCGTGGATTCCAGGGGGTTGCCCCCCATCAGATTGATCTTGTCCTGCTGCACGACCCGCTGCACAAAACTGTTCCCGGCATTCCATTTGCCGATCCAGTCTTCGAGGGTGTAAAGCGTCGGGTTGATGGTGCGGCCCAGTTGCTCTTCCAGCGGCATGAGCTGCTCCATGACTTCACTGTAGTTGAGGCTTTCACCTATCAGCATCAGATCTATGTCACTGGATGAGTGCGCCTCGCCCTTGGCGATGGAGCCGTAGATGAACGCCCACTTCAGTTGCTCGGCGAAAGGCGCCAATGCATTGCGCAAGGGTTCGTCCAGGCTCAGCGTCTTGCGCACGATGGCCAACAACTCCGAGTAAATCGGGCACTGGGGATTGGCTTGGTAGTGGGTCTGGTTGCCTTGGCGCGTCATGCTCAAGATGCCCGCCAACTGCAACCGCTCAAGTTCGCGGGTGAGGCTGCCCTTGCCCACTTGGGCCCAGCGGGCTATTTCGTTGGTGAAGAAACTTTGATCGGGCTTGCCAAAAAGCAGGCCCAGCACTTTTTGCTGGGTGACGGTGAAGAGCGCAGTGCTGAGCGGCAAGGTTTGCATGGCGGCGGCCAAAGAGTCCCAAAAAGGGAACGATAGGTCCCTTTTTGGGAACGATCAAGTTTAAGCGGTTGGGTATAGGAAACGATCAATCGGCAAATACTGGATTCGATCCGAATGAAGATCAAAATGTGGGAGCGGGCTTGCTCGCGAATGCGGTGGGTCAGTTATACATGTACCGACTGACACCCTGCATTCGCGAGCAAGCCCGCTCCCACATTTGTTCGGTGGTGTTCAGAAGAATCACGTCATTGCCACTGATGGACAGCCAACACGTCTTCCACTTTATTCAGCAGTGTTATCGCGCCATCCATCAACTGCCCCAGCAGCGCCTCATCCTCATCCATATACCCTTCGTACTCCGCCAGGTTTCGGCGCTCATGACACAGCGCTAATAACCTCACCTGCACCTTGTTCGCGTCGGCGGAGTGAATCAGACATTGAAAGACCAAATAGCGTTTGTCAGAACGATAGCCTTGCAAACGCAAGGCCGAGAGCGCGATGGCGTGAGCAGCGTTGTATGCCAGGTCGAAACGACTGGCGAACGACAACAGTGGGTTGCCCGCATCCCTTAATCGGTCCCGGGCCGAGCGCATCAGTCCATCACACTCCTTGCGATCCGGCGGCTCTGCCTTCAAGCCACCGCTACGTTGCAGGTTCTCCAGGTTTGCCTTGCTGTCCATCCGTGGATTCCAGGGGGTTGCCCCCCATCAGATTGATCTTGTCCTGCTGCACGACCCGCTGCACAAAACTGTTCCCGGCATTCCATTTGCCGATCCAGTCTTCGAGGGTGTAAAGCGTCGGGTTGATGGTGCGGCCCAGTTGCTCTTCCAGCGGCATGAGCTGCTCCATGACTTCACTGTAGTTGAGGCTTTCACCTATCAGCATCAGATCTATGTCACTGGATGAGTGCGCCTCGCCCTTGGCGATGGAGCCGTAGATGAACGCCCACTTCAGTTGCTCGGCGAAAGGCGCCAATGCATTGCGCAAGGGTTCGTCCAGGCTCAGCGTCTTGCGCACGATGGCCAACAACTCCGAGTAAATCGGGCACTGGGGATTGGCTTGGTAGTGGGTCTGGTTGCCTTGGCGCGTCATGCTCAAGATGCCCGCCAACTGCAACCGCTCAAGTTCGCGGGTGAGGCTGCCCTTGCCCACTTGGGCCCAGCGGGCTATTTCGTTGGTGAAGAAACTTTGATCGGGCTTGCCAAAAAGCAGGCCCAGCACTTTTTGCTGGGTGACGGTGAAGAGCGCAGTGCTGAGCGGCAAGGTTTGCATGGCGGCGGCCAAAGAGTCCCAAAAAGGGAACGATAGGTCCCTTTTTGGGAACGATCAAGTTTAAGCGGTTGGGTATAGGAAACGATCAATCGGCAAATACTGGATTCGATCCGAATGAAGATCAAAATGTGGGAGCGGGCTTGCTCGCGAATGCGGTGGGTCAGTTATACATGTACCGACTGACACCCTGCATTCGCGAGCAAGCCCGCTCCCACATTTGCTCGGTGGTGCCTGTGAAGTAGCGGTCCTAAACAGGGAACGACCAGCCCCTATTTGGGACCGCTTTAACCTTCCGCCGCCGGGCTGACCTGCTCCAGCGCTCTATCGACCAGCAACTGGCCCAACTCGGCCATTTGCTGAATGCCGAGCATGATTGCGCGCTGGGAAGTATTCAGGTCAAAGGCCAGGTTGCAGGTCATGGCGTTCAGCGATGACAGGGTTTCACTGGCGTTGACGAGTAGAGCTTCGGTGTTCTGGTGGGGGTTTACGGTGAAGATATTGGACGAGGACGAATTAGGCATGATGTGCGGTTCCTAAACGAATCATTGAGGAACGCCTTTGAATCTAGGCGTCTTGAACGCCTAAACAGATTTCTCGGACTTGCACGTCCGTGTCACCGTTTTTTCGATGACGGAACGAAGACTAGCCGCCATGACTACCCGCAACAAGTTCATGCACAGCCCGAAATCTTGCAGGAAAAATCTGAAGCCCTCCTACAAATCTCGAAGCAAAGGCGCTTCCTGTGGTGAGCGGGCTTGCCACAGAGAGTATTCCGACAAGGTATTCAGGTTGTTGCTTGGAACCCGCCCCTCTAGTCTTTTTTCCCTCCGGATAGCGCCACGGGCAAACATCATGAACCCGACCGTCAAACCCAACATAGGCATGCACAACCCACCTCCCCCAGGCGAAATCCTGCTTGAAGATGTAATCCCAGCCTTGGGCATTACCATCACTGAAATGGCACGACGACTGGGCTTTGCCCGCGAGACATTTTCAAGGATCTTGCATGGCCATGCGCCTGTCAGCCCCGACCTTGCCGTGAGGCTGGAGCGGGCAGGCGTGAGTACCGCGCAGCTATGGTTGTCGATGCAAAGTGCCTACGACTTGTGGCAGGCCGAGCATCGGGAGCAACCGGTGATTGAGCGATTTGCGCGGATTGATTGAGATCTTGGGCCGAGCACAATTCAGTGTGGGAGCTGGCTTGCCTGCGATTGCGGTGGGTCAGTTGTTGATGCAGTGACTGACAAACCGCTATCGCAGGCAAGCCAGCTCCCACAGTGGATCTTCACAAGGCTAATCGTCAGGCCAACCCGGACTCTACCAATAAGGCCTCCAACCCCATCAAATCCGGTACTTTCGCCACATGCTCCCCCACCTGCACCGCCGCCAGTTCCAGCGGGCACAGCGGCACATCCACGTAACTCAACTGGCTATCGAGCTTGTACGAGCGGGGAATGCCCTGAATCACCATCGCAATGAACTTCAATGTCGGTCGCCCGCCGAGCGCGTTCAACACCACAATCCGCGAGCGCTCGCCGGTCACGCTGGCCTCACCGCACACCGCCTCAAAGCTGATCAACGGCAACTGCCGGTCGCGCCAGGTCACTTGCCGCAGGTACCACGGCGGTGCATCGCTGGCCGGTTCGCCGCGCTGGAAGTCGATCAGTTCGGCAACGGCAACGTTGGGCAGCACCAGGTGGCGGTCAGCCAGGGGCAATAGCAGGCCGGTGAGTTGGCTGGTGCGGTGGTCAAGCATGGGACTTGCTCCAGTAGGCGATGCTTTCCAGCAGCACCGACTCTTGATACGGCTTGCCGAGGTAGTCGTTGACGCCAATGGCCATGGCGCGGTCGCGGTGTTTTTGGCCGGTGCGCGAGGTGATCATGATGATCGGCAGGCGCATCAGCCGTGGGTCGTTGCGCACCTGGATGGCCACTTCGAAGCCGTCCATGCGCGGCATTTCGATGTCGAGCAGCATCAGGTCCGGGGTGTGTTCTTCGAGCAGGGCAATGGCGTCGATCCCGTCTTTGGCAGTGAGTACGTTCATGCCGTTGCGCTCCAGCAGGCGGCTGGTGACTTTGCGCACGGTGACCGAATCGTCCACGACCAGCACCAGCAGCGGGCGTTTTTTCAGCGGGTCGTTGAGGACCAGCGCGGCGTCGACCGACTGGGCCGGCAAGGCCGGTTGCCGGGCGCGGATATGCGCGAGCAAGTCGATGATCAACACCACGCGGCCATCGCCCAGAATGGTCGCCCCGGACAACCCCTGCACGCCCGCAAACTGCGGGCCCAGGCCCTTAACCACGATCTCTCGCGTACCGGCCATGGCATCCACATGCACCGCCACGCGCCGCTCGTTGCATTGCACCAGCAGCACCGGCACCGGCTGGTACTGGCCCAACAGTTTCGGCCGGGCGACGGTGTGCAGCAGGTCGCCCAGGTAGAACAACTCGTAGCGCTGACCGGCGTATTCATAACGCGGTGGGTCTTGTTGGTAGTGCCCCGCCAGTTCGTGGGGCAGCACGCGCACCAGGCCTTCAATAGTGTTGAGCGGAATCGCGTATTGATCGTCCGCGCATTGCACCATCAGTGCCCGGTTGACCGACACCGTAAACGGCAGGCGAATGCGAAAGTGCACGCCCGCGCCCGGCGTCGAATCAATGACCATCGAGCCACCGAGTTGGCGCACTTCTTCGTGCACCACGTCCATGCCCACGCCACGCCCGGAAATCTGCGTGATTTTTTCCGCCGTGGAGAACCCCGGCTGCAGGATGAACTGCAACACGTCGCGGTCGCTGATCTCTTGATGGGGGCTGAGCAAACCCCGCTTGATTGCCTTGCGCCGCACCGCCTCAAGTGGCACCCCGGCGCCATCGTCGCGCATGTCGAAGACGATATCGCCGCCTTCGTGGGTCAGGTCCAGGCTGATACGGCCCCTCGCAGGTTTGCCGGCCAGCAACCGTGCCTCGCGCGATTCCAGGCCATGGTCCACGGCATTGCGCAGCATATGTTCCAGCGGCGCCACCATGCGTTCCAGCACGTTGCGGTCCATCTCGCCCTCGGCATTGCCGACCACGAATTCGACGTCCTTGCCCAACTCCTCCGCCACCTGGCGCACGATGCGCTTGAGGCGCGGCAGCATGCGTTCAAACGGCACCATGCGCGTGCGCATCAGGCCTTCTTGCAACTCGGTGTTGATGCGCGCCTGTTGCTGCAACAGGTTGTGCGCGTCCTGGTTGCGGCGATCGAGGGTTTCCTTGAGGTCCAGCAAGTCGGAGGCTGACTCAGACAGCGCGCGCGACAGCTGCTGCAACTGCGAATGGCGGTCCATTTCCAGCGGGTCAAATTCTTCATAACCCAGGCGCTCGGCCTCGGCCTGCTGGCGGCTGAGGATGCGGCCCTGGGTTTCGGTGTCGAGCCGGCGCAGTTGGTCGCGCATACGCTCAATGGTGGTTTCGACTTCATTGAGCGCGGTGCGCGCGTCGTTCACCTGCTGCTCGATACGGCCACGGAAGATCGAAGTTTCACCGGCCAGGTTGACCAGGTCATCCAGCAAATCGGCAGAGATTTTCACCATGTCCGCAGCAGGATCAACCGCCGCTTCCGCCTTGCCCGCCGGCAATGCCACAGGCAACAACGGTTCATCACTCGGGTGCACCAGGCTTTTGATCCGCTCGATGAGCTTGTCCACCGAGCCCACCGGCAAGCCGTCCGTCACCGCATCGATCATCTGCGCCAGGCGGTCATGACAGCCCTGCAGCAACGCGAACAGTTCGGGGGACGGGGCCAGCAAACCGGCGGACAGCCCTTCGTAGAGAAATTCCAGCTCATGGGCCAAATCGCCAATCGGCCCGATTTCGACCATGCGCGCGCCCCCTTTGAGGGTGTGCAGGTCGCGCAGCAGGGTTTCCACCTCCTGGCGATTGTTCGGCTCGGCCTGCCAGCGCAGCAACGCGCTGCTTGAACTGTCGAGAATATCGGCGGCTTCTTCGAGGAAAATATCCAGCAGCTCGGGGTCAGCCGGCGCTTCGGGCGCAGTTGCCGGGGTGGCTGGCGTGCTGCTCTGGCGTAACTCGCGCAGTTGAGCGATCAAGTCGCTGGAGTCGCTCAGGGGTTGGTGGCCTTGCAGTTGATCCAACTGCAAGGCCAGCCGCTCATGGCTGGCCATCAGCACGTGGGACAGTTCCGGCGAGTAGCTGTAGCGCCGGTCCACCAAGCCTTCGTAAAGGCATTCCAGCTCATGGGCCAGGTTGCCAATTGGCCCAATCTCGGCCATGCGCGCGCCGCCTTTGAGGGTGTGCAAATCCCGTTGCAGTGACGAGAGCGGTGCCGCGCTGTCGGGCTCCAGCAACCAGCGTTTAAGCGACTGCCCGGCGCTGTCGAGGATATCCACCGCCTCTTCCAGGAAGATCTCGACGATCTCGTCGTCCATCGCCGTGTCCTGGCCCAACTGTGCCGTGGCGGCGCCCAGTTCCGAGATGCTCAGGGCGCGGCTGCCGTCGCTTTTGATCAGGCCGGTGGCGGACGGATCGAGGGCGTCATCAAGCAATTCGCGCAGGGCTTGTACCCGCGCCGGGGCCGGGCTGATTTCCTGGCCGGCGGCCAGTTGGTCGAGCATGTTGATCAACGCTTCATGGGCCTGTTCGGCCTCCTGGAAAAACCGCTCGCTGACCGCCAGGCTGCTCTCTTCCACGGCACCGTACAGATCGAGCAAGGCCTCGCACAGCGCGTCGATGGCGTGCAGGTCGGCGATGTGCGCGCCCTCGCCCAAGGTGGTCAATTCGTCCAGCAGCGCCGTCAGCTCCTGGCGCTCGCCGGGGTGTTGCTGCCAGCGGCGCAGCAGGCTTTCGGCATCCAGCAGGATGTCCATGCCTTGGGCCAGGAAGTTGGTAATCAGCTGCGGGTCGCGTTTGATACGCAGGCCCGTATTAGGCGCGTCGAGCAAGGCGTCGAGCTGATGGTCGAGCAGGCTTTGGGTACGGCCGATCAGGTCCGCTGCGCCCTTGATCGGCACGAGCGGGTCGCTGTCCAGTTGTCGCAACCCGCGCTGGAACAAACCTTCAGCTTCCAGCAACAGTTCCACTTCATCCAGGTCCAGCGGCAGGCGGTGGGCCTTGTATTCGCGGGTCAGGTGATCTAGCGGCCGCGCCAGTTCGGCAATCGGCAACACGCCAGCCATGTAGGCGCTGCCCTTGAGGGTGTGCAGGGCGCGTTGCAATTCATCGCTGACTTGCAGCGGCACGTGTTCGGCGGCCTGCTGCAGGAAGTGGTTGAGGCTTTCCAGGTGGCTCTGGGCTTCGTTGCGGAAGATCTCCAACAGCATCGGGTCGTGGGGTTCTGCGACCTTTTCAGTGCCGCTGGCCAGGGCGTGGGCACGGGCGGCCAAGGCGTCGACTTCATCGCGTTGGCGTTGGTCATCGGTGGCGAAATCGGCAATCAATTCCGGCAGCAGGGCCACGGCTTCATCCAGCACCTGTTGAATATCAGGGCCGAGAGTAACGCTGCGTTCGAGCACGCGGTTAAGCAGGTTTTCCACTGCCCAGGCCAACTCGGCCAGCACCAGGGCGCGGACCATACGGCCGCTGCCTTTCAAGGTGTGGAACGCGCGGCGCATCTCGCCTTGAGCGGTTTTGTCCGCGCAATTCGGCAAGTAACGGTGCAGCACTTCGAGGACTTCGTCGGTTTCTTCGAGGAAGACTTCGCGCAGCTCATCGTCGATGGGCTCTTCACCGAGCGGCGGTGGCAGCAGGCTGCCGGGGCGTTGCAGTGCAGGCGGGTTCAGGCGTGATGTCGGGCTGGCCAGTGCGTCGAACTGGGATTGGCTCGGCGCAACCTCGGTCGACAGCGCGCCGTCCGGCGCGACCAGCGCCTGACGCCAGGGTTTTTCGGCGGGCAGGTAGCCGAGTGCGGCCAGGCCCTGGGTGGCCAGTTCCAGTACGCGTTCACCCGCAGCGTCGGCGTCCTGAAGCATGCGCTCCAGGTAGTACTCCAGGCTGCTGATCACGTCGGCAAAATGCGCCAGTTGTACCTCGGAGGGCACGGCCTCATTCACCATCAGTTGTTCATCGACATAATCGGTACAGCCGCGCATCAGGCTCGCCGCGCGCGGCAGGGGAATCATCGCCAACGCCCCGCGCACTTGGCTGAGTAACTCGGGCAGAGACTCCAGGCGCTGGCGATCCCAATGGGCTTCAATGCAGTCAATCACCAGCTCTTTGGCTTGCTTGAGGCACTGGCAGGATTCGCGGATAACCAGTTGGTGAATCTGGGTCAGGTCAGTGGTGGGCAGGCGGCTTTCTTCGCGGCTTTCCGGTTCGACGGTGCCAACCATTCCCGCCAGCGTGGCCTCGACATAGAGCAAGGCCCCGGCGACATCCATCAGCACTGCATCATTGGGTTCGCGGTGGCCTTGGACCAGGCCAAGCACCACGGCAAGCTGGTCGATAATGACTTTGCGCGGCTGGCCGAAGCCCAGCACGGCCAAGGTGTCGGCGATCTGCCGCAGGGGCGCCAGCAAGGCATCGAGGTCGCTGGTGTGCTGCCGGTCACTGCGCACGAACAGGTCCAGGCGCTCCTTGACCCGCACCAGTTCCTCGCATAACGCGCCAAGCACCGAGCCCATGGCATTGCGATCCGGCCCGGCCAGGCGCGCGCGCTCGGCATCGACCACGGCGCTGTCGGGCAAGGCTTCATCCAGGCCGTAGCGTTCCTTGAGGCTTTGCATGCGCGGCGTTGGCCGGGTGACCTTGGCGACGTAGAACAGCAGGCTCTTGAGCAGTTCATCCGGCGCAGGTTGGTTGATGCCGCCGATACCCTGGACCAGCAGGCGCTTGAGTTGTTTGTCGCTGGCTTTGAGCAAACTGCGCAGCGCCGGGCTGTTGGCGATCACGCCCGTGAGCATGCCTTCGACCAGCGCCGAGGTGACTTGCCACAAAGGCAGCAGCGGCGCGCCCTGGCATAGCGCTTCGAGGCGCGCGAAAACCCGCGCCATGTCTTCCAGGTTGCTTGGGCCATGGTCTTCGCGCAGCAAACCGGCCAACGCCTGCAGCAGAAGCTGGTGCCACTGGCGCAGTTGCTCGTGAAGGTCAGGCAGCGCGCGCTGGGCCAAGGCCTCATCGGGCAACGGCCCAATCGACAGCAGTTGCGGGCTGAACAGGCTGGTCTCCGACAGCAGACTTTCGCCGCGCGCGCTGCGCAGGTCATTGAGCAGCGGCAACACCACCAGCGGCAGGTCGCGGCGGGCACTGTGTACGCGCTCGAGGTACAGCGGCAACTGGCTAAGCGCCTGTTGCAGCAGGCGGATGCTTTCATCGCGCTGGCTGACGCGTTCGGCTTGCAGGGCCAGGGCCAGCTCTTCAATTTCTTCAGCCAGCAGGGCCGCGCCGTAGAACTCGACCATTTGCAGCGCGCCATGCACCTGATGGATGCAGGCCAGGCACTCGCCGATGGCGTCGCCGTCGCTGGTTTCGACAAACGCGTCCAGCGCCGAACGGGCCTGTTTCAGGGTTTCGGCAATGTCGCCCTTGACCCATTCGAGGGCCACGTAGTCGTGCCGATCAACCATAACTGCTCCGCTTAGAATTCATGAACTGCGTGTGTTGCCAAGATCTCAAAACCAATGAAGATTAAATGTGGGAGCGGGCTTGCTCGCGAATACGGTGGGCCAGCCAGCAGATTAGGCGACTGATACATAGCTTTCGCGAGCAAGCCCGCTCCCACATTTTGACTGCATTTCAATCCTCAACTTGCTTGGGCGGTGGCAAGGTGAAACCCGACACCGACCTGCGCAACTGGCTGGCCATCTTCGCCAGGTTGCCGATACTTTCGGCGGTGGCGGTCGAGCCGGATGACGTCTGCGTGGTGATTTGCTGGATCACGTTCATCGTCAGGGAGATCTGCCCGGCGGACGACGTCTGTTGCTGCGCCGCATTGGAAATACTCTGAATCAACGCCGCCAGGGTTTTCGACACGCCTTCGATTTCTTCCAGCGCCACCCCGGCGTCCTGGGCCAATCGCGCGCCACGCACCACTTCGGTGGTGGTCTGTTCCATGGAAATAACGGCTTCATTGGTGTCGGTCTGAATCGCCCGCACCAGCGTTTCGATTTGCCGGGTGGCGGCGGATGAGCGCTCAGCCAGCCGTTGTACTTCATCGGCCACCACCGCAAAACCGCGCCCGGCGTCACCGGCCATGCTCGCCTGGATCGCCGCGTTGAGGGCGAGGATGTTGGTCTGGTCGGCAATGTCGTCGATCAGGCTGACGATATCGCCAATCTCCTGGGAAGACTCGCCCAGGCGCTTGATACGCTTGGCGGTGTCCTGGATCTGCTCGCGAATGTTGTCCATGCCGTGGATGGTGTTGTGCACCACCTCATTGCCCTTGTTGGCGATTTCAACCGAACGCTCCGCCACCGCCGAAGACTCCGCCGCGTTGGCCGACACCTGGTCGATGGACTGGGCCATCTGGTTGATCGCGGTGGAGGCTTCGGCGATCTGCTGGGCCTGATGCTCCGAGGCCTGGGCCAGATGCATGGCGGTGGCCTGGGTCTCTTGCACCGCGCCGGCAACTTGCCCGGCGGTGAGGTTGATGGTGGCGACCAGATCGCGCAGTTGGTCCACCGAATAGTTGATGGAGTCGGCGATGGTGCCGGTGAAGTCTTCGGTCACCGAGGCGGTCACCGTGAGGTCCCCATCGGCCAGGTCTTCGATTTCGTCGAGCAGGCGCATGATCGCGTTCTGGTTGCGCTCGTTCTTCTCGGCGGTTTCATGCAGTTGGCGGTTGGTTTCGCGCACCATCACCAGGCCGATCAGGATGATCGAGGTCAACGCCAACAGGCCCAGCACATAGCCGCCGATGGTGTCGAAGCTGCGCCCGCTGGCGAGGTTTTCAAACCCGGTGGCCAGGTGTGAGGCTTCATCGAGCAGGGTTTGCGACAGGTTGAAAATATTGCTCGCCGAAGCGCGCACCTGGAACAGTTGCGGCGAGGTTTCGAGGATTTCATCCACAGAGCCGGAGACGAACTCGAACAGCTCGGCGATTTCCGCCAGGCGCGCGCGGGCATCGTGGTCTTCAACCTGGGTAATGCGCAGGCCCGGGTTGCCGTTGAGCATGCCGTTGAGCACCAGGCCGAAGCGGTTGGCATCGCGACCAAACGCGTCGGCGGCCTGCACGGCGGTTTCGTCGCCGGCCAGCACGGTGTTGACGGCGCCCAGGATGCGCTCGGCCAGCAGCGACTGGCGCTGAGCCAACGCCACCTGGCTCGCCGGGGCGCCGCGCTGCAGCAAGATATCGACGACCTTTTCCGACTCCATCTGCAATTGCGGCACGGTTTCGGCCAGGGTCGCGGCCACTTGATGCAACGACAACACCGTCTGCTCGCTGGCGAGGATCGCGTCGGTGTTTTTCAGCAGCGCTTCCCAGTCAGTCTGCACGGCGCGCATCTCGGCGCGTACCGCACTCGGCGCCGCCGGCAGGCCGGTCTCGGCGTCACCTTTTTTCAGGTAGCCCCAGCGCTGGGCGAAGTCGTTGCGCGCGTCGCCCAGCAGCTTGAACGCGGCGGCCTTGCCGGCGGCGGCCTCGGTGGCATTTTTGGCGATGCGCTGGGACAACACGCGCAGCTCACCGGCGTGGCCGATGTACTGTTTGTCATAGGTGGACTGGGTGTTGAGGTACGCGAAGTTGGCGAACAACAGCATGATGAACACGATCAGCGCGATAAACAGCACGATGATCTGCGAACGGCTGCGCGACGCGGCTTGCGGTTTGGGAGTAGTAGCGGTGGTCATGCGGCAACATCCATGAAACCTGGGGCCTGGGCCAAAGCGAAGGGGCTGAAGACCTGCCAGAGCTGGTCGCTGTCGAACTGCCCCTGAATAAACGGCACGCCGGAGTTGGCGCCCGTCAACAAGGCGTCTTGTGCGAAATGCTGCATGCCCACCACCTCATCTACCAGCAGCCCGACAAACAAGTCGTTGAATTCCACCACCAGCACCCGCCGTTGCTTGCGCGCCTTGGACAGGTCCAGGCCGAGAAACCCGCCCAGGTCCATCACCGGCAGCAAACGCCCGCGCAGGTTGGCCACGCCCTTGACCCAGGGTTTAACACCCGGCATCAAGGTGCAACGCGGTTCGTGCAACACCTCGGCGACTTCGCCCATCGGCGCCACATACCAATGCGGCCCCAGGCGAAAGCCGATCCCGCTCCAACGCTGCAGGCGGGTTTCCTGGGACGGCAGGTCAGCGGCCAACAGGCGGCAGCGGCGGTCGATGTCCAGCAGCAGCTCGAAGGCGGTTTGCGACTCGGTCATGATGGCGTGCCGTCAGCCGGCCAGCACCTTGTTCAGGGTGGCGATCAGGGTTTCTTCGTCAACCGGTTTGGTCAGGTAGTCCTTGGCGCCCTGGCGCGCGCCCCAGATCTTGTCGGTTTCCTGATCCTTGGTGGTGATGATGATGATCGGAATGCCGTTGGTTTCCGGCTCCTTGGACAGCTGACGCGTTGCCTGGAAGCCATTGAGGCCCGGCATCACGATGTCCATCAGGACCGCATCGGGTTTTTCCTGACGGGCCAGCGCCACGCCGTCAGCGCCATTTTCGGCCTTGAGGACCTGATGCCCATGCTTTTCCAGCATGCCGGTCAGTTTGTACATTTCAGTCGGCGAATCGTCGACGATCAGAACGCGTGCCATGGTTTTCCCCACTACATTGGTCGGCGCCTGCCCTTGTGAGGCGGCGTCAGTGTGCTTGTTCTACTGCGGCGAACCCTGGCACATAGGCCTTGATCGCACTCAGCAGTTCTTCCTTGCTGAAAGGCTTGGTCAAAAACTGATCGACACCAACGATGCGCCCCTTGGCCTTGTCGAACAGGCCGTCCTTGGAGGACAGCATGATCACCGGGATCGACTTGAACGCCGGATTATTCTTCACCAGGGCGCAGGTCTGATAGCCATCCAGGCGCGGCATCATGATGTCGACAAAGATAATGTGCGGGTGGTGATCAACAATCCGGGCCAATGCATCGAAACCGTCGATGGCCGTGATGACATCGCACCCCACGTTCTTCAACAGCGTCTCGGCGGTGCGGCGGATCGTTTTCGAATCGTCGATCACCATCACTCTCAAGGCGTTGGAATGCTGTTCCATATCTGCTCTACCATCGCCACAGCGAATCGGTTTTCGGTGTGTACTGCCTGATGTTGCACAGGATGAGCGCCGCAAGCCTTGGAATTCAAGGGCTGCTGCGCCGTGCCAGTCTTTTTAGCACAGTCTCCGGGCGCAATCTATCGAGCAACCGGCCAGGTGGTTTTTCCTTGACCCACAACAGCCGCAGCGCCACTCTGACGCCACTTTTATGCGCCCTAATTTGCTAGAGGAAATCCCCCATGAGCGTTCGCGTCGGCATTGTCATGGACCCTATCGCCAGCATTTCCTATAAAAAGGACAGCTCGCTGGCCATGCTCCTGGCCGCCCAGGCCCGCGGCTGGACCCTGTTCTATATGGAGCAGCGCGACCTTTACCAGGGCGACGGCGAAGCCCGCGCACGCATGCGCCCGCTGCAGGTGTTTGCCAACCCGGAAAAGTGGTTTGAGCTTGCGGATGAAATCGACAGCCCCTTGAGCGACCTGGACGTGATCCTGATGCGCAAGGACCCGCCGTTCGACATGGAATTCGTCTACTCCACCTACCTGCTGGAGCAAGCCGAGCGCGCCGGCGTGCTGATCGTCAACAAGCCGCAAAGCCTGCGCGACTGCAATGAAAAGCTGTTCGCCACGCTGTTCCCGCAGTGCACCCCGCCCACCGTGGTCAGCCGCCGCGCCGATGTGCTGCGTGAATTCGCCGCCAAGCACGGCGATGTGATCCTCAAGCCGCTGGACGGCATGGGCGGCACCTCGATCTTCCGTCACCGTGCCGGCGACCCGAACCTGTCGGTGATCCTGGAAACCCTGACCGCGCTGGGCACCCAGCAGATCATGGGCCAGGCTTACCTGCCGGCGATCAAGGACGGCGACAAGCGCATCCTGATGATCGACGGCGAGCCGGTGGATTACTGCCTGGCGCGTATCCCGGCAGCGGGTGAAACCCGTGGCAACCTGGCGGCCGGCGGTCGTGGTGAAGCACGGCCATTGTCGGACAAGGACCGTTGGATCGCCGCTCAGGTTGGCCCAACCCTGCGCGAGAAAGGCCTGCTGTTTGTGGGGCTTGACGTTATTGGTGAGAGCCTCACTGAAATCAACGTCACCAGCCCGACCTGTATCCGCGAGATTGACAACGCATTTGGCACGAACATCGGCGAAATGCTGATGGCGGCCATTGAGCGCAAGCTACAAGCCAAGTGACATAGAACAGCCGGACACACACCAACATTGCGTTATCATGCGCCACCTGTGAAACGCGCGATGTTGGTTTTTTTGTCATGACACTCCCGTCCGATCTGCCCCCCGAACTCTCCCACAGTGGCGTGCGCCCGGCTGATCGGCTCGGATTTACCCTGTTCCTGGCGGCCTTGATTCACCTCGCCTTGCTGCTCGGCCTGGGCTTCTCCTTTGTCGAACCCAAGCAGATCACCAAAACCCTGGAAATCACCCTCGCCACGTTCAAGAGCGAAAAGAAGCCGGAGAAGGCGGATTTTCTCGCTCAGGACAACCAGCAGGGCAGCGGCACGCTCGACAAGAAAGCCGTGCCCAAGACCACTGAAGTGGCGCCGTTCCAGGACAACAAGGTCAATAAAGTCACCCCGCCGCCGACGCCCAAGCCCGAAGTCAAGCAAGCCGCGCCCAAGGCTGCGGTGACCACCGTCGCGCCCAAACCGCAAAAAGCCCCGACCCAGCGCGAAAAAGCCAAGACCGAACCACAGCCCGAACCGGTGAAACCGGCGCCGACTTTTGACAGTTCGCAACTCTCCGACCAGATCTCCAGCCTCGAAGCCGAACTGGCCAACGAACAACAGCTGTACGCCAAGCGCCCCCGTATCTACCGCCTGAACGCTGCCTCGACCATGCGCGACAAAGGTGCCTGGTATAAGGACGAGTGGCGCAAGAAGGTCGAACGCATCGGCAACCTCAACTACCCGGATGAAGCCCGGCGCCAGCAGATCTATGGCAATTTGCGCTTGTTGGTGTCGATCAACCGTGATGGTTCGTTATATGAAGTGCAGGTGCTGGAGTCATCGGGCCAGCCGCTGCTGGACCAGGCCGCCCAGCGCATCGTGCGCCTGGCCGCGCCTTTCGCACCGTTTACCGGCGACCTGAATGATGTGGACCGCCTGGAAATCATCCGCACCTGGAAGTTTGCCCGGGGTGATCAGCTGTTCAGCAATTGATGACAATTGCCACATCACCCGCATCCCCAGCTTGTCAGTTCGCCCCTCCAACGCCACACTAGCGGACATGAAAAATGTCAGCCCGACCTACCTCAAGCACCAATTCCTGATCGCCATGCCCCATATGGCCGACCCGAACTTTGCGCAGACCTTGACCTATATCGTCGAGCACACGGCCAATGGTGCCATGGGGCTGGTAGTGAACCGCCCGCAAGAGCTGAACCTGGCCGACATCCTTGAGCAACTGCGCCCCGAGATCGACCCGCCGGCCCGTTGCCAGAGCGTGCCGATCTATATCGGCGGGCCGGTGCAGACCGATCGTGGTTTTGTGCTGCACCCGACCGGGCCCAAGTTTCAGGCCACGGTCGACCTCGAAGGTGTGTCGTTGTCCACTTCCCAAGACGTGCTGTTCGCCATCGCCGACGGCGTGGGGCCTGAGCAAAGCGTGATTACCCTCGGCTACGCCGGTTGGGAAGCCGGGCAACTGGAGGCCGAATTGGCCAGTAATGCGTGGCTGACCTGCCCGTTCGACGCCGACATCCTGTTCAACACCGCCAGCGAACTGCGCCTGGAAGCGGCGGCGGCCAAGTTGCGGGTCAACCTCAACCTGCTGACCAGCCAGGCGGGGCACGCCTGATGGCCTTGCGCTTGATCCTCGGGTTTGACTACGGCACCAAACAGATCGGCGTGGCAGTCGGCCAGGTCATTACCGGCCAGGCCCGCGAGCTGTGCACCTTGAAAGCCCAGAACGGCGTGCCGGACTGGAACCAGGTCGAAGCCCTGATCAAGGAGTGGAAGCCCGACGCAGTAGTAGTTGGCCTGCCCTTGAACATGGACGGCACCCCCAGCGAGATGTGCCTGCGCGCGGAAAAATTCGCCCGCCGCCTCAACGGCCGCTACAACCTGCCCTTCTATACCCACGACGAACGCCTGACCACCTTTGAAGCCAAAGGCGAGCGCCGCGACCGTGGTGGCCAGAAAGGCAGTTACCGCGACAACCCGGTGGACGCCATCGCCGCCGCCTTGCTGTTGCAGGGTTGGCTGGATGAAAACACCGCTTTATTTGAATCCTGACTGACGCGGCTTGCCGCGTCTTTTTACGTTTGAGCCCGGACCTTGCACGCACCCCCGCCGCGCAAGGCCTTGAAGGAGCCACCATGAGCCTGCCCAATCCCGCCGAACTGATCAGCCAGATGGCGATTCGCCTCAAGGCGCACCTGCAACACCGTGCCATCAGCGAACCGCGCTTTATCGGCATTCGCTCCGGCGGTGTGTGGGTGGCCCAAGCGTTATTGGAAGAACTGGGCAGTGATTCGCCACTGGGCACGCTGGATGTGTCCTTCTACCGCGACGACTTCAGCCAGAACGGCCTGCACCCGCAAGTGCGTCCTTCGGCCCTGCCGTTCGAAATCGAAGGCCAGCACCTGGTGCTGATCGACGACGTGCTGATGAGCGGCCGCACTATCCGCGCCGCCATGAACGAGCTGTTCGACTATGGCCGCCCCGCCAGTGTGACCCTGGTGTGCCTGCTGGACCTGGACGCCGGCGAATTGCCGATCAGCCCGGATGTAGTCGGCGCAACCCTGTCCCTGGAAGCCCACCAGCGGGTAAAATTGTCCGGTCCAACGCCGCTCGAACTCGAACTGCAAGACCTTGCCCTTTAAACCGCCTTGTACAGAGTCCCCGCGATGACGCCTCTAGATGCCAAGCGCCCGCTGCAGCTCAATGCTCAGGGCCAGCTGCAACACTTCTTGTCCCTCGACGGTTTGCCCCGCGAACTGCTGACTGAAATCCTCGACACGGCCGACTCGTTCCTTGAAGTCGGTGGCCGCGCGGTGAAGAAGGTCCCGCTGCTGCGCGGCAAGACCATCTGCAATGTGTTCTTCGAGAACTCTACCCGCACCCGCACCACCTTTGAACTGGCGGCCCAGCGGCTGTCGGCCGACGTGATCACGCTGAACGTGTCCACCTCGTCGGCGAGCAAGGGCGAGACCCTGCTCGACACCCTGCGCAACCTGGAAGCCATGGCCGCCGACATGTTCGTGGTACGCCACGGCGACTCCGGTGCCGCGCACTTCATCGCCGAACACGTGTGCCCGAACGTGGCAATCATCAATGGCGGCGACGGCCGTCACGCCCACCCGACCCAAGGCATGCTCGACATGCTGACGATCCGTCGGCACAAGGGCGGCTTTGAAAACCTGTCGGTGGCCATCGTCGGCGACATCCTGCACTCGCGGGTAGCCCGCTCAAACATGCTGGCCCTCAAAGCCCTGGGTTGCCCGGACATCCGCGTGATCGCGCCAAAAACCTTGCTGCCGATCGGCATCGAGCAGTACGGCGTGAAGGTCTACACCGACATGGCCGAAGGCCTTAAGGATGTGGATGTGGTGATCATGCTGCGTCTGCAACGCGAGCGCATGTCCGGCGGCCTGCTGCCGAGCGAAGGTGAGTTCTACCGCCTGTTCGGCCTGACCACCGCGCGTTTGGCCGGCGCCAAGCCGGATGCCATCGTGATGCACCCAGGCCCGATCAACCGTGGCGTAGAGATTGAGTCGGCGGTGGCCGACGGCGCGCAATCGGTGATCTTGAACCAGGTGACTTATGGCATCGCCGTACGCATGGCCGTGCTGTCCATGGCCATGAGCGGGCAAACCGCGCAACGTCAATTCGAGCAGGAGAACGCCCAGTGAAGCTCAGCATTCTCGGCGCCCGAGTCATCGATCCGGCCAGCGGCCTGGATCACGTTACCGATCTTCATGTGGAAGCCGGCAAAATCATCGCCATCGGCGCCGCGCCCAGCGGCTTCAGCGCGGTTGAGACCATCGACGCCAAAGGCCTGGTGGCCGCGCCTGGCCTGGTGGACCTGAACGTCGCCCTGCGTGAGCCGGGTTACAGCCGCAAAGGCAGTATCGCCAGCGAAACCCGCGCCGCCGCTGCCGGTGGCGTGACCAGCCTGTGCTGCCCTCCGCACACCAAGCCCGTGCTGGACACTTCGGCCGTGACCGAGTTGATCCTCGACCGCGCCCGTGAAGCCGGCAATTGCAAAGTGTTCCCGATCGGCGCGCTGAGCAAAGGCCTGGAAGGCGAACAGCTCGCCGAGCTGATCGCCCTGCGCGACGCCGGTTGCGTGGCATTCGGCAACGGCCTGGAAAGCTTCCGCAGTACGCGCACGCTGTGTCGCGCCCTGGAATACGCGGCCACTTTCGACTTGACGGTGATTTTTCACTCCCAGGATCGCGACCTGGCCGAAGGCGGCCTGGCCCATGAAGGCGCCGTCGCCAGCTTCCTCGGCCTGCCGGGCATTCCGGAAACCGCTGAAACCGTGGCCCTGGCCCGCGACCTGCTGCTGGTGGAACAAAGCGGCGTGCGCGCGCACTTCAGCCAATTGACCAGCGCGCGGGGCGTGGCCTTGATCGCCCAGGCACAGGCTCGTGGCCTGCCGGTGACGGCGGACGTGGCGTTGTATCAGCTGATTTTGACCGATGAGGCGCTGATCGACTTTTCCAGCCTTTACCACGTGCAGCCGCCGCTGCGCACCCTGGCCGACCGTGAAGGTTTGCGTGCGGCCGTGAAGTCAGGCGTTGTCTCGGCGATCTCCAGCCATCACCAGCCCCACGAGCGGGATGCCAAGCTGGCACCGTTTGGCGCGACAGAGCCGGGCATCAGCAGCGTCGAACTGTTGCTGCCATTGGCGATGACGCTGGTGGAGGATGGCTTGCTCGACCTGCCGACGCTGCTGGCGCGCCTGAGCGCCGGCCCGGCCGAGGCCTTGCGCCTGCCGGCGGGTAAGCTGGCGGTGGGCTCGGCGGCGGACCTGGTGCTGTTTGATCCGGCCAGCTCCACGGTTGCCGGGGAACACTGGCTGTCCAAGGGCGAAAACTGCCCGTTCATCGGCCATAGCCTGCCGGCGACGGTGCGGTACACCTTGGTGGATGGGCGGATCAGCTACCAGGCCTAAAGCGGGCACGGTAAAAAAAGTGGGAGGGGGTTTGCTCCCGATGGCGGTGGGTCAGTCAGCTTATCTGTAGCTGACCCACTGCCATCGGGAGCAAGCCCCCTCCCACATTTGGTTTTGTATAGGCCTTGAGAGACTCAGCGCCCGCTATTGCGCTCGGCATTGCGGATCGAAATCTGCGTATTCAACGTCCAGAAGTCATACAGCACACCGATCAGGAACAACCCACCGGTCAGCAGGTAGATCAGGCCAGTGATCCATTTGCCCTGGTACATACGGTGCAGACCGAACACACCCAGGAACGCCAACAGTACCCAGGCCACGTTGTATTCGATGGGCCCGGCGGTAAAACGCAGGTCCGCTTCACGGTCCATGGCCGGGATCAGGAACACGTCGATCAGCCACCCGATACCGAACAGGCCGAAGGTGAAAAACCAGATTGTCCCGGTCACGGGCTTGCCATAATAGAAGCGATGCGCCCCGGTAAAACCGAAAATCCAGAGCAGGTAGCCAATCACCTTGCTGTGGGTGTCCTGCTGCATCACATCCTGTCGATAGGTGTTCATGGAGTACCTCTTTTGCCTCGATAGATAAATTTTTTCATTTTCTTTGTGACTTTTTTACGGGCGCCCGACGCACGGCAAATGGTATCTTCCCTCCCGCAAAGCCTTATGCCACCTGACCTCTGTAGGACAATAGCGGCAATTCGTCGCGTTTTTCCTGAATTTGACCCCAGGGTTCAGTCGACAAACGGCCTTAGAACGACACAAAAAGCTGTTATAAAGTTGCGCGCAAACCAAAAAGAGCCACGCCTAATGCGACCATTTTTCAAGACATGGCTAACCATTTGCCTATTAATGCCACTGGCCGCCCACGCCACCAATCGTGAGCAACGTCTTCCTAACGTTAACGGTTTTACCCCTAAAGTTCACAGCACACCCAGCACTGCCAAGTCGGTAAAGCTGACCGTCAACCGCCCGACTCAAGTGAGCAAGGCCCACGGTAAAGCCATTCATACCCAACTGGCCGGCAACACCAAGCAAAGCAGTAATGTCCTCAGCCGCGCCGTTAACGTGCTCGGTACTCCTTATCGTTGGGGCGGCAGCAGCCCAAGTAAAGGGTTCGACTGCAGTGGCTTGGTGAAATATGCCTTTAATGACGTTAAAGCGGTGGATTTGCCCCGCACTTCCAACGCCATGGCCGCCGGCCACGGGCTGAAGGTTGATCGCAAGGACCTGAAACCGGGTGACCTGTTGTTCTTCAAACTGAAGAGCCGCCAGGTCAACCACGTTGCCATCTACCTGGGCAACGACCGTTTTATCCACGCACCGCGTCGTGGCAAGTCGGTGAGCATCGACACGCTGAAGAAGCCGTTCTGGGACAAGAACTACGTGATTGCCAAGCGTGTTCTGCCTAAAGAGCAGAACAACCTGCGGGTTGTGCAGCGCTGATCCCTGGCTGAAATGCGGTAAAAATGTGGGAGCGGGCTTGCTCGCGAAGGCGGTAGATCAGTCACCTAAGATGGTGACTGACACTGCGCCTTCGCGAGC
>NZ_CP168079.1:2119395-2288963 GCF_050915955.1 Pseudomonas sp. UBT | reverse complement strand
GGCGGTAGATCAGTCACCTAAGATGGTGACTGACACTGCGCCTTCGCGAGCAAGCCCGCTCCCACATTTGATTTTCATGGCCCGCAAGACCTCAGATATCCCCCGGCACCCTCGCCTGCCCCCGCGCCTCCTCGCGGCTGACCAGCCCCTCGCTGACCAACGCCTTCAAGCTCATATCCAAGGTTTTCATGCCCAGCGCCCCACCGGTCTGGATCGCGGAGACCATTTGCGCCACTTTGTCCTCACGGATCAGGTTACGGATGGCCGGCGTGCCCAGCATGATTTCGTGAGCCGCCACCCGCCCGCCGCCGATCTTCTTGACCAGCACTTGGGACACCACGGCCTGCAACGACTCCGACAGCATCGAGCGAACCATGGCCTTTTCCCCCGCCGGGAACACATCCACCAGCCTGTCCACGGTCTTTGCCGCCGAAGTGGTGTGCACGGTGCCAAATACCAGGTGGCCGGTCTCAGCCGCCGTCAGCGCCAGGCGTATGGTTTCCAGGTCGCGCAACTCACCCACCAGAATGACATCCGGGTCTTCCCGTAGCGCCGAGCGCAGTGCCGTGGAAAAACTGTGTGTATCGCGTTGTACCTGCCGCTGGTTGATCAAGGCCATTTTCGGCCTGTGGATAAATTCGATGGGGTCTTCCAGCGTAAGAATGTGCTGGCGCCGGTGTTGATTAAGATGGTCGATCATCGCTGCCAGCGTCGTGGACTTGCCGGACCCGGTTGGCCCGGTCACCAACACCAGGCCGCGCGGAAACCGGGCGATCCGCTGGAACACTTCTCCCAGCCCGAGGCTTTCCAGGCTTTGTACTTCGGTCGCAATGGTACGAAACACCGCGCCCATGCCGCGCGCCTGCTGGAACACATTCGCCCGGAAACGTGCCACGCCCGGCAGCTCGAAGGCAAAATCCGTTTCAAGAGATGTTTCGAAATCCTTTTCTTGGTATTGGTTGAGCAAAGGGCTCAATAAATCCGCCACTTGCGGAGGGGACAGTGCCGGGCCGTCCAAGGGCCAGACCTCGCCATCCACACGCAGCATCGGCGCCACGCCAGCCGACAAATGCAGGTCAGAGGCGCCACGACGCACGCTGGCCGTCAGCAACTCAGTGATATCCATAGGGCTTTCCATTTCCAGTAGAATGCCGCGGACTCCATATCCACGGGTGCATCTTGAATGTCGACGATAGCAGACAACATTGGCCTGGTTAGCGAGCGGATCCGCGCCGCGGCCTACGCCGTGCAACGTGACGAAAGCAGCATCCACCTGCTGGCCGTGAGCAAGACCAAACCCGCACAAGCGGTACGCGAAGCCTATGCGGCCGGGATGCGCGATTTTGGCGAGAACTACCTGCAGGAAGCCCTGGGCAAACAGGCCGAATTAACCGACCTGCCCTTGAGTTGGCACTTCATCGGCCCCATTCAATCGAACAAGACTCGTGCGATCGCCGAGAACTTTGCTTGGGTGCATTCCGTGGACCGTCTGAAAATCGCGCAACGCCTGTCCGAACAACGCCCGGCCGACCTGCCGCCGCTGAACATCTGCATCCAGGTCAACGTCAGTGGCGAAGCCAGCAAGTCCGGCTGTACACCCGCCGACCTGCCGGCCCTGGCCGCAGCGATCAGTGCCCTGCCGCGCCTGAAGCTGCGTGGTTTGATGGCGATCCCCGAGCCGACTGAAGACCGTGCCGAGCAGGATGCAGCCTTCGCGACAGTACGCGACCTGCAAGCGAGCCTGAACCTGGGCCTGGACACACTTTCCATGGGCATGAGCCACGACCTTGAGTCAGCCATCGCCCAAGGCGCCACCTGGGTGCGGATCGGTACCGCGCTGTTTGGCGCCCGCGACTACGGCCAGCCATCAAATGGCTGACTTTCCTCTGAATAAGGACCTGTCATGAGCAACACGCGTATTGCCTTTATCGGCGCCGGTAACATGGCGGCCAGCCTGATCGGTGGCTTGCGGGCCAAAGGCCTGCAAGCCCAGCACATCCGCGCCAGCGACCCGGGCGCCGACACCCGCGCGCGCGTCAGCGCCGAGCACGGTATCGAAACCTTTGCCGACAACGCCGAAGCCATTCAGGGCGTTGACGTGATCGTGCTGGCGGTGAAGCCGCAAGCCATGAAAGCCGTGTGCGAAAGCCTGCGCCCGAGCCTGCAACCGCATCAACTGGTGGTATCGATTGCCGCTGGCATCATCTGCGCCAGCATGAACAACTGGCTGGGTGCCCAGCCAATCGTGCGCTGCATGCCCAACACCCCGGCGCTGCTGCGCCAGGGCGTGAGCGGCCTGTACGCAACGTCCGAAGTGACCGCCCAACAGCGCGACCAGGCTCAAGAGCTGCTGTCTGCGGTGGGCATCGCCCTGTGGCTGGAACAGGAACAGCAACTGGATGCGGTGACCGCCGTCTCCGGCAGCGGCCCGGCCTACTTCTTCCTGCTGATCGAAGCCATGACCGCCGCCGGCGTGAAACTGGGCCTGCCACACGAAGTCGCTGAGCAACTGGCCGAGCAAACCGCGCTGGGCGCCGCGAAGATGGCCGTCGCCAGTGAGGTGGATGCGGCCGAGCTGCGCCGCCGTGTGACGTCCCCGGGCGGCACCACGCAAGCGGCCATCGAATCGTTCCAGGCCGGGGGCTTTGAAGCCCTGGTGGAAAAAGCACTGGGTGCCGCGGCACATCGTTCGGCTGAAATGGCCGAGCAGCTGGGTAAATAGTCGTCCCCTACTCGCAACTGGATTAGATAGGAAACACACATGCTCGGAATCAATGACGCTGCCATTTTCATCATCCAGACCTTGGGCAGCCTGTACCTGCTGATCGTGCTGATGCGTTTTATCCTGCAACTGGTGCGGGCGAACTTCTACAACCCGCTGTGCCAGTTCGTGGTGAAGGCTACGCAACCGTTGCTCAAACCCCTGCGCCGAGTGATCCCGAGCCTGTTCGGCCTGGATATGTCGTCGTTGGTACTGGCGCTGCTGCTGCAGATTTTGCTGTTTGTGGTGATCCTGATGCTCAACGGCTACCAGGCCTTCACCGTGTTGCTGTTGCCATGGGGCCTGATCGGCATCTTCTCGCTGTTTTTGAAGATCATCTTCTGGTCGATGATCATCAGCGTGATTCTGTCATGGGTCGCACCTGGCAGCCGCAGCCCGGGTGCTGAGCTGGTTGCGCAGATTACCGAGCCCGTGCTGGCACCGTTCCGTCGGTTGATACCCAACCTGGGCGGCCTGGATATCTCGCCGATCTTCGCGTTTATCGCGATCCAGCTGCTGCAAAGCTGGGTGATCCCGCGCCTGGCCTACTACGCGTTCATGCCCAAGGAACTGTTTGGCCTGATCTGAGTGCTGTAAAAAATGTGGGAGGGGGCTTGCTCCCGATAGCGGTGGATCAGTCAAACAGATGTCGACTGCCACGCCGTCATCGGGAGCAAGCCCCCTCCCACATTTGTATCTTTGTACGGGTGCAGGCCTTTGCTTGCCGCTAGGTGCAGCGGTCTTTAGACTTACGCCTCATTTAAACGAGAGCAGGGTCGATGCCAGCTGCCTTCCCCCCCGATTCTGTTGGACTGGTCGTGCCCCAAGTGGCGCACTTCAGCGAACCGCAGGCCCTGGCCTGTGGCCGTTCGCTGCCGGCCTATGACCTGATCTACGAAACCTACGGCCAGTTGAATGCCACGGCGAGCAACGCCGTGCTGATCTGCCACGCCCTGTCCGGCCATCATCACGCCGCCGGTTTCCACAGTGTTGACGAGCGCAAGCCCGGTTGGTGGGACAGTTGCATCGGCCCCGGCAAGCCCATCGACACCAACACGTTCTTTGTGGTCAGCCTGAACAACCTTGGCGGCTGCAACGGTTCCACCGGCCCGAGCAGCCTCAACCCGGAAACCGGCAAGCCATTCGGCGCGGATTTCCCGGTACTGACCGTGGAAGACTGGGTACACAGCCAGGCCCGCCTCGCTGACCTGCTGGGCATCAAACAATGGGCCGCGGTGATCGGCGGCAGCCTGGGCGGCATGCAGGCGTTGCAGTGGACCATTTCCTACCCGGATCGCGTGCGCCATTGCCTGGCAATCGCCTCGGCACCAAAACTGTCGGCGCAGAACATCGCGTTCAACGAAGTGGCGCGCCAGGCCATCCTCACCGACCCCGAGTTCCACGGTGGTTCGTTCCAGGAAGCGGGCGTGATTCCCAAGCGCGGCTTGATGCTGGCGCGGATGGTCGGGCACATCACTTATCTATCCGATGACTCCATGGGCGAAAAATTCGGCCGTGGGCTCAAGAGCGAGAAGCTCAACTACGACTTCCACAGCGTCGAGTTCCAGGTGGAGAGCTACCTGCGTTATCAGGGCGAGGAATTCTCGGGGCGTTTCGACGCCAACACCTACCTGCTGATGACCAAGGCCCTGGACTACTTCGACCCGGCCGCGAACCATGACGACGACCTGGCGAAAACCTTCGAGGGCGCCACGGCCAAGTTCTGCGTGATGTCGTTCACCACCGACTGGCGTTTCTCGCCGGCCCGCTCCCGAGAGCTGGTGGACGCCTTGATGGCCGCCCGCAAAGACGTCTGCTACCTGGAGATCGATGCACCGCAAGGCCACGATGCCTTCCTGATTCCGATCCCGCGCTACCTGCAAGCCTTCAGCAACTACATGAACCGAATAGCCCTGTGAGAACGCCATGAGAGCCGACCTGGAAATCATCCAAGACTGGATCCCCGCCGGCAGCCGCGTGCTCGACCTTGGCTGCGGCGATGGCGAACTGCTGAGCTGGCTGCGCGACAACAAGCAAGTCACCGGCTATGGCCTGGAAAACGACCCGGACAACATCGCCCAGTGCGTGGCCAAGGGCATCAACGTGATCGAGCAGGACCTGGACAAGGGCCTGGGCAACTTTGCCAGCAACAGCTTCGATATCGTAGTGATGACCCAAGCCCTGCAAGCGGTGCACTACCCGGACCGTATCCTCGACGAAATGCTGCGTGTAGGTCGCCAGTGCATCATCACTTTCCCCAATTTCGGCCACTGGCGTTGCCGCTGGTACCTGGCCACCAAGGGCCGCATGCCGGTGTCGGACTTCCTGCCCTACACGTGGTACAACACGCCAAACATCCACTTCTGCACCTTCGAAGACTTCGAAGCCTTGTGCGGCGAGCGTGAAGCCAAGGTGATCAACCGCCTTGCTGTCGATCAACAACACCGCCACGGCTGGGCGAGTAAGCTATGGCCCAATCTGTTGGGCGAAATCGGTATCTACCGAGTCAGCAGCCCTGGCCTGACAGACCATCAAATTGCCGTCTAACCATTTTCAAGGAGGACGAACATGAGTCGTTTGGCTATTTTTCTACTCACCGCCTGCCTGGGCACCAGCGCCATGGCAGCGGACGCTATCGACAGCAATCGCCTGAAGGAATTTGGTGATATCACGGTGCGTTACAACACCTTCACATCCACCTTCCTGCAGCCGGAACAGGCCCAGGAACTGGAGGTGGTGCGCGACAAAAAGGTCGGCATGATCAACGTGTTCGTGCAAAAGGGCGTGACGCCGATCGATGCCACCGTCACCGGCACGGTCAAAGACCTCGGCGGCAAAAGCGAGATGCTGACGTTCAAGAAGGTCACCGAGAACGGCAGCACCAATTACATCGCCCAATACCCGGTGCCGCAGCAGGAAACCAAGATATTCACCATCAATGTTGAAACCGGCGGCAAGGCTCACGGTTTCAGTTTCAACCAGGAACTGTTCCCGGCCCCATGATGAACCTTACCCAACTCGTACTCGCCAGCCATAACGCAGGCAAACTCAAAGAACTCCAGGCCATGCTCGGTGAGTCCGTGCAACTGCGCTCGATTGGCGAGTTCAGCCAGGTCGAGCCGGAAGAAACCGGCCTGTCGTTTGTCGAGAACGCAATCCTCAAGGCACGCAATGCCGCGCGTATCTCCGGGCTGCCGGCCTTGGCCGATGACTCGGGCCTGGCGGTGGATTACCTCGGCGGCGCCCCTGGCATCTACTCGGCGCGTTATGCCGACGGCAAGGGCGATGCGGCCAACAACGCGAAGCTGCTGGACGCCCTCAAGGACGTGCCGGACGCGATGCGTGGTGCGCAGTTCGTCTGCGTGCTGGCGCTGGTGCGGCACGCCGATGACCCGCTGCCGATCCTGTGCGAAGGCCTGTGGCACGGGCGCATCCTGCATGCGGCCAGCGGCGAGCATGGGTTTGGCTATGACCCTCTGTTCTGGGTGCCGGAGCGTAATGTCTCCAGCGCCGAACTGAGCCCGGCCGACAAGAACCAGATCAGCCACCGCGCCCGCGCAATGGATTTGCTGCGCCAACGCCTGAGCCTGAAATGACCCAAAACACCTCTGCGCAGCCGCTGATCCACGGCGGCGCGCAAACACCTCGGGCGGCCCTGCCCCACCTGCCGCCCCTGGCGCTGTACATCCACATTCCGTGGTGCGTGCGCAAATGCCCTTATTGCGACTTCAACTCCCACACGGCCAGCAACGTGCTGCCGGAAGAAGAGTATGTGGACGCGCTGCTGGCCGACCTTGATCAGGACCTGCATGCGGTTTACGGCCGTGAACTGAGCTCGATCTTCTTCGGCGGCGGTACGCCTAGCCTGTTCAGCGCCGCGGCACTGGGTCGCCTGCTCAAGGGCGTGGAAGCCCGCATTCCTTTTGCCGGCGATATCGAAATCACGCTGGAAGCCAACCCCGGGACCTTCGAGCAAGAGAAGTTCGTGGCGTACCGCAAGCTCGGGATCAATCGCCTGTCCATCGGCATCCAGAGCTTTCAGCAGGAAAAGCTCGAAGCCCTGGGCCGTATCCACAACGGCGATGAAGCCGTACGCGCCGCCGGCATGGCGCGCCAGGCCGGGTTTGATAACTTCAACCTGGACCTGATGCACGGCCTGCCCAATCAGTCTCTGGACGATGCCCTGAGCGACTTGCGCCAAGCCATCGCCCTCAAGCCGACCCACCTGTCCTGGTACCAGCTGACCCTGGAACCCAACACCGTCTTCTGGAACCAGCCGCCCGTGCTGCCGGAAGACGACATGCTGTGGGACATTCAGGAAGCTGGCCAGGCGCTGCTGGCCGAACACGGTTACGCGCAATATGAGGTGTCGGCCTATGCCCAACCGGGTCGCCCGGCGCGGCATAACCTGAACTACTGGAGCTTCGGCGACTTTATCGGCATCGGCGCGGGCGCCCACGGCAAGCTCAGCCATCCAGACGGGCGCATCGTGCGCACGTGGAAGACCCGAGCGCCCAAGGACTATCTCAACCCGGCCAAAAGCTTCCAGGCTGGCGCGAAAGAACTGACCAATGAAGAACTGCCGTTCGAATTCCTGATGAACGCGTTGCGGCTGACCGAAGGCGTCGACGCCAGGCTCTACGCCGAGCGCACCGGCCTCGACTTGGCCAGCCTCGACGAAGGCCGCCGTGAGGCAGAACAAAGTGGCTTAATGCAGGTCGAACCGTCACGCCTGGCGGCGACCGACCGCGGGCAACTCTTTCTCAATGACCTGTTGCAGAAGTTTTTGAGCTGACGCTCTAAGGAAATCGAATGGATTTGGTACTCGACCTGCTCGCCACCGTATCCCGCTGGAGCCGCAGCAACCTGTCGGAAATCGCCCTGGCTCTTGTCGGCTGCTTGCTGGTGCTGTTTGGCGCTGATATCAAAGGCTGGATCGAAGGCCGCTTGGGCAGCATTGCCGGCGCGCTGCGCGTACCGTTGATGGCGCTGGTGTGCATGATCGGCAGCGGCGCGGCGTTGATCTACGCCACACCCTGGATAGTGCGCGGGCTGAGCCAGTTCAATAACTACAGCCTGGCGCCGGTGTTGGTGGTGGTGCTGGTGTTGATTGGCGTTGTGGCAGACCGCCGCTGACCCCAAACCCAACACACAGATACACCTGTGGGAGGGGGCTTGCTCCCGATAGCTGAGTGTCAGTCGACATCAAGAGGACTGATCCACCGCTATCGGGAGCAAGCCCCCTCCCACATTTTTGACTGCATTCCAAACTAATGACTTGTCAGTCGATTTTCTCGAACTTCAAATCCCAAACGCCGTGCCCCAACCGCTCGCCGCGGCGTTCGAACTTGGTGATCGGGCGCTCGGCCGGGCGTGGCACGCATTTGCCGTCTTCGGCCAGGTTGCGATAGCCAGGCGCTACGCCCATCACTTCCAGCATGTATTCCGCATACGGTTCCCAGTCGGTGGCCATGTGCAGGATGCCGCCCACTTTCAGCTTGCTGCGCACCAGTTCGGCAAACGAAGCCTGGACGATGCGGCGCTTGTGGTGGCGGGACTTGTGCCACGGGTCCGGGAAAAACAGCATCAGGCGGTCGAGGCTGTTGTCGGCGATGCAGCGGTTGAGCACTTCGATCGCGTCGCAGTCGTAGACCCGCAAGTTGGTCAGGCCTTGGGTCAGCACGCCGTTAAGCAGCGCGCCGACACCCGGGCGGTGTACTTCGACACCGATGAAGTCCTGTTCCGGCGCGGCAGCCGCCATTTCCAGCAGGGAGTGGCCCATGCCGAAGCCGATTTCCAGGGAGCGCGGGGCCGAACGGCCGAACACCTGGTCGTAGTCCACCGGCGCGTCAGCCAGTGGCAATACGAACAGCGGTGTACCTTGCTCCAGGCCCTTTTGCTGGCCTTCGGTCATGCGACCGGCGCGCATCACAAAACTCTTGATGCGGCGGTGCTTGGACTCGTCGCCTTCTTCCACGGTGTTCGGCGTTTCGTTTGATTCAGTCATCAATGGCTCTTACTTGATCAGACCATCCAGCGGCGAGGAGGCGCTGGCGTAAAGTTTTTTCGGCATGCGCCCGGCGAGATAGGCCAGGCGACCTGCAACGATTGCGTGTTGCATGGCTTCAGCCATCATGATCGGCTGCTGGGCATGGGCGATGGCCGAGTTCATCAGCACTGCATCGCAGCCCAGTTCCATGGCGATGGTGGCGTCGGAGGCAGTGCCCACGCCCGCGTCCACCAGCACAGGGATTTTGGCTTCTTCGAGGATGATCTGCAGGTTGTACGGATTGCAGATGCCCAGCCCGGAACCGATCAGACCGGCCAGCGGCATCACCGCTATGCAGCCGATTTCCGCCAATTGACGGGCAATAATCGGGTCATCACTGGTGTAGACCATGACGTCGAAGCCTTCCTTGACCAGCGTTTCGGCGGCCTTGAGGGTTTCGATTACGTTGGGGAACAGGGTCTTCTGGTCGGCCAATACTTCCAGCTTCACCAGGTTGTGGCCGTCGAGCAGCTCACGGGCCAGGCGGCAAGTGCGCACAGCCTCGATAGCGTCGTAGCAACCTGCTGTGTTGGGCAAGAAGGTGTAGCGTTCCGGCGACAGCACCTGGAGCAGGTTCGGCTCGCCTTCGATCTGGCCCAGGTTAGTGCGGCGCACGGCAAAGGTGACGATCTCTGCACCCGAGGCTTCGATGGCCAGGCGGGTTTCTTCCATGTCGCGGTACTTGCCAGTGCCGACCAGCAGACGGGACTGGTAGGTACGACCGGCCAGGACGAAGGGCTTGTCGCTACGAACGATGCTCATGGGAAATCCTCGAAATGGGGTGAGGTTCTGCAGAATTCGGGGTGGCGCCGTTGAGCGCCGAACGGCTAACCGCCGCCGATGGCGTGAACCACTTCGACTTGGTCGCCTTCGGTGAGCGCCGTGTCGGCGTGCTGGCTACGCGGGACGATATCCAGGTTAAGCTCCACTGCGACGCGACGCCCGGTCAAGTCCAGACGGGTCAGCAGGGCCGCAACGGTTTCACCGTCGGGCAGTTCAAAGGATTCGCCGTTCAACTGAATGCGCATGCCACGGGCCGCCATCGTTTTTAGGGGCCAGCATTCTAGCGCGATTGGGACCTTAAGGTCAGCTGCAAGCGTCAAGCGGTCAAAGCTGCAAGCGCCACGCCGTCAGCCCCAGAAAGAACCAGCCCAGCAGGAATGCCAGCCCGCCAAATGGCGTGATGATCCCCAGCTTGCTGATGCCGGTCAGGGTCAGCGCATACAAGCTGCCGGAGAACAGCAGGATACCGACGGTAAAGGAAATACCCGCCCAGCTGACCAGTCGGCCAGGAATATGCGCCGCCAGCAGCGCGACGCCGAACAACGCGAGGGCATGCACCAGCTGGTAGGTCACGCCAGTTTGGAAGATCGCCAGGTATTCGGCGCTCAGGCGGTTTTTCAGGCCGTGGGCAGCAAAGGCACCGAGGGCGACGCCGGTGAAGCCGAAAAAGGCAGCCAGCATCAGAAAGCTACGCAGCATGAGGAACTCCAGTCAGACTCAAAGGGCGGTGTCTGTATAATGGCCCCCTCAACGGGTTCGGCCAAGCCATCTCTATGCTGCGTCTCCTCTTCAAACGCTTTCTCAAAGTCGTGAAATGGTTTGCCATCGGCAGTGCGCTGCTGGTGCTGCTGTTGCGCGTCGTCCCGCCGCCGTTCACGGCGCTGATGGTGGAGCGCAAGGTCGAATCCTGGGTCGACGGCGAGCCGATTGACCTGCAACGCACGTGGGTGTCGTGGGATGAGATCTCCGATGACCTGAAGGTGGCGGTGATGGCCGGTGAAGATCAGCGTTTTCCCCAGCATTGGGGTTTTGACTTTGGCGCGATTCAAGCCGCGTTGCTGCACAACGAGCGCGGCGGTTCGATTCGCGGCGCCAGCACCTTGAGCCAGCAGGTGTCGAAAAACCTCTTTCTGTGGACCGGCCGCAGTTATTTGCGCAAAGGCCTGGAGGCCTGGTTTACCGGATTGATCGAGGTGTTATGGCCCAAGCAGCGGATTCTTGAGGTGTACCTCAACAGCGTGGAATGGGATGAAGGCGTGTTTGGCGCAGAGGCTGCGGCGCGGCACCATTTTGGTGTGAGCGCCAAGGCGCTTTCCCGACAGCAGGCCAGCTACCTGGCGGCAGTGCTGCCCAACCCACGGGTTTGGAGCGCCAGCCATCCGACGGCCTATGTGGCGCGGCGCGCGGCGTGGATTCGCCAGCAGATGAGCCAGTTGGGTGGGGATGGTTACCTGGTGGAGCTGAATAATTCCCGAAAGGCCCCGTGGTCCGACTGACACAACACAACCCCCGTGGGAGCTGGCTTGCCTGCGATAGCGGTGTGGCAGCTTGCAGAGGTGCTGGTGAAAGGGCCTCATCGCAGGCAAGCCAGCTCCCACAGAGAACCGCACTGGATATCAGATTTTCGGGCCCAAACAAAAATGCCCCAATCTTTCGATCGGGGCATTTTTTTGACTTATCGCTACGTTTTAGGCGGCGATCGACAACTTCAGCTTGTTCATCGCGCTTTTCTCAAGCTGACGAATTCGCTCGGCCGACACGTTGTACTTCTGTGCCAAGTCGTGCAGCGTGGCTTTTTCTTCTGCCAGCCAACGCTGGTAGAGGATGTCACGGCTGCGGTCGTCCAACACTTCCAGCGCTTCGTGCAGGTTGTGGTTGGAGTTGTCGCTCCAGTCGGCGTCTTCCAGTTGACGCGCCGGGTCGTACCGGTGGTCTTCCAGGTAGTTGGCCGGCGATTGGAAAGCGCTGTCATCATCCGCTTCAGCGGCGGGGTCGAAGGCCATGTCATGGCCGGTCAGGCGGCTTTCCATCTCGCGCACTTCACGCGGTTCCACACCAAGGCTTTCGGCCACGCGGTGGACTTCTTCATTGTTCAGCCATGCCAGGCGTTTCTTCTGGCTGCGCAGGTTGAAGAACAGTTTGCGCTGGGCCTTGGTGGTCGCGACTTTCACAATGCGCCAGTTGCGCAGGATGAACTCGTGAATTTCAGCCTTGATCCAGTGCACAGCAAACGACACCAGGCGTACACCCATCTCAGGATTGAAGCGCTTTACAGCCTTCATCAGGCCGACGTTGCCTTCCTGGATCAGGTCAGCCTGGGCCAGGCCGTAGCCGCTATAGCTACGGGCGATATGTACGACAAAACGCAGGTGGGCGAGCACCATCTGCCGAGCCGCCCCCAAATCCTGCTCATAGTAGAGACTCTCGGCCAGTTCACGCTCCTGCTCCGGTGTCAGCAATGGAATGCTGTTGACCGTGTGCACATAGGCCTCCAGGTTCGCACCCGGGACCAAAGCATAAGCAGGTTGCAAAGAAGTGGTCATACGAAAAAACCTCCGACTCACATAACTCGTGCAGTTCAGCACTGCGAAAATTGACCGGGAACCGTAGGACAAGTTCCCTAAACCACCAATACGGTCAATACAAACGAAACCACATTAATCTGACATTAACTACTTCGGCGCCAGCTCACGTAAATGACGAGCGACCGCAATCCAGGCACCGATATACCCCAACAATACCGCGCCAAGCAAGAGTGACAGCCCATCGGCGACCGGCACGCCAGCCAAGGCGAAATCGCTGCCGTACAAACCGGCAAGCCCGACTACCGCGTCGTTCAGCCAATCAAGGCCAAACGCCAGCACACCCCAGGACAAAATCCCCGCACCAAAGCCATAAAGCGCGCCCATGTACAGAAATGGACGACGCACATAGCTGTCCGTGCCGCCGACCAGTTTAATCACTTCTATCTCGGTGCGACGGTTTTCAATATGAAGACGAATGGTATTACCTATCACCAAAAGTAATGCAGACACCAACAGCACCGTCAGGCCAAACACAAAGCGGTCGCCCAGCTTGAGGATCGCGGCCAGGCGCTCTACCCAGACTAGATCAAGTTGAGCCTGTTGCACCTTGGGCATCTCTGCGAGTTTTTGTCGCAGGGCTTCAAGGGCCGGCTTGTCGACTTCATTCGGCGTTACCAGCACCACGCCCGGCAGCGGGTTCTGCGGCAGCTCCTTGAGCGCCTCGCCCAGGCCGGATTGCTGCTGGAACTCCTCAAGGGCCTGGTCGCGGCTGATGTACTCGGCATCTGCGACACCCGGCAGGTTCTTGATGTCATCACGCAAACTCTCGCCGTCTTTGGTGTTGGCGTCGAGGTTCAAGTACAGAGAAATCTGCGCCGCGCGCTGCCAGGACCCACCCAGGCGCTCGACATTATTAAGCAGCAGCGACAACCCCATCGGCAGGCTCAGGGCCACAGCCATCACCAGGCAGGTGAAAAAGCTGCCAATCGGCTGTTTGCCCAGGCGGCGCAGGCTGTCGAGCAGGCTGGCGCGATGGCTTTCGATCCAGGCGCGCAGCAGCGTACCGAAATCCGGGCCATCGTCATCGTCGCGTTTTTTCTTCTGCGGTTGCGGGTCGGCGGCTTTGGGCGCCACGCGCTCGGAAACTTTAGGGCTGCGTGTCGCACTCATACGCCGGCCTCCCCGTCACCGATCAGGCGGCCACGTTGCAGGGTCAGCATGCGGTGGCGCATACGGGCGATCAGGGCCAGGTCGTGGCTGGCGATCAGCACGCTGGTGCCCAATCGGTTGATGTCTTCGAACACGCCCATGATCTCGGCCGCCAGACGCGGGTCGAGGTTACCGGTGGGTTCGTCCGCCAGCAGCAAGGCCGGGCGGTGAACAATGGCGCGGGCGATACCGACGCGTTGCTGCTGGCCGGTGGACAGGTCGCCCGGGTACAGGTCGGTCTTGTCCGACAGCGCCACACGCTCCAGCGCCGAATCCACACGTTTGACGATCTCAGCCTTGGACAGCCCGAGGATCTGCAACGGCAAGGCAATGTTATTGAACACCGTACGATCAAACAGCAACTGATGGTTCTGGAACACGACGCCAATCTGACGGCGCAGGAAAGGAATCTGCGCATTGCTGATGGTGGCCAGGTCCTGACCCGCCAGCAGCAACTTGCCGGTGGTAGGGCGCTCCATCGCCAGCAACAGGCGCAACAATGTACTTTTGCCGGCACCCGAGTGGCCGGTCACAAACAAAAACTCGCCGCGACGCACTCGAAAGCTCAGCTCATGCAAGCCCACATGCCCGTTGGCGTAGCGTTTACCGACCTGTTCGAATCGAATCATGAACGCTCCCGCTCGGCGAAAAGTGCCTGTACAAAGGGTTCGGCTTCAAAGGTGCGCAGGTCGTCGATGCCTTCACCGACGCCGATATAACGAATCGGCAACCCGAACTGTTTGGCCAGGGCGAAGATCACGCCGCCCTTGGCCGTGCCGTCGAGCTTAGTCAATGCCAGGCCGGTCAGTTGCACCGTCTGGTTGAATTGTTTGGCCTGGCTGATGGCGTTCTGGCCGGTGCCGGCGTCGAGCACCAGCAACACTTCGTGCGGTGCTTCGGCGTCGAGCTTGCTGATCACGCGGCGCACTTTCTTCAGCTCTTCCATCAAGTTGTCTTTGGTGTGCAGGCGACCGGCGGTATCGGCGATCAACACATCGATGTTACGGGCCTTGGCGGCTTGCACGGCATCGAAGATCACCGAGGCGGAGTCGGCGCCGGTGTGCTGGGCGATCACCGGAATCTTGTTGCGCTCCCCCCAGACTTGAAGCTGCTCCACGGCGGCGGCACGGAAAGTGTCACCGGCGGCAAGCATGACTTTCTTGCCTTCCAACTGCAGTTTCTTGGCCAGCTTGCCGATGGTGGTGGTTTTGCCGGCGCCGTTGACGCCGACCACCAGGATCACGAACGGTTTGTTCGGCGTGATCACCAGCGGGGCTTCGACGGGTTTGAGCATCGCAGCCAGCTCGGCCTGCAGGGATTTGTAAAGCGCATCGGCGTCGGTCAACTGCTTGCGCGCGACCTTCTGGGTCAGGCTCTGGATGATCACCGCAGTGGCTTCGACGCCCACGTCGGCAGTCAGCAGGCGAGTTTCGATGTCTTCCAGCAGTTCATCATCAATGACCTTCTTGCCCAGGAACAGGCTGGCCATACCTTCGCCGATGCTGGCGCTGGTCTTGCTCAGGCCTTGCTTGAGACGGGCGAAGAAGCCGGTCTTGCTGGTTTCGGCGGGAACGACGACCGGCTCTGGTGCGACCGGCGGCTCGATAACGGCAGGCGCGGCAACAACCACGGGGGCCGGTGTTGGCTCTACAACTACCGGCGCAGATGCTTCGATGGCTGGCGGCGCTTCGACCACAACCGCTACCGGCTCAACCACGACTGGAATCGGCGGCGTCACGTGCTCAGCCTGCACATCTTCGACCAAGGCCACGGGCTCTTCGGCCACCGGCAGTTCCAGCCACGGTTTGTGCTCTGGCTCTGGCTCAACCTGTTCCACTGGCTGCAATACCGGCTCAGCCATCGGCAACACGATCGGCGCCGGGGTTTCAGCGACCGGTTCGGCTTCCAGTACAGGCTCTGGGATAGGCTCAGGTTGAACCTGCGACTGTTCGACGACGGTTTCCTGCGGCTTTTTGCGCAGCCATCCGAACAGGCCTTTTTTCTCGCCAGCCGCAGCTGGGCTCTTCTTGTCGTCGTTGGAACCAAACATGGAGGACGGCTATCTCAAAGTAGCGATGCGCCAGGGCGCCTCGGTAAATAAATTCGATGCAGAACAGACTGCTTTAACGCTCGCTTGTTCATGCGCAACATTTTGTAAGGCGTAAATAAAGGCCTCAACAAATCGTTTCAATAAAGGACTGAAGCGATAAAATCGGCGAAAAGTGGAAGATCGTCGGGGAAACCCACCATCTACTCCAACATTCCTACGACTGGATCCGGGACAAGATGACCGCCGCAGTGGCCGTGTCCAAATCGGATCAGTATCCTAGCACCTCCTCGCCCGCCGACGCTAAGACCAAGCGGGCAACCCAACAGGTTTAAAAACGAATGAATGCTCTAGCCCGCCGCGCCGCTGGCCTGCTGCTCGGCACAGTTTGTCTGCCCCTTTCAGCCTTGGCTGCCGACCCACAACCCACCCATGAATTCACCCTGGATAACGGCCTTAAAGTGGTCGTGCGCGAAGATCATCGTGCACCGGTGGTGGTTTCCCAGGTCTGGTACAAGGTGGGTTCGAGCTATGAAACACCGGGCCAGACCGGTTTGTCCCACGCCCTGGAACACATGATGTTCAAGGGCAGTGCCAAGGTCGGGCCAGGCGAAGCCTCGTTGATCCTGCGCGACCTGGGCGCCGAAGAAAACGCCTTCACCAGCGACGACTACACCGCCTACTACCAGGTACTGGCCCGTGATCGCCTGGGCGTCGCCTTCGAACTGGAAGCCGACCGCATGGCCAGCCTGCGCCTGCCGGCCGATGAGTTCAGCCGCGAGATCGAGGTCATCAAGGAAGAGCGCCGCCTGCGCACCGACGACAACCCAATGTCCAAGGCCTACGAGCGCTTCAAGGCCATGGCCTACCCGGCCAGCGGCTATCACACGCCGACCATCGGCTGGATGGCCGACCTTGAACGCATGAAAGTCGAAGAACTGCGCCACTGGTACCAGTCCTGGTACGTGCCGAACAACGCCACGCTGGTGGTGGTCGGCGACGTGACCCCGGACGAGGTGAAAAACCTGGCCCAGCGCTACTTCGGCCCGATCCCCAAACGTGATGTGCCACCCGCCAAGATCCCGCTGGAGCTCGCCGAACCCGGCGAGCGCTTGCTGACCATGCACGTGCAGACCCAGTTGCCGAGCGTAATCCTCGGTTTCAACGTACCGGGCCTGGCCACCGCCGAAGACAAACGCTCGGTACAAGCCCTGCGCCTGCTCTCGGCCCTGCTGGATGGCGGCTACAGCGCGCGTATCTCGGAGCAATTGGAGCGCGGTGAAGAGCTGGTGTCCGCCGCCTCCACCAGCTACGACGCCTACACCCGTGGCGACAGCCTGTTCACCCTGACGGCCACTCCGAACCAGCAGAAGAAAAAGACCATTGCCCAAGCCGAAGCCGGCCTGTGGCGCCTGCTGGACGAATTGAAAGCCAAACCGCCGACCGCTGAAGAGCTGGAGCGTATCCGCGCTCAGGTGATTGCCGGCGTGGTTTACCAACGTGATTCCATTACCAGCCAGGCCACGGCCATCGGCTCCCTGGAAACCGTCGGCCTGTCCTGGAAGCTCATGGACACCGAACTGGCCGACCTGCAAAGCGTGACGCCGGAAGATATCCAGAAGGCCGCACGTACCTATTTCACCCGCGAGCGTTTGAGCGTCGCCCATGTTTTGCCTGAGGAGACCGCTCATGAGTGATCGCAAAAGCAGCCGGCTGATCTTTCCTGGCCTGGTCGTCGTCACACTGATTGCAGCCAGTGCCGTGTACTTCCTGCGCCCGAGCGAGTCCGTAGCCAGCCAGGCATTGGACAAGGCTCAATCGGCCAACAAACTGCAATCCCTCGCGGAACTGGATGGCAAGGCGCCGACCAACCGCAAGCTTGACGTGCAAACCTGGACCACCGCCGAGGGCGCCAAGGTGCTGTTCGTCGAAGCGCATGAACTGCCGATGTTCGACATGCGCATCCTGTTCGCCGCCGGCAGCAGCCAGGATGGCAACAGTCCCGGTGTGGCACTGCTGACCAACGCCATGCTTAACGAAGGCGTGCCGGGCAAGGATGTCAGCCAGATTGCCAGCGGTTTTGAAGGCCTGGGCGCCGACTTCGGCAATGGCGCCTACCGCGACATGGCGCTGGTGTCCCTGCGCAGCCTGAGCGACAGCGACAAGCGCGATGCGGCCCTGGCACTGTTTGACGACGTGATCGGCAAGCCGACCTTCCCGGCCGATTCCCTGGCCCGGATCAAGAACCAGATCCTCGCCGGTTTTGAGTACCAGAAGCAAAACCCTGCCAAGCTGGCCAGCCTTGAACTGTTCAAGCGCGTGTACGGCGACCACCCTTACGCGCACCCGAGCGAAGGCACGCCCGATAGCATCCCGAAAATTACCCTCGCGCAGTTACAGGCGTTCCACGCCAAGGCTTACGCGGCGGGCAACGCGGTCATTGCCGTGGTCGGCGACCTGACCCGCGCCGAGGCCGAAGCCATGACCGCCAAGGTCTCCGCATCACTGCCTAAAGGCCCGGCCCTGGCGAAGATCGCCCAGCCAACCGAGCCGAAGGCTGGCCTGAGCCATATCGAGTTCCCGTCCAAGCAGACGCACCTGTTGTTCGCACAACTGGGCATCGACCGCGCCGACCCGGATTACGCCGCCTTGTCCCTGGGCAACCAGATCCTCGGCGGCGGTGGCTTCGGCACCCGTCTGATGAGCGAAGTGCGCGAAAAGCGCGGCCTGACCTACGGCGTGTACTCCGGTTTCTCGCCGATGCAGGTGCGCGGCCCGTTCATGATCAACCTGCAGACCCGCGCCGAAATGAGCGGCGGCACCTTGCGCCTGGTTGAAGACGTGCTGGCCGACTACCTCAAGACCGGCCCGACGCAGAAAGAACTGGATGACGCCAAGCGCGAGCTGGCCGGCAGCTTCCCGCTGTCCACCGCGAGCAACGCCGATATCGTCGGGCAGCTGGGCGCCATGGGTTTCTACAACCTGCCGCTGAGCTATCTGGAAGATTTCATGAAACAATCACAGGCCCTGACCGTAGAACAGGTCAAGGCTGCCATGAATAAACACTTGAGCGCCGACAAGATGGTCATCGTGACCGCCGGCCCGACGATTGCGCAAAAGCCACTACCGCCCCCCACTGATAAACCTGCCGAGCAGCCGCTCGGGGTTCCGGAGCATTAATGGCCAGTTCATCTCGCCCAAAAAAACCCGTCCACAACGTCCATAACGGTGTGGGCCAACTGCGCATCATTGGTGGCGAATGGGGCAGCCGCAAGCTGAGCTTCCCCGACGTCGTCGGCCTGCGCCCAACGCCGGATCGCGTACGTGAAACCCTGTTCAACTGGCTCGCGCCGTACATCGGCGGGGCCAAGGTACTGGACCCGTTTGCCGGCAGCGGCGCGCTGTTCCTCGAAGCACTGTCCCGTGGCGCGGCCCAGGGCCAGGCGCTGGATGCCAGCAATGTGGCTGTCTCCAGCCTCAAGGAACACCTGGGCACCCTGCGCTGCACCACCGGCCAGGTTCAGACCGCCGACGCGCTGCGCTACCTGGAAACCCAGCCGGCCACCGAGTACGACGTGGTGTTCCTCGACCCGCCGTTCAACCAGAACCTGCTGCCGACCGTGTGTGCGTTGCTGGAAGAGCGCCAATGGCTGGCACCGGACGCGTGGGTCTACACTGAGAGCGAGACTGCACCGTCTACCCTCGGCCTGCCGGGCGCCTGGCGCCTGCACCGGGAACAGAAATCCGGTCGAGTGTATTACGCGTTGTGGCACCGCTTGGTGGAAAGCGCCGCCTGATTTATGGCGAGCGGGCTTGCCCCGCTCGCCACAACAAGCTCGCTCGCTACAGAGATATCCATGACCCCTTCCGTCGACCTGTTCAAACCCGCCTTCGGCCTTGGCAACCCACACCTGCAAACGCTTTGGGGCCCATTGTGGCGCCCTACCACCCATATCGAACGCCAGCGCGAGCGCCTATGGCTGGACGACGGCGACTTTCTCGACCTCGACTGGCATGGCCCCCATGACGCGCAAGCGCCATTAGTGCTGGTGTTGCATGGGCTGACGGGCTCGTCCAATTCGCCCTACGTGGCTGGCCTGCAAAAAGCCCTCGCCACCCAAGGCTGGGCCAGCGCAGCCTTGAACTGGCGTGGGTGCTCGGGTGAACCCAACCTCTTGGCGCGCAGCTATCACTCGGGTGCCAGCGAAGACCTGGCGGCCGCGATTGCCCATCTGCGCACCAAGCGGCCGTTGGCTCCGCTGTACGCAGTGGGTTATTCGCTGGGGGGCAATGTGCTGCTCAAGCACCTGGGAGAAACCGGCGAAGCCTCCGGGCTGCAAGGCGCGGCAGCGGTGTCGGTGCCGTTTCGGCTGGATCAATGTGCAGATCGCATAGGGTTGGGCTTTTCGCGGGTTTATCAAAAGCATTTCATGCGCGAGATGCTGGCGTATATCCGTCTCAAGCAGAGCCGGTTTCTACAGGATGGCCGGGCTGACGGGCTGAAAACCCTGGAAGCGCTTGGCTCCCTGGAGAAGATGCGCACGTTCTGGGACTTCGACGGCCGGGTGACTGCGCCGCTGCACGGGTTCCTCAGTGCAGAGGACTATTACCGCCGCGCGTCGAGCCGTTACTACTTGGGCGAAATCCGTACCCCGACCCTGATCATCCAGGCTGCCGACGACCCCTTCGTGTTCGCACACAGCTTGCCTGAAGCCAGCGAACTGTCGGATTGCACCGAGTTCGAGTTGCTGGCCAAGGGTGGGCATGTGGGGTTTGTCGACGGTTCGCTGAAGCGCCCCAGCTACTACCTGGAGCGCCGCATTCCCCAATGGTTGCTGGAGAAACACGGTAAATAATGTGGGAGCTGGCTTGCCTGCGATAAGGCCGTGTCATCTGGCCGATTACTGACTGACACACCGCAATCGCAGGCGAGCCAGCTCCCACACTTAATCGGGCTTTCAAACTGGATATTTAGTCGCCAGTCGCAATCTTCCGCGCCGGATCAGTAATCCACTCA
The DNA here is from genome assembly GCF_050915955.1 of Pseudomonas sp. UBT. Taxonomy (NCBI): domain Bacteria; kingdom Pseudomonadati; phylum Pseudomonadota; class Gammaproteobacteria; order Pseudomonadales; family Pseudomonadaceae; genus Pseudomonas; species Pseudomonas sp. UBT. The sequence continues at coordinate 2,268,572 of NZ_CP168079.1, read as the reverse complement.
CTCCACGACCCTGCATACAACTTGCCCAACGGATAACCCGCCAAACTCAGGGCGAACAGGTTGTGGCACGCCGTCACACCCGAACCACAATACGCCACCAGTTCATCCGGCGAACGCCCTTGCAACTGCGCGGCGAAGCGCTGCTTGAGCTGCTCAGCCGGCAGGAAACGGCCATCACTGCCCAGGTTTTCGTTGAATGCCACACATTGCGCGCCGGGAATGTGCCCGGCGATCGGGTCGATCGGCTCCACGTCGCCACGAAAACGCGCTTGGGCGCGGGCGTCGATCAAGGTCATGCCCGGTTCGCCCAGGCGCTTTTGCAGATGCTCCGCGTCCAATAGCAGGTGATTATCCGGCGTACCGGCGAATGTTCCCGGCTCAACCACCGGTGCATCCAGGCTCAGCGGGAAACCTGCCGCATGCCAGGCCTTGAGGCCACCGTCCAGAATAAACACGCCATCACGCTTGCCCAGCCAGGCCAGCAGCCACCAGGCGCGGGCGGCATAGGCGCCGGGGCCGTCGTCATACAGCACGATGTCGGTGTCGGCGTTGATGCCCCAGGCTCGCAGTTGCACAACCAACGTATCTGCAGCCGGTAACGGATGACGACCAGTCACGCCTTTGGTCACCGGCCCGCTGAGATGGCGTTCGAGATCGGCATATTGCGCGCCTTCGATATGCCCTTCGGCGTAGCTGCAAAGCCCGTAGTCCGGGTCTTCCAGGGCAAAGCGGCAATCCAGTATCACCAGCCCGCCGCGCTGTTGGCGCTCGGCCAATTGCTGGGGGCTGATCAGTTGGGCAAGCGGCATGACGGACTCCTGTGAATAGATTGGGAAAGGCCCTACTTCACTTCTTCCAGTGCCTGATTCAACGGCACGTAAAACTCTTTGAACAAGGCATCCACTGCTTCTTTCGCCTCGGCGGTGACAAACCCCGCCTCCAGCACCAGCACCTGGTACACACCGCGCTTGATCGCTTCGGCGCTCAAGTGAGCGGAGTTTTCATTGGTGGTGCACAGAAAGCGCACCCAGGAGGTGAGGATGATCCAGGCATTAAGGGTCAGCGCTTCGGTTTGCACGGGGTCCATATTGAGGATGCCAGCATCGACAAATCCCTGATAGATGGCGTTGCCCTGGATCAGGCAGCGCTGGGAAAACCGCCGGTAGCCGGTGGCAAGTTCCGGGTCGCTTTCCAGCAGGTGTTCAAGGTCACGGTGCAGGAAACGGTAGCGCCACATGCCGGCCAGCACGGCCTGCAGGTAGAAGCGTTTGTCTTCGACGGTAACGGCGCGGCCTTGGGGCGGGCGCAGAAAACTGTCTACCAGGGCTTCGTATTCACGAAACAGCACGGCGATGATCGCCTGCTTATTGGGGAAGTGGTAGTACAGGTTGCCCGGGGAAATTTCCATATGGGCGGCGATATGGTTGGTGCTGACACTGCGTTCACCCTGCTGGTTAAAAAGCTCCAGGCTGGTTTGCACAATGCGCTCGCTGGTCTTTACTCGTGGTGCCATAGGGGATCAGCTTCTGAACACGTGATGAAGCATCTTACGGCCTATCCTGCTCAGGATAAATCCGCATGTTGCTGCAATGTTATTTGACATTTTAGAGCAATGACTCTAATAAATGATGCATTCCAATGACAATCGGAAACTGCGCCATGTCTGCCAACGTTGCCTACCTGCAAGACGCCCAGGCGCTGGATCAACTCCAGGGCTTGTTCGACGCCCAACGTCTCGCCTATGCGGCCAACCCGATGCCGCCCGCCGAGCAACGCCAGCAATGGCTCAAGGCGTTGCGCGACTTGCTCAGCGACGAGCGCCAGGCGCTGATCGACGCGATCAGCCAGGACTTCAGCCACCGTAGCGCCGACGAAACCCTGTTCGCCGAACTGATGCCGAGCCTGCATGGCATTCACTACGCCAGCCAACACCTCAAAGGCTGGATGAAACCTTCCCGTCGCGCTGTGGGCATTGCCTTCCAACCAGCGTCAGCCAAAGTCATCTACCAGCCGCTCGGTGTGGTCGGGGTAATCGTGCCCTGGAACTACCCACTGTATTTGGCCATTGGCCCGCTGGTCGGCGCTTTGTCGGCGGGTAACCGGGTGATGCTCAAACTCAGCGAGTCCACACCCGCCACGGGCGCGCTGCTCAAGACACTGTTGGCGAAAATATTCCCCGAGGACCTGGTGTGCGTGGTGCTGGGCGAGGCCGAAGTGGGTATGGCGTTTTCCAAACTGCGCTTCGATCACTTGTTATTCACCGGCGCCACCAGCATCGGCAAGCACGTAATGCGCGCGGCGGCCGAGCACCTCACGCCGGTCACGCTGGAGTTGGGCGGCAAGTCGCCCGCCATTGTTTCCGCCGACGTGCCACTCAAGGACGCCGCCGAGCGCATCGCCTTCGGCAAATGCCTGAACGCCGGACAAACCTGTGTGGCGCCGGACTATGTGCTGGTGCCGGAAGACCGAGTGGAGAGCTTTGTCGAGGCTTACTCCAAGGCAGTCCGTGGGTTTTATCCAACCCTGGCCGACAACCCGGACTACACCGCCATCATTAACGAGCGGCAACAGGCCCGGCTCAATGCCTACATCAAAGACGCCACCGACAAAGGCGCCACCCTGATTCCACTTTACGAGCAAGGCCAGGCTCGGCGCATGGCCCATAGCCTGTTGCTGAATGTCAGCGATGACATGACCGTGATGCAGGACGAAATCTTCGGTCCGGTGCTGCCGATCGTGCCTTATCGCGGCATCGACCAGGCGTTTGCCTACATCAACCAGCGCCCTCGCCCGTTGGCCCTGTATTACTTCGGCTACAACAAGGGCGAGCAGAACCGCGTGCTCCACGAGACCCACTCCGGCGGCGTGTGCCTGAATGACACCCTGCTGCACGTGGCTCAGGACGACATGCCTTTTGGCGGCATCGGCCCGTCGGGTATGGGCCACTACCACGGTCATGAAGGGTTCCTCACGTTCAGCAAGGCCAAGGGTGTGCTGGTCAAGCAGCGCCTGAACGCGGCGAAGTTGATCTACCCGCCCTACGGCAAGTCGATCCAGAAATTGATTCAGAAGCTGTTTATCCGTTGATAACACACCCTCGGGATAACAATAACAATGAACCCTAGCCTGACTGATTCACCCGCGCTGTCGCGGCGCGGCGTCTTGAAAATCGGCCTGTGCGCCAGCGCGTTCCTGGCCACCGCCGGGCTCGGCGCCAGCCTCAGTGGCTGCTCCAGCAGCACCCCGGCCAGCGGCTTTGCCATGCTGCGCAGCAGTGATTTGCCGTTCCTGCGCGCGGTCATCCCGGTGCTGCTCGAAGGCGCCGCCAGCGCCCAGGACGTAGTCGCCGGGATCGAAGACACCCTGAAAAAACTCGACTACAGCCTGCAGCACTTATCGCCGGAGATGTTCAAGCTCACCCAGCAACTGTTCGACGTACTGGGTATGGGTATCACCCGCGGCCCGTTGACCGGGATCTGGGGCAGTTGGGAAAACGCCAGCAGCGAGCAGATTCGCAACTTCCTGCACCGCTGGGAAAACAGCTACCTCAACCTGCTGCGCATGGGCCAGGGTTCACTGCTCAAGCTGGTGATCATGGCGTGGTACTTCCGCCCGCAATCCTGGGCCCATTGCGGCTACCCCGGCCCGCCGAAGATCTAGCCCTGATAACCCGATCAGAAAATGTGGGAGCGCGCTTGCTCGCGAAAGCGGTGGGTCAGTCAATAAATTCTTAACTGATACACCGTATTCGCGAGCAAGCCAGCGCCCACCTTGACCGCAACTTCGTAGCGTTTAACTCATAAAAACAAGAGTGCACTTCATATGCCCGTACCCGATCTGTTCCGCGACGGCCTGGCCCGTGGCTGGAAAACCCACAATGGCGCCGCCTTAGGCAACGACCTGACCCTGGAAGCCGATGTGGCGATTATCGGCAGCGGCGCCGGTGGCGGCACTACCGCCGAGATCCTCAGCGCAGCCGGCTACAAGGTGTTGCTGATCGAAGAAGGCCCGCTCAAAACCAGCAGCGATTTCAAACTGCTGGAAGACGAGGCCTACGCCAGCCTGTACCAGGAAGGCATCGGCCGCATGAGCAAAGACGGCGCGATCACCATCCTGCAGGGCCGGGCCGTGGGCGGCACCACGCTGATCAACTGGACGTCGAGCTTTCGCACGCCCGATGCCACCCTCGCCCACTGGGCCAGCGAATACGCGGTAAAAGGCCACAGCAGCGCCGAGATGGCGCCGTGGTTCGAGAAGATGGAGCAGCGCCTGGGTATCGCGCCGTGGGCCATACCACCGAATGCCAACAACGATGTGATTCGCAAAGGCTGCGAAAAACTCGGTTACAGCTGGCACGTGATTCCGCGCAACGTGCGCGGCTGCTTCAACCTGGGGTATTGCGGCATGGGCTGCCCGGTCAACGCCAAGCAGTCGATGCTGGTCACCACCATTCCGTCCACCCTGGAAAAAGGCGGTGAGCTGCTCTACCTGGCCCGCGCCGAACACCTCAACTACAGCGGCGACACGATCAGCAGCCTGGAATGCGTCGCCATGGATGAACGCTGCGTGGCCCCCACCGGGCGCAAGATCACGGTCAAGGCCAAGCATTACGTCCTGTCCGGCGGTGGCATCAACAGCCCGGCACTGCTGATGCGTTCGGACGCACCCGACCCGCATTCGCGGCTGGGCAAGCGCACTTTTCTGCACTTGGTGAACTTCTCCGCCGGGCTGTTCGACGAGGTCATCAACCCGTTCTACGGTGCGCCGCAGTCGATCTATTCCGACCACTTCCAATGGCAGGACGGCACTACCGGCAAAATGTCCTACAAGCTGGAGGCTCCGCCCTTACATCCGGGCTTGGCCAGCACCCTGTTCGGCGGCTACGGCACGCAGAACGCCTTGGACATGAGCCAACTGCCCCATACCCACGCTATGCTCGCGCTGCTGCGTGACGGCTTTCATCCCGACAGCCCGGGCGGCACCGTGGAATTGCGCAGTGACGGCACGCCGGTGCTCGATTATCAGGTGTCGGATTACGCCTGGGACGGCCTGCGCCGGGCGTTCCATACCATGGCCGAGATTCAGTTCGCGGCGGGCGCCAAGTCGGTCAAGCCGTTGCACCACGATGCACGCTACGTGAACACCTTGGCCGAGGCGCGCAGCCTGATTGACGGCCTGAGCCTGGAATTGCACCGTACGACACTGGGCAGCGCCCACGTAATGGGCGGTTGCGCCATGGGTGAAGACCCGAAAAACGCGGTGGCCGACAGCCTCGGCCGGCATCACCAATTGCGCAACCTGTCGATCCACGACGGCTCTTTATTCCCCACCAGCATTGGGGCTAACCCGCAATTGTCGGTGTACGGATTGACGGCGCAACTGGCGACAGCATTGGCCGAACGTCTGAAAACGGCATGAAAAAACACGGTATTCGTGCTGTCTATAGTGCTTTCTTCTGCATAAGTTGACTTGGCCGACCGGGACGGCTGCGATACCATCCGGTTCCCCAACGGACTCCGCCAGGACGACGCGATGAACCGAGTGTTGTACCCAGGTACCTTCGACCCGATTACCAAAGGCCATGGCGATCTGGTCGAACGCGCCTCTCGCTTGTTCGACCATGTGATCATCGCGGTCGCCGCCAGCCCCAAGAAAAACCCGCTGTTTCCCCTGGAACAGCGCGTGGAATTGGCACGCGAGGTCACCAAGCACTTGCCTAACGTGGAAGTGGTGGGCTTTTCGACGCTGCTGGCGCACTTCGCCAAAGAGCAGAACGCCAATGTGTTCCTGCGTGGCCTGCGTGCAGTGTCGGACTTCGAATACGAATTCCAGCTGGCCAACATGAACCGTCAACTGGCGCCCGACGTGGAAAGCCTGTTCCTCACGCCGTCGGAGCGTTATTCGTTCATTTCCTCCACATTGGTCCGTGAAATCGCTGCTTTGGGCGGGGATATCACCAAGTTCGTGCACCCGGCCGTGGCAGATGCGCTGACCCTGCGTTTCAAGAAGTAATTTCTGAGGCGTGGGCTTGTTGTGGCGAGCGGGCTTGCCACAATAAGCCAGCTCACCCCCACAAGCACATAAGCCACAGGTCATGTGCGCTCGCACTGTGGGCGCCAATGCGGCACAATTGCGCGCATTCGTTTTCAGATGCCCTGGCTGACAGCCCTGGCAGGAGTTTCCATGTCCCTGATCATCACCGACGATTGCATCAACTGCGACGTCTGCGAACCCGAGTGCCCGAACGCTGCGATTTCCCAGGGCGAAGAGATCTACGTGATCGACCCCAACCTGTGCACCCAGTGTGTCGGCCACTACGACGAGCCTCAGTGCCAGCAAGTGTGCCCGGTGGATTGCATTCCGCTGGATGAAGCCCATCCGGAGACTGAAGAGCAGTTGATGGAGAAGTACCGGAAGATTACCGGTAAGGCCTAAGCCTTTGTGGCGCCCATCAGGGCCTCATCGCAGGCAAGCCAGCTCCCACATTTAGACGTGTGAATACATTCAAGTGTGGGAGCGGGCTTGCTCGCGAAGGCGGCATCAGCCATCACACAGAGTCAGCTCTGGCACTTAGGGCAAAACACACTCGCCCGCTGCCCCAACACCACATTGCGCAACTCCGTCCCGCAGACCTTGCACGCCTCGCCTCCCCGGCCGTAGACAAACAGTTCCTGCTGGAAATACCCCGGCTGCCCGTCACCCCCAATAAAGTCGCGCAGCGTGGTACCGCCCCGTTCAATGGCGGCCGCCAGCACGCGCTTTATCTCAATCGCCAGCTTCAAATAGCGCCCGCGTGAGATACCGCCCGCGGCCCGACGCGGGTCAATCCCCGCCGCAAACAACGCTTCCGTCGCATAAATATTGCCCACCCCCACCACCACTGCGTTGTCCATGATGAACGGCTTCACCGCCATCGAACGCCCACGGGACAGCTGGAACAGGCGCTCGCCATCAAACAGGTCGGTCAACGGCTCGGGCCCCAGGCGCATCAGCAACTCGTGGTTGTGCGGGTCGTGGCTCCAGAGCATCGCGCCGAAACGCCTGGGGTCGGTGTAACGCAGGGCCAGGCCGGATTCGAGTTCGATGTCCACATGCTCATGTTTGAGTGCCGGCGAACCGACTTCCACCATGCGCAGGTTGCCCGACATGCCCAAGTGGCTGATCAAGGTGCCCACTTCGGCATTGATCAACAGGTACTTGGCCCGCCGCTCCACCAATACGATGCGCTGCCCTGAGAGACGCACATCAAGGTCTTCCGGGATTGGCCAGCGCAGGCGCCGCTCACGCACCACCACGCGACTGACCCGCTGGCCTTCCAGGTGGGGCGCAATTCCGCGCCGGGTGGTTTCGACTTCTGGTAACTCGGGCATGTGTACCTCTTGAAAAAAGGGTCAGTGCGCGCCCAGCTCGCGGATCGACAACTTCATGCTTTCAAAGTCGTAGTCCGACAGGCCCACGTAATCCAGCACCAGGTGGCCGATAGCATTCCACTCATGGTCTACCGACTGGCTGCCCAGCACACGGTAAGACGAGCAGATATGCTCGGCCATTTTCAGGATCGCCAGCAGGTTTTTCAGTTGCGGAGTGCGCGACGACTCATCGCTGAAAATCGCCAGGGCATTGTGGTGGTTGGCGATGGCGTCGGTCACATGCTCCGGCAGGCGCCAGGACTTGGCGGTGTAATAACCGACGACTGCATGGTTGGTGTTGAACGCGTTGTTCTCGGTGTCGACCACCCGGCAGTCGGGGCCGGCGTTGGCGTAGGCCTCTTCCAGCACCGTCATGTAGTTGGGAAAACGCTTGAGCATCAATGGCACACCGCAATCGTGAAACAGGCCCAAGGCATAGGCCTCGTCTACGGTTTGCGAACCGGTGCGTTTGGCCAGGGTCAGGCACGTCATGGCCACATCCTGGGCAGTGTCCCAGAAGCGGTTGAGGGTGACGATGGTGTCGTCGCTCATCTCGCCCTTGATCGACTGCGCATTGATCAGGTTGATGATCGAGCGGCTGCCCAGCAGGTTCACTGCGCGCTGGATCGAGGCGATCTTGTTGCTCAGGCCGTAATAGGGCGAGTTGACGATCTTCAGCAGCGCACCGGACAAGCCTGGGTCTTGGGAGATCAACCGCGCGATCACTTCCAGGTCCGGGTCGGGCATGTACTGCTCCATCTGCAAATCCACCATGATTTGCGGTTGAGGCGGCACGCTGATGCCTTGCAGGGCCTGTTGGATCTGCTCGGCGGAAAGCTCTTGGGACATAAGTACACACTCTGGGCTAGGCGGGGATTCTAACCCTTATGAAGACTTGACCGACACCCAAATGCCGAACTGAAACCGGATCAAATGTGGGAGCGGGCTTGCTCGCGAAAGCGCGGTGTCAGTCACCGAATACAGTGGCTGATCCACCGCTTTCGCGAGCAAGCCCGCTCCCACATGTCCGGCGGCGCCGCGAATTCATACACAACACGGTATACTCCCGCTCTTTTTTCCGGAGCGACGTCATGTCCCTGCCAAGCCTGCGTCTCAAAGCCAACGCCGATCGTCGTTTGCGCAACGGCCACCTGTGGGTCTACAGCAACGAAATCGACGTGGCCGCCACACCTCTTCATGGCTTCCAGGCAGGCGACCAGGCTATCCTGGAAGCGGCCGGCGGCAAGACCCTGGGCATCGTGGCCATGAGCCCGAACAACCTGATCTGCGCACGCCTGCTGTCGCGCGACATCAAGTTGCCCCTGGACAAGTCGCTGCTGGTGCACCGCATCAACGTCGCCCTGTCGCTGCGTGATCGCCTGTTCGACAAGCCGTTCTACCGCCTGGTCTACGGCGATTCCGACCTGTTGCCAGGCCTGGTAGTCGACCGTTTCGGCGACATCCTGGTGGTGCAGATCGCGTCGGCGACCATGGAAGCCCACAAAGAAGACGTGATCGCTGCGCTCACCCAAGTGCTCAAGCCGAGCGGCATCCTGTTCAAGAACGACTCCGCCGCGCGCGACGCTGAAGGCCTCAACCGCTACGTTGAAACCGTGTTCGGCCTGGTGCCGGAGTGGGTAGCGCTGGAAGAAAACGGCGTGAAGTTCGAAGCCCCGGTCATCCAGGGCCAGAAGACCGGCTGGTTCTACGACCACCGTATGAACCGCGCGCGCCTGGCCCCGTATGCCAAAGGCAAACGCGTGCTGGACCTGTACAGCTACATCGGCGGCTGGGGCGTGCAAGCTGCAGCCTTCGGCGCCAGTGAAGTGTTCTGCGTCGACGCCTCCGCTTTCGCCCTCGACGGTGTTGAGCGCAACGCCGCGCTGAACGGCGTCGCCGAGAAAATGACCTGCATTGAAGGCGACGTCTTCGAAGCCCTCAAAGAGCTGAAAGCCAGCGAAGAACGCTTCGACGTGATCGTCGCCGACCCACCGGCCTTCATCAAACGCAAAAAAGACATGAAAAACGGCGAAGGCGCCTACCGTCGCCTGAACGAGCAAGCCATGCGCCTGCTCAGCAAGGACGGCATCCTGGTCAGCGCATCCTGCTCGATGCACCTGCCGGAAGACGACCTGCAAAACATCCTGCTGACCAGCGCCCGCCACCTGGACCGCAATATCCAGATGCTCGAACGCGGCGGCCAGGGCCCGGATCACCCGGTGCATCCGGCGATTGCCGAGACGCGCTACATCAAGAGCATTACCTGCCGGTTGCTGCCTAACAGCTAAGCAATAAGCGCAGATCAAAATGTGGGAGCGGGCTTGCCCGCGATTACGGTGGACCCGTCAATGAATCTGTTGACTGACACTCCGTTATCGCAGGCAAGCCAGCTCCCACATTTTTTTGTGCTGTGTCAGAAACATTGCCGCAGGCCACACAAGTCCATATGGCTTCCCACAAGGTTTTTGATTGAATTCCACATGTCGCAGACTAGTATTGGTTTCTGGTTTTACTCCGGAAAACAAAAACAATGTCTGAGTTCACCTGCTCGCCCCCACTCAGTGGCGACGTAAAACGCCAACAACTGTCCCGCTTCATCCTCATCACCTGCATTTCACTGATCAGCTTCTTTCCGATCAATATTCTCCTGCCCTCATTCCCCGCGCTGGCTACCCGGTTCGACATGCCTACGGCGGACATCGCACTCTCCATCAGCCTGTTCACCCTGGTCTTTTCCATCTCCCAATTGGTCGCGGGCCCGCTGTCGGATAAATGGGGTCGCAAGGAAGTCCTGCTCGGCTGCATCACGCTGTCGATCCTGGGCGCGATTGGCTGCGCGCTGGCCGCGGACTACCTGACCTTCCTGCTGTTTCGCTCCGTACAGGCGATGGGCTGTGGCTTCTTCGTGCTGGGCCACGCCCTGGTGGAAGACCTGTTCGAGGAACAGGATCGAGCCCGGGTACGCCTCTATTACATGACCCTGAGTGGTTCGTTTGTCGCGCTGTCACCCCTGATAGGCTCCTGGCTGCAAACCACATTCGACTGGCAAGGCAGCTTCTACGGATTCGCGCTGATGGCGCTGGGCATGTTGATCCATGCGTTCTGCATCCTGCCGTCCAAATCCGCCAGCCCCCACCGTGCCCCGGTTTCGATCATCGGCACGCTGAAAGCCGTCGCAAGCAATCGGGACTTCCTGCGTTACTGGTGGATCGCCGCGCTGGTGTTTGCCTGTTATTTCGCGCTGATCAGCGTGACGCCGCTGATTTTCATGGATGCACTGAAACTGTCGGAATACCAGTACGCCCTGGTGCTGATGGTGTACGGCGTGGCCTATCTGCTCGGCGGCGTCGCGGCGTCGTATTTGCAAAAGCGCATCCCGCTGCCCCGGCAAATCAACCTCGGCCTCGGGTTGCTGCTTGTCGCTGGCGTGCTGTTGACACTGATCGTCAGCGTTGAGGCGATCACCACCATCACCCTGCTGATTCCGATGCTGATCAGCGCCCTGGCCGTCACCCTGGTTCGGCCTGCCGCGATTTCTGCGGCGATGTTGCTGTTCTCCAGCAGTGCAGGCACAGCCGCATCCGCAGGCAACAGCATCATGTTCCTCAGCGCCGCCGTCAGCAGCGCCGCTCTTGCGCAAACCGGCACGCATTTGCTGATGACCATTGCTGTCAGCTTCATCCTTTTCAGCCTGTGGGGTTGGTTGACGAATGCGCGGGTCGGGCGCTAATGCCCCGCCACACGTCCCGTAAGCGCTATCTCCACGCTTACGGCCATTCCCTCCCGCCGCCAGCGGTGTAGAATCGACGTTATTCATCGCCAGTCATCCCCCGGCGGGTTTATGAGCTCGAGGCCCAAGCACGCGGCGATCCCGCGACGCGAGTGGCAACTTTTGGACACGCGGCCATTTTCTGAGTGTTCCAGACGTCAATAGAAGCTCACTCCCCTTTAGTACTTGATTAGCCGCCCGGAGTGCTCCAATGCCTGATTACCGCTCGAAAACATCTACCCACGGCCGCAACATGGCCGGCGCGCGCGCACTGTGGCGTGCCACGGGGATGAAAGATGACGACTTCAAAAAGCCGATCATCGCGATCGCCAACTCGTTCACCCAATTCGTACCCGGCCATGTCCACCTCAAGGACCTGGGCCAGTTGGTCGCCCGCGAGATCGAACGCGCCGGCGGTGTAGCCAAAGAATTCAACACCATCGCCGTGGATGACGGCATCGCCATGGGCCATGACGGCATGCTGTATTCGCTGCCGAGCCGCGAGATCATCGCCGACTCCGTGGAGTACATGGTCAACGCCCACTGCGCCGACGCCATCGTCTGCATCTCCAACTGCGACAAGATCACCCCCGGCATGCTGATGGCCTCCCTGCGCCTGAATATCCCGGTGATTTTCGTGTCCGGCGGCCCGATGGAAGCCGGCAAGACCAAGCTCGCCTCCCACGGCCTCGACCTGGTCGATGCCATGGTCATCGCCGCCGATTCCAGCGCTTCTGACGAGAAGGTCGCGGAATACGAGCGCAGCGCCTGCCCGACCTGCGGTTCGTGCTCCGGCATGTTCACCGCCAACTCGATGAACTGCCTGGTAGAAGCCTTGGGCCTGGCGTTGCCGGGTAACGGCTCTACCCTGGCCACCCACAGCGACCGCGAGCAATTGTTCCTGCAAGCCGGCCGCACCATCGTCGAGCTGTGCAAGCGTTACTACACCGAGAACGATGAGTCGGTGTTGCCACGCAACATCGCCAACTTCAAGGCGTTCGAAAACGCCATGACCCTGGACATCGCCATGGGCGGTTCCACCAACACCATCCTGCACTTGCTGGCCGCCGCTCAGGAAGCCGAGATCGATTTCGACCTGCGCGACATCGACCGTCTGTCCCGCCACGTGCCGCAACTGTGCAAAGTCGCGCCGAACATCCAGAAGTACCACATGGAAGACGTGCACCGCGCCGGCGGGATCTTCTCGATCCTGGGCTCCCTGGCCCGCGGCGGCCTGCTGCACACCGACCTGCCGACCGTGCACAGCAAATCCCTGGCCGAAGGCATCGCCAAATGGGACATCACCCAGACCACCGACGAAGCCGTGCATCACTTCTTCAAGGCCGGCCCGGCGGGCATCCCGACGCAAACCGCGTTCAGCCAGTCGACCCGTTGGGACACCCTCGACGACGACCGTGAAAACGGCTGCATCCGCAGTGTCGAGCACGCCTACTCGCAAGAAGGCGGCCTGGCCGTGCTATACGGCAACATCGCCCTCGACGGCTGCGTAGTCAAAACCGCTGGCGTGGACGAGTCGATCCACGTGTTCGAAGGCCGCGCCAAGATCTACGAAAGCCAGGACAGCTCGGTACGCGGCATCCTCGCCGACGAAGTCAAAGAAGGTGACATCGTCATCATCCGTTACGAGGGCCCGAAAGGCGGCCCGGGCATGCAAGAGATGCTCTACCCGACGTCGTACCTCAAATCCAAAGGCCTCGGCAAAGCCTGCGCCCTGCTGACCGACGGCCGTTTCTCCGGCGGCACCTCGGGCCTGTCCATCGGCCACGCTTCTCCAGAAGCCGCTGCCGGTGGCGCGATTGGCCTGGTGCAGGATGGCGACAAAGTGCTGATCGACATTCCGAACCGCTCGATCAACCTGTTGATCAGCGATGAAGAACTGGCTGCACGCCGGGTCGAACAGGACAAGAAAGGCTGGAAACCGGTCGAGAAGCGTCCACGTAAAGTGACGACCGCGTTGAAGGCTTATGCCCTGCTGGCTACCAGTGCCGACAAGGGTGCGGTACGTAACAAGGCGATGCTCGACGGCCTGTAAGCCTCGCCCATAAAAATGCCCCGCCAAGTGCGGGGCATTTTTTTGCCTGCAGAAAACCTCCAGAACACTGAAAATCAACTGTGGGAGCTGGCTTGCCTGCGAAAGCGGTGGGCCAGCCGGCTCATGTATGGCCTGACACACCGCCTTCGCGAGCAAGCCCGCTCCCACATTCGACCGCATTCCAATGCTGGAACCCGATCAAGTGTGGTCGACCGCACTCCTATGCTGGAACTCGGTCAAGTGTGGTCGACCGCACTCCTATGCTGGAACTCGGTCAAGTGTGGTCGACCGCATTCCTGTGCTGGAACTCGGTCAAGTGTGGTCGACCGCACTCCTATGCTGGAACTCGGTCAAGTGTGGGAGCGGGCTTGCTCGCGAAGCAGGCGCCTCGGTCTTACTGAATCTCGTCAGGCTTGACGATCACCCAGTTCTTGTCGGCCGTCACCGGCAGCCCTTCCTTGGCCTGGGCCGCTGCGTGCTTGGCCATCATGCCGTTGAGTTGGGTCATGTACTTGTCTTTGCGGTTGACCCACAGGTGAATGCCGCCTTTGGCCACGTCCACATCGTGAAACAGCATGTAGCCGTCGCTGGTCGGCGTGTCACCGCCGACAATCACCGGCTTTTTCCACTCGTCGATGTAGGTCAGGATGGCTGCGTGTTTGCCGGCCATCCAGGTCGCCGGCGTCCACAGGTAGGGGGTCAGTTCCAGGCCAAGGTTGGCCTTCTCGTCATATTTGCCGGCAGCGATCTGTTTGCGTGCGGTGGTCAGCTCGCCAGTCTTGCGGTCCTTGAGCAGGGTGCTCACGCCGATGACGTTCTCGGGTTTGACGTTGTAGCCGTACTTCGGATCGGCAGCGACCATGCGCACCAGTTCCTCGGACGCGGCGGTCATCACGTAGACCTCAATGCCATTTTCCATCAGCTTGTTGTAGAGCTCAGCCTGGCCGGTGAAGACTTTTGGTGGCTGCACGTCCATGTTCTTGACCACGTCACCGTCGTAGTACGTGACCGGGACTGGCTTGCCGGAAGCCATCATCTCATCGACGTAGCCTTTGAGTTCCTTAAGGGTGAAGCCGGAGAAGATCTGCGCCACCCACGGGTAGCAGACCATGTCGTCGACTTCACAAAGGCGGTAGTAGTAGCTGAACAGGCTTTCCTTGTGTTCAGCGGTGTCCTTGAACGGGATCAGCTTCAGGGACGGGTCCATGGTGTCGCGGGTGATCAGGCCCTTGTTTTCCAGGTACGGCAGCAAGGACTCTTCAAGGTCATAGCGGTAGCTGGTGTTGTCCATGTCGAACACCGCGAAGTTACCCTTGTTGGCGTTGGCGGCGATCATCTTGTTCAGTTGCTCGGCGGCGGGCGCCGGCCAGTGCTTCAACTCGGTGGCGGCAAATGCCTGGCCGGCGAGGCCGAAGCAGAAGGCGGCGGCAAGTAGTGTTGGCGCGAGCTTCATAAGCGTTTTCTCCCTGAGTGAAAGACATCGACGCTAACAAATCTGTGTGACAGTTATCGCCCGAGCGCGACCGCTTGCGTCGTGATTGCGCCAAAGGCATACACCTGAACGTCAAACGCTTATTCCAAAAACGACAGTCCACATTCCATATCGGTATTAAATCAATATATTTCAAGCTGTTAGCATTTCCGGTTCGCAATCGCAGGCTCACGCGATTGGCTGCCTTCTCAACGGAGCTTCAATGAATCTGCCCCTGATTCTCAACTTACTGGTGTTCGTGGCCCTGTTGCTGGGCCTGGCACAAACTCGCCACACGAACTGGAGCCTCGCCAAGAAGGTCCTGTTCGCCCTGGCCCTCGGCGTGGTGTTCGGTACGGTATTGCACACCATTTATGGCGACGGTAACCCGGTGCTCAAAGCCTCCATCGGCTGGTTCGACCTGGTCGGTAATGGTTATGTGCAACTGCTGCAAATGATCGTGATCCCGCTGGTATTCGCTTCGATCCTCAGCGCAGTGGCACGTCTGCATAATGCCTCGTCCCTGGGCAAGATCAGCTTCCTGACCATCGGCACGCTGCTGTTCACCACGGCGATTGCGGCGCTGATCGGCATCGGCCTGACCAACCTGTTCGGCCTCACCGCCGAAGGCCTGGTGGCCGGCACCCAGGAAATGGCGCGCCTGCAAGTGATCCAGAGCGATTACGCCGGCAAGGTCGCCGACCTGAATATCCCGCAATTGCTGCTGTCGTTCGTGCCGGCGAACCCGTTCGCCGACCTGGCGCGCGCCAAGCCGACGTCGATCATCAGTGTGGTGATTTTCGCTGCATTCCTGGGGGTTGCCGCGCTGCAACTGCTCAAGGATGACGTGGAAAAAGGCCAGAAAGTAATCAACGCCATCGACACCCTGCAAGCCTGGGTGATGCGCCTGGTGCGCCTGGTGATGAAGCTGACGCCGTACGGCGTGCTGGCGCTGATGACCAAAGTGGTCGCCGGTTCCAACCTGCAAGACATTATCAAGCTCGGCAGTTTTGTGGTGGTGTCGTACCTGGCGCTGGGCCTGATGTTTGTGGTGCACGGCCTGCTGCTGTCCCTGGCCGGGATCAACCCGCTGCGGTTCTTCCGTAAAGTGTGGCCAGTGCTGACCTTTGCGTTCACCAGCCGCTCCAGTGCAGCGGCCATTCCGCTGAGCATTGAAGCGCAGACGCGCCGCCTCGGCATTCCACAATCCATCGCCGGTTTTGCCGCCTCGTTTGGCGCCACCATCGGCCAGAACGGTTGCGCGGGCCTCTACCCGGCGATGTTGGCCGTGATGGTTGCGCCAACCGTCGGCATCAACCCGCTGGACCCGCTGTGGATCGCGACCCTGGTGGCGATTGTGACCTTGAGTTCGGCCGGTGTGGCCGGCGTGGGTGGCGGTGCGACATTTGCCGCGCTGATCGTGCTGCCGGCGATGGGCTTGCCGGTGTCACTGGTGGCGCTGCTGATTTCCGTGGAGCCGCTGATCGACATGGGCCGCACGGCCTTGAACGTAAACGGCTCGATGACGGCGGGCGCGATTACCAGCCAGGTCATGAAGCAGACGGATAAAGCGCTGTTGAATGCCGATGAGCATGTGCAGCTAGCTAGCTGAGTTGCAAGCTGCAAGCTGCAAGCTGCAAGAAAGAGCACTTCGCTTAAACTTCAGCTTGTGGCTTGTGGCTTAAAGCTAACAGCTGCCCCTCTCCCAGACTTCGAAGTTATACGCCGGCTTTTCCCCTTCAGCTGGATTCTCCAGGTTTGAAACCAGCTTCCACTGCTGCTTATCAAACTCGGGAAACCACGCATCCCCTTCCGGGCTCAGCGCAACCCGGGTCAGATACAAGCGATCTGCCTGTTCCAGCCCCTGCGCATACAGCTGCGCACCGCCGATCAGCATCAGCTCGTCCACGCCCTGCGCCAGCGCCCAGGCCTCGGCCCGCTCAACCGCCGCGTCGAGAGACGGAAAAACTTCCGCACCTTCGAGCACCAAGTCGGTCTGACGGCTGACCACGATGTTCAAGCGCCCCGGCAACGGTCGGCCCAGCGAATCCCAGGTCTTGCGCCCCATGATGATCGGCTTGCCAAGCGTGGTGGCCTTGAAGTATTTGAAATCCCCCGGCAAATGCCAGGGCATGCTGTTGTCGACGCCGATCACACGGTTTTCACCGAGGGCTGCGATCAGGCTTAAAGGGAGAGTTTTTTTCATGGCGACGAGAATACCAGAGCCCCCAGCCACGCGCAGCGTGCACTAAACAGCCCCGGAGCGGTTATGCTCCAGGCTCACGAACACAACAGGACGGCGCGTGACTGCACTGAACCCCTTGCACAGACTCTGGCTGACGGAAACCGTGCGCTTGCGTGAAGAACACGCCGGCCCGCTCGAGGACCTGGAAGCCAACCGCCTGGCCCGCGCGGCCGGCGGCGACCTGCCGACACGCATCCAACAGCGCGCCCTGCATTTGGCCGAGCGCGATGGTTTGATCGCCGCCCTCACCCGCTGGCTGCAAGGCGCCCGTTTGGCGCTGGTGCTGCTGGCGGTGGTCGCGGTGATCAGTGGCGCCGGTCTGGCGTTTGCTGCATTGGGCAATGGTGTGACGCCGGTGAATGTGTTCTGGGCCCTGGGCAGCCTGCTCGGCTTGAATCTGATCCTGTTAATCAGTTGGGCCCTGGGCCTGCTGTTTGCCGGCGAACACAGCGCCAGCCTCGGCCGCCTGTGGTTGTGGCTCAGCGAAAAACTCGCGCGTGATGCCAAGGCCGCGCAACTGGCGCCGGCGTTGCTGCTGTTGTTACAGCGCCAGAAACTCAATCGCTGGGCGGTCGGCATGCTGGTCAACAGCCTGTGGTTGCTGGCATTGCTCAGCGCCATGGTGATTTTGCTGACACTGCTCGCCACCCGACGCTATGGTTTTGTGTGGGAAACCACCATCCTCGGCGCAGACACTTTTGTCGCCGTGACCCAAGCCCTGGGCAGCCTTCCCGCGCTGTTGGGCTTCAATGTGCCGACGGTCGAGATGATCCGCGCCAGCGGCGATTCCGCCCTGAACATCGAAAGCGCTCGCCAAGCCTGGGCCGCC
This sequence comes from Pseudomonas sp. UBT, assembly GCF_050915955.1. NCBI lineage: Bacteria > Pseudomonadati > Pseudomonadota > Gammaproteobacteria > Pseudomonadales > Pseudomonadaceae > Pseudomonas > Pseudomonas sp. UBT. The sequence continues at coordinate 2,250,796 of NZ_CP168079.1, read as the reverse complement.
TGGCTGGTCGGGGTGTTGCTGGTTTACGGCCTGCTGCCCAGATTGATCCTCGCGTTACTCTGCCTGTGGCGCTGGAAACGCGGGCGCGCCGCCTTGCGCCTGGACCTCAACCTGCCCGGCTACAGTCAACTGCGCGAACGCCTGATGCCCAGCAGTGAACGACTGGGCGTCAACGACGCCGCGCCCGAACAGCTGCACCACGTCACAGGAGGCGTCAGTGAACTGGAGAGCGACGGCGCGCTGCTGGTCGCCATCGAACTCGACGATCAGCACCCCTGGCCGCCCAAACTGCCGGCCAGCGTGAAAAACGCCGGCATCCTCGACAGCCGCGAATCGCGCAACAAACTGCTGGAACAACTCACCCGTTTCCCGCCCGCGCGCCTGGCCATCGCTTGCGACCCACGGCGCTCGCCCGACCGTGGCAGCCTGGCGCTGATCGCCGAGCTGGCACGCAGCGCCGCCGCCACCCGTGTGTGGCTGCTGCAAGCTCCGCCCGGCCAGGCACTGGACGCCGAGCGCCTGGGCGATTGGCACGCAGCGCTGCAACAACTGGAGCTGCCCTTCGCCGATTGCGCGCCGCTGAACTGGCTGGAGACCGGTCATGACTAAACCGCTGAAACTCGCCGTGGTCGGCCACACCAATGTCGGCAAGACCTCACTGCTGCGTACGTTGACCCGCGATGTCGGCTTTGGCGAAGTCTCCCATCGGCCCAGCACCACGCGGCATGTCGAAGGCGCACGGTTATCGGTGGATGGCGAGGCCTTGCTGGAGCTATACGACACGCCCGGCCTGGAAGACGCCATCGCCCTGCTCGACTATCTGGAACGCCTGGATCGCCCCGGCGAACGCCTTGACGGCCCGGCCCGCCTGGCGCGTTTCCTGGAAGGCAGCGAAGCGCGCCAGCGTTTCGAACAGGAAGCCAAAGTGCTGCGCCAACTGCTGGCCTCGGACGCCGGCCTGTATGTGATCGACGCCCGCGAGCCGGTGCTGGCCAAGTACCGCGACGAGCTGCAAGTGCTGGCCAGTTGCGGCAAGCCGTTGCTGCCGGTGCTCAACTTCGTCAGCAGCAGCGACCACCGCGAGCCGGACTGGCGCGAAGCCCTGGCCCGACTTGGCCTGCACGCGCTGGTGCGTTTCGACAGTGTGGCGCCACCGGAAGATGGCGAGCGTCGTCTTTATGAAAGCCTGGCCCTGCTCCTGGAGAAGTCGCGGGGGCAGTTGGAACGGCTGATCCAGGACCAGCAAGCCCAACGCCAGGCCCGCCAGCAAAGCGCCGCACGGCTGATCGCCGAGCTGTTGATTGACTGCGCCGCGTGCCGACGCAGCGTGGTCACTGCCGATGAACAGCAAGCCATCAGTGACCTGCGCAAAGCGGTACGCCAACGCGAACAAAAATGCGTGGAAGCGCTGCTCAAACTGTTTGGTTTCCGCCCACAAGATGCCGCCGCCAGCGACTTGCCGTTGCTGGACGGCCGCTGGGGCGATGACCTGTTCAACCCGGAAACCCTCAAGCAACTCGGCGTGCGCGTCGGTGGCGGAATCGCCGCAGGTGCGGCTGCCGGGGCGGGTGTGGACCTGCTGGTCGGAGGCTTGACGCTTGGCGCCGCCGCCCTGGCCGGTGCGATTGCCGGTGGTGCCCTGCAAACCGCACGCGGCTATGGCAGCCGCCTGCTGGGCAAGATTAAGGGCCAACGCGAACTGACCGTCGACGACAGCGTGCTGCGCCTTTTGGCCTTGCGCCAACGCCAGTTGCTCAAGGCCCTGAACCTGCGCGGTCACGCGGCCATGCACAGCATCAAGGTCGATACGCCCCAGGACAAAACCTGGCGCGAAGGCAAGTTACCGGACGCGCTGCACAAGGCCCGCGCTCATCCGCAATGGTCATCCCTGAACCTTCGCCCCAGGCTGAGCCAGGCAGAGCGCCAGGAACACGTCGAAGCCCTGGCCCAGCGTCTGGATGAAACCTAAGCCGCGAGCAGTTGCCGAGCTTTGGCCTTGAGCACTTCCAGATCAAGTACCGGTATGGATATTTGCTTGGCCTGCTCATCCCAGTGACGCATGCGCAAACTCACGGAGCAGAGCGGGTCTTGTTCAAACGCCAGGGCCTCTTCGGCGCTCATCATGCCGCCCTGGTACCCCAACGTGCGGCGACTGGCTTCGCTCAAGCGGGCGTAATAGCCCGGCTGGCTGAAGGTCAGATAGCGCTTGGCTTGCACGTGGTATTCCACCAGTTTGACCAGGCGCTCACTGAAGCCTGCGCGGCGCAAGTAATCCGCGCCCAGCCGCTCATGACTGACCACCCCATAACCGCCCATGTTTTCGCCACCCTGGCTGCACAGGTGCCCGATATCGTGGAAAAACGCCGCCAGCACCACTTCATCATCAAACCCTTCGGCCATCGCCTGTTGCGCGGTTTGGGACATATGTTCGAGCTGCGACACCGGTTCGCCGATGTAATCCGCCGTGCCGTGCTGCTCGTACACGCCAAAGACTTCGGTAATCGCCTGTTCCGGGGTCATCATGCCGCCCCCCACAGGGTTGTGATATTTCGCTCGGCCATCGCCGGCCCCACGCTCATGCCCACGCCGGTGTGCATCAGTGCCGCGCTCACGCCGGGTGCCGCACGCAGGAATGAAAACGGGGCGGGCCCGCGTGAGCCGTAAACACCTTGCCAGCGCTCCACTACTTGCACCTTGCAGCCCAGCGTCTGCTCGGCAAACTCGATCAGCCAGCCATCGACCTGCTCGGCGTTGAACGGCGACGCATCGCTGCCGTAGTCATGGGAGTCGCCGATAATCAGCTCGCCATGGGGCGTCGGGCTGATCAGCAGATGAATGCCGTGTTCATGCAAGTGTGGTGCTTCACGCAGGATTTGCGCGTGCACCGGCGCGGCTTCGGGCAGGTCGGCGAAGGCGCCGTAATGCACGCAACTCAAGCCTGTGAGCAACGCGTGTTGCAGGTTGAGGTTGGCCGCAGGCCGGGCACGCAGCATTTGCAGGCGGCAGATACTCGGGTTGAGTTCGGCGATCGGTTCCGCCAGCAAGGTTTGGTAGTCATGGCCGGAACACACAATGACCTGCTCGCCACGAAAGCTGCCGGCCGTGGTGTGCACGTGGCCGGGCTCAACGTCGCGCACCAGGGTGGAGAAATGAAACTCCACGCTCAAATGCTGGCTCAGGTAGTTGATCAGTGCCGGAATCGCCTCGCGGGAATACAGCTGCTGATCGTCTTTACCATGCAGCGCTGCGCGGTGATGACGGAACTGACCGCCATATAGATCCTTCATCGCCGCGCCTTGCAGCAGCTCGACGTTGTAGCCGTGTTCCTGGGCGCGACCGGCGCGGAATGCTTCCAACAGATGCTCTTCGGCTTCGGTGCGGGCAAACAGGTACGAGCCGTTGCGCTTGAGCTGCACACCCGCCACTTGTGCCCATTGCGCCCAGATATCGCGACTTTCACGGGCCAGGTCGAGCATCGGCCCCGGTGGTTGGCCGGTGACCAGCGCCTGGCCGAAGTTACGCACCGAAGCGCCCAACGGCGTAGCGCTGCGCTCGAACACCTTGACCTTGAGCCCGCGCCTGGCGGCCGCATAAGCGTGGGACAGGCCGAGGATGCCGGCGCCGATGATCAGCAGATCGCTGTGTTGTGTCATAGAGTGAAGTCCTGAATTTGGGACCGCTATCGCAGGCAAGCCAGCTCCCACATTGGAATGCATTCCAACTGTGGGAGTTGGCTTGCCTGCGACAGGGCCATCAGCCCTAACGAAAACCTTACTGACCCGCCACCTTCTCCGACTTGCCGTCATAGCGCTTGCGCCATTCGGTCAGGATGCTGTCGCGGTTTTTAGAGGCCCAGGCGAAGTCGTTCTTGATCAGGCGTTGCTCGTAGTCAGCGGGCAATTCGGTCTGCGGCTTGGCGATACCAGGCTGGGCGAGGACAGCGAAGTTGTCTTTGTACAGGTCCATCGCCGCCGTGCTGGCGGAGAAGTCAGCGAGCTTTTTAGCCGCCTCGGCGTGAGCGGTGCCCTTGATCACGGCCGTCGCTTCAATGTCCCAGCCCAGGCCTTCCTTGGGCAGGATGATGTCCAGCGGCGCGCCCTGGCGTTTCAGTTGGACGGCCGGGTATTCGAAGGAAATGCCAATCGGGAATTCACCGGAAGCCGCCAGCTTGCACGGCTTGGACCCGGAGTGAACGTACTGGCCGATGTTCTGGTGCAGGTCGTCCATGTACTGCCAGCCCTGTTTCTCGCCAAAGGTCTGCAGCCAGGCACTCACGTCCAGGAAGCCGGTGCCGGACGACGCCGGGTTCGGCATCACGATCTTGCCCTTGTACTCAGGCTTGGTCAGGTCTTGCCAGCTCACCGGCTTGGTCAGGCCTTGCTTCTCGGCTTCGACAGTGTTGAAGCAGATGGTCGCAGCCCACACGTCCATGCCGACCCAGGCCGGTGGGTTGGCGGCGTCGCGGTAGTGCTTACCGATCTTGTCCAAGTCCTTGGGCGCGTAGTTAGCCAGCATGCCTTGCTGGTCGAGGATCGCCAGGCTCGACGCGGCCAGGCCCCACACCACGTCGGCTTGCGGGCGATCTTTCTCGGCCAGCAGCTTGGCGGTGATGATGCCGGTGGAGTCGCGTACCCATTTGATCTCGACGTCCGGGTTGGCCTTTTCGAAAGCCTGTTTATAGGTCTTCAACTGCTCGGCTTCGAGGGCCGTGTACACCGTCAACTCGGTTTTGGCGGCAAAGGCATTCAGGCTGAATGCGCTGAGTAGAGCAGCGGCCAGAGCCAGGGGCTTGAACATGGAACACCTCCTTCAGGGATTATTGGCCGGGCGCGGTCTGGCGCCAGGCTTGGGAACGGCGCAACGCGCCACGTGAAGCCCACGCCAGCAGCAGCGAGACGCTGCCTGAGGTGAACAGGATCAGGGTGGACATGGCCGCGGCGCCGCCTACGTTGCCGGCATCGTCCATGTTCAACACGGCGACGGCGGCAAGAAGGGTGTCGGGGCTGTAGAGGAAGATCGCGGCGGACACGGTGGTCATCGCCGACACAAACAGGTAGCGCACGATGTCCAGCAACGCCGGCAGGCAGATCGGTACGGTGACGCGCAAATAGTGGCGGTACAGCGGCGCCTTGAGCGACAGCGCGGCGGCTTCGAACTCACTGTCCAGCTGACGCAGCGCCGTGGTCGCGGTCATCTGCGCAGTGGTCAAATAGTGCGCAATGGTGCACACCACCAGCAGGGTCATGGTTCCGTAGAACACATGCAGCGGGTTGCCGTTGAGGTTGAAAAAGAACACGTAGCCCAGGCCGAGCACCAGGCCCGGCACGGCCATCGGCACAAAGCTGAGCATGCGCAGCGCCAGGTTCAGGCCTTTCTGGCCCTTGGTCTTTTCCATCAGGTAGGCGCCGGTGAAGATCAACACGCTACCGATCAGCGCCGTGCAAAGGGCCATGGTCAGGCTGTTGCGATAGGCCAGCCAACCGCCACCGGCCGTGTCTTCGAATTGGTAGTGGTTGAGCGACAGCGACAGGTTGTACGGCCAGAACTTCACCAGTGAGGAATACACCGCCATGCCGAACACCAGCAGCAACACGGCGCAGATCAGCAGCACAATGGCCAGGTAGCACCCATCGCGCTGCGGCGATGGCGCTGGTTGGAACACCTGGGCACGGCCACTCATGGAGTCGCCATGCCGACGGCGCAACCAGGCGTCGACCCCAAAGCTGAACAGCGCCGGCAGCAGCAACACCATGCCGATCAACGCACCGCGACCGAACTGCTGCTGGCCGACCACCGCTTTGTAGGCCTCCAGCGCCAGCACCTGATAATCGCCGCCGACCACCACGGGCACGCCGAAGTCGGTGATGGTCAGGGTGAATACCAGGCAAAACGCAGCGAATACGGCCTGGCGCGTGGCCGGCCAGGTGATGCTGCGAAACGCCCGGGCAGGACTTGCGCCCATACTCGACGCCGCGTCGAACAAACGCGCATCTGCCAGCGAGAGTGCCGACAGCAGAATCATCAAAGCGTGTGGGAAGGTGTAGATCACTTCGCCGAGAACAATGCCCCAGAAACCGTAGATATTCTCCGAAAGCAGCCCGCGCAATATGCCCTGGTTGCCGAACAGATACACCAGCGCAATCCCCGGCAGCATGGACGGCGCCATCAGCGGCAGCAGTGATATGCCACGCCAGATGGCCTTGCCGGGGATCAGCGTGCGCTGCAATGCGTAAGCAAACAGGTAGGCCAACGGTACGACGATGGCCGCCACGCTGAGGGAAACCTTCAAGCTATTGCCCAGCAGCCAGTGGAAGTTGTCACTGGTGACCAGCTCGCGCGCCGCGACCCACCCACCGCCCTGCCCGGCTTCACTGCTGAAGCCACGCCAGAAGATCGCCAGTAATGGCATCAGTACCGCCACGCCCAACAGGCACAACCAGAGCACTTTGCCGCCGAGCACAAAAATGCGGTCGCCCAGTTCGGCGCGGGAAACCTGACGAGCCAGGTTGTCGGGTATCGGCAGCGTCATATCAGCGGCCATCTCAGGCAAACACCTGCAGGCTGCGTGGCGGCAAGGCCACCCAGATGTCCTGGACGCCGAGGCGCGGCATGGCTTCGGGGGCCAGTTCGGCCAGCAGCGGATGGCCAGGTAATTGTTCCAGTTCAAAGCTCATGCGGCAGCGATTACCAAGAAAGGTGATCTCGCGGACCTTCGCCGGGAACAGGTTTTCTTCATGCACCGGCGGGTTCACGCTGATGGCTTCCGGGCGACAGAACAAGCGGCCGGACTTGGCCTTGCTGGCGTTATCGTCCAGGCGCATGTTCATACCGCCGACCTGGGCATGACTGTCGCTGTTGCGACTGAACGGCAGCCAGTTGCCCTGGCCGACGAACTCCGCCACGAACGGTGTGGCCGGTCGGTCGTAGATTTCCTGGGGCGTGGCGTATTGCTCGACCTTGCCGTTGTTCATCACGGCGATGCGGTCGGCCATCAACATGGCTTCGTCCTGGTTATGGGTGACCATCAGGGTGGTGATCCCCAGGCGCCGTTGCAGTTGGCGCAACTCGGTGCACAAGTGCTCGCGGACACGGGCGTCGAGCGCGGACATCGGTTCGTCCAACAGCAGCAAGGAGGGTGCTGGCGCCAGGGCACGGGCCAGGGCGACGCGTTGTTGTTGGCCGCCAGAGAGTTGGCCGGGGTATTTCTTTTCGCTGCCCAGCAGGCCAACCAGCTCGAGCATCTGGCCGACACGCTTGCGCACTTCATCGCGGCCGCTGCCGGTGAGGCCGTAGCCGATATTCGCTTCGACGGTCAGGTTGGGAAACAACGCGTAGGACTGGAACAATATCCCGTAATCCCGCGCCTGAGGTGGCAGCAAGGAAACATCCCGTTGGCCAAGGTAAAGCTCGCCGCTGTCCTGGCGTTCCAGACCGGCGATGCAACGCAGCAAAGTGGTTTTGCCGCAACCGGACGGGCCCAGCAGGCACACCAGCTCACCGGCCGCGACGTCCAGCGACACATTATCCAGCGCAGTAAAGGCGCCGAAGCGTTTCTGGATACCGCGCACCTTCATCGGCGCACCGGGGTTGGTCAGGGCTGTGTTCATGGAGGCACCTCATCAAACTGATGAAGGCCATGCTAGGGAGACAATGCGTCCTTGATGTGGCAGGAAGGCAAAAGGGAGTGATAGTGGTATTGGTGGATTTGTGTAGGACTTGAGGAATGAGTTGTCTGGGAGGACGCCATCGCGGGCAAGCCCGCTCCCACATTTTGACCGCATTCTCATGTTGGAACTCGGTCGAAGGTGGGAGCTGGCTTGCCTGCGATGGCGATTCGAAGGCCACCAAACCTATTTCAGAGCGGCGACATTTCCTGCGCCAACCCGAGAAACGCAGCAGGCAGGCGAGCCCCTTTTCTTTCCTTGAGGCAGTACAAATACTCAGGAATCTGCGGCGCGTTCTCGATGGTCAGCACGCGCAACTGTGGGTCATGGGGCACTTCCTGGCGGGCGATGATACTGATACCGATGTTGCGCAGCACGGCCTCGCGAATCGACTCACGGCTGCCGATTTCCAGCAGTGGTCCGTAACTCACACCCGCGCCTTGTAACATTTCTTCGGTCAACCTGCGCGTGGTGGAACCCGCCTCACGCATCAACAGCGTGTGCCCGGCCAACGCACTGAGCGGTACATGATCGAGGGTGGCCAGAGGGTGATTGCGATGCACCGCCAGCACCAAAGGATCGGTGCCGAGTACGCGACGGATCAGACGAGGGTCTTCCAGCAGTTGCGAGGATGCGGCGACATCGACGCGGTAATCATCCAACGCTTCGAGCACCTGCTGGGAGTTGCCGATTTCCACCGACACCTCCACGTGGGGCAGGCGCTCACGAAAGGCTTTGACCAGGTCGAGAATGTAATACGGCGCCGTCGCGGCAATCCTCAAGGCACCCTGGACCTGGCCGCTGTTGCGCAGGAAAAACTCGATATCGGCTTCCTGCTGCAACAGCGTCTTGACCATTGGCAGCAGCCGCGCACCTTCATCGCTGACGGTGAGGCGGCGGCCGCCTCGGTAGAACAGCTCAACGCCGTATTGGCTTTCCAGGTTACGAATCTGGGTGGTGACGGTGGGCTGGCTCAGGCCGAGTTTTTTCGCCGCCTGGGTAATGCTGCCCAGGCGGGCGACCATAAAAAACGCCTTCAACTCGGCACTCAGCACGCCACCCTCTCATCGTCTATTTGCGCAACAGGCGCAGGCCATTGAACACCACCAGCAGGCTCACGCCCATGTCGGCGAACACCGCCATCCACATGGTGGCCATGCCGAGGAAAGTGACCGCGAGGAAGATCGCCTTGATCACCAACGCCAGGGCGATGTTCTGCTTGAGGATACTCGACGTTTGCCTGGAGAGCCGAATGAAAGCCGGGATCTTGCGCAAATCATCGTCCATCAGCGCCACGTCAGCGGTTTCAATCGCGGTGTCGGTGCCGGCTGCGGCCATGGCAAAACCGATCTCGGCGCGCGCCAGGGCCGGGGCGTCGTTGATCCCGTCACCGACCATGCCCACCCGGCGGCCCTGGCCGTAGAGGGTTTCGATGGCTTGCAGTTTGTCGGTGGGCAACAGGTCGCCCTGGGCCTGGTCGATGCCGACCTGAGCCGCAATCGCCTGGGCGGTATGGGTGTTGTCGCCGGTGAGCATCAAGGTCTTGATGCCCAGTTCGTGCAACTGCTGGATGGCTTCGCGGCTGCTGTCTTTGACGGTGTCGGCCACGGCGAACAGCGCCAGCGGGCCGGATTTGTCGAGCAACAGCACCACCGACTTGCCTTGTTTTTCCAAGGCGAAGAGCTTTTCTTCCAGCTCAGGCGAGCACAGGCCCAAGTCTTCCACCAGGCGGTGGTTGCCCAGGTGGTAGGTTTCGCCGTTGATGTCGCCGCGCACACCGCGACCGGCCAGGGCCTCAAAGTTATCCACAACGTGGCTCGGCAGGTTTTTATCCACCGCTGCGTTGGCAATCGCCAGCGACACCGGGTGGTCGGAACGCCCGGCCAAGCTGGCCGCCAGCGCCGGCGCGCTGTCTGCGACATTGGGGAACAGCGGCAAATAGTCGGTTTGCACCGGTTTACCGTGGGTGATGGTGCCGGTCTTGTCGAGGGCCAGGTAATCGAGCTTGTAACCGCCTTCCAGGTACACGCCACCCTTGATCAGGATGCCTTTGCGCGCCGCCGCCGCCAGGCCGCTGACGATGGTCACCGGGGTGGAGATCACCAAGGCGCAAGGGCAGGCAACCACCAGCAGGACCAGCGCGCGGTAGATCCAGTCGAACCACACGCCAGCCATGAACAGCGGTGGAATCACCGCCACGCCCAAGGCAAACAGGAACACTGCCGGGGTGTAGACCTTGGCGAAGCTGTCGACAAAACGCTGGGTCGGTGCCCGCGCGCCTTGGGCTTGCTCGACGGCGTGAATGATGCGCGCCAGGGTGGAATTGTTCGCCGCCGCGGTGACCTTGTACTCAAGGGAACCGGCTTGGTTGATGGTGCCGGCGAAGACTTTATCGCCCACAGTCTTTTCAATCGGCAGGCTTTCACCGGTGATCGGTGCCTGGTCGATGGTGGATTGGCCGGCGGTGACTTCGCCATCCAGGCCAATGCGCTCGCCGGGCTTTACTCGTACGATGGCGCCAAGATCGATGCTTTTGACCTCTTGTTCCAACCATGAGCCGTCAGCCTGTTGCACCGTGCCCTGTTCCGGGGTCATCTGCATCAAGCCGCTGATGGCATTGCGCGCACGGTCCAGGGACTTGGCTTCGATCAACTCGGCCACCGTAAACAGGAACATCACCATCGCCGCTTCAGGCCACTGACCGATCAGGATCGCGCCCGTCACCGCGATGCTCATCAGCGCGTTGATGTTCAAGTTAAGGTTTTTAAGCGCGATCCAGCCCTTTTTGTAGGTGGTGAGGCCGCCGCTGAGGATCGACACCAACGCCACCAAAGCAATCACCCAGGTCGGTGCGACACCGGTGAAATGCAGCACCTCGGCACCCAACGCGCCGACACCGGAGACTGCAAGCGGCCACCAGTGTTTCTTGGCCGGCGGCGCAGCGGCCAGGGTGCCTTCTTCAATAGGATCGGCTTGCATACCGAGGGACTTGATGGCGTCGACGATCGGCGCCGTGCTCGGCAAGTCATGGGTGACGCCGAGAATGCGGTTGATCAGGTTGAATTCCAGCTGCTGCACACCGGCGAGCTTGCCCAGTTTGTTCTGGATCAGCGTCTGCTCGGTAGGGCAGTCCATGGCTTCGATGCGAAAGGTGCTCAGGCGCGAGCCGGCGGTCGGCGCTTCGCTCAGCGTGACCACGGCAGGCGCGGCCTTGCTTGCACAGCAGGAGTCGCCATGGCTGGCGTGGTCGTGCTTTTTGACGGGCGTCAGTTTGGCGCCGTGATCGTGGTCATGATCGTGCTTATGATCATGACCATGCGAGTGATCATGCTTTTTGGGGGTGTGGATGGAGTCGCTCATTTCGTCGCGTCCGTAAAGGTGCCTGTTGCCAAGTAAAGACCCTGTAGCCACTATAGGGTCAAGCACCCATTTGGAGATTGCTGCGATGAAGATCGGCGAATTGGCCAAACTGACCGACTGTCAGGTGGAAACCATCCGGTATTACGAGAAAGAAGGCCTGCTGCCGCCGCCGGCGCGCACCGACGCCAATTACCGCGTGTACACCCAGGCGCACACCGAACGGCTGATCTTTATCCGCAATTGCCGCAGCCTGGACATGACGCTCGAGGAAATCCGCAGCCTGCTGGGGCTACGCGACAGCCCACGGGACCAGTGCGAAAGCGTGAATGCGTTGATTGACGAGCATATCCACCACGTAAAGGCACGGATCGATGGGCTGCTCGCATTGCAGGTGCAATTGCTGGACCTGCGCCAGCGCTGCGGCGGTGGGCCGGATCTGGATCAGTGCGGGATTTTGCAGCGGCTGGAAGTCAGCGGGAGTGTGGCGGCCAGCGAGGCTGAGCCTTCGCACGTGGGCAGGAGCCACGGGCACTGATACCTGAGGGGTGAAACCCAATACAAATGTGGGAGCTGGCTTGCCTGCGATGCATGCACCTCGGTGTGTCAGTTACACCGCAGTGATGTCATCGCAGGCAAGCCAGCTCCCACATTTTGTTGACCGAGACAGTAATCAGATAGCCACGTCGGCCTTGATGCTCGGGTCGGCGTCGTAGCCAACAATTTCAAAGTCTTCAAACTTGTAGTCATAGATCGACGCAGGTTTGCGCTTGATTACCAGTTCCGGCAGCTTTTTCGGCGTACGTGCCAGCTGGGTGCGGATCTGTTCCATGTGGTTGCTGTAAGCATGGGTGTCGCCGGTGGTGACAATGATCTCGTGAGGGATCAAGTCGCATTGCTGGGCCAGCATGTGGGTCAGCAAGGCCAACGCGGCCGTGTTGTACGGCAGGCCGAGGAAGACGTCGGAGCTGCGGATATACAACTGCATCGACAGATGACCGTCATGCACGAACGCCTGGTACAGCAGGTGGCACGGCGGCAAGGCTTGCTTGCCGTTGCGCGCGTTTTCCTGCGGGCTCTTGGTTTCGTCGGGCAGGTACTCGACGTTCCAGCCATGAAACAGGATGCGGCGGCTGTTGGGGTTGGTTTTGAGGGTGTGAACCATGTAGTCGATCTGGTTGATCTTGCCGCCGTCCTTGGTCGGCCAGGCGGTCCACTGCTCGCCGTACACCGGGCCCAGGTCGCCGTCTTCGGTGGCCCACTCGTCCCAGATTTTCACGCCATTTTCGTTGAGCCATTTGATGTTGGTGTTGCCGCTCAACATCCAGATCAACTCGTTGGCGATACTTTTGAAATGAAGCTTCTTGGTGGTCAGCAGCGGGAAGCCGTCGGCCAAGTTATGCCGATACTGACGGGCAAATACGGCTTTGGTGCCGGTGCCGGTGCGATCGCCCTTGGTCAATCCATTGGTCACGACGTCGTTCAGTAGTTCGAGATATTGCTTCATGTTATTACCCGTATCGTTGAAGCCGAGGAGGCTCATCCTTCACGGAAGAGCCTCGGCATTCGAATTTAAAGCGTGGCGTTCTTGATAGGCTGCGGACGGTTGTAAGCCCACCACAGCAGGCCCAGGCCAGCCAGGATCATCGGCAAGCTGAGGATCTGGCCCATGGTCAGCCAGCCCCACGCCAGGTAGCCCAGTTGTGCATCCGGCACGCGCACGAACTCGACGATGAAACGGAAGATCCCGTAGAACAACGCGAACATCCCCGACACGGCCATGGTTGGACGTGGCTTGCGCGAGAAGATGTACAGAATGAGGAACAGTGCCACACCTTCCAGGGCGAACTGGTAGAGCTGCGACGGGTGGCGCGGCAATTGCGCCGGGTCGCTGAACGGCGGGAACACCATGGCCCACGGCACGTCGCTCGGCTTGCCCCACAACTCGGCGTTGATGAAGTTACCGATACGCCCGGCACCCAGGCCAATCGGCACGAACGGCGCGACGAAGTCCATCAGCTGGAAGAATGACTTGCCGTTGCGACGACCGAACCACCAGGCAGCGATCATTACGCCGACAAAGCCGCCGTGGAATGCCATGCCGCCCTTCCACACTTCGAAAATCAGCGTCGGGTTGGCGATGTAGGCCGGCAGATCGTAGAACAGCACATACCCGAGGCGTCCGCCGACAATCACCCCCATCGACATCCAGAACACCATGTCGGAGAGTTTCTCCTTGGTCCAGGTGGGGTCGAAACGGTTCAGGCGCCGGGAAGCCAGCAGCCAAGCACCGCCGATGCCGATCAGGTACATCAACCCGTACCAGTGGATTTTCAGCGGACCGATGGCCAAGGCCACCGGGTCGATCTGCGGGTAAGGCAGCATTGCGACTCCTCGTTAAATCATTAGTCATGGCGCACCGGACCATGCCGGTGTGCGATTAAGCCTGCGTTATAGCCGCAATTTCAAATTAAGAAGTTCGCACACACGGAACAGCCTGGCATGTTAACGGATGGAAGGCGTGCGACCCAACTTCGATACGATGGAACGCCCGCCCTTGTGTGGGTAGAGTGGGCAAAACACAAAGGAAACGCCTTATGTGCCTGATCGTTTTCGCCTGGCGGCCGGGCCACGCCCTGCCGCTGATCGTCGCGGCCAACCGCGATGAATTCTACGCCCGGCCCAGTCTGCCGCTGGGCCAATGGCCCGATGCGCCTGACATCTATGCCGGCCGCGACCAGGAAGCGGGTGGCACTTGGCTTGGGGTCAACGCCGACGGGCGTTTTGCCGCCCTGACCAATATCCGCGATCCGCACCAGCCACCGGCGCGTACGTCGCGCGGAGAGTTGGTGGCACGTTTTTTAAGCGGTTCGCTGACCATTGATCAGTATTTGGCCGACGTTAACGGCCGTTCGATTGAATATGCCGGTTTTAATCTATTGGTGGGCACACGCGATGAGCTGTGGCATTACAACGCCAATGAGACCGAACCGACGCAGTTGAAGGCGGGGGTTTATGGCTTATCCAATGCCGGGCTGGATACGCCGTGGCCGAAGTTGATCAAGGCCAAGGCGGCGCTGAGTGAGTTGCTGGAGAACCCCGACCCGCAAGCCTTGCTGGGGATATTGAGCGACCCGCAGACCGCGCCGTTTGCCGACTTGCCGGATACCGGCGTGGGGTTGGCGACGGAGAGTTTGTTGTCGAGCGTGTTTATCGCCAGCCCCAGTTATGGGACGCGGGCAAGTACGGCGTTGATTGTGAATGCCGACGGCACGCGGCGGATGGTGGAGCGCAGTTTCGGGCCACATGGTGGCCGGCTTGGCGAGGTAGAACTCAATGTTTGATGGCGCTTGGCGCTGACGCCATCGCAGGCAAGCCAGCTCCCACAGTTGCAATGCATTCTTCTGTGGGAGCCGGGCTTGCCTGCGATGGCCGTACCTCGATTTAGAGCGTTTTTGCCGAGGCCGGGTTGATCATCCGCGTCAGCCCCAAATTCTTCAGCGCCAGTTGAAGCGAGCTGTGGATAACTTGCGGGTTGTCGATGGTCATCAACTCAGCCAGCAACTCCTTGGCCATGCTCAGGTTTACCTGGCGCAGCAACCACTTCACCTTCGGCAAGTTGGTGGCGTTCATCGACAGGCTGTCAAAGCCCATCGCCATCAGCAGCACCGCTGCCGCCGGGTCGCCGGCCATTTCACCGCAAATGCTCACCGGCTTGCCTTCGGCATGGGCGTCGCGCACCACGTGCTGCAAGGCTTGCAGTACCGCCGGGTGCAGGTAGTCGTAGAGGTCGGCCACCCGTGGGTTGTTGCGGTCCACGGCCAGCAGGTATTGGGTCAGGTCGTTGGAACCGACCGAGAGGAAGTCCACTTGCCGCGCCAGTTCTTTAGCCTGGTACACCGCCGCCGGGATTTCGATCATCACGCCAATCGGCGGCATCGGTACGTCGGCGCCTTCGTCGCGTACTTCGCCCCAGGCACGGTGGATCAGGTGCAGTGCTTCTTCCAGCTCATGGGTGCCGGAGATCATCGGCAACAGAATGCGCAGGTTGTTCAGGCCTTCGCTGGCCTTGAGCATGGCGCGGGTCTGGACGAGGAAAATTTCAGGGTGATCAAGGGTTACACGAATGCCGCGCCAGCCAAGGAAGGGGTTGTCTTCCTTGATCGGGAAATAGGACAGTGACTTATCGCCGCCGATGTCCAGGCTGCGCATCGTCACCGGTAACGGGTGGAAGGCGGACAGTTGCTCGCGATAGATCGCGAGCTGCTCCTTTTCACTCGGGAAACGCTGGTTGATCATGAACGGCACTTCGGTGCGGTACAGCCCGACCCCTTCGGCGCCACGTTGTTGTGCGCGGGCCACATCGGCGAGCAGGCCGGTGTTTACCAGCAACGGCACGCGGTGGCCGTCGAGGGTCACGCACGGCAGCTCGCGCAGCGAATCGAGGCCCAGCGCCAGCTGTTTCTCTTCTTCCACCACTTCGGCGTATTGCTTGCGCAACAGCTCGCTGGGGTTGGTAAAGACTTCACCGCGATGCCCATCGACGATCATGTCGATGCCGTCGACCTTGGAATACGGCAGGTCCACCAGGCCCATCACCGTCGGGATGCCCATGGCCCGAGCCAGGATCGCGACGTGGGAGTTACCCGAACCCAATACCGAGACCAGGCCCACCAGTTTGCCTTCCGGCACTTCGCCGAGCATCGTGGCGGTCAGTTCTTCACTGATCAAAATGGTGTTGTCGGGGTAGACCAGGTTGGTGGTGCGGTCTTCCTGCAGGTAGGCCAGCAGACGGCGACCCAGGTCACGCACATCCGAGGCCCGCTCGCGCAGGTAGGCGTCGTCCATCAGTTCGAAACGGTTGACGTGATCGGTGACCACCTGGCGCAACGCGCCCTGGGCCCACTGGCCGGTCTTGATCACGGTTTTGACTTCATTACCCAGCGACGCGTCGTCGAGCATCATCTGGTACACGTCGAACAGCGCGCGCTCTTCGGGGCGCAGTTGCGTGGCCAGCTTGGTCGACAGGTTGCGCATATCCGCGCGCACGCCTTCCAGGGCGGTCTTGAACAGTTTGATTTCAGCGTCAATGTCGTTGACGGTCTTGTCCGGCACCACATCGAGGTCGGCCGGTGGCAGCATGACCACCGCCGTGCCGACGGCAGCGCCCGGAGAACCCGGTACGCCGACGAACTTGGCTTCCTGGATGCCCTTGCCCTGGCGACCCAGGCCGCGAATCGAGCCGGTGGCTTCGGCATGGGCGATAACCCCGGCCAACTGCGCACTCATGGTCACGAGGAAGGCTTCTTCACCTTCGTCGAACTGGCGGCGTTCTTTTTGCTGAATGACCAACACGCCGACAACGCGGCGGTGGTGAATGATCGGTGCGCCGAGGAACGAGGCGTAACGCTCTTCACCGGTTTCGGCAAAGTAGCGGTAACGCGGGTGATCGGCCGCGT
Organism: Pseudomonas sp. UBT; assembly: GCF_050915955.1. Classification (NCBI taxonomy): domain Bacteria; kingdom Pseudomonadati; phylum Pseudomonadota; class Gammaproteobacteria; order Pseudomonadales; family Pseudomonadaceae; genus Pseudomonas; species Pseudomonas sp. UBT. Next base: position 2,234,316 of record NZ_CP168079.1, on the reverse strand, counting down.
TTTCGAGGTTGAGGGGTTCTTCACGCGTCCCCACCAGGCCCACCAGACCTTCATTGGGCGCCATGCTGACTTTGCCGATGGAGCGCTTGTTCAAGCCCTCCGTAGCCATCAGCACAAAACGGTTGGTCTCGGGGTCCAGCAGGTAAACCGAGCAGACCTGGCTGCCCATGGCTTCCTTGACGCGCAACACAATAATCCCCAACGCCGCCTTGAGATCCTTGGCGGAGTTAACTTCCTGGACGATCTTGCGCAGCGTATTGAGCATGGCTCGGGGTCGAACTCCGTCGTCAGTCGCGCGCTAAAAGGCGCGGGGCAAGCTCTTTGAGAGCGCGACGATAAACCTCGCGCTTGAATGTCACCACCTGGCCCAACGGGTACCAATAGCTGACCCAGCGCCAGCCATCGAACTCCGGTTTACCGGTCAAATCCATCCGCACCCGCTGCTCGTTGGAGATCAGGCGCAGGAGAAACCATTTCTGCTTCTGGCCGATGCACAGCGGTTGGCTGTGCGTACGCACCAGGCGTTGCGGCAAACGATAGCGCAACCAGCCGCGAGTACAGGCCAGAATTTGCACATCTTCGCGCTCAAGGCCGACTTCTTCATTCAACTCACGGTACAAGGCGTCTTCAGGGGTTTCGTCGGGGTTGATTCCGCCTTGAGGAAACTGCCAGGCATCTTGGTTGATTCGGCGAGCCCATAGCACCTGTCCGGCATCATTCGTAAGAATAATCCCGACATTAGGACGGAAACCATCGGGGTCGATCACGGCAACAACCTCGCAAACGCATGTCGCCGCATTGTTCCACAAAGGTTGATCCAGCGGCAACGAGGCTTCTTACCTTATGTGCACTCTTGTGAAAAGACCGTATTCTGGACGCCTTTTTACAGACTTTTCAGCGAGTAACTGCAATGCGCCTGGCTTTATTCGACTTGGACAACACGCTTCTGGGCGGTGACAGCGATCACGCCTGGGGCGATTACCTCTGCGAACGCGGAATTCTCGACGCGGTGGCCTACAAGGCGCGCAACGATGAGTTTTACCAGGATTACCTGGCCGGCAAGCTGGATAACGCCGCTTACCTTAACTTCTGCCTGGAAATCCTCGGCCGCACCGAGATGGCCCAGCTGGACGAATGGCACAACGACTATATGCGTGACTGCATCGAGCCGATCATGCTGCCGCAGGCCGTGGAACTGCTGGCCAAGCACCGTGCCGCCGGCGACAAGCTGGTGATCATCACCGCGACCAACCGCTTCGTCACCGCACCGATTGCCGCGCGCCTGGGGGTTGAAACCCTGATCGCCACCGAGTGTGAGATGGAAAATGGCCGCTACACCGGGCGCAGCACCGATGTGCCGTGCTTTCGCGAGGGCAAGGTGACGCGCTTGAATCGTTGGCTGGAAGAAACCGGGCATAGCCTGCAAGACAGCTACTTCTACAGCGATTCGATGAATGACTTGCCGTTGCTGGAGCAGGTGACCCACCCGGTGGCGGTGGACCCGGACCCGAATCTTCGGGCTGAGGCCCAGAAGCGTGGCTGGCCGGTGATTAGCCTGCGCGGCTGATAACGCCTTCGCGAGCAAGCCCGCTCCCACATTTTGACCGCGCTCCCTCTGAAGGAACCGGCTCGAATGTGGGCGCAGGCTTGCTCGCGAATGAAGTCGACTCGGTCCCAAGCCTTACATCGGCTTAGCCACCATCAAATAGAAAATCGCCACAAATGCCAGAAACGCCGGCCAGCCCAGGCCAAACCACCAACGCATATAGGTTGTCGCCTTGAGCGGCATCGCCGTGCCGTCGCGCAACGCCTGCTCCGCCATCTTATGCACACGAATCTGCAACCACACCACCGGCAGCCAGCAAATCCCCGCCAGGCAATACAGGCCGACGGTCCATTGCAGCCAGCTCTGCTGCATCGACCAGCCCGCCAAATGCATCAAGCCGACCCCGCTCAAGGGCTGGAGCGCCGCCGTGGTCGCGGTAAACGCCCAGTCGGCGAACACCAGGTGCTTGAAGGTCACGGCGATCACTTCAACCTTGCCGCTGCGCCAGGCGCGCAAGGCGTAGTAAGCCGAGCCTGCGCCCAACCCGAACAGAATGGTCGACGACAGGATATGCAGGGTTTTCAGCAGCAGGTAAGCGCTCATCGCCGGGGTTCAGTCCAAAGAAGCCAAAGAGTAGCCACCATGAGTACCAGGTTTTTGGCGACGGCCGCGTAGGGATCAAACCAGTAATGGGGCAGGATTATGCTGATAACCACGGTATACCCGGCCATCAACAACAATTGCAGGATCAGTGTCTGCCTGCGCCAACGCGTGACCAGTAACCCCAAGCCCAACAGGCCATCACACACGGCCCCGGCGATCACGGCCAACGTCGCCCAAGCGCCTTGCACGCCCGCCTCGGCCAGGATGCGCAGGCCCCAGTCATAACCCGGGCCAAGGCAGACCATTGCGGTGCCCAGCCAGATCAGCACCATCACCGCCAGCATCAGCGGGCGGACAGTGCGTTGACTACTCACTGTTGCCGTCGGCCAATCCCGCAGCCGCGAGGCCAGCGGCGCGGCTGTATAGCCGCACACCGAGGCCAGCACCTCGGGGTCGGCCACATTGTCCTGTTGCGCCAGCGCGATACTTTGTCGATTCAACGCCCGCCAACCCAGGCGGTCTCCCAGCCAACCGCCCAAACCCAGCAACGGCACTTGCACGTATCGGCCCGCGCCCCAGCCCTGGGCGGCACGCAAGTGGTCAACGACTTCGGACAGCCGCATCGGCTCAGGGCCCACCAACGGGAGCACCATTGATTCGGCCGGCCACTGCCGCAGCAGCGCCAGCACCGCACCGACCACGTCATCGATGTGCACGGGTTGCAGGTGGGCGTTGAGGTCCAGCAACGGAATCAACGGCCAAGGCGAAAGCCCGGCCAACCACGCACTGCTGGCGCCGCCTGCGCCCACCACCAATGAAGGCCGCAGCACGACACTCGTTTTGCCCAGGCTTAGCAGATAATCATCCGCCGAGCCTTTGCTGGCCAGGAACGGCACATCGGAGTGCGCCGAGGCCCCCAGGGCAGAAATCTGCAACACCCGCACACCGCGCCGGGCCGCCAGATCAAACAGCACGCGGGCGCCCTGATCCTGGACACGGCTCAACTGCGCTGCATCCACGCTCAGCAGGCCCGCCGCATTGATCAATAAATCAACAGATTCAGGAAAAACAAAGCACTCGGGGTCGATCGCCAACCGGCTCAAATCCAGCGACCGCCACTCTACCCCCGGCCCATTCTGACTGCGAGGCTCGCGACACGTCGCGATCACGCGGTGCCCCGCTTGCTGCAAGGCACGCAACAGGTGGCCGCCTACAAACCCTGTGGCGCCGACCAAAAGAACGTTCATGAAGATCCTTTAAACCGGTTTGGCGCCCATCAAACCGGCAATTGCCACAAACCCCACCAGGCTGACTACCGCCAGCACCAGGGTGAAATTCAGGTTGCCGCCTTCGCCTTTGCGCAGGCGATTAAGCCGTGCCACCAGCCAGAACCAGGCCAGCGCTGCCACGGTGTAGAGGATGCTGGAACCCAGAATCCAGGTTTGTCCCAGCGGCCAGCCGATCAAGTGCACCAGCCACCAGCCGGTAAACGGCATGCTGACAAGGCTTATCCCCATCAACAACCACACGAACACCCAAGGGCGTTGCACGGTAACGGCCGGGCCGGCGCTGCGTTTACGCCAGGCCAGTACCGCCAGGCCGAGGCCGCTGAGCAGCAGCAACACGGTGGCGGTGATGTGGATAACCTTGAGGGTGGTCAGCGTTTCCATGGTCTCGATTCCTTATAGGCCGCTCAGTCAGCGTAGTCGCTCAACCGAGGAACAGCTGGTAAGCCGGGTTTTCGCTTTCATCCCAATACGGGTAGCCGATTTGTGCCAACGCGGCCGGCACCAGGTGACGCTCGTCTGCCGGTACTTGCAGGCCTGCGACCACACGGCCGTCGGCCGCGCCGTGGTTGCGATAGTGGAACATCGAGATGTTCCAGCGCCCACCCAATTTGTTAAGAAAGTTGAACAGCGCGCCCGGGCGCTCCGGGAATTCGAAACGAAACACCAGTTCATCGCTGACTTTAGCCGCGTGGCCGCCGACCATATGGCGGATGTGCAACTTGGCCAGTTCGTTCTCGGTCAGGTCCAGCACCGGGAAGCCCTGGCTGGTCAGGCTGGCGATCAACGCGCTGCGCGGGTCGTTTTCGGGGTGCGTCTGCACGCCGACGAAGATGTGCGCCTCACGCCCGGAGTGGTAGCGGTAATTGAATTCGGTGATCTGGCGCTTGCCCACCGCTTCGCAGAACGCCTTGAAGCTGCCTGGCTTCTCGGGGATGGTCACGGCGATGATGGCTTCGCGGCCTTCACCCAGCTCGGCGCGCTCGGCTACGTGACGCAGGCGGTCGAAGTTGACGTTGGCGCCGGAGTCGATGGCCACCAGGGTTTGCCCGGTCACGCCACGGGTCTCCACGTACTTCTTGATCCCCGCCACACCCAATGCACCCGCCGGCTCAGTGATGGAGCGGGTGTCGTCGTAGATATCCTTGATCGCCGCACAGATTTCATCGGTGCTGACGGTAATCACTTCATCCACATAGTCTTTGCAGATGTCGAACGTGTGCTGGCCGATCTGCGCCACCGCCACGCCATCGGCAAAAATGCCGACGGTCGGCAAGATCACGCGCTCGCCCGCGGCCATGGCGGCTTGCAGGCAGTTGGAGTCGTCCGGCTCGACGCCGATGATCTTGATCTCCGGGCGCAGGTATTTCACGTACGCCGCGATACCGGCGATCAGCCCGCCGCCGCCCACCGGCACAAAAATCGCGTCCAGAGGCCCCGGGTGCTGGCGCAGGATTTCCATCGCCACGGTGCCCTGCCCGGCAATGGTGTGTGGATCATCGTAAGGGTGAATGTAAACGTAGCCTTTTTCGTCGACCAGTTTCAGCGAGTAGGCCAGGGCTTCCGGGAAGGAATCACCGTGCAGCACCACTTTGCCGCCACGCGAGCGCACGCCTTCGACCTTGATCTCCGGCGTGGTCTTGGGCATCACGATGGTGGCCTTGACCCCCAGCACCTTGGCCGCCAGGGCCAGGCCCTGGGCGTGGTTGCCCGCAGAAGCCGTGACCACACCGCGCGCGCGTTCTTCGGCGCTCAGTTGGGTCAGCTTGTTGTAGGCGCCGCGAATCTTGAACGAGAACACCGGCTGCAAGTCTTCACGCTTGAGCCAGACCTTGTTGCCCAGCCGCTCGGAGAGCTGGCGAGCGGTCTGCAATGGGGTTTCTACGGCAACGTCGTAAACGCGCGAGGTGAGGATCTTTTTGACGTACTGTTCAAGCATCGGCAGGCATCACTGAGCGGGTTGGGCAGGGCCAAGGAGTCTAACCCGGCTTTTGGCCGGGCGACCACACGAATCCCGAGGTTTTGTTGGGTTATACTCGCCGCCCTCGATAACTCCCCGCCCGTTCCGGAGCCCGCATGACCCAGGATCAACTCAAACAGGCAGTGGCCCAGGCCGCCGTCGATTTAATCCTTCCTAAACTCGACGACAAAAGCATCGTCGGTGTCGGCACCGGCTCCACCGCCAACTGCTTTATCGATGCGCTGGCCCAGCACAAGGGCGCGTTCGACGGCGCCGTGGCCAGCTCCGAAGCCACCGCCGCGCGCCTCAAGGGCCATGGCATTCCAGTGTACGAGCTCAACACCGTGAGCGACCTGGAGTTCTACGTGGACGGCGCCGATGAAAGCGACGAACACCTGAACCTGATCAAAGGCGGCGGCGCAGCCCTGACCCGCGAGAAGATCGTCGCGGCCGTGGCCAAGACCTTTATCTGCATCGCCGACGCCAGCAAGCTGGTGCCGGTACTCGGCGCGTTCCCGCTGCCGGTGGAAGTCATCCCGATGGCCCGCAGCCACGTCGCCCGTGAGCTGGTGAAACTGGGCGGCGACCCGGTGTACCGCGAAGGCGTGTTGACCGACAACGGCAACATCATCATCGACGTGTACAACATGCAGATCACCAACCCGGTGGAGCTGGAATCCCAGATCAATGCGATCGTCGGCGTGGTCACCAACGGTTTGTTCGCGGCGCGCCCGGCTGATGTGCTGCTGCTGGGTACTCCTGAAGGTGTGAAAACCCTCAAGGCCTGACACTCACGGCTGTGCTTCCTGTGGGAGCTGGCTTGCCTGCGGTGCAAACGCCTCGGTGTATCATTAGAACCGAGGCGAGGCTATCGCAGGCAAGCCAGCTCCCACAGTTGATCCCATCGATTAAAAGATCGATGTAACAAAAACGCTCCTTTTCGCAGCATCCCCCTCCGACATCGTGCGCCATGCCACGCCATCTCCCGCCAAACGGGGCTCAGTGGACAAAAGCTTTGCCGCGCACTAGTCGGCGGCCAATTGGCGATCATCCCGCAGCTGGGCGTCTATGCCGACCATTCGCTGTGCGTGAAATGGATTTTTGATCAGGGCTTTTTGAACACGTAGAACAGGTTCGGCTCGCTGACCACATACAGCGAGCCCTCGTCATCCATGGCGATCCCTTCGGCCTGAGGCACACGCTTTTCAAGGCCATGGCGGCCGTTGAGCAGAGAAAGACTGCTCAACGGGCGACCATCAATACCCAGTTCCAGCACCAGGAACGATTCATCCGACAGCGCCAGCAGATGGCCGCTGCGCTCGTCGTATTGCAAGCTCGACAGGTCGCGCACAAACAGCCCGGCATCGCGCTTGGGGTTGTTGATCACGTGCACCGAGTAGGTTTTTTCCGGTTTGAAATGGGGAAACCCGTGGATCTCATAGATCAGCATCGGGTCGCGCTCCTTGGCCACAAACAGACGCTTGCCCACCGAGTCGTACGCCAGGCCCTCGAAGCCGTTGTTACCACCGATGTGCACACCCAGCGTCATCTGCTCCGCATCGGCGGCGTCGAGAAATTGGGTGTCGTCATTCACATGCACCTTGATCAGTCGCTGCTGGCTCTCATCGCTGATGACATAGATGTTATCGCTGATGAACTCCACCGCCTCCGCATCGCCAAACCCCAGCAGAGGAATCCGCCGCAGGATCTTGCCGTCCAGGGACAGCTCGACCAGCTCGGCGTTTTTATTGGTGACCGTAAACAGGCTTTTGCGCACCGGGTCATAGGTGAGGGCCGAGACGTTATCGTCGAGACCGTCGATAACTTTGGCTTGCAGGCTGACGCGGTAATCACCCAGGCCAATGGAGCGCTCGTCGGCAGGTTGGCGCCATGCCTGGAAATTGAACCAGCCACGCTCAAACAAGCGAAAGTGCTGTGCGACCACCCCGGCGGCAACCAGGGTGAGCAGCATCACGATAAAAAACGCAGGTTTGGGGCGGGCAAGTCGACGCATCAGGCAAGCTCAAAGACAAAAAGTGGCGAATAAATATCACGCCCTTCTGAATTTAAACTTAAACGCTGCCGGGTGTCTGGTGAATGCCGCTTATAGAGCAGTAACCGACGCAATCGTCGGTTATTTTTGCTTTTCGAAGCGATAGAACAAGTTCGGCTCACTGACCATATACAGCGTGCCGTTCTCGTCCATGGTCACGCCTTCCGCCCGGGGAATGGTGTGCTTGAGGCCGTTGAAGCCGCCAAGCAGGGTGATGAAGCTGACTTGCTCGCCCTTCTCATCCAACTCCAGCAGCAGGTGGGAGTCGGCCGACAACACCAGCAAGTGCCCGGTGCGCGGGTCGACGGCCAGAGCCGAGATGTTGCGCATGTCCAGCGCGGTGCTGGCGATCTTTTGCTTGTCGCCGGTCAGGGTGCTGCCATCGCTTTTCCAGGTGAACAGCGCCGGCGGGCGCTCTTCGCCGAGTACGACTTGCTGGTTACGCTTGTCCCAGGTCACGCCTTCAAAGGCTTTGTTCTGATCCTTGGACGGGCCCAGGTCGTAAGTCTTGAAGTCGGCGAAATTCAGTTGCTGGGTGCTGGCGTCAACGTTGACCACGGTCAGGGTGTGCATGCGTTCATCGACAATGGCCATCAGGCCGTTCTCCATGACTGTCACACCTTCCGGGTTGTTCCAGCCGTTGAGCGGCATTTTGCGCAGCACATCGCCTTGCAGGCTCAGCTCAACGAGGAACGGGTTTTTGCCCATGACGGAAAACAGGGTTTTGGTCTGCGGGTTATAGGAAACGTCCGAAGCCTCGTCCTTCTCCATACCGGGCAGCAATTTGGCGTCGATAACCGCACGGTAGTCCGGCAGCCACACGCTCGCTTGTCGTTCAGCCGGCGTTTCAAAGCGCTCCGCCACCCACAGCACGCCGCGATCATCCCAATGCATCGCCCAGACAACGCCATACACAATCACCCCGGCCAGAAATAGCCAGGAATACCAGCGCAGGGCAAAACGGGAACGGGGTTTGGATTTAACGGAAGGCAGGAGCACGGCCATTGAGCGCTTTTCCAGAAAGTCAGCTTTAGGTGATAGCACAGGATCAACGGGCCCGCGCGCACGAGGCAGGGGATTATCCGGATGGTGTGTGAAAAAAATGCAAAACCCTCCGATTCTGCTGATGTACGCAATCAAATGTGGGAGCGGGCTTGCTCGCGAATGCGGAGTGTCAGTCACCGAATGTTTTGACTGGTACACCGCATTCGCGAGCAAGCCCGCTCCCACATTTTTGACCGCGTTTGGCCTGGTTCTTAGCGAACGCTGCTTTCAAAGCGGCTCACGCCCGCCAGCTCCAACACCAGCTCATCGCCCACATTTAACGGGCCAACACCGGCCGGAGTGCCGGTGAGAATCACGTCACCCGCCTGCAGCGAGAAGCAGCCGGCCATGTGCTGGATCATCGGGATGATCGGGTTGAGCATCTGCGAGCTGTTGCCGTCCTGGCGCACTTCGCCGTTGATGGTCAGGCGAATGCCGATGTCGGTCACGTCCGCAAAGGTGCTGCTCACCACAAACGGTGCAATCACCGCGGCGCCGTCAAACGACTTGGCGATTTCCCACGGCAGGCCCTTGGCTTTCAGCTCGGCCTGCTTGTCGCGCAGAGTCAAATCCAGTGCCGGGGCGAAGCCGGAGATGGCGTCCAGCACTTCTTCACGGCTTGGCTTGGTCGACAAGGGTTTGCCGATCAGTACCGCGATTTCCGCTTCGTAGTGCACCGAACCGCGCTCGGTCGGGATGGCGAAACCGCCTTCCAGTGCTACCACACAACTGCCCGGCTTGATGAACAGCAAGGGCTCGGTCGGTACCGGGTTGTCCAGTTCCTTGGCATGTTCGGCGTAGTTACGCCCGATGCACACCACTTTACCCAGGGGAAAGTGGATGTTGGTGCCGTCGACGTACTTGTGCTGGTAGCTCATGAAACGACTCCTTCAGGGGCGGTTAAACAGCGAAGATCTTGCCAGGGTTCATGATCCCGTTAGGGTCGAACACCGCTTTCACTGCCTTCATGTATTCGATTTCAACCGGCGAGCGGCTGTAGGTCAGGTAATCGCGCTTGGTCATGCCCACGCCGTGTTCGGCGGAGATCGAGCCGTTGTACTTCTCGACGGTCTCGAACACCCACTTGTTCACCGTGGCGCACTTGGCGAAGAACTCGTCTTTGCTCAGGTTTTCCGGCTTGAGGATGTTCAGGTGCAGGTTGCCGTCGCCAATGTGGCCGAACCAGACAATTTCGAAGTCCGGGTAATGTTCGCCGACGATCGCGTCAATTTCCTTCAAGAACGCCGGGACCTTGGAGACGGTCACCGAGATGTCGTTCTTGTACGGCGTCCAGTGGGAAATGGTCTCGGAGATGTACTCGCGCAGTTTCCACAGGTTGTGCAGCTGGGTTTCGCTCTGGCTCATCACGCCGTCCAGCACCCAGCCCTGCTCGACGCAGTGCTCGAAGGTTTCCAGGGCGTGGTTGGCGACCTCTTCGGTGGTGGCTTCAAATTCCAGCAGCGCGTAGAACGGGCACTCGGTTTCGAACGGCGCCGGTACATCGCCACGGCCCATGACTTTGGCCAGCGCCTTGTCGGAGAAGAACTCGAAGGCGGTCAGGTCCAGTTTGCTCTGGAACGCGTGCAGCACTGGCATGATCGAGTCGAAGTCAGTGGTGCCGAGCACCATAGCGGTGAGGTTTTTCGGCGCACGGTCCAGGCGCATGGTGGCTTCCACCACAAAACCCAACGTACCTTCGGCACCGATAAACAGCTGGCGCATGTCGTAACCGGTGGCGTTCTTGATCAGGTCACGGTTCAGCTCCAGTACGTCACCTTTGCCGGTGACGACTTTCATGCCGGCGACCCAGTTGCGAGTCATGCCGTAGCGAATCACTTTGATCCCGCCGGCATTGGTGCCGATATTGCCGCCAATCTGGCTCGAACCGGACGACGCGAAGTCCACCGGGTAGTACAGGCCTTTTTCTTCGGCGACGTTCTGCAATTGCTTGGTGACCACGCCCGGCTGGCACCTGGCGGTGCGGTCGGTGAGGTTCACGTCGAGGATCTGGTTCATGTAGTCGAACGACACCACCACCTCGCCATTGGCGGCAACGGCGGCGGCCGACAAGCCAGTACGACCGCCGGACGGCACCAGTGCCACCTTGCGTTCATTGGCCCAACGGACGATGGCCTGCACCTGTTCGGTGGTCTTCGGGAAGACGATGGCGACCGGAGCCGGGGCGAAGTGCTTGGTCCAATCCTTGCCGTAAGCCTCCAGGGAGTCTGCATCGGTCAGCACTTTGCCGGGCTCAACCAGGGTCTTTAGCTCATCAATCAGGGCAGGATGGGTCATCGACAGAACTCTCGAACAATTCATGGTCATCCTGAGAACGCTTCACGTCGCAGGAATAGGTGTTTAGCGGGGTGCGTATGCTAGCATACCGCCCCCGCAGGACAGAGCCCAAGGGCGTTCTGCGGTGACGGCTTTCCTGCCGTCCGGGTCAGCTCTTGTGCACTGGTTCAGGGCACTAACTGCTCGATTCCCTGCCATTTTTCTCCGGGATACAGGTTTACGCAGATGAGCAAGACTTCTCTCGATAAGAGCAAGATCAAGTTCCTTCTTCTGGAAGGCGTCCACCCATCGGCTGTCGACGTACTGAAAGCCGCTGGGTACTCCAGCATTGAGTACATCACCAGTTCTCTGCCGGAAGCCCAGTTAAAGGAAAAGATCGCCGACGCGCACTTTATCGGCATTCGCTCCCGCACTCAGCTGACCGAAGAGATCTTCGACCACGCCAAGAAGTTGGTGGCTGTCGGCTGTTTCTGCATCGGCACCAACCAGGTCGACCTCAACGCAGCGCGCGAGCGCGGCATCGCGGTGTTCAACGCACCGTACTCCAACACCCGTTCCGTTGCGGAGCTGGTGCTGGCCGAGGCTATCCTGCTGTTGCGCGGCATCCCTGAGAAGAACGCTTCCTGCCACCGTGGCGGCTGGATCAAGAGCGCGGCCAACTCCTTCGAAATCCGTGGCAAGAAGCTGGGTATCGTCGGTTACGGCTCGATCGGCACGCAGTTGTCGGTGCTGGCCGAAGGCCTGGGCATGCAGGTGTTCTTCTACGACACCCTGACCAAACTGCCGCTGGGCAACGCCACTCAGGTGTCGAGCCTGACCGAGCTGCTGGGCATGTCCGACATCGTCACCCTGCACGTTCCGGAAACCGCTGAGACCCAGTGGATGATCGGCGAGAAGGAAATCCGCGCGATCAAGAAAGGCGGCATCCTGATCAACGCTGCACGCGGCACCGTGGTCGAGCTGGACGCCCTGGCTGACGCGATCAAGGACAAGCACCTGATCGGCGCCGCTATCGACGTGTTCCCGGTGGAGCCACGCTCCAACGACGACATCTTCGAAAGCCCGCTGCGTGGCCTGGACAACGTGATCCTGACCCCGCACATCGGCGGCTCCACCGCTGAAGCCCAAGCCAACATCGGCCTGGAAGTGTCGGAGAAACTGGTCAAGTACAGCGACAACGGTACGTCGGTGTCCTCGGTCAACTTCCCGGAAGTGGCCCTGCCGGCTCACCCTGGCAAGCACCGTTTGCTGCACATCCACCAAAACATCCCTGGCGTGATGATGGAGATCAACAAGGTCTTCGCGGAAAACGGCATCAACATTTCCGGTCAGTTCCTGCAGACCAACGAGAAAGTCGGCTACGTGGTAATCGACGTAGACGCCGAGTACTCGGACCTGGCGCAAGAGAAGCTGCAACACATCAACGGCACGATTCGTAGCCGCGTGTTGTTCTAAGGTTTCAACCGCAGCACAAAAAAGGGAGCCCCTCGGGGCTCCCTTTTTTACATCTGAACAAATCTTACTTGACGTTAACCGTGATGACTTTCGAGGCTACAGTCGGGTTGAACTGCATGTGCAGTTTGTCGCCGGCGACGAGTTGCAGCGTGTGCTTGCCCGGTGTGAGCGTCAGCTCGGTTTCAGTCTGGGCCTTGCCGTAGTGGATCACGGTGTCGGTAGCCGGGATCGGCACGCTGGCGTCCGGCAGCTCTTTTTGGTCGATCAGCAGGTGGTGGTGGCCGGTGCCCGGGTCCTGGCTGGTGGCCGGGGCCAGCTTCAGGCCTTCCATGCCGAATTTGACGGTGAAGGTTTTATCGACGGTGGCGCCATCTTTAGGCGACACGATAAAGACTTTGGCGCCTTCGGGTGGAGCACTGCGCGGAATACCGTCAGCGGCGGTCGCCAGCATCGAAGCACCCAGCAAGAGGCTAGCCAGGGTTGCACGGGACAATAGAGCTTTCATTCGCTTCTCCAGTTTTTCCAGGAAATCTGTTGGGTTATCACAACTTCGCGACAAATTGCTGTCCAAGGCACTCAACACCTTAGCAAAGCGATGCTGAAAGGCGCCTCGCACAGACGAATTCTTTAGGAGCGACCATGCGCTTTTCGCCTGGCCTTGTACTTTTGCTGCCCCTTCTGAGCCCTTTGGCTCACGCCGAACTGATTGATGATGTGTTTGATCGCGGCGAACTGCGCATCGCCGTGGAGGCCAACACACCGCCATTCAACTTCAAGGACGGCGACAAGCTCACCGGTTTTGAAGTGGAACTCGGTGAGCAACTGGCGAAGGAAATGGACGTGCGTCCCTCGTTTATCACCACCGATGACACCGACCTGCTGTCAGGCGTTGAAACCGGCAAGTACGACGTGGCCATCAATCATATCGCTATGACTGCCGAGCTGCGTGATCGGTTCGATTTCAGTGAGCCTTATCGTGAAAAGCCGGAACTGGCGATTCCCTTCCAGAAGGGCAACCCGGCATTCAAGACCAGCCTGGACAAGGCGTTGCAGCACGTGAAGGCCGATGGCCGCTTGAAGGCGCTGACGCAGAAGTGGTTTGAGGGCAACACAAAAGGCGAATAAATACTCGGTCAATGTGGGAGCTGGCTTGCCTGCGATAGCGGTGTGTCAGTCACACATCAGGTGCTGAGCCATCGCTATCGCACAGGGCAGCTGCCGCTTCGGCCAGCTCAAGCTCACTGAACACCAGCACCCCATGGCGTTTGAGCAATGCCGCCGTCACGCCTTCGCCGCTGACCTTCACGCCGGTGAAGGTGCCGTCATAGGTCAGCAGGTTGCCGCAAGACGGGCTATTGGCCTTGAGAACGGCAACGCGGATGTCATGGCGTTGCACCAACGCCAAGGCCTGGCGGGCGCCATCGAGAAAGGCGGCGCTGAAGTCCTCTCCCGCAGCGGTCAGCACCTGAGCGCGGCCTTCCCACACATCGACACCCTGCCCGCCCGGGATCTCGGCAGAGGGCCGAGGCGTAGGCAAACCGCCCGAGACTTCCGGGCAGATCGCAACCACGCGCCCTTGCGCCTGCCAGGCCGCCAATTGATCGAACGGGCCGCTGGCACCACCGTCGTAACGCACCTTGTGCCCGAGCAGGCAGCGGCTGATCAGAATCTTTTCCATACTTAAAACGGCTCGTTACCCCGCCGGCGAAACCAGCCGGTCAGGGACAAGCGTTCACGCGTAGCGGGCAGGACTTCATGGGGCACATCGCCGGACAGGAACACCACCAGGCTGCCGCCGGTGGGCACCACATCGTATTCCACGCCGTCCTTGAGGTACATGCGCAACTGGCCACCCTGCTCAGGCAGCCAAGCGTCATTCAAGTAAACCACCGCCGAGACCATACGCCGGTCGTCGTCGCGAAAACGGTCCACATGCTTGAGGTAAAACGCACCCGGCGGATACATCGCGAAGTGGCTTTCGAAATCCTCCAGGCCCAGGAACAGACCACGATTCATCGCCTGGCGCAGACTGTCCATCAAGCCCATGTAAGTCTCGCAGACGGCGGCATCACCCTCTTCCAGCCACTGGATATGGTCACCGCGAATCCCCTCGCGAATTTCCTGGGCCGGGCCGCGCCCTACCGCTGCGGGGGCCAATTCACCCTCGGCCGCACGTTTACGGCACTCAGCCGCCAGTTCCAGGGTCAGAGCCTGGGGCAGGAAGCCGTTCTGCTGCGACCAACCTTTTTCGGCCAGGTCGTCGACGATGCGTTGCAGCAGGGGATGATCGAGGGGTATTTGCATGGCGCGCATAGTATCCATACGCCTGTAAATCCGACAGAGCCGCCGAGCGTCTGAACACACTTTAGTCAGGTGACTGATAGGATTTCTCGACAAATCCTACGCCCGACACGGACAATAGTGGCCGACTGACAGGAGTCCCTATGCGTCGTTTGTTTTTTTCCATGCTGATGTTCTGCGTTTTGCCCGCTTGGGCAGACGGCCATGACCAGTTATACAAGGTCGCCGGCTGGGCCGATCAACGTGCGCATTTCAATGACGCCCTCAGTGCAGCCCAACAGCGCTACCGCAACAGCCTGCCACCGGCGGTGTACCAGGCGTTGGTGGACAACAGCAACACACGTTTTGCGGCCCAGGCCATGGACCAGCGTGCCGAAGCGCAACTGCGCAAAAACCTGGCGGACCCGAAACCTGCCCTGGCGTTTTTCCAATCGCCGCTGGGCCGCAAGATTGTCGCCGCCGAGTTGCTCGCCACCCGCCGCGACCAGTTGGCAAAAAATGCGCAAGGCCTGCCACACATCGAGGCCGACGCCACCCGCAGCCTGATCATCGGGCATCTGGCCCAGGCCCTGCCCGCCCGTGAAGCGGGGGCGGAAGTCAGCCTGGCGATTGCCGGGGTTGCCGCCGACAGCTTGAGCCAGATGATTCCTGGCCTGCTGGGTGGCGGCCAGGCCCAGGGCATGCTCAATGGTCAGCGCGAGCGTTTAATGCAACAGATCGGCAACGACCTGAATAACACGCTGCTGTACGTCTATCGGGATTTGTCCGACCCGGAGCTGGAAGAATTCGCCACGTTTGCGGAGTCGCAGCAAGGTAGGGCGTATTACAAGGCAGCTCTTGCAGCCATTCGCGCGGGTCTTGCCGTTGGTCAAAGCACTTCCAGCCTGGCGCAGTAACCAATGTGGGTCCGTGTTACTTCAGATGGTCCGTCAAATACCGGAAGTATTCCTGGCGAATCTCGGGAATCTCATTCGCCAAGTGATGCCTGCCCCGCGGCAGCATCAGCACTTCGGGCCGATCGAACTTGCTGCGCAGCACCTGCAGGTTGTGCTGCCAATCCACCGTCATGTCTTCCTCGCCCTGCACGATCACCGGCCGCCGTGGGCTGCGCGGTGCGGCTTCGATACGTTTGATCCAACGCGCCAGCGCACCCACCCAGGCGGTAGGCAGTTGGCGTGGCTGCAGGGGGTCAGCTTCCAGGAACGGCTTGAATTTGGGGTCGTTGGTGTTCTCGCTGAACCGCCGCGCAATGCCTTTGACGAACGGCCGCAGCAGGTAATAACTGACCTGCGACCAACCCCACGCACGCGGCCGCACCAAAGGCGACAACAGAAATGTCTTGCCCTGGGCAGGGCTGTCGGCGCCGTGATTGAGCAAATGGTCCACCACCACCGCACCGCCGGTGCTTTGCCCGAACAGGTGCCAGGGTTGCGGCAGTTGCAGCGCCTTGGCCTGGGCGAACAAAGCCTGCACCACGTCCTGATACACCGAAAAATCATCGATGCTGGCACGTGCGCCGCTGGACAGGCCATGCCCCGGCAGGTCGCAGGCAATCACCACAAACCCTTGGTCCAGGGCCCAATCCACCGCGTTGCGGTACAGGCCCATATGGTCGTAGAAGCCGTGGAACATAAACATCGTCGCCACAGGCTGTGGCGGCCACCACACCTGGGCAACCACCTCAAAGCCATCCACTTCGAAACGCCCTAGACGGCTCAACGCCGGCACTTTGCGCGCAGATAAATCCAGCCCATAGAAACGCTGGTAGACCCGCGCCTCGGCGCTGAGCGGTTGCGCATCCACGAGTGGTCGCAAGCTTTCGCGCAGATGATCGGGGTCAAAACTGACAGGCATAAAGGGTTCCAGACTGACGGTGAAGATGAATATCGAGCAGCGATATTCATCTGTCAGGGCAAGCATGGCAAGCTACGCGACCTTCGAGGATAGTTCTGAATGCGACAGCCCTACCGTTCCGCCCTGTTCGCCAGCCTGATCCTGATCATCTGCACCGGCGTGCTGTGGGCGGCGTATGACTGGTTCCAGGGCCGCTACCTGCGCGCGTTCAGCGAACACACGGCCGTGTTCTCCGGCGACGCCCTGCGCCTGCCCGCCGATCTCGCAGGCCCAGGCCCGATTCGCCTGGTGCACTTCTGGGACCCGGCCTGCCCGTGCAACGTCGGCAACCAGCAACACCTGGGCGAGCTCATCGAGCAATACGCGCCCCAAGGCGTCGAGTTCTATGCCCTGCAAAAAGCCGGCAGCCACGGCCAACTGCCCGACAACCTGCGCAAGATGAAAACCCTCAATAGCCTGGCCGGCGCCGATCAGGTGCCCGCCACCCCGGCTGTCGGGATTTGGGATCGCACTGGCAAGCTCGCGTATTTCGGACCGTACAGCGAAGGGCTGACGTGTAATTCCAGCAATAGCTTTATCGAGCCGATTTTGAAAGCCCTTGAGGCCGGGCGCGAAGTCGATGCGACCCATACTCTGGCGGTAGGCTGCTATTGCGAGTGGAGCAAGGCATCAAACTGAACGGAGGCTGTTCGACCGGTAAACTCCAATCACCCGAGCGGCAGGCTGCTGTATCGTACGTTTTCGGTGAGATTGTAAGCATAGGAACACATGAGCCAGCTAACCATCATCCTCTGGATGCTCAACGTTATCGTGGATACGTCCGGCCAGTTGGCTTTCAAAGCCGCCGCCTCTGCCAGCGCCGAGCATGACGGCATGGCCCACTGGAAGCACATGCTCAAGCGCCCCTGGATCTGGCTTGGCGTGATCTGCTACGTCTTCGAATTCGTGTTGTGGCTGGCGTTTCTCACGCTGGTGCCGTTGTCGGTCGGCGTGATGCTAGGCTCGATCAATATTGTGGTAATCATGATTGCCGGGCGTTTCCTGTTCAAGGAAAGCCTGACCAAATGGCGGTTGATCGGCATCATGCTGATCGCCTGTGGCGTGACCGTTGTGGGGTTTGAATAATGAAACGGTTCTATATCCTGGGCTTTCTGGCGCTGATCATTTTTGACACGTTGGCGCAGGTCAGTTTCAAATTCGCCTCGGTGCATGCCGAACCACTGACGATGGATACCGCCTGGTTGGTGCGCGTGTTTGGCGCACCGTGGATCTACGGCGCCTTCGTGGGCTACATCGGCGCGTTCTTCACCTGGATGACGTTGCTTAAGTACGCACCGGTGGGGCCCGCGTTTGCGGCGTCCCATTTGGAGTTGATCAGCGTGACGCTGATCTCTGTCTGGTTATTCGATGACACCCTGACCTGGCCAAAAATCATCGGCGGCGCATTGATCATCGCAGGCATTCTCTGTCTCGCACGCAGTGAAGACAAAGAGAGCAAAACTGTCGAGGCCGAACCTTCGCAGCCACTGGCATCATGACCAGGGAAATCCCGCCCACCGCTGGCCTGCCCTTAAGCTGGCGGGATTTGCTGAACCTTTCGGGCGACTTGGCCCAGTCTCTGGCCCGCCAGTTCTCGATTCCACTGCCGGCGCTGCCCTGCTCCGGCACCGCCGCCCTGATCATCGCCCTGCGGGTCTTGCAGCAACGCATGCCCGGCCGCACCCGGCTGATCGTGCCGGCCTACACCTGCCCGCTGGTGGCGTTGGCCGCCCATTACTGCCCGCCGTTGCGCGTCGTACCCTGCGATTTGCAGCCGGGCAGCATTGACCTGGACGAACAGCAACTGAAAGACCTGTGTGACGACAGCACGCTGGCCGTGGTGGTGACCCATCTGGCCGGGCGCGTCGCGGACGTCGATACCGCCAAGCGTATTGCCGATGCTGTCGGCGCTGTGGTCATCGAAGACGCGGCCCAAGCCATGGGCGCACTCGACGACGGCCGCAGCGTCGGGCTCAAAGGTGATGTGGGATTTTTCAGCATGGCACTGGGCAAAGGCCTGACGACGGCCGAAGGCGGCGTGCTGTTCAGCCGCGACCCGGTGTTGCATCAGGCGCTGCACCGCCAATGCGCACAGGACCTGCCTTTCAGCCTGCGCTGGGAGCTGCAACGCAGCGCCGAGTTGTGGGGTTACGCGCTGCTTTACCAACCGCGCGGCTTGCACTACGTGTATGGCAAGCCGTTGCGCAAAGCGCTGGAACAGGGCGATGAAGTGAGTGCCGTGGGCGACGACTTTTCGGTGAATGACATCCCGTTGCACCGCCTGGGCGGCTATCGCCAGAAGGTCGGCGCCGCCGCACTGGCTCGCCTGCCCGATTACTTGCAGCAAGGCCGCGCCCGGGCATTGCGCCGTGCAGCTCGCTTGAATGCCTTGCCCGGCGTCTCGGTCGTTATGGACAGACCAGGCCAACAAGGCACCTGGCCCTTTCTGATGGTGATGATGCCGTCTGCACAGGCCCGGGATGCGGCGATGGCGCAGTTGTGGACCTCGGGGCTGGGCGTGACCCGCCTGTTTATCCACACATTGCCGGACTACCCCGACGTGGCCCCGCTGCTGCAGCCTGGCGGCGATATCAGCCAAGCCCAGGCGTTCGCGACCCGCACACTGTCGATCAGTAACAGCCATTGGCTGACGGACGAACACTTCGAACAGATACTCAAGCAACTCAAGGCTATCGTCGCCAGCCTTCGTTGATACGCGCCACCAGGCGGCTGTTCAGCTCGTTCTGCTGCTGTTGCCAGATCTGCACCTGTGCCTCAGGCAGTTCTTCCTGGCCATCGGACGCACTCAACCAACGTTTGAACTTGCTTTCATAGTGGTAGGCCGACACATCGCCAGTGATGTCCGCGCCAATGATCTGGCCCTGGCAGGCACTGATCAGGTCGTTCAGATGCTGCTCCAGGAATTCGCCCTGATCCCAGTTGGTGTTCACCACTTCCGGGCTCAGCACATCTTTATCGATGGACAGGTACACCGGCAGTGAACGGTCAAACTGTGCCAGGAACGCGCGCATCAGCGCATCTGCATTGCTGAAGGCACGATTACTGCGCCCGGCGCCGATCCAGTTCATCCAGCGCGTGTCGACGTTGACGTTCCAGTAGGTCAACTTGCGCTTGAGCAGCGGCGACCAGTGATTCTCCCACGCGTGGCCCAGGCCAATATCCTGCGAACCGATGCCCAACATATGCACATGCTCGACCTGCGGTAAGCGGCTGGCCCAGTAGACCCAGGAGCCGCAATGGATACCGAACGGGTAGCGCATGTTATCGGGATGGTTGTCGCAGATGATCAGCTGAAACTTCTGCTGCGTCGGCAGGCGATTCAACAACAGCTGGCTGAGGTGGTGATAATCACCGCTGCCGGTAAATACACAGCCGTAATCGCTGGGCATTTGTGCGTGCAGGGCGGTTTCCAGCTCTTTGAATTGTGCCCAGCGGCAGCCGAAACGGATTTTTTCCTGCCAGGCCTGCAACGGCAACGTAATCGCGCCGGGAATGTCACTGACGGCACTGTCGAAATCGAGAATCAGCGGCGGTCGGGCCTGGCTCATGAGGTGTGCTCCTGATGCCATTGGGTATCACTTTCAAAGTGATGACGGAACCGGTTGCCCAGCTTGCGCAACAGCGGGTTACGCACCCAGACCAGATGGCGGGTAAAGGTAAAGTCGGCGCCCAGGCTGGCCTTGACCTGCGGGTCGGTCCAACCCGCCACATAAAATTTCAGCCCATTGGCCAGCGCATACTCAAGGTTCACAAACCAACTGACGAAATACAGGTTGAACTCCAGCGCCAGCGGGTAGCTAAGGCCGATGTACTTGTCGAGCAGCTTGTCGCCCTCCACGTAGCACAGGTTGTAGCCGATCAGCTCGTCGCAGTGCCAATAGCAGAACACGCGCCCGTTACTGCCGGCGTCCCGCAGAAGGCTGCTGAAAAATTCAGGGGTGAGCAGGTCAAAATGGATCTCGCTCTGGTCGTACACCGCCTTGTACAACCCGTACAACTGCGTGAGCCAGGCGTCATCGTTGAAGCGCGCATCACCGGTGTCCAGGACTTCCACCCGCAACGCCTCACGGCTGCGCAGTTTGCGTCGGATATTGCGGCGACGGCTGTGGGACAAGCGCGCCAGGTACTCATCAACCGTGGCAAAGTTGATCGGCACGTAGGCCAGCGCCTGCCCCTCGAGGCTGATGAAACCGCGCCGGGTGCACTCATCGATCAAGGCTTGCGCGTAGCGGTTATCCGCCTCGCTGAGCAGCGGAGAGTCGCACGGCACGTCTTTGACGATGGTGAGCTTGCGCTGTGGCGCGCACGCCTCTTGCAACCACTGCGCGAGGTCCTGAGGCGACACGTCTTGGGGCAGTGGTGAATATTCACTGACCGTGGTCCCCACAAAACAACTGTCGACACGCAGCCAGGCATTCCAGAAACGATACCCGGGCCAGCTGCGAACACGCTTTTCGAATGCATCGTCGGCGGTGGTCAACAGGTCGAAGGGCGTAAAGAAATACGGCAGGCCCTGGTCGGACAGACGAGCATCGAAGCCCACTGGCGGGTGCTGCAAAAAGCGGCTGATCAGCGACTGCGCTTCCAGGCAGCACGCATAGGCAACCTCGGAGCGGCTGGAGTCTGGAATGGGTTGCGGGGCGCAAGTCATGGAAAGAAGCTCAAAGATGACGGGCGCAATAGTAGCGTATTCAGGGTGCTCAACACTTGAACCTCGGCTGTCACAGCGGCGCATCGTGCGCGATATCAGCATTTCCCTCAGCCCTCGCCAAACCTATTAGACTCCGTTGACCTTCAAGGTGAATGACTCAAGGACCGTCCATGAAACGCAGCCTGACCGTGCTCGCTATCCTGATTGCCGCCCTCATGGCCGGCGCCGGCTGGTATGTCTACAGCAAGCAACCCACCCGCCAGGGCACCGAAACACTCGCCAACCTGCAAGGCGCGGTCACCGTGCGCTATGACGACCGGGGCGTGCCGCACCTGCGCGCCGAGAACGAGACCGACCTGTACCGCGCCCTCGGCTATGTGCATGCACAGGACCGGCTGTTCCAGATGGAGATCATGCGGCGCCTGGCCCGTGGCGAACTGGCCGAGATACTGGGCCCGAAGATGCTCGAGACCGACAAGCTGTTCCGCAGCCTGCGCATTCGCGAACGCGCCTTGAGTTACGTGGAACACATGGACCACGATTCGCCGGCCTGGAAGGCCTTGCAAGCCTACCTGGACGGGATCAACCAATTTCAGGACAGCCACGCCAGCCCAGTGGAGTTTGACGTGCTGGGCATCCCCAAGCGGCGGTTTACCGCTGAGGACACCATCAGCGTCGCCGGGTACATGGCCTACAGCTTTGCCGCCGCGTTTCGTACCGAGCCGCTGCTGACTTACATACGCGACCAATTGGGCGGCGACTACCTGAAAGTCTTCGACCTCGACTGGCAGCCCAAAGGCGCGCTTAACCTGGCCGCCAGTGATTGGCAGACGCTCGGCGCGCTTGCCTCCTTGAGCGACAGGGCCTTGGCCGAGAATGGCTTGCCTCAGTTCGAAGGCAGCAACGCCTGGGCTATCAGCGGCAGCCGCACCAAGAGCGGCAAGCCCTTGCTGGCGGGCGACCCGCATATCCGTTTCTCGGTACCGTCGGTGTGGTACGAAGCGCAGCTCTCTGCACCGGGCTTTGAGCTCTACGGCTATCACAACGCGCTGGTGCCGGTGGCGTTCCTGGGGCACAACCTGGATTTCGGCTGGAGCCTGACCATGTTCCAGAACGATGACCTCGACCTGATCGCCGAAAAGGTCAACCCCGACAACCCCAACCAGGTCTGGTACCACGGCCAATGGGTCAACATGACCAGCAGCGAGCAACAGATCGCGGTGAAGGGCCAGGCACCGGTGACCCTCACTCTGCGCCAGTCGCCCCACGGCCCGATCATCAATGATGTACTCGGCGAGAATGCCGGCAACACGCCGATTGCCATGTGGTGGGCATTCCTCGATACCGAGAATCCGATCCTCGAAGGTTTCTACCAGCTCAACCGCGCCGATACCCTGGCCAAGGTGCGCGCCGCGGCGGCCAAGGTTTCTGCACCGGGCCTGAATATCGTATGGGCAAATGCCAAGGGTGATATCGGCTGGTGGGCGGCGGCGCAATTGCCGATCCGCCCGGCCGGGGTCAACCCGGCGTTCATTCTCGACGGCAGCACCGCCCAGGCCGACAAGCTGGGTTTCTACCCTTTCAGCGCCAACCCCCAGGAAGAAAACCCGGCGCGGGGTTACGTGGTGTCGGCCAATGCCCAGCCGGCCTCACCCACCGGCATGGAAATCCCCGGTTACTACAACCTGGCCGACCGTGGCCAGCAATTGAACACGCAGTTGAGCGACAAAAGCGTGAAGTGGGACGTGAACAACAGCCAAGCCTTGCAACTGGGCACGACCACCGCCTACGGCCCACGCTTGCTGGCACCGCTGTTGCCGGTGCTGCGTGACGTGGTCAAGGACCCGGCGCAGTTGAAACTGGTAGAACAATTGGCCGCCTGGAAAGGCGACTATCCGCTGGACTCCACCAGCGCCACACTCTTCAATCAGTTCCTGTTTAACCTCACCGACGCGGCCTTCCACCCAAAACTGGGCGACGCCCTGTTTAAAACCCTGCTCGGTACTCGGGTGATCGACGCCGCGCTGCCACGCCTGGCCGCCTCGCCGGACTCGCCCTGGTGGAACGGCAAGCGCGCCGACACCGTCAAGCTCGCCTGGGACAACAGCCTGGCTCACCTCAAAGCCACCTTCGGCGATGACCCGACGCAATGGCAGTGGGGCAAGGCCCACACCCTGACCCACGGCCACCCGTTAGGCATGCAGAAGCCACTGGACAAGGTCTTCAACGTGGGCCCGTTCCCGGCGCCCGGCACCCACGAAGTGCCAAACAACCAGTCGGCGATGATCGGCCCCGCGCCCTGGCCGGTCACTTATGGCCCATCGACCCGTCGATTGATCGACTTCGCCGACCCGGCCCACGCTTTGACCATCAACCCGGTAGGGCAAAGCGGTGTGCCGTTTGACCGGCACTATGGCGACCAGGCGGAAACCTATATCGAGGGTGGGTACGAGCAGGCGCATTTCAGTGATGAAGAAGTGACGGCGAATACCCGTGGCACGCTGAAGCTGTTGCCTGCGAGAAAATAGTGCTGGAAGAATGCGGTCAATGTGGGAGCGGGCTTGCTCGCGAATGCGGAGTATCAGTCACCAGATGTATCGACTGGCACACCGCATTCGCGAGCAAGCCCGCTCCCACATTTGCTTTGTGTTGTAGCGACTAACGAGCCCGCATCCGCCCCGGCGCCTCGCCGTAGGTTTCCTTGAACTTCTTGCTGAACGCAGCCTGCGACTGGTAACCCACCTGGGCGGCGATATCCATCAGGCTCAGGCGTGACTGGCGCAGCAGATTGAACGCCAACTCCATACGCAACTGGGTCAGCAGCACCCACGGGGATACACCCGCCACCTTCACAAAGGCACGCATGAAGGTCGCTCGCGACATCGTCGCAACCAAGGCCAGGCTGTCGATGGTCCACTCATGGCCGGGCTCGGCCAGCATCGCCTGCCAGGCCTTGCTCAGGCGTTTGTCGGCGAGCAAGGCGAAGGTGCCGGCCACCGGCGCCTGAAGGGTCAGCCAGGTGCGCAGGATCAGGGTGAACAAGGCCGACGACAGTGCATCGATAAACGAGCGGGCGCCCAGTTGCTGCCCATCCGCTTCGCTGCGCAACAAAGCAATCAACGCAGCCAATTGCCCATCGCCCTGCCACTGCCGACTGGACACCACCAGATACTCCGGCAACGCGGCAAACAACAACGACTGCCGGTTGTAGTGAAAGCTGCCGCAGAGCATGTCCAAGTCCACCCGTTCGCCACCCAGGCGATGGACCGGAAGTAAACCGCCCTCAATCACCGTCGGAGGCATCGGCTGAATGCGTGAACCTGGACTGCGCAACAAATGGGTGGCGCCACCGGGCATCAGCAGGATATCGCCCTCCCCCAGCGTTACGTGCTGCCCGCCCGTCAACTCGGCGCGGCAGGTGCCGCTGAGCACAATGTGATACGGCGCCACGCCCAAATTCTCCGGCGCGTGATCCAGCGCCCAGTCGCCCTGGAACTGGCAACGCAAATCCAGGCTGCCGCGCAGGTTGGCCAGCGTGATAAGGGTGTCGATCGAATTCATTTGCGAACATCGGTCAAAAAGATGAGCGGATTGAACAATGCCCCCAACCCCGAACAGCACAGACTGGCTTCACACCCAACCTGTTCAGGAGTTACCGCAATGTTCAATAACTGGTCCGACTTGCTGCCTACCGTAAAGAAAGCCTTTGGCGCGCTGGGCAAGAGCAACCCGAAGATGGTCAAAGCGTACATGGCGTTGGGCGAGGCTGCCGAGGAAAACAACGTGCTCGACGCCAAGACCCGTGAGCTGATTTCCATCGCCGTGGCCATCACCACGCGCTGTGACGGCTGCATCGGCGTGCATGCGGATGCGGCGATCAAAGCCGGCGCGACCCGCGAAGAAGTGGCCGCGACCCTGGCCACCGCAATTTCCCTGAACGCGGGCGCGGCATATATCTACTCACTGCGCGCCCTGGAAGCCTACGACACACTCAAACCGGTGCCGCAAAGTTGAGCCTGAATTGTTGCGGCGTTACGCCCAGCCGGCGGTTGAAGACACTGCGCATGTGCTGGGCATCGCGAAACCCGCATTGATAGGCCACGGTCTTGAGCGGCGCAGGGCTGCTTTCGAGCATCACCCGCGCCGCATCCACCCGCGCCCGCTCGACAAACTCCGCCGGGGTTATGCGTGCTTCACGGGCAAATACGCGGGAGAAATTGCGCGCGCTCATATTGGCCGCCTTGGCCAGGTCGGCAATGGTCAAATCCCCGGTCAAATTCGCCAGCACATACAACTGCACCAACGCCACCGCCGAGGTGGACTGCGCATGAGGTGTGAGGAACGGGCTGAACTGTGACTGCCCGCCCGAACGCTGGGTGAATACCACCAGGCGCTTGGCCACGCTCAACGCCACTTCCGGGCCATGGTCCTGGGCCAGGAGGTACAGCGACAAATCGATACCTGCCGTCACCCCGGCCGAGGTGTAGAGGTTGCCGTCCTGCACGTAGAGGCGGTCGGCGTCTACCTGGGCCGAGGGGCACAGACGCGCCAGATCAGCGGCATCGTTCCAATGGGTGGTGACGGTTTTTCCATCGAGTAAGCCGGCGCGCGCCAGCATGAAAGCGCCGTTGCAGATCGAACCGAAGCGTTGGGCTCTTTCGGTTGCACCGCGCAGCCAATCATCAAACGGGGCACCGAAATCTTCGAAGGGCAATTGCGGGCCTCCGGCGACCAGCAACAGATCGTAGGCGCTCAAGGCTTCGCTGTAATGCCGGTGGGCCTGCAACGACAAACCGTTGGAGGCGGCCATCGTGCCGTGGCCCAGGCCGATCACTTCAAGCTGGTAGTGGTCTTCGGTCGGTAGAAAACGGTTGGCCTCGCAGAACACATCCATGGGGCCGGTCACGTCCAGTGACTGGACGCCGGGGAAGATCAGGATGGCGATGGTTCTATGCATGGCGAAACCTTATATCTGGCGAACACGAAACCCTGTGGGAGCTGGCTTGCCTGCGATGCAGACACTGCGGTGTATCAGGTATACCGAGGTGATGCTATCGCAGGCAAGCCAGCTCCCACATTTGCCCGAGTACATCCATGGCACGATGTGGCGGCACATTGGCCGGGATCGCACCCTCGCTGCGATGGCCCCGTCGCGGGCGCGCGACCAGACTGGACTCATCGGCGCCACCCCCGGCGCTTTGTTGAGGAGAACGACCATGAGCACCCCCATCGCCGGCATCCAGATCCCGGACAGCGCCCTGGCCAAGGCCACCACCGAATACATCCGCGACGTCGAGTCCGACCTGCTCTACCACCACTCCCGCCGGGTGTTCCTGTTCGGTGCCTTGAGCGGTGATCGCAAGCAACTGGCCTACAACCCGGAGCTGCTTTACGTCGGCGCAATGTTCCATGATCTGGGCCTGGTGCAAGGCCACCGCAGCGACAACGAGCGTTTCGAAGTGGACGGCGCCAACGCCGCCGCCGACTTCCTCAAGCCTTACGGCCTGAGCGATGACGACATCGAGCAAGTGTGGCTGTCCATCGCCCTGCACACCACGCCGGGCGTGCCGCAGCATCTGCGCCCGACCGTGGCGCTGGTAACTGCTGGTGTCGAGATGGACGTGCTGGGCATGGACTACGCCGCGTTTACCCACGAGCAGCGCGAAGCCGTGGTGCATGCACACCCACGCGGTGAAGGATTCAAGGAGTGCATCATCTGCGCGTTTGCCGACGGCTTGCGCCATCGCCCGCAGACCACGTTTGGCAACGTGAAGACCGACGTGCTGGTGGATCAGGAGCCGGGGTTCAAGCCGATGAATTTTGTGGAGGTGATTCGCAAGTCGCCGTGGGCTGCCTGAAACCCAATTTTACAAACACTGCAAAACGACTGTGGGAGCTGGCTTGCCTGCGATGAGGCCATGTCAATCGACTTATCTGTCGACTGACACACCGCCATCGCAGGCAAGCCAGCTCCCACATTTTTAACCCACTCCGGCAGTTAGACCGGTGCAGGCGCCCGGCGCTTGTCCGGCTGCTGCCAGCCATCCGCCGCGGCTTCTTCAATCGCTTGCTGGATAGCTTTCTTGCGATGCTCTTCCGCACGGCGGCTGAAGAACCACACCAGGAAGGTCACCAGCGACACCGCCAGCAGAATCAGGCTGGCCACGGCGTTGATCTCGGGTTTAACCCCAAGACGTACCGCCGAGAACACTTCCATCGGCAAGGTGGTTGAACCCGGGCCCGACACGAAGCTGGCAAGTACCAGGTCATCCAGGGACAGCGCGAACGACATCATGCCGCCCGCCGCCAACGACGGCGCGATCATCGGGATAGTGATCAGGAAGAACACCTTCCACGGCCGCGCGCCCAGGTCCATTGCCGCTTCTTCAATCGACAGGTCCAGCTCACGCAAGCGCGCCGACACCACCACTGCCACATACGCGGCACAGAACGTGGTGTGGGCGATCCAGATGGTGACGATGCCACGTTCCTGGGGCCAGCCGATCATCTGCGCCATGGCCACGAACAGCAGCAACAGCGACAGACCGGTGATCACTTCGGGCATCACCAACGGCGCCGTCACCAGGCCGCCGAACAGCGTGCGGCCCTTGAACTGGCTGATGCGCGTCAGCACGAAAGCTGCCAGCGTACCCAGCGCCACCGCAGCCACCGCCGTGTAGCAGGCGATTTCCAGGGAGCGCGCCACCGAGCCCATCAACTGGGTGTTGTCCAGCAGGCCCACGTACCACTTGATCGACCAACCGCCCCACACCGTCACCAGTTTGGATTCGTTGAACGAGTAGATCACCAGGATCAGCATCGGCAGGTAGATGAACAACAACCCCGCCACCAGCATGAAGCTTGAGAAACTGACGCGCTTCATATCTTGCCCTCCATCTCTTTGGCTTGGCTGCGGTTGAACAGGATGATCGGCACGATCAGGATCGCCAGCATCACCACCGCCAGGGCAGAGGCCACAGGCCAGTCACGGTTGTTGAAGAATTCTTGCCACAACACTTTACCGATCATCAGGGTTTCCGGACCGCCGAGCAGTTCCGGGATCACAAACTCGCCCACTACCGGAATGAACACCAGCATGCAGCCGGCGATGATGCCGTTCTTGGACAGCGGCACAGTGATTTTCCAGAAGCTGTTGAAGGTGCTCGAGCCCAGGTCGGACGCGGCTTCCAACAGGCTCTGGTCGTGTTTGACCAGGTTGGCGTACAGCGGCAGGATCATGAACGGCAGGTACGAATAGACCACGCCGATGTACACCGCGATGTTGGTGTTGAGGATCTGCAGCGGCTCGTTGATCAAGCCGATGGACATCAGGAAGCTATTGAGCAACCCGTTGTTGCTGAGGATGCCCATCCACGCATACACGCGGATCAGGATCGCGGTCCAGGTCGGCATCATGATCAGCAGCACCAGCACGGTCTGCATTTCTTTACGCGCGCTGGCAATGGCATAGGCCATCGGGTAGCCGATCAACAGGCACAGAATCGTGCTGAAAAACGCCATCTTCAGCGAGCCCAGGTACGCGGCGATGTACAACTCGTCGTCGCCGAGCATCGCGTAGTTGCCCAGGTTGAGCACCAATTGCAGCTTTTGCTCAACGAAGGTGTAGATCTCGGTGTAAGGCGGGATCGCCACGTCGGCTTCGGCAAAGCTGATCTTCAAGACGATGAAGAACGGCAGTGCGAAAAACAGGAACAGCCAGAGGAAAGGGATCCCGATGACCACATGCCGGCCACCGGGTGTTATTCGTTGCAGCTGGCGTTTGAACTTCTTCATGTTCATGAGCGAAGTACCACGCCGCTGTCGTCTTCCCACCACACGTACACCTGGTCACCCCAGGTTGGGCGCTGGCCACGGCGTTCGGCATTGGCGACGAAGGACTGCACCAGCTTGCCGCTCGGCAGTTCCACGTAGAACACCGAGTGGCCGCCCAGGTAGGCGATGTCATGCACCTTGCCGCTGGACCAGTTGTGCTCGCAGGTCGGCATTTCGGTGGTAACCAACAGCTTTTCCGGGCGGATGGCGTAGGTCACCGACTTGTCTTCCACCGAGGTGGCGATGCCATAGCCCACGTAGATGTCACGGTCCAGGTCCGGGCACTTGAGCACCGCGTGGCCTTCCGCGTCATCCACCACCTGGGTGTCGAAAATGTTCACGTTGCCGATGAACTCGCACACCAGACGGCTGGTAGGCGTTTCGTAGATGTCGATCGGGCTGCCGATCTGGGCGATCCAGCCCAGGTGCATGATCGCGATGCGCTCGGCCATGGTCATGGCTTCTTCCTGGTCGTGGGTCACCATCACGCAGGTCACGCCCACGCGCTCGATGATCTCTACCAGTTCCAGTTGCATCTGCGAACGCAGCTTCTTGTCGAGTGCGCCCATCGGCTCGTCGAGCAGCAGCAGTTTCGGGCGCTTGGCCAGGGAACGCGCCAAGGCCACACGCTGACGCTGGCCACCGGACAACTGGTGCGGCTTGCGCTTGGCGTACTGGCTCATCTGCACCAGCTTGAGCATCTCGGCCACGCGGGCGTCGACTTCAGCCTTGGGGATCTTGTCCTGTTGCAGGCCGAACGCAATGTTCTGCGCCACGGTCATGTGCGGGAACAAGGCGTAGGACTGGAACATCATGTTGATCGGCCGCTCGTAGGGCGGCATATCGGTGATGTCCACACCATCGAGGTAAATGCGACCTTCCGTTGGGCGCTCGAAGCCTGCGAGCATGCGCAGCAAGGTGGATTTGCCCGAACCCGATCCGCCGAGCAAGGCGAAGATCTCGCCTTTCTTGATTTCCAGGGACACATCGTCCACGGCGATCGTCTCGTCGAACTTCTTCGTGACCCGGTCGATTTTGACCAGCACCTTTTTCGGTGTCTGGTCGCCCTCGAGGGCTTTCTTATAGGCGCCGGAGGCAACTGCCATTTACGAAACTCCCAACAAAATTTGAGGTTCGCCCAATACGGGCGAAACCTTGGATAGTTTGAGCTTTAAGCCTTACTTGCCCGTTTTGACCTTGGTCCAGCTACGGGTCATTAAACGCTGCACTTTCGGGGGTAGCTCGAAGTTGACGAACGTCCGGTCGAGAACCGCCTGCGGTGGGTAAACCGCTGCGTCAGTGCGTATCGATTGCTTCATCAGTTTGTCCGCCCCGGGGTTAGGGTTGGCGTAACCGACGTAATCACTGACCTGAGCGATCACCTCAGGTTGCAGTAAATAGTTGATGAAGGCGTGAGCCTCTTTGACGTTGGTCGCATCCTTGGGGATCGCCAGCACGTCAAACCAGAGGTTGCCGCCTTCTTTCGGAATCGCGTAGGCGATGTTCACGCCTTTGCCTGCCTCGCTTGCGCGAGCCTTGGCCTGGAACACATCACCGGAGAAACCTGCCGCCACGCAGATGTTGCCGTTGGCCAGGTCAGAGATGTATTTGGAAGAATGGAAATAGGTCACGTAGGGCCGCACTTTGAGCAGCTTCTCTTCGGCCTTCTTGTAGTCTTCAGGGTTGGTACTGTTAGGGTTCAGGCCCATGTAGTTGAGCACCGCCGGCAGCATTTCATCCGCCGAGTCCATGAACGAGACCCCGCAAGTGGCCAGCTTCTTCATGTTTTCCGGCTCGAACAGCACGGCCCAGGAATCGATATGGTCGACGCCCAGCACTTCTTTGACTTTTTCGACGTTGTAACCAATGCCGTTGGTGCCCCACAGATACGGCACGGCGTATTGGTTACCCGGGTCGTTCTTTTCCAGGCGCTTGAGCAGCGCCGGGTCCAGATTGGAATAGTTAGTCAGCAACGACTTGTCGAGCTTCTGAAACGCCCCGGCTTTGATTTGCTTGCCGAGGAAGTGGTTGGACGGCACGACCACGTCATAACCGGTACGCCCGGCGAGCAACTTGCCTTCCAGGGTTTCGTTGGAATCAAACACGTCATACACCGGCTTGATGCCGCTGGCCTTTTCAAAGTTGGCCAGGGTGTCGGCGCCGATGTAGTCCGACCAGTTATAAATATGCACCGTCGGCGCGGCCTGCACGCTGACAGCCAGCGTGATACCTGCACCCACCAGCAAGGCTTTGCGAAATAAAGAAATTGGCAAGTGGAGGTCCTCTTAAATAGTTGGGCCCGAAGTTGTTGCCCGGCAACAAAACCGGCGCGCAACTTACCCTCGATAAACCGATCCGGCAAAGCTTTCTGTCATTTAATTTGTGGGAGCGGCGGTTCGCCGCCCCCACGGTTCAAAGGCTTATTTGCCCGATTTGATTTTGGTCCAGCTGCGCGTCATTTCACGCTGAGTCGCAGCCGGCAAGTCAGCAATGGCGTAGAGCTTGGCCTGCACATCCGCTGGCGGGTAAATGCCCGGGTCGCTGGTGATGTCTTTGTCGACCAGTGCGGTGGCTTTCTCGTTACCGTTCGGGAAGCGGACGCTGTTGGTGATAGCGGCCATGACTTCCGGCTTGAGCAGGTAGTTCATGAACTTGTAGGCAGCATCGACGTTTTCGGCATCTTTAGGGATGGCGACCATGTCATAGAAGCTACCGGCGCCTTCTTTCGGAATGTCGTAGGCAACCTTGACCTTGCCACCGGCTTCAGCCGCGCGGGACTTGGCTTGCTGGATGTCCCCGGAGTAGCCCACGGCCACGCAGATGTTGCCGTTGGCCAGGTCCGAGATGTACTTGGACGAGTGGAAATAGCCGATCGATGGGCGCAGCTTGAGGAACAGGTCCTCGGCTTGCTTGAGGTCAGCTTTTTTCTGGGTGTCGGTCGGCAGGCCCAGGTAATGCAGCGCCACCGGCAGCATTTCGGTTGGCGAGTCGAGGAAGCTCACGCCGCAGCTTTTCAGCTTGGCGATGTTTTCCGGCTCGAACAGCACGGCCCACGAGTCGATCTTGTCCACGCCCAGCGCAGCCTTGACCTTCTCCGGGTTGTAACCGATGCCGATCGAGCCCCACATGTACGGGAAAGCGTGCTTGTTGTCCGGGTCGCTGACCGACACGGCTTTAAGCAGGGATTTGTTCAGGTTGGCGTAGTTGGACAGCTTGGACTTGTCCAGCTCCTGATAGACACCGGCCTTGATCTGCTTGGCGAGGAAGTTGTTCGACGGAACGACGATGTCGTAACCGGACTTGCCTGCCAGCAACTTGGCTTCCAGGGTCTCGTTGCTGTCAAAAACGTCGTACACCACTTTAATGCCCGACTCTTTTTCAAAGTTGGCGATGGTGTCCGGTGCAATGTAGTCGGACCAGTTGTAGACGTGCAGCACTTTATCGTCTGCCTGGGCCGCGCCCGCCATTGCGCCCATCAGGGACAACGCGAGGAGGGTCTTGCCAGCGTTCTTCAAACCTAATGCCTTCATTTGGTGATGCTCCAATTTTTTCTTTTTTGGGCCACGTTCTTTAGTCGTCTCACGACCCTTCCAAAGGGCAACAAAACACGGCGACAGTCTGGCAAGTTCAGGGGCCGGCTTTCAACCAAAGCCCCCTTTATTACTGCGTTTTTGTAACTGCCCAGACGCAGCGCCCGAAGCCGCAGCGCACTGAGCCTAGCACTTAGCCTTGCAATGCCGCCAAAGTCAGGTCCAGGCACTGGCGAGCCTTGGTCACCAGCTCGTCGATTTCCGCCTTGCTGATCACCAGCGGAGGCGAAATGATCATGGTGTCGCCCACGGCGCGCATGATCAGGCCATTCTCAAAGCAGAACGTGCGGCAGATCATGCCCACACCACGGCCTTCGTAACGTTTTCGCGTGGCCTTGTCCTGCACCAACTCAATCGCCCCGAGCATGCCGACACCGCGAACTTCACCCACCAACGGGTGATCAGCCAGTTCCCTCAGACGTTTCTGCAAATACGGTGCCGTTTCTTCGTGCACACGGTTAACGATTTTTTCATCGCGCAGAATCCGGATGTTTTCCAGGGCTACCGCTGCCGCTACCGGGTGACCGGAATAGGTGAAGCCGTGGTTGAAATCACCGCCTTCATTGAGCACGGCAACCACGTCGTCGTGCACGATCAGGCCACCCATAGGGATGTAACCCGAGGTCAGGCCCTTGGCGATGGTCATCATGTGTGGCTTGAGGCCGTAGAAGTCGCTGCCGAACCATTCACCGGTACGGCCGAAACCGCAGATCACTTCATCGGCGACGAACAGGATGTCGTACTTGGCGAGGATTTCCTTGATGCGCGGCCAGTAGGTCTCTGGCGGCACGATCACGCCACCGGCACCCTGGATCGGCTCGGCAATAAAGGCGCCGACGTTGTCCACGCCCAGTTCCAGGATCTTCTCTTCCAGCTGGTTGGCGGCCCATACCCCGAACTCTTCCGGGCTCATGTCGCCGCCTTCGCCATACCAGTACGGCTGAGCAATGTGGGTGATGCCCGGGATCGGCAAGTCGCCCTGTTCATGCATGTACGTCATGCCGCCCAGGCTGGCGCCGGCCACGGTGGAGCCGTGATAGCCATTCTTGCGGCTGATGATGATCTTCTTGTTCGGCTGGCCCTTGATCGCCCAGTAGTGGCGGACCATGCGCAACATGGTGTCGTTGCCTTCCGAGCCTGAGCCGGTGAAGAACACGTGGTTCATGCCGGCCGGTGCGATCTCGGAAATCACCTTGGCCAGTTCCAGCACCGGTGGGTGAGCGGTCTGGAAGAACAGGTTGTAGTACGGCAGCTCTTTCATCTGCTTGGCGGCGGCGTCAGCCAGTTCGTCGCGACCGTAACCGATCGCCACGCACCACAGGCCGGCCATGCCGTCGAGGATCTTGTTGCCTTCGCTGTCCCACAGGTAAACGCCGTGGGCTTTGGTGATAATCCGTGGGCCTTTCACTTTCAACTGCTTGAAGTCGCTGAACGGCGCCAGGTGGTGATCATTGCTCAAGGCTTGCCATTCACGGGTTTGCGGGTTGTTGCTGGACATACCAATCTCCTAGACTTTTCAGGTGTGGGCGCGCCAATCCCAAGGCGCGCCCGACGCATCAGACGGCGAAGAGCAGGAATTCCCGCTCCCACGAACTGATTACGCGCTTGAAGTTTTCATGCTCGGCCCGCTTGACCGCGACGTAGCCTGTGATGAATTTTTGACCCAAATATTTTTCGATGGTCTTGCTGTTTTCCATACGCTCCAGGGCGTCTTCGATGGTCAACGGCAGGCGCAGGTTGCGGCGCTCGTAACCTCGGCCCACCACCGGCGCGCTCGGGTTATGGCCTTCGACCATACCGATGTAGCCGCACAGCAGGCTGGCGGCAATCGCCAGGTACGGATTGGCGTCGGCGCCCGGCAGGCGGTTTTCCACGCGACGGTTCTGCGGGCCGGCATCCGGTACGCGCAGGCCGACGGTGCGGTTTTCTTCGCCCCACTCCACGTTCACCGGCGCCGAGGTGTCGGGCAGGAAGCGGCGGAACGAGTTCACGTTCGGCGCAAACAGCGGCAGCAATTCAGGGATGAATTTCTGCAGGCCGCCAATGTGATTGAGGAACAGCTGGCTCATGGTCCCGTCTTCATTAGAGAAGACGTTCTTGCCGGTGGCGATGTCGATGATGCTCTGGTGCAAGTGCATCGCGCTGCCGGGCTCGCCGGTCATGGGCTTGGCCATGAAGGTGGCGGCCACGTTGTGCTTGAGCGCGGCCTCACGCATGGTGCGCTTGAACACCAGGATCTGGTCGGCCAGGGACAGCGCATCGCCATGACGGAAGTTGATTTCCATCTGCGCGGTGCCGTCCTCGTGGATCAGGGTGTCGAGGTCAAGCTCCTGGAGTTCACACCAGTCGTAGACGTCTTCGAACAACGGGTCGAACTCGTTGGCCGCTTCTATAGAGAAGGACTGGCGACCGGTCTCCGGGCGCCCGGAACGGCCGATCGGCGGTTGCAGCGGGAAGTCCGGGTCTTCGCAGCGTTTGGTCAGGTAGAACTCCATTTCCGGCGCCACGATCGGCTGCCAGCCTCGGTTGGCGTAGAGCTGGAGGACTTTCTTGAGCACATTGCGCGGCGACAGCTCGATCGGGTTGCCTTGCTTGTCGTAGGTGTCGTGAATCACCTGGGCGGTAGGCTCGATGGCCCAGGGCACCAGGAATACGGCGTTCTGGTCGGGACGGCAGATCATGTCGATGTCGGCCGGGTCGAGCAATTCGTAATAGATGTCGTCTTCGACATAGTCGCCGGTCACGGTCTGCAACAGAACGCTCTCGGGCAGGCGCATGCCTTTTTCGGCGATGAACTTGTTGGTCGGCGAGATCTTGCCCCGGGTGATGCCGGTGAGGTCGCCAATCATGCATTCGACTTCTGTGATCTTGTGGTCTTTCAACCAATCGGTGAGCTGGTCGAGGTTGTTACTCATAAATGCCTCTGGGCTGTGTTTCCTGACATCCATTAAAGGTCAGGCGTTGTTTGACGCAGCATCCGCGTCGCGTTGCATCGCCCGCGTTCGACAGGCCGAGCCAAAGGCCTGGAAGATCGCGAGATAGTGCGGGTTAGAGCTTACCTGCCATTCGGGGTGCCATTGCACTCCTAAAGCAAAAGCCTTGCCCGCGGTGTAAGAAAAAGCTTCGATCAACCCATCCGGCGCAGTGGCTTCGACCTGCAGCCCCGGCGCCAGGCGATCAACGCCCTGGCCGTGAATCGAGTTGACCTGAATGGTCTGCGGCAACCCCAGGCTTGCCAGGACGCCATGCGGGGCAATCGCCACGGCGTGCGCCGGGCCGTACTGAATCTCCAGCGGCTGGGTGTCGTCTTCGCGGTGATCCATCATGCCCGGCACTTCATGAACCTTCTGGTGCAGGCTGCCACCCAACGCCACGTTCATTTCCTGGAACCCACGGCAGATGCCCAGCACCGGCACGCCTGCTGCAATCGCGGCACGCAGC
This sequence comes from Pseudomonas sp. UBT, assembly GCF_050915955.1. Taxonomy (NCBI): domain Bacteria; kingdom Pseudomonadati; phylum Pseudomonadota; class Gammaproteobacteria; order Pseudomonadales; family Pseudomonadaceae; genus Pseudomonas; species Pseudomonas sp. UBT. Next base: position 2,198,344 of record NZ_CP168079.1, on the reverse strand, counting down.
AACGGCAGCGTGGTCTGGTCCCGTGCAGAATCATGAGCAGTCCCGGGCGCGCTGGCCGGACCGTCGTAGAGAAAGGGTTCGATATTGGAGGGGGAGCCGGTAAATAGAATGCCATCCAGACCGTCAAGAATATTGGCCGGGTCGAGCAAATCGCCCAAGGATGGAATGATCAATGGCAAGCCCTTAGCAGCGATGGCCACTGCACGGACGTATTTGTCGCCACTGATGTGATAAGCATGCAGACCGACCTGTTTGGAGCAGGCGGTGACGCCGATTAACGGCAGGCGAGACATGAAGCACCCCGGTATTATTGCTGTTATGGGTTTGAATCGAGCTTAGCCTTGTTCATTTTTTTACACAACACCCCCGTAAAAAATACAACACGGCCCGCTCAAGCCTGCTAGTCCCAAGGCCTTCAAACCCAAAAAAGCGCCCCAAAAAGCCCCAAAAAAGGCCTCAAGGCGCTTTTTTAGGGCAAAAAAGGCCTCGCTTGACTTCGGCAAGCCGTTCGGGTTGACTGAAACCAGAAAAGATCAATGATTGATATTTTTAACAACAAAGGTGTTGCATCATGTCGGTACCCCCGCGTGCCGTTCAGCTTAACGAAGCGAACGCGTTCCTTAAGGATCATCCTGAGGTTCTGTACGTAGACCTTCTAATTGCGGATATGAATGGTGTGGTGCGCGGCAAGCGCATCGAACGCACCAGCCTCCACAAGGTTTACGAGAAGGGCATTAACCTGCCTGCCTCTTTATTTGCCCTGGATATCAATGGCTCGACAGTGGAAAGCACTGGCCTGGGTCTGGATATCGGTGATGCTGACCGAATCTGTTATCCGATCCCTGACACCCTGTGCAATGAGCCGTGGCAAAAGCGCCCAACCGCGCAACTGCTGATGACCATGCACGAACTTGAAGGTGAACCTTTCTTCGCCGATCCTCGCGAAGTGCTCCGCCAAGTTGTCAGCAAGTTTGACGACCTCGGTCTGACCATCTGCGCTGCCTTCGAGCTTGAGTTCTACCTGATCGACCAGGAGAACGTGAACGGCCGCCCACAACCGCCCCGCTCGCCGATCTCCGGCAAACGCCCGCACTCGACACAGGTCTACCTGATCGACGACCTCGACGAATACGTCGACTGCCTCCAGGACATCCTGGAAGGTGCCAAAGAGCAAGGCATCCCGGCTGACGCCATCGTCAAGGAAAGTGCCCCGGCGCAGTTCGAAGTGAACCTGCACCACGTGGCCGACCCGATCAAGGCTTGCGATTACGCCGTACTGCTCAAGCGCCTGATCAAGAACATCGCCTACGACCATGAGATGGACACCACCTTCATGGCCAAGCCTTACCCAGGCCAGGCAGGCAATGGTTTGCACGTACACATTTCGATCCTGGACAAGGACGGCAAGAACATCTTTGCCAGCGAGGATCCCGAGCAGAACGCCGCATTGCGTCACGCGATCGGCGGTGTGCTCGAGACCCTACCCGCCCAAATGGCGTTCCTGTGCCCCAACGTCAACTCCTACCGTCGTTTCGGCGCACAGTTCTACGTGCCGAACTCGCCGTGCTGGGGCCTGGACAACCGCACTGTGGCGATTCGCGTACCCACGGGCTCCTCGGATGCCGTACGTATCGAACACCGCGTGGCCGGCGCCGACGCCAACCCTTACCTGCTGATGGCTTCGGTCCTGGCAGGCGTGCACCACGGTCTGACCAACAAGATCGAGCCTGGCGCTCCAGTGGAAGGCAACAGCTACGAGCAGAACGAACAGAGCCTGCCGAACAACCTGCGCGATGCCCTGCGCGAGTTGGACGACAGCGAGGTGATGGCCAAGTACATCGATCCTAAATACATCGATATCTTCGTCGCCTGTAAGGAAAGTGAGCTGGAAGAGTTCGAACACTCCATCTCCGACCTTGAGTACAACTGGTACCTGCATACCGTGTAAGCAGTGGTTGTACTGAAAAACGCCTCCGGCCTTTGGTCTGTGGCGTTTTTTTATGGGTTTCTTCCGGTTGACCGAGTCGGCCTCATCGGGAGCAAGCCCGCTCCCACACTTGACTGCATTTCAAGGTTGGAACTCAGTCAACTGTGGGAGGGGCTTGCTCCCGATGGCGCCTTGGCAGACAACACCGGTTCCTGCTCATACAATGCCCGCTGCCTTGTAGGAGACTTCCATGACCACCCGCCCTGCCGCCCCTCGCAAACCCCGCGCCCGCAGCCAGGCCAGGATCGATGCGATCCTTGATGCCGCCCGCACGTTGCTGGCGACCGAAGGCGTGGCCAGTTTGTCGATCTACAGCGTGGCGGAACGGGCACAGATTCCACCGTCGTCGGTGTATCACTTTTTCGCCAGCGTGCCGGCGCTACTGGAAGCGTTGACCGCCGATGTGCATGCGGCATTCCGCGCAGCCATCCAGGCGCCTATCGAGCATGCTGCACTCAAGCACTGGCGCGATCTGTCCTGCATCGTCGAACAGCGCATGCTCACGGTCTACGAGCACGACGCCGCCGCGCGCCAGTTGATCCTGGCTCAGCATGGGCTCACCGAAGTGACCCAGGCCGACCGCCAGCATGATCTGGAGTTGGGGGATTTGATGCTGGCCGTGTTCAACCGCCACTTCGAAGTGCCGACGCTGCCTGAGGATGTGGATGTGTTCGCCTTGGCGCTGGAACTGAGCGACCGCGTCTATGCGCGCTCGGTGCATCAGCATGGGCAGATTACGCCGCGCATGGCGGAAGAAGGGATGCGGGTTTTTGATGCGTATGTGGGGCTTTATTTGCCGGCGTACTTGCCAAAGCGGGCGGTGACTGGCTGATTGATGCATTGCCTGGGCAGGCGCCATCGCGGGCAAGCCCGCTCCCACATTTTGCTCTGTGAATACAGTCAAATGTGGGAGCGGGCTTGCTCGCGAAAGCGGCCTTAAAAGCACCGCAAATCCCGATCACAACTTGGCGATCGACACCTCGGTGGACTTAACGAAGGCAATCACTTCGCTGCCAATCACCAACTCCAGCTCTTTGACCGAGCGGGTGGTGATGACAGACGTCACGATACCGGACGCCGTCTGCACGTCGATTTCCGACAGCACGTCGCCTTCTACGATTTCCTTGATAGTGCCTTTGAACTGGTTACGCACGTTGATGGCTTTAATAGTCATGGTGTTCTTCCTTCGAGGGACAAGTGAGTTATTGCGCCCAACGCAATTGCGTCGGCAGCGGTGAAACAGGTTCGGGTTCCGGCGGCGTGCCGGGCAGCGACAGCACACGGTTAAGCACTTCGGCTTCCAGCGCTGCCAGGCGATGCGACCCACGGGCACGGGGTCGCGGCAGATCGACAATCAGGTCGAGGCCGACTTCACCGTCTTCGATCAGGATTACCCGGTCGGCAATCGCCACGGCCTCGCTGACATCGTGGGTCACCAGCAACACGGTGAAGCCGTGCTTCTGCCACAGGTTTTCGATCAGTTGCTGCATCTCGATGCGCGTCAGGGCGTCCAGCGCCCCCAAAGGCTCATCCAGCAACAGCAGGCGCGGTTGGTGAATCAGCGCACGCGCCAAGGCCACCCGCTGCTTCTGGCCACCGGACAACGCCGCCGGCCACTCATTCGCACGCTCGGCCAGGCCGACCGCCTCCAGCGCATCCAGCGCTTTGGGGCGCCAGTTACCTTTGAGACCCAGCCCCACGTTGTCGATGATCTTTTTCCACGGCAGCAGGCGCGCTTCTTGGAACATCAACCGCGTGTCCTCAATCGCTTCGCTCAGCGGTGCGGAGCCGGCCAACAGTTCGCCGCCGCTGGCTTTGTCCAGCCCGGCCAGCAGGCGCAGCAAGGTACTTTTGCCGCAGCCACTGCGACCGACCACGGCCACAAACTGCCCAGCGGGGATGTGCAGGTCGATGTCCTTGAGCACTTCCCGTGCACCAAAGGCCTTGCGCAATTTGCGCACCGCCAGCGGGATACCCTTGAGCAGGCGTGGAGGTTGTTGAGCGGTCATGCCGCACCTCCTTTATTCACTTGGTAAGCCGGATGCCAGCGCAGCCACACACGTTCCAGGCCGCGAGCAGCCAGGTCGGCGAGCTTGCCGAGGATGGCGTACATGACGATGGCCAATACCACCACGTCGGTTTGCAGGAATTCACGGGCGTTCATCGCCAGGTAACCAATGCCGGAGCTGGCCGAGATGGTTTCCGCCACGATCAGCGTCAACCACATAAAGCCCAGCGCAAAACGCACGCCGACCAGAATCGAAGGCAATGCGCCCGGCAGGATCACCTGACGGAACAGGCTGAAGCCGGACAAGCCGTAGCTGCGCGCCATTTCCACCAGCGCCGGGTCGACGTTGCGAATGCCGTGATACGTGTTCAGGTAGATCGGGAACAGCGTGCCGAGGGCGACCAGGAAAATCTTCGCGGTCTCGTCAATGCCGAACCACAGGATCACCAGCGGAATCAGCGCCAGGTGTGGCACGTTGCGGATCATCTGCACCGAGCTGTCCAACAGGCGTTCGCCCCATTTCGACAGGCCGGTGATAAAGCCCAGGGCCAGGCCGATGCTGCCACCGATCACAAAGCCCAGGCCGGCACGCCAGCCGCTGATGGCCAGGTGCGTCCAGATTTCGCCGCTGCGCACCAGGTTAACCCCGGCTTCGATCACCGCACTCGGCGCCGGCAGAATGCGTGTCGACAACCAACCCGCCGACACCGACAACTGCCACACCGCCAGCAACAAGATCGGCAGCACCCAGGGCGCGACGCGATGGCTTATTTTTTCAACGTTCATGACGGCGCCTCAGCTCTGCGACGCAGCTTTGGGAAGGATGTCGTTGGCGACCATCTCGCCGAACGGGCTGACGTAACCGGCGCTTTTCGGCAACTCGGGACGTTCGATGTCCAGGTGCGGGAACAACAGTTCAGCCACGCGGTACGACTCTTCCAGGTGTGGATAACCGGAGAAGATGAAGGTATCGATGCCCAGCGCAGCGTATTCATTGACACGTGCCGCAACGGTTGGGCCATCACCCACCAGCGCAGTGCCCGCACCACCGCGTACCAGGCCGACACCGGCCCACAGGTTGGGGCTGACTTCGAGGTTGTCACGGTTACCGCCGTGTAAGGCCGCCATGCGTTGCTGGCCGACGGAATCGAAGCGCGCGAGGGAGGCCTGGGCACGGGCGATGGTCTCGTCGTCCAAGTGGGAGATCAGTTTGTCCGCAGCTTTCCACGCCTCATCGTTGGTTTCACGCACGATCACATGCAGGCGAATACCGAAGCGCACCGTGCGCCCAAGTTTCGCGGCCTTGGCCCGCACCTGTTCGATTTTTTCAGCGACAGCGGCCGGAGGCTCACCCCAGGTCAGCACCATTTCCACTTGTTCAGCGGCCAGGTCCTGGGCGGCTTCGGAGGAGCCGCCGAAGTACAGCGGCGGACGCGGCTGCTGGATCGGCGGGTAGAGCAATTTGGCGCCTTTGACGCTGATGTGTTCACCGTCGTAATCCACGGTTTCACCTTCCAGCACGCGTCGCCAGATGCGGGTGAATTCCACGGAGGCCTGATAGCGCTCTTCGTGGCTGAGGAACAAACCGTCGCCGGCCAGCTCTTCCGGATCACCACCGGTCACCAGGTTAAACAGCGCACGGCCACCGGACAGGCGGTCCAGGGTCGCCGCCTGACGCGCAGCCACCGTCGGGGAAATGATCCCGGGGCGCAGGGCGACAAGGAATTTCAGACGCTGGGTCACCGGGATCAGCGAGGCGGCCACCAGCCACGAGTCTTCGCAGGAGCGGCCGGTCGGGATCAACACCCCGCCGAAACCCAGGCGGTCGGCCGCCTGTGCCACTTGTTGCAGGTAACCATGGTCAACGGCGCGAGCGCCTTCGGCGGTACCCAGGTAATGGCCGTCGCCGTGGGTAGGCAGGAACCAGAAAATATTGAGGCTCATGGAGTTGTCTCCTGAAGAAGTCGAATTACGGCGCTTTGGCAACGGCGGCGGGTGGCGTCCAGATCACGTCCTTGATGCTCAAGGGTTTGGGGATCAATTTGAGCTGGTAGAAGCTGTCGGCGATTTTCTGCTGGGCGGCGACCACTTCCGGGGTCAGGAACAACGCGCCGTAGCCTTGGCGTTTCACCGAGGTCAGGGTGATGTCAGCGGGCAGGCCGAGCAGCGGTGCGACTTGTTCCGTGACTTCCTGCGGGTTGGCTTTGGACCACTCGCCTACCGCACGCACTTCTTCCACCAGCGCCTTGATCACATCCGGGTGCTGTGTGGCGTACGGTTTGGTGGCCAGGTAGAACTGGTGGTTGTCGGCGATGCCGGTGCCGTCACGCAGGGTGCGCGCTTGCAGTTGTTTCTCGGCGGCGGCCTGGTACGGGTCCCAGATCACCCAGGCGTCGACGCTGCCTCGCTCGAACGCGGCGCGGGCATCGGCGGGCGGCAGGAACACGGTGTGCACGTCGGTGTATTTCAGGCCGGCATCCTCCAGGGCGCGTACCAGCAGGTAGTGCACGTTAGAGCCTTTGTTGAGCACGATTTTCTTGCCCTTGAGCTCGGCCACGGACTTGATCGTCGAGTCTTTGGGCACCAGGATCGCTTCACTGGTCGGTGCTGGCGGTTCGTAGGCGACATAAAGCAGATCGGCGCCGGCGGCCTGGGCGAAGACCGGCGGCGTTTCGCCGGTGACGCCGAAGTCGATGGAACCGACGTTCAGGCCTTCGAGCAGTTGCGGGCCACCGGGGAATTCCGTCCACTGCACCTGCACGCCCTGGGCGGCCAGGCGTTTTTCCAGGGTGCCTTTGGCCTTGAGCAACACCAGGGTGCCGTACTTCTGATAACCGATCCGCAGGGTTTCGGCGGCGTGGGCTTGAACCATGGCGCCGAAGGACACAGCCGCAGCAAACAGTGCGACCAGACCACGACGCAAGATGACAGTGCGCATGGCGCTCTCTCCAAAAAATGCGATTAGGGGGTTGGCTGCACCTGCTTGGCCGTTGGCGGCTGAGTAAGGTGAGTACTACACAATCCGGTAAGACTTAAATGCTCCAGCGAGCACTCAATAAACGGTCATTCAACACATTGGGATCAAGGGGTTTTGGGCGACGGGCCATGGCGCTATAGAGCGTCTCCAGGGCCTCGTGCAAACGCTGTTCAAGCACCGGCACCAGTTGCGCCTGGGCACTGCCTTCGCCGTAGGCGATCTGGCTGTCTTCGGCAAAGATGCCGTGGAGCAACTCCTGGGCTTTGAGGGCCGACAACACCGGCTTCAAGGCGTAGTCCACCGCCAGCATGTGGGCGATGCTGCCGCCGGTGGCCATCGGTAAGACGATCTTGTGAGCCAGGGCGCGCTCAGGCAGCAGATCGAGCACGGTTTTCAGCGCACCCGAGAACGAGGCCTTGTATACCGGCGTGGCGATGACCAGGCCATCGGCGTTGGCGACTTGCTGCAACAGATCGATAACTTTGGGGCTGTCGAAGCGGGCGTGCAGCAAGTCTTCGGCCGGGAAGTCCCGTATCTGATAACTCACGACTTCCACGCCTTTGTCTTGCAGCCACTGACGGGTTTTTTCCAGCAAGACCCCGGAGCGGGAACGCTGGCTGGGACTGCCTCCAAGTGTTACGACCAACATGCAGGTATTCCTTGAGCAAGTGTCGGCGGTTCGCTGTGTGCGGTGGCGCCAAGATGGGACAGACCATATCAGCTGATTTATATATCTATAAATCTTATTTTTTCATTTGTTTATTCCCTAAAAATATATGGGATTTATAAATCTTCAGACGAAAAAAAAGGCCGTCGAAACGGCCTGAAAACCCCTGCTGTGTGAGACGGTCTACAACTTGAAACCTGTGTCCATTTGAAGTCTGCTATCGCGGGCAAGCCCGGCTCCCACAGTTGACCGCATTCCCCTGTGGGAGCGGGCTTGCCCGCGATAGCGGTTTCAGCCTCAGCGATTCGGCTGTGGGGTAAGCCGCAGATACGGCTTCACCGCGCGATAACCTTTCGGAAAGCGTTGCTTGATCTCTTCCTCGTCCTTGAGCGACGGCACGATCACCACTTCATCGCCGTCCTGCCAGTTGGCGGGCGTGGCGACCTTGTGGCTGTCGGTCAGCTGCAGCGAGTCGATAACCCGCAGGATTTCGTGGAAGTTGCGGCCAGTGCTGGCCGGGTAGGTAATCGTCAGGCGAACCTTCTTGTTCGGGTCGATCACGAACAAGGAGCGCACGGTGAGGGTGTCACTGGCGTTCGGGTGGATCAGGTCGTACAGGTCCGACACCTTGCGATCGGCATCCGCCAGGATCGGGAAGTTAACGACCGTGTTCTGGGTTTCGTTGATGTCTTCAATCCACTTGTGGTGCGAGTCCACCGGGTCTACCGACAGCGCGATAGCCTTGACGCCGCGCTTGGCGAATTCGTCCTTGAGCTTGGCGGTGAAGCCCAACTCGGTGGTGCACACCGGAGTGAAGTCCGCCGGATGAGAAAACAGCACGCCCCAGCTATCGCCCAGCCACTCATGGAAACGAATCTTGCCGGCGCTGGAATCCTGTTCGAAGTCGGGGGCGATGTCGCCCAATCTTAGGCTCATGGTGTAGCTCCTGGTGAGTGCTTATGGAGCCTACTGTGCATGGGTTACAGATTATTTAAAAAGAATAAATATAGCTTTATCTAGACGATAAAAGAATATTAAAAATCTGTTCATTGGACTTGGCAACGGGCAAGGATCAAAATCCGTTTCAAGGTTCGAGAAGGCCTTGAGACGCTGTAAAGAGAGGGGATTCAGGAAGGGCTTGCGGGGGTTGAGCCCGACTTGAACAGTAAAATACCCTGCCCGGCATTGCGCCGGGCAAGGTTTTACACGCTTACAACAGCGGGATCGAGTAGCTGACGATCAGACGGTTTTCGTCTTGATCGCGGGTAGCAACGTCGGTACGCCACATTGCGTTCTTCCAAGCCACGCCGAGGTTTTTCAGCGGGCCTTGTGGAACAACGTAAGCCAGGGTGATATCGCGTTCCCACTCAGACTTGTCGCCAGCGGTGGTCTGGATATTGGTACCTTTGAGGTAAACAATACCAGCGGTCAGGCCAGGCACGCCGATTTTGGCGAAGTCATACGCGTAACGAGCTTGCCAGGTGCGCTCGCCGGCACGGGCGAACTTCTGGATTTGCATGTCGGTCGTGGTGCTGTTCGACGAACCGTCGCCTTGGTTCAGCCAAGGGAAGTCACTGTCGCCATTGGTGTACTGATAACCGCCACCAAAGGTGTGGCCATTAATCGAGTACAGACCCAGGTAGCTGTAGAGGTCGTTGTCAACCTTGCCAGCGGTAACAGGCTTGGCACCGTCGGTGTAGTAACCCGAGGTGTAGTAGCCGGCAGTGTTGCCATTTGCGCCGTTGTCGCGGCTGCGGTAGTAACGCAGGTCACTTTTCAGCACGCCTGGGCCGATTGCCCAGTTGTGTACCAAGCCCAGGAAGTTCTGGGAGTAAAAATCTTTCAGCTCGCCGAAGTAGTACGAAGCGGTCAGATCCTTGGTGATTTTGTAGTCAGCACCAGCGTAGTAGAACTTGTTGCTGAATTTGCCGGTGTCGTAGTTGGAGCTTTTGTTAGCGCCAGCAATCGACAGGTTTTCGTTGTTGCTCGAGTTACGGCCCTTGGCCGACTCGATCTGACCAGCAGTCAGGGTCAAGTCTTTGATTTCGTTAGAAACGATCTCGCCGCCCTGGAAGGTCTGAGGCAACAGGCGACCATCGTTGGTCTTGATCACCGGGTTGTTTGGCTGCAGGGTGCCAATTTTCGCTACGGTCTGGGAGATCTTGACCTTACCGGTCACGCCCAGACTGGCGAAATCGCTGACGGCTTTGTTGCCGTCGCTTGGGAACACAGTGCCGCCCGAAGCGGTGCCGCTGTAGTTGCCGTGGTTATCGCGGCTGGAGTCCAGACGCATGCCGTACAGGCCGATAGCGTCAACACCAAACTGAACGGTACCTTGGGTAAAACCCGAGATGAAACGCAGGTCGAAGCCTTGGCCCCATTCAGCGTTCTTGCTACGGCTGCTCGCAGTAGGAGCGCCATCGCGGTTGTCAGTGTTGATGTAAAAGTTACGCAGACCCAGAGTGGCCTTGCTGTCTTCGATGAAACCGGCGGAGTTTGCCTGTTGGGCAATCGCAGCGACAGCCACGGCCAACGCCAATGTTGACTTCTTCATGTACCGCTCCTCTCATTTCTAATTTTTGTATTTCTTAGGTCTCGGGTCTGACGCCCTAGATCCACAGATGCGCGATTAGCGCCAGATAGTGACTACCAAGTCAATCGTAACTTTGTATGTCTACTACCTTCGTCTAACCGCAGTTGATTTGGTCCCTGCAGGGTAATGAGTTTTTCATACACCCAAAAAGAATTGTTTCATTCTTTTTCATACGATTCAGGAATAAGACTTTCCATGCAGCAAGCCGGTCAGCATAGACCACCTGCTCCATAAGCTAATTCCTAAATGGTATTTACTAGCCTTTTTTTAGATCGATTAGTGTTGCCGTACTGTTGCATACGTCACCCACGATCAAAAAGGCGACGCCATCATGGCCAAAGGCACATCCTCCCGTCAATTTGTTACAGTTTTTGTGTCACTAATAATTTCTTTTGGTGTCCAAGCGGCCGATTTAACCATCGGCTATCAAACCGGCATCGACCCCAGCAAAGTCCCACAGGCCGATGGCCTCTATGAAAAGGCCATTGGCGAGAAGATTGCGTGGCGCCGATTCAACAGTGGGCCGGAAGTCGTCACGGCTATCGCATCCGGCGATGTACAAATCGGTAACCTGGGTTCCAGCCCTCTAGCAGCGGCGGCTGCACGCAATCTACCGATCGTAGCCTTTATGGTATCGGCGCAGATCAATGCTTCTGAAGCGTTGGTGGTGCGTAATGGCAGCGGCATCAACAAACCAGCGGATCTGGTCGGCAAAACCATCGCCACCCCCTTCGTCTCAACCTCTCATTACAGCCTGCTCGGCGCGCTGAAGCATTGGGGCCTGGACACCCGGAAAGTCAAAGTGGTGAACCTGCAGCCTGCGGAAATTGCCGCCGCGTGGAAACGTGGTGATATCGACGGCGCCTTCGTGTGGTCACCGGCCCTGGGCGAGATCCGCAAGACCGGAAAAACCCTGACAGATGCGGCCCAAGTGGGCCAGTGGGGAGCGCCGACGTTCGAAGTGTGGGTGGCACGCAAGGATTTCGCGGAAAAACATCCTGACGTAGTGGCCAAGTTTGCCAAGGTCACGCTGGACTCTTTCGCTGACTATGCCGCCCATAAAGACGGCTGGACGGTGGACTCTGAACCGGTGCAGAAAATCGCCAAATTGACAGGTTCTAATGCCACCGATATTCCTGAGCTGTTGGCCGGCACCACTTTCCCGGATGCGCAGGCGCAGCAAACCGATGCCCTGCTTAAAGGGGGCACGGCGAAGGCGATTGGAGAGACGGCGAAGTTTTTGAAGGAACAGGGGAAGGTTGAAGCGGTGTTGCCGGACTATTCGGCATTCGTGACCGACAAATTCGTCAACCCGTAAGGCGATCAAATGTGGGAGCTGGCTTGCCGGCGATGCTGGCGACTCGGTAGTTCAGATAAACCGAGGTGATGCTATCGCAGGCAAGCCAGCTCCCCCATGAGCCAGCTCTTTATCAGGCAGGAAGATCGGGTTTAGAGGGCCTTCTCGAAAATCTTCGAATTACGCTGATAGTTGTAGAGCGAGGCCCGCGCCGAAGGCAGGCGATCCACACTGCTCGGTACAAACCCACGCTCACGGAACCAGTGGGCGGTACGCGTGGTGAGGACAAACAGCGTCTTCAAACCCTGCGCTCGGGCTCGGGTCTCGATTCGCTCCAGCAACACATCACCGCGCGCGCCATGGCGGTATTCCGGGTTCACCGCCAGGCATGCCAACTCACCGGCATCCGAGTCTGCGATTTGATACAGCGCCGCACAGGCGATGATCATGCCTTCGCGCTCGACCACACTGAACTGCTCGATCTCACGCTCCAGCACTTCGCGCGAACGCCGTACCAGGATGCCCTGCTCTTCCAGCGGGCTGATCAGGTCGAGCAAACCACCGACATCTTCAATCGCCGCTTCGCGTACCAGTTCAAATTGCTCCTGGGCCACCAGCGTACCGCCGCCGTCCCGGGTAAACAGCTCGGTGAGCAGCGCGCCGTCTTCGGCGTAGCTCACGATATGGCTGCGCCCTACCCCGCCACGGCAGGCTTCGGCGGCGGCGTCCAGCAGTTCAGCCTGATAGTTGTTGCCCAGGCGTTGCAGGTGCGCCGGTACTTGCTGCGGGCGCAACTCACGGACCAGGCGACCCTGTTCGTCGATCAGGCCCAGGTCGGCGCCAAACAGCAGCAGCTTGTCGGCGCCCAGGTCGATGGCGGCGCGGGTGGCGACGTCTTCGCAGGCCAGGTTGAAGATTTCCCCGGTGGGCGAGTAACCCAACGGCGACAGCAGCACGATGGAGCGCTCGTCCAACAGACGGTTGATGCCCTTGCGGTCGACCCGGCGCACTTCGCCAGTGTGGTGGTAATCCACGCCTTCCAGCACACCGATCGGCCGCGCGGTAACCAGGTTGCCGCTGGCCACCCGCAGGCGCGAGCCTTGCATCGGCGACGAGGCCATGTCCATGGACAGGCGCGCCTCGATAGCAATACGCAGGTGGCCGACCGCGTCGATCACACACTCCAGCGTCGCGGCATCGGTGATGCGCAAGCCTTCGTGGTAAGCCGGCGTCAGGCCACGCGCCTCAAGGCGCGTTTCGATTTGTGGGCGCGAACCGTGGACCAGCACCAGCCGCACGCCGAGGCTGTGAAGCAGCACCAGGTCGTGGACGATATTGCCGAAGTTCGGATGTTCCACACCATCGCCGGGCAGCATGACCACAAAGGTGCAGTCGCGGTGGGCGTTGATGTAAGGCGAAGCGTGACGAAGCCAATTGACGTATTCGGGCATAACACCTGGGCCTGTAATAAAAAGCAGCCAAAAAAGGATGAATCGTGAAAGCGCACAGCGGGCTGATGGTTATCGTCGGAACAGGCTTGGCGACACGCTCGCTCTCCTTATGTACGAATGGGCAGGGGTTAATTTATGCAGGTTTAAGGCAGTAATGTTCGATCAGTTCCCGCAATAGACGCACTGTAGGCGTCAAGCGTGACATTTCGAGGTACTCGCCCGGCTGGTGGGCACACGCAATATCACCAGGGCCAAGCACCAGGGTTTCACAACCAAGGCGCTGAAGATAAGGCGCTTCGGTGCCGAACGCTACTGCTTCGGCACGATGCCCCGTCAATCGTTCCGCAACCCGCACCAGCTCGGCGTCTTCTGCCTGCTCGAACGGCGGCACTTCGGGGAAGAGCGGCGCGTAGTCGATCTTGACTTTGTGGCGCTCGGCCAAGGGTTCGAGCTTCTGCCGGATGGCGTCGCGCAGCACTTGCGGGTCCATGCCCGGCAAGGGCCGCAGGTCGAACTCGAGGGAACATTGACCGCAAATGCGGTTGGGATTGTCGCCGCCGTGGATGCAACCGAAGTTCATGGTCGGTTGCGGTACGCTGAATTGCGGGTTGCGGTACTCACGCTGCCAGGCCAGGCGCAGGCCACGCAGTTCGCCAATGGCGTCGTGCATGGCCTCGAGGGCGCTGTGGCCCAGACTTGGGTCCGACGAATGGCCGCTACGGCCGAGGATGTCGATGCGCTCCATCATCACGCCTTTATGCAGGCGGATGGGCTTGAGGCCCGTCGGCTCACCGATCACCGCCGCGCGGCCCAACGGGCGCCCGGCCTCGGCGAGCGCACGGGCGCCGGACATGGAGCTTTCTTCGTCGCAGGTGGCGAGGATCAACAACGGTTGCTTGAACGGCTGATCCAGCAATGGCAACACCGCTTCAATGGCCAGTGCGAAAAAGCCCTTCATGTCGCAGCTGCCCAATCCTACCCAGCGGCCATCAACTTCCGTCAGTTTGAGCGGGTCGGTCTTCCACAACGCAGCGTCGTAGGGAACGGTATCACTATGACCAGCCAGCACCAGGCCGCCAGGACCGCTGCCGAAACTGGCCAGCAGGTTGAACTTGCCGGGGCTGACTTGCTGGATATCGATGGCGAAACCCAGGTCGCCGAGCCAACTGGCGAGCAGGTCGATCACCGGGCGGTTGGTCTGGTCGAGAGACGCTTGGGTGCAACTGACAGACGGCGCGGCAATCAACGCGGCGAATTGCTCTTTCATGGACGGTAACGGCATGCGCGGCCTCTCAACTTCCCGGATGAGCCCCACTATAGAACCATCTGCACGACACAATAAACCGTTGCGGCGCGTTGCCGGGCTCAGTCCTGTACACTGCACGACCTTGGCAGCCACACTTTTCCCCGGCTGCGCTCCCGATCCTGGATTTTCCGGCCATGCAGAAAGAAACCGAAATCAAGCTCCGCGTCAGCCGCGAAACACTCGCCGCGCTGCGTGAGCACCCGCTACTGAAAAAACGCAACAAAAGTGGCTGGGAACGCCGTGAGTTGATGAACCAGTATTTCGACACCCCCGAGCGCGACCTGGCCCAGGCCAAAGTCGCCCTGCGCCTGCGCAAGGACGGTGACGAAATCATCCAGACCCTCAAGACCCGTGGCCAGAGCGTCGCTGGCTTGTCGGAACGCAACGAGTTCAACTGGGACCTGCCCAAGGCCAAGCTCGACGTGAAGAAACTCGACGGCGAGTGCTGGCCCGAGCAACTGGCCGAGCTGGACAAAAAGACCCTCAAGCCGATCTTCACCACCGATTTCGTGCGTGAGCGCGCTGAAATCGCCTGGGGCCGTGGCAAGGCCAAGGTGGTCATCGAAGCCGCCCTGGACCTGGGCCACGTGGTCGTGGGCAAGCAGAAAGAAGAAATCTGCGAGCTGGAACTGGAACTGCGCGAAGGTGAACCGGCTGCCCTGCTGGAACTCGCCGCCGAGCTGGCCGCCACCCTGGCGCTGATGCCCTGCGATATCAGCAAAGCCGAGCGTGGCTACCGCTTGTACGACGCCAACAGCTACTCGCTGAGCCTGCCAGCGCCGCAGATCCACGCCGAAATGCCGTTGGACGACGCCTTCGCCGCCATCATGTGGCACCTGCTGGGCAGCAGCCAGCGCCTGGCCGAACAATACCGTTTCAATGGCCACTGGCGCCTGCTGCAGGACTGGGTCGACAACCTCGGCGAACTGCGCGCCCTGATCGGCAGCCTCGGCCAGGCCGCTCCGCGTCAATCCACCAGTGAGCTGCGCAGCTCGCTGGATGCGTTGCTGGAAGACTGGCGCCCACTGGTCCAGGCCGGTGATGACGACGAAGACATTCGCAAAGCCGCGCCGGAACAATTCGCTGAAGAGCTGGAAGACGTGCGCTGGGGCTTGTTCTCGCTGAACACCTCGCGCTGGCTGCTGGCCCGCACCTGGACCACCGACCGCAACGTGCGTGGCAACCGTCAGGGCGCCGCGCAAATCACCAACTGGCTACCGCGCCTGCTGGCTGACGATGCCGTCGCCCTGCAACTGCCGCGCTACCAGCAACAACCGGAAGACCTGGCCGAGCAACTGCCGCGCATCGAGCGCATCCAGGCCTGGCTGCACCACGCGCGCCAGGTGGTAGACATCCCGGAACTGGACCGTTTGTACGGCGAGCTGAACAAGCTGGCGCAACTGGCTAACCAGTTGATCACCGACGAATCGCTGGATGCGCGCATGCATCAGGCAATTGCGGTGTATCAGAACCGTGCCTGGAAAACGTTGCTGCGCCTGTAATACCGCAATCGCGGGCAAGCCCGCTCCCACATTGGACTGTGTACATAAGTCCCTGTGGGAGCGGGCTTGCCCGCGATGAGGCAGGCCCTGTCAGCGCAATACAGGCAGGCTGGTAGTGGACTTGATCTCGGATAAAGCCACGATCGAGTTGACCTCCTGAATCCCCGGCACCATCGACAGCTTCTCGAAGAAAAACCGCTCGTACGCCTCGATGTCAGAGGTGACGATGCGCAGCAGAAAATCCACCGCCCCCATCAGCACGTAACACTCCAACACTTCCGGAAACCCACGAATCGCTTCGGTGAACTCTGTGAAGTTGGATCGGCCGTGGGCGTTGAGTTTTACCTCGGCAAAAATCTGCGTGTTGAGACCGATCTTCTTGCGGTCGAGCAGCGTCACCTGCCCGCGAATCACGCCTTCTTCCTTGAGCCGTTGAATACGCCGCCAGCACGGCGACTGCGACAGGCCCACCTGCTCGGCGATCTGCGCGCTGGACAGTGAAGCGTCCTCTTGCAACAGGGCCAGGATACGGCGGTCGTAGGCGTCCAACTCACTGTGCATAGAAATACCTGTTATGACGCTTATCTCGAATTTATTTATTCAATAAATCGCAAATCAGCTCCATCTTAGATAAGAAATCTCCCGTAGCGAATGTAAAAATTTCTCCAGTCGAATCTGGAGAGTCAGCATGCACGTCGTCGAAACCACACCGCCCTCTGCCCGCGTCGATGCGTGGGCCGTCAACAGCGCCCATTGCCAGGCGCATTATCAGATCGTCGCCGAGGCCGAACCGGATGTGCTGTGCCGGGTGCTCAACTACTTCGCATTGCAGTTCCTGACGCCGCACCAGGTCAATGTGAACCGGGAAGACGACCTGCTGAGCATTGACATCGTGATGGACGGTTTGAGCTGGCATCGCGCCCAGGTGATCGGTGAAAAGATTAGAAACCTGATCAGCGTGTGCTCGCTGGAAGTGTGGCGGGCCGACTCCCTGCGGCCTCAGGCGGTGACGGCAGCCAGTCTGTAAAAGCCTGCAATACACACTGGGAGTGTGGATGTTCAGAGACTGGCTAGCCTGGAATTACGCCCGACACTGCCCAGGAAATGTCCATGCCCGCTGCCTTGCACGATCACCGATTGGAACTGCATCAATTGCTGCCCGCGTTGGTCGAGCAACAGCTGATTACGGCGGATGTGGCGCACAGGTTATCGACGACGCCTTCCTCACTGCACCCTCTTGAATGCATCGCAGCTGAAGGGCTTTGCCTGGAAACACTGACCCAATGGCTGGCCCAGCATGTCGGGCAGCCTTATTTGCGCATAGACCCGCTCAAGATCGACGTGGCGACGGTAGTGCCCTTGATGTCCCACGCCTTCGCGCAGCGCCACGCGATCCTTGCGGTGGCCGTGGATGCGCAAACCGTCACCGTCGCCAGCGCCCAGCCCCATGTCAGCGGATGGGAAGCTGGGCTGGCGCAGGTGCTGAAACGCTCGATCAAGCGCGTGGTCGCCAACCCCAAGGACATTCAACGCTGCATTGGCGAGTTCTACCGGCTGGCCCAGTCCGTCAGCGGCGCTGATCAAAAGGTGGCGGTGGCCGGCAATTTCGAACTGCTCAACCTCGGCGCCAGCGAGCAGGAGCCAGATGCCAATGACGCGCATATCGTCAATATCGTCGACTGGCTGTTGCAGTACGCCTTCGGCCAACGGGCCAGCGATATCCATATCGAACCTTGTCGCGACCAGGGCCGGGTGCGCTTTCGCATCGACGGGCTGTTGCACGACGTGTATCAATTTCCGCCTCAGGTCACGATGGCGGTGGTCAGCCGCCTGAAAAGCCTGGGCCGGATGAATGTCGCGCAGAAGCGCAAACCCCAGGACGGCCGGGTCAAGACCAAAAGCCCGGAGGGCGTCGAGGTGGAACTGCGCCTTTCAACCCTGCCGACCGCGTTTGGCGAAAAACTGGTGATGCGTATTTTCGACCCACAGGTGCTGATCAAGGCTTTTGACCAGTTGGGTTTATCCGTCGAGGACCAACAACGTTGGCACGCCATGACCCGTCAGGCCAACGGCATCATCCTGGTTACCGGGCCTACCGGCTCTGGCAAGACCAGTACCCTCTACACCACGCTCAAGCAACTGGCGACCCGCGAGGTCAACCTGTGCACGGTGGAAGATCCGATCGAAATGATTGAGCCCGCCTTCAACCAGATGCAAGTGCAACACAACATCGACCTGACCTTCGCCAGCGGTATCCGCGCACTGCTGCGCCAAGACCCGGACATCATCATGATCGGTGAGATTCGCGACCAGGAAACGGCAGAGATGGCGATCCAGGCCGCACTGACCGGGCATCTGGTGCTATCGACCCTCCACACCAACGATGCTCCCAGCGCCGTCAGTCGTTTGCAGGAACTGGGTATTGCTCATTATTTGATCAAAGCTACGCTGATAGGGGTGATGGCACAGCGTTTGGTAAGGCTTTTGTGCCCTCACTGTAAACGCGCGGTGAATACGCAGGAACCTGTCCACGAAGCTACCGGCTGCGGGGAGTGTCGTGACAGCGGTTATCGAGGCCGAGCCGGGCTCTACGAAATCATGGTGATGGACGAGACGCTCAAGGCGCTGATCACCCCCGGCGCCGATGTGCAGGCTCTACGCCGTGCATCACTCGGGCAAGGCATGCGCAGCCTGCGAATGGCCGGTATCGATAAAGTGAACGCAGGGCTGACAACCCTGGCAGAAGTATTGCGGGTAACGCCTGGGGATTCAGATACAAATGATTGGGTTGTTGCGCCGTGAAACCGTTCTTATCCGTGACCAGACCGTTACACTCGGTCGCACATCGTTTCACTGACACCATCAGATAGGGAATCGCTATGCAGATCGGAACCGTACTGCTTCTATTCGTGGGTTTGGCCGTAGCCATCCTGTTCATGGGTTTTAAAGTGGTGCCCCAGGGCTACCAATGGACCGTCGAGCGCTTCGGTCGCTACACCAACACCCTCAAACCCGGCCTCAACATCATCATTCCGATCATGGACCGTATTGGTCGCAAGATGAACGTGATGGAAAGCGTGCTGGATATCCCGCCTCAGGAAGTCATCACCGCCGATAACGCCACCGTGCAGATCGACGCCGTGTGCTTCTTCCAGGTGGTCAACACGGCCCAGGCCGCCTACGAGGTCAACAACCTCGAGCATGCTATCCGTAACTTGCTGCAAACCAATATCCGCACCGTGCTCGGCTCCATGGAACTGGATGCGATGTTGAGCCAGCGTGACGGCATCAACGAGAAACTGCTGCGTACCGTGGATGAAGCCACGGCACCGTGGGGCATCAAGATTACCCGGATCGAGATCAAGGACATCAGCCCGCCTGCCGACCTGATGGCCGCCATGTCCGGCCAGATGAAAGCCGAGCGGATCAAGCGTGCGCAGATTCTGGAGGCCGAAGGCCTGCGCGCATCGGCGATCCTGACTGCCGAAGGCAAGAAGCAGGCGCAGATCCTTGAGGCCGAGGGTAGCCGTCAGGCGGCTTTCCTGGAGTCCGAAGCCCGCGAGCGTCAGGCCGAAGCCGAAGCCCGCGCCACACAAGTGGTTTCCGAGGCAATCGCTTCGGGGAACGTGCAGGCGGTTAACTACTTCGTTGCGCAAAAATACATTGATGCCTTGGGCAAGCTGGCTTCGGCCAACAACAGCAAAGTCATCCTGATGCCGTTGGAAGCCAGCCAGGTGATTGGCGCAGTCGGTGGCATCGGCGAAATCGTCAAGGCAACCTTCGACAACAAGAAAGGCTGAGGCAGTCGCCATGTGGGATTTCCTGCAGCATCTGTCGTTCTGGGATTGGTTGGCACTGGGTACAGTGCTGTTGATTCTTGAAGTATTCGGCGCCGGTGGCTACCTGCTGTGGATGGGGATTGCCGCCGCTGCCGTAGGCGTGATCAAGTTTCTGGTCCCACCGCTTGGGCTGGAGTGGCAGCTGCTGCTATTCGCTGTTTTGTCGATCCTGACAGCCGTGTATTGGTGGAAACGCCAGCGCAGCAGCGCCAAGGTCAGCGACCAGCCGGGGCTGAACATGCGCGGCTCGGAGTTGATCGGTCGCACATTTTTGGTGCATCAGGCGATCGTCGATGGCCGGGGCAAGATAAAAGTCGGCGATGGCGTGTGGATAGTGACTGGTCCGGACAGCCCCGTAGGCGCTCAAGTACGTGTCATTGGTCAGGAAGGCGTGGTTTTACAGGTCGAAACTGTTTAGTCAGTGATGGAACTCGGTTGGGCTAACTACAATCAAACTGTTCAGATAACCCAGTCGGAGTCACCCATCATGCGTCTCAAATATGCTGTCGCAACCCTCGCTGTGCTTTCCCTTCCTGTCGGTTCAGCCATGGCCGACAGTTTCTGGCGCAACGTCATCTCATCGGGCGCCACTACCGGCTCGACGTACCTGACCTTCAAGGACCACAAGCTGGTGGTCGCCGCCCAAGACGACGCAGGCAGCTTTGTTGCCAGCGACGGCGGCATCCGCGGCCCGTACCTGGAAGCCGCCATGCAAAAAGTGCGCGCTGACAACCCTGGCCTCAAGGCCACCGATATGGATTTGGCCAACGCTATCCTCGCGAAAAACGCTGTGACCGAGTAACAGCGCCCTATAAAGAATGCCGCTTTCCCAAGCGGCATTTTTTTGTCCGTAACATGACGATTCATTCACGCATGACAGGCTATATTCAGTCGAACCGTGCAACTATGCGGTACTGATACGTCTATTACTTATCGCCTATCTGAAACGGATGCCTTCGTCGTTATGAGCCAACAGCCCTTTCTGCCGTTTTCCAAACCTACCATTGATGAAGCCACCATCTCGGCGGTCGGCGACGTACTGCGCTCAGGCTGGATCACCAGCGGGCCAAAAGTGCAGGCGTTCGAAGCACAACTGTCGGAATACTTTGGCGGCCGTCCGGTACGCACCTTCAACTCCGGCACCTGCACCATGGAGATTGCCCTGCGCATCGCCGGGATCGGCCCTGGGGATGAAGTCATCACCACTCCGATCTCCTGGGTCGCCACCGCCAACGTCATTCTGGAAGTGGGCGCCACGCCGGTATTTGCCGATATCGACCCGGTCACCCGCAATATCGACCTGGCCCAGGTGGAAGCAGCGATCACCCCACGTACCAAGGCGATCATCCCGGTGTACCTGGCGGGCCTGCCCCTGGATATGCCGATGCTGTATGCACTGGCCAACAAGTACAACCTGCGTATCGTTGAAGACGCCGCCCAGGCGTTGGGTTCCAGCTGGAATGGCAAGCGTATCGGCGCTACGGGCGACTTCGTGTCGTTCAGCTTCCAGGCGAACAAGAACATCACGTCTTCCGAAGGGGGTTGCCTGGTGTTGAACAACGCCGAGGAAGCGCGCCTGGCAGAAAAATATCGCCTGCAGGGCGTTACCCGTACCGGCTTCGACGGCCTGGACGTAGATGTGTTGGGCGGCAAGTTCAACATGACCGACATTGCCGCAGCCATCGGCCTGGGGCAGTTTGCCCATATCGAGAAGATCACTGCCCATCGCCAGAACCTGGCACGGCACTACTTCAAGTGCTTCGGCAGTGACTTTGAAGAGACGTACGGCGCGCAACTTCCGCCGGCGGATTTCGAAAACAGCAACTGGCACCTGTTCCAGCTGGTACTGCCGGAGCGTCAGGATGGCCTGCCCGCGCGCGCGACCTTCATGGAGCAAATGCAGGCCCACGGCGTCGGCATTGGCTATCACTACCCGCCGATCCACCTGCTGAGCCTTTATCGGGCGCAGGGGTTCAAGGAAGGCATGTTCCCGGTGTCGGAGCGTGTTGGGCGTTTGATCGTGTCGTTGCCGATGTTCACGGCGATGACAGAAGCGGACGTGGAGCGGTCGGTCGCTGCGGTTAAAGCGGTACTGAAAGCGAGCTGAAAACAAACTGCCAGCTATCCGCAATCAACTGTGGGAGCTGGCTTGCCTGCGATGGCATCACCACGGTGTAACCGCTACACCGAGGCGTCTGCATCGCAGGCAAGCCAGCTCCCACATTGATTTGTGCTGTTCAAACTGCTCGCGTTTACTCGCCGATGGCGGCTTTGTAGCCGGCGGCATCCAGCAGTTTTTCCAGATCAGCCGGGTTGCTTGGCTTGAGTTTGAAGATCCAGGCGCTGTACGGGTCGGAGTTCAACAGCTCAGGCTCGCCGCTCAAGGCATCGTTCACCGCGATCACTTCGCCAGCAATCGGCGAGTAGATATCCGAAGCGGCTTTCACCGATTCAACCACACCCGCCTGCTGAGTCGCCTCAAACACGCTGCCGACTTCGGTCAGCTCAACGAACACCACATCACCCAACGCTTCCTGGGCATGGTCGGAGATCCCGACGGTCACAGTGCCGTCAGCTTCCAGACGGGCCCATTCGTGACTTTCGGCAAAACGCAGGTCGGCAGGGATATCGCTCATAGTCTGTGTCCTCAAGATGAAATGTCAGCGGCCTTTGGCCTGCCGGAAATAGTTAGATCAAGGTTTTGCCATGGCGCACGAAGGTCGGTTTGACCACTCGAACCGGGTACCACTTACCGCGGATTTCCACTTCGGCCCGATCGGCAGTGGCCGTCGGCACACGCGCCAGCGCAATGGATTTGCTCAGCGTAGGAGAGAAACTACCACTGGTGATCTCTCCTTCGCCAACATTGGCGATACGAACCACTTGGTGAGCACGTAAAACCCCACGCTCCTCCAGCACCAGCCCGACCAATTTGAATCGCACTCCGCCTGCCTTTTCCGCCTCGAGGGCGGCACGGCCGATGAATTGGCGATCGGCAGGCTCCCAGGCAATACTCCAGGCCATATTGGCCGCCAGGGGCGAAACATCCTGGTGAATATCCTGGCCATACAGATTCATGCCGGCTTCCAGGCGCAGGGTATCGCGGGCGCCAAGGCCAATGGGTGAAATACCGGCACCGACCAGATCGTTGAAAAAACCCGGTGCCTGGGCGGCAGGCAGGACAATTTCCAGGCCATCTTCACCGGTATAACCCGTGCGGGCGATAAACCAATCGCCGTCGACCTGGCCTTCAAACGGCTTAAGCTGATGGATCAGCGTGCCGCGAGACTGGGTGACCAACTCGGCGATTTTCTGCCGGGCATGCGGCCCTTGAATGGCAAGCATCGCCAACTCGGACCGCTCATGCAGTTGCACCGAGTAGTTGCCCAACTGTGCCTGCATCCAGGCCATATCCTGGTCACGGGTGGCGGCGTTGACCACCAGCCGGTAGCCCGTCTCGGTGCGGTAGACGATCATGTCGTCCACCACGCCGCCCTGCTCATTGAGCATGGCGCTGTAAAGCGCACGGCCGCAGCCATGCAAACGATCGACATCATTGGCCAGCAGGTGCTGGAGCCATTCCTTGGCCTGAAGGCCTGCGACATCAATCACGGTCATATGAGATACATCGAACACCCCGCAGTCGCGTCGCACCTGATGGTGCTCTTCAACTTGCGAGCCGTAATGCAGAGGCATATCCCAACCGCCAAAATCGACCATTTTCGCGCCGAGGGCGAGATGCAGGTCATACAGAGGCGTACGCTGTCCCATGGGTTTCTCCTTCCGGGCTTGGCGAAGATGCGCAGAGTTGCCATGTGCGCTGAACACCTTGTATTACCAGGCCTGCAGCGACATTTAGCGACTCGCCCCGAAAGACGGAGCGCACCGAATGCCGCGCATTGTAGCCGCAAGCCGTAGGACTGGCACCTAACCGATTTGTCGTGCAGAGCGTCGGATCAGGCCGATCACCGGCAACAGGCCCACCAACACCAGTGTCAGTGCCGGCAACGACGCCCGCGCCCATTCCCCTTCACTGGTCATTTCAAAGATCCGTACCGCCAGGGTGTCCCAGCCAAACGGGCGCATCAGCAGGGTCGCAGGCATTTCCTTGAGCACATCGACGAACACCAGCAGCGCCGCGCTCAATGTCCCCGGCAGCAATAGCGGCAGATACACTTTGCAAAACAGTCGTGGCCCACTTACGCCGAGGCTGCGCGCCGCTTCCGGTAAAGACGGCCGGATTCGCGCCAGGCTGTTTTCCAGCGGCCCGTAGGCCACCGCCAGAAAACGCACCAGATACGCCAGGACCAGCGCCGACAGGCTGCCAAGCAACAAAGGTTTGCCAGCGCCGCCGAGCCAACCTGACAACGGCACTACCAGCTCACGGTCCAGGTAGCTGAACGCCAGCATGATCGACACCGCCAGCACAGAGCCCGGCAAGGCATAGCCGACATTGGCCAGGCTGATTCCGGAGCGAATCGCGCGCGTCGGCGCCAGACGGTTGGCAAAGGCCAATATCAACGCAACGCTGACCGTGATCAGGGCCGCGATGCCGCCCAGGTAGAGGGTGTGAACGATCAAGCCGGTATAACGCTCATCCAGATCGAACCGACCCCGCTGCCAGAACCAGGCGACCAGTTGCAGCATCGGGATAACAAAGGCACAGGCAAACACCAAACCACACCAAGCACTGGCAGCTGCGGCCTTGAACCCGCGCAGGTGATACAGCGCCTTGCCGCGTGGCCGCTCATTACCCGCGCGGCTGGCACCTCGGGCACGTCGTTCGCCGTAGAGCACCAGCATTACCACCAGCAGCAACAGGCTGGCGAGTTGGGCGGCGCTGGAAAGGCTGAAAAAGCCGTACCACGTCTTGTAGATGGCGGTGGTAAAGGTGTCGAAGTTGAATACCGAGACTGCGCCGAAATCTGCCAAGGTCTCCATCAACGCCAACGCTACGCCAGCGCCAATCGCCGGACGTGCCATGGGCAGCGCCACGCGCCAGAACGCTTGCCAGGGCGATTGGCCGAGCACTCGCGCCGCCTCCATCAAGCCTTTGCCCTGAGCCAAAAACGCGGTGCGCGCCAGAAGATAGACGTAGGGGTAGAACACCAGCACCAACACGATGATCACACCGCCAGTGGAGCGCACGCGCGGCAGGCGTAGACCGCTGCCCAACCATTCACGCAGCAGGGTTTGGACCGGCCCTGCGAAATCGAGCAGGCCGACAAACACGAAGGCCAGCACGTAGGCAGGAATAGCGAAAGGCAGCATCAGGGCCCAGTCGAGCCAGCGCCGCCCGGGAAATTCGCAGAGGCTGGTCAGCCAGGCCAGGCTCACGCCGAGCAGCGTCACACCAACGCCGACGCCCAGCACCAGGGTCAGCGTGTTGCCCAGCAGACGTGGCATCTGGGTTTCCCACAAGTGCGACCAGATCTGCGTGTCGATGCTTTGCCAGGACAGCAACAGCACGCTCAGCGGCAGCAGTACCAGAGCGGCGACGGTGAAGACCGGCAGGTACCAGCGGCGTTGGGCGGGGTGGGCCAAGGAAAACTCTCGGGAAAATGAAGGTTTTGAAGTCGTCGCTAACCAATGTGGGAGCTGGCTTGCCTGCGATGCAGGCACCTGGGTGTGTCAGTCACTCCTCGGTGAGGCTATCGCAGGCAAGCCAGCTCCCACATTTTGATCGGCGGCGTTCTAAAAATTTAGTTCCAGCCAGCGCGGTCCATCAAGCGAATGGCTTCAGCCTGGCGCTTGCCCGCCACTTCCACCGGCAAGGTATCGGCGATGAACTTGCCCCAGGTCGCCACTTCCGCTGACGGCGGCACGGCGGGGTTAGCCGGGAACTCCTGGTTCACATCGGCAAAAATCTTCTGCGCCTCAGCCGTGGTCATCCACTCCACCAAGGCCTTGGCAGCCTCCGGGTGCGGCGCATGCTTGGTCAGGCCAATGCCCGACAGGTTCACGTGCACGCCACGGTCGCCCTGGTTCGGCCAGAACAGCTTCACCGCCAGGTCCGGCTTTTGCTTGTGCAGGCGGCCATAGTAGTAGGTGTTGACGATACCCACGTCGCACTGCCCGGCGTTGATGGCTTCAAGCACTGCGATGTCATCGGAGAACACGTCGGTGGACAGGTTGCTGACCCAGCCCTTGACGATTTCTTCGGTCCTGGCCGCGCCATGGGTTTCGATCAGGGTGGCAGTCAGCGACTGGTTGTAGACCTTTTTCGCGGTGCGCAGGCACAGTCGACCTTCCCACTGCTTGTCGGCCAGGGCTTCGTAAGTGGTCAAGTCGCCCGGTTTTACCCGGTCAGTGGAATAGGCGATGGTCCGCGCGCGCAGGCTAAGACCCGTCCACGCGTGGCTGGAAGCGCGGTATTGCAGGGGAATGTTCTTATTGATCACTTCAGAGGTGAACGGCTGCAGGATGCCCATCTGCTCGGCCTGCCAGAGGTTGCCGGCGTCGACGGTCAGCAGCAGGTCAGCCGTGGCGTTTTCGCCTTCGGCCTTGATCCGCTGCATCAGCGGGGCTTCCTTGTCGGTGATGAACTTCACCTGCACCCCGGTTTTCTGGGTGTAGGCGTCGAACACCGGCTTGATCAGTTCGTCGATGCGCGAGGAGTAGACCACGACTTCGTCGGCTGCCTGCACGGTGGTGCTGCCGATAAGGGTGAGTGCCAGGGCAGTCAGGAGGCGCTTGGGTGCCAACATGGGTGCGGTCTCTCATTTGCAAAAAGAGGGCAAATGATAAGGACTCACATTTGGTAGCGCTCGATGGAGGAGTTACCAGATGTTGCACAGCCGGATTTGCGCGAGCGCTGATGGCCTCATCGCGGGCAAGCCCGGCTCCCACAGGGACTGCATTTCAAGTCAGGGCTTGGCCAGCTCCGGCAGATCTCCCGTCAACCCCAGGGCCTGACGTACAAAAACCGCTTTGGCTTCGGGCATCTGGTCGACCATTTTCAACCCGGCGTTGCGCAGCCAGCGTAAAGGCAGTTGATCGGCCTGGAACAAGCGCTCAAAGCCTTCCATCGCCGCCATCAACGCCAGGTTATGCGGCATGCGTCGACGCTCGTAGCGGCTCAGCACCTTCACATCGGCCAGGCGCTCGCCGCGCTCGGTAGCGGCCAACAACACTTCGGCCAGCACCGCTGCATCGAGAAAACCCAGGTTCACGCCCTGCCCCGCCAACGGGTGGATCACGTGCGCCGCATCACCGATCAGCGCCAGTCCTTCAGACACATAACGTTTGGCGTGACGTTGGCGCAACGGCACGCACACACGTGGGTCGGCGCTGATCACCGTACCGAGCCGCCCTTCAAAGGCACGCTCCAGTTCACGGCAGAAGCTGTCGTCATCCAGCGCCATCAGGCGTTCGGATTCAGCGGGTGTGGTCGACCAGACGATTGAGCACCAATCTTCTTGCCCGTCGCGCACCAGCGGCAAAAATGCCAGCGGGCCGGTATCGGTGAAGCGTTGCCACGCCGTGCGCTGGTGAGTCTGGCTGCTGCGCACGCTGGTGACGATGGCGTTGTGCAGGTAATCCCATTCACGCGTCGCGGTGCCGGTCAGGCGGCGCACGGCGGAGTGGGCACCGTCGGCGGCAACCACCAGCGGTGCACGCAATTTGCGGCCATCGGCCAAGGTCAGCAGCCAGTCATCACCGGAGCGACGCATCTGCTCCAGGCGCGCATTGGCCAGCAAGCCCAGGTCGCAATCGTGCAGGCGATCAAGCAACGCGTCCTGAACCACACGGTTCTCGACGATATGCCCCAGCACTTCGGCATGCACGCTGGCCGCCGAAAAGTGGATGTGCCCAGTGCCGCTGCCGTCCCACACCTGCATCTCACCGTAAGGGCTGGCGCGCCGCGACACGATGCCGTCCCACACGCCCAAGCGCTCGAGGATGCGCTGGCTGGCGCCCGACAAGGCGCTCACGCGGGGCTCGAAGGCCGCGTCACGGTCGAACGGCTTGACGCTCAGCGGGCTGCCATCGAGCAGCAGCACTTGCAGGCCACTGCCCTGCAACGCCAGCGCCAAGGCGCTCCCGACCATTCCGGCCCCGACAATCAGCACATCTGCGCGCATGTCCATGCTTTAAGCCTGTCTCGCTGGCGGCTTGCGCCGCACGTAAAGGGTTTTGTCGACCCGCGCCACCAAGGTGCCGGAGCCGTCATGAATCTGCACCTGAAGCTGGGGCAAGTACTTCTCACCCCCTTCGGTCTGTCGGCGAATCTCGTCCAGCAAGGCCTCGTCGATGGAAAACTCGGCATACACCGGGCCTTTGCCCGGCGAGATGAAATCGATACTCGCGGCCTTGTCCCAGACGATGTAGTCGCGACCCAGGTTCTCCATCAACAGCAACATGTAGAACGGGTCGACCATGGAATACAGGCTGCCGCCAAATTGCGTGCCGACGTAATTACGGTTGTACCAGCCCAGGCCCATGCGCACTTTGACGTGACGAAAGTCGGCGCTCATGTGCTGCACGCTTATCCCCGCCCCCAGATAGGGCGGATAAAGGGTCATGACCCAACGCAATAGCCGCGCTTTACCCAAGCGTTCGATCAACCACTTACGCATCGGGGCGCGTACCCAAGCCCATGGCCTGACGGGCGAACCAGCGTTTGGCCGGCGGCAACAGGTCCAGGCCCAGCAGGCCCATATTGCGGCCCATGGCTACCAAGGGTTGAGCGCTGCCAAACAGGCGCGTGACTTGATCGGAGAAACCCACCGTGAGTTTCTGATCCAGGCGCTGGCGCTCGCGATAACCTTGCAACGTCGCCAGGTCACCCGGCACCGCCGGCCCGGCCAGCAAGGCTTCGGCCAAGGCAGTCGCATCGCGCAGGGACAGGTTGAACCCCTGCCCGGCAATCGGGTGCAGGCTGTGGGCCGCATTGCCGAGGACCGCCAGGTGGGAGCGTACTTGTTCTTCCGCTTCCACCAGGGTCAGCGGATACAAATGACGAGCGCCCACTTGCTTCAGAGTACCCAGGCGATAGCCGAACACGCCCTGCAGTTCGCTCAAGAAACTGCGCTCATCAAGGTTGGCCAGGCGCTGGGCGTCCATGCCGATGCGCGTCCAGACCAGCGCGCAGCGATTGTCCGGCAGCGGCAGCAAGGCCATCGGGCCTTCATCGGTGAAGCGCTCGAAGGCTTCGCCGTTGTGTGCCTCGCTTGGGGTGATGTTGGCGATCAGCGCACTCTGGTTGTACGGGCGTGTTTTTACACCGATGCCTAATTGCTCGCGCAAACCGGAGCGGCCACCATCGGCCAGCACCGCAAGGTCGCACTCCAACACGGTTTCATCATTGAGGGTCAGGCGATAGCCGTCGGGCAGCGGCTCCATGCGCGTGACTTCCGCCGGGCAGCGCCAGCTCACCACTTCTTTGTCCAAACCTTGCCACAGGCATTGGCCGAGCCAGGCGTTTTCCACCACGTAACCGAGGGCAGGCACGCCTTCCTCCATCGCGGATAACCGCGCAGTGGAGAAGCGCCCACGGTCCGACACATGAATCTGCTTGATCGGCTCGGCGCGGCGGGAGATGGCTTGCCACAGGCCTAACCGCTGATAAATCTGACGAGCGCCGTAAGACAACGCCGAAGAACGCGCATCGTAGCTCGGCTGGTAATTGTCACCCGGCGCAAAGGGTTCGATCAGCACGATGTTCCAACCACGCGCCTTGGCGCCTGCCTGCAACGCCAGCGCCAGGCTCGCACCCACCAGGCCGCCGCCGATAATCGCCAGGTTGACCCGGCTCATCGGGCAGCCGCCATCAGCGCTTCGATCTCGACAACCGTCTTGGGCACGCCGCCGGTCAGAATTTCACAGCCTTGTTTGGTCACCACCACGTCGTCCTCGATGCGCACGCCAATGCCACGCCATTTCTTTGCTACGTTCTGGTTGTCCGGCGAAATATAGATGCCGGGTTCCACGGTCAACGCCATGCCGACTTCCAGCACCCGCCATTCGCCGCCGACTTTGTACTCGCCCACATCGTGGACATCCATGCCCAGCCAGTGGCCGGCGCGGTGCATATAAAACGCACGGTAGGCTTCGCTGGCGATCAACTCGTCGACATCGCCCTGCAACAGCCCCAGCTTCACCAGCCCGGCAGTAATGACTTTTACCGTCGCTTCATGGGCCTGGTTCCAGTGTTTGTTCGGCGCAATTTCGGCAAAGGCAGCTTCCTGGGACGCCAGCACAATCTCGTAAATCGCTTTTTGCTCGGGCGAAAACCTGCCGTTGACCGGCCAGGTACGGGTGATGTCGCTGGCGTAGCAGTCAATCTCGCAACCGGCATCGATCAGCACCAGGTCGCCGTCCTTTAGCACCGCGTCATTCTGCTGATAATGCAGGATGCAGCTGTTGCGCCCGGCGGCGACGATGGAGCCATAGGCCGGCATTTTCGCGCCGCCCTTGCGAAATTCGTAATCCAGCTCGGCTTCCAGGCTGAATTCATACAACCCCGCGCGGCTGGCCTGCATGGCCTTCACGTGGGCCGCACAGGAAATTCGCGCGGCCTCGCGCATCACTTTCACTTCTGCCGCCGATTTATACAGGCGCATGTCGTGGAGCAGATGATCCAGGGCAACAAATTCGTTCGGCGGCTGGGCGCCCAGGTGCGCTTTAGAGCGGATCACGTTGATCCACTCCATCACATGCCGATCAAACTCGGCGTTGCTGCCCATGGCCGAGTACACCCGGTCACGGCCTTCGATCAGGCCGGGCAGGATGTCGTCGATGTCGGTGATGGGGAATGCATCGTCGGCGCCAAAGTCACGGATCGCGCCTTCGGTGCCGGCGCGCAGGCCGTCCCACAATTCGCGTTCGGCGTTGCGTTCGCGGCAGAACAGCACGTACTCGCCATGCTGGCGACCGGGCATCAGCACGATCACCGCTTCGGGTTCGGGAAAACCGCTCAGGTACTGGAAGTCGCTGTCCTGGCGGTAGACGTGCTCGACATCACGATTGCGAATGGCCACGGCAGCGGCCGGCAGAATCGCGATGCTGTTGGGTTCCATCTGCGCCATGAGCGCCTTGCGGCGACGGGTGTATTCCGCTTTCGGGATATGGATCATGGGCAGATGGGCTTCCTTTCTTAATGCAGCGAAGGCTTGGGTGCAGCGGGCTCAGCGGATTTTTTGGTCTCGGTGAACAGCAGCAGCGGCGCGACGCGCAGGTATTCCATCACTTCCATGTAGTCGCCTTCGCCGTCTTCGGACTCTTCCAGGGCATCTTGCACCTGGGAGATGGCCGCCAAGTCTTGCAACACTTCCTTGGCATCGGTGCTCAGTTCCAGGCCGCCGGCGTTCACGCCGAAGCCGTGGAGGAAACCCTGGCACCATTGGCCCAGCGCCGCAGCGCGTTCGGTGAGTGGCGCGTCGTCGGTCGGCAGCAGCAGGACTACGGTGACGTCATCACCGGTCAGCTCGCCCTTGACCATCTCTTGCAGGCCGATCAGCGCGTTACGCACGTTCTCGGTCGGTTCGGTTTCCAGCAACTCGGCCACATCAGCCAGCCAGTTGTCGGCATCGAAGCCAACACCCGTGCAGCTGCGGCCCAACAACACGCCGTGCAGTTCGGCAGGCGAGCAAGGATGACCGCTGGAGCTCAGCAGTTTGGAAAAAGCGTCGTACGGGGAGTTCTGAATAGGCATGGTGAGCTAGGCGCCAGACGGCGCAATGTCTAGAATGAAGCGCTGTATCCTAGCACCGGCAGACGTACCAAGACTATCGAGGGCGTCAGATCGTTTATCCTGCAGTTGCCATTCATCAGACAAATCCAGTGGAACCCAATGGAAGACACCGACCTGCAAGCGCTGATGGCCAGACTCGAGTTGCTAATTGATCGGGTCGAGCAACTTAAGAGTCAAAACGGACTCCTATTAGCTCAGGAAAAGACCTGGCGCGAGGAACGCGCTCACCTCATTGAAAAAAACGAAATCGCCCGGCGTAAGGTCGAATCGATGATTTCGCGCCTGAAGGCCCTGGAGCAAGACTCATGAGTTCAAGCAATAGCGTTACCGTGCAGATCCTCGACAAAGAATATTCGATCATCTGCCCCCAGGAAGAACGCAGCAACCTGGTAAGTGCTGCCCGCTACCTGGACGGCAAAATGCGTGAAATCCGCAGCAGCGGCAAAGTCATCGGTGCCGACCGCATCGCCGTGATGGCTGCGCTGAACATTACCCACGATCTGCTGCATAAGCAGGAACGGCCTGACGTTCAGGCCAACGGCTCAACGCGCGAGCAAGTGCGTGACCTGCTGGAACGCGTGGATCTGGTGCTTTCCACCGATTCAGACGCACCCAAGGGCTGATTGCCAAGTCTGTTTAAGGTATACTCGCCCCACTCCCTGGCGTGTTTGCCAGTCGGCGATGTCCCTGAGCCGATTCGCACTACCCTGGAAGTTGCACGTTGGGCTGGTGTGCATGTCCGCTAGACGGAAAGCCTTAAAGCCTACTGCATCTTCCACCTTGAACTTTCGGGTTCAAGGGCTAAGTCGACAGCGGCTCTGTCGGGGAGCCTGAATTCCCAAACTCAATGCCAGTCCCAGGACTGGCATTGTTTTATGAGCCGAAAAACCATGACCGAACCTGCGCCGCTTTCCCGCCCGCAACTTCGACGCATGTTGCGCAAGGCCCGCCGCGAGCTGACGCCGAGCGAACAGCGTAAGGCAGCCCAAGGCCTGTATCGGCAACTGGCACAGCAACCGCTGTTTCGCCGGGCCAGACATATCTCTTTGTATCTACCGACGGACGGCGAAATCGATCCGCGCTTGCTGCTGCGCGCCGCTCAGCGCCGGGGCAAGGCCACTTACCTGCCGGTGCTCAGTGCCTGGCCGCGAACCAAGATGGTGTTCCAGCGTGTGCGGCCTGGGGAGAAGTTGTTGCCCAATCGCTTTCGCATTCTTGAGCCGCGCGTGAATGCCAATCGCCAGCGCCCGGTATGGGCACTCGATCTCGTGCTGCTGCCGCTGGTGGGGTTCGATGATGTGGGTGGGCGCCTGGGCATGGGCGGCGGGTTTTATGACCGCAGCCTGGCCTACCTCGCCAGGCGCCAAAGCTGGCGCAAGCCGACGCTGCTGGGGCTGGCCCACGAATGTCAGAAAGTCGAGCGCCTGGCGCAGGCAAGCTGGGACGTGCCACTGGCGGGCACCGTCACCGATAAGCAGTGGTATGTCGCAGAAACGTCGCTGGAGTCAGCGACGCCTTGAAAAAGTGTTAACGCTTGAACGGTTGCGGCTGCTGCTGAGCCAGTTCAATGGGTGCATCGGTCTTGTTCGACCACAAGCTCTGGGCATACCCGGTGGTCACGACGCCCAGACCAAACAAAATAACCAAAATCCATAGTAAATCCGGTTTACGTTGCATCGATTGCCCCCCTTCAGGCACCTCGTACACGATGACAACAACGTTCCAAAGTAGTCCGTTGCAGCTGCGTCAAGCTTAAAAGCGGGCATTCTGCGGTAACGCGAACCAACACGCAAACCTTGACGCCAACCGACTGTCGGTTTGTCATGGAATTGCCTGACAACTTATCCAATGCCTTTTTCAGGAGCCCAAAAATGGCCTACTGGCTGATGAAATCCGAGCCCGACGAACTTTCCATCAACGGCCTGGAAAAGCTCGGCGAAGCCCGCTGGGACGGGGTTCGCAACTACCAGGCGCGCAACTTCCTGCGAGCCATGGCGGTCGGTGATGAGTTTTTCTTCTACCACTCCAGCTGCCCCGAGCCCGGCATTGCCGGCATCGGCAAAATCATCGAAGCGGCCTACCCCGACCCCACTGCGCTGGAACCGGACAGCCACTATTTCGATGCAAAGGCCAGCCCGGAGAAAAACCCGTGGAGCGCGATCAACGTGGCACACGTTAAAACCTTCCCCAAGGTGCTGGGCCTGGGTTACCTGAAACAGCAAACCGCCCTCGCCGAACTGCCGCTGGTGCAAAAGGGCAGCCGGCTTTCGGTCATGGCCGTCACGCCTGAGCAGTGGGCCACGATCCTCAATTTGCTTTAACTGACCGATATCAACACCCTCCCGGGGTAAACCGGTCACACTGGGACGCTAATGCCGCAGGATGCAGCCATGTCTACGAACCGCCATATGTCGCGCCTTTTCGCTATTGCCCTGATCGCCCTGTTGCTGGGTGCCGGCGGCTTCGGTTACTGGCGATCCACCCAAGACCGCCTGCCAGAAGGCTTGAGCATGGGCAATGGTCGCCTGGAATCCACCGAAGTGCAGATCGCCGCCAAGATCCCCGGGCGCCTGGCCGAAGTGCGCGTGGACGAAGGCGACAAGGTGCTCAAAGGCCAATTGCTGGCGCGCATGGACACCCGCACCCTCGAAGCCCAGCGCGCCCAGGCCGAAGCCGAAGTGCTGCGCGCCAAGGAAAACTTCGCCGCCGCCGAAGCCAACGTGCAGCTGCGCCAGAGTGAACAACTGCTGGCCAGCCAGGAACTCAGGCGCACCCAGGAACTGTATAAGCGCGGCTTCGCCAGCAGCCA
Organism: Pseudomonas sp. UBT; assembly: GCF_050915955.1. Lineage (NCBI taxonomy): Bacteria > Pseudomonadati > Pseudomonadota > Gammaproteobacteria > Pseudomonadales > Pseudomonadaceae > Pseudomonas > Pseudomonas sp. UBT. Next base: position 2,164,213 of record NZ_CP168079.1, on the reverse strand, counting down.
GTTGATCGACCAGCAGCAAGCGCGTCAGAACACCGGCAACGCCGCCGTGGTTGCCGCGCAAGCTCAGGTCAATGCGGTGAAAGCCGCCATTGGCGCGGCCCAGGCTCAGGTGGCCCAGCTCACCAGCGAAATCGACGACAGCAGCCTGCGTGCGCCCATCGACGGCATCATCCAGTTACGCCTGGCCGAGCCTGGCGAAGTGCTTGGCGCGGGTGGCCGAGTTTTGTTGCTGATTGATCCCAATGATCAGTACATGAACCTGTACCTGCCCGCGTCCATCACCGGTCGCCTGACCGTCGGCAGTGACGCACGCATCCTGCTCGACGCCCTGCCCCAGCAACCGCTGCCGGCGAAAATCAGCTTTGTCGCCGACAAATCGCAGTTCACGCCCAAGGAGGTCGAGACCCGCGACGAGCGTCAGAAGCTGGTGTTCCGCGTCAAGCTGCGGCTGACTCAACCCAGCGCCGTACCGCAAGCCAAGCCGGGCATGCCCGGCGCCGGCTACGTGCGCACGGCTGATATCGACTGGCCGGCCAACCTGCAATGACCGACCTGGCGCTGCACGCCACGGGGATCAACCACCGCTACGGCAAGCAACAGGCACTCGTCGATATCGCCTTCAGCCTGCCCGCCGGCACACGCTGCGGCTTGATCGGCCCGGATGGCGCGGGCAAGTCGAGCCTGCTGGGGCTAATCGCCGGAGTTAAAAAGCTTCAGGCGGGGCAACTGGAAGTACTCGGTGGCTCTATCGAAGACCGCCACCACCGCAACAGCCTGTACCCACGCATCGCCTTCATGCCCCAAGGCCTGGGCGGCAACCTGTACCCCGAACTGTCCATCAGCGAGAACATCCGTTTCTTCGCCACACTGTTCGGTTTGTCAAAAGCCGATTGCGAGCAGCGCATGCACAACCTGCTGCTGGCCACCGACCTCGCGCGCTTCGCCGAGCGCCCGGCCGGCAAGCTGTCCGGTGGCATGAAGCAGAAACTCGGCCTGTGCTGCGCGCTGATCCACGACCCGGACCTGCTGATCCTCGACGAGCCCACCACCGGCGTCGACCCACTGTCGCGCCGACGCTTTTGGGAGTTGGTCGAAACCGTACGCCACGAACGCCCGCAGCTGACGCTGCTGGTGGCCACGGCCTACATGGAAGAAGCCGAGCAGTTCGAACACTGCCTGATGCTGGATCGCGGCAAACTGATCGCCGACGGCCTCAGCAGCGAATTGGCGGCCGCGACACCCAGCGGCAAGCTGGATGAGGCCTTTACCCACTTCCAGGGCGACAGTGCCCACAACAATCAGCCGCTGGTGATTCCGCCGCGTAACAGCGATAACACCGATATCGCCATCGAAGCCCACGACCTGACGCTGCGTTTTGGTGATTTCACCGCGGTGGATAAAGTCAGCTTCGCCATCGGCCGAGGTGAGATTTTCGGCTTCCTGGGCTCTAACGGTTGCGGCAAGACCACCACCATGAAAGTCCTCACCGGGCTGATGCCGGCCACCGAAGGCAGCGCCACGCTGCTCGGCAACCCGGTGAATGCCAAGGACCTGGCGACCCGCAAGCGCGTGGGTTTCATGTCGCAAAGTTTTTCGTTGTACGGCGAACTCAGCGTGCGCCAGAACCTGGTGCTGCACGCGCAACTGTTCGACTTGCCCAAGGCTGATGCCGGCCCGCGGATCGACGAGCTGATCAAGCGCGTCGACCTCAGTGATGTAGCCGAGCAGCCGTCCGGCGAGTTGCCGCTGGGCCTGCGCCAGCGCCTGTCATTGGCCGTGGCGGTGCTGCATCGCCCGGAAGTGCTGATCCTCGATGAGCCCACCTCGGGCGTCGACCCGGCGGCGCGGGATGATTTCTGGCGATTGCTGATCGAGCTGTCCCGCGAACAAGGCGTGACGATCTTCCTGTCCACCCACTTTATGAACGAGGCCCAACGCTGCGACCGCATCTCCCTGATGCACGCGGGCAAGGTGCTCGCCTGCGACACGCCCGACGCACTGCAAACGCAATTCCATGGCGACACCCTCGAAGCTGCGTTCGTCACCTGCCTGGAGCAGGCACAAGGCGAACCGGAACCTGCCGCGCCGAGCGCAACCGTCAGCGATACCGGCGCAGCGCCCGTCAGCAAACACGGTTTCAGCCTGGCTCGGCTATTGGCCGTGGCGGGCCGCGAAGGCAAGGAGCTGCTGCGCGATAAAGTGCGCATGGCCTTCGCCCTGCTGGGGGCGATGTTCATGATGGTGATCTTCGGCTACGGGATTTCCCTGGACGTGGAAAACCTCGCCTTCGCCGTCTACGACCAGGACCAGACGCCGCAGAGCCGTGCCTACCTGGAAGCCTTTCGCAGTTCGCGCTACTTCGCCGAACAAGCGCCCATCCGCGACGCCAATGAATTGCACCGTCGCCTGCAGCGTTCGGAAATCAAACTGGCGCTGGAAATCCCGCCCGGCTTTGGCCGCGACCTCTACGCCGGTCGCCAACCCACGGTAGCCGCGTGGCTCGACGGCGGCATGCCGTTTCGCGCGGAGACCAGCCGCAACTATGTTGAAGCCGTGCACCTGGGCAACCTCCAGCAACTGGCCGCGCTGAGCAGCCTGCCCTTGAACGCCCCAGCCACCGCCAAGCTCGAAACGCGCTTTCGCTATAACCAGGACGTGGTCAGCGTGAATGCCATCGGCCCGGGCGTGATGGCGCTGATCCTGGCGTTTATCCCTGCGATGCTCACCGCGCTGGGCATCGTGCGCGAGAAAGAGCTGGGCTCGATCACCAACTTCTATGCCACGCCCCTGACCCGCCTGGAATTCCTGCTGGGCAAACAGGCCCCCTACCTGGCCGTGAGCCTGGTCAACCTGGCGCTGCTGGTGGCGATGAACCGCTGGCTGTTCGGTGTACCGTTTAAAGGCAGCGGGTTGACCCTGGCATTTGGCGGCCTGCTGTATGTGCTGGCCACAACGAGCATGGGCCTGCTGATCTCAGCGTTCACCCGCACTCAAATTGCGGCGATCCTCGGCACCATGATCATCACCAGCCTGCCGACCATCCAGTTCTCGGGGTTGATCGTGCCGCGCTCGTCCCTGGAAGGCGCGGCCGCACTGATGGGCACGTTGTTTCCCGCCGGGCACTTTCTGGATATCGCGGTGGGCACCTTTACCAAGGCCCTCGACCTGCGCCAGTTGTGGCCGCAGTGCCTGGCGCTGTTCGGGTTTTTTGTCGGGTTCACCGGGCTGAGTTTGATCATGCTCAAGAAGCAGGAGGCCTGATGCACAAGCTCGCTCACATTCTGCGACTGGGTATCAAGGAACTCACCAGCCTGCGCCATGACAGCGTGTTGCTGCTGTTTCTGGCCTACGCCTTTACTGTCGCGATCTACATGCCCGCCGCCGGCTCGGTAATTGGCGTGCACAACGCCAGCGTGGCCTTTGTCGATGAAGACCACAGCGCGCTGTCCCGGCAGATGGCCGAAGCATTGCAACCGCCGGAGTTTCAACCACCCGCGCCGCTGGCCTATGACCAACTGGATAAGGTCATGGACAGCGGCGAGTACACCTTCGTGATCAACGTGCCGGCAAATTTCCAGGCCGACGTGTTGGCCGGGCGGCAACCGGGCGTGCAGGTGAACGTCGATGCCACGGCGATGAGCCAGGCGTTCATGGGCGCAGGCTACATCGGCAGGATTTTCCAGCGTGAGCTGCTGAGCTACAGCGGCCAGGCCAATGCCAGTCAGACGTTACCCGCGCTGCTGACCACCCGGGCGCTGTTCAACACCAACCTGGAAGGCGGCTGGTTCCTGGCGGTGATCCAGATCGTCAACAACATCACCATCCTGGCCATCGTGCTGACCGGCACCGCGCTGCTGCGCGAGCGCGAGCACGGCACGCTTGATCATTTATTGGTACTGCCGCTGACCGCACTGGAAATCATGCTGGCGAAAATCTGGAGCAACATGCTGGTGGTGGTGCTATGCACCTGGCTGTCCCTGGAGCTGGTGGTCAAAGGCTTGCTCGGCGTGCCGCTGGCCGGGTCCATGAGCCTGTTCCTGTTTGTGACGGCGCTGTATCTGTTTGCGAGTACCGCACTGGGGATCTTCCTCGCCACCCTCGCTCGCTCGACGCCGCAATTCGGTTTGCTGGCAATTCCGGTGATCATCCCAATGCTGTTGCTGTCCGGTGGCAGCACGCCGCTGGACAGCATGCCCGAGTGGCTACAGTGGGTGATGCAGGGCTCGCCGTCGACGCACTTTGTGAGCCTGAGCGCAGCGATTCTGTTCCGGGATGCGGGCGTGAGTGTGGTGTGGCCGGACTTGCTGGCGCTGGCGGCGATTGGCCTGGTGTTTTTTGCGGTGGCGTTGGCCAGGTTTCGCAAAAGCCTGGCTTCTTAACTGTGGCGAGCGGGCTTGCCCCACGTTGGGCTGCGCAGCAGCCCCATCCAGATTCACCACATTGTTTCAGGTGTACCGAGGCGTATGGTTTTGGGGCGGCTTCGCCACCCAACGCGGGGCAAGCCCGCTCGCCACAAGGAACCGTTACTGGATGATCAAGTTGTTGAACAACAGGTCTTCCACCACCGGCTTGCCGGTTTCGTCGTTCATGACTTGCTGGGTTTGCTTCAAGGCTTCCTGGCGCAATTTTTCTTTGCCTTCGACCGTACTCATGGCTTCGTTGGTCTGCTGGGTGAACAGCGCAACCATCTGGTTACGAATCAATGGCTCGTTGGCCTTGACCGCGGCAAGGGCTTCGGGGCCAGTCACTCGCAAGGCGATGTCGGCCTTGAACACCTTGAGTTTCGTTGTGCCATCCAGGCCGTAATTGCCCACGAAGGGCGGGTTCAGACTGTAATAGCTGACCTTGGGCGCCTCGCCTTCTTTCGCTTCTTCGGCCTGGGCTGCCATCGGCAAGGTCAGGGCGAGCATCAACAGGATCCACGCTTTCACAGTTCATTCCTCAAATTCGATTGCCCGGTAGCATAACGCTAGCACGACTGAGCACAAGCTTATGGCGACTTATCAGGCCCGGGCATGCTCGTTGACCCACGGGCGTACCCTCCTACACTTATCGGCCACGACACCAAAAGGAATAGTCCGATGAAAGCTGTGCTGTGCAAAGCCTTCGGCCCCGCCGAAACCCTGGTGCTGGAAGAGATCGCCAGCCCGGCGATCAAGAAGAACGAAATCCTGTTGGACGTGCACGCGGCCGGGGTCAATTTCCCGGACACCCTGATCATCGAGGGCAAATACCAGTTCAAGCCGCCTTTCCCATTCTCGCCGGGTGGCGAAGCGGCCGGCGTGGTCAGTGAAGTCGGTGAAAAACTCAGCCACTTGAAAGTCGGCGACCGGGTCATGGCCCTGACCGGCTGGGGCAGCTTTGCCGAGCAGGTCGCCGTGCCGGGCTACAACGTGCTGCCGATCCCGCCGAGCATGGATTTCAACACCGCCGCGGCCTTCAGCATGACCTACGGCACTTCGATGCACGCCTTGAAACAAAGGGCCAACCTGCAACCCGGCGAAACCCTGTTGGTACTCGGTGCCTCGGGTGGCGTGGGCCTGGCTGCCGTGGAAATCGGTAAAGCCATGGGCGCCCGGGTAATCGCCGCCGCCAGCAGTGCAGACAAACTGGCCGTAGCCAAGGCCGCCGGCGCGGACGAGTTGATCAACTACAGCGAAGCCAACCTTAAGGACGAAATCAAGCGCCTGACCGACGGCAACGGTGTCGATGTGATCTACGACCCGGTAGGCGGCGATCTGTTTGACCAAGCTGTTCGTGGTATCGCCTGGAACGGCCGTTTGTTGGTGGTGGGCTTTGCCAGCGGGCGCATTCCCGAGCTGCCGGTGAACCTGGCGCTGCTCAAGGGTGCGTCCGTGGTGGGGGTGTTCTGGGGCTCGTTCGCCCAGCGCCAGCCGCAGGACAATGCGGCGAACTTCCAGCAGTTGTTCACCTGGTACGCCGAGGGCAAGTTGAAGCCGTTGGTGTCGCAGGTGTATCCGCTGGAACAGGCTGCCCACGCGATCAACGACCTGGGGCAGCGCAAGGCGGTGGGCAAGGTCGTCGTTCAGATCCGGTAATGATTTGAAACGCGGTCAATGTGGGAGCTGGCTTGCCTGCGATTGCGGTGGGTCAGCTCCAACAAATGCAGCTGACAGACCGCAACGCAGGCAAGCCAGCTCCCACATTTTGATCTCCAGTGCTTCGAAGAAGCTGATTACGGCCCATACTTATCCATTAGCGACATGTTCGTAAGAGAACATGCAATCGCTCGGATTTCCTGTGTTTGCAGATAAGAGGCGATGCTATTTTCGGTAACGAAACTGTAACATTCGCATCCGCAGTCAAAACAAGAAATTTGGAGCTCTTGAATGTTTGCTTTCTTCCGTCCTGCCGCACACCAGGCGCCCCTGCCTGAAGAAAAAATAGACAGTACCTACCGACGACTGCGCTGGCAGATCTTCGCGGGTATTTTCTTCGGTTACGCCGGGTACTACCTGCTGCGCAAAAACTTCTCGCTGGCCATGCCGTACTTGATCGACGAGGGTTACACCCGTGGTGAGCTGGGCCTGGCGATGTCGGCGATTGCGATTGCCTACGGACTGTCCAAATTCCTCATGGGCCTGGTGTCCGACCGCTCTAACCCGCGCTATTTCCTGCCCTTCGGCCTGCTGATATCGGCGGGCGTGATGTTCATTTTCGGTTTCGCACCTTGGGCAACGTCCAGCGTGACCATGATGTTCATTTTGCTGTTCATCAACGGCTGGGCCCAGGGCATGGGCTGGCCGCCAAGTGGACGGACCATGGTGCACTGGTGGTCGCAGAAAGAACGCGGCGGCGTGGTGTCTGTGTGGAACGTGGCGCATAACGTCGGCGGAGGCCTGATCGGCCCGCTGTTCCTGCTGGGCATGGCTTGGTTCAACGACTGGCATGCCGCGTTCTATGTGCCGGCGACCGTGGCATTGGCGGTGGCGGCGTTTGCCTTCATCACCATGCGCGACACCCCGCAATCGGTCGGCCTGCCGCCTATCGAGCAATACAAGAACGATTACCCGGAAGGCTACGACGCCAGCCACGAAGACGAATTCAGCGCCAAGGAAATCTTCGTCAAGTACGTGCTGCGCAACAAAATGCTGTGGTACATCGCCTTCGCCAACGTCTTCGTCTACCTGCTGCGCTACGGCGTATTGGACTGGGCGCCGACTTACCTTAAGGAAGCCAAGCACTTCGACGTGGATAAAACCTCGTGGGCGTATTTCTTCTACGAGTGGGCGGGCATTCCGGGCACGCTGCTGTGCGGCTGGATGTCGGACAAGATCTTCCGTGGCAACCGAGGCCTGACCGGCATCGTGTTCATGGCCTTGGTCACCGTGGCGACCCTGGTTTACTGGCTCAACCCGCCAGGCAACCCAATGGTCGACATGATTGCGCTGTTCTCTATCGGCTTCCTGATCTACGGCCCGGTGATGCTGATCGGTCTGCAGGCGCTGGAGCTGGCACCGAAAAAAGCCGCGGGCACCGCTGCGGGCTTCACGGGCTTGTTCGGTTACCTGGGTGGTTCGGTGGCCGCGAGTGCGGCCATGGGCTACACCGTGGACCATTTCGGCTGGGACGGTGGCTTTGTGTTGCTGGTGGGCGCCTGCCTGTTGGCGATCGCGTTCCTGATCCCAACGCTGTGGCACACCAATAGCGTCAGCACGGCGCGTTAATCGCCGGAACAATCCTTTGCACAACGCTTGAGCCGCGCCTCCAGATTCTTATCTGGCATGGCGTGGCTACGCAGGGCGTTAACAGTCTGCTCGACGTAATCGCGCGTCGTGCCGTAACGCCCGCAAGCGCTTTCCAACACGTGGTTGAGCACGATATCGGGCAGGTTGCCAGCATAGCTGGGCAAGTGCCGCTCCAACACGAATCCCAACGCCTGTACCTGACTGCCATCTTCCAGACGGCAGCTGAGCCAGTGCGGCCGATACGAGGGGTAAGGCATCTCGCGCTGCCACAAGGCATAAAGAGAAGCCTCAAGCTGGTCTTCCGGCAAGCGGTAGGCAAACCCGCTGCAAGAACCCCCACGATCCAGGCCAAACACCAACCCCGGCAACTCCGGCGTCCCCCGATGCTCGTGTGACCACAGGTACAGGCCACGGTGATAACCGTGAACCCGCGCGCGCATGCGCTGGGTCGACGAGCATTCGGGACGCCAGATCAGCGAACCATAAGCGAATAGCCAGACCGGCCCACCCTTATGCTTGGCCATCGTGGCCTGCATTGAGCTCATCAATTGCTCGTGAGTAAGTTGCGGCCCCAGATCGAGCCGCGGAGGGTAAGCCAATTGCAAAAGATCGGTTTCAATAACGGTCATGGCGGATCGCTTAGGTCTCCTTTGCCACTACAGAATGTTGCTACGAGAAGCTATTACCAATTGTAAGCAACTTTACCGTAATAGAACGCGCCGCTGTAACCGTATGGCGAAAAAGTGCTATAGGCGAGGTTGCCGCCGCTGCTGGCGTAGGCATTGACCTTCTCCGGGTATTTATCGGTGACGTTGTCTCCGCCCAGGGTGAAGGTCCAGTTCTTCAGCTTGTAGTCCGCCGACAGGTCCAGTACCCAGGCAGCCTTGAAGGTCTGGTCGTTGATGTTGTCCGCCTGGTAACTGGTGAATTCGCCGTAGCGCACCAGATTGCTGTGCAGTGCCCAGCGGCCATAGGTGAAATCGTTACCCAGGCTCAGTTTGTGCTGAGGTGTGGTGTCGCCGAGTAAACCGATACGCTCGCGCCGGTCCACCCGCACCAGATTGGCGCCCAGACTGTCCAGAATGGCCGGGTTGGCCTTCACGTCCGTGACCTTAGTGTGGTTGTAGTTGTAGCCAACCGTGCTGTTCCAGCGGATGCCATTATCGAACTGGTAACGATAGTTGGCCACCAGATCGACGCCGTCGGTACTGGTGTCGGTGGCGTTGGTGAAATAGCGGGCACTGGTGTAGTTGATGTTGCCGACACCGTTGGCTTGCAGGTAGGCAATGGTGGCCGGGTTGAGATTGAGGTTGGACGACAGGCTGATGCGGTCGCGGATGTCGATGCGGTACACGTCGAGTGTCACGGTCAGGTCATCGGCAGGTTCAAGCACCAGGCCAAGGCTGTAGTTACGCGACTTCTCGGCTTTCAGGTCTTCGGCGCCCAGCGAGCGGGCCACCTTGCTGTTGGCCGGGAAGGTGCCGGCCTCCTGAATGGTGCTGCCGATCAACTGTGACGAGGTGTAGGCAAAGTTCTGCTGGGCCAGAGACGGCGCTCGAAAGCCGTTGGAGATGCTGCCACGCAGGGCCACTTGCGGGGTGAAGTCATAGCGGGCCGACAACGAGCCGCTGACATTGGAGCCGAAGTCGCTGTAGTCCTCATGGCGCACGGCGGCCGAAGCGCTGAGTTTTTCGGTGAAGTTGGTTTCCAGGTCCAGGTACTGGGCCCAGTTATGCCGTGAACTGCTGCCGGCATCGGCATCACGGAAACCACCCAGGCCTGAGCTGCCGGTCTGGTAGTAGGACGCCGGGTCGCCCGCTTCGATTTCATAACCCTGGTGCAGGTATTCGCCGCCAAAGGCCACCGACACCGGGTAAGGCAGGAAGCCCACGTCGAACTCACGGGACAGGTCCAGGCTGACTTGTTTCTGCTCGTTGCTCAGCGTGCCATTGTCGAACTTTCGCGGCGTGGCCAGGCCCAGTGAGGTGTTGATGGTGTCGGTACTCAGCTCATACTGATTTTTGCCGTAGTTGGCCGACAGGTCGTAGTGCCAGTCGTAAGCCAGCAAGCCACGCAAACCGACGACCAATGAGCTGTCTTCCAGGTTGCCCTTGATCAACGGCAGGTAGCCATTGGGGTTGAGCGCCGCAATGTTATTGGACGCATTGCTTGCCCGGTAGAACGCCGCCGTTTCACCGCGGCGTTTGCTGTAACCGCCAAAGGTGTAGAACTCGAGCCCGTCGCTGAAGGAATACTCGGAGTTGAACTGCAATTTGCCTTCATTGGTGGCCGGCTCACCCTGACGGAACACCCGCTGCCCGTAAGTGGTGGAGCCGATGCTGCCAGAGCGCAAATCATCCCCGGCGCGGTTGGTGTAATCGTTGTCGGCGCCTTCGGCCGAAAGGTTGATAAAGCCGTTGTCGCCCAAGGCCAGGCCGGTATTGCCGCTGACATTGCGCTGGATACCGTCACCCTTTTTGTACTCGCCGAACTTGGTCGAAATCGAGCCGCCATGGTCGTCGTGCTTGAGGATCACGTTGATCACCCCGGCAATCGCGTCAGAGCCATAGCGCGCCGACGCACCGTCACGCAGCACTTCGATATGGTCGACGGCCGACAGCGGGATGGCATTCAAGTCCGCCGGGGCCGAGCCACGACCCACGGCCCCGCCGAGGTTGACGAATGCACTGGTGTGGCGGCGTTTGCCGTTGACCAGCACTAACACTTGGTCCGGCGACAAACCGCGCAACTGCGCAGGGCGCACCAGTTCGGCGCCATCCACCAGGCTGGGGCGCGGGAAGTTGATCGACGGAATCAGGCGCGCCAACACCGCACCCAGCTCATCAGAGCCGGTGCTGCGCAGGGTATCGCCGGAGATCACGTCGATGGGCGACAACGAAGTACTGGCGGTGCGCTCTTGGGCGCGAGTGCCGGTGACGATCACGGTGTCGAGTTTTGGTGCGTCGGCGGTAGCTGTTTCGCTCGCAAGGACTGGATTGAATCCCACAGCGGTCAGCAAATTTGCCGACAAAATCGCTGTGTACAGCGTGTGTTTCTTATAGCTCCCCATACCGCTCCCCTAAGAATCAACAATCAGAACTTCAATGCTCTGGTTCGTACGATCGATCCGGCTGGTGGGCGGTGGCGGTCCGTTAGTGGTTATTGGCAGATAGTCGGTAGTCCGTTCCTTATATCTTAATGAGATTTTTCCTACATCAGTAATACCGTAAATGAATAAGCATAGGCGACCAAGCTTTCAGCGCAGGTTCAGGCCGTGCAGGACGTTAACCGCCAAACTGCCAACGTTTAGCGACCCCACATTAGCCGCCCATCCGAACGACTATCGAGGTCGAACCATGAAATACTTTTATTGCGGCCTGCTGCTGTTGGCACAAGCCGCCAGCGCCCTGGCCTCTGAGGCTGTCACCGAAAACGACAAAGGCTTCTGGTACGCCCAGACAAGCGTCTACACCCAGCACTTTTCACCGGACCCAAAGCACAATAACCATCAGGATTTGATCAACCTGGAGCGCAACGAGGCGTCGGGTTTGGTGTATGGCGGGGCGACGTTTCGCAACTCGTTCAGCCAGCGTTCGTACTACGTGTACGCAGGCAAGCGCTACGATATTGTCGATTCGCCGTTTTACGTGAAGGTGACCGCAGGCGCGCTTCAGGGCTACAGCGGCAAGTATCGGGACAAAATCCCGCTCAACCGCTTTGGCGTGGCGCCGGCGATCATTCCGTCTGTGGGGGTTCACTTCGGCCCGGTGACCAGCGAACTGGTGTTACTGGGCTTCAATGCTGCGATGCTGACGGCAGGCGTTCGTTTCTAAGAACGCTGCATACCTATGTGGGAGCTGGCTTGCCAGCTCCCACAATAGTTCAGCTCAAGGCTTCAAGGGCGCGGCGCGTAGGCAAACACATCGGCACGCATCTGGTGCGCATCCATGCCGGCCTCGACCAATGCATCCAGGGTGCCGTAGATCATCGCCGGCGAACCACTGGCGTAGACATGCACAGACTTGAGGTCGCTGATGTCTTCACAGACGGCTTCATGCAGCAGCCCGCAGCGCCCTTCCCAACCGCACAGGTCGCTGACCACTTTGTGCAGGAACAGGTTCGGCAGTTGCTGCCATTGCGCCCAGTGTTCGATCTCGTAGAAGTCTTCCGGACGTCGCACGCCCCAATACAGGTGCACCGGGTGCTTGAAGCCCGAGGCGCGGCAATGCTCGATCAGGCTGTGCATCTGCGCCATGCCCGTACCCGCAGCGATCAGCACCAGCGGACCGTCCGGCAATTCGGCCAGATGGGTATCGCCAAACGGCAGTTCAATGCGCGCCATCCGGTCGCGTTGCAACTGCTCGAGCAGGTTGCGAGCGCTGTCCTCGCGGGCCAGCACATGCAACTCCAACTCGCGCCCGGCGTGGGGCGCCGAGGCCAGCGAAAACGCCGACTTCTCGCCGTTGTCCCGTTCGATCATCAGGTATTGCCCGGCGTGGTAACGCACCGCCTTACCGGCCGGCGCGCGCAGGCGCACGCGCCACACATCGCCACCGACTTCCACACACTCACTCAATTGGCACGACAACTTGCGCAACGGCAACTCTCCCGGCGCCAACACGCCATCCCACAGCACAACGCAATCTTCCAGCGGTTCGGCGATGCAGGTGTAGAACTCACCGTGATCGCGCACTTCACCGGCTTGCTGCACCCGCCCTTCCACCAGCAGCGCGGCACACACATGGCACACGCCGTTGCGGCAGGCCTGCGGGCACTCGTAGCCCAGGCGGCGTGCGCCTTCGAGGATTCGTTCGCCAGGGACCAGGTCCAGTACCGCGCCGGAAGGTTGCAGGGTTACACGCATCAATCTATTCCCAATTCTTTCCAGATCGCATCGACGCGCGCGGTCACGGCTTCATCCTTGACGATCACCCGGCCCCACTCGCGGGTGGTTTCACCCGGCCATTTGTGCGTGGCATCCAGGCCCATCTTCGAGCCCAGGCCCGATACCGGCGAAGCAAAGTCCAGGTAGTCGATCGGCGTGTTATCGATCATTACCGTGTCGCGCTTGGGGTCCATGCGCGTGGTAATGGCCCAGATCACGTCGTTCCAGTCCCGGGCATTGATGTCGTCGTCGGTGACAATAACGAACTTGGTGTACATGAACTGTCGTAAAAACGACCACACACCGAGCATTACCCGCTTGGCATGGCCTGGGTACGACTTCTTCATGGTGACGATGGCCATGCGGTACGAGCAGCCTTCGGGCGGCAGGTAGAAGTCGGTGATCTCAGGAAACTGCTTTTGCAGGATCGGTACGAACACTTCGTTCAGCGCCACACCGAGAATAGCCGGCTCATCCGGCGGCCGGCCGGTGTAGGTGCTGTGGTAGATCGGCTTGATCCGGTGGGTGATGCGCTCGACGGTGAACACCGGGAAGCTGTCGACTTCGTTGTAATAGCCGGTGTGGTCGCCATAAGGGCCTTCATCGGCCATTTCGCCCGGATGAATCACCCCTTCCAGGATGATTTCAGCGGTGGCCGGCACTTGCAGATCATTCCCACGGCACTTCACCAGCTCAGTGCGATTGCCACGCAGCAGGCCGGCAAAGGCGTATTCGGACAGGCTATCGGGCACCGGGGTCACTGCGCCGAGGATGGTCGCCGGGTCGGCGCCCAGGGCCACGGAGACCGGGAACGGCTTGCCGGGATGTTTTTCGCACCACTCACGGAAGTCCAGGGCGCCGCCACGGTGGCTTAGCCAACGCATGATCACTTTGTTGCGGCCGATCACTTGCTGACGGTAGATGCCCAGGTTCTGACGATCTTTATTCGGGCCTTTGGTGACAGTCAGGCCCCAGGTAATCAGCGGGCCGACATCGCCGGGCCAACAGGTCTGCACCGGCAGCATGGCGAGGTCGACATCATCCCCTTCGATGACCACTTCCTGGCACACCGCGTCCTTGACGACTTTGGGTGCCATGGCAATGATCTTGCGGAAGATCGGCAGCTTCGACCAGGCATCCTTCAAGCCCTTGGGTGGCTCGGGCTCCTTGAGGAAGGCCAGCAGCTTACCGATCTCGCGCAGTTCGCTGACAGACTCGGCCCCCATGCCAAAGGCCACGCGGTCGGGGGTGCCGAACAGGTTGCCGAGCACCGGGATATCAAAGCCGGTCGGGTTTTCGAAAAGCAGCGCCGGGCCCTTGTTACGCAAGGTACGGTCGCAAATCTCAGTCATTTCCAGCACCGGGGAAATCGGCACCTGGATACGTTTCAACTCTCCGCGCTGCTCAAGTTGCTGCACGAAATCCCGAAGATCCTTGAATTTCATTAACCATGCCACCCGTAAAATAGGCGTACATCCTACCTGCTCTTACGAGCGCTGGCAGCTTATTGCACGTCATTGCGACTCACATCCGACTCAACGGATGCATTGCGCAAGCTGCGGAAGAAGGGCTCAAGGAACCCTTCTACATACCGCGTGCCCACGCTTGAAAGGTGGTTGTCATCGGTATACAGCGACTGGCCACCCAGTTCGACCCGACACCAACCGTTTGCAGCACACAGCGCCGGCGCAGGGTCCAGGAGCTGGACTCCCGGGTCAGCCGCGGCGATTTGCTCAAAAACGCTGCTGATATAGGCCTGTCGCTGGACGTGTTCGGCCAGTGGCAAGCCTTCTCGGTCGGTCGGGCGACCTAACATCGCCAAGCGGCTGAGTCGATAAGGCACATTGAAATCCTGCAGCGGCACCTCCTTGACCAACCAGACCCGATGGCCGCCGGCACGGAGTTGCTGCACCAACGCCCTCAAACCCTCGGAGAACAAGTGCTCAGCGGTAGCACGGTCATACTTGCCCGTCTCAGGATCATGAATCGAAGCGCCCGTATCGCCGGAGTGCTGGCCATAAACGTAGAGGCTCCAGCGGGCGACCAACACCACATCGCTGAAGTGTTCCTGGCTCAACAACTGGGTCACGCGTTCGTTGAACGCACTGCAACCTGGCGTGTTTTCCTTCCTGTAAAAAGGCAGGCAGCCGGCATAACCGGCCTGGGTGATGCTGAAGTCGTACTTGCTCGCCCCGTCATTCAATGCCGGAATCAGGGCCGAGGCATGGCTGTCGCCCCAGACCATTGCCCGAGCCGAGCTCGCCTGTGGACCAAAATGGCACAGCTCACGGTGCGGGTCTTTCTTATCGTCCGACAGGCAACTCATGAGTGTGGGGCTCCAGGTATGCGCCTTGGCAAATTGCAACGCCTGGGGCGGCAGCCGCGATGCAAAACCATCCGACCAGACCAGGCTTTTGCCGACCAGGCCCAGGCTGGCAAGCCCAAGGAAACCCGCTACCAGAATCGACCTGCGACCTGCCAGCAAGCGCCGCTCACGGAACGGCCCTTCGACAAACCGCCAGGATGCATAACCCAGCACCAGGCTCACGACGAACAGAGCCACAAGCTCCCAGGGCGACAGGCCAAAGATACTGGCGTACTTGCCAAACACCAGCACCGGCCAATGCCACAGGTACCAGGAATAGGAAATCAGCCCAATGCCCACCAACACACGACTGCCCAGCAGCCGCCCTACCCACGTCGGTTGCTGGCCGTTGGCCCAAATCAGCCCCACCACACCCAATACCGGCAACAAAGCGGCAGCCCCTGGGAAGGCGGTGCTGTCGTCGTAACCAAATACCGCCGCCATAATCAGGCCGAGGCTGAGCACGCTGACGGCTTGCGCCAGCATCGGGCTTGCCCGCCGAGCCCGCGCCGGCATGACGGCCAGCATCGAACCCGCCAACAATTCCCAGGCTCGCATCGGTAGCAGGAAGAAAGCCTTGTCCGGTTCCCGAGACACGGCCCATACGCTCGCCGCAAATGACACCAGCAGCAATACAAACAAGGCGCCGCGCCATTGCTTCAGCCGGCTCGACAGCAACGCCAGCAAGAGTGGAAAGGCGATGTAGAACTGCTCTTCAACCGATAGCGACCAGGTGTGCAACATGGGCTTCATGTCGGAGGCCGTGTCGAAGTAACCGTCCTGACGCATGAAGAACAGATTGGAGATGAAAATCACCTGGTTGTGTATCGACCGCCCCAGCTCTGAATAGTCTTTGGGCGCCATCAAAAACCAGCCGACGGCCAATGATGCGGACATCATCACAATCAACGCCGGCAGGATACGCCTGGCCCGCCTGGCCCAAAAATCCACAAAACTGAAATGCCCGGCCTGACGCTCGCGCCAGATGATCGAGGTGATCAGGAACCCTGAAATCACGAAGAACACGTCAACGCCGACAAAACCGCCAGTAACGCCAGGTACTCCAAAATGGAACAGCACAACAGCCAGGACAGCGATGGCGCGCAAGCCATCAATGTCCCTTCGGTAAGCAAGAGCGGTCATAAATCGTCGATCAGCCTGATTCGGATGGAGGTGAGCGTAGCCGCACCCACCTTTTTGTTTCTTAACTGACACTATTAGCGCACAAATCTCTCTTTTTCGATGCAAAAAAATGGCGCCACAAAGGGCGCCATTTTTTAGACCTGAAACGTCGTATTACTTACGCTTCATCGACAGGAAGAACTCGTCGTTGGTCTTGGTGGTTTTCAGCTTGTCGATCAGGAACTCGATGGCGGCTACTTCGTCCATCGGGTGCAGCAGCTTGCGCAAGATCCACATGCGCTGCAGTTCGTCGTCGGCGGTCAGCAACTCTTCGCGGCGGGTGCCGGAACGGTTGATGTTGATCGCAGGGAACACACGCTTTTCCGCGATACGGCGGTCCAGAGGCAGTTCCATGTTGCCGGTACCCTTGAACTCTTCGTAGATCACTTCGTCCATCTTCGAGCCGGTTTCAACCAGCGCGGTGGCGATAATGGTCAGCGAGCCGCCTTCTTCGATGTTCCGCGCGGCGCCGAAGAAACGCTTCGGTTTCTCCAGGGCGTGGGCATCGACACCACCGGTGAGTACCTTGCCGGAGCTCGGGATCACGGTGTTGTAGGCACGGGCCAGACGGGTGATGGAGTCGAGCAGGATCACCACGTCTTTCTTGTGTTCGACCAGGCGCTTGGCCTTCTCGATCACCATTTCGGCAACCTGCACGTGGCGGGTTGGCGGCTCATCGAACGTCGAGGCAACCACTTCGCCGCGCACGGTGCGCTGCATTTCGGTTACTTCTTCCGGACGCTCATCGATCAGCAGCACGATCAGGTGAACTTCCGGGTTGTTACGTGCGATGTTCGCTGCAATGTTCTGCAGCATGATGGTCTTACCGGCTTTCGGCGGGGCGACGATCAGGCCGCGCTGGCCTTTACCGATCGGGGCGCACAGGTCGATAACACGACCGGTCAAGTCTTCGGTGGAACCGTTACCGGCTTCCATCTTCATGCGCACGGTCGGGAACAGCGGGGTCAGGTTCTCGAAGAGAATCTTGTTTTTCGCGTTCTCGGGACGATCGAAGTTGATCGTGTCGACCTTGAGCAGGGCGAAATAACGCTCGCCTTCCTTTGGAGGGCGGATCTTGCCAACGATGGTGTCACCGGTGCGCAAGTTGAAGCGACGGATCTGGCTCGGCGAGACATAGATGTCGTCTGGGCCGGCGAGATAGGAAGCGTCTGCAGAGCGGAGGAAGCCGAAGCCGTCCTGGAGAATCTCCAGCACGCCATCACCGGAGATTTCCTCGCCGCTTTTCGCGTGCTTTTTGAGCAGGGAGAAAATCACGTCCTGCTTGCGCGAACGGGCCATATTTTCTATGCCCATTTCTTCGGCCAATTGGAGCAGGTCGGTAATCGGCTTTTGCTTGAGTTCAGTCAGATTCATATAGGAATGACGTAATCATTTATGGAGGGGGGAAATTAAGCTTTTGGCTTAATGAGGCCGCGCCGCAGAGAAGGCGACAGGATCGCGTACTAATCGAAAAGGAATGCGTCGGCGACGGCTTGCAGGGGGCAGTGGAGAAACCAGTGCGGGGCCGAATGTACCACCTGAATTTCGGAGCGTCTAGCCCTGTTTCACGAAAAAGCCCCGCGATTTGCGGGGCTTTTTTGACGACGCTTAGATGTTCGCGTCGAGGAAAGCTTGCAGTTGCGACTTCGACAGCGCGCCCACTTTAGTGGCCTCGACGTTGCCGTTCTTGAACAGCATCAGCGTTGGAATACCGCGCACGCCGTGCTTGGCCGGGGTTTCCTGGTTGTCATCGATGTTCAGCTTGGCAATGGTCAGTTTGCCTTCGTAGGTCGTTGCAATGTCGTCCAGGACAGGAGCGATCATTTTGCAAGGGCCGCACCATTCAGCCCAGTAGTCAACCAGCACCGGGCCAGCAGCCTTGAGTACTTCGGCCTCAAAGGTCGCGTCGGTGACGTGCTTGATAAGATCGTTGCTCATGGATGTCTCCGGATTGTAAGCAAAAAAAACGTTGCCCATCATAGCCGCCCTTCCCTCGTTCAGGAAGCCGCCTCTGATTGACTCTTGCTATGGTGATGCATGAGTTTGGGTATAGCCCAACTCACGGCGTCACGGGAGTCACGAACGCTATGCCCGTGCGCAACGCCGCATTGCGTACGTGCTCCTGCATGGTTTTCTGCGCCACCGCACTGGAGCGCCGGGCCAGTGCACGCAGGATCTTGCGGTGTTCCTGCCAGGTCTCCATGGCCCGTTCCGGTCGGATGAACGGTAGTTTCTGACTCTCCAGGAACACCTCCGCGCTGGCACTCAGAATGCTCACCATCGCCTGATTACCGCTGGCCAACAGGATCCGCTGATGAAATTCGAAGTCCAGTCGGGCCGCGGTTTCAAAGTCGCCGGCCTTGAGTACCTTGCGCATTGCCTCGACATTGTCCTGCAGGCCGTCCAACTCATCGAGGGTCAGCGTCACCGCGGCCAACCCCGCTGCAAATCCCTCCAGGGCATAGCGCAACTGGAAGATATCCAGCGGCGAGGCCTGAGCCGCAAAAGGCCAGGCAAACCCCGGAGGGTCTTCCGCCGCCTGCACAAAGACGCCTTTGCCCGGCTGCACACTGACCACACCCAAGGCACTCAAAGACGACAACGCCTCGCGCAACGACGCCCGACTCACGCCCAATTGCACCGCCAGGTCGCGCTGGGACGGCAATGCATCGCCCGCTGCGAAGCCCTGTTCCTTGATCAGTTTGCGGATGGCCTGCAGGGCCGCTTCCGGTACGGCTTGGGCAATGGAATTCATAAAAAACTCAAGGTTCCAGACAACTGAGCGGCTAGTTGTAAAGCTATTCGCGGCCGTCGGCAAGCCACGCCCCAAAGGGGCTCGCGGGGTTTTGTCGACGCTCGAAAAAGGTGCGAAAAGCGTAATCACTGTTCAGACCAGTAAGACCACCGAACCTCAACAAATTCCGGCGTTGCAGACGATCCGAGGGGTGATGGCATGGGCTGTGCACTGAGCAAAGTCAGAAAATCCCTTCGCCCTTTTCGGAGAGTTGCCATGACCAAGCGCTACAGCGCCCTGCTCACTGCCCTGTTTGCCAGCCTGATGCTGAGCCAGGCACCCGCCCAGGCCAATGGTCTGGACGATATCGTCGCCCGTGGCACCCTGAAGGTCGCCGTCCCTCAAGACTTCCCGCCGTTCGGTTCGGTCGGTCCTGACATGAAACCCCGCGGCCTGGACATCGACACCGCCAAGCTGCTGGCCGACCAGCTCAAGGTCAAGCTGGAGTTGACCCCGGTCAACAGCACCAACCGCATCCCGTTCCTCACCACCGGCAAGGTCGACCTGGTGATTTCCAGCCTGGGCAAGAACCCCGAGCGGGAAAAGGTCATCGATTTCTCCAAGGCGTACGCGCCGTTCTACCTGGCTGTGTTCGGTCCGCCTGACGCGGCCATCAGCACCACCGACGACCTCAAGGGCAAAACCATCAGCGTGACGCGCGGCGCCATCGAAGACATCGAGCTGACCGCCGTTGCGCCCAAGGAAGCGACCATCAAGCGTTTCGAAGACAACAATTCGACCATCGCCGCCTACCTGGCCGGCCAGGTCGACCTGATTGCCAGCGGCAACGTGGTGATGGTGGCGATCAGCGAGCGCAACCCCAAACGCGTACCGGCACTGAAAGTGAAACTCAAGGACTCGCCGGTGTACGTGGGCGTGAACAAGAACGAGCCGGCACTGCTGGAGAAGGTTAACCAGATCCTGGTGGCGGCCAAGGCCGACGGCAGCCTGGAAAAGAACGCGATGCAGTGGCTCAAAGAGCCGCTGCCCGCCGATCTTTGACGCGACGGAGCTGATTCATGGCCTATCAATTCGACTTTATGCCCGTACTGGCCAATACCGACCTGCTGTTGCGCGGCGCCTTGTTCACGCTTGAACTGACGGCCATCGGCGCGATTCTGGGGGTTGCCCTGGGCACCGTCGGTGCCGTGGTCCGGGCGTGGAAGATCCAGCCGTTTGCCTGGTTCTTCGGCGTGTATGTCGAGTTGATCCGCAACACGCCGTTTCTGGTGCAGTTGTTTTTCATCTTCTTCGGTTTGCCGTCACTGGGGCTGAAAATCACCGAGTGGCAAGCCGCCGTGCTGGCGATGGTAATCAACCTGGGGGCTTACTCCACCGAGATCATCCGCGCCGGCATCCAGGCCATCCCTCGTGGCCAGCTGGAAGCGGCAGCAGCATTAGCGATGACGCGTTTTGAAGCGTTCCGTCATGTGGTGCTGCTGCCCGCTCTGGGCAAGGTGTGGCCGGCCCTGAGCAGCCAGATCATCATCGTGATGCTGGGTTCGGCGGTGTGTTCGCAAATCGCCACCGAGGAGCTGAGCTTTGCCGCCAACTTCATTCAGTCACGCAACTTCCGCGCCTTTGAAACCTACGCACTGACCACCCTGGTGTACTTGTGTATGGCGCTGATGATTCGCCAGTTGCTCAACTGGATTGGCCGACGGTTTGTAATGAGGAACAGCCGATGAGTGATTTTTCGTTCTGGGACATCGTGCGCAACCTGGCTGTTGGCCTGCAATGGACCCTGTTGCTGTCGCTGGTGGCGTTTGTCGGCGGCGGCCTGATCGGCTTGTTAGTAATGACGATGCGCATCAGCCGCAAAGCCTTCCCGCGCAATGTCGCACGCACCTACATAGAACTGTTTCAGGGTACGCCGCTGCTGATGCAGTTATTCCTGGTGTTTTTCGGCATTGCCCTGCTGGGGGTGGATATCTCGCCCTGGCTGGCAGCGGCAATTGCCCTGACCTTGTTTACCAGTGCCTACCTGGCCGAGATCTGGCGCGGCTGCGTCGAGTCCATCGCCCACGGGCAGTGGGAAGCGTCGGCCAGCCTGGCCCTTAACCCGCTTGAACAACTGCGTTACGTAATCCTGCCCCAAGCGCTGCGGATTGCCGTAGCGCCGACGGTTGGCTTCTCGGTGCAAGTGGTCAAAGGCACCGCCGTGACCTCGATCATCGGTTTTACCGAACTGACCAAAACCGGCGGCATGCTCGCCAATGCCACCTTCGAGCCCTTTATGGTCTATGGCTTGGTGGCCCTCGGTTACTTCCTGCTCTGCTACCCCTTGTCCCTCAGTGCGCGCTACCTGGAAAGGAGACTGCATGCCTCTGCTTAGAATTTCCGCCCTGCATAAGTATTACGGCGATCACCATGTACTCAAGGGCATCGACCTGACCGTTGAAGAAGGCCAGGTGGTGGCGATCATCGGCCGCAGCGGCTCGGGTAAATCCACCTTGCTGCGTACCCTCAATGGCCTGGAATCCATCAACGACGGCGTGATCGAAGTCGATGGCGAATACCTCGACGCCGCCCGTGCCGACCTGCGCAGCCTGCGGCAGAAAGTCGGCATGGTGTTCCAGCAGTTCAACCTGTTCCCGCACCTGACCGTGGGCGAAAACGTCATGCTCGCACCGCAAGTGGTGCAGAAAGTGCCCAAGGCCAAAGCCGCACAGCTTGCCAGGCAGATGCTGGAGCGGGTCGGGCTGGGGGAGAAGTTCGACGCCTTCCCTGATCGCCTGTCCGGCGGTCAGCAGCAACGGGTCGCCATTGCGCGCGCATTGGCCATGTCGCCCAAAGTGCTGCTGTGCGACGAAATCACCTCCGCCCTGGACCCGGAACTGGTCAATGAAGTGCTCAGCGTCGTGCGCCAACTGGCCAAGGACGGCATGACCTTGATCATGGTGACCCACGAAATGCGTTTTGCCCGGGAAGTCGGGGACAAACTGGTGTTTATGCACCAAGGCAAGGTGCATGAAGTAGGCGACCCCAAAACGTTGTTCGCCAACCCCAAGACACCCGAGCTCGCCAATTTCATCGGCTCGGTGGAACAACCGGGCTGATCAATTCGAAACTGCCTTGCCCCTCAAGGTGCGTCTCGTCACGTACCTCCAAGGCCTCAGCGGGCAGTTCGGTGTCGATATCAACCTGGGCTGTCAGTCGGCGGCCTGCTACCGGCACCCCTGCCGCCCGCGCCACCAAGGTCTGGCCGGGCAGCAACTGCCCGCTGGCAGGCTCGCCGGGCAAGTGCGTAGCCGCCCACCATTCGACAGCACGCCCATCCACCTGGGCGTGTTTGAGGCTCAAGCGAAAACGCCCCTGCCGACCAAACACAAACCCCTGCCGGTCTGCTGCAACACCGATAAAACGCAACGCCATGGCCGCAGGCTCAGTGCAAATGACGTTCACGCGCAACGAGCGCGTACCCAGCACCATGGAGGTTTTTGCAACGAGCGCCTCCCTGCGGATGGCGCCATAGTCAATGCGCGGCTGGCTCACCGAGAGCCGACAGTTTTCGGCCAGGACCTCAGGCGCCGCCAATACCGTGCAGAGCAACACCAACGGCCATGTTTCAAACTTAACGGCCATGGCACACCGCCGAAATGGTTTCATAAAATTTGTCATTGTCTGGCTGGGTCTCAAGATCAATCCGCAACAGGCAGGTGGAAGAGTCCGGCAATGAAACCCGCAGGCTTTGCGCCTCCTCGACGTCGTTGAGAAAAATCATGCCCTCACCCACCACGTTGGTCAGGAAGCGATCACCCTTGCCGAATACCGAGGCGCCTTGAGGTAATGGCCGGCCGTGCTGGTCATTCGCGGTAAGCAACACGCGGCGCACTTTCACCACATCGAAATTCACGGCATTGAAGGACCCACGGCCTGCTGTGAGCATCTGGGTGCCGTTTTTCAGGTCGACGCGCTTGGGCAAGGACTGGGTTTGCACCTCGACTCGGCTGTTGGTGTAGGCCGGCAAGCCTGAGATCACCGCTTGCCCGCGGTAGTCAGTCCAGACAGGGCCTTGGGGCGTCTGGACTTTTGCAGCGCCGATACCCCCTACCGAGACGATGCCGAACGTGTCCTGCACGGTATACGGTGAAAACGTCAGCCCACCCTCGTGAGCCACCACGCCGCCCTGCAACTGCCCCGTATAGCTGGTGCCCTGGGGATCATGGCTGACACCCAGGCCAACGCGGGTATAACGTGGCAACAGGTCCACATTGCCGCGAATCGATTGTTCTCGGGCATTGATATCGCGCTCGACCCCCACTTCGTAATTCACAGACTCGTTGACCCGCTCGCTAAGCGCTGTGCCAGCGGTGAACCGGCCCCCGCGACGGCTGGCATAGCTGTTTACCCGGCGATCCCGTCCCAGCGGCACGCTGACCTGCAGACGCAAGGACAGGTCATTCTCCAGAGCGCTCTCATGTCGCCTGCCGGCAAGCGTGGCGTCACGGCCCATTCGAGTACCGCCCACCTGCGAATCCGCAATCAGCGTTACATCGGCGTGGCTGAATGACTTGTTCCAGGAGGCCGACACATGCTCGGTCGTTCGCCCGTCAAATTGAGAACTGCGGGTATAGCCCGCAGAAAATACGCCCAGCGTGGGTTCGGCCCAGCTCACGCTTGCTGTGTATTGGTTTTTGAAGCGCGAACCCAATTCATCGACCCCGTACGACCGGCCGGCTTCAAGTACCTCACGATACCCCTGGGTTTGGGTGGTTGCGCTGAGGTTGACGTCGATAGTGGCGTATACCGGGCTGGTGACCGACACGCTGCTGCGCGACCCGGATACTGCACGTTTGCCGTCTCGAGAAAGGTTTTGACGCGCCGCCACAGAAACTCGCTGGAAAAACACACTGCTCAGGGTGCCACCTGCCGACCAGTACTCATCCGTACTCAATAAGCCAAAGCCCGCAGACGAGTTGCTCCCCAAACCCCAAGTGCCGCTCCCCATGGCGACCACCGGTGACGGCCCCTCTTCATCCGCATTCTTGCGCAGCTTGCCAACAGAAAAATAGTAACCGGGCGCCGCCGGGACAGTCCCCGCAAACGAGGCCGCGGGCACCACAAAGCTACGCCTGGCGCCCCGTACGTCGATCACGCTGACCTCCAGGTCACTGGTGCCATTGAGCAAGGGCAACCCCGTCAGCCGGAAGGGACCTTCAGGCACCAGCGTGCTGTGAATCAACACGCCGGACTGGCGAACTTCTATGCGTGACGGGCTCTGGGCAAGCCCTTCGACCACGGCATTGTTACTGCCCGCAGCGACACGTGATTGACCATCGGGGAAAAACTGCAGGCCAGATAACTGGACGCCACCAAACAGCGGGTTATTACTGGAAATCTGCCCCATCTGGAAAGTCGATTGCAACTCGGCAATGTCCCGCTGTGCATAGGCATATAGATGCTCGGTACGGGCCTTGCCATTATCGGACACATAGAATTGACGGCTGCGAACAATCCAATCCTCAAGGTTAAAGCCTGCCTCGGTATAGGCCGAAACGAACCGGCTGGGCCCGCTGCGCGAACGGCTGTCGAAACCCAGCACGTCATAGTTGAACAACGCCGCGGTCCCGCCTTTGGAAAAATGCCCGGCGTCCCACTGGGGATCACGCAACGATTGGGTGGGCACCACCAGCGTCACCTCGTCCGTGCCGGGACGCAACTTGACCATGGTCGTGGGGAATGCCCCGAAGAAGTCATGGCAAGACTGGTCGGGCGTAGCACCTTCCTCAATGATCGCGCCGGGCGTCACTAATCCTGCTTTCTCCAGCAACCCGCGGGTGAAGCATAAGCGGCCCTCGTGATCGAACCGTGCATCCACCAGCCCAAGCGGGTTCCCATTGACCCGCAACCCCACCACCTGGACGCCTTCGCGAAAGCGCGCCGCGTTGCGAAAGTAGTCGGAGACCTTCGGGTCGATGCCGTGGGCTGTCAGTGACGCGAGGTCGAAACCCTCCCCGAGCTCCATCGCCGACACCAGGCCGGGCAGACTCCACAGGGTCGCAAACCCCATGATAAGCGTAGGTCTGCAGGGCCAAAAAGACGCCGCGATGCTATTACTCGAAGGGTTCGACATGAGTCAGTCAAGCCCCATCGGTTACGATCGGAGCCCGGTAGTTGTCTACCGTAAACCCATAAACCGTAGCCGGCTGTATCTCGACCTCAGCCGCATTGCCCAAGGGGCTGTCGAGCTCTGCCGTCAGCACTTCACCCGGCAGTAGGTAGGTGCGTGGCAATGTAGCCAGAAAGCCTTTTGGAAACACTTTCACATCCGGCGCCAGGCGCACGACATAGGCACTGTCGTTATGGACAGTGAGGCGCTCGCCCGCCCGCTTCCACTTCAGCAACTCCCAAGGCGTATGGTGCCGAGGCAAGCCTTGTGGGTGCAGGATCAGCGGCAAATTCTGTCGAAGGGTGATACCGATGGTCGCACCATCCACCGCGCGCGCCTGGGGAATACCTTCGAAGGACACTCGCTTGAGTCGTTGGGTCTTAAGCGGCTCCTTCAAGGTGGCGATGAACCGCACCAGTTGCGTTTCGCCCGCCTCCACACGAGCGATGGGCGGCGTCACAATCAATAGCGGCTCCAGGTCCTCCGGCACGTTTTCCACGACTGAATGAAGCAGCGCTGGCCCGGCATCGGTATTCTTGATATTTATTGTGGCTTCGCCGTCTTCCTCATAAAGCACCACCACCGTTGTTTCCGGATACATACCGTCCGCCACAGCAACAGTGGCAAACAAAAGGCAAATGCTTGCACCCCGCAATAACGCACTGCTTATTATTAAAAAACCACGCACTCTATATTCCCCGCCACTAATAAAGTTGACCATTGACCGTCAAGCGCCCACAGAAAAACAGCCAACCAGAAATAATGAGTTTCTTGGCTGGCTGTTTTCCGTTACTTAGATGTAACTCAATACAAGCGTGGCGCGCCCATCAATAGAGACATCTCGACTCAGGTCCAGGTCCCGAGCTCGGTTGATGACAGCCTTCACTGCAAGCGTGCCCGTCAATTGGTTAACCGCGGCGGGTGTAAAGGCTGCGCCATTGCGCCACGAGTATTGGGTGGGCGATTGAGCAACTTTGCCATCGCTGTTATTCCAGGCGCCAGCACCGATACGCATGATCGGATGCAGCACCACGCCGGACGAACGCAGGTCCCTGAGGGTGACCGAATAGCCACCGGTGCGACGGGTTCCTACAGCCCCCAAACCAAAGTTCTGCGCTTCAGTAAAGCCTGCACCCAGGATACCCGTCACCTTGTTGCCCGCTTGCAGATCGGTAAAGGTGATGCCGAACCGGGCAGGCGTCGCGCCACAATTGACGATCAGGGAAGTGGTCTTCTCTTCGCGCGGATTGAACGCCGTCTGGGACAATTCGCCCGAACGAATCGTGCCATAGTCGATGATACCGCTGCCGGCCAGGCTGAGGTTGCAGGCTGCCGGTGTAATCGTACCCCTGACGACCAGTTGGGCACTGGTATTGGTAGTCGCCTGTACAGTTAAGGCCGCAGCCAGGCACGCAATACCAAGAGTCAATCCAACAATTTTTTTCATGTTCATCCTGTCACTAAAAGAAGTTATCAGGTGTTCTTTATTTGTGTCTTGGCGACTCCATCGCCCAACGACTTATCTTCCGGGACATGTACAACGATAAATAAATGCCACCCAGGCAGAATTGCCGGATAACAGTGTGTCGCTTTGACACTTCGTTAAAGAATCAGACAACACATCAATAATTGTGGGAATGATAAAAATAAAGCATCACTTTAAGCCACCGACAATGTAGTCCTGAACAAAAGAATGAAAGCGATATCAAATCACTGACTGTAGGGAAAGTCATAAATGGCACGTGCGCTGCACCTAATTAAAACACGCTACAACATCAAGGGTCTTATTCAGCGCACACTTATAAAACCGCCCTACATTTCCTAAAGGAATTCCCCACAGACAGCCTCAGGAAAATTACTGAAGCACAACGCGTTGGCGCCAGCGGTCGATCGTGGCACGATGGTGAGGTTATCGACCGAGACCCCCAAACCATGCCGCAATCCCAAGCCAAGAATCTGTCCCTGATCGCCGCCATCGACCTGGGCTCCAACAGCTTTCACATGGTCGTGGCCAAGGCCCAGAACGGCGAAATCCGCATCCTCGAACGGCTCGGCGAAAAAGTACAACTGGCTGCCGGGATCGACGACGAGCGCCAGCTCAATGAAGAATCCATGCAACGCGGGCTCGACTGCCTCAAGCGCTTTGCCCAGCTGATCAATGGCATGCCTTTGGGCGCCGTGCGAATCGTCGGTACCAACGCCCTGCGTGAAGCGCGCAACCGCGGTGAATTTATCCGCCGCGCCGAGGAAATCCTCGGCCACCCGGTAGAAGTCATCTCCGGCCGTGAAGAAGCGCGCCTGATCTACCTCGGCGTCTCCCATACCCTGGCTGACACTCCCGGCAAGCGCCTGGTGGCGGACATCGGCGGCGGCAGTACCGAGTTCATTATCGGCCAGCGTTTCGAGCCGTTGCTGCGCGAGAGCCTGCAAATGGGCTGCGTCAGCTTTACCCAGCGCTATTTCAAGGACGGCAAGATCACCCCAGCACGCTATGCCCAGGCCTACACGGCCGCGCGACTGGAGATCATGAGCATTGAGCACGCCCTGCACCGCCTGACCTGGGATGAGGCCATCGGTTCGTCCGGTACCATCCGCGCCATCGGCCTGGCCCTGAAAGCCGGCGGCCACGGCACCGGCGAGGTCAACGCCGAAGGCCTGGCGTGGCTCAAGCGCAAGCTCTTCAAACTGGGCGATGCCGAGAAAATCGACTTCGATGGCATCAAGCCCGATCGCCGCACCATCTTCCCCGCAGGCCTGGCGATTCTCGAAGCGATCTTCGACGCGCTCGAACTGCAACGCATGGACCACTGCGATGGCGCCCTGCGCGAAGGCGTGCTTTACGACCTGTTGGGCCGCCATCATCACGAAGACGTGCGTGAGCGCACCCTTACCTCATTGATGGAGCGTTATCACGTCGATCTGGAACAGGCGGCCCGGGTGGAGCGCAAAGCCCTGCACGCCTTCGACCAGGTGGCCGAGGACTGGGACCTGGAAGACGGCGTCTGGCGCGAACTGCTCGGCTGGGCAGCCAAAGTGCATGAAGTGGGCCTGGACATCGCCCATTACCATTACCACAAACATGGCGCCTACCTGATCGAGCACTCGGACCTCGCCGGTTTCTCCCGCGAAGACCAACAGATGCTCGCGCTGCTGGTGCGCGGCCATCGACGTAACATTCCAAAGGACAAGTTTGCCGAATTCGGCGATGAAGGCATCAAGCTGATTCGCCTGTGCGTGCTGCTGCGCTTTGCGATCCTGTTCCACCACATCCGTGGCACTCAGGAAATGCCTCAGGTCACCCTGCGCGCCCGGGGCGACAGCCTCGACGTGGTATTCCCGAAAGGCTGGCTGGATGAAAACCAGCTGACCCAGGCGGACTTTGCCCAGGAAGCGGAGTGGCTGACACGGGTGGGATTCAGCCTGAACCTGCACTAAAGCACACTGCAAAACAAATGTGGGAGGGGGCTTGCTCCCGATAGCGGAGTGTCAGTTGACCTGTTCATCAACTGACCCACTGCAATCGGGAGCAAGCCCCCTCCCACATTGTTAGTCCGTATTGGCTATTAATTCACCGCCAGAATCGGGCTGCCCAGCTTCTCCAGCAACGTCGCCTGCGCGCTGCGCGGGTTCTGATTGCCGGTCGGCGTGTTGCGCACGTAACGGCCGTCCGACTGCAGGCTCCAGCTGTGTGTGTTGTCGGTGAGGTAGCTTTCCAGCTCCTTCTTGACCCGCATGATCAACTTCTTGCCTTCCACCGGGAAGCAGGTCTCCACACGCTTGTCGAGGTTGCGTTCCATCCAGTCCGCGCTGGAAAGGAACATCTGCTCCTCGCCACCGTTGAGGAAGTAGAACACCCGCGTGTGCTCCAGGAAGCGGCCGATGATCGAGCGCACATGGATGTTATGCGAGACCCCGACAATGCCCGGGCGCAGGCAGCACATGCCACGCACCACCAGGTCGATGCGCACACCGGACTGGCTGGCCTTGTACAGCGCGCGGATGATCTTTGGATCAGTCAGCGAGTTGAACTTGGCAATGATGTGCGCCGGTTTGCCGTCGAGGGCGAACTGGGTCTCCCGGGCAATCATGTCGAGCATGCCCTTCTTCAGGGTGAACGGCGCGTGCAGCAGCTTCTTCATGCGCAAGGTTTTGCCCATGCCGATCAACTGGCTGAACAACTTGCCGACGTCTTCACACAAGGCGTCGTCGGAAGTCAGCAGGCTGTAGTCGGTGTAGAGCTTGGCGTTGCCGGCGTGGTAGTTGCCGGTGCCCAAGTGGGCGTAGCGCACAATCTCGCCGGCTTCACGGCGCAGGATCAGCATCATCTTGGCGTGGGTCTTGAAGCCCACCACGCCGTAGATCACCACCGCACCGGCCGCTTGCAGGCGGCTGGCCAGTTGCAGGTTGGACTCTTCATCGAACCGCGCACGCAGCTCGATCACCGCGGTGACTTCCTTACCGTTACGCGCAGCGTCTACCAGCGCATCGACGATTTCCGAGTTTGCGCCGGAGCGGTACAACGTCTGGCGCACGGCCAATACATGCGGGTCCTTGGCGGCCTGGCGCAGCAGGTCGACCACTGGAGTAAAGGACTCGAACGGGTGCAGCAGCAGAATGTCCTGCTTGCTCACCACACTGAAGATGTTCTCGCTGTTTTGCAGCAGTTTCGGGATCTGCGGCGTGAACGGCGTGTATTGCAACTCCGGATGGCTGTCCAGGCCGGTGATGCTGAACAGGCGCGTCAGGTTCACCGGGCCATTGACCTGGTACAACTCGGACTCGGCCAGGTTGAACTGCTTGAGCAGGTAGTCCGACAGGTGTTTCGGGCAAGTATCAGCCACTTCCAGGCGCACCGCGTCACCGTAGCGACGCGAGAACAGCTCGCCGCGCAGGGCACGGGCCAAGTCTTCGACGTCTTCGGAATCCAGCGCCAGGTCGGCGTTACGGGTCAGGCGGAACTGGTAGCAACCTTTTACCTTCATGCCCTGGAACAGGTCATCGGCATGCGCGTGGATCATTGACGAGAGGAATACATAATTGTCGCCAGCGCCCCCCACCTCTTCCGGTACCTTGATGATCCGTGGCAACAGACGCGGTGCCGGGATGATCGCCAGGCCAGAATCGCGACCAAAGGCGTCGATACCTTCCAGTTCAACGATGAAGTTCAGGCTCTTGTTCACCAGCAGCGGGAACGGGTGAGTAGGGTCGAGGCCGATCGGGGTGATGATCGGTGAAATCTCGTCACGGAAGTAGCGACGCACCCAGGTCTTGATCTTGGCGGTCCAGTGACGGCGACGGATGAAGCGGACCTGATGTTTTTCCAGCTCGGGCAACAGAATGTCATTGAGGATCGCGTATTGGCGGTCCACGTGGCCATGCACCAGCTCACTGATACGCGCCAGGGCCTGATGCGGCTGCAGGCCGTCGGCACCGGCTTGTTCGCGGGCGAAGGTAATTTGCTTCTTGAGGCCCGCGACGCGAATCTCAAAGAACTCGTCCAGGTTGCTGGAAAAAATCAGCAGGAACTTGAGCCGCTCCAGCAGCGGATAGGACTCGTCCAGCGCCTGCTCCAGCACGCGGATGTTGAATTGCAGTTGTGACAGCTCGCGGTGGATGTACAGGCTGCTGTCATCCAGGTTGGTCACCGCCGCCACCGGGGCCGGCGCAGGGGCTTCGGGCACCACGGCAGGCGGAGCGGGCTCCAGCTCGGGCGGGGTCTCGGTGACTTGTTCCACCACCGGGTGAGCGTCTTTTACGGCAACTTCTGAGAGTCCTTCGGTATTCATCGAGTGTTCCTGTGAGGGCTATTGTTGCTCTCTAAGCAATTGGGCAGCGCGGGCGGCGAAGTAGGTCAGAATGCCATCAGCGCCGGCACGTTTAAAGGCTGTCAGGGATTCAAGGATCACCCCTTCACTCAACCAACCATTCTGGATCGCGGCCATGTGCATGGCGTATTCACCGCTGACCTGATAGACAAAGGTCGGCACCTTGAATTCCTCTTTGACCCGGTAAAGGATGTCCAGGTACGGCATCCCGGGTTTGACCATCACCATGTCGGCACCTTCGGCCAGGTCGGCCGCCACTTCGTGCAGGGCTTCATGGCTGTTGGCCGGGTCCATCTGATAGGAGGCCTTGTTGGCCTTGCCCAGGTTCAGCGCCGAACCCACCGCATCGCGGAACGGGCCGTAATAGGCGCTGGCGTACTTGGCCGAATAGGCCATGATCCGCACATTGACGTGGCCAGCCAGTTCCAGGGCTTCGCGAATCGCCTGGATGCGGCCGTCCATCATGTCCGACGGCGCCACGACCTGGGCACCCGCTGCCGCGTGGGACAACGCCTGCTTGACCAGTGCATCGACGGTAATGTCGTTCTGAACATAGCCGTCTTCGTCAAGAATGCCATCCTGGCCGTGGGTGGTGAACGGGTCCAGCGCCACGTCGGTGATCACACCCAGCTGCGGGAAACGCTCGCGCAAGGCGCGGGTGGCGCGCTGGGCGATCCCTTGCGGGTTCCAGGCTTCGGCAGCGTCGAGCGACTTGAGTTCGGAGGGTGTCACGGGAAACAGCGCCAGCGCCGGAATCCCCAGTTCAACCCAATTCGCCGCTTCTTCAAGCAGCAGATCAATGGTCAAGCGCTCCACACCCGGCATCGACGCCACCGCTTCCCGGCGATTTTCACCGTCCAGCACAAACACCGGCAAAATCAGATCGTTCGTCGTCAGCACGTTTTCACGCACCAGACGGCGAGAAAAATCATCACGGCGATTGCGACGCAGGCGGGTGGCGGGGAACAGGCGATTGGCAGGGGTAAAGCTCACGACAGACTCCTGAGCCCGCGTTTACGGGCGAGCGTTGCAGTTATAAGCGGCCATTATGACGAAGGAATGACAGTTGTGCTTATCGATGCGACCTGCAGTCGCATTCGTCGTTTATGTAGGAATTGTTCACTTCGTGACACATCTCGATACTTTCATGAATGTTCACGAAGGCGTAGGCTGCGCGTTCATTTCGCCAGCACCCCAGACCATGCTTCAACAATTTCTGCATGACTTCGGCTACTTTGCTCTCTTCCTGGGCACGTTCTTCGAAGGCGAGACCATTTTGGTTCTCGCAGGCTTCCTGGCGTTCCGTGGATACATGGATATCAACCTGGTGGTGGTCGTTGCCTTCTTTGGCAGCTACGCCGGCGACCAGCTGTGGTACTTCCTGGGGCGCAAGCACGGCCGCAAACTGTTGGCGCGCAAGCCGCGCTGGCAATTGATGGGCGACAAGGCCCTGGAACATATCCGTAAGCATCCGGACATCTGGGTGCTGAGCTTCCGGTTTGTCTACGGCTTGCGCACCGTGATGCCCGTGGCGATTGGTTTGTCAGGCTACCCGCCGGTGCGCTACCTGATTCTTAACGGGATTGGCGCTGCAGTCTGGGCGGCAGCCTTGGGCGCTGCGGCTTACCACTTCGGCGCGGTGCTGGAAGGCATGCTCGGCAGCGTCAAGAAATACGAGCTGTGGGTGCTGGGCGCCTTGGTGCTGTTGGGCTTTGGCCTGTGGTTGCGCCGCCGCTTCAAGAACGCCCGCATTGCCCGCCAGGCCTGCGAGGATGCAAAGGCCCGGCTCGCCGCCGAGCCGGCCCCCGTCGAAACGCCTAAGACACCCACCGAGTAAGCCGGCTTCTGCAACAGTAGAGGCCGATCACGCTGAGCAAGCTGTAACTCACCAAACCCAGCCAGCCCAAACTGCTGGCCGGCCATAACCCGACCAGCGGCGCCAGCCACACCAGTGGCACATTCAGCCCCAGGCGTACCAGCTCGGCTTTCAGCGCCCACGGGCGATTCTCCAGGGCTACGCCCAACGTAAATAACCCCACCGCCACCGCACTCCAGCCCAGGATCAGCGCCGCCGTGGGCAGCCCCTCGCCGAAGTTCATCAAATAGCTGCCAAAGCCCACATACGCGGCAAATTGCAGCGCGATATAGACCTGCTGGCGCGCATCCAACGGCACTTCAAATTTGCGGAACTGACTCAAATCGGGTTTGGCCATCGGGTATTTGGCCTTCACGTCCGCCGGGCGCCAGCCAGTGCGCATGAACCAGATGCGCAGCTTGTCCCACCATTTTTCGGTACGTCGTGCATCACTCCACAGCTGCGCATAAAACTGCAGGTTGGCCCATAGCGGGTTCCAGCTGGCCAAGGGCGTGGTCACGCCAAAAATCACCGGTTCGTTGTCGTCTTCTTCCTGGAAGCTGCCGAACAGCCGATCCCAAATAATGAACACCCCGCCGTAGTTGCGATCCATGTAGAGAGCATTCTGTGCATGGTGGGCCCGATGATTGGACGGTGTCACAAAGAACCACTCGAACCAGCCGAGCTTGGGCACATGCCGGGTGTGCACCCAGAATTGATACAGAAGATTGAGCGAGGCCACGCTGATAAACACCACCAGCGGCACGCCCAGCACGGCCAACGGCAAGTAAAAGATCCAGCTCAACAGAAAGCCGGTGCTGGTCTGGCGCAGGGCGGTGGTGAGGTTGTAGTCCTCGCTCTGGTGATGCACCGAGTGCGCGGCCCACAGGATGTTGCGCTCATGCCCGCAGCGATGCAGCCAGTAGTAGCAGAAGTCATAAAACACAAAGGCGAACACCCAGGTCCAGACACTCTGGGCCGACAGTTCGATCAGTGCCAAATGCTTGAGCGCGAACGCGTAGGTCAGCAACCCCACGCCCTTGGTCAACAGCCCCGTGGTCGTGGACAGCACACCGGTGCTGAGGCTGTTGATGGCATCCGCCACCCGATAGTTGCGCTCGCCGCGCCAGTGGTCGGCCAGCAGCTCAACCACGATCAAGGCAATGAAAAACGGTACCGCGTAAGGCACGAAGTCCATGGGCTAGTCCGGTCTATTTTTGTTACATCAAGATTAGGTGTAGCAACGCCAGATCCCATTGGCAACAGGTGACAAATTAGTAGACATTTAACGCCACGAAATAGGGAGAAATACTCATGAGCAAAAAGATTGCAGTGATCCTTTCCGGCTGTGGCGTGTACGACGGCGCAGAGATCCACGAAAGCGTCATCACTTTGCTGCGCCTGGACCAGCGTGGTGCTCAGGTCCAATGTTTTGCACCCGATATCGCGCAACATCACGTGATCAACCACCTCACCGGCGAAGAGATGCCCGAATCGCGCAATGTGCTGGTGGAGTCGGCGCGTATCGCCCGGGGTGAGGTGAAGGACATCCGTGAGGCCAACGCCGAAGACTTCGACGCACTGATCGTGCCCGGCGGTTTTGGCGCGGCGAAGAACCTCTCGACCTTTGCCGTGGAAGGCGCCGGTTGCAGCATCAACCCGCAGGTTCTGGCGCTGGCCGAAGCCTTTGCCGAAGCGGGCAAACCGGTCGGGCTGATCTGCATCTCGCCGGCCCTGGCCGCGAAGATCTATGGCCCCGGCGTCACCTGCACCATCGGCAACGATGCCGCCACCGCCGCCGCCCTCGATAAAATGGGTGCCACCCACCGCGAGTGCGCGGTGGAGGATATTGTCGAGGACAAGGCGCGCAAGCTGGTGAGCACCCCTGCCTACATGCTCGGCAAAAGCATCAGTGAGGTGGCGTCGGGCATCAACAAACTCGTGGATCGCGTGCTGGAATTGACCCACGAGAACGATTGAACAGACAGTCGAACACTTAACGGTGGCGAGCGGGCTTGCCCCGCTCGCCACAAAAAGCCTTGCTTACAACCAGGTCAGGACGGGCGCATCAACTTGGTCAGTATCCTGTCCAGCGCGTTGGCGAACGCCTGCTTGTCCTTTTCCCCATGGGGCGGTGGGCCGCCGCCCATTTGGCCTTGTTCGCGCAGATCAGTGAACAGGTTGCGCACCGCCAGCCGTTCACTCATGTTCGCCGGGCTGAATTCCTTGCCCCGTGGGTCGAGGGCGGTGACACCCTTCTTCACCAAACGGTCGGCCAAGGGCACATCGCTGCAGATCACCAGCTCGCCGGGCACCGCGTGCTCCACCAGGTAGTCATCCGCCGCATCCGGGCCGCTGGGTACTACGATCAGCTTCACACAGGCAAAGCTCGGCTTGATCTGGCTCTGCCCCGCGACCAGCACCACGTCGAATTGGCGCTTGAGGGCGAACTTCACCACTTGGTCCTTGGCCGCGCGCGGACAGGCGTCCGCATCAATCCAGACGCGCACGATCAGGCCACCACACGCTGTTTTTCGGCCAGACGGCTGCGGCCGTAAAGCACCACAATCGCCAGGATCGCCAAAGCCTGCGCACTCAACGAGTACGCATCGGCATGGATGCCCAACCAGTCGAAGTCAAAAAACGCCACCGGCCGCGTACCGAAGATGCCCGCTTCCTGCAACGCCTTCACGCCATGCCCGGCGAACACCACCGACAGCGCACACAGCAACGCCGCGTTGATGCCGAAGAACAGCGCCAACGGCAGCTTCGCCGAACCCCGCAGGATCACCCACGCCAAACCCACCAACAGCACCAGCGCCGTAGCACCACCTGCCAGCACTGCGTTGTGCACGGCCGGGCCGGCTTGCAGCCACAGGGTTTCGTAGAACAGGATCACTTCGAACAGCTCACGGTACACCGAGAAAAACGCCAGCAGCGCAAAACCAAAGCGCCCTCCGCCGCCGACCAGGCTGCTCTTGATGTAATCCTGCCAGGCTGCTGCATGGCGCCGATCATGCATCCACACGCCAAGCCACAGCACCATCACACTGGCGAACAGCGCCGTGCAACCTTCCAGCAATTCGCGCTGGGCACCGCTGACGTCAATCACATACGCCGCCAACGCCCACGTCGCCAGACCGGCCAGTAGCGCCAGGCCCCAGCCGACGTTCACACTGCGCACCGCCGATTGCTGGCCGGTGTTACGCAGGAACGCCAGGATCGCCGCCAGCACCAGGATGGCTTCCAGGCCTTCACGCAACAGAATCAACAGCCCGGAGATATAGCTCAACGACCAGCTCAAGCCATCGCTGCCCAACAAGCCGGCGGACTCGGCGAGCTTGCCTTTAGCAACGTCCAGACGCTGCTGCACTTGCTCGATCGGCAGGCCGTCCTGCAATGACTGCCGGTAGGCCATCAGGGCTTTCTCGGTGTCCTTGCGCACGTTGGCGTCAACGTTATCCAGAGAGCTTTCCACCAGCTCGAAGCCCTCAAGGTAAGCGGCTACCGACAGGTCATAAGCCTGCTCGTGCTCACCGCTACGGAATGCGGCGAGACTCTTGTCCAGGGTGGCGGCGGTGTAGTCGAGCAACTGCGCCGGGCCACGCTTGACCTGTGGCGGTTGTGCGCGCTGGGCACGGAAGGTCGCGGCGGCGCCTGGACCGTTTGCGGCCAGCACTTCATTAGGCGTCTGGCGTGCCAGGTCGGCGAGGTTGAAGGGCTGTTCACTTTTTGCCGCAGCCGGGTCCGCTGTGAAGCCGGCGATGTAAGTGGCCAGGTCCCAGCGCTGACGGTCATCCAGTTGATCGGCGAAGGACGGCATGTCAGTGCCTTCAACGCCCAGGCCGAGGGTGTTGTAGATCGCATAGAGGCTCAGGCGGTCCAGACGCACGGCATCTCGCAGGTTGGCAGGTGGCGGCGTCATCCCCGTACTGGCCGGACCATCACCCGCGCCGGCAGTGCCGTGGCAAACCGAGCAATGCTGGGCGTAGAGCGGTGCGCCACGTGCGGGGTCGGGCGTGATGACCGGCGCCTGGCTGACTTCATAGGCCACCGCCAACTTGGCGCCCAACTGCCGGGCCAGGCGAGCGACAGCTGCGCCATCCTGGTGGGCGGTCACAGCCGCTAACAATTCGTCGACGCCCTTGACCAACTCCGCGCGCTCCGGCCTTTCCGGCAGCTCAGTCACCAGGCCCTGCAACACGCCGAGAAACTCCAGTTATTCGCGATATTCAGATTCATCGATAACCTTGCCCGCCTCCACCGTCGGTGGGTAGTCAGCGCCAATGTAATCCAGCAAATGCAGGGCTTGTGGGGCGCCCTCGGCAGTCGCGGCCAGCAGATTGAAGCTGCACGACATCAGGGCCGGCAGCACCAGCCAGGCGAGAAAACGGAAGGGGGCAATCATGAATGAATCTCAAAGGTAAA
Organism: Pseudomonas sp. UBT; assembly: GCF_050915955.1. Taxonomy (NCBI): domain Bacteria; kingdom Pseudomonadati; phylum Pseudomonadota; class Gammaproteobacteria; order Pseudomonadales; family Pseudomonadaceae; genus Pseudomonas; species Pseudomonas sp. UBT. Next base: position 2,127,058 of record NZ_CP168079.1, on the reverse strand, counting down.
TACGAAGTAACACATTGTTTAACTTTAAAGGCTCTGACTCAAGGCGTTCGTGATCTGGCGCTTGGAATACCACTAACGGATTGATGGCACTCACCGCATTAAGGCGTAACAAAAAGCCATTGTTTTGCTAGTAATGGCGCCTATAATGCCGCGCCCTGTTATTTCTAAAGGGTATTTATTTCCTCGTTTTTATGAGGAATTTGCACATCTGCTTATCACTTTCAAGGAAGAAGTTTGCATGGCATTTCGCGCCTTGACCCCGCTCACGCTTGCGGCGGTTACCTTGCTTTCCGGTTGTTCGATGTTTCGCAGCTACGACACTGAGCTGCAAGCCACTAACCAGCAGTTGGCCACCGGTAACGTCGATGGCGCCCTGACCCTGCTGGAAAAGAACAACACCGGCGAAGACAAGGACCTGCTCTACTTCTTCGAAAAGGGTGAGCTGTTGCGCGCCAAAGGTGACCTCACCGGCAGCCAGACCGCCTGGCGCAGTGCCGACCTGCAGGTCTACAAGTGGGAAGAGTCGGTCAAGTTCGACAGCGAAAAGTACCTCGCCCAGTTCGGCAGTTTCCTGGTCAACGACAAGGTGCGCCGCTACGAAGGCTACGACTACGAAAAGGTCATGCTGACCACTCAAATGGCCCTGAACCTGCTGGCCGTGAATGACTTCGACGGCGCCCGCACCGAAATCAAGAAGACCCACGAGCGCGAAGCCGTTATCGCCGACCTGCGCGACAAGGAATACCTCAAGCGCGAAAACGAGGCCGAGCGCCAGGGCGTAACCACTCAGATCAAAGACCTGCGTGGCTACCCGATTGAAGCACTGGATGCGCCGGATGTGGTCGGCCTGAAGAACAGCTACCAGAGTGCGTTCAGCCATTACCTGGCAGGCTTTGTCTACGAAGCCCTGGGAGAGAAAGACCTGGCCGCACCGGGTTATCGCAAGGCTGCCGAGTTGCGCCCCAACACGCCGCTGCTGGAGCAAGCGCTGATGGACCTGGACAAATCAAGGGTAGGCGCCGACGAGACCGACGTGCTGATCGTGGTGCAGAGTGGCCTGGCACCGGCGCGTGACTCGATCCGCCTACCGCTGCCGATCCCGATCGACGGCCACCTGGTCATCACCCCACTGTCATTCCCGGTGATCAAGGCAGACACCTCGACCGCGACCTTCAGCCAGATCGGCGTCGACGGCAAGCAGCAGAACCTCACGGCACTCAATAGCACCACCGCCATGTCCCGCCGCGCCCTGCGTGACGACATGCCTGGGATCATCCTGCGCACCACCGTGCGTGCAGTCAGCCGTGGCGTGACGCAAAACAACCTGAACAAGACCAACCCCATGGCAAGCCTGGTGCTGGGCATCGCCTCGGCGGTGACCGAAGGTGCTGACACCCGCACCTGGCGCACCCTGCCGGACATGACCCAAGTGACGCGCCTGCGCCTCAAGCATGGCGAACACCAAGTCAGCCTGCCCAACGCCTTGGGCGGGACGCTGGTGACGGTCAAGGCCGACCAGCGCTATCAAGTGATCACTCTGCGTGTGGTCGGCAACCAGGTTTTCGCCGGTGGCCTTGCCGCGCATGTGGTGCCAGGCACTTCCGCTCAGGCCATCGCCCTCAAACAACCTTAAGGAGCACGTTATGCGTCATTTCATCCTCGGCGCCCTCGCGCTGATCCTGCTCGCCGGCTGCGCCACCCCACCGCCACCGGAACCCGGCAGCGCCGCCAGCAAAATCGTGGTGATGGGTAAATTCAAAGGCATCGCCGTCGGTGCCATTCGCGTTGCCCGCGAAAACGGCTTCCTCACGGCCAAAGTGCAGCTGAGCAACATCACCAGCAGCAACCAGATGATGTATTACCGCTTCGCCTGGCTGGGCGCCGACGGTTTCCCTGTGGGCGATGAAGAAACCTGGAAAGTGCTGAACCTGTACCCCAACCAGGCGACCTTCCTGCCCGCCATTGCCAATTTGCCCCAGGCCGCGGACTTCCGTCTTGAAGTGAAGACGCGTTGAGTCGCGCCCCTGCTCTTCAACTAAAAAGCCTGTTTCAGAGAGATTTCCCCATGTTCGTACGCTTCTCGTTCCTCGCCGTGGTCGCCCTGCTGGCCAGCGGTTGCTCCAACACCTCGCCGGTACTCGGCGGCAAGAACATCAGCTACGGCGACACCAAGGCCGTGGAGTTGGTGACCAACGAGTTCGGTTCCACCGACCTGCAGATGATCGCTGAAAGCATGACCCGCTCTCTGGCGCAGTCCGGCATTCTGCAAGGCCGTCCGGTGGTGCAGGTGTATGACGTGAAGAACAAGACCAGCGAGTACATCGATACCCGCGAGATCACCACGTCGATCAAGACCCAGTTGATGAAAACCGGCACCGCGCGCTTCGCCAGCGACAACACTGAAATGCAAAGCCAGGTCGACCAGCTCAAGCTGCAGAACCAGAGCGGCCTGTACAAAAAATCCACGGTGAGCAAGACCGGCAACATGGTTGCCGCCAAGTACCGCCTGGAAGGCTCCATCAGCTCCATCGTCAAGCGCAGCTCGGACTACAAGGACGTGTTCTACAAATTCAGCCTGCAGCTGATCGACGTCGAGAGCGGCCTGGCCGAATGGATGGACGAGAAAGAAATCCGCAAAACCACGGAGCGCTAAGCAATGCGTGCATGGATCGGCATGATCGGCCTGCTGTGCGCCTTTGGCGCCTCGGCCGCCCCTAAGATCGCGGTAACCGACCTGGCCTACGAGGCGCGGGTCGAGGAGTACATCCACGCGGTGTCGGCCAGCAATAACTTCCAGGCCAGCGCGTATCAGGCCAGCGGTGCGTCGAACTACAGTGAGTACGAGAGCCGTACCAGCTACATCGAACAGACCGAGCTGCGTAAATTCAGCGGTGACATCAAGGGCGAAATCCTCAAGTCGCACCAGTTCCAACTGGTGCAGGGAACGCCCTACACCGCCGACGCCAAGGGCGACGTCTATGACGTGATCAAGCGCATCAAGGCCGGTAACTTCAAGGGTGCTGACTACGTGCTGTTCGGCACACTGTCGGACATCGACTTCACCCAGGACATCAATGCCCTGGACCACACCAACAGCTATTCGGCGGTGCTGGGCCTGACGTTGGTGGCCGACTTCAGCCTGATCAACACCCGCACCTTCGAGATCACCTCGGCATTTACCGCCATGGGTGAAGGCCAGGACACCAAGCTGGTGAACAGCCGCGATGTGCGCGTCAGCCTGAACCGGCCACGTGTCGTGAAGGAAGTCTCGAAAGCCTTGGGTGAGGATGTAGCCAGGCAGTTGGCGGAACAGTTGGGCGGCGGGTATCAAGACCCGGGCAAGCCTGCGTTGCGCAATAACCTGCCAAGGGATGAAGCGCCAAAGATTCTGCGCTGAGCCCTCACTTCAAAGCCAGCACATAACCAATGTGGGAGCGGGCTTGCTCGCGAATACAGTGAATCAGTCACTATTTCTGTTGACTGACATAGCGCATTCGCGGGCAAGCCCGCTCCCACACTTTTTAATCCCGTTTGTTCAGTTACGCCGTTGCGCGATGCAAGCTGGCCAAGAACCCCGCAGCCCCGACGAACAAACCGGCAAACGTACGGTTCATGCGCTTTTGCTGCTTGGGCGTGCGCAACACACGCAAGACTTTCGACGCCAACCCCGTATAACCCGCCATCACAATCATATCGACGCCGATCATGGTCGCGCCCAGGATCAGGTACTGGATCAGCAAAGGCGCCTGCGGGTTCACGAACTGCGGCAGCACCGCCAGCATGAACACCAGAGCCTTGGGATTGCTGGCGTTGACCAGGAACCCACGGAACATCATCGCCATCGGCTTACCGATCGGGCGTATCGCCGCGTCCTCGCTCATGTCCATGGGCAGGGCACGCCATTGCTTGATGGCCAGGTACACCAGGTACGCCACACCAAACCATTTGATCGCATAGAACGCAGTGGAAGACGCCGCAAGAATGGCACCCAGCCCGCCCGCCACCACGGCAATCTGCATCGCCAGGCCCAGTTGCAGGCCAATGGCATTCCAGTAACCGCGCAGGAAACCGTATTGCAAGCCGCTGGACATCGACGCGATTGCGCCGGCACCGGGGGACAGGGAAATGATCCAACTGGCCAGGAAAAAGGCCAGCCATGTGTCGAGTGCCATTACACACCTCAGAAGGGAGTTTGCCGTCAGGCCTTAAGCTAACTCCGCCGACCGAAGGCTGGCTATAGATTTTTAAAAGATCTGAGCGCTAGCGGTCGCCCGGGAACACGTGAGTGCCGGGCCAACGCCGCACGGAGCGCTGGAAGAACAAGCTGTTAGGCACTTGTACCATCGCGCTGTCGGTACCGGCATCTTCCACTTCGATCAACGTGGTGTAGAGCAGGTTGATCGCCACTACCCGACCCTTCACGCCAGGTTTATCGACAGTGTCCACCAACTCGACGATATCACCGAGGCGGAACGGCCCGACGGTGAAAATCAAGATAGCGCACAGCAGGTTGGACAGTACCGACCACATGGCGAAGAACGCCACAGCGGCAACCGCGACAAACCCTGACAGTGCTGTCCACAACACCGTGGCGGACACGCCCAGGCGGCCCAGCACGAAAATCAACGCACTGCCCATGATCAGCCAGCGCAGGCCGCCGCGCAGAGGCATCAGCAGTTGCGGTGGGAACGGGTAGCGCTCACCCAGACGGGTGAGACCTTTGGCAACAAAACGCTGGGTGAGATAACCAGCCAGCAGAATCAGCAGGATTTGCGCGCCGATCCAGGCCGGCTCCACCCATTGCGTCGGTAGCGGCAGTTGCAGCGCCTCCATCAGGACAGCGCCTCCAGCTCCGCTTGCAAGCTTTCCAGCAGCTCGAGGGCTTCCATCCAGGTTTCCTCCAACTGCCCTTCACGCACCTTGAGTTTGGCCTGTTCGGCCAGCAGGTCGCGCAGCTCGTCCTTGCGCGCCGCCTCGTAGACGGCGCTGTCGCCCAGGCTGGTTTCGATCTTGGCCAGGCGCTCATGCACCTTGCCCAGCTCGGCTTCCAGCTTGTCGGCTTCACGCTTGTGCGGCGCCAACTGCTGACGCAGTGCGGCGGCGGCCTGGCGCTGGGCTTTTTTGTCGGTTTTGTCCGGGTTGACCGGCGTGTTGCTGACCGGCGAGTTGCGCAGACGGTAATCCGTCAGCCAGCGTGCGTAATCATCCAGGTCACCGTCGAACTCTTCGACTTTGCCGTCAGCCACCAGCAGGAAGTTGTCGGTGGTGCTCTTGAGCAAGTGGCGATCGTGAGACACCACCAGTACCGCGCCACTGAACTCCTGCAGGGCCATGGTCAACGCCAGGCGCATTTCCAGGTCCAGGTGGTTGGTGGGTTCGTCGAGCAACAGCAGGTTCGGTCGGTCCCAGGCGATCAATGCCAGGGCCAGACGCGCCTTTTCGCCACCGGAGAAATTCAATACCGGCTCATCGATGCGCGCGCCACGGAAGTCGAAGCCACCGAGGAAGTCGCGCAGGGTTTGCTCACGCTCGGTCGGCGCCAGACGCTGCAGGTGCAGCAACGGGCTGGCCTTGGAATCGAGGGAGTCCAGTTGATGCTGAGCAAAATAGCCCACCACCAGGTTCTCGCCACGGGTCAGGCGGCCGGCCAGCGGTTGCAGTTCACCCGACAGGTTCTTGATCAGTGTCGACTTGCCGGCGCCATTAGGGCCGAGCAAACCGATACGTGCGCCCGGCGTGAGCTGCAGCTTGACCTTCTCCAGAATGGTTTTGTCGCCATAACCCAGGCGCGCATCCGAAAGGTCCAGCAACGGGCTGGAGATCTTCACCGACTCACGAAATACGAAGTCGAACGGCGAATCGACGTGGGCCGCCGACAGCTCCTCCATTCGCTCCAGGGCCTTGATCCGGCTCTGGGCCTGACGGGCCTTGGTGGCCTGGGCCTTGAACCGGGCGATGTAGCTTTCCATGTGCGCGCGTTGCGCCTGCTGCTTCTCGAAAGCCTGCTGCTGCTGGGCCAGACGCTCAGCACGCGCGCGTTCGAACGCGGTGTAGCCGCCACGGTAGAGGGTGATTTTCTTCTGTTCGACGTGGGCGATGTTGTCGACCACGGCATCGAGGAAATCCCGGTCGTGGGAAATCAGCAGCAAAGTACCTGGGTAGCTCTTGAGGAAATCTTCCAGCCACAGGATCGCATCGAGGTCCAAGTGGTTGGTCGGTTCGTCGAGCAGTAACAAGTCCGACGGGCACATCAGCGCCTGAGCCAGGTTCAGGCGCATGCGCCAACCACCGGAGAAGTCGGCGACCGGGCGGTCCATCTGCTCATTGGTAAAGCCAAGACCGGCAAGCATCTTGCGGGCGCGGGCGTCGGCGGTATAGCCATCGGCACTGTCGAGTTCCGAGTGCAGGCGGGCCTGAGCCGCGCCGTCCTGGGTTTTCTCGGCCTCGGCCAGGTCGTGTTGCACCTGGCGCAGGCGCAGGTCGCCATCGAGCACGTAGTCGATCGCAATGCGGTCCAGGGTGTCGATCTCCTGGCGCATATGGGCGATGCGCCAGTCGGCCGGCAGCAAGCAGTCCCCGGAATCCGGGGTCAGCTCACCCAGCAACAGGGCGAACAACGTGGATTTGCCGGCACCGTTGGCACCGATCAGGCCGGCTTTGTGACCGGCGTGCAGGGTCAGCTCGGCGTCTTCGAGAAGACGTTGCGGGCCACGCTGTAATGTTAGGCTTTGAAGTCGGATCATAATGGCGGCGGAGTCTACCAGCTTCGTCGCTCGCTGGCTTGGGTGTGAATATGTGCGCTGACCTGTGGAGCTTTGCCCTCTCGACTTACGCCCGGCCGGGCGTTGAAGCCGCTTGCCTGCGCTTGCAGGATCAAGGCGCGGATGTGTGCCTGTTGCTCTGCGCCGCCTGGCTGGAGCGGCGCGGCGTGGCGCTTGAGCCCGAGCGTATTCAGGCGCTGCAGCAGGTTGCCCTGCCGTGGCAGAAAAATGTGGTCGAACCGTTGCGACAGATGCGCGCGCAATGGCGAGCCATGGCGCAACAGGATTTACCTTTGGCGGCGTTACGCGAGCGGGTCAAAGCCCTGGAGCTGGAAGCCGAACGGGAGTTGTTGGCACGCCTGGAAGTGTTGACGCAGGCATGGCCGACTGAAGAAGGGGATCAACTGGGGTGGCTTGAAGGTCTGGCGGCCGGAACCGCCAACCTTGACCGCGACGCGCTGCAGCAACTGCGCGTCGCGGCCACCGGCGCTTAGGAAGCGCTGGTTGGGGTGGTGCTTGGCGCTACCGGTGCAGAAGTGCTGCTGGCCGATGCCGTTGGAGCGGCGGACGCTGCCGGCGTAGCAGACGAAGCTGCCGGGGTAGCAGGCTTGGCCAGTGCTGGTTTCGCAGCAGCAGGTTTGGCGGCTGGCTTGGCGGCTGGTTTTGCAGCCGTGGTTTTAGCTACTGGCTTGGCAGCTGGTTTCGCAGCAGCCGGTTTGGCAGCTGGCTTGGCGGCTGGTTTCGCAGCAGCGGTTTTAACAGCTGGCTTGGCGGCTGGTTTCGCAGCAGCGGTTTTAGCAGCTGGCTTGGCGGCTGGTTTTGCAGCAGCGGTTTTAGCCGCTGGCTTGGCGGCTGGTTTTGCAGCAGCGGTTTTAGCAGCTGGCTTGGCGGCCGGTTTCGCA